>CAWHME010000004.1:0-659789 GCA_963830465.1 uncultured Solirubrobacterales bacterium
CGTTGAACGTGAAGTGCACGGTGAACATCCCACTCGATTTTTCAGGGGGCTTGAGTGGGACGTTTTCCGGGTGGGCCGACCGGACCGCCGGCCGCGCCCGCGTCACGCTCACTGACGCCCCCTAA
The DNA here is from genome assembly GCA_963830465.1 of uncultured Solirubrobacterales bacterium. GTDB lineage: Bacteria > Actinomycetota > Thermoleophilia > Solirubrobacterales > Solirubrobacteraceae > Palsa-465. The sequence goes on from CAWHME010000004.1 coordinate 126, forward strand.
TCACTGGCCCAGCGGAACCGGCCTCCCCCGCCTTCTCCCACGCAGGCGCGTCCCCCGTGCCGGACCGACCTACCTCTCAGCGCCCGTGGCCACCCGGCCCGGTCCGCGGCGCGTCCCGGAAACGCGCCCCCCCTCATTCCATTGCTGCCACGGACTCGATCTCCACCAACATGCGCGGATCGATCAGGGCCGAGACTTCGACCATCGTCATGCACGGTCGCAAATCGGAGAAGAACTCGCCGTGGGCACGACCTACCTCCTCCGCGCGCGAGATGTCGGTCACGTAGATGCGATTTGAGATCACCTCCGACGGCGATGCACCCGCCCGCGCCAGCTCGTGCTCGAGCTTGCGGAGGATCAGAATCGTCTGCTCGTATGGTGTGTCGCCTAGCACGACGCCGTTCTCATCGATCGAAGTGGTGCCGCCGACGAGCACGAGACCGCCTGCTCGGATCACCCGGCTGAAGCCAAAGCGCCCCTCGTATGGAGAGGGAGGGTCGCCGCCGAAGCGCTCAGGACGCCTCCCCGCACCGCCCGCACCGCCCGAGGAACTCAATGCCGGAAGTGCCGGCGGCTTGTGAATACCATCGCCGCGCCCGCGGCGTCGACCGCATCGACGGTCTGGGCGTCCCGGACCGATCCGCCTGGTTGGATGATCGAGGTGACGCCCGCCTCGAGAGCCAGCTGAGGACCATCGGCGAACGGGAAGTAGGCATCCGACGCCATCGCGGCGCCCTCCAGACTGGTCAGTGATTTCTCGATCGCCAGCCGCACGGAATCCACGCGGCTCATTTGGCCAGCGCCGATGCCAACCGTCGCCAGGTTCTTGGCCAGCACGATCGCGTTCGATTTGACGTGCTTGCACACCTTCCAGGCGAACGCCAGCTCCCCCCACTCGGGCTCGCTCGGATGGCGCTGGGAGACCACCTGCATCTCCGCCCGGTCTTCGAGATCGAAGTCGCGATCCTCGACCAACATGCCGCCTACGACCTGCCGCAGGTGGGGCTCGATCATGTTGGGGTTGCGGCGTTCGCGGTCGTCGAGCAATCGCGTGTTGGGCTTGCTCGCGAGCACCTCGAGCGCTTCATCGTCGTATCCCCGCGCGAACAGGACCTCGATGAACTGAGCGACGAGAGCATGCGCGAGGGCGCGATCGACCGGTCGGTTGAGGCACACGACGCCGCCGAAGGCCGACATCGGATCGCATGCAAACGCATGCTCGTAGGCCTCGAGCGGGGTCTTCCCGACCGCCACCCCGCAGGGATTGTTGTGCTTGATGATCACGCAAGCCGGAATCTGGAACTCGGCCAGCAGCAGCCGGCCGGCATCGAGGTCCAGGAGGTTGTTGAACGAGAGCCGCTTGCCTCCCAGCTGCGAGATCATCGACAGGACATGGGTGCGGGTCCCGACCTGCGCGTAATAGGCGGCACGCTGATGGGGATTCTCGCCGTAAGGCAGCTCGAGCACCTTCTCGAACGCGCGGACCAGCAGCGGCGGGAAGTCCTCGCGCTTCTCCTGAAACCAGCGAGCGATCGCGGTGTCGTAACGGGCGGTGTAGGCGAACGCCTCGGCGGCCAGGTTCTCGCGCGTGGGAGGCGACAGCAGCCGGCCCGACTCTCGCAGCTCCGCCAGCACGGCGTCGTAACTCTCGGGGCTGACTACCGGAGCGACAAAAGCGTGGTTCTTGGCGGCGGCGCGGATCATCGTCGGACCGCCGATGTCGATGTTCTCGGTCACCTCCTGATCGCCGACTCCCCGCTGACCGGCGGTCCGCTCGAACGGATACAGGTTCACGCACACCAAATCCACGAACTCGACTTCGTGATCCTGGGCGGCCTGCATGTGCGCCGGGTCATCTCTGACCGCGAGCAAGCCCGCGTACAGCTTGGGGTGAAGTGTCTTCACGCGGCCGTCCATGATCTCCGGAAAACCGGTCAGGTCGGAGATCGAGCGCACCTGCAGTCCCGCTTCCGCGAGCACACCGGCGGTACCACCCGTCGAGATGATCTCGATCCCAAGTTCGGCAAGGCCTCGGGCGAACTCGACGATCCCGCGCTTGTCCGACACCGACAGCAGCGCCCGCGCGACGCGGACTTCGCCGGCCAGGCTGGGAGCGAACGCGGAGACTGGCTCGGTGCCTGGTTGCATCCTCCTCGACTCTACCGCTCGATGACCACGCGCCGCGGATTGGCCGGATCGAACTTGATCGCGCCGCGGGCGATCAGCCGCACCGCCTCTGGGAGAAGCTGATGCTCGATCGGGTGAAGCTGCTCGAGCACCTCCTCGACTCCTCGCGCGTCGGGCAGCTCGATCGCGCGCTGAAGGATAACCGGACCGGTGTCCACGCCCTCGTCGACGAAATGGATCGTGACCCCAAACACCTTGACGCCGTAGGCCAGCGCCTGCTGCACCGCGCCCAACCCTGGGAAGGCCGGCAGCAAGGCTGGGTGGACGTTGATCACCCTGCCCGAGAACCGCGCCAGGAACTCCGGGCTGAGCAGCTGCATGTATCCGGCCAGTACCACCAACTCCGCGCCGCGCGCCTGCAACCACTCGGCGATCACGCGGTCGCGCTCGGTTCGGCCCGGGAACTCGCCGAGCGCGAACACCGCGTGGGGCACGCCCGCCGCCCGCGCGCGCTCGAGCGCGCCGGCGCCGGGTTTGTCTGAAGCAACCGCGACGATCTCGATTCCCTCGCTGCCGTGGACCCGGTCGAGCAGGGCCTGAAGATTGGTTCCCGTCCCCGAAGCGAGGACCGCGACCCTCATGCCGCGAGCAGCTTCGGGAAGCGCCCCCCGGTCGAGCGCAGCGTCCCCGCCGCCAGCAATTGGTCGACGCGCAAGAGGACTTCCGCGGACCGCAGGTGGGCAAAGGCACCGTAGGCCGCGAGCGCGTCGTAGGAGTACTGCGAGATCACCTTCGAGCGACCGCCACGGAGGATTTCGACCGCGCGCGTGCGCCCCACGGGCGGTCGCGCCGAGGCGATCAGCTCGAGGATCGCCCCGTCGAGGTCACCGGCGGCGGACACCGCGTCACGCGCGGCCAACAGCACCCGATTCCCGACGGCTGATGGGCGGCGCCGCTCCTGACCGCCGAGTGTCGCCTCGTCGTAGCGGACGCCCTCGCAAACGTCGCAGCAAGCGAGCAGTGGCTCAGGCTCCGCGTGGTCCCCGAAGTGACGAAGGAGCGCCTCCCGCCGACACTCCGAGCGCTCTACGTAGGCCCAGATCGCTCGGTACTGACTCCATCGTGCGCGCTCGGCATCTCGTGCCGAGCCTCTGCACCTCGCGAGCACGGTCCCGTCGCAGTCAGCGACCACGTGACCGGTGACGCGATCCGCGGGAGCTGGGATCGGCGTGATCACGCCCGCCCGCGCGAGGTGCCCGATGATCGCGCGGACGGTGTCGCCGTCGGCCTTCGTGCCCGCAAAGGGGGCCAGCTGCGCCACCGGCAGGTCGTAGCGCCCGTCGAGGCCCGCCCACCGCAGCTGCTCGGCGACGCGCTCGAACGCAGCGTCCTCGATCTGCGCGCGCTGGATGAAGAACACGTGCAGGCCCTTGTCGCGTTGCTCGGCGAACAGCAGGCAGCGGGCCGGCTTGCGGTCGCGCCCCGCCCGGCCGGCTTCCTGGTAGTAGGCCTCGAGCGAGCCTGGAACCGAGGCATGACAAACGGTCCGCACATCGGCCTTGTCGATCCCCATCCCGAAAGCGTTCGTCGCCACGATCACCCGCGCCTCACCGGACATGAACCGTTCCTGGGCCAGAGCTCGGGCGCCGCGCTCGAGGCCGGCGTGGTAGACGAGCGCCTGCTCGCCCAGCACGCCGGTGAGCACCCTGGCGAAGTTCTCGCTCGCCTCACGGGTTCCGGCGTAGACGATCGCCGGGAGCGCGTCGGGTCCGGACAGGGCCGCCGCCAGGCGCCGCTCCTTATCACGGAACCCTCGGCATGGAGCCACCGCAAAGCTCAGGTTGGGGCGATCGAAACCAGTCGTCACCCGCACCGGATCTCGCAGCGCGAGCCGCCGCGCGATGTCGTCGGCGACCCGAGGAGTCGCGGTTGCGGTCAGCGCGATCGTGGCGCGAGCTCCGAGCCTGCGCGCCGCGTCCGCCAGCGCGAAGTAGTCGGGCCGGAAGTCGTGCCCCCACTGGGAGACGCAATGGGCCTCGTCGACGACGAACAGGCCGACCCGGGCGCACGCGATCGCGTCGCAAAAACGCGGCAGCGCGAACCGCTCCGGGGCGACGTACAAGAGCCGCGTCTCGCCGCGCACCGCTCGGGCCACCGCTTCGGCGTTGGCGTGGCCGGCGCGCTGCGCGTTTACGAGCTCGACACGTCCTGGAGCGACTGCCTGCAGGGCCTGCGCCTGATCCTGCATCAAGGACACGAGCGGCGAGACGACCAGCGTCAGGTCGTCTCGCATCAGCGCCGGCAGCTGGTAGCAGAGCGACTTGCCGGCGCCGGTGGGCATCACCACGAGCACGTCGCGGCCATCGCCGGCGGCGGCGACCGCGGCTTCCTGGCCGGGGCGAAAATCCTCGAAGCCGAAGATCCGGCGCAGCGATTCGCGGGCATCCATCGGGCGGCCGACGATAGCGGCGCTTCCGGCGGCTCGGCCGGCGGCGCGCCGGAGCCGAGGCCGGCGGCTATACCCGCGCCAGCGGCAGCTCGTCCTCGAGGGCGAACTTGCCCCCGGCCTCTTCGGTGCCGGCGAGGGGATAATGGCCGCTGAAACAGGCGTCGCAGTGCCTCGCCCGCGACTGGCCAATCGCTTCGTATACACCCTCGAGCGAGAGGTAATGAAGCGAGTCCGCGTCGAGCTCGCGCTCTACCTCCTCGACCGTGCGGCCGTGGGCGATCATTTCCTCGCGCGTGGACATGTCGATCCCGTAGTGGCAAGGATGCTTGATCGGCGGGGCGGAGATCCTCAGGTGGACTTCAGCGGCGCCGGCGTCGCGGAGCATCCGCACGATCTGCCGGGTGGTATTGCCGCGCACGATCGAGTCATCGACCACGACCAACCGCTTGCCCGCGACGACCTCCGGAAGCGGATTGAACTTCAGCCGCAAGCCGTGGCGCCGGAGCTCCTGGCCGGGCTGGATGAAGGTCCGCGCGACGTAGCGGTTCTTGATGAACCCGTCGTCCTGGGGCAGGCCCGCGGCCCGGGCCAGGCCGCGTGCAGCGGCGTTGCCGGAATCCGGCACCGGGATCACCAGGTCCGCGGACACCGGGGCCTCGCGCCACAGGATCTCTCCCATCCGGGATCGAGCCACCTGCAGCACCGTGCCTCCCATCTTCGAGTCAGGGCGCGCAAAGTAGATGTACTCGAACACGCAGAACGCGTGCCGCTCGTCCCCGGCGACGACCCGCGTCGCGATCCCGCGCTCGGTGAGCGTCACCACCTCGCCCGGCAGCACCTCCCGCAGGTAAGTCGCGCCGATCAGGTCGAACGCGCACGATTCGCTGGCCACGCAGTAGGCCGGAGGACCACTGTGCGGATCCTCGATCATCCCGAGCGCGAGCGGCCGCAAACCGTGCGGATCGCGAAACGCGACGACCGAGTCCTCGGTCATCACCACGGTGGAGAATGCCCCTTTCAGGCGCGGCAACACTTCCGCGACCGCGTCCTCGATCCGCTCAGCGGGATGGGTGGCCAGTAGCGCGGCGATGATCTCGGAGTCGGAAGTCGAGCGGAACGGCACCTCGCGCCCGCGCAGTTCCGAATGCAGCTCGACGGCGTTGATCAGGTTGCCGTTGTGAGCCAGCGCCAGCGTGCGGCGGTCATCGCGCACGATCGGCTGCGCGTTCTCCCACTCCGAGGACCCGGTGGTCGAGTAGCGGACGTGCCCGATCGCCATGTCCCCGACCAGGGAGCGCAGCGTGTGCTCGTCGAACACCTGCGCGACGAGTCCCTGATCGCGGATCGCCATGATGCTGCCGCCGCGGGACGCCGTAGCGATTCCCGCCGACTCCTGGCCCCGATGCTGGAGCGCGAACAAGGCAAAGTACGCCAACCGGGCGACGTCGTGCTCGGATGCGTAGATGCCGAACACGCCACATTCGTCGCGAGGTCCATCGCGATGATCGCTCAGAGGAGGCATTCCGAGGCCTCTGGGTAAGGCTAGCAGCGGCCCTAGACCAACCCGGCGAGCCCTCGCTCGCGGGCCTCGTGAAGCGCGGAAACCGCAACCTTCAGGCACGAGGAGATCTCCAACTCGGTTCCTCCCACACGACCGATGACCTCCTGGAGGTTCAGCGCCTGGGGGCTGCCAGACACGATGAAGGCGCGGCCGGGAGCCTCACCGAAGAGATCGAGGCCCTCCGGAAGCGAGACCGTCGCCCCGACCCCCCCGGCCACGCAGCACTCGGCCAGCGCGACCGCAATCCCTCCCTCGGCAATGTCGTGCGCGCTGTGAAACGCCCCTGACCTGACGCCGTCACGCACCGCGCGATGGGCTTCGCACAGCCGATCGTCCTCGATCCCCGGCAGCGGGCCGGTCAGAGCCTCGCCTCGCAGCTTTGCCAGCTCAGATCCCTGCGGCGAGGGCTCGAACGGGCCCACCAGCGCGATCACGTCGCCCTCGCGAGCGAACCCGAGCCCGCCCGCCCGCGCCGGGTCCGGGAGCGCACCGACCATGCCGACGATCGGCGTCGGGAGAATCGGTCCCGACGGCGCCTCGTTGTACAACGAGACGTTGCCGCCGATCACCGGCACTCCAAGCGCCTCGCACGCTCGAGCCATCCCTTCGACCGCCTCGATCAGCTGCCATGCAATGTGCGGCTTCTCTGGATTGCCAAAGTTCAGGCAGTTGGTGAGGCCGAGCGGCTCGGCGCCGACGCAGGCGAGGTTGGCCGCACACTCATATACCGCCTCAGCGGCGCCCAGACGCGGATCACAGGCCACCCGGCGGCCGTTGCCGTCGATCGAGACCGCGATCGCGGTGCCCGTCGGGAGCATCAGCACCGCCGCGTCCGCCTCGTCCGGCCGCCGGACGGTACGCGAGCCGACGAGCGCGTCGTACTGCTCGAACACCGGCCGGCGCGAGGCGAGGTTCGGGGCACCCAGCAGCGCGAGCAGCACCTCGGAGGGCGCCTCGCCGAGGATTACGGGCGATGGCCGCGGATAGAGCGGACGCTCCGGAGCGGCCGGGCTGAGGTCGTAGAGCGGGCAATCATCTACCAGCACGCTGACCGGCAGGTCGCCCACCTCCTCGCCCGCGTCCAGCAGCCGCATTCGCCCGCGGTCAGTGATCGCGCCGATCGGAGTCGCCAGGGTCTCCCACCGCGCGCACACCTCCAGTACGTGCGCCACCCGTTCGGGCGCGACCACGCACAGCATCCGCTCCTGCGATTCGGAGATCATGATCTCGACCGGCTTCATTCCTGGCTCTCGCGCCGGCACGCAGGAGACATCGATGTCAATCCCGACCTCTCCCTTGCTCGCCATCTCCGACGCCGCCGAGGTCAGCCCGGCGGCTCCCAGGTCCTGGAGCGACACCAGCAGGTCGCGCTCGCGCAGCTCGAGGCAGCACTCCATCAGCTTCTTCTCCGCAAACGGATCACCGATCTGAACCGAAGGCCGCTTCGCTTCGTCTCCCTCGCCGAGCTCAGCGCTCGCCAGCACCGAGGCGCCACCGATCCCGTCTCGCCCGGTGAGCGCACCGAGCAGCACAAGCACATTGCCCGGTCCGGCAGCCGCGCTTCGGATCAGCCGCTCGCGGGGAGCCAGACCCAGGCACATCGCGTTGACCAGGCAGTTCTGCTCGTAGGCCGATTCGAAATAGATCTCGCCGCCGACGGTGGGAACGCCGATCGAGTTGCCGTAGTGACCGACGCCGGCGACGACCCGCTCGAGCAGATATCGCGAGCGCTCCGAGCCGGGTTCGCCAAACCGCAGCGAGTCGAGCACCGCGATCGGCCGGGCGCCAACCGCAAACACGTCGCGCAGGATCCCGCCCACTCCCGTCGCGGCTCCCTGGAAGGGCTCCACCGCGCTCGGATGGTTGTGCGACTCGACCTTGAAGGCAAGGGCAAGCCCGTCGCCGACGTCGACCGCGCCCGCGTTCTCACCGGGCCCCATCAGCACATACGGTCCATCCGTGGGCAGTCTGCGAAGCAGCTTGCGCGAGTGCTTGTAGGCGCAATGCTCGGACCACATCAGCGACAGCATCGCCAGCTCCACCTCGGCCGGCTCGCGCCCCAGCCGCTCGAGGATCAGCTCGTACTCTTCGTCGCTGAGTCCGAGCTCGCGATGCCTACGGGAGCGCTGGATCGCTGACATGCGCTCGAATCGACTCGAAGATGGCAAGCCCGTCGGTTGACCCGGTCAGGGGGTCGACGGCGTGCTCGGGATGAGGCATCAGCCCGAACACGTTTCCGCGCTCGTTGCTGACACCGGCGATGTCGCGCAGCGACCCGTTGGGGTTCTGCCCCGGCGCGTATCGCAGTACCACCTGGCCGGACGCCTCGAGCCGGTCCAGCTGCTCCTCGGGCGCGTAGAAGCGGCCAGTGGTGTGCTTGACCGGAATCGAGAGCCGCTGGCCCGGACGACACTCCTGGGTGAAGGGGTTCGTGGCGCTCACCACTTCGAGCTCGACCTGACGGCAGATGAAGCGCAGCGAGAGATTCGGAAGCAGCGCGCCGGGCAGCAGCCGCGCCTCGCAGAGGACCTGAAACCCGTTGCAGACGCCGAGCACCAGGCCACCAGCGTGTGCGAACTCGGCGACCTCCTCCATCACCGGCGCAAACCTGGCAATCGCTCCCGCCCGAAGGTAGTCGCCGTAGGAGAAGCCCCCCGGCACGATCACCGCGTCCACACCCTGGAGGTCGCGATCCGCATGCCACAGCAGCACCGCCTCGCCGACCTGCCGCGCTGCCAGCAGCGCGTCGATGTCGTCACAGGAGCCCGGGAACCGGACCACTCCCAACTTCACGAGCTCTCCGCCCTCAAGCGCTCTCCACGATCTCGTAGTCCTCGATCAGCGGGTTCGAGAGCAGCCGCTCGCACATCTCGGGCAGTTGCCGCGCATCATCGACGTCGAGCTCGATCAGCCGTCCTACGTGCACGTTGCTGACGCCGCGAAAGCCCAGCGCGGGCAGCGCACGCTCGACCGCCTGCCCCTGCGGATCGAGGATCCCTTGCTTGGGCCGGACCAGGACCCGGGCCCTCATCGCGCTCCGGTTCGCGCCACCCATGCGTCGAACGGCTCGCCGGTGATCCGCTCGTACGCCTCGACATACTTCTCCCGCGTGCGCGCGACGACCTCGTCTGGGATCTCCGGCGCGGGCGGCTTACGGTCCCAGCCGGTCGACGAAGCCCAGTCGCGGACGAACTGCTTATCGAAGCTCGGCTGAGCTTGTCCCGGCTGGTACTGATCGGCGGGCCAGAAGCGAGAGGAGTCCGGCGTGCAAACCTCGTCGCCCAATGTCAGCTCGCCATTCTGATCGAGGCCGAATTCGAACTTCGTATCGGCCAGAATGATCCCCCGCGAGCGCGCATGCTCGGCCGCGGCCTCATACACGGCGACCGACAGGTCGCGAAGCCGGGCGGCGAGCGTCGCGTCGCCTACCAGTCTCGAGGCGCCCTCGAAGTCGATCGCCTCGTCGTGGCCGACCTCGGCCTTTGTGCTCGGGGTGAAGATCGGCTCGGGCAGCTTGTCCGACTCGCGCAGACCGGATCGCAGCTCGATGCCCGACACCGCGCCCGTCTGCTGGTAATCCTTCCAGCCCGAGCCCGTGATGTACCCCCGGACCACGCACTCGACTGGCAGCATCTGGAGCTTGCGAACGACCATCGCTCTTCCCCGTGCCTCGGCCGGCACGCCGTCGGTGACCGATACCAGATGGTTCGGCACGATCCCCGCGATGTGCTCGAACCAGAACGTCGAGAGCCCGGTGAGCACGCTCCCTTTGTCGGGGATTGGGGTGGGATGCACGACGTCATAGGTCGAGACCCGGTCTGAGGCGACGATCAGCAGCTGATCGCCGAGGTCGTAGATCTCGCGGACCTTGCCCGAGGCTCGGAGGGGCAGGTCTGCTAAGGCGGTCACTGAAACGATCCTAGCAACGGGGCAGGCGGCTCGAGCGTGCGCGAACGCTCAAGCGATCGCGTCGAGCCGGCCGACGATCTCATCGGCATGGCGGATGAACGTGGAGTAGTCGAAGATCCGATCTAGCTCGAGTCCGGCTACCTCGCGATCCCCTTCCAACAACTGCCGCAACGGCACCCGCTCATCGATAGCGCGCTGAGCCAGCCGCTGAACCACCCGGTAGGCGTCATCGCGGGTCAGTCCGCGCTGCTCGACCAGCGCGAGCAGGACCCGTTGTGAGAACAGCGCCCCGTAGGTCAGGTCGAGGTTCTCGCGCATCCGCTCGGCATCGACGACCATTCCTTGAACGAGCGAGAGTACCCGCCGCTGGAGGTGGTCCAGCAGGATCGTCGAGTCCGGAAGGATGATCCGCTCGACCGAGGAGTGCGAGATGTCCCGCTCGTGCCACAGCGCGACATCCTCGAGCGCGGCGAGCGCGTTGCCGCGCAGCACCCGCGCTAGCCCTACGACCTGCTCCGATTTGATCGGGTTGCGCTTGTGCGGCATCGCGCTCGACCCCTTCTGGCCCGCGGCGAACGGCTCGCTGACCTCGCCCACCTCGGTGCGCGCCAGGTTGCGCAGCTCGGTCGCAAACCGCTCCATGCCGGCGCCCGCGAGCGCGATCGCCTGCAGCAGCTCGGCGTGGCGGTCACGCGCCACGATCTGGGTCGAGACCGGCTCGCGTTCGAGGCCCAGGCGCGCGAGTACGCGCTGCTCGAACTCGGGCGAAGTGGCGCTGTAGGTCCCGACCGCTCCCGAGATCGTGCCCACGGCGACCCCCGCAAACGCCCGCTCCAGCCGCGCCGCGTTGCGATCGGCCTCGAACGCGTACCCCGCCAGCTTGATTCCGAACGTCGTCGGCTCCGCGTGGACGCCGTGGGTGCGCCCGACGCACAGCGTGTGGCGGTGCTCCCGGGCACGCGCTGCCAGTGCGCTCACCAACCGCCTCGAGTCGGGCAGCACGATCGCTGCCACGCGCTGCAACTGCAAGGCGAGTCCGGTATCCAGCACGTCGCTCGAGGTCAAGCCGTAGTGGATCCAGCGGCCGGCCGAGCCGGCGGACGCCCCGAGCACATCGACGAACGCCGCCGTGTCGTGGTCGGTGATCTTCTCGCGCTCGACGATCTCCGCAACGGTGAAGGTGGCGTCCCGGATCGCCTCGAGCTCCCCCGAATCCGGCCCGTCCATCTCCTCGCAGGCGGCCACCTCTACCTCCCGCATCGCGTCGAAATGGGCGTGCTCAGACCAGATCTCGGCCAGCTCTGGCCTGGTGTAGCGAGGGATCACGGATCGATTATGGGCGACGGCGCCGGCGCCTTCGCGGTGCTCACTCGCTCAAGCGGCCACAGCCAGGATCCGCGCCGCCAGCACCGCGGCGTTGCGCGCGTTGTCGACGCCGACGCACGCCACCGGGACCCCCGGCGGCATCTGCGCGATCGCGAGCAGCGCATCGAGGCCGCCGGCCACCGACGTGCGGGTGGTCAGCGGCACCCCGATCACCGGCAGCTGCGTGTGCGCGGCGAGCACTCCCGGAAGCGCGGCGGACAGGCCAGCGCCGGCGATGATCACCTGCAGCCCTCGCATCTGAGCGTTGCGGGCGTATTCGGAAACCGTGTCCGGTTCGCGGTGAGCGGACATCACGCGGACCTCCGACCGGATGCCCCGATCCTCGAGCTCCTTCTCCGCCGCCTCCATCGCAGGCATGTCGCTCTTTGAGCCCATCACGATGCCGACCAGCGGCGCGTCGACCTCGACTTCCTCGAGCTCGCTCGCCAGCTCCGCGACGGTGCCGTGTTCCTGCTCGGTTATCGGATCGCCCGCCTGCTCGGTCATCGGTCCCCGCTGCGGGCGATGTCGCGCCGCACTTGTTTGCCGTCGAACTGGATCATGTCCGCGGCAGCATAGGCGCTGGCGCGGGCGTCAGCAGTGTCGCAGCCGAGCGCGGTCACGCTGAGGACCCGCCCACCGGCGGTGACCACGGCGCCGTCCCGATTCCGGGCCGTTCCTGCGTGCGTCACGTGGACGCCGTCCGGGACGGCCTCCAGGCCGCTGATCGGATCGCCGCGCGAGGAGCTCGCGGGATACCCGGCGCTCGCGAGCACCACCGTCACGGCGGTCTCGGGAGCCCATCGCAGTGTTGCTCCCGACAGGCCTCCGGGGACAGTCGCCCGCTCGAGCAACGAGAGCAGGTCCGAGCGCAGCCGCGGCAATATCGCCTGAGTCTCGGGGTCCCCGAAGCGGACGTTGAACTCGAGCACCTTCGGGCCTTCGGCGGTCATCATCAACCCCGCGTACAGGACGCCGTGAAAGGGGATCCCGCGCCGGCCGAGCTCGTCGAGCACGGGCTGATGGACCTCCCTGCAGATCTCCGCGGCCCGCCCTACGTCGACCGCGGGGACGGGCGAGTAGGAGCCCATGCCGCCGGTGTTGAGGCCACGATCGCCGTCGAATATTCGCTTGTAATCCCGGGCGGATGCCAGCGGCAGCGCGCGGATGCTGTCGCACAGCGCGAGCAGCGAGAGCTCTTCGCCCTCCAGGTGCTCCTCGACCACCACCCGCTCGGTCCCAAAGCGATGCTCGACGAGCAGCTGGTCCAGCGCATCCTGGGCCTCGCGCTCGTCCTGCGCGATGAGCACTCCCTTGCCCGCGGCCAGGCCGTCGGCCTTGATCACGACCGGGTAGCGATCGATCGCCGCCATCCCCGCCGCCGGGTCGGAGACGACGGTGTAGCTCGCGGTGGGAACGCCCGCGGCGGCCATGATCTCCTTGCAGAAAGCCTTCGATCCCTCGAGCACTGCGGCCGCTCGGCTCGGCCCGAAGCAGCGGATTCCCGCTAGCGAGAGCGCATCCGCAACTCCCGCCACGAGCGGAGCTTCGGGCCCGACGACGACCAGCTCGACCTGCTCGGATACGGCCGCCGCCACGATCCCGTCGACGTCCTCGGCTGCCACGTCGAGCAGTCGCGCGTCGGCCTCGATCCCGGCGTTGCCAGGTGCGCAGAGCAGCTCGGTGGGTCGCTCGGCGCGGCGCAGCGCGCGGACGATCGCGTGCTCTCGCGCTCCGCCGCCGACGACCAGCAGGCGCCCGTGCGACTCAGATCGCGCCAATGAAATCGTCGATCGGGATCGCGCTGAGGGTTTCGTACTTGCCTGTACCGCGCGAGCCGAGCTCCAGCGAGACTCGAGCGATCGTCTTCTCGTCGGGGGCTTCGATCACGTTGACGAAATCGAACTGCCCGAGCGTCGCCCACTGTGCCTTGACCGACGCACCGAGCTGCTCGACTTCGCGGTTGACCTCTTTGATCCTGGCTGGGTTGTTCTTGATCGTCTGCACGCCGTCGGGCGTGAGCGTGGTGAGCATGATGTATGTCGGCACTTGGGACCTCTTTCTTGCGGTACGTAGCGCCATCTTCTACCACGCCCGCCCGGCGGCGCTGCTATACGGCGGCCGCGGCCGGCGCTCGCTCGAGAGCGATCTCTCCCTCCGCGGCGTCGGCCACCACCGTGTCGCCTGAGACGAACCGGCCCTCGAGGATCGCCAGCGCGAGCGGATCGACGAGCCGCTTCTGGATCACCCGCTTGAGCGGGCGTGCGCCGTAGGTCGGGTCGTAGCCGAGGTTGCCGAGCAGCTTGCGGCCATCATCGGTCAGCTCGACCTCTATCCCGCGCTCACGCACGCGCTCCACCAGTCGCGCGACCTGGAGGTCCACGATCGACGAGATCTGCTCGCGGGTCAGCGGATGGAACTCGACGATGTCGTCCAGGCGGTTGATGAACTCCGGCTTGAAGTACGCATCGACGCCCGCGCGACCACCGGGAATGTTCGAGGTCATGATCAGAACCGTGTTCTTGAACGACACGGTCCGGCCCTGGCCGTCTGTCAGTCGCCCGTCATCCATCACCTGCAGCAGTGCGTTGAACACGTCCGGGTGAGCCTTCTCGATCTCGTCGAGCAGCACTACCGAGTAAGGGCGACGGCGGACCGCTTCGGTTAGCTGGCCGCCCTCCTCGTAGCCGACATATCCGGGAGGCGCGCCCACGAGTCGAGAGACCGAGTGCTTCTCCATGTACTCGGACATGTCGATCCTGACCATCGCGTCCTGGCTGTCGAACATGAACTCGGCCAGGGCACGCGCCAGCTCGGTCTTACCGACGCCGGTCGGGCCGAGGAACAGGAAGGCGCCGATCGGACGGTCCGGATCCTGCAGCCCGGCGCGGGAGCGACGCAGTGCGGCGGAGACGGCCTCGACCGCCTCGTGCTGGCCAATCACCCGGCGGTGCAGGCGCTCCTCCATGTGCACGAGCTTCTCGAGCTCGCCCTCCATCAGCCGCGAGACCGGGATTCCGGTCCACTTCGCGACCACCTCGGCGACGTCCTCGGCGTCGACCACGTCCTTGAGGAACTTCGGCGTGGCGACTGCCTCCGCCGAGGCCTCGGCCGCGGAGGCGGCCTCGAGCTGCTGCGCGAGCTGCGGGATCGTCCCGTACTTGAGCTCCGCCGCGCGGCCCAGATCGGCCTCGCGCTCGGCCCGCTCGAGCTCGATCCGCGCCTCCTCCAGCTTTTCCTGCAGCTCGGCCACGGCGCCCACGGACTCCTTCTCGCGCTGCCATTCGGCGTGCATCGCCGCCGAGCGCTCGCGCTCCTCGGCCAGCCCGCGCTCGAGTTGCTCGCGCCGCGCCACGGTGCCCGGGTCGTTGTCCTCGCCCAGCGACTGCAGCTCGATCTCGAGCTGCATGATGTGCCGGTCGACCTCGTCGATCTCGGTCGGCTTGGAGTCGATCTCCATCCTGATCCGCGAGGCCGCTTCGTCGACCAGGTCGATCGCCTTGTCGGGGAGAAAGCGGTCGGCGATGTAGCGATGGCTGAGCGTCGCCGCGGCCACCAGCGCCGAATCCTGGATCCGCACCTTGTGATGGACCTGGTAGCGCTCCTTGAGGCCGCGCAGAATCGCGATCGTGTCCTGCACCGTCGGCTCGCCCACGAATACCGGCTGGAAGCGGCGCTCCAGCGCCGGGTCCTTTTCGATGTGCTTGCGGTACTCGTCCAGCGTGGTCGCGCCGATGCAGCGCAGCTCGCCGCGAGCGAGCATCGGCTTCAGCATGTTGCCAGCGTCGACGGATCCCTCGGCAGCGCCCGCGCCGACGATCGTGTGCAGCTCGTCGATGAACACGATGATCTGCCCCTCGGCGTCGGCGATTTCCTTCAGCACGGCCTTCAGCCGGTCCTCGAATTCGCCCCGGTACTTGGAGCCGGCGACCATTGCGCCGATGTCGAGCGACATCAGCTTGCGGTCGCGGAGTCCTTCGGGAACGTCTCCTGCCACGATCCGCTGGGCAAGTCCCTCGACGATCGCGGTCTTGCCGACTCCGGGCTCGCCGATCAACACGGGGTTGTTCTTCGTGCGCCGGCTCAAGACCTGGATCACGCGCCGGATCTCGTCGTCGCGGCCGATCACCGGGTCGAGCTTCCCCTGCGCGGCGGCTTCGGTCAGGTCGCGGCCGAAGCGCTCGAGCGCCTGGTACTTGTCCTCTGGATTCTGGTCGGTCACGCGGTGGCTCCCGCGAACGTCGGAGAGCGCCTCGAGCAGCTGTTCGCGCGAGACGCCCGCCGCGCGCAGCGCTTGGCCGGCCTTGCCGGGATGGTCGGCGATCGCGAGCAGCAGGTGCTCGGTCGAGACGAACTCGTCGCCGAGCTCGCGCATCTCGTTCTCGGCGCTGCGCAGGATCTGGACGAGCTCGCCGGAGCCGCCCGCCGGCTCGGCGCTGGATGCGTCGCTAAGCTTGGGCAGAGCGTCGAGTGCGACGCCGAGGTTCTGGCGGACGATCGCCGGGTCAGACCCCAGCTTGCGCAGCACGGGCACCACCACTCCGCCGTCCTGCTCGAGCAGCACGGCGAGCAAGTGCTCCGGCGTCGTCTGCGGATTGCGACGATCGTCGGCGAGCCGTTGGGCCGCCTGCAGAGCCTCCTGTGACTTGATCGTAAAGCGGTCTGGTTGCATGGATCTCTTTCGCGTCTCTGGCAAATCTAAGTCGGTATGACTTAGATTATTGCATACCGCACGCCCTGCCGCAAGGAAACCTGTGTAGCGGGGCGGTGACGGCGCGGCCCGCCGCTTCGGGTCGCACCGGGCTCGTCCGCGCCCATCCTTCCGCTCGCGCAAGCGGGTGGCTTAGCTGGTGATCGTCAACAGCCGCGGGCGGGATTGCTTCTCGACGTTGCCTCCGCTGTCGAAAACCGCGCCGACCACTACCGCGACGATTTTGCTGTGGTGTGCGACCGCCGAGCGAAGCTTGCTCACCTCCCCGGCGGGAAGCTTGATCGGGATCGTCCTCTGACCCCGTGAGCGCAGGTGATACACGCTCGAATAGAACTTCGGCGATTGTGAGCGGCCGATCGTGATCGTGGCGATCGCACCCAACAGGCACGGCCCACTGCACGATACCTGCGCGAGGATCTCGCGATTGCGCGCCGGACTCTGGTCGCGCGGCAGCGACAGGCCCACGTTGACGATCTTCGGCTGCATCGCCAGCGCCGCCGCGGAGAAGCTCGCGAGGTTGATGCTGCCCCAGCCCGAGGCCTCGTCGTAGCCGGCCCCGGCGCTGCAGCAGCCCAGCGGCTGGCCGTTGCCCGATATGTAGGGGCCGACGTCATTGCCCAGCTGCGTGACATCGAAGAACACCTGATGGGCGAGAGCGGGGTTGCGCCCGAGCTTGTACAGCAGCGGGTTGACCAGCCCGAGATCCTGGCGCCCACGCTGGCGGAGCGTCTCATCGACGAGCGCGAGGCCTCCCGCCAGCAGCGGCGTTGCGGCGCTCGTACCGCCGATCGCCTGCCACGGAGTCGAGTGGCTCGAGTTGATGCACTCACGCGTCACCGAGCAATAGACCGCATATCCGGGAGCGACGTCCGCGAGCATCGAAACGTCTGGAACCGCGCGCACGTTGGCGGCCACGGTCCCCCTCTGGTAGCTCGGCCGTTTGAAGATCATGCTGGCTCCTCCCCCGCCGGCCGAACCCGGGACCGTCGCTTCGTCGTTCCAGACCGGCTGGGTCTCGATCGCATTGGTGCTGTCCAGCGTCAGATTGGTCCCGCCGACGCCGGTAACCCACCACGAAGATGCCGGGTAGTTGACCGCGAGCTTGTCGATTGGCGAGCCGTTCTCGGTGCAGTCCGCCGAGCCGCTGTCGCCGCTCGAGGCGAGGAATGTGATTCCGGTGGCGGTGGCCTCGGCGAGGGCCAGCTCGGTCGCCGATATTCCCGGCCGACCCACTGCCGCGTACGTGAACGGCTCGCACAAGCCGAGCGAGGCAGAGATCACCTGGGGCTCCTGGCTGGGATTCTGCAGCGGCGCGGTGAGCGCCTTGAGCGTGCTGGCCGCGGCTGCGCTCGACTCGTAGACGTCGATCGCCTTCAGGCCGGGAGCCGCGGCGTCGAGCAGTTCGATGTCCAGCGTCGATTCGGCGCCCGGCGCGGGCGCACGCCTGACGCCCACCGGGAAGCTGTTGACCGGCGGCACGTGCAAGCCGAAGCAGCGCGCGAAGTTGTCGACATCGCTGCCCTTGAAGCCATCAACCTCGATCAGCGCGACCCGCTCCCCCTGACCGCTGGTCCCGGCCAGATGCAGCGGGTCGTACTGGTAGGCGCTCAGGTACTGGTTCGGCGTGAAGCCGCCCGTCGCCGCGGCGGCGGCGCAGCCGCTGTGCGTTCCAGTCGCCGGGAAATACCCCGATCCGTTCGGGACCGTCGGCTGCGCTGCGAGCTGCGGGTCCCCGGCGCTTGCGTCCCGGGAGGGCGGCGAGGCGAGCGGACGGGTGTTCAGCCCGACGACGCCGGTGACGAGGTTCCGTAGTGCTGATGGGACATGGACGGCGCTCGCCGGAGCGGTGAACCGAGCGGCCGCGGCGGTGCGGAACTGCGCCAGGCTGGTCGCGAACACCCTCTGGGCGAGACCGGCGCTGATCGTGGCGTCCGCGAATAGACCGGTCGCGTCGATCTTGACGGCGGTGGCTCCTACATGTCGTAGATACGCGACGACCTGGCGCTTTGCGGCGGCCGGGGCGCCGTAGCGGCGAGCAAGCGTG
Source organism: uncultured Solirubrobacterales bacterium (assembly GCA_963830465.1). Classification (GTDB taxonomy): domain Bacteria; phylum Actinomycetota; class Thermoleophilia; order Solirubrobacterales; family Solirubrobacteraceae; genus Palsa-465. The sequence goes on from CAWHME010000004.1 coordinate 18,292, forward strand.
GCGATCGGCTCGTAGCGCCCGTAGCTGGGCGAGCCGGGCGTCGAGACGGCGAGCGCGAACCGCTGCAAGGCTGCGCCATCAGCCTTCAGCGGCAGCACGAGCTGGAGCGACTGTCCGGCTGGGGCGGCGCCGACCCTGGTCGCATCGGCCGTCGGCCCCGCGGGCGCGGCGGCGGCAGCGCTCACCGCTGAACTCGCCGCGAGCACGGCGATCGCGCCACACAGAGACCCGAGAAATCGCACCGTTACTGGACGCATGACAGCCCCATTACCGGAGGCATGGCAGGTCCAATTGTCGCTCGCGCGGATCGCGCGTGAAGCTGGTTATTGCGCGCGGAGATGGCCTCATACGCCCGTGCGCGGGGCGTTCGGGCGTCGCGTGTTGCCCGTGGGCGGGGCGTTTGGGCGTCGCGTGACGCTCGCGTACGGGGCGTTTGGGCGTCGCTTGGCTTCGGGCGTTGAGGGTTGGGGTGCACGGTGCTGGTCAGCGAGGAACCGGCCGGTAACTAAGAGAGCACAGATTCGACGCCAGCGTTTCGCTCTCGTCACGAAAACCTGGGAATCGTCCCACTCGAGAGGCCCGAAATCTCCATTGAGACGTTGAACGTGAAGCGCAGGGTAAACGCCCCATTGGCCGTTTGAGTGGGTGGCGAGTGGGTCGTTGTCCAGGTTGGGGCGGGCCGGATGGGCTGGCGCTCGCCGGCCAGCCGAGCGCACCCGCGGCTTATATGGCCTCGCCGAGGCTTGGAAGCGCGGCGGCCAGCCGCGCACCCTCGGAATCGCCCCACCGGTCAGCCGTCATGTACGCCGACCGTGCACCGTCCGTGTCGCCTCGTTGCTGAAGCAGGAAACCGAGGTTCGTCGCCGCCTTAGCGTGCTTGTGTGGTAGGCACCGTCGCCAGGCTTCCTCGGCTCCCTCGAGGTCGCCTCGCTCGTACAGCAGGACGCCGAGATTGAACGCCGCATCGGGCTCGCCTTCCTGCTCGGCGCGCTCGTAGGCGGATGCGGCGGCGTCGAGTTGCCCGTGCTCGTGCAGATCGAGGGCCAGCGCGAAGAACTCGGCGGCATCGTCGGCCAGATACAGCTGCTCCTCAGGGGACGGTAAGGCGGGCTCGGGCTCGGTCCGCGCTACGGAAACCGGCTCCGGCTCGGGCTCGGTCCGCGCCACGGAAACCGGCTCCGGCTCGGGCTCGGTCCGCGGCACGGAAACCGGCTCCGGCTCCCTCACCGGTGGCGGCTCCGGCTCCGGTTCCTCCACGGGCTCCGGCTCCTGGGCTCCGGTTCCTCCACGGGCTCCGGCTCCTCCACGGGCTCCGGCTCCTCCACGGGCTCCGGCTCCTCTACGGCCTCCGGCTCCTCAACCGAGTGCGGCTCCTCCACCGCCTCCTCTGCGGGCTCCGCCACCTCCACCGGCTCCGCCCCACCGACGGGCTCCTCCACCGGCTCCGGCTTCTCCACAATCACCGGCTCCGCCTCAACCACCGGCTCAGGCTTGTCCGGAGCGCTCACCTCGGCTGGCCGCTCGGGAACCGTCGCGGGCGCGCGAGCGACCGTCTCGGAGGCTCGCTCGGATCCGACCTTGATCGGTTCTGTGCGCCTCACTCGGCGCCGCGGCCGATGTTCCTCGCCTCCCTCGCTGGGCGGCTCGACGGTCCGCACTTGCTTCGAGCGCTTGCCACGCGCGGGCTCATCGGGCTCACCCGAGCCTCCCGCGCGCCCCACCTCCACCGGCTCGCACAGCCGCCCGCCCGAACTCGAGCGTGCGACGTCAACCGGGCCATACGAGCCTCCTGCGCCTCCCGCGGCAACTGGCTCAGCCAGTGGGGCGACCTTCCTCGCCCGCGCGGAAGGCGATCGCCCGGCCGCGCCGTTGGCCGCCTCCGACGTTCGGGTGGGGACGCGCGCCCGTCGCGGGCGACGGCGAAGCGCCAGCCCGACCAACGTGGCCAGCACTCCCACGACGATCACGCCGATCACAGCGATCACGGCGACTGGCAGCCCCGAGGAACCGTCCGCGTGGCGAGCGCTGGTGGATGCGGGTGACTGGCTTGCGGTGCTCGCCGCGGAGGGAGTTGTGCTCGTCGCTGCCGAGGCGGAGGTACCGGACCCTGCTTTGCTCAGACCCGTCGTGCTGGTCTGCGGGCCGCAGCAGAGATGCTTGTTGCCGAGCGGAAACTGATGGTCCAGGTTGCTCGCGGGATTGGCCGAAACCTGGCCGCCGGCCGCGACCGCCGGCGGGGCGGCACCCGCCCCCGCAGCCATGATCAGCAAGATCGCCGCGATCGCGGTGAGCGAACTACCTGTTTTCGTCCCCTGAATCATTTGACCGTCACCGGCGTGCCGACAGGCATCAGTTTCCCAAGCTCGAGGATCGCAGCATCGGTAAGCCGAATGCAACCATGCGAGACCCGGCCCGGGATCAGTTGCGGTTGGTCGGTCCCATGGATTCCGATATACCCGCCATCGGGCCAGTCGGTCAGATATGGAGCGCGCGCGCTGGTACCGAACGCGAGTGGTCCGTACATCGGGCTCTTGAAAGAGCTGAGCCGGTCGCGTACATAGAACTCGCCCGCGGGCGTCGGGTTGCTCGCGGTGCCGATTCCGACGCGCGCGTGGAAGATTGGATGGCCTGCCCGGAACAGGGTCAGCGTCAGGCGCGCCCGATCGATGACCACGCGTGTGTCCACGAACGACCAGCCTCCGAGCGCGCTCCGGGGCAGCCAGCCGTCGGTGCCGTTCGGCAACGTAGCGAGCTCCGCGTGGACCCAGACCACACCTTGGTGGACCACCTCGCCGGTGGCGAGCACCAAGTTGGTCGTTCCCTCCGGCGTGCGCGTCCCAACCCGCATCACCGGGCGGCTGCCGAAGCTCGGTCCGCTGCGCGCAATCGCCGCGTTGATCACCGACGCCCAGCTCGCCTGGTCTCGACGGTCCGGCAGCGAGGCGGGCTTCGGGATCGCGAAGCTTGCAGGCGGCGAGGGCAACCACCGGCTTTGCGCGCCCTTTGCGGAGCTGGGCGAGGACTTCAGGGCCGGCGCCACCGCCAACCCGACGGCCAGCGAGATCACGACCACAGCGACCGTCAGCGGTGCGCCCGGCCGCGAGATCACCCGCCGGATTGCAGGCATCGCCTAACCGGTGAAGCCCGGTTTGCTCTCGGCGCTGGTCTTCGTGCTCTGCAGCGTCACAAAATGGGTCGAGTTGACGAGCTCGACCGTTTTCGGGTCGGGAAGCGGCTCGTCGAACGCGTTCGCGGCGGGAACCACGTCAGCCAGCCTTCTGATCCACGCGGCGTGACGGGCTTCGACCGAGTGGATTCCGACCGCCGCCGCGAGATACTGCCGGGACTGGATCTTCGGCAGCTGCTCCTTGTAGGCCCCGACCGCTAGATCTTCGAATGCGACCGCCGTCGCCCGGAAAGCGGCCGGCTGCTCGGTCACGCCGTGAAAATTGAAGTTCGGCTCCTTGACCGCCGCCGACCCCAGGACCGAGCGAAAGCCCGCCACGTGCGCGCGCTCGTGTGCCCCGACCACGCGCGCCTGCTCCGCCAGTGATCCCTGCAGCTTCCCCATCTGCTCAGCCTCGGTATAGAAGGCAGCTTGCAGGTATTCCAAGGTCAGCGCGAAGTTCAGGATCGCGACGTCGCCGGAGGAGCCTTGCCCGACCGCAGCGGCGGGACGGAGAGCGACCGCCCCCACCACCGCCGCACCCGCGAGCGCGCCGGAGCCGGCTAGGAACTGAGCCCGCGTGGGCCGTCCGCCGGACGCATCGCCGGCGCCTGAGCCGGCGGGGAACTGAGCCCGGGCCGGCAGTCGCGCGAGCGCGTCGCCGACAGCGCCGTCGGCGTCGAAATCGGCCAGCCTGAAAGTGACGTCCTCAGAAGTGCTCATGGTTTATGCGATGTAGGGCTTCAGTGCTGCCTGTGCCTGCGCAGCGGTGATTGGCGTATCGATTGCGGCGGGAGCGGGTTGCTGCCCCGCCAGCGCTCGTGCCCAGGCGGCATGGCGCGCCTCGACCGAGATCACACGGCCGATGTCCGCCAGTTTCTCCGGGCTGAGATTGGCCGCCTGGCCGTTGTAGGCGGCCAAGCCGGTGTCCTCCAGCTTTACCGCGGTGGCAATGAACTTCGACTGGTCGCTGACCGCGTCGCCGAAAATGTATTGCTGCGGCTTCGGGCCGGAGCCGAGCAGCTTTGCGAGGTAACTGAGATGTGCCTGCTCCTCGCCGCCGACCGTCTGTGCGAACTCCTTCGGTTCGCCGCTGAGCTTGCCCGCCCGCAACGCCTGCGAATAGAACGCCGCTTGCAGCGCTTCCACCGTCAGCGCCAACTCGAGTACCGCCTGGTCCTGCGATGAGCCGGACTGTGCGCCAATCGCCGTGGCCAGGCCCGCCGCGGCCGCGCCGCCGACGGAAACGGCGCCGAGACCGGCGGCAACCCGGGTGAGAATTCCTGCTCGCGAGTATCTCGCCTCGCGGTCGGGCGACAGTGGTGTTTCGTCCGCGCTCACAGCCCCTGCCCGCGGACGTGGTGTTTTGTCATTGCGTAAACAACGGCAACTCCGCGTCAACGCTTCCGAGCGGCGAATTTTTGCCGTTAGCAGGGGTTACGCCCTTGGAACCGGAATCTTGACCGCTCGAGATCCGCACTGCGGACGAGCTCGCCGCCGCCCTCGTACAGAACCACCTCGGCGCGGAGCTCTCGCCGCAAGGTCTCGAGCCGCTCGACCTCTGCTTTCAGCTCGGCCGCGCGCCGCTCGAGCGCGGCGACCTTGCGTCCCATCAACTCGAGCTGCTGTTCGAGCTCGAACACCCGCTCCACGCCGGCCAGGTTCATGCCCAGCTCGGCCGTCATCTCCTGGATCCGGCGCAGCCGCTCGACGTCGTCGTGCGAGTACAGCCGGGTTCCCTTCGGCGAGCGTTTGGGCTCGATCAACCCGCGGGCCTCATACATGCGCAGCGTTTGCGGGTGCATGTCGGCCAGCTCGGCGGCGACCGAAATCATGAATACCCCGCGCTTGGAGGACACGGAGACGCGGGTTGTGGTCGTGCGCATCGAGGTGGGCTTGGCGCGCTCGGGCTTGGCCGCCATCAGCGCTCACCTCCCGCCTGCGCGAACAAGTTCGCTCGGGGATCTCCGTTCATCACCTCGGAGAGCTTGTCGATCGCCTCGGATTGCTCGGGCGAGAGCGACGCCGGCACGTCGATCACGAACCGGTAGCGAATGTCTCCGCGTCCCTTGCCACCGAGGTGGGGCGGGCCCTCGCCGCGGAGCCGCTGGACGGTCCCGTGCTTGGTTCCCCGCGGGACTCGCAGCCGCTTGGTTCCGTTCAAAGTCGGGACTTCCACGACCGCGCCGCGGACGGCTTCCGGAATCGTCAATGGGACTTCCACCTCGAGATTGTCCCCCGAGCGCTTGAACAGCGGCGAATCAGCGACGCGAGTGATCACGTACAGATCTCCCGCCGGCGCCCCTCGCGGTCCCGGCTCACCCTTGCCGGCGAGCCGGATCCGGCTTCCTTCGCGGACCCCGGCCGGAATGTTGACTCGGAGCCTGCGGACGGTCCGCTGGGCGCCGCTGCCGGCACAGGTCGGACAGGGGTCATCGATCACCGTGCCGGTGCCGTGACAGTTCGAGCAAGGCTGCGTGATCGAGAAGATGCCCTGGCTTTCGGCCTCCACGCCACGGCCGCCGCAGACGGGGCAGACCTTCGGCGCCGTGCCGGGCTTGGCTCCCGTCCCGTTGCACGTCGGGCATGGCTGGGAGGTCGGTACCGAAAGTGGCACCTGCGCTCCGTTGACCGCCTGGTCGAAGGTCAGCGAGACCTCGGTCTCCAGGTCACGACCACGCTGCTGCGCGTTGCGGCCACCGCGCACACTCCCCGCCTGCCCGCCTGCGGCAGTTCCGCCGCCGAACAAGTTAGAGAGGATGTCGCCAAAGCCGCCGCTGAACGAGCTCGGGTCAAAGCCGCCCGCAAAGTTTCCGAACGGGCCGCTCCCGCGGTCGTACGCCTTGCGCTTCTCGGGATCGGAGAGGACGTCGTGCGCTTGCGAGATCTCCTTGAAGCGCTCCTCGGCGCTCTTGTCACCGTGATTGCGGTCGGGATGATATTTCCGCGCAAGCTTTCGGTAGGCCTTCTTGATCTCTTCCTCGGAGGCGTTCTTTCCGACCCCCAGGATCTTGTAATAGTCGGGTCTGTCAGGCATCGCTTCCCGTCCAGTCAGCCGGCCACTGCAACGCGAGCGGGCCGCAGCACGCTGTCACCGAGGCGATAGCCCTGCTGGTAGACCTCTACGATCACCCCGGGTTCCGCGCCTTGCACCGGTTGCTGTGCAACCGCCTCGTGGTGCTGGGGATCAAACCGCTCCCCTTGGGGCGAATAGCGCTCGATGCCGACGCGCGCCAGCGCCGCGATCACGTCGGCGTGCACGAGCTTGATCCCGGAAACGAGCGTTTCCTCAGCGCCGGCCTGGCCGTTGCCGGCCGCCTCTGCGGCGGCAAGCGCACGATCTAGGTTGTCGACCGCCGGCAACAGCTCGAGCGCCAGCTTGGCGACCCCCCGCTCCTTCGCGGTCGCCGCCTCGCGCGCGGCGCGCTTGCGATAGTTCTCGAAATCGGCCTTGGTTCGCTGGGCCAGGCCCAGATACTCGTCGGCCTTCTCCGCCTTCGCGGTGAGCTCCTCGAGATCGTGCTCGAGCTTCGCCTCGTGGTCCTCGGACTCCGCGGCGTGTGAGCCATCGGTAGGGCCGGTCGGCGCCTCCGGCTCCCCGGCGGGTGACCCAACACCGGGCCCGGCGGGTGACCCAGCACCGGGTTCAGTCGGCGCCTGCGCGGGTGAGGCAGGGGCCGGACCAGTCGGTGCCTCCGGCTCCGCGACGGGAGCTGAGGGCGCCTGCGGCTTATCCGCAGGTGAAGCCGAGGGAGCGCCCTCCGGGTCGCGAGCGTCGTCGCGAGTCCCGAAAGGCGTCCACTTGATGTCATGCCTCGGTCCGGCCATTACTTGCCCTCATCCACGACCTCGGCGTCCACTACATCCTCCTCCTCCCCGCCCGCGCCGTTGGTCGAGGCACCGGCGCCGTCGGCTGAAGCACCCGCGCCCGCCTGCTCCTGGGCGCGCTGGTACATGGCCTCGGAGACCTTGTGGAAGGAGGCCTGCAGAGCCTCGGTCTTGGCGTTGATCTCAGCAGCATCGTCGGAGGTGAGGACGTCGCGGACCTGCCTGATCGCGGCCTCGATCTCCTCCTTGGAGGAGGAGTCAACCGCGTCACCGAGGTCCTTGAGCTGCCGCTCAGCCTGGTAGGCCGCGTTCTCGCCGTTGTTGCGTGCCTCCGCGAGCTCGCGCAGGCGGCGGTCCTCATCGGCGTGCGCCTCAGCGTCGGAGACCATCCGCTTGATCTCCTCGTCCGACAAGCCCGAGCCGGAGCGGATCTCGATCTTCTGCTCCTTGGAGGTCCCGAGGTCCTTGGCGGAAACATTCAGGATTCCGTTGGCATCGATGTCGAACGCGACCTCGATCTGCGGGATTCCACGCGGCGCCGGCGGGATGCCGGTCAGCTGGAACTTGCCCAGCGACTTGTTGTAGGTCGCCATTTCACGCTCTCCCTGGAGGACGTGGATCTCGACGCTCGGCTGGTTGTCCTCGGCAGTCGAGAAGATCTCCGACTTACGCGTCGGGATCGTGGTGTTGCGCTCGATCAGCTTGGTCATCACGCCGCCCTTGGTCTCGATTCCGAGCGTCAGCGGGGTGACGTCGAGCAGCAGCACGTCCTTCACGTCGCCGGCCAGCACGCCGGCCTGAATCGCGGCTCCGACCGCCACGACCTCATCCGGGTTGACGCCTCGATGCGGCTCCTTGCCGGTCAGCTCCTTGACCTTCTCCTGTACCGCCGGCATGCGGGTCATGCCGCCGACGAGGACGACGTGGTCGACCTTGTCGACGCCCTTCTCCTTGGCGTCGTCGAGAGCCTGGCGGACGGGCGCCACGGTCCGATCGAGAAGATCGGAGGTCAGCTCGTTCAGCTTCGCCCGCGTGAGGCGCATGTCGAGATGCTTCGGGCCGCTGGCATCAGCGGTGATGAACGGCAGGTTGATCTGCGTCTCCTGGGTGGTCGAGAGCTCGATCTTGGCCTTCTCAGCGGCCTCGTAGAGGCGCTGCAGAGCCATCGGGTCGGCCGCCAGGTCGATCCCCTGAGACTTCCTGAACTCGGCCACCAGCCAATCGACGATCGCCTTATCGAAGTTGTCGCCACCGAGATGGTTATCACCCGCAGTCGACTTGACTTCGAACACGCCGTCGCCGATCTCCAGCACCGACACGTCGAACGTCCCACCGCCGAGGTCGAACACGAGGATCGTCTGATCGGACTCCTTGTCGAGCCCGTAGGCGAGCGACGCGGCGGTCGGCTCGTTGATGATTCGCTTGACGTCGAGGCCGGCGATCCGGCCGGCGTCCTTGGTCGCCTGACGCTGATCGTCGTTGAAGTACGCGGGAACGGTGATCACCGCGCTGTCGACGGTCTCGCCGAGATACGCCTCAGCATCGGTCTTCAGCTTGCCGAGGATCATCGCCGAGATCTCGGGCGGCGAGAACTGCTTGCCGCCGGCCTCGACGCGTGCATCGCCGTTCGGCCCGGAGACGACCTTGTAAGGGACGATTGCCTCCTCCTCACGCACCTCGGCCTCCTTGCGGCCCATGAAGCGCTTGATCGAGAAGACGGTGTTCTGCGGATTGGTTACCGCCTGGCGCTTGGCGACCGTGCCTACCAGCCGCTCACCCGACTGCGGGAACGCGACCACTGACGGGGTGGTACGCCCGCCCTCGGCGTTCTCGATCACCGTCGGTTCGCCACCCTCGAGCACCGCCATGCAGGAGTTGGTCGTGCCGAGGTCAATTCCGATCGTTTTTCCCATCTGTGTTCTGCTCCTCTACGTTCGCAAAAATCTAAGCGTGATGGTAGCAGATCTGATCCACTGCCCGGAACGCTGATAGCGCGAGCGTCCCGGGCAGCGGGTCAGCCTGCGCCCAGCTGGCGCCGGCCCTCAAACGGCTTGTCGCTACCGCCCCACCTTGAAGGCCGAAGGGCACATCCGCTGAAGCCCACAGCCGGCGCAGTTCGGCCGCCGCGCGTGGCAGGTCCGGCGGCCGTGGCGGAGCAGATTCAAATGTAGCTCCAGCTCCTCGCCCGGCGGCGTGATCGCGAGCATCGTGTCGTGCAGCTCCACGAACGGAGCTCCGGGGCGCAGCAGGGCCAGGCGGGTGCCGACGCGCGAGACGTGGGTGTCGACCGGGACGTCCCGCATCCCAAGTGCGAACAGCAGCACGCAGGCCGCGGTCTTGCGCCCCACGCCGGGCAGCGAGATGAGATAGCGCTGGGCCTCGGGGACGGTCAGCTCCGCAAGCCAGTCGAGCGATAACTCGTTTGCTGGGGCTGAGTCGGTGATCGCGCGCAGGATCGACTTGATCCGGGCCGACTTGACCTTGGAGATACCGCCCGGGCGAATTGCCTCTTCGAGCTCATCGACGGGCGCGTCGCGGACTGCCTGCCAGTCGGGAAACTGCTCACGCAGCGCGATGTAGGCGACGTCGCGGTTACGATCGTTGGTCGACTGCGAGAGGACCGTCAGCACCAGCTCCGCGATCGGGTGGCGATGGGGCTTGGCGATCGGGATCCCGTAAATGAGCCGTAGGCGATCGCGGATCGCTCGGACCCGGCGGGGCGCAGGGCGCTTCCATTGGCGGTTGGCGCTCTTAGGCAAGCCCGCCCATCCCGCGCACGCTCGCTGATCTGTAGGGAGACATCGGCGAGGACGTTATCCTCGCCAGCGGGTGGGCGTCGACGAGCACACGATCACTCTCGATCACACGCCCGTCTTCTATCGTCGCGCGGCGTTTGCCGACGTCCCGGCGCTGTATCTCCACGGTGTTCCGACGAGCTCGGATCTGTGGCTCCCGTTCTTGGAGCGCAGCGGCGGGATCGCACCTGATCTGCCCGGGTTCGGCCGCACTGGCAAGGGCGGTCATCTCGATTACACGTTCGAGGGCCACGCCGACTTCCTCGAGCGCCTGCTGGACGAGCTGGGGGTGGCGACGGTGAAGCTGGTCGCCCATGATTGGGGAGCGGGCGGTGGCCTGACGTTCGCGCAGCGCCACCCCGAGCGGGTGACCCGGCTCGTTCTGATCAACGCCCTGCCGCTGCTCGATGGATTTGAGTGGTACCGGCTGGCACGGATTTTGCGGCGTCCGCTGCTGGGCGAGCTGGTGATGGGTGCAACCACCAGAACCGTGCTGGCTCGGGTCCTGCGGCAGGGAACGGTCACGGCCGCTGCCTGGTCGGAGGCTGCGCTTGCCGCGGTGTGGGAGCAGTTCGATCAGGGCACTCAGCGCGCCACGCTGCGCATGCACCGCTCGCTCGACGAGCGCGGGCTCGCCGCGGCCGGCGGCTCGCTGGGCTCGTTGACGGCGCCGGCGCTGGTGCTTTGGGGGGAAAATGACCCGTGGCTAGCAGCCGGTTACGCCGACGCCTACGTTGCCCACCTGCCCCGCGCGGAGCAACGCCGAGCCATCTCGGCGGGCCATTGGCCATGGCTCGATGAGCCGGCCGTGATCGATTGGGTAACCGAGTTCCTAGAGGCCCCGAAATGATCACCCAGGACCGCCCTCCAGCGACCGTGGACGGCGAGTGCGGGCTGACGCTTGGGACCATTCGGATCGACCCGCGCCGGCTCGCCCCGACGATCGTCGCCGCGTTGCTGGCGGCGGTGTACCTGATCCTCTCGCCGCCGAGTCTCGACCTCGCCGCTCACCTGTTCCGCGCTCAGCTGTTTCGAATGCAGGGCTTCTCGCTGTGGAACAACATGTGGTACTCGGGCCACCACATCCTCGGCTACAGCGTGCTGTTCCCGCCGGTCTCGGCCGCGCTCACGCCACAGCTCGCGGCGGCGCTCGCGGCGGTCGGCACCGCAGCCTTATTCGAGCCGCTCGCATACCGCCATTTCGGCTCTGACGCGTGGCTGGGTGCGGTCCTGTTCGGCGCGGCAACGGCAGTGGACCTATACACCGGCCGGCTGGCATTCGCGTTCGGCGCGCTCCCGGCCGTTGGTGCGGCGCTGGCGCTCGACTGCCGGCGCACCTGGATCGCCTGCGGACTCGGTTTGCTCACGGCTCTCTCGAGCCCGGTTGCGGCTTTGTTCCTGGGGCTCGTCGCCTCGTCTTATGCGCTCGGCGCGTATGCCGACGACCGCCGGCTCGCGTCCGCATCGCCGGGTTTGGCGGTGGCGCTGGCGGCACTGGGGCCTATCGCCGTGCTGGCGATCACATTTCCCGAGGGCGGGCGTGAGCCGTTCGCGGCCGCGACGATGTTGCCGATCCTGGTGCTCGCGCTCGTTGCGCTGGTCGTGCTGCCTCGCGGCGCCTTGAAGCTCCGGGCCTGTGCGCTGCTGTATGCGCTCGGGACGATCGCCGCGTTCGTGTTCGCGACGCCGGTCGGCAGCAACGATGCTCGCTTCGGCGCGTTCATAGCCGCCCCGATCGCGGCGCTCCTGTGGTGGCCGCGCAGGATCGTGCTGCTCGCGGTGCTCGCGGTCCCGCTGCTCTACATCGAATGGCACGATCCGGCCCGAGACCTCTCGACCGCGCTCGGTGACCCTTCCGCAGCGTCGGGCTACTACGCGCCGCTGCTCGGTTTCCTCGAGCGGCAGTCAGGGCCTCCGTTCCGGATCGAGATACCGTTCACCCGGTTTCACTGGGAGGCCTACGTGGTCGCCCGCCGCTATCCGCTCGCGCGAGGCTGGGAGCGCCAGCTGGACCTCGAGGACAACGCGCTGTTCTACGACGGCCGGCTCACCGCCGCTAGCTACCGCGGGTGGCTCGACGAGAACGCGGTCCGGTTCGTCGCCGCGGCGGACGCTCCGCTCGACTACTCGGCCAGGCGCGAGATGGTGCTGATCGATCACGGTCTCCCCTATCTCCGCCTCGAGCTGCGCACCAGCCACTGGCGCGTCTACCAGGTCATGAACGCCACTCCGATCGTGCAGGGCGCAGCGACGCTGCGAACGCTGGGAACCGACTCGTTGACGCTGCAGGCGACGCGACCGGGAAGCGCTCTCATCCACGTCCGCTTCAGCCCGTACTGGGCGCTCTCGCAAGGCTCTGGATGCGTCGCCCCGGACGGGGGCTTCACCGCCTTGGAGATCCGCAGGCCCGGGCCGATGCGCCTGGTGATGCGGTTCTCGTTTGACCGCATCGGGGCGCGCTCTGCACGCTGCACCTAGCTCAGAGCACCGAGCGAGCCCGTCGACCCGCATCGGTAGGATGGATGGGTTCTATGCGCCAGCGGCTCAGATTCATCGAAGCGCGAATGCTGCCGCGCGGCTGGACTGATCTACTGAGGCAGATCTTGCTGTTCGTGGGCGCGTTTCTGCTGTATGACCTCGTGCGCGGGCTGGTCGACGGCGGCAGTCCGTACAAGCCGTTCGGCGATGCGATGAAAATCATCGATCTCGAGCGCACGCTTCACATCTTCATCGAGCCGAGCATTCAGGCATGGGCGCTGAACAAGCACTGGCTGATGGACGCGGCCGACTGGACCTACCTGAACGGCCACTTCATCGTCACCTTGGCGGTGCTGGCCTTCATCTACATCCGGCGCAACGACTCGTTCTACTTCGTGCGCAACATGTTCATGATCGCGATGGCGGTCGCGCTCGTCGGTTACGCGCTGTATCCGACCGCTCCGCCACGGCTGCTGCCCGAGTGGGGCTTCACCGATTCGATCTCGCAGTTCCTGGGCGTCCCGCACGTGGACAACGGGCCGGCGAAAGCGTTCCTGAACATCTACGCAGCGGTTCCCTCGATGCACGTCTGCTTCGCGGTGATGGTCAGCTGGTCGATGGTCAGGCTGGTGTCGTTCCGGATCGCGAAGGTGGCCTGGGCCCTGTACCCCCTATTCGTCACGTTTGTCGTCGTCGCCACCGCCAACCACTACTTCACCGACGTGTTCCTGGGCGCGCTGACGGCCGGTGTCTCGGCGCTGCTCGCGCAGCGCCTGTTAGCCCGCGCCCGTCCTGACGCGTGGACGTTCGGCCACGCGCCCGCGTAGCGATGGCTGAACAGACCAAGCCCAGGCGTGTGCCGCCGTCCGAGGGGCCGCGCCGTTCGCGACCGCGCCGAGAGGGACCCACCACGCAGGAGTTGATGCGCGAGCGGCTGATCGAGTCCCGGCTTACCCCCAACGCGATCTCGCTTACCGGATTCGCGCTGAACCTGACCGCCGCCGTGCTGATCGTCGATCGCATGTTCTTTCTCGCGGGAATCGCATTCATCGTCGGATCCGTGATGGACACGCTCGATGGGCGCTACTCGCGTATGTCGGGCAAAGGCACCCCCTTCGGGGCGTTCCTCGATTCGACCCTCGATCGGCTCGAGGAGGGGATCGTCCTGATCGCGGTAGGCGCCTACTTCGCCGCGCGCCACAACCAGGTGGCGGCGGCGGCGACGGTGGCCGCGGTGCTGTTCTCGTTGATGGTCTCCTACACCCGCGCTCGCGCCGAGGCGCTGGGCGTGGCTTGCAAGGTCGGACTCGCCACGCGGCCGGTCAGGGTGGTGATCCTGTCGGCGGGGCTGGTGTTCGCGAAGGGCGCGTCGCTTGGGAACTTCGAGCTGCTCGCTCCGGCGGTATACGTACTCGCCGCACTCAGCGTGGTGACCACGATTCAGCGAATCGTCTACGTTCGTGGGCAGCTGAACGGCACCGCGCGGGTGTAACAAACCGTCCGCGCCGGGATATCTAGGGCGTTTGGCTTGCGCCGCCGAGCGGAGCGCGCGGCCCCTCTTCGAGCAAGGACCTTCATCGTGAGTACCAGCAACGGTTCGGCAAACGGCGCCGGTCGCTACCAAGGCGACAAGGTGCGCGTCGCGATCATCGGCGTCGGCAACTGCGCGAGCTCGTTTGTGCAGGGAGTCCACTACTACCGCGAGGCAAACCCACGCGAATCCGTGCCTGGGCTGATGCACGTCGATCTCGGCGGCTACCACGTACGCGACGTCGAGTTCAGCGCGGCGTTCGACATCGACGCCGACAAGGTGGGAAAGGATTTGTCGGAGGCGATCTTCGCGGGCCAGAACAACACTCTGCGGTTCGACGTTGAAGTGCCGAAGCTGGGCGTCCCCGTCGATCGCGGCATGACCCACGACGGACTCGGTAAGTACCTCTCGCAGAAGATCACCAAGGCGCCCGGGCCGACCTCTGAGATCGTCGAGATCCTCAAGGACACTCACACCGACGTGGTCGTCTCCTACCTCCCCGTCGGCTCCGAGCAGGCGACGAAATGGTATGTCGAGCAGGTGCTCGAGGCGGGCTGCGCGTTCGTCAACTGCATCCCGGTGTTCATCGCTCGCGAGAACTACTGGAACAAGCGCTTCACCAAGGCAGGCCTGCCGATCGTCGGCGACGACATCAAGTCTCAGGTCGGCGCGACGATCGTCCACCGTGCGCTGGCGCGCCTGTTCCACGACCGCGGCGTGAAGCTGCTGCGCACCTCGCAGCTGAATGTGGGCGGGAACATGGACTTCTACAACATGCTCGAGCGCGAGCGGCTGGAGTCCAAGAAGATCTCCAAGACCAACGCGGTGACCTCGATCATCGGCCACGAGCTGCCGGCCGACGACGTTCATGTCGGCCCATCCGACTACGTGCCATGGCTAACTGACCGCAAATGGGCCCACATCAGGCTCGAGGGTCAGGCGTTCGGCGACGTCCCGTTGAGCGCCGAGCTGAAGCTCGAGGTATGGGACTCGCCGAACTCCGCCGGGATCGTGATCGACGCCGTTCGCTGCTGCAAGCTGGCGCTCAACAACGGCCTCTCAGGCCAGCTCGACGGGCCGAGCTCCTACCTGATGAAGTCGCCGATGCACCAGCGGCCGGACGACGAGGCTCGCGAGCTGACCGAGCAGTTCATCTCTCAGTACGCCCGCAAGCCGCTCGGCGCTGCGGCGAAGAAGCGACCCGCGGCGAAGAAGTAGCCCTATATTGGGGCCCGTGCCCGGCCCGCTCGCGATCGCTCAGGTCACGCCGTTCGCGTGGGAGGTCGAGAATGACGTCAACGACTACGTGGCGGGCGTCTCCGACGAGCTGGCGCGGCGTGGCCATCGCGTTCTGATCATTGCGCCATCGCAGTCGGCCGGCCTGGTGCGCGACGGCAGGCGGGCGATTCGCAACGAGGGCGACGGACTGCTCGAGCGGATCGACCGAGCCCCGATCGTGCTGGGGGTCGGCGAAGTGCTGCCGTTCTCGCCCACCCGACGGCGCGCCGCATCGCTTCCAGTCGATGTCGCGCGGACGATCGAGGAGGCCCTGAGCGCATTGACGCTCGACATCGTGCACGTGCACGAGCCGTTCGCGCCAAGCGCTTCGAGCGTGGCCCTGCGCCACTCACGAGCGCTGAACGTCGGCAGCTTCCACATGCCCACCGAGCGGATTCTCTCCACCCAGCTGACCCGACCGCTGTCGCGGTTGCTGTTCGGCAGGCTGGATGTCCGAATCGCCAGCTATCGGGCCACGCGGGAGTTGATGCAGCGTTTCTTTCCAGCCGACTACGCGGTGATCAGGCCGGCGACGAATGTCCAGCGCGCCGCGCGCGAGGGCGCTGGGACCGAGCTGCTGTTGATCGCCGAGGAGGAGCGTGCGGCGCTCCGGACGTTCCTGCGCGCGCTGCGAGCGCTTCCGCGGGAGCTGGAGTGGCACGCGACCGTGTTCTCGCGCCGCCCGTTGACGCCGCCGGCGGCACTGGGCCGCGAGATCCGTGCACGGCTCAGCTTCCTCGACGGCGAGCAAACCACCGAAGCCGAGGCCCTTGCCGCCGCGGACCTGGTGGTACTCGCCTCCGAGGGCGTCCGCGTGATGCCGGGGATCCTGCTGCGGGCCGTGGCCGCCGGGGCGATCCCGGTCGCCTCGCGCCTGCCGGCTTATGACGAAGTGCTCGCTGACGGCGAATACGGGCTCGCATTCGAGCCCGGCGACGCGCTGACGCTGGCCGCGCAGCTGTCCAGCCTGATCGCCGTGCGGGAGCGGCGAGAGCAGCTGCGCCGGCGCACCGAGCCCCTGCGCGCGTCTTTGACGTGGTCGCGGGTCGCGGACGAGCTCGAGCAGATCTACGAGGGCCTGGCCTCCCGCAGGCACCGTTCTCGCGCCGAGCCGCAGATCCAGGCGCGGCTGCGCGCGCGGCCCTTGATCGACGTCGATCTGCACATGCACACCGACCACTCCTACGATTGCGCCACACCCGTCGAGGTGCTGCTCGCGGAGGCGCGAACCCGCGGCCTCGGCGCGATCGCGGTCACCGACCACAACGAGATTTCCGGCGCGCTCGAAGCTCAGGGAAAGACCAACGGACTGAAGGTGATCGTCGGCGAGGAGGTGAAGACCGCGAACCAGGGCGAAGTGATCGGATTGTTCCTGCAAGAGAAGATTCCCAGGGGGATGACGCTGCAGGAGACGATCGCCGAGATCAAGCGCCAGGGAGGGCTGGTTTATGTCCCCCACCCCTTCGACCGCCTGCACTCCGTGCCCGACTACGAGCACTTGCTGGACGTCCTCGACGATGTCGACGCGATCGAGATCTTCAACCCGCGCGTGGCGATCAGCGAGTTCAACGACGAGGCGCTGCGGTTCGCCGCCAAGTACCGGATCCCGGCCGGGGCCGGCTCCGACGCCCATGTCCCGCAAGGGCTCGGCTCGGTCCGCATCCGGATGCGGGCGTTCGACGGGCCCGAGGAGTTCCTGGAGTCGCTCCGCGACGCCGACATCGTCCGCAATCCCGCCAGCCTGCTCTACGTGCAGGCGCTCAAGTTCCTGCAAACCAAGGCGCTGCCGGAGTCCGCCCGGCGTGCCTCCAGGGATCGTCGGGTGCGCAGAGTCACCGGCAAGGTCTCGCGCAAGTCCTGATGCACTCGCAAGGACAAGCTCGCCTGCCGTCCAATCGGAGGGGGATGCCAGCCACCGACGACGAGATCCGCGAGAAGTACCTCGAGCGCGCGATCCGCGAGCTGAACGGCTTCGCGCGCGAGCTGCAGGCCTGCCCCCACTGCCCCCGCGGGCAGCTGATGCCGGTGCTCGGCTCGGGTCATCCCCAGGCTGACATCTTCCTGATCAAGCACTCCGCCCGGCCCTCCGAGGTCGAGGAGGGGGTCGCGTTCTACGGGCGATCCGGGAACGCGTTGATGAAGTCGCTGCGCCGGTTGTCGATCGATCCCCTGGCGGTGTACGGGACGCTGTGCGCCAAGTGTCCGGTGCCCGATCCAGAGCTAGCCGATCCCGCATGCCTCGCGCGGATGGCCGAGGAGCTCATGATCGTCCAGCCCAAGATCGTCGTCGTGATGGGCGCGGAGGCGATCGCGGCGGTCAACGAGCTCGATCTACCGCTGCGCCGCGAGCTCGAGGCGCTGCCGGGGGAGATTCAGGCATTCACGCCGACGATCGAGGCGCTGTACGTCCCCAACATTGACGACTCGCTCGACGAAGAGGCCGCCAAGCGGGCGTTCTGGAGGGCCTTCCGGGTGTTGGGGCAGTGGTGGGCCGATCTGCCTCCGTACTAGCGAATCGTCGTCCACTAGACTCGCCGCATGGACCTCGAAGAAGGGACGCTGGATCGGATTGGCGACCGCTGCGAGGAGTGCGGCGCGAAGCTGACGCCCGCTGAGCTTCAGGCGGCGATGGAGTCGGGCGGGCCCGCGCTGTGCTCGATCCACGCCGCCGAGGATGAGCCGGGGCTATCTGCCGACGAGCTCAGCGAACAGCAGTAGCGCAGCCGCTCACATCGTCAGCACGATCTTGCCCAGCTTGCCTCCGGCCGCGAACCGATCGTAGGCCGCCTCTGCCTCCGCCAACGGATACGTAGCGGCGACGGGGATCTGAAGCTCGCCGTTCGCAAACAGCGGCAGCACTGAGCGCTCGAGCGCCCGCGCGGTCATCGCTTTCTCCTCCAGCGGGCGCGCGCGCAGCGTCGAGCCGAAGATCCGGCCGCGCTTCATCATCAGCGACCCGAGGTTGAGCTCCGCCTTTGCCCCGGCCCCGGTGCCGATTACCGAGATGCGGCCGTTCGTGGCGAGCGCCTTCAGGTTCTCAGCCAGGTTCGGGGCGCCCACGAGCTCGAGGATCACGTCGAACGGGCCGTAGTCGGCGAACCCCTCGGGCTCGATCACATCGCTCGCGCCCAGTCCCGCCACCCCCGCGCGGTGCTCTGGGTTGCGCACGGTCGCGGTCACGTGGGCGCCGGCCGCGGACCCGAGCTGCACCGCGGCGGTGCCGACGCCGCCGGCGGCGCCGTGAACGAGGAGCCGCTCGCCGAGCTTCAACCCGGCCTGGGTGAACAGCGCATCGTGGGCGGTGGTGAACACCTCGGGCGTGCCGCCGGCGCGTACGAGATCGAGCTCCTCGGGCACCGGCATCAGGATTCGCTCGCTGACGACCGCCAGCTCGGCCTGGCCGCCGCCCCCGACGATTCCCATCACGCGGTCGCCTTCGCTGAAGCGCACCGTGTCCGGTCCGCAAGCCGCGACCTCCCCGGCCAGCTCCAGCCCGGGAATGTCCTGCGGCGACCCGGGAGGGGCGGGATAGAGGCCCCGGCGCTGGTGCATGTCGGCGCCGTTGATCCCAGCGGCCCAAACCTTGACCAGCACGTCGCCGTGCCCGGGTACGGGATCGGGATGCTGCTGCACCGTCAGCTGCTCATCTCGGATCGTGACCGCGAGCATCGACCGGTCAACCCTACCCCCGCACGAGTTGCGCGATGCACTCGATATGCGGGGTCTGGGGGAACATGTCGACGGGACGGACGCGAACCAGCTGATAGCCGGCCTGGACAAGCTGGGCGGCGTTCGGGGCGAGCGTGGTGGGATTGCACGATACGTAGACGATCCGCTTCGGAGCGAGCTCGATGATCCTCCTGACGACCTTTTGCGAGAGCCCGGCGCGCGGCGGGTCGACGACCAGCAGATCGGGTCGCCCGGCCCGCTCGGCCAACTCGCGCAGGGTCAGCCGGACGTCTCCGGCGAAGAAGTGCGCGTTCTCGATCTCGTTGCGTCTCGCGTTCGCGATCGCGTCGGCGATCGCCTCCTCAACGAGCTCCAGTCCCCAAACCTCAGCGACCCTGGGAGCGAACAGCAGCCCGATCGTGCCGATTCCGCAGAAGAGGTCATAGACCCGCTCCATGCCGCTCGGCTCGCCGTACTCGAGCGCGAGGCCGTAGAGCCGCTCCGCCATCTCGGTGTTGGTCTGAAAGAACGCCTGCGAGGAGACCCGCAGCTGCAATCCACCGAGCTCCTCCTCGAAGCGCTCAGAGCCCGACAGGAGCTCGGTCTCGCCACCCTGGCTGGTCTCGCCAAGAGCGTCGGTGCGCGTCCACAGGAGCCCGTCCAGGTCCCCGGCGGCGCCGATCAGCGACTGCCGATCGAGCTCGCCCCCGGCGGTCACCAATCGGACCTGGAGCTGCCCGGTGCGGCGCCCCTCGCGAACGACGAGATTGCGCAACGTGCCCTCGCGGCTGCGTCGGTCATACGCGCTCAGCGCCTGCTCGCGGCACCAGCCCACGACTCGCTCCCGCGCGGCGTTGCCGCGCTCGGAGGCCAGCAGGCAATCGCTGAGATCGACGATCTCCTCCCAGGTTCCAGGGGCATGAAACCCGCACACGAGCCGCCCGGCCGGGTCCGTCCCGAACGAGTACTCGAGTTTGTTGCGATATCGCCATTGCGCCACCGCGGGGATGCTCGGCTCGAGCGCATAGCCCTGAAGCTGCCCGATCCGCCGCAGCGCGTCATCCACCTGCTCGTGCTTGATCTGGAGCTGACGCTCGTATGGAAGGACCTGCCAGGGCGCTCCCGGATGCGCCGCGACGGGCTCAATCCGCTCCGGGCCCGGCTGCAGGATCTCGACCGCGCGCGCCTGCGCATAGGCTCGCTTGCGCTTGCCCACGACCGCCCTGACGCGGTCGCCGGGCACAGCGCCGCTGACGAACACCACATACCCGTTGAGGCGTGCGACCCCCGCGCCGCCGAACGCGAGCGAATCGATCGTCAGCTCCAGCTCCTCGCCGCGGGTGGGTCGCCTGGCGGTGGTGTCCATCCGTCTAGGATGGCAGCGGATGGATCTGCGGGCTTACCGATGCTCGGCTGAGACCTTTCTCCGCGAGCTCACGGCCGAGTACTACCGTCACTACGCGGGTCTGAAGAGCGACTACGAGATCGAACCGATCTACGAGCGCCACGAGCGCCTGTTCACGCGCGGCGCGGTCGATGAACTGCGGCGGCTCGTGGCTGGCGCGACCCCCGGCGGGGAGGAGCACAGGCGGCTGGTGATGCTGAGCGACTTCGCGATCGAGGGGTTGATCGGGCAGGCGACGAAGACCGTCGAGAGCGAGCTGGCACGGCGCGAAGCCGGTCTCGAGCTGTCGCTCGACGGCGATCGGATCGGGTTTCGTGAGTCGGCGGTGGTGCAGGCGAACGAGCCGAGCGCCGAGCGGCGAGCGGCGATCGAGCAGGAGCGCCTGGAGCTGACCGACGAGACCCTGAATCCCCTCTACAGGGAGTTGCTGGAAGGCCAGCACGCCGTCGCGAGAGAGCTCGGCTACGACAGCTACCTAGCTCTCTGCGGCGAATGCAAGCAGCTCGACCTGCACGGCCTTCAGCGCCAGACCAGCGCTTTCAGCAAGGCGACCGACGCACTCTTCCCGGAGGTGCTGGCGCCCGAGCTGCGGCGGACGCTCGAGATCGGGCTCGATGACCTCAGGCGCTCCGATCTGCCCCGCTTCTTCAGGGCAGCCGACGAGGACGCGCGGTTCCCGGCGGAGCAGCTGCTCTCCAGCTTCTTCGAGACCGTCGCCGGTCTGGGATTCGACCTCGATCAGCAACCGCAGGTGATCCTCGACGTGGAGTCGCGCCCGAACAAATCTCCACGTGCGTTCTGCGCGCCGGTGCGGGTGCCCAGCGAGGTCTACCTGGTGATCTCTCCGGTCGGCGGGCGCGACGATTTTGCGGCCCTGTTCCACGAGGGCGGGCACACCGAGCACTACGCGAACGTCGATCAGCGGCTTCCGTTCGAGTTCCGCTGCCTGGGCGACAATGCGATCACGGAGTCGTTCGCGTTTCTGCTGCAGCATCTAATCGAGCAGCCCGAGTGGCTCTCGCGGCGACTGCGGTGTGGCGATGGGGAGCAGCTCGCGGCTCATGCGCGCGCAGTGCGGCTCGTGTATCTGCGCCGCTATGCGGGGAAGCTCGCCTACGAGCTGGAGCTCCACGGCGGTGGAGACTCGGGCTACGCGGCGCTGGCAGAGCGCTACGCCGCCCTACTATCGGACGCGCTCGCGATCCCGTGGCCGCGCGAGACGTTCCTGGCGGACGTCGATCCTGGCTTCTACTG
This sequence comes from uncultured Solirubrobacterales bacterium, assembly GCA_963830465.1. Lineage (GTDB taxonomy): Bacteria > Actinomycetota > Thermoleophilia > Solirubrobacterales > Solirubrobacteraceae > Palsa-465. The sequence continues at coordinate 39,696 of CAWHME010000004.1, forward strand.
CTCCTGCTACCTGCGTGCCTGGGCGCTCGAGACACACCTGCGGGCTCATCTCGAGCAGCGCTTCGGGCCGGCCTGGTTCGAGTGTCGCGAGGCCGGTACGGTGCTGCGAGAGCTGTGGCGGAAAGGTCAGCGCCTCACGCCCCAGGAGCTGCTCGGCGAGCTGACCGGAGCACAGCTCGACTTCACGGTGCTCCTGTCGGACCTCGGGCTGGCGTCGTGACCAGGTGCTCGAGCAGCGCCTTCTGGGCATGCCGGCGGTTCTCCGCCTGGTCCCAGATCCGCTGGCGCTCGCCGTACAGCACCGCCTCGCTGATCTCCTCCCCGGGATGCGCCGGCAGGCAGTGCAGCGCGATCGCGTGGGCAGCGGCGCGGTCCAGCAGCTGCTCGTCGAGCCGGTAAGGCGCAAGCAGCCGGCGGCGCTCGCGCGCCGAGTCGGGATCGTCGTTCATGCTGACCCAGACGTCGGTGTAGACGGCGTCCGCGCCTTGCACCGCCTCCCTCGGATCATCGGTCATCAATGCCCCCGGCGGAGGGTCCGCGAGTGCGAACTGCGGGGGCGAGGCGATCCGCACCCGCACGCCGGCCAGAGCCCCGAGGATCGCCAGCGAGCGCGCGACGTTGTTGCCATCCCCGACATACGCCAGCTCGAGACCGTCGAGCGCGCCGAACACCTCGGCCAGGGTCTGCAGGTCCGCAAGCGCCTGACACGGGTGGTGGCCGGCGGTGAGCATGTTGATCACGGGAACGCTCGCGTACGCGGCGAGCTCCCGCACGAGCTCGTCCGGGCCGGTGCGGATCCCGATCGCCGCGACCTGGCGTGAGAGCACATACGCGGTGTCGCGCACGGATTCTCCGCGCGTCAGCTGCAGATCCTCTGTCCGCAGCACCATCGGGTGCCCGCCGAGCTCGCTGACCCCTGCCTCGAAGGACACCCGGGTCCGCGTCGACGGCCTCTGGAAGATCAGCGCGACGGCCCGCTTGCGAAGCGCATCCGAGCTGAGCGGGTCGTCCTTCAGCTCGCGCGCGCGTTCAATCACCCGCGCCAGCTCCTCGGATGTCAGCTCCGAGCCGGTGAGAAAGTCGTGAGGCAAGGCGAGCAGTGTACGGTTCGCTGACCTTGCGGATCCTCAGCTGGAATCTCAAGCACGGGCGCGCGGTTCCCGACGCCGGCCGAGACCTGTTCGAGGAGTTCGCGAGCGCCCTCGCCGGCTGGCAGTGGGATGTGGCGTTGCTGCAGGAGGTCCCGCCGTGGTGGCCGCAGCCGCTGGAGGCGCGACTGTCGGCGAGCTCGCGGCTGGTGCTGACCTCGCGGAACTCGCTGCTGCCCGTGCGCCGGATGATCGCCCAGCGCTGGCCCGATGTGATCAAGTCAAACGGCGGCGGCAGCAACGCGATCCTGATCCGGGATCTCGGTGCCGGTGAACACCGGGCGCTCCGATTGACGCTGATCCCCGAGCGCCGCTACCTCCACGCGGTCGCGCTCGGCGACGGAACCTGGATCGGCAACATCCACGCGACCGTTCACGACTCCCGCTCGGCGCTGGTCGAGGCGCGGCTCGCGGCACTGGTGATCCGTCGCTGGGCGGCTGGCGCGCCGGCGGTCCTCGGCGGCGACTTCAACGTGCGCTCGCTCGAGCTACCCGGATTTGCATATGCCGGCGGCCACGACGTCGACCACGTGTTCGTGGCCGGGCTACAGGCCGTCGGCGAGGCGCAGACGCTCGCCTGCGGCCACCTCTCAGATCACCTACCCGTGGCGGTCGAGGTGCGACGGCCGTGAGCGTGGGATATAAGGTGCCTATGTGGGCCCATATCTACCACGCTCATCCGGTGAAGCCAACGGCCGCCTAGGTTCGTCCCGCCCTCAGCCCGAAGCCCCTCAGCATCAACAGCGCCTTCTCTCCGAGCGTTCCGCGGCCCGGCAGCACCCCCAGCTGCACCGCGGCGTCGTAGAGGTCGAAGAATGCCCTGACCCTCAGCAGCCGCTCGTGCTGGAGCTCGCAGTAGAAGACGCAGTGCACGACGACGAAGCGGTTCGTCGCGGGCAGGCCCTCGAGCGGGGCCCGGTGGGTGGCAAGCAGCTTCGAAGGGGCGGCGAGGAAGCGCCCGCCTCCCACCCGTTCGCCCGTTCGCTCGAGGCGGGCGTCGGGAAATGCGGCCCACAACCGGCCGGCGTGGCGGCCGAGCTCGTCGAGCCCCTCGAGCGGATCGGGCGTCAACGGGTCCTCGTAGTGGATCCGCGAGGCGCAGACCGCCTCGAATGCGTCCTCATCGCGACCCGACCAGGCGGCCTCCCAGCCGTCGATCAGCTCGTCGTACGTCACTCCGAGGCGTGGGTCACGTCGAACACGGGCACGCCTTGCTCCGGCGTCGAGGCCTGCGCGTAGCGGCGGCGGGGGATGCGGCCGGCCGCGCGAGCGAGGAGCCCCGACTCGACTCCCAGGCGGACCGCGCGCGCCATCGCCACGGGATCATGCGCGCGGGAGATCGCGCTCGCGCACAGCACCGCGTCGCAGCCGAGCTCGAGCGCCAGGGCCGCGTCGGAAGCGGTGCCCACGCCCGCGTCCAGCACAACCGGGACCTCGGCGCGCTCGACGATGATCGAGATGTTGTACGGATTGCAGATCCCCATGCCGCTGCCGATCGGCGAGCCGAGTGGCATCACCGCTGCACAGCCTACGTCCTGGAGGCGGCGCGCCAGCACCGGGTCATCGGTGGTGTACGGCAGCACCACGAAGCCGTCGTCGATCAGCGCTTCCGCCGCCGCGACCAACTCGACGGCGTCGGGCAGCAGCGTCCGGTCATCGCCGATCACTTCGAGCTTGATCCAGTCGGTCTCGAACGCCTCGCGCGCGAGCTGCGCGGTGATGATCGCGTCTCGGGCGGTGAAGCAGCCGGCGGTGTTGGGCAGCACCTCGACGCCCGCCTCCGTGAGCACCTCGAGGATCGAGCCACGGGCCGCTGGGTCGAGCCGTCGCAGCGCGACCGTGCAGAGCTCGGCTCCGGAGGCGGCCAGCGCATCGGACAGGATCTCGTGGTTGTCGAAGCCGCCCGTCCCGAGGATCAGGCGCGAGCGAAGCTTGCGGCCGGCGATTTCCAACGGTTTCATGATCTCCTCCTACCCTCCTTGCACCGCCGCGACGACCTCCACGCGAGCTCCCTCGGTCAGTTTCGTGCCGGCCCAAGCCGCCCGCGGCACCACCTCACCGCCGACCGCCACGGCGACCCCACGGCCACCCGGCGCGTTCGACAGCGACTCCACCACGGTCTCGACCGTGGCCTCGAACGGCAGTTCGCGGCGCTCACCGTTGATCATCACCAGCATGATCATGCTCCCAGGCGAGCACCGGCAAATCGCCCGGGCGTGAACGCGGAGGCGAGCTCGGAAGCCGGCTCTCCCGTCAGCCCGTCGACGACGAGCTCGGCGGTGATCGGCGCGAGCGCGATCCCATTGCGGTAGTGCCCCGTCGCCCAGTGAAGGCCGGACAGCGCTCCTTCGCCAAGCGCGGGCGCGTTGTCGGGGGTGGCGGGCCGGAGCCCCGCGATCAGCTCGTCGACCACCAGCTCCGAGAGACCGGGCAGCAGCTCGATCGCGTCTCGCAGGAGCTCGAACAGCGGCCCGGCGGTGACCGTCGTATCGAACCCCCGCTCCTCGACAGTCGCGCCGAGGACGTAGCGGCCATCGCCGCGAGGCACGACGTAGCCGGTGCCCTCCATCCGCAGCGCCCTGGTCAGCAAACCGGGCCCGGACGGATCGTGGAGCGTGAGGATCTGGCCCTTCACCGGGCGGACCGGGACCCGCGCCGCTTCCGGCAGGCCGAGCTGGACGGACCACACTCCCGCCGCGATCACCACCTGCTCGGCGTCGACTCTCGAGCCGTCGGCGAGACGGACGCCGCAGACGCGGTCCTCGGCGATCTCCACCTCGCTGACCTCGGTCCCGCCCCGGATCTCGGCACCGGCGGAAGTTGCGGCGATCGCCAGCGCCTCGGTCAGCTTCCGGGGGTCGATCGCGTGGTCGTCGGGCACCTCGAGGGCGAGCCTGACCGCCGGGGCCAGCGCCGGCTCCAGGCGCCGGGCCTGGCTTGCGAGCAGCCGCTGCACCGGCAGCCCGAGACGCTGGCGCATCGCGAACTCCCGGTCGAGCGCCTGCGCCTCGTCCTCATCGCGCGCCACCTCAACCGTTCCGCACGCAAGGTAGCCCGAATCACGCCCCGTGGCCTCGCTCAGCTCGGAGGCGAATTCCGGATACAGGCGAGCGCTCGCCAGAATCAGCGGCAGCAGCGCGTGTTCAGCCGGCCGGGCCTCGCTGATCGGCGCGATCATCCCGGCCGCCACCCAAGAGGTGCCGTGGCCGGGGTTGGCACGTTCCAGCACAGTCACGCGCAGCCCCCGCTGCGCCGACCGCCACGCGATCGCGAGCCCGATGACGCCGCCTCCGATTACCGCGACGTCGAATGATCTGGTTGAGCTAGACAAATTCCCTCCCTGCGCCGGCATTACCCGGGTCAGGTTCAGACGGTCGGCGGGGTCTCCCGCCCTCTCAGCCCGGTGGTTGGGCTCCCGTTCAGGCAATCCTAGCGCGCTGCTCCTGCCAGACTGGGAGTGTGAGCGAACGCCGCCGGCATCTCCTGCGCGCGCACCTGTACCTGGTCTGCGATGCGCGCCCGGACGCCTTTCTCGATCGTGCCCTGCGCGGCGGCGTGGATATCGTCCAGTTACGGGTCAAGGACGCGCCCGATGAGGAGATCCTGGGCGCGGCGCGGCGCTTCGCGATGGCCTGCGCCGCACACGACGCCTTGTTCGTTCTCAACGACAGGCCCGAGCTGGTCGCCGAGGCGGGTGCCGACGGCGTACACGTCGGCCAGGACGATCTGCCGGTGCCGCGAGCCAGAGAGCTCGTCGGCCCCGACCGGCTCGTTGGCCTCTCGACCCACAGCCTCGACCAGATCCGGGCCGCGAACGGCGCCGGCGTCGACTACATCGGCGTCGGCCCGGTGCACGCGACGCCGACGAAACCCGGCCCGCGGCCGGTCGGGCTCGAGCTGGTCCGGGATGCGGCACGTGAGGCGCGGATGCCGTTCTTCGCGATCGGCGGGATCGACCTCGGCAACGTTCACGCGGTGACCGGCGCCGGAGCGGAGCGGATCGCGGTCGTCAGGGCGCTGAGCGAAGCGGCCGACGTGGAGAGCTCGGCGCGTGAGCTGCGCGCTGAGCTCGCCGGCGAGAGGACTCCGGTTGCCGGCGCGTAGCCGCAAGCGCGGAAGGCGTGAGAGGCCCTCGCCGGTCGCGACCACGCCGCCGCCTCCCGGAGCCCCAGAGCCTCGCGACCAGGTCGGAGCGATCCAGCGACGCTATGAGGACCGCAATGCCGCGGTGAGAGCGACGCTCGAGCCGCTGGCCCCCGGTGAGCGGCCGCGCCCGGTGACGGTCGCCGCGACGCTCGCGGCGCTGTTGGCGATCGGGAACCTCGTCGCCTACCTGGCGGGGGCGAAGATCGCGGGCAAGCATCCGGCCACGGGCGGGATTCTCGGCTTCTCCGGACTGATGCTGATCTTCGCCGCGGGGATGTGGCGGATGCGCTACTGGGCGGTGCTCGGGTTCATGGGTCTGCTCGCGATCGTCGCCACGATCTTCACCCTGCTGCTGTTGAAGGCGAGCAACCTGCTGGGCTTCCTGGTGCCGCCGGTGATCATCGCCGGGTCGGGCTATCTGTTCACGAAGCTGGTGCGCGTGCTGAGCCGGATCCAGATGCCCAAGCAGCCCGAATCCTAGGCGGCCCCGCCGAACCTGGTCCTATAGGCTCCGCTCGCGAATGGCTGACCCCGAGTACGACTGCATCGTGATCGGCTCCGGTCCGGGCGGCTACGTCGCGGCGATCCGCGCCGCCCAGCTGGGGATGAAGACGGCTGTGGTCGAGAAGGACAAGGTCGGAGGCCGCTGCCTGAATTACGCCTGCATCCCCGCGAAGGCCGTGCTGCGCTCCGCGGACATCCTCAGCGAGGTGCGCGAAGCCGGCGATTTCGGAATCGAGGTGTCGGAGCCGTCGGTCGACTACACGGTACTCAGCGCCCGGCGAGAGCGGGTTATCTCCACGCTCACGGGCGGCGTCGCGGGGTTGTTCAAGAAGAACGGCATCGAGCTGATCGAGGGCGAGGGGCGTCTCGCCGGCCGCGGCTCGGTGGGGGTCGGAGAGCGACAGCTCGCCGCGAAGACGATTCTGATCGCCACCGGGTCGGTCCCAAGACCAATCCCGGGAACCCAGTTCGGCGGCCCGGTGATCGGCACCGAGGAGGCTTGGGCGCTGCCGCAACTGCCGAACACGATGGCGGTCGTCGGCGCCGGCGCATCGGGCTCGGAGATCGCCTCGGCCTACGCCCGGCTCGGGACCGAGGTGCTGCTGTTCGAGGCGCTCGAGCGGGTGCTGCCGACCGAAGACCCCGACATCTCGAAGGCCGCCGAGCGAGGCCTCAAGCGGCAAGGCATGAAGGTCTTCACGAACACGCTGGTGGAGAACGTGGCGCCCGCCGAGCGCGTCGTCTCGTTCTCATACGGAGAGCAATCGGCCGAGGTGGAGTGGCTGGTGATCGCGGCGGGCCGGGATGCGGACGTCGCGGCGCTCGGCCTCGAGAGCGCGGGCGTCGAGCTCGCCGGCAGCGGCCTGGTCGAGGTCGACGGTGCGATGCGCACCAGCGCGGAGGGGATATATGCGATCGGGGACATCGTCCATGGCCCGGCGCTCGCCCACAAGGCCTCCGACGAGGGCATCATCGCGGTCGAGGACGCCGCCGGACTCACCACCCATCCGATCGAATACCTCGACATCCCCCGCGCCACCTTCTGCACCCCGAACGTCGCCAGCTTCGGGTTGACCGAAGCCCAGGCCCGCGAGCGCGGTCACGAGGTTGTCGTCGGCAAGCTGCAGTACGGCGCGGTCGGCGCCGGAACCATATACGGCGACCGCGCGGGAATGATCAAGATCGTCGGCGAGCGGACGTACGGCGAGCTGCTGGGTGGCCACATCGTCGGCACCCGGGCGACCGAGCTGATCCAGGAGCTTGTCAACGTTCGCGCGCTCGAGGGCGGATACCCGGAAGTCGCGCGGATCATCCACGGCCACCCAACGCTCTCCGAGGCGATCATGGAAGCGGCCAGGGCGGCTGACGGCTGGCTGATTCACGGCTGAGTGCCTGCAACCGCGCCGACGTTCTATTACGACCTCGGGAACCCGTCCTGCTATCTGATGGCCGAGCGGATCACCTCGTCGCTGCCGGTGCTCGCGGAATGGGAGCCGGTGCTCCCGGACCAGTTCGGAGGGGTCGATCCGGAGCCCGACTGGGCCATGATCGAACGGCTTCTCGCGGCACAGGAGCTGCAACCGCTGCGCCGGCCTCACCGGTGGCCGCCTGACACTCGCACCGCGATGCTCGCGGCGACATACGCCAAGCGGCTCGGACGCGCCGTCGCCTTCTCGCTGGCGGCCTTCCGCCAGGAGTTCGCCGGCGGCCGAGATCTGAGCCTCCTCGACACCGTGCTGATCTCCGCCGCCGCATGCGAGATGCATCCGAGCGCGCTGCTGAAGGCGCTCGCGCTGCGCTCGACGGCCCAGGCGCTGGAGCAGGCCGTGCGCCGAGCTCTGCTGGCCGGCACCGAGTCCTTGCCCGCCATCCAGGTGGGCGCTTCTGTCTTCTACACCGTCGAAGACGCGGCCGCGGCGTTGACGTGAGGGCCAATCGAGCCTACGCGCTGAGCGTCCGCCGAGGTGGCTTCGAGCCCGCCTTCCTCGCGGGCCGCGAGCGGCACGACCGGATCGAGGTGGTGTCGATCGACGACGGCGAGGTAGTGCTGTTCTGGGATCTGCCCGCAAAGCGCGCTGCGCGACTGCTGAGGAGCCTTCGCGCGGATCTGGTGCGGCTGGAGGCGGCCGAGTTCATCGCGGCCTGGGAGGGTCGCGACGGGGCTGCCGAGGGGCCTCCCTAGCGCTGCCCGAGGTCGGATATGTTGCCGCTATGGATGAACCACCTACCGACGCGTCGGTCGGTGTCAAGGGCGAGACCCGGATCGAGGAGCCGACGCCACGGCAGCGCACGATCGCGCGCCGTGTCGCCGAGGCGCGGGCGACGGTCCCCGACCTAGAGGTGAGCGCTGAGGTCGCGATGGAGGCGGCGCTGGCGCTTGCCGCGCAGCGCGAATGCTCGGTGACCGCGATCCTGGTGCGGGCATGTGCACTGGCCCTGCGTGAACAGCCGCGCGTCAACGGCGCCTATCGGGACGGCCACTTCGAGCTCTACTCGCGGATCAACGTCGGGGTCACGACTCCCACCGGCGAGGCGTATCTCGTGCCGGTGGTGTTCGAGGCTGACGGCAAGTCGCTGGCCGAGCTCAGCGACGAGATCGTCGTGTTGAGAGAGCGCGCCGCCAGCGGGCAGCTCTCGCCGCCCGAGCTCGCGGGCGCCACGTTCACGGTGAGTGATCTCGGCGAGCACCAGATCTCGAGCGCGTCGGTGATTCTCACTCCCTCGCAGGCGGCGGCGCTGGCCGCGGGAGCGGTTCGCGAGGTCCCTGTCGTCCGCGGCAGCGAGGTAGTGCCAGGTCGGGTGGTGACGATCACCCTCGCGTGTGACCACCGGATCATCTACCAGTCGCAGGCGGCTGCCTTCCTGGACAGGATCAAGCGCCTGCTCGAGCAGGCGCCGTTTTGAGCGGGAGCTCAGGCCGCGCGCGATCAGGGGAAAATCTCTCCGCATGGACCCTGCCGAGGATCTCGTGCAGCGCCTACGAGCGGTGGTCGGTGACGAACGGGTGCTGGCGGCGATCGCCAAGACCCCGCGGGAGCGGTTTGTGCCGGCGCGACAACGCGACCGGGCCTACGAGAACGTCGCCTTGCCGATCGCCTGCGGCCAGACCATCTCTCAGCCGCTGGTGGTCGCGAGGATGCTCGAGACGCTGGCGCTGCAACCGGGCGACAGGGTGCTCGACGTCGGCACGGGCTCGGGGTACCACGCCGCGCTGCTCGCTCAGCTTGCCGCGCAGGTTTGGACGATCGAGCGCCATCGCGAGCTGAGCGAGAAGGCGCAGTCGGCGGTCGCATCGCTCGCACTCGAGAACGTCACGTTCGTGGTCGGCGACGGCTGGGAGGGGCTGCCCGAGCAGGCCCCCTTCGACGTCATCAACGTCGCCGCGGCGGTGGGCGGCACGTTCCCGTCCGCGCTCGAGCAGCAGCTGGCACTCGGGGGGCGGCTGGTTGCGCCGGTCGGCGCCACCAACCAGCATCTGATGCTCGCGCGCCGTACTCCCGATGGCTTCGAGCGGCTCCAGCTCGAGGCGGTGCGGTTCGTGCCGCTGGTGCGCGGCAAGGCGGGCTAGTGTCGCGCTAGGCCCGGCCCTCGGCCGGGGCGTTAGAAGGCGGCCCCACTACCGCGGCGACTGCTGGTGGCGAGCCATCGAACCCGATTCGCGCCCGGATCACCTCGATCGCGACCGGATTCTCATCGATCAGCACGAACCGACGGCCAAGCTCGCGGCACACCGCCGCGAGTGTGCCCGAACCGGCGAACGGATCCAGGCACCACCCGCCGGGACGCGAGGAGGCCGCGATCATCCGCCTCAGCACACCCTCGGGCTTCTGGGTCGGATATCCGGTCTTCTCACGGCCGTTGGTCGGCACGATCGTGTGAAACCAGACGTCGGTCGGGCGCTTTCCGCGAGCCGCCTTGTCCGCGCTCACCAACCCCGGCGCCATGTACGGCTCCCGTTCGACTGCGTCGGCGTCGAAATGATGCCGGCCGGGCACACGCACGTAGACCAGAATCGTGTCGTGCTTGGCCGGCCACCGACGGCGTGGCTTGGCCCCGTAGTCATAGCTCCAGATGATCTCGTTGAGGAACGCCTCGCGTCCGAAGATCTCGTCGAGCAGCAGCTTGCAATAGTGCGCCTCGCGGTAGTCGATGTGGAAATAGAGCGTCCCGTGCGGCGCCAGCAGCTCTCGCGCCAGCGTCAGGCGCGGTTCCAGAAATGCCAGGTAGTCGGCGAACGCGTCGTCGTAGGCGAGCGTTTGCAGCAGCCGTGTCCGATAGCGCCGGCCGGCGAACCCGATTCGGTCACCGCTCTCCTCGGCGGTCGCGATGAGGGTGCGCCGTGCCTGGGTCCGCCCGGTGTTGAACGGCGGGTCGACGTAGATCAGGTCGAAGCTCCCGGCGGGGAGCCTCGGCAAGACGCCGATGTTGTCGCCGAGGATCAGCAAGTCGTCGTCTAGCACCAACTCCTCAGGCGAATGTTGAAGGCGCATTTGCAACGTGAGAACGTAGCGTGTCCTCCGGGCAGCTACGATTGAACTGTGCTATCGGAGTTCTCCGAGCGTTTGCGCGCCTCCGCATTCGCTCGAAAGATCACTCGCTATGCGCTCGGCTCGGTGCTCGCCCTGCTCACGAGCATCGTTACGTTTGCGCTGTTGTACGTCGCGGGCGCCGGTACGACCGTCTGCTCGGTGGCGGCATTCGTCGCCGGCGCGGTGCCGAACTGGATCCTCAACCGCCGCTGGGCGTGGGAGATCAGCGGTCGCGTAGCGTTCCTGCGCGAGGTGGTCGGTTACGTGATCGTCTCCGTGCTGGCGCTGGTTGCCGCGTCAGCTGCAACCGGCTGGACGCAGCGGCAAGTGCAGAGCATCCCCGCACATCACGGAATCCGGGTCGCCCTGGTGACGGCCGCCTACGTGGCCGTCCAGGTGATCCTGTTCGGCGCCAAATTCCTGGTCTACGACCACTGGGTGTTTTCCGGCCGCAGCTTGCGTGCGAAGCTGCGATCGCGGCGCCAGGTGTGGACCGCTGCCCGCGCGAACCGCAGCCCGTAGCCGAAGTTCCCGCCCTTCTTCGTACCGGTGGCGTGCGCGCCGCGATCGCGCATCGTGGTCGGCACCTCTGCCAGCCGGAAGCCATTCAGCGCGGCGCTGATCATCAGCTCCGAGGCCTGATACTGAGGTTGCTCCAGCCTCACCGCCGCGGCTACCTCGGTTCGCATCGCGCGGATCCCACACGCCGGGTCGGTTACGCGCTGGCCCACCAGCACGCTGATCAGCGCGCCGAACACGATCACGCCGAGATGGCGCATGCGGTCGGTCGTGAGCTCCGCCCCCAGCCGGCGCGATCCGGACACGAAGTCGGCGCGCCCGGCGACGATTGGCTCGGCCACCCGGGTGAGCTCCTCCGCGTCGTACTGTCCGTCTGCGTCGATCGTCGCGATGATCCGGGCGCCGCGAGCGCGCGCGAGCCAGTAGCCGAGGCGCAGCGCCGCCCCCTGTCCCCGGTTGATCGGCACGTCGCAAACCAGCGCGCCGGCCGATGCGGCCTGGGCGGCAGTGGCGTCCTTGGCTCCGTCGACAACCACGATCACCTCGGTGGCGAGCCCTGCCGCCTGGCTCGGGATCTCCGCGACGACCGCGGCGACGGTGGGCTCTTCGTTGTACGCGGGGATCACGATCGCCAGCGGCGCGCCAACGCCGGGCGGGTGGGCCGCGAGGAAGGCCGCTGCTGCTCCGCGCTCGGCGGCCTCGAGCTTAGCCAACTCCTGCTGGGGGGAGAAGCGCGTCGCAGGCGCGATCGTCACCTGCTGCCTCCGGCGATCACCGGTGCGGGAGGCGCCCCGGCCGTAATCGTCTCGAGGTCCGCCCGCGACCATTCCTCCCAGACGGCGGCGAGGGCCTCGTCGAATTCCCATCGCGGTGACCATCCGGCAGCGAGGGCCCGGCTCGGGTCGACGATCACCGCCGGCATCTCGCCTGCCTTCGCGGGCCCATGGCCTACCTCCAGCGGAGCCCCGGTCACTCGCCTGACCGCGTCGACCACCTCGAGCACGGACAGAGACTTGCCCGTCCCGATCACCATTGGTCCGGCCCACGAATCGTCGACGAGCGCGAGCTGGATTGCAGCGACCACGTCGCTGACGTTGACGTAGTCGCGCACCTGGCGTCCATCGCCGTAGATCTCAAACGGCATCTCGAGGCGGATCGCGCGCATCAACCTGGCCACGATGCTGTCCTTGCTCTGCATTCCGAGGCCGTACACATTCGTCAGCCGCAGACAGGCACACCGCAGGCCGTAGGACGCCGTGTACGCCGACATCAGCATCTCTCCGGCGGCCTTGGTCGCGCCGTAAGGGGTCAGTGGCGCGAGCGGCGCGGCCTCGGTGATCTTCGGCGCGTCGCTGCGCCCGGTCACCGCGTTGGTCGAGGCGAACACCACCGCCGTCGCTCCCGCCGCCCGCGCGCCCTCGAGCAGGCCTTGAGTGGCTGCGACGTTCGTGCGATACGTCAGCGCGGGGCGCTCGACCGAACGCAGCACCGAGGTCACGGCCGCGAGGTGAACGATGCCCTCAACGCCGCCCTGAAGCGCGGCCTCGGCCACGTCCGCTTCGGCGAGATCGCCGATCACGGTCTCCACGTTCGGATCGGGGTAGGCCTTGAGGTCGGCCACCCTCACTCCGGCGCCCGCAGCCCTCAGCTCCGCAACGACATGACGGCCGATGAAGCCGGAGCCCCCGGTGACGAGGATGCGGAGCCCGCCCAGCGAGCCACGCGCCACCGGGCTCACGTTTTGGCGAGCGCGCTCGCCGGAGATCGTGGCAGCCCGTTGGGGAGGGCGGGGGCCGAGGTTTGCGGGAGCTCGTTAGCGGTGTCGCTCCACCGGACCGTCGGCATGATCGCGCTGAGATCGACGCGGTCCCGGTGGCGCTCGACCACGTCGAACAAGTGATCGATCAAGGTCGCGCTCAGCAGCGTCGGCTTCAACCCGAGCTGCTCGAGGCTGGAGTGGGTGACGTTGTAGTAGTGGTCCTCGGACTCGACGCGCGGGTTCTTGACGTGCTTGATCGTCGCCTCCGCCGGATACTCGGCCGCGACCGTCTGCGCGATCTGGCTGATCGACAGCGTCTCGGTCATCTGGTTGAACACGCGGAATTCGCCGCGGTCGGCGGGGTTCTCGGCCGCGAGCCTGATGCAGTCGACCGTATCGACGATGTTGATCAGGCCACGGGTCTGTGAGCCGTTGCCGTAGACCGTCAGCGGATGCCCCAAAACCGCCTGGATCACCATCCTGTTGAGCACCGTTCCGAACACGCCGTCGTAGTCAAAGCGCGTCCATAGTCGTGGATCGAGCTTCGTTTGCTCGGTGTCAGCGCCGTAGACCACCCCTTGGTTGAGGTCGGTCGCCCGCATCCCCCAGATCCTGCAGCCAAACTCGATGTTGTGGCTGTCGTGCACCTTCGAGAGGTGGTAGAAGGATCCGGGCCGCTTGGGATACATCACCCGCTCTCTGCGGCCTTTGTGCTCGACCTCCAACCAGCCCTCTTCGATGTCGATGTTAGGGGTCCCGTACTCGCCCATCGTGCCGAGCTTGACCAGATGAATGTCCCGGTCGATGTCGGCGATCGCGTACATCACGTTGAGGTTCCCGACCACGTTGTTGGTTTGGGTATAGACGGCGTGCGCCTGGTCGATCATCGAATACGGCGCCGCGCGCTGCTCGCCGTAGTGAACGATCGTGTCGGGCCCGAAGTCGGCCACCATTTGATGTACGAACGTCGCATCGCAGAGATCGCCGATATAACATCGAATTCTCTTGCCGGAGATCTCCGCCCAGGCCGCTATCCGCTCGTCGAGCGTGGCAATTGGAACGAGGCTCTCCACCCCCATCTCCTCGTCGTAGCCGCGTCGGGCAAAGTTGTCGCAGACCGCAACCTCGTGCCCGAGGGCGGAAAGATGGAGGGCAGTTGGCCACCCTAGGTAGCCGTCACCGCCCAGAACCAAAATTTGCATACGGATGCTCCACTACTTTCACTCGACTTCAGGCGTCAGCGCGCTCGGCCTACGACGCGGCCAGGTCCGTCGGCCAAGCTAAGACGATCGCTAGACCTGCGAGCGCAGGAGAATAGCCGACGGGGCAAACGGAAGCGGACGGCAAGACGCCTAACGTTTACGCAGAACTTATGCGCACAGGCGCACGCTGCGGACACGTTTCGCTAACACACGATCAATATAGCGGCAACGTAATTCGTCACGGGCACCTCGGATGAGCCTCGCCTTCACCTGAATCCATCTGCGCCTGACGTACAGTGCGTGAGTGAGCCACGGGGCCACGCGGCGCGGAGCACGGACCCGCAGACGGCGGCTCGCTGGCGCATTGGTGGTTACGGCCGCGGTAGCGGTAGCGGTGATCGTGGTCATGGTCTCCTCCGAGGGTGGCGGCGGTGTGGCGCGGATCCCGGCGCCCGGCAATGCCCGCCCCGCTGCCCCAGGAGACCCGTTCGGATACAGGCCCTCCCAGAGTTCGGAGTTGGTCGCCCGCGCGACCGCCGGTGAGGCGTATCCGCTATTCGTGCAGAGCCCCGGCGGGGCGATCGCCACCGCCGCGCGGGTCGCCGGCTACACCGGGCTGATCGATCGAGTGACCGCCGGTTCGGGCATCGACCCGAACCTGCTCGAGGCGATCGTGTTCGTCGAAAGCGCGGGACTCCCCAACGCGATCGCGGGCGGCGATCCGGCCGACGCTGCCGGACTGACGCAGATCCTCGCCTCGACTGGAACCTCGCTGCTGGGCATGCACATCGACCTGGCGAGCTCGAGGCGCCTGACCCAGCAGATCGCGGTCGCCTACGCCCACGGGCGAGGGGCGCTGGCGGCTCGCCTGAGCCGGGCTCGGGCCAGAATCGATGCCCGCTTCAACCCTCGCCTGGCGCTGGCGGCGACCGTCCGCTATCTGCAGCTCGCCGAGCAGCGGCTGGGGCGCCAGGACCTCGCGGTGGTCTCCTACCACATGGGAATCGGCAACCTCTCGCAGGTTCTCGATGATTACGACGGCGGCGCGGCGGTGCCATACGTGCAGCTGTTCTTCGACACCGCTCCCGACAACCACCCCGCGGCCTACAGGCTGCTCTCGGGGTTTGGCGATCAGTCTTGGCTCTACTACTGGCGGGTGCTTGGCGCGGCCCAGATCATGCATCTCTACCGCACCAACCGGGCCGCGCTGGCCCGGCTCGCCGCCCTCCAAACCGCGTCCGACTCGGATGCGGAGGTGCTCCAGCCGCCTCGCAAAGGCACCTCATTCGCCGACCCGAGCGCCCTGGCTGGGGCCTATGTACGGCACGAGATCGTGCCGCTCCCCTCGAACGCAAGCTCTCTCGGCCTCGTCTACGACCAACAGATGGGGGCCTACGCCCGCAACGTCGGCGCTCCTCGCAGCCTGTACCGCGGGCTGGCGCCCGACGCGCTCGCGCTGCTGATCGAGCTGGCCGCCCGCGTAAGAGCGCTTTCGGGGGTGAGGGCGCCGCTGCCCGTGCTCAGCTCCGTGACCGACGAGCGCTACCAGCAGCAGCTGGGCGACAGCTACCCACAGGGAACCACCGGCTACGCGTTCCAGATCGCCCGCCGTTACGCCGCCCCGGCGCAGGCGGCTGCCTTCCAGGCCGTGCTCGATCGGCTGCAGGCGCTCAACCTGATCGGCTGGGCCGCGGAGCCCGGCGCGATCGACATCACCGTGGCTCGGGGCGCCGCACGATATATAAGGAACCATCAGCATTAGCGGTTGTTCGCCATGTACTTAGCCGAAATCTGGCGCTATCCGGTGAAATCGCTGCGTGGCGAGTCGCTGATCGAGGCGCAGCTGACCGACGACGGCGTCGCCGGAGACCGGCTCGTCCACGTCGTGGGGGCGCGTGGACCGGTCACCGGCCGCACCCGCCACGGGCTGCTGACGATCTCCGCTTGCACCGGGCACGATGGCATGCCGCTCGTCGAGGGGCATCGCTGGAATTCGCCCGAGGCGCTGCGCACGCTGCGGGCGCGGGCAGGACCGGATGTCCGCCTGATCGCTTACCAGGGCCCTGAGCGCTTCGACGTCCTGAATCTGCTCGTCGCCACCGACGGAGCGGTTGAAGAATTCGGCCACGGCTTGCGACGCTTGCGTCCGAACCTCGTAATCGGCGGGGTGCCGGCGGACGCCGAGGCCACCTGGCGGGGTGGCGCGCTGACAGTCGGAGAGGCGGTCGTCGGCGTGCACTCGATGCGCCAGCGATGCGTCGTTACCACGATCGACCCCGACTCAGGCGTCCAGGACGTGAAGGTGTTGAAACGGATCCATCGTGACTTCCGCGGTGAGCTGGCGCTGAATTGCTGGGTTATTCAGCCCGGTACCGTCCGCCGCGGCGACAGCGTGTCCCTGATCGACACGCTGGAGCGCCCGTCCCGGATCGGCGGCTGGGTGGTCGGCGCTCCCTACCGGGTGCCGGACTGAAGTGCTCACACGGGCTGGCGTCGTGGCTCGGAAGATCCGTCCGCCCGCTGCTCGGACGCCGAGATCAACTCCGCGATCCGGGCGTCATAGGCCGCCCGCTCGGAGCGATCAGGTGAAATCAGCGTTTGATCTGCCTTGATCAGCCTGGCGATCGACTCCGCCAGGCGGCGGGGCAAGAGCGCGCTCAGTCTCACAGTCGCCACCATTCGCTTCGGCACATACACCTCGAAGCGCCTTGTCTCGAGCGCCTCGACGATTGCCGCCGCCACTTCCTCGGGCTCGGGTGTCCGCAGTCCCCGGATCTGCGGGACGCCGGAATACAGCTCGGTGTTGACGCCGATCGGCATTACGACGCTGAGATCGACGCCCGACCCCCGCACTTCGAGGCGAATCGCCTCTGAGAGGCCGACCACCGCGTGCTTGCTCGCGCAATAGCTTGCGCCGCCGGCCGTGCCCGCCTTCCCGGCGATCGAAGCGATGTTCACGAGATGACCCCGCCCCCGGGGGAGAAAGCGCCTCAGCGCCAACCTGGAGCCGTAGATCACGCCGTTGACGTTGATCTCGACCATCCGCCGGGTGGTGGCGTCGGTTTCTTCGAGAAACGGGCCGACGGGCATGATCCCGGCGTTGTTGATCAACACGTCGAGCGGCCCGAGCGTCGACTCGACTCGCTGGAGGAAGCTCTCGAAGCTCTCGGGGTCGGTTACATCGACCGGCAGCCCGACCGTGCCCGAGCCGAGCTCCGTCGCCGTGCGCTCGACGAGCGCGGCGTCGATATCGCCAATCGCGACGCGAGCGCCCTGGGAGATCAGAGCGGCGGCCGTGGCGCGACCGATGCCCCGCGCGCCGCCGGTGATCGCGACCGCCTGCCCGGTGAGCGATCGTAGCGCCTTGGCCATGTAAACGTTCCTCCTGGTTCTATTGCAGTTCCTGATCAGACGGTACCCGACCGCGAACTAGGCGCGGCGAGAAGTGAGCCCGCCGTCGCGTGGCGCGGGCGGGCCGGGTGGCCGGACGATGTCGCGACCGGTGGGGCGCAGCTGCTCATCCAGTTCGAGCTGCCAGAAATAGCGCGTGAACGTGATTCCCGCACGGAACTGGCCGACGTGCGGCTCGATCCGCTCACCGCGGGCCATGCGCACGATCAGCTCCGGATACGTGCGTCCCTGGAGCGCGGCGTACATCGGTGCGGGAAAGGCACCGCCGAAACGCGTGTTGACGTCGGTGATGCCAAGCCCGATCTCGCGATCGCGGAACACCTGCACCGTGCAAGGCCCGCATACCGCCAGCGACTCGACGACCAGGCGGCCGAGCTCGACCAGCTCCAGGTCGGCGATCACCGTGCCCTTGATCGACTCGCCCCCGCGCGATTCGATCATCGTCCGCGGAATCGCGTTCAGACACCGCCCGCCGAGATCGGACAGGCAGTCGATCGAAAACTCCGGCCCTTGCATGAGGCGCTGGATCATCGTCGGCTCCTTGACGTAATCCACGAAGAACTGGGCCGCCTCGAGGTCGTCGGCGCGGTGGATCGACCGCGCGCCCGATCCCTGTCGAGGCTTGATCATCACCGGAAAGCGCTCGATCGGTTGCCCGGGAAGCACGGTCGGGGGGGAGGGCAGGCCGAGGCGCTGGAGAAGCAGATGGGCCTCGTATTTGTCAAACGTGCTCCTGGCGATGTCGGGGCCTGGCACGAACGCGGGCAGGATGCCGGCCGCCCTGGCGTGCGCGAGCACCTCGAGGTCGAGATCGGTCAATGGCACCACGGCGCGCGCGTTGTGGCGCGCACACAGTTCCCTCAGCGCCGGGACGTAGGCGGGGTCATCGATCCGCGGCACTGCCGCGCGATCGTCGGCGGCGTACTGCGCCGGTGCGAGCGGATTGGGATCGGCCGCCACCACCGTCGCGTGTTGCGCAAACGCCGAGACGATGTCATAGCGCTTGCCGACGCCGGTCAGCAGAACCGCTATGTCGGCGGCTGCCATCCCCCGCCCTTTCCCTTGTAGAGGCCCTCGCCGCTCAGCACCAGCTCGACCGTGCGGGCGAGAATCCTCAGGTCGAGCGCGAGCGAGCGGTGCTCGACGTACCAGAGATCGAGCTCGATCCGCTCCGACCACGGACGCGAGGCCCGCCCGTTCACCTGCGCCCAGCCGGTGATCCCCGGCTTGACCGCGAGGCGTCCCCGCTGCCGCTCGCTGTACTGCTCCACCTGGATCGGAATCGTCGGCCGCGGCCCGACGATCGCCATTTCGCCTCTCACCACGTTCCACATGTTCGGAAGCTCATCGAGCGAGTACCGCCGCAGGAAGGTCCCGACGCGGGTGATGCGATCGTCGCCTTCCTGAATCGCCAGGCCAGCGCCGGTGAATTCGGCCCCGCGCACCATCGTCCGCAGCTTGTAGATCGAGAACGGCTGACCGTCTTTGCCAACGCGGGTCTGGCGATAGATCGGATGGCCGGGCGACTCGAGCCGGATCGCGACAGCGAGAACCGCGACGATCGGCGCCGAGAGGAGCGATCCGACCGTGGCCAGGAACAGGTCGAGCCCGCGCTTGGCGACCGCGTATCCGGCGTCGATTCCCGGCCGGCTGCGGACGCGGGTGCTCACCGGGTGCCCTCGATTGGTTCCCATCCGGCTGTGGTCCCGTGTCGCAGCCAGTCCCAGAGACCGGCCGCCAGCGACGCCGTGGTCAACACGTAGTAGCGGGCGACGAGCAGGGGACGCGCCGGGATCAGCGGCGCCAGCAGCGCGGCGAGCAGAACCGCGACCTGGAGGGCGACGGCCGCGGCGTAGACCCAGCCATGACTAAACAGCGCGATGCTCGAGCCGAAGGCGAGCACGTGCAGAAACGGCGAGAGGTAGCGGAGCACGCGGTGGGAGAAGATCATCAGCGCATACAGAGGGTCGTAGCCGCGCAGCGAGAGCAGCCCGCCACGGAATACGATCGGCCAGCTGTGGCTCATCATCCGCCGCTTGCGAGCGAACTCGCCCTCGATCGTCGGCACCATCTTCTCGCTCGCACGAGCCCCGGGAACGTACAGCGCGCGCCAGCCGCGCTTGACCATGTTGAACGGGAAAGAGAGGTCGTGACCCATGATCGGGTCGACGATCAGGTAGCTCTCCCGGCGCGTGGCATAAATCGCCCCGTTACCTCCGGTGATCGAGCGCAAGTCGGACTCGAGCCGCCGCATCGCCATCTCATAACGCCAGTAGAGCCCTTCCTGATTCGTTCCCCGGTGATCGACGAACCGCAAATCGCCACATACGTAACCCACCCGAGGGTCCGCGAACGGCGCCACCAGCGCCCGCAGCGCCCCTGGCTCCCACAACGCATTCGCGTCGGAGAACGCGACGATCTCGCCGTGCGCCCGCTCGACCCCGGCGTCCTGCGCCCGGATCTTCCCGCCCCGCGGCAGCTCCAGCACTAGGTCCGCTCCCGCCGCCCGCGCGCGTTCGGGCGTCGCGTCGGGCGAGCCGTCGCAAGAGACGATCACCTCGACCCGCTCATGTGGATAGTCGAGCGCGCGGAGGTTCGCGACTCGCCCCACGATCA
Organism: uncultured Solirubrobacterales bacterium; assembly: GCA_963830465.1. Taxonomy (GTDB): domain Bacteria; phylum Actinomycetota; class Thermoleophilia; order Solirubrobacterales; family Solirubrobacteraceae; genus Palsa-465. The sequence goes on from CAWHME010000004.1 coordinate 59,530, forward strand.
CATCTTGCTCGGCGTACGCGGGCACGATCACCGACACGGCGGGAAGCTCGGACTGGGCCGGCGAGCGCCGCACGCGGCGCAGGCGCGCCAGGATCGCGAGCAGCGCGAGGTAGCCGACGTGGGCATAGATCAGCAAGCCCGCGGAGACCCAAAAGATGACTTCGAGCGCGGTCACGGCGCGGCGCATTCTGGCGCAGCCGCCCCCCGGCCGCTTCCGGCACCCGAACCGCGGCCGCCGGCGCGCTCGCCGTTTCCTATCATCGGTCCCCTGCTCGATGCTGGCGATGGAAATGATTCCCGCGATACGCGCGCGGTTCGCAGACCTGGACGCGGAGCAGCGTGACGCGCTGACGAGCGGGCAGCGCGCTGCGTTGTGGCGGGCTCAGCAGCATGCGGCGCGGCTCACCAACACCGTCGAGGACCTGAGGCGGTACTGCTTGGACGCGTTGGGCGCGCGCCGGTTGCTCGATCAAGATGACGAGAACGACTACCTGCGCGGCTACCGGCAGGGGCTTCAGTCGGTGCTGACCGAGATTCGGCGGGTCGAGACCAGCGGCCGGCGGCGATAGCGGGGGGTCTCTTCCCCGTGGCCCGGCGCCTTCCAGCCGCGCGCCGCCGCCTTCCAGCCGCGGGCCGCCGCCTTCCAGCCGCGGGCCGGGGCCGCCGGGGCCTTCACTGTGGCTCACCGGCGGGCCAGATCCCGGTACAGCGCCAGCGTCGCACTAGCGGCGGCTTGCCACGAGTAGCGACCTTCGGCGGCACCAACGGCAGCCGCCGCCAGCCGCTCCCGGGCGGCGGGGTCGGCGATCAACGCGGCGAGCGCCCCACGCAATGCCTCGACGTCGTCAGGCGCCACCGCCTGCGCGGCGCCGAAACGAGCGACCTCCTCGAAGCCGCCGATGTTGGTCACGACGATCGCCTTGCCAAACGCGAGCGCAGTCGCGAGCACGCCCGACTGATCGAAGCGCTCGGTTCGCGAGTAGGGCAGCACGATCACGTCCGCGCGGCGAAAAAAGGCGGGCAACTCGGCATCGCTGACGTACCGAGGGACGAATCGCACGCCTTCGGGAGCGAGCCGGTGTAACGGCTCGAGAGGTATCCGCGGCCGGCCGACGATCCACAGCTCAGCTCCTGAGATCGCGCTCCATGCTCGCAGCAGCACCTCGATCCCTTTGTACGGCCGGAGCAGACCGAAGAACAGCACCACGGGTTCTGAGACCGACTGCAGGTCTGGCGGCAGTGGTTCCTCGACGGGTTGGCTTGCGAGGTACGCGAAGGCGCCGTGATGGATCACGTGCACCTTCGAGGGATCGACGCCGAGGACGTCGACGAGCTGCGCTCGCCCATACTCGGAGTGCACCAACAGGGCGTCGATCGCCTCGTACAGCCTTCGCTGGGCAATCGCCTGACCGGGGCGGGGTTCGCGCGGTAGCAGGTCGTGCGCAGTGAGCACAGTGGGGCGATTGGGGAGCAGGTAGCGGTCCAGCAGCTGCAGATCGAGCCATTGAAAATGCACTACCTCCGCGGAGCGAGCGACCCGCCGGTAGCGGAGCATGTCTGGCACGTGCTCGGCCAGCTTGAAACCAGTTCTCAGCCGCGAGCCGGGAGCGCCGCGAGCATTGCGATAGAAGTGCTCGCGAACGGCGTAACCATGTGCGACCGGGACAGCGCCGTAGGGGAACCTGCTCGTCACCAGCGTCACGTCGGCGCCCTCACGCGCCAACGCCGCACACAGCGCATGGTCGTACGGGGGCGTGAACGCCGACGGATCGACGACATCGACGCGCATCCGCGCAGTCACTCTCGGGACTGCAGCCGACGTCCAGCAAGGTCGGCCAACCGGCGCGCGGTCTGATGTACGCCATCGCCTCCAACAGCCTGAACACGCGCATTGCGGTCGTGGGCCAGACGCAGCGCCGCCGGCGCGATCGCCGACAGCTTCGGCGATTGCGGCTGACGACCGAACAGGTCGCGCAGACAGCGGAGGGGATGCCGCAGCGCCAGGCGCCACAGTGCCAGCCGGCGGCACGCGATGCCATCGTCCTCGCGGTAGTCGACCCGCAGCTCGCCGGCGGTCGCGCCGTCAACCATCTCGGGGCGCGAGGATGCCTCGACCCGCGCGCCTTCGAGCGACCTCGCAAAGTCGGCGAACGGGTCATCGCGAGCTGGAAATCGCTCTGCGATCAGAACCACCCGCACCGGGCCGGCGAGCTCGCGGCCGTCGCGAAAAGGTCTGTTCGAGAGCGTCAGGCCGGCGAGCTCATCTGCGGCCAGTACCGCATCCAGCGCCAGGAATCGCCCTCGCTCCAAACGCCCGACGGGAGCCGATCGATGGTCGCCGCGGCCGGGGCGATGGTCGCTCTCCTCGCGACGGCCGCGTCGTCGGAGGCGGACCCTGATCGCCGCACGTTTGAGTGAGCGCCGCACCGCCGGCTCGGGCTCGAATCCCTCATAGCGCCGGGCGAGCCACGCGCGCCCCGCGGCGTAGCCACGCCACTGATGGCGCAGCGCCTTGATCGTCGCACGATATCGATGGCCCACGACCGCCTCTCGCCGCAGCTCGAGTCGCCAGCCGGCCTGCTGCAGCCGCCAGCTGAAATCCGTGTCTTCGCCTGCGCGAACGCCCTCGTAGAAGCCGCCCACCTGCTCGAACGCGGTCCGGCGGACGAGCAGGTTGGCGGCCACCGCGCGCGGCCGGAAAGGGTGGCCGAGGTGTGCGGCTTGGTTCAGAAAGCTCTTCGATGCTCCGTAGCGCTCGGCGAAGGTAGAGGCGGGCATCGGCACGACTTCGCCCGCCACGGCACCGACATCCGGCCCGATCGCCGAAGCGAAGTAGGCCTCGATCAGCCCGCTCGAGGGAATGCAGTCGGCGTCGAGGAACAGGATCCACTCCCCCAGCGCCGCAGCTGCGCCTACGTTCCGGGCGCGAGCGGGCGAGTGCTCGCCGCGCGCGCGAACGACCTGCACGCCGCGAACGGGCTCGGCGACGCCGGAGTTGTCGGAGAGGATCAGCTCATCACCCGGCTTGATGCTCAGTTTCTGCAGGGTCCTGGCCGCGTCGCGAGCGGCCTCGCGATCACCGAAGAAAGGCGTTACCACGCTGACCGACGGCCGCGTCACGACCCGCTTCCTGCCGGCGTCGGCGACAGTTGCCGCACGCGGCTCAAGAGTGCGCGCGCCTGCCCGAGCTCTTGCTTGTGCGCAAATCCGGTCGCGAGCAGCGTCGCCGGTATCAGTGCGCAGACGATCGCGCGCGTGAAGAAGCCGACTGCGCCACTAGTCGGCAACAGCAGGTTTCCGGCCACCGCGAACCCGGCCATAATCACGGTCAGATGAGCCAGCCGACGCCACTCGAACGCGACCCGGAACGCACGGCGCGTCAGTAGGTGCATCACCACGAGCATCACAACATACGCGCCGCATAGCGCAATACCAGCCCCGGCGATGCCCATCGGCGGGACCAGCGTAACCAGTAGCACCACGTTCGCGATCAAACCCGCCGCCGCCGCGGGGAAGTTGCGCGTGGTCACCTGCACTCGTCCGGCGATGACCAGAAACACCACCCACAGGCCATACAGCGCCCACCCGAGCGCGACCCACGGAAGCGCTGTGTGCGCGTCGAAATAGGAGGGAGCGGTCAGCAGGCGAAGCACCCATCTGCCCAGTAGCGTCAGCCCCGCGACAACCCAGCCGCTCACCAGCAGGTAATAGGTGGTCACGAGTCCATACAGCCGGGCGGCCTCGGCGTCATCGCTGACCGAGTAAGCCAGCGGCGGCCATGCATACTGGAACCCGCGCACGATGAACGCGACTGCGCCCGCGAGCTTGACCGCGATCGAGTAAAGACCGGCGAGTGTGGGACTACGGTCGTGATAGATGTAATAACGGTCGATGATGCTCAGCGCATACACCGACGCCTCCGCCGGCACGGTCGGCAGCCCGAAGCGCAGCAGCTGTGCCATCCGTTCGACGCCGGGGCGCTGAATGTGGCGCGCTCGCCGTCGCGGACTCAACCGATCGCGCATCGTCCACCACAGCGCGAACAGAATCAGCGTCGAGACGCCGTAGTTGCCGAGCAGCAGACCTCGCGCGCCCTCGCCGAGACCGACGACCAGTACCACCGAGGCAACGACCGTCAGCAGGACGTTGCTCACCGATGCGATCGCGTACGCGCGCAGACGCTCGTCGACCCGCAACACGCCATATGCGAGCTCCAGATTAGTGAACGCCCACAAGCCGAGCACCGCAATCAGGAACGTGGTCTGATCGCTGTAGCCGAGAACCAGCTTCGAGAGCGGTTCCGACGCGGCCGCCAGCAGCGCCGCTCCGGCCGTCGTCGCCACCAGCAGGAACCCGACCGCGCGGCGCACCAGCGCATCCCGCCGTTCCTGATCCTCGTCGACGAAGTAGTAGCGCAGAAACGCCTCGATCATCCCGAGCCGCACCAGGATGCTGATGAAGATCACGCCGTTGCCGAGCAGCTCGACGACCCCGTAGCCGGCCGGCGGGATGTACCGCGTGTAGACCGGCAGCAGCAGAACCGCGATGAACTTCGAGATCAAGTCGGCGACCTGAAACGCCGCCAGCGAAGACACCAGGCGCTTGAGGTAGGCAGTCATCTGACGCCAAACGGTACGCGTCGAGGCGGGGGCAAGGTCGGATTCCGCCTGCTGTGGTGGTCGTGATGGACGCGCCCGCGCGGCGAGATCGCTTGTAGCCCGCCTGAACGTGAGGCGGGCTAACGCGACAATCGGCCACCGGGCGGCATCGTATGTAACGCTGGCCCGCGCCACGCGGGCTAACGTCACACGCAAGCGCGGCGGGGGCTCGTGTGTAACGTTGGCCTGCCGCCCAAATGAGCCGGCGCCCTCCCGGGGCGCCAACGCCCTTCCGCGGCGCCAACGCCCTCCCACCCCGCGGACGCCCGGCTCGAGACCGAACGCCTACCGAACCCGCACAACCACCGGCGAGAGCCGCCCACGCGCCGGGAAGTAGGCGGTGTTGCAGGCCTGGTCGGTCACCTCCAGCCCGACCAGGTAGCTGCCAGGCGCCGCCGGTCGCCCGTGAATCCGCCCGTCCCAGACCGCTTGCGAAACCCCCGCCGGCGTGCCGAAGCTCTTGACCAGCCGGGGCTTACCCGAGCGGCTCGGGTGGAATAGGAGGATTCTGGCGGGCAGGTCCTCGGTGCCCTGGTAGCGAATCGTCACCGGGGCGGGCGCCGGGATCGAAGCCGGGGTCGCGCTCACGACTACCGGCTGGGGCGGGATCGTCCGCACCGTGACAGCTTCTGGGTGGCCGGTCGAGTCGGAGATGTCCACGGTCCGGTTTTGCGCGAGCAGCGCGACGCGGATGTAATAGCTGCCGTCCGGAGCGACCCTGCCATCGTTCTCCCTCCCATTCCAGGTAAACAATGTCCGGACCGGATGTGCGCCGCCTTGCATGTATCGCCCGGTAGCGAGCGTGCGCACGATCGCTCCGTTGCCGTCGACCACATAGACGTTCACATGGTCGGAGCGGTGCAGCAGATAGAACGAGATGTTCATGTGGTTGAAGCTGATCAGCAGTCGACCCGCGGGCGTTGCAATCCAGCAGCGGCTCGTGCTCACCGGGTTGATGTATCCGGGAACCGGTTTTGGCGTGCCGGCGATCAGCGGCGTTGAGACCTTGAGGTGCTGGGTCACGAAAAAGGCCCCAATCGTTGCCGCCACCAGCGCTGCGAACGCCGTGACGGGCAAACGGCTCACAATCGAACCACCCCCACGGGCGCCACGATCATCCCGGCCCGCGCGAAACCACCCGCCAACACAGCCCCGGCGCCGCCGGCAACGATCCAATCACAGCGCGACCACCGTCACATTCGGCAAATCGAAGGAGTGGAACGCCGCCAGCCCCCGCGGGTCGCGCTGGCACAGCATCACGCGAATCGAGCCCCCGTGGCAGACCACCAGCGCCGGCAACTCGCCGCCTCTGCGGATGTCTTCCACGGCGGCGCTGACGCGGTCCATCTGCTCCTGCAGCGACTCTCCCTCCGGAAACCGGAAATCGAGGTCCGGCCGGCGCCAGGACGCGTACAGCTCCGGCTCCGATCGCTGCACGTCTGCGAACAGGAGGCCCTCCCAGCGGCCCCGGCCGCCCTCGCGCAATCTCCGGTCGAGCCGCGGCTCCAGTCCGATCCGCGCGCCGACGATCTCGGCGGTCTCGCGCGCGCGGCTGAGATCCGAGGACCACAGCGACGCGACTCCTTCGCCAGCCACCTTCTCTGCCAGCATCCCGGCCTGGCGGCGACCGGTCTCGTTCAGCGGCGTGTCACGGAATCCCTGAAAGCGAAGCGGCTCGAGGTTGTCGTCGGTCTGGCCATGGCGAGCGAGCAGAATGCCGCTGCCCCCGTTGACGCCGCTCACGTCAGGGCGCGCCCGCGCCGACCGTGTCCGACCGCAGGCCGAGCCGGATCGTCTCCAGCGAGAGGACGTCGCCGGGGGCGATGTTGCCGAGGTTGACGTCGGGCCCGAAGCGGCGCACGAACCACACCTGCTGATCCTTGCGCGGCGCCTCGAACAGCAGTTTGTCCGGCGAGATCGCATGCGCGATCTCGTCGATCAAGCCCATCCGCACCTCGCCGTCGTGGCGGAAGATACCCACCGTACCGCTCTCGCGTGCCTCCGCGATCACCTTCCATGCGCCGGCGGCCAGCTCCTGCTCGATCTGCTCTACCCAGCGGTAGGGAGCCATGATCCGCGTGTCGTCCTTGGAACCGACCTCAGACAGGACGACGAACTCCTGCGCCAGTTGCTCGATCAACTCGAGCTTGTGAGCGTGGTCCAACTCAATCGTCCCGTCTGAGAGCTCGATGTGGCCAAGCTCCAACTCCTTCATCCAGTCGATCAGCCGCTCGAGCCGGTCCTGCGCAATCGCCAGCTCGGTCAGCGTGCCGCCGAGCATCACTGGTACCTGGTGCTCGCGATAACGCGCGAGCTTCGGATGCAGGTTTGCGGTCGCGAGCGCCGTCCCCCATCCGAGCTTGACTAGATCCACCGAATCGCCGGCAACCTCCATGAGACCATCGACCTCGGGAACCGACATCCCTCGATCGAGGACATGGGTGATGCCGCGCTGGCGCGGCTTGGTGCTCCGTTCCGGTAGTTCGAGCAAGTTCTCCACGTCGATCCCGTGAGAGGCGCTATCAGCGCGCTTTAAGTGCTGGAGGCGAGGTCGGCGCCGGCAGTGACAACGACGGTGTTCGCACAGGGAGATGGCGGCGGGCATGCGACGTCCTGCGTGCTCGTGCTGATCGGCTGCACGGTCGCCGAGCGGAGACCGAGCGACTGCGCGACCTCCAGGGCAGCTGTCCGCTGCCCGGGGGTATACGCGACCACGCTCGTCGTCGTGGTCTGGTTGACGGCGTTAGTCGTCGTGCCGACGCTGTAGCCGTGGCCCTCCAGCTTTGTCGCGATGCGGGAGGCCAGTCCTGCCGTGGCGGTGCCATTCAGTACCGCGAGCTTGACCGAACGGGGATTGAACGCAACTGCACGGGCTTTGTGATGCGCGGCCGACATGTTGGTCGCGGTTTTATGGGTCACGGTCGAGGAGCTGCTGCCGGTACCTGAGGTGAGGATCACCAGTGCCGCTACCACTCCGGCGACGAGCAGGCCGCTCACCAGAACGATCAGCGCTTTCGGGAGCCGACGCGACCCTCCGGCCGGCGCGCCCACCCGTGCCCTGCCCTCGCCGCGCGCAGCGGGATACGCGCCGCCGCTGGGCCTGATCGGCACCCGTGGCGCAGGCGCCGGCGTGACCTTCTGCGTGCCGCCGTGGTTTCCGGCGCCCGCCGCGGCGAGGCCGTTGGATCCGCGCGCCGCTGCCGCCGCTGCCGGCGAGACGAATGCCGTGTCCTCGATCGGAGCGTCGGCCACCGCGGTCCCCCCCGGCTGCACGGCGCCGGCGCCGGCCGCGGCCATGGGAGCTGGGATCAGCCTGGTCGCAGCTGCCAGCGCCGGCGCGGCGACGCCTGCTGGGGCCGCCGGCTGGAGCTGCTTGACGGGCCCGGGGGTGTGCGCCTGGTTTGCCTGCGCGCGGCTGGAAGTAGCGGCGGCGCGCCCTCCCGGCGCGCCAGCGCCAGCGGCGGCGGTCGCGATCGCGGGGGCGCCGGCGATAGCAGGGCCGCTCGCAGCGGCGGGAGCGATCGCCGTTGCCGGGGCCTTCCCGGCGGCCGTCGCGGCGCCCGGGACCTGGGTCTGGCCGGAGGGCTGAGGGACGATAGTCGGAGCTGAGCCTGGCACCGAAGCAGCGGCCGGCCCGGTTTGCCCTGGGTGCGCCAGCCGCGTCTCGAGCTCCTGCACCCGCTGCGAGGACTCGGCCACCTGGTCGCGCAGCGAGCTCGTCTCACGCGCCTGCGCGAAGTACAGCACCACCAGAATCGCAAGCCCGACCAGCGCGGCGAACCCGCAGTCCGCGCCAACTGAGCTGATGTAGTGGTGAACCGAAAGGGCGAGGAGAATCGATCCCATGAGGTGCTCGCAGTCTACGTAGGGATGCGGCCGTCTGCGGCGGCGGGCATCGTCTCCCGGGCACTCGAAAGCTCCGAGACTCGCTCCGCCAGCGCGGCTGCATCGCCCTCCAGCGCAAGCAGGTTGATGTCCGCAAAGGTGCGCTCAACCCAGGCCGGATCGAGCGGATCGCGATCGGCCCGGAGAATTTTCTGCGCGGGCGTCGGGTGCGCGTGCTCGTAGGGGTTGAAGAGGTCCTCGTGGAACTTCTCACCGGGCCGCGCGCCGACGATCTCGATCGCGATGTCGCGTTCAGGCTCGAGCCCGGATAGGCGGATCATCGTCTCCGCAAGCTCGATGATCCGGATCGGCTCGCCCATCTCGAGCACGAATACCTCGCCGTTGGCGCCGCTGAGCGAGCCGGCGCGAATGATCAGCTGCACCGCCTCGGGGATCGTCATGAAGTAACGGGTCATCCGCGAGTCGGTGACGGTAACCGGGCCGCCGGTCGCGATCTGGCGGCGGAAAATCGGTACCACAGATCCAGAGGAACCGAGCACGTTGCCGAACCGCACCGTCGCGTACCTCGTCGCAGGATATTTGGCGGCTGCCGCCTCGACCGCCCACTCCGCGAGTGCCTTCGAGGCGCCCATCACGGTTGCCGGCTTGACCGCCTTGTCCGTCGAGACGAGCACGAACGTCTCCACCCCCGTCTCGCCGGCGATCCGAGCGACCAGCCGCGTGGCGAGCGCGTTGTTGCGGACCGCTTCGACGGGATTGACCTCCATCATCACGACGTGCTTGTACGCCGCGGCGTGGAAGACGACCGCCGGACGATGCTCGCTCAGCACCTCGCGGATCCGCTCCTCCTCCTTGCAGTCTGCAAGGACCGGCACGGCGGTGTTCACGTGCCGGTCCTCCTGGAGCTCGCGCAAAATCTCGAACAGATTGTCCTCGGCATGATCGAGCAGTACCAGCTTGCGCGGTCCGACCCTGGCGATCTGCCGGCACAGCTCGCTCCCGATCGAGCCGCCGGCCCCGGTCACCAGCACGACCTGGCCGGTCAGGTAGGCGCCGACGCGCTCGAGCTCCTCGCGCACCGGCTCACGGCCAAGCATGTCTTCGACTCGCACCTCGCGGAGCTGATGGGTGACCCGGAGCTGGCCCGAGCCGTCCCTGAGCAACTCGAACACCGTCGGCATCGTGCGGATCGGAATGCCGCGGCCGCGGCAGGCGGTGACGACCCGCGCGCGTAGGGTTCCCGGAGCGGAGGGAATCGCGATGATGACCTCGTCGGGCTCCACCTCGTCGAGCACGCGCGCAAAGTCCTCGGCCGCTGTGGTGCCGAGCACCTTGAGCCCGTGTTCGTCCTTCATCCCGAGCTTGCGCGGATCATCGTCGACGAACCCGACCGGATGCAAGCGTAGCTGCGGGTTGCGGACCAGCTCGCGAACCACGAGACGACCACCCTGACCCCCGCCAACGACGAGCACCTCGCGAGCGCCATGCGCGACCGTAAAGCTACGGACTCGCCCCTCTACCACCAGGTGCAAGGTGAATCTCGCTCCCAGCAGCAGCACCAGTTCGAGCAGGAAGAACATCGCGATCACGCTTGCGGGGAAAGTGATCGCGGTCGTCTCGGACACCAGCCGGCCTGGAACGAAGTGGGGCGCGCTCTCGACGGGGTGGAGCACGGCCACGGCCCCGACGATTACGAGCGTCGAAATCACCACCCCTTTCACGACCGCCTCGTAGTCGCGCTGACCGACGAATGTCCACAGCCGCTGATAGAGGCCGAACGCGGCCAGCGAGACCAGTGAGACGGGAACCACCCACCAGATTGTCTTTTCGAACAGATCCTCGTAACGGGTCGGGACAGTGCCCGGAAATCTCAACCGGAACGCGAGAAAGTATGCGAGCGCGACCAGAAGTCCGTCCACCACTAGCTGGGGTACCGAATGACGGTGAACGGGGGCCGCGGATCTGATCCGCCGGCGCATCACGGCCGCATTCTAGTGGCCGCGCCCCCGGTTTCCCGGCTCGCGCGCTTGCAGGCCCCTCGCTCGCGCGCGCCGCAGACGCGGCTCAGAGCCCGGAGTGATACCAGCGCCGGCGCGGACGCTTGCGCGGACGGAGCGCCCCGGCTGGTTGCGCCGCCTCGCCTGTCACCGCTGCGGGCGCCGAGATCGTCTCCGTCGAGGGATCTGCGTTCGGCGCGTTCGTGGTGCTCGCATCAGTCGTTGAATCGGCAGACGTCGTGGTGTCACTCGCGGTGCTGGTCGATGCGGTACTGGTCGATGTGGTGGTCGTAGTGTTGCTCGCGGTCGTGGTCGTCTCGGTGGTGGTGACGGAGGTCGACGAGGAGCTGGTCGTGCTCGTGCCCACCGTGGTCCTCGCGCGGCTCGCGTCGGTGGTCATCTTGGTCGCGCCGCCGCTGGCTGCGGTGGAGGGCTTCGACTTGACGTCCTGCTGCGCCGACACCTTGGCGGGCTGCGCCGCCGGCGACGGTGTCGCCGCCGAAGCGACGGTCGTGCTGGCCTTGTGAGCGGGAAGTTGTGAGACTCCTCTGGCGGCCGGCGATGCCGGGGCAGCTTCCGGCGCTGGCAGGATTGGTCGCCCGGCCTGCCGCGGTGCGGCCGGAGCGGAGACTACGGAGGCCACTTGCGGTACACGCGCCGTCTCGACGGGGGCCGCGACCGTATTGTGGCCGGCACGCGCAGCGCGGAGGTGATGGTGCCTGTGATGATGGCTCGGCGCGCTTTCGATCGCCACCGCGCCGGCGGTCACGAGCGCTGCCGCGGCAAGCCCGGCCGCGGTCTTGGTGGCCACCGCGCCGATACCGGCCACGACCATGCCTCCCGACGAGGAGCCGGTGACGATCGCCCCACCCGCGCCGGCCGCAGTCGCACCAGCGCCGGTGGACCGGCCGAGGTGGCAGACGATGAACCGCTTTACGAGCCCGATCGGCGCGACGGGAAGCAGCGCGGCCAGGCCCTTGCCGGACGCCCGTCCTTCACGCGCTGCCGCGAGTGTGACGCGCGCCCGGACGAGCAGCGACTTCACGCTCGGGACGCTCTTCTCCATCACCTCGGCGATCTGATCGTAGGACAGGGCTTCCATCTCGCGCAGCACGAGGGCGCTGCGTTGCGTCTCGGGCAGCTTCTGTATGTCGCCCACCAGCAGGCGGAGCTCCTCCCGGCGGTGGACCGTGTCCGCGGTGCTTGTGCCCGCTTCGCTCTCGGGCATCTCCATCGGGTCGACGCTGATCGCCTTGACCCGGCGCAAGTGGTTGAGACTGCGGTTGCGCGCGATCCGATACAGCCAGGGCTGGACGTTGAGCGGCCGGTCGTCGGCGATCATCGCGTTGAAGGCCGCCACGAATACCTCCTGGAGGACATCTTCGGCGTCTTCGCGCGAGCGAAGCATCTGGCGGCAGAAGACCAGCAGTCGCGTCTCGTAGCGCTTGACGAGCACCGTGAACGCCGCATGGTTGCCGCGACGGACCGACGCGACAAGACGCTCGTCGGATTGTCTGCGGGCGATCGGTGAGCGCCAGCGGACGGCGGCGGGGCCATATTTCAGCGTCGAAACTTCCATCTCATTTGTGGACGAGCACGCCGTTGGGATGGCGAGCGGTGGGCACGTAGAACGCGTTCATGCCAGCGCAGGCAGCCTGCCTGGACGCGGGAGTGTGATAGGGCTTTACCGCCCAGCCGTTGGGCAGGGCGGTTAGCAGCACGATCGGATAGGTGTGCGCGAGCTCGTATTGCGGCCGGTAGCCGATGACCCCCGTGTTGAGCCTCACATACCAGCCGAGCACGCTCACGAACTCGACGTTCGTAACCGGGCGCCCGCAGGCAAGGAGCCGCTTGTAGCCGCCGAGGGAAACGATCGTCGACTTCAGCTTGTTGATCTCGACGGTGCGCGCACGCTCGTGACTCAGGTCCTGTTGCTCGGTCCGGACCGCGGACACCGCCTCTGGCACCACCGCAGCGAAGAATACGGCGACCACCACGATTCCCGCCCACTTCGGCACCCCGCGCGCGAGACCGGGGGCCAGCTTCAAGATCCAGCCCACGGCGATGCCCGCCAGCACCGCTGTCACTCCCGCCGGCTCGAACATGTACCGCTGCACGCCCGGCCAGCCATGCAGCACGAACGCGATTTCAATCACGACCCATAGCACGCCGGCTCCGGCCAGGATCAGCACGATCCGGTCGCGGCGATAGGCGGCGATCGCGACCGCGATCAGCGCTGCGAGCTTGATTGGGAAGAACTGGAGATCGAGAAACCGCTGAACCGTGCCGACGATCTTGTTCTGGTGCAGCTCGTGCGGCGAGAGCTCGGCAAGCTGGCCGGCGAGCAACGGGCGGTGGTTGGTGATCGTCGGGACGCCGAACCACAAGATCGGAACCAGTGCGAGGCCGACGTAGAGCAGCACGCGCATCGATGGGATCTCGCGCCACGCCCAGATCGAATAAATCGCGAGAAACGGCCATGTCTCCGGCCGACCCAGCGCAGCCAGCACCAGCAGTGCGAACGCCCACCGCGGCCGGCGCGCGAGATGACAGTCGACCGCCGCCAGGCACAGCGTCACGATCATCGGATCGGATTGGACGCTGAGGATGTAGTGCGCGTAGGCCTCGATCGCGAGCACCGCGAGCCCCCCGACGATCGCGGCGGCGATCGCCGGGTACCGCGGAGCATCGTCAACGCCAACGAGCCGGTAGGCGATCCGTCCGGCGAAGATCGGGCCCGCCAGCGAGATCGACACCGCGGTCACCATCCACAGCCAGAGCGCGAAGTGACCGAACAGCGCATACGGCACCGTGAATATGTACGGAAGCGGCTTCCACGATGGCGCTCCGCCCAGGTTCAGCGAAAGGTGCAGCGTCTGGTAACCCCAGACGAGCCAGCCGTACGGGTCGTATCCCGGTCGGGTCCGTGCCCATATCACGATCGCGAGCGAGACGGCGACGACCGCTAACGCGACCAACCACCAGATGTGATCACGAGCCAGGGAGCCCGCCGCCTGATTCCGCGGCGCCGCGAGCGGCCGGCGGCTTAGTCTCTCTGTTTCTTGGACAGTCATCTCGCCATACTGGCTCGCAGCGGAGCACGCTCCCGGGACGCGAAGCCGTGCTACGACGGCCGTTTCCATGCTTGGAAGGCGAACGCTATCCGGAGCCCACGCCCACCCACGGTCGTCGTGCCCGTAGGTTAGCCGCCAGGGCAGCGTCGCGGCGAGCCCCTGCTCGCAACCGACACCGGGATCGACTGAGTAGGCACCTCAGCCGGCGGTCAGCAGATCTACCAACAACCCTGGGTCGCGCCTCACTCGCGCGCTTTCCCCCGAACCATCGGCGCGCTTGACGATCTTCAGCTGATCGGGATCGTCGAGGCGCCTCAGCCGCCCTTCGGCGAGCAAGCGCTCGTCGACGGCTCCGAGCCGGCCTTCGAACACCGTGAACACCGGCGTGCCAAGCGCGACCGCCTCCCGGTTCATCGTGCCGCCGGCCGACACGACGAGATCGGCATGGGCGATCAGAGACTGCGCATCGACCGCGTGCCGGGGAATGATGAAGCCGCCCTCGCGGTCGAGCTCGGCCCGCTGGTCCGGGGTGCGCGGCAAGACCACGCTTTGCGTCCCCTGCAGGCGAGCCAGCACCCGCACGAACAGGTCGTTCTCGAAACGGTGATATAGCGACACCTCCGGGGGCGTGCGCACCACGATCAACGGCCGGGCGGTGTCCAGCCCGAGCGAGCTGATCACGGCCGGGTCGGCCTTGAAATCCGACAGGTAGTACTCCTCCTTGAGGCCCGGATACGCGCGAAGCTTGCCGCGAGCTCCGTATCGGTACAGGCGCTCGGGCGGGATCGCCTCAGGCACGACCACGGTCCGCGCCAACCGGCAGTTGACGTTGTGCTGCACGGTGGCCCATTCGTAGTCGAACATCGTCGCGGACGGGATCCGGAGCAGTGCGGCCGCAACCGTGATGTCGTTGGAGCCGTGCCCGAGGGCCACGTCGAAGCCCTGATTGCGGGCCCAATTCGCCAGGGCCCGCGAGCGGGACCCCAGCCCCCGTGCCTTCGCGGCCAGGCTGCCGCCTCGGTGGCGCCCGACCGCGGTGTGAGCGATCCCAAAGCGCTTGCAGAGCTCGAGCGTCTGCGCAAAGTCTCTAGCGGTGACCCGCACCTCGTGGCCGCGATCGTGCAAGGTCGCGATCACCGGCCGCATGACGAGCACATGCGGGGAGTTGGTGAGATCGATCCATACCTTCACGAGCGCGCGGCGGCAGCCACGGCCGCGACCACTTCCGCGGCGTGCTCGGGCCTCAGCGAGGGACTCATCGGAAGCGCGAGGTTCGCGCGGGCGAGCTCCTCGGTAACCGGAAGCGCCGGCGAGCGCTCGGCGTATGGCGCCATCGCGGGTTGACGGTGAAGCGGGGTACGGTAATAGCCTCGCGCCCCGACCCCACGCCCCGCGAGCCCCGCGAGCAGCGCGTCGGCGCGTGCGTGCGTCGCCACGTACAGGTGCCAGGCCGGCTCGGCGCGACCGGTGACGGCGGGCAGGCGCAGGTACTCGCCGAGACCTGCGGACGCGTACGCCTGCGCGGCCGCACGGCGCCGGTCGCACCAACCATCGAGCTCCGGCAGCAGGACCCTGAGAATTGCCGCCTGGAGCTCGTCGAGCCGCGAGTTGTAACCGACGTACTGAAAGCTCCGCTTGTCCCGCGAGCCATGAAACCCCAGCGCGCGAGCCACCTCGGCGAGCTCGTCGTCGTCGGTCGCGATCGCCCCGCCGTCCCCGAAGCAGCCGAGGTTCTTCGAGGGGTAAAACGACAACGTTCCGGCGTCGGCAAGCGCCCCGGCTCGGCGGCCGTCGAGACTTGCGCCGGCGGCTTGGGCGGCGTCCTCGAGCACCGGGAGGCCAAGCGCGCGCAGCTCGGGAACCGGAGCCGGCAGCCCGAACAGATCGACCGCGATGATCGCCCTGGTCTGCGGGGTGAGGGCTGCACGAACCGTTTCAGCGGTGACGTTGCGAGTGTCCGGATCGACGTCGCAGAAGATCGGCACGGCACCGGCCGTGACCGCCGCCTCAGCGGTCGCATAGAAGGTGAAGGACGGCACCACTACTTCGTCCCCAGGGGACACGCCGAGCGCCCGCAACGCGATCGTGATCGCATCGGTGCCGTTGCCGACGCCGATCACATGCCGCACGCCGAGATAGGCGGCGAGCTCGCGCTCGAACGCCTGCACCTCGGGGCCGAGTACGAAGCTGCCGCTGTCCACGACCGACGCGATCGCACCGAGAATTTTTTGCTTGAGGGGAACGAGCGGCGTATCGGTGTCGAATAGGGCAACCGCCATCGGCATGAGAAAACACTAATCGCGCCGGTCATGCGTCCAGGACGGCTGTCGGTACGCTTGACCGCTTGCTGCTCGCCGCCTCCGTCACCGATTCGCTGGCGACCCTGGCCACGCACGTGGTCCGGGACATCGGCCTCACGGGAGTGTTCGCGCTCACCTTGAGCTCGGCGGTGATCGGCGGTCCCGGGACCGAGCCGACGATGCTGTTCGCCGGATTCAACGTCTACGACGGGCACCTGACGCTGTTCGGGATCATCCTCGCGGGGCTCCTGGGCGACATGCTGGGCGCTTCGATCGCGTACGCGATTGGCTATTACGGCAGTCGCGAGCTGTTCGAGCGCCAAGGCGCGAAATTGCACATGAGCACGGCGCGCCTGGACCGCGCGCACCGCTGGTTTGAGCGCTACGGCGCACCTGCTGTGCTCATCTCGCGCCTGATTCCGTTCGTACGCGCGGCGTTTCCTTACGCGGCCGGCGTGGGGAAGATGCCCTACACGCGTTTCATCGCGATGGTGGCGCTCGGTTCGGTCGTCTGGATCGGGTTCCTTGGCGTCCTCGGGCGCGAGGTCGGCAGCGACTGGCAGCACTGGCGGCACAATCTTCAGTACGTCGACTATGTCGGCGCGGCGATCGTCGTGGGGGCGATCGTGTACCTGATCGTCCGGCGCTCGCGAAGCAGCAGCGGCGATCGGGCCCATGATGTCGTCTCCCGGTAGCCGCGGCGCACGGCTACCGCTTGCCGAGGCGCTCGCGCTCGGCGCGCTCCATGGACCGACCGAGCTGCTGCCGATCTCCTCCTCAGCTCATGCTGAGATCGTGCCCTGGCTGTGCTCGTGGCGCTACGCCGAGCTCGACGCCGAGCTGCGCAAAGCGTTCGAGGTGGCGCTGCACGCGGCTACCGCCGCCGCCATGTCGATCTCCTCGCGAGCGCAAGCGTGCGAGCAGCTCAGGGACATGAGCGCCGGGGCGCTCGCGCTGATCGTGCTCGCCTGCATCCCGCCCGCCGTCGCTGGATACACGCTCGAGCGCGAGATCGAACGCCACCTGGGGACGCCTCCGACGATCGCCGCGGGTCTGCTCGGGGGAGCGCTGACAATGGCGATCGCGGACCGCGCTCCCCAGCTTCGCGGGTACCGGCAGGGGGGTCCGGCTGACGGCATCTGGCTTGGACTGGCGCAGGCCTCGGCGCTGATCCCTGGGGTGTCGCGCAGCGGCGCGACGCTGACGGCCGCCCGCGCCCGCAGGTTCAAGCGCCTCGATGCGAGCCGTCTGTCGCGCACCGTCGCGCTGCCGGTGATCGCCGGCGCGACGCTGCTCAAAGGGCTGAGGCTGGGGCGCCGGAGCCTGCCCGAGGGGATGGCGCTTCCGTACGCGGGTGGGGCCGGCGCCGCCTTCGCCTCGACGCTCGCCTGTAGCCGGCTAATCGGCCGGCTACAGCGCGATCGCCCATTGTGGCCCTACGCGGCTTATCGAGCCGCGCTTGCGGGGATCGTGATCACGAAGCTGGCAGTGGGCCGGCCACTCACGCCAGCGACCACAGCTCGCCGCTCCCCAGAGGCTCGGGTCTGACCCTCCACTCGCTCGCCAGACGCCAAAGCTCTGCGGGGGCGCGCGGACCGGGCAGCCCGCAGACGGCGGCGACCTCCGCCGTCGAGATGCTCCCGAAGCGAGCGAGCGCCTGCTCAATCGTCGGCGCCGCGGCTTGCACCGGCTTCGCCCCGGCGGCCATCGCCGCCGCTCGCAGGGCGTCGTAGCCGGCTGGACCGTACACCCCCTCGAGCACGCGCCCCTCGCGACGGAACTCGAGCGAGGGCAGCATCACCCGGTCGCTCCCGGGCTCGCGATGCTCGGGCGCTACGACCTTGGCGCGATCGAGGTCGCGCGCGAACGCCTCGAGAATCGCGTGCGATCCGAGATCGATGCGGAATCGCTCGACGCCAAGTTTGCCGTCGGCCCGCGCTTCCTCGATCAGCGCCGGCGCGCTGTCGAGTCTGCTCCGCCGGCACATGAACCCCTCGCGCAGCCGGCGCAGATACGGGCCTGGGTCGCCTTGCTCCGCGGCGGCCTCCACCGCGATGCAGGCCGGGAACGAGCTCCGCGGCGGATCCTCGAGCCATAGCCGCGCGTCGACCGGCATCCCGCTCGCGGCCCCCGCTTGCAGAGCTTGCGCGAGCATTCCCAGTGGCTCGCCGAACTCCCGCGCCATCCCGCCCATCACGAAGGTGAAGCTCAGCTGCCCGGCGAACTCCTGCCGGATCCTGCGCAGGGCGGGCTCGAGCGCCCAGGACCAAGGACAGCAGGGGTCCGTGTAGTACCAGACGTCAACGGCGCTCACAGCGCCTTCGTGGGCCATCCGGGCTCCTTCTTAATGTCGGCGGGATCCAGCTGTGCGCAAAATAGAGGCAAGCAGATGACCACCTTGCTCGGCACCACGCTCAATGGCCGATACCGGTTGGAGGCCCGGATCGGCTCCGGTGGGATGTCGACTGTGTACCGCGCCCTCGATGAGACGCTGCAGCGGCAGGTGGCGATCAAGCTGATGAACCGCGAGGTGGCGACCGATTCCGACCAGCTCGAGCGCTTCCGGCGCGAGGCGCGCTGGGTGGCCCAGCTATCGCATCCTCACATTGTCGGCGTGATCGACGCCGGTGAAGACGAGGGCCGGCCGTACATCGTGTTCGAGTATGTCGAAGGGGAAACGCTCAAGGAGCGCATCCGCCGGATGGGGCGGCTGCCGATCGCAGAGGCGGTGGCCTACGCGATCGAGATCGCGCGCGCCCTCGGCGCGGCTCACGCGCGCCACATCGTGCACCGCGACGTGAAGCCCCAGAACGTCTTGATCGACGAGGAGGGCTCCGCCAAGGTCACCGATTTCGGCATCGCCCGGACGCTCGACGACGAGGGCCTGACCGCAGACGGCCGCGTCCTCGGCACGACCGATTACGTCTCCCCCGAGCAGGCGCTGGGAGCGGCCGTGACCGGACAGTCGGACCTGTACTCGCTTGGCGTCGTCCTCTACGAGATGCTCACCGGCGAGGTCCCGTTCAAAGGCGAGAGCCAGGTGGCGGTGGCGATGAAGCATGTCCGCGAGGAACTGCCCGACGTCCAGGTGGTGCGCGCGGAAGTCTCGGCGGCGCTCGCAGCCGTCGTTGAAAACGCGACCGCCAAGCGGCTGGAGGACCGCTACGCCGACGACGCCGAGTTGATCGCCGACCTCGAGGACGTGCTGGCGATCGAGACCGCGCGCGCGGGCAGCGCGACGGGAGAGGCGACGAGCGTCTTGCGGACGCTTCCGGCGGGCAAGCAGCGCCGCGTTCCGTTTCGCGTCCGTCATCGAGCGGTCGCGCTGCTGGTGCTGGTCGTGGTGCTCGCGGCCGTGGGCGCAGGCGCGGCATGGCTTATCACCAGAGCGCATCACGGTACCGGGAGGCTGGCGGTCACCGCACCTGCGCATTCGCTCTCCCAGATCACCCTGTGCGGCTCGTGTGCACAGGGCTTCAATCCGCTCGGCAATCCAAGCGACGAGCATCCGGACGCGGCGCTCGCGATCGACAACGACCCGGATACCTATTGGCACACCCAGATCTACTACGACCACAAGCTCGATAAGGCGGGTACCGGGATCTACGCCGACGCCAGCCCTGGCGCTGCCGCCAGCGTGCTGCAAATCCTCACCGACACGCCGGGATTCACGGTGACGATATACGCACGCGAGAACTCGCCCCCGCTGCGGTGGCCAGACCCAGGTTGGACGCAGGTCTCGGCCTCGACCACGATCGCATCGGACAAACAAGCGATCCCGCTGACCAGCGGCAGTACCCGGTACCGCTACTACCTGGTTTGGATCACCGGCCTCGGCGGCCGTGAGACGCTCGCGATCGCCGAGATCACGCTCTATCGGTACTCCTAGGAGGCGGCTCAGAAGCTATAGGCGCGCTGTTCGGCGTGGCGCTCGAGCCCTAGCTGCACCAGCCGATCCAGCAGCTCCGGGTAGGGAATCCCGCTGGCCTCGAACAGCGATCCGAAGACGCTCGTCCGGGTGAAGCCGGGGATCGTGTTGAGCTCGTTGACGAGCACGTCCTCACCGAGCACGAAGAAATCGACCCGCGCCAGGCCGCAACAGCCGGTTAGCCTGAACGTCTGCACCGCAAGTGCCCTGACCTGCTCGCGAACATCTGGTGAAACCCGGGCGGGCACGACCAGCTCCATCCCTCCGGGCTTGTACTTCGCCTCGTAGTCATACCAGCCCGCCTCGCCGCCGGCGAGCAAGATCTCCCCTGGCTCGGAGGCGATCGGATCGCCGTTGCCCAACACCGAGCATTCGACCTCGCGGCCGCTTGCGGCCGCCTCGACCAGCGCCAGTGGATCGTGCGCAAATGCCTGCTCGAGCGCTGCCGGCAGCTCGTCGGCGCTCGCCGCGCGGCCGATCCCGACCGAGGATCCCAGCCGTGCCGGCTTCACGAACACCGGCAGTCCGAGCGCCCCGAGCTGCTCGAGCTGCGCCTCGGGAGCGGAGCTGTAGTGCTCGATTCGCACCGGGCGGTAGCGCACCTGAGGGATCCCCGCGGCGGCCATCAGCTCCTTGAACATGAGCTTGTCCATGCACAGCGCCGACGCCAGCACCCCGGCCCCCACGTAGGGCACGTCGAGGCATTCGAGCAGCCCCTGCACGGTGCCGTCCTCTCCGAACGGACCGTGGAGCACCGGAAACACGACGTCGGCGCCGTCGAGTCCCCGGCCGGGCCGCAGCGAGAGCTCCTCGCCGTCGCGGCGCCAGATGCCCTCGCGCGTGATCTCGATCGCGATCGGAAAATGACCCGCCTCCTCGAGTCCCGCGCGTACCGACTGCGCCGAGGCTACCGAGACGTCGTGCTCGGAGGAGCGGCCGCCGCTCAGCACCCCAACTCGAAGGCCGCTCACGTCGTCGTCGAGCTGCTCGTAGTGCTCGGAGTGGTGGTCGAGCTCTTCGAGGTCGAGGTCGGGGAGGTCGAGCTACTGGTGGTCGTCGTCTGGTTGAACTTGCCGACGACCACGGTGACTGTGCTGCCTTTCTTGACGCTCGTGCCGGCGGCTGGGCTCTGCGAGAGCACGGTCCCGTCCTTGCTCTGCTGGTTTGTGCTCTGGGTTTGAACCGTGATCTGGAGTCCCGCCGAGGTCAAGGTATTGGTCGCCGCCGCTTCGCTCTGGCCGCTGACGTCCGGGACGCCAACAGTAGTCGGAGGAGGAGTCGTTGCCACCACGATCGTCACGATCGACCCCGAGGGCTCGCTCGAGCCGCCCGTCGGGTTCTGACGGATCACGCTCCCGGCCGGGACCGCGCTCGAGGGCTGTCTGCTCGTATCTACGGTGAAGCCCTTGTTCTCGAGGGTGCTCTTGGCGTCTGCCTCGGTCAGGTTCGTCACATCGGGCACGGTGTCGAGTGGCGCTCCGGAGGACAAGATCAGCGTTACGCCGCCGCCGACCGGATATTGCGTCCCCGCCTGGGGATCGGTTCCGATCGCGTCACCGTCGGAGATCGCCTGCGATGCCTGTGACTGCAACCCGGTCACCTTCAGATGAGCCGTGGCCATGGCGCTTTCGGCGGCCTGCTTGGACAGTCCGTATACGGGCGGAACGGTCGTGTTGCCGGGGCCCTGCGAAACCGTCAACGTGACCGTCGATCCCTCCTTGGCCTTCGCTCCACCGAGCGGATCCTGGCGGATCACGGTCCCCGCCGGATGGCTGTCGGTGAGGTAAGTCAAAGCCGAATTCAAACCGGCGTTCTGAATCCGTGTTTGCGCCGTGCTCACGTTTTCGAGCACGACCGTCGGCACGACCTTCGTCACCGGCCGCGTGAGCACGTAGGCTGCGGCGGCGCCGCCCGCCAGCAACAGCACTGCGAGCGCTGCCAGCCATGGCCAGCGGCGGCGCCGGCGGCGCTGCGCCGGGTAGGGCGGCTCAGTCGAAGACCCGGTTCCGTCACCGTTGTAGATCGCCTCTTCCGGCGCCGGCGCCTCGGCCGGGGGGCCGGCGGCGAGCGCTGCCGCGCCGACCCCGGCGGGCGCTCCAACCCCGGCGAGGGCCGCAAAGCTGGTCGTCCGCTGGCCGCGCTGCCGGGCGATGATCGCGGCCCTGGCCTGCTCCAGCACGGCCACGAACTGATCGGCGTCCACCGGCCGGTCGGCCGGGTTCTTGTTGAGCGCCCACAGCACCACCTGTTCGAGCTCCGGCGGCACCTTCGGATTGATCGCGCTGGGCGGGGGCGGCGACTCCGAGACGTGCTTGAGCGCGATCGTGACCGCCGCCTCGGCGTCGAACGGGACCCGTCCGGTCACCAGCTCATACAACACCACCCCGATCGAGTAGAGATCGGAGTGAGCGCTCACCGCGTGACCCTGAGCTTGCTCAGGAGAGAGATATTGCGCGGTGCCCATGATCGAGCCGGTCTCGGTCATGTCCGAGGCTCCGGCGCGGGCGATCCCGAAATCCGTCACCTTCGCGTGGCCGGTGTCGTCGACGATCACGTTGTGCGGCTTCAGATCACGATGAATCACGCCCCGGCGGTGCGCGAACCTGGACGCTTTCAGGATCTGGATCGTGATGTCGATCGCGCGTACGGGGTCGATCGGCGCTTCTTGCCGGATCAGCTGCTTGAGCGACTGCCCAGGCAGGTACTCCATCGCGATGTAGTAGGTCCCGTCATACGCACCCCGGTCGTACACGCTGACCACGTTGGGATGCTGCAGGCCCGCGGCCGACTGCGCCTCCCGGCGGAAGCGCTCGACGAACCCGGGGTCCTCGGCGAACCGGCGATGCAGCAGCTTCAGCGCGAGCTTACGACCAAGCTGCTGGTCTTCGGCCAGATAGACGTCGGCCATGCCTCCGCTGCCGAGCCGCGAGATCACCTTGTAGCGACCGTCGACGACAGTTCCAGAGGCGATCTCGGCCACCGAGCGATCAGCCTCCCTCGGAGAGCAGCGTTTGTATTACCGAACTGGCAATCGGAGCCGCGACCGTCCCACCGAAGCCGCCTTGGGTCTGCGCGACCGTGACCGCGACGGCGACTTTAGGATCGTCCGCGGGGGCGAAGCCGATGAACCACGGTTGAGTCAAATTGGAGCCGGGAAGGCCAATCGAGGCGGTGCCGGTCTTGCCCGCCACGCTGATCCCGCCAACCTGGGCTGGCGTGCCGGTTCCTTCCTCGACCACCTTCTTCATCATTTGAGTCAGATCTTCCGCCGTCGAGGACTTCATCACCTGGTTATAGACGGTCGGTTTGATCGTTTGTAGCGTTCGACCGTCAGGATCAACGATGCGGCTGGTCAAACGCGGTGTCATAAGCTTGCCGCCGTTGGCGACCGCCGCCGCGACCATCGCCATCTGCAGCGGCGTCACTTGCAGGCCGCCCTGCCCGATGCCGATCCGTCCGATGTCCTCACTCGGGCTACCGGGCGGGTACGGGTGGCCGCTGCTCGAGTACGGGCGGCTCGCTGCCAGCTGGAAGCTCGGGTAGTCGAGCGGCGGCTTCTTGTAGAAGCCGAAGCTCTGCATGTACTTGGTCATCGTCGCGCGTCCCAGCGAATCCGCGACCTGTGCCCAGACGGTGTTGACCGAGTAGGTGAGCGCCGTCGTCAGGTCAATCGGCCCGAAGCTCTGATTGTTGTCGTTTGACAGCGGCACTCCGGAAATCTGCTTCGGAGAGTCGCCGTTGACAACCGAGGAGGGGGTGTACTTGCCGCTGTCGATCGCGGCGGCCGCGGTCACGACCTTGAACGTCGACCCCGGCGGCCACCCCGCCTGAGTCGAGTCGTTGAAGAATGACTGCCCGGGTGAAAGTGAATCGATGTGGTTGCTGTTGAACGTCGGATTGGCGTACATCACCTGGATCGCGCCGGTCCGGGGATCGAGCGCGACCACCGAGCCACCGCGGCCGGCGAGCTGCGACACCGCGACTTCGGTCGCCTTCGGATCGAGGCTCGTGTACACGTCGTCCCCGACCCGCTGTGAGCTGAATTGGCCGAAGATCGAGCTGAGCCCGGTCTGCAGCCCGCGCAGCGCGGGGCCGCGCGAGAGCTCGAGCCCGGCCGCGCGACCCTCGAGCGCATTGAGATATCCGACCGGCTGGGCGAACATCTCGCCGGTCGGGTAATAGCGGCTCCAGGTCCCGGACGTGGCGGGTACCGACTTCGCCAGCACGGTTCCGTCGTCCGCGAGGATCCGGCCGCGGTCGGTCCGGAGATCGTCGATCAGCGGCCTGCGATTGAGGGAGTTGTTGTTGAGCGAGGATGCATTGATCACGGTCCACCGGGAGGTGAAGCCGATCAAAAGCGCGAACAGCACCACCACAACTCCGAACAACCGCACTATCGCCGGGTTCACGCCGGCCTCCGCGCACGGTCTGACACCAGCAGCAACAGTGCCAGCAGGACGAAGTTGGCGACTATCGAGGAACCGCCGTAAGAGATGAACGGCAGCGTGACCCCCGTCAGCGGAATCACACGCGTGACTCCACCGACGATCACGAACACCTGCAGTGCGAACATCGAGGTGAGCCCGGTGACCATCAGCTTCGAGAACGAATCGCGAGCGAGCAACGCGGTCTTGAAGCCCCGCCAGACGAAGATCAGGTAGGTCAGCAGCACTGCCGCGGCCCCGAACAGGCCGAGCTCGTCGGTGATAACCGCATAGATCATGTCCGTCTGCGGGAACGGCAGCAACGGACCACCGCCCGGGAAGGTCAGCGCGGCCTGCCCGAAACCCTGTCCGAACATGCCTCCGGCGGCCTGGGCGAACAGCGAGTTGGCCACTTGATAGGAACCCAGCGCAGCGTCGTAGAGCTGCTTGTCAAACGGATGCAACCACGACTCGACGCGGGCGTGAATGTGGGGAATGTGGGTTCCGAGAAACCAGAAGCCGACCGCCGCCGCGACCACTCCCACGACCACGAACGAGACGCGGTTGGTGGCGACGTACATCATCGCCAGCAACGCGCCGTAGAACATCACCGATGAACCGATGTCGCTGAGCACCACGAGGATCGCCATCGCCAGGCCCCAGATGACCACCACCGGACCGAACTGCTTGATCGGCGGGATCGTCACCCCTAGCACGCGGCGTGCCTCCATCACCAGCACCTGCCTGGTATCTCGCAAGTAGCTCGCGAGGAAGATGACCAGGCCGATCTTCGCGAACTCCGGCGGCTGGAACACGAACAGCCCGGGAATTCGCACGCCCAGATAGGCGCCGTTTGCCTGGTAGCCGATCACCGGCAGCCGTGGCAGCACCATCAGCCCCAACGACACGAACACGATCGTGTACCGGTAGCGCTCGAGCTTGCGGTAATCGCGGAAGACGACGATCGTGGCCGCGAACAAGATCAGCCCGAGCACGAACCATTGCGCCTGCTGACGCGCGAGCGTGGCGTCGATTCGGTAGACCATCACCAGCCCGAAGCTCGCGAGCACGGCCACGAGCGGGAACATGTACGGGTCCGCATGGGGCAGCGTCATCCGGATGAACACGTGCGCGGCGAGACACAGGCCGAGGAAGATCGCGCCATATGTCAGCGAGATGTTGGAGAGCGCGTTCGAGCGCTGGATGAAAACGCCGGCGAACCCAGCGGTCACCAGCAACGACGCGGGGATCAACCCGACCAGCTCACGGTTACGGGCCTTCATCTCGAAACCGTGCTCTCGAGAGCAGCGCTCACTGCGACAGCTTGCCGAGCTCGAGGCCGCGGGTGAGCCTCTGGAAGTCCGGCACCGGCACTCACTGCGACACCTTGCCGAGTTCCAGGTCCCTGACGAGTGTCTGGGCGTCCGACTGCGAGCGCAGATCGTTGTTGAACAGCGCCGAGCGGCGATCCGCGGGCACCAACGTTGCCGGGACCCCCGAGATGTAATAAGTCTCATACAGGCGGATCCCCGCCGGAAGGTCATACGGAAGCCCGCGGTAGATGGTGACGATCCCCTGGGAGTCGGTGCCGATGAAGTAAAGCTGTCGCGACGCGAGGTAGCCCCCGCCCGCGACCAGAACGAGCACGATCACGATCGCCAGCAAGGCCGCGAGCGGCTTCGCGTAGCGCCTGCGCTTGCGACGCGCCGGCGCGGCCGGCGGTTCGCGCCTGCCTTGCTTGCGCGCAAGCGGCACCCGCACCATCGGCTCCGCAGCGGTGGCGGACGATGGCCCAGGATGGTCGGCGGTCGGAACCTCGGCCAGCTCTGACTCGGAGGCGCCGACCATGGTCGTCTCCCCCGGCAGTTCGTCTGGGCCGACTTCCTCCAGCCTGAAGAGCACGACCGTGATGTTGTCCCGGCCGCCCGCATCGTTGGCCTCCGCGATCAGCTCGCCTGCCGCTTGCTCGAGCCTCCTAGCCGAGGCGAGGATCTCCGCCACCCGCTCCTCGGAGATCATCGAGGTCAGGCCGTCGCTGCACAGGAGCACCACGTCCCCAGCCCGCGCCGGATACGTCCAGGTGTCCACGTCGACGGTCGGCTCAGGGCCGAGCGCTCGAGTGATGATCGACCTCTGTGGATGCTCGGCCGCCTGCTCCTCGGTCAGCTTGCCGCGGCGGACGAGTTCGTCGACGAGGGAGTGATCTTGAGTCAGCCGCGTGAGTGAGCCGTCGCGAAACAAGTATGCGCGGCTGTCGCCGACATGCGCGATCGCGACTTGCGCGTCGTCGAGGTAGGCGGCGGTGAGCGTGGTGCCCATCCCAGCCCGCTCGTGTTGGGCGCGAGAGAGCTCATAGATCCGGCGGTTGGCCTCTCGCGCTCTGTCCGCAAGCCGGTCTTCGGGCGCGCCCGCATCGGGCAGCCCCTGCCGGAACGCCTCGGTCGCGATCTGCGATGCCACCTCCCCTGCCTGTGCCCCGCCCATCCCATCCGCGACGACGAACACCGGTGAGCGGGCGAACATCGAGTCCTCGTTGTCCCGGCGCTGGCGCCCCGTGTCAGTCTTGGCGATCGTTTCGACGGCGACAAGCATGAACCTGTGTCATTGGAGGTACGAGAACTCGCAGTCGCCGATCCGGATGCGGTCGCCGTCGTGCAGCGGCTGCGGCCCGGTCAGCGGCTGTTCGTTCAGATAAGTGCCGTTTGTGGACCCCAGATCTTCGATTACGACCAAGTGACCTTGCGTCGAGATCCGTGCATGACGGGAGGAAGCGAAGGGATCGTCGAGCCGGATCTCGACATCTCCGCGCCCGAGGGTAGCGCCGCGCGCGAGGTCATACGCGATCCCGGACTCGTGACCTGCCGCCTGTTCGACCAGCAGCCTCGGTTCGAACTCGTCCTCGAGTCCTCCCACTCCGTCCGTCGCGGGGTACATTCCGGTTGCGTCCATCGATTGCGGCTGCGCGTCGGCAACCTCCGTGCGACCGCGCCGCCAGGATGAGCTGCTCCGTCGCATGTCCCGCGTTGCGCTCCATGCGACCCATAGGAGAAACAGATACAAGACGATCAGGAAGCCGAACTTCAGGCCTACCGAGACGGGCTCCAGCATCTGCTCACTCCAGCTCGAACGTGATCGCCGACGTGCCGAGCTCGATCACGTCGCCTGGCCTGACCACTTCGGGCTCCTCGATCTGACGCCCGTTGACAACGCAACCGTTGGTCGAGCCCAGATCGCTCAGCACCCACGACCCGCCGCGGGGACGGATCTCGGCGTGCTGACGTGAGACGTTCGGGTCGTCGAGCACCACATCGCACTGCCTGCTGCGCCCGATCGTGGCGCCCGCCGGACCGACCACCACCCGCTTGCCATCGATCAACAGTAGGGCTCGCTCCTGACGGACCGCCGCGCGTTCTTCGAGCGGCTCGGAAATCCGCTCTGATGATCCATAGATCAGCGTGCGCCCGCTCTCGTCGGCCACCTCGGGCGTGTCCTGCGCATGCACTGGTCCGGTCTGGATGCCGAACTCGCCGAGGCCCAGCCGCTCATCGGTCTCGAATGCGATCACCGGACGGGTCAGCAGCGAGAGCTTTTCGCGACGCGCATATTCGAGCAGGTATCCGGACAGTTCGATCGCGAGCGCGTCCTCGTAATCGGCGAACCGCTCGCGGTCGCGCGGCGACAGAAACACGCGGTAGTCGCTGGGCACGTAGGTCCGCCGCACTGAGAAGGATTTGTGCTCCTCCATCTCGCGAGTCAGCTTGCGCGCGATCTCCACCGGGCGCACTTCGGAGCGAAACGCGCGGCTGAAGGTGCCCTCTACAAGGCCGGCAATCTTGTTCTCGAGGCTTCTGAGCACACTCATGGCTTGGTCCCGACCGCGCTCACCTTGATCGAGGTGTCTACAGGCTCAGGGGCGGTCCCATGCTACGCGAGTCGGAGCGGTTCATTACAAGCTAGAGGCTCGCCGACTGGGGGCGCAGCCGGGGCGTGGAGCGGATCCACGGCGCGAGCGCCACCAGTCCGGCCGCCAGCGCCTCAGTCAGCGCGGTTGAAGAGGTCCCGAGCACGTGGGTGTAGCGGACGACCGCGGCCGTCCCCAGGCACATGGCCGCCGACCAGAGAGCAACCCTTATGACGTCCAGCTTCAGTGCCCGTCTGCGCACCGCCCAAGGCAGCGCGACCGCGGCGAGTCCCCAGACGAGCGCTCCCAGCAGCACGCCGGAGCTGAGCAGCGGCCAGACCAGGTCGTGAAGCGCTGCCGTCAGCGAACCTGTCCATGCCCGCGGCGTGGGAGTGCCGGCAATGCGCTTGAGGAATGGCGTGCCGCCGGTCACCGGGCTGGCCAGCACCAGCCACAGCCAGCCGGTCGCTCCCAGCGCAGCGCGCCGCCAGGCGCCCCGTACGTGGCCGGCGAGCGCGGGCCACGCTCCCGCCAAGCCGATCATGCCGAGCGCGGGAGCGATTCCGGGGAGCGGCCAATCGGTGGGCACGCGCGCCATCAACAGCACAGCAGCAGCAGCGGCGAGCAGGATCACCGCCCCGGCACCAGGCTCCTCACGCAGCGCTGCCCCCCAGGCGAGCGCCACGACCACCGTCAGCCATCCGGCCCGCGGCAGGATCGCCACCAAGCCGCCCGCCAGAACCCCAGCGGCGGCCGGCGTGATCGGGAATGGAGCGAGCAAGTGCGCCGACAGGTAGGCGGTCAGGGTCCCGGTTGCAAGCGCCGCGGCCGCGCGCGCAGGCCAAGCTGCAGACGCCGGGGGTTGGGCGGCGGGCTCAGCCTTGGGCTCCGTCGGCTGAGCTTCGTGCTCGGCTTCCGTAACCCGCCAGCGCCCCGTCGGCTGATCTTGCTGCCCGGCTGCCTCGAGCTGCCGGTGCCCGGGGAGGCCGCTCAGCTTCTCCCAGGGGCCCGTCACCACCCCTGGCGTGTCATCGAGCTGCTCGAGCGAATCCGAGAGCGCCCGCCGGAGGTCCTCGATCGTTCCGCGCTCGCGTGCTCGGGGGCGCAAGGCCAGGTCGATTCCCCGGCCGAGCTCCCGCGGAAGCTCGCGGCGCTGTCGACGAAGTGGAGGAAGATGGGCTCCGAGGCGGCGGGCTCTCTGCCCAGCCGCGGCTGTCGGGAGCGGATTGACTCCGGTCAGCGCCTCGTAGATCACCAGCGCGAGCGCATAGATGTCGGCCGGAGGCCCCGCTTCCCTTCCCTCTGCCTGCTCGGGCGCCATGTACGCGGCGGTTCCGATGACCTCGCCGGGGCGGGTCAGCGAATCCCCTCCGAACACCCGCGCGACGCCGAAGTCGGTCAGCTTCGCGATCTGCGCGGGCGTCGACGGGTTGTCCGGGACGAGCACGTTCGCCGGCTTGACGTCGCGGTGGATCACGCCTTCGCCGTGCGCGTGGGAGAGCGCATCGCAGAGGGCGATTCCGATCGCCACGATGTCCTGATCCGACAGTCTCCCCGCCTCGAGCAGCTCGGCGAGCGTCTCGCCGCGCACCAGCTCGGAGACGATATATGCGCCGTCGTCGTCGATTACAGCCTCGTACAGCGTCACCACTCCGGGATGCAACAGCTTCGCCGCCGCGCGAGCCTCGCGCTCGAACCTTCCCGCCATCACCCGCTCTCTGGGGACGATCTTGACCGCGACGTCGCGCTGCAAGCGCTCATCTTCAGCCTCCCAAACGGTCCCGTAGCCACCGGCGCCTAGACGCCGCCGCAGCCGGTAGCGGCCGAGCAGGAACCCCGGAGCAGTTCCCGACGTGCGCGCGCGCCGCGCGTGGGTTCGTGCCCGCCGCACAGTCGGCAACTGACTCGCGCTCATCTGGTGGCCTTTTCAACGCCGACAGCCCGGTCCCTGCGCGCCGACGGCACTCGAGAGTGGGCCGGTCGCCGTCACGCGCGTTACTGACGCCGATTCCCCGGTCATACTGAGCGTTACGAACCCTGCAAGGAGCAATCGGTTTGTCGTTCTTCGACGAGGCTGAAGAGCCCCGCGCAACGGCGCGCAGCCGTGACCGTGCACGCACTCGCCGGCGTCCGCCCGCTCATCAGCAATCGATCCTGGTGCGCCGCGCGATCGCCGTGGTGGTGCTCCTGGCAGTGATCGTGCTGATCGCCCTGGGCGTCCACAGCTGCCAAGTGAGCCAGCGCAACAGCGCACTCCGGACCTACAACAACAACGTCGCCTCACTGCTGCAGCAGTCAAACCAAACCTCGACCACGCTCTTCAACCAGTTGACCAGCCGCGGTGGGTCTGGCGGCGCGACGACGCTGCAGGATCAGATCAATGAGACCCGGATGCAGGCCGACAGCGAGTTGAACCACGCCCGTCATCTGAGCGTTCCCGATCAGATGAAGAGCGCGCACCAGAACCTGCTGCTCACCCTCGAGATGCGCTCAGACGCGATCGCCGACATCGCCAACCAGATCCAGCCCGCACTGGGAAACACCGCCAACAAGGACGCGCTGAACGCGATCGCAGCCGATATGGCCCATCTGTATGCGTCCGATGTCCTCTACACCTTCTACTCGGCGCCACTGATCGCCAACGCGCTCCACAGCGCCGGGATCGCGGTCGGCGCCAACGGCGAGACGATCCAGTCCAGCCAGTTTCTCCCGAGCCTCTCCTGGCTGAGCCCAACCTACGTTGCCTCGCAGCTGAATGCCTCGATTCCCTCCACCTCGAGCGGCAAGGTCGCGCCCGGCACCCACGGTCACGCCTTGAACTCCGTCAGCGTCGGTGCGACAACGCTCCAGACGGGCTCGACCAACACGCTTCCGGCGAGCCCGCCGCCCGCGTTCACGCTGCACTTGACGAACACCGGTCAGAACAACGAGAGCAACGTGGTGCTCAAGGTGACCGTCAGCGGCACCTCGATCAGCGGCCAGACAGTGGTGACGCAAACCACCGCCGGGCAGACGAGCACCGGGCAGGTGACGCTGAGCTCGGCGCCGCCGGCCGGTACCTACACGGTCACCGCGACGGTCGACAAGGTGCCCGGCGAGACGAACATCTCGAACAACTCGCTGTCGTTCCCGGTGACGTTCCAGTAGGCGCGCCAAGTCAACCGGTCCTCCGCCGCCCCGCCTCTCCCAAGGCGCGCCCGGAGTTATCCTTCCCCGGGTGCATGACCTGAACAGCACGGCGGGTATCGTCGCGATCGCCGCCGGAGCCGTCGCGGTCGTGGCGCTCGGCACGAGCATCGGACTGGCGCTCAGGCTGCGCCGCGTCCGTGCCGACCAATTGACGGTGCTCGGCGGCCGCCGGGAGGACCTGGTGGCCCATGCCGCCGGTCTGCACGCTCAGTTCGAGCAGCTCCACCAATACGTCGAGGACGCCACGGCCCACCTCGACGGTCGCGTCAACGCCGTCGAGGACCGCCTCGACCACACCATGGCCTACCGGGCGCTGATCCGGTACGACGCGTACGGCGAAATGTCCGGCCAGCGATCGACGTCGATCGCGCTGCTCGATGCCACCTGCTCGGGGATCGTGATGTCCTCGATTCATCACCGCGACCAGGCCCGCGTGTATGCCAAGGAGGTACGGGACGGGCAGCCCGAGCTGGAGCTGTCGCCCGAGGAGGACGAGGCGATCCGGGTAGCGCTCGATGAAGAGCGCGGCCGCCGGCGATCGAAGTAACGCCGGCGGGTTCTCAGCCTTGCGAGTCGGCTACTTCGGCCCCGAGGGCACCTTTACTCAGGAGGCGTTGATCGATTCCACGCGCGGGGCCGACCTCGACCTGCTTCCGTTTCCGACGATCTACGACACGGTGATGGGTGTCCACGGGGCCATCGTCGAGCGAGCGCTGGTGCCGATCGAGAACTCACTCGAGGGCTCGGTCAACGCGACCCTCGATGCGCTCGCATTCGAGACCGAAGATGTCGCGATCGTGGGCGAGGTCGTGCATCCGATCCGGCACTGCCTGATCGCCCGCAGCGCGCTCGAGCTACCCGAGATCGAGACCGTCGTCTCCCACCCCCAGGCCAACGCACAATGCGCGAGGTTCATCCGCACCCGGTTGCCCCAGGCCCGGGTTCTCGCCGGTAGCTCGACCGCCGAGGCCGTGCGGATCGTCGCCGACCACGAGGGGCCCTGGGCGGCGCTCGGGACCCGCCTCGCGGCCGAGCGGTATGGCTGCCAGGTGCTGCGAGCGGGCGTCGAGGACGTCGCCGGCAACGAAACTCGCTTCGTATGGCTCGCGCCAAACGGGGCGCCACCGGGTGCTCCGGCCGGGGCGACGCGCGCGCCGACTGCCGGCTCGCCGCTCGGGCCGTGGAAGACCGCGATCGTATTCTGGGGCCTCGGCTCGGAGACCCCGGGATGGCTGGTCCGCTGCCTCACCGAGTTCGCGCGGCGCGAGGTCAACCTCACCCGGATCGAATCGCGGCCTCGCAAGCAGGGCCTCGGCCGCTACATGTTCTTCCTCGACCTCGAAGGTCGCGACACCGAGCCGCACGTCTCCGACGCAATCGGGGCCCTTCGTGCGCACGTCGAGGTGCTGCGAGTGCTGGGCTCATTTCCCGCCGCCGGATGAGGGCGCGGCTCCCGCAAGGCGGCGGAGACGGCACCCACCATCGATACACTGGCGCCAGCAAAATGCCCACCTCAACACCACCAGCGCCGGCGGGGTCCGCGTCGCTTCCGGAGCACCGGCGACGCGGGCCTGAGGTTGGCCGGGTGCTCGTGTTGAACGCGACGTATGAGCCGATCAACGTCTGCACCGTCCGTCGCGCGGTGGTGCTGCTGCTGAAGGAGAAGGCGGAGGTCGTCGAGCACGGCGGCTGGGAGCTGCATTCAGCGAGCCGCACGCTCGCCCGGCCGACGGTGATCCGGCTCGTCACCTACGTGCGGATTCCGCGCGACACGCACCGCCGAAAGATCACCCGGCGCGCGGTCTTCGCGCGCGATGACTGGACCTGCCAGTACTGCGGCTCCCGTTCCAACCTGACCGTTGACCACGTCGTTCCGCGGTCAAAGGGGGGCGGCTCGGGCTGGGAGAACATCGTCGCCTCATGCGCGCCCTGCAATCGCCGCAAGGGGGACGCCCTGCCGCGGCAGGTCGGAATGCGGCTGCTCAAGCAACCGCGGACGCCTAACCCACAAGTCTTCATCCAGGTCGCAAGCCCGACGATCCCGGCCGCCTGGAAGGCCTACCTGGCGGTGTAGAGGCGCCTGCTCAAGCCGCGTAACGCTGTGCCGCGCGGGCCCGAGCCTTGGCGGCCTCCGCCTCCCGATTCTTGGGCTCAGCGGAGGTCTCGAGCGCGTCCAGCAGCTCGCGCGACGCGACCGCGACCGCGTCGATCGCGCGGGCAAACGCCTCCTCGTTGGCTCGTGAGGGCTTGCTGAAGCCACTGATCTTGCGAACGTACTGGAGGGCGGCGGCCCTCACCTCCGCTTCCGTGGCGGGCGGATCAAAGTTATAGAGCGTGCGGATGTTTCGACACATGTCGCAAGCGTACGACGCCCGGCGCGTGGCCGCGGCCACCGGGTCCCGCTGGGGACCGGACCCGAAGGCGGCGGTGAGAGATATCGACTCGTGTGCCGTTCGTGCCAAGGGTCGCCAAGATGCGGCGCCTGCCAGAGTGCGACGGGTCCGGACGTGCGAGGGGCGCCGTCGACACGGCGCCCCTCGGGTACATCTGGCTGCCTGGATCGAGGCGAGCTTGCTTTGGCCGGTGGGACTAGCTCCGGCGCCCACCTCAACGGTGCCACGGGTGGACTCCGCTAAGCGGGGTCAGCCTCCGACCTAGCGGCCGGACACCTCCAGGGTCCCGCAATAACTGTCAGACAGGCGGACCACCTCCTTTCTCTGGTATCCAGCAGCTTAGCGAACCGTCGCGACGTCACCGCTCGCGGGTGCGCTATGTCTCGTCTAGCCCCAGAGGCGAGGGCTCGTCCTCGAGCACCTGCGCCGCGGTGGCCGCCTCTGACTCGACTACCAGCGCCACCGCGCTCACCTGGTCGTCTTCGCGCAGGTTCATCACCCGCACGCCCTGTGAGGAGCGCCCGTAGCGGTTGATGCCTCGCACTGAGGTCCGCTGCACCATCCCGTTCTGTGAGATGAACACCAGCTCCTGATGCTCGCGCACCACGAGCGCGCCGGCGAGCTGGCCCTTGTTCTCGGTCAGGGTGATCGTCTTGACTCCCATCGCCCCGCGGCCCTTGACCGGGTAATCAGAGATCGGCGTGCGCTTGCCGTAGCCGTTCTCGGTGACCACGAGCAGCTCCTGGTCATCGCGGGCAACATCCATCGCCAGCACCGCGTTCCCGGCTTGGGAGACGTTCATCCCGCGCACGCCGGTGGTATCGCGTCCCATCGAACGCACCTGCTCCTCGTTGAAGCGGGCCGCCTGCCCCGAGCGCGAGACCATGATGATGTCGTCGTGGCCGCTGGTGCGGCGCACGGCAATCAGCTCGTCGTCGTCGAGGATCTTGATCGCGATGATCCCGTCGGCCTTGATCGGGGTGTTGTAGGCCGCGAACTCGGTCTTCTTGACGGTTCCCTCCCGGGTCGCGAACACCAGGTACTTACCCTCCGCGAAATCCCGCGTGGAAAGGACCGACTGCACGCGCTCGCCGTCACGTAACGGCAGCAAGTTGACCAGCGCACGACCCCTGGCGGTCCGCGAGGCCTCGGGCAGCTCATACACCTTCAGCCTGTAGACCTTGCCGCGATTGGTGAAGAACAGCAGGTAGTCGTGGGTGGAGGAGACGAACAGGTGCTCGATGTAGTCGTCGTCCTTCATCTCCATGCCGGTGACTCCAATGCCGCCTCGCCGCTGCTGGCGGTAGGTCGACAGCGGCAGCGACTTGATGTAACCGGAGTGGGTGATCGAGATCACCATCTGCTGGTCGGCGATCAGATCCTCGACATCGATCTCGCCCTCGGCATGGGTGATCTCCGTCCGCCGCTCGTCTCCGTAGGCGTCGGCGATCTCCTGCAACTCGTCCTTGATCAGCCCGTAGATCTTGTTCTCATCACCGAGGATCTCGCGCAGCTCCTTGATCCGCTCAACGAGGTCGCTGTGCTCTTGCTTGATCTTGTCGGCCTCGAGCGCGGTCAGCCGGCTCAGCGTCAGCTGCAGGATCGCCTGCGCCTGGATCACAGTCAGCTCGAAGCGCTCGAGGAGCCCCTTCCGCGCCGTCTCGGGATCACGGGACCTGCGGATCAGCGCGATCACCTCGTCGAGATTGGCGAGCGCGATCAGCAGGCCCTCGAGCACGTGTGCGCGCTCCTCGGCGCGCCGTAGCTCGTACTTGGTCCGCCGCACGATGATCTCGCGCTGATGGTCGACGTAGTGTGAGATCACCTCGCGCAGCGACAACGTGCGCGGCACGTTGTCCACCAGGGCCACCATGTTGACGCCGAATGTGGCTTGCATCGGCGTGTGCTTGTAGAGCTTGTTGAGCACGACCTTCGGGATCGCGTCGCGCTTGAGCTCGATCACGATCCGCATCCCGTGGCGATCGGACTCGTCACGGAGGTCGGTGATCTCGGACAGCTTCTTGTCGAGCACCAGATCCCGGATTTTCAGGATCAGGCCCCCGTCGCCGCCCTTGCGGACTTGATACGGCAGCTCGGTGACGATGATCGCTTCCTTGCCCTGGCCGATCGGCTCGATGTGGGCCTTCGCCTGCACCCGGATTCGCCCGCGCCCCGTGGCGTACGCCTCGCGGATGCCGTCCCGCCCGAGGATCGTGCCCGCGGTGGGGAAGTCGGGGCCCTTGATGTGCTTCATCAGCCCCTCGACGTCGATGCTCGGGTTGTCGATGTAGGCGATCGTGCCCTTGATCACCTCGCGCAGGTTGTGCGGAGGGATGTTCGTGGCCATCCCGACCGCGATCCCAGAGCCACCGTTCACGAGCAGGTTCGGGAACCGCGACGGCAGCACGGTCGGCTCCTGTCTGCTGCCGTCATACGTCGGCGCGAAGTCGACGGTCTCGGCGTCGATGTCGCGCAGCATCTCGGTCGCGAGGCGGTCGAGGCGAGCCTCGGTGTAGCGCATCGCCGCCGCGCTGTAGCCGTCGATGTTCCCGAAGTTTCCGTGACCATCGACCAGCGGATAGCGCATCGAGAAGTCCTGGGCGAGGCGTACCAGGGTGTCGTAGATCGGGCTGTCTCCGTGGGGGTGGAACTTGCCCATCACCTCGCCGACGATCTGTGCGCACTTCACGTGCTTGCGAGTCGGCTGGAGGCCGAGCTCGTTCATCACGTGCAGGACACGCCGGTGAACGGGCTTCAGGCCGTCGCGGACGTCGGGCAGCGCGCGTCCGACGATGACCGACATCGCGTAGTCGAGATACGCGGAGCGCATCTCCTCCTCGAGCCCGCGTGGCTCGATGTTGCCGCCGCCGATTGTGTCGATCGCTGACATCGCCGAGCTATCAGATGTCGAGGTTGGTCACGAGCCGAGCGTTTTCCTCGATGAATGCTCTCCGCGGCTCGACCTGGTCGCCCATCAGCATCGAGAACACGAGGTCCGCGGAGGCGGCGTCCTCCATCGTCACCTGAACCAGCGTCCGCGTCGACGGATCCATGGTCGTCTCCCGCAGCTCCTCCGCGTCCATCTCGCCAAGGCCCTTGAAGCGGTAATAGTCGATCCCTCGCTGCGAGACCGAGAGCACCGCCCCACGCAGCTCCTCGAAGGTCGTCGCATCGTTGGTGGTCTCCCCGAGCCGCACCACGAACGGCGGCGTGCCGACGAGCTCCGCAAGCTCGCGGTGGACGTCGGACAACCGCCGGTACTCGTGCGCCTCGAGCGTCGAGCGACGCACGTGATGCGTGGTCGCGAGACCCGTCTTCGCTTCGATCGTGCGTATCACGACCTCATCGGCATCCTGGGAGAGCAGCTCGGCCGAATACGCCTCGCCGTTTCTCCCGTGCTCGCCGAGGTGACGCAGGAGGCCGTCGATGTCGGTGATTCCCTCCTCCAGCAGGCGAGCCTGCTCGAGCAGCGAGACCACCCCGTGCCCATGAGCGGCGCGAAGCGCCGAGGCCCAGCCCTCGTACTGCTTGAGCAGTCGTGAGAAGCGCTTCCAGCGCGAGTCGGTGAGCTTGAATTGCGCGTTGTAGCGGTCGTAGACCTCGATCCGCTCGAATTTGTCTCCCAGCAGAATGTCCTCGAGCTCTGATTCCCGCTCGAGGTAGCGGTGCTTCTGCCCGCGGGTCAGCCGGTAGAGCGGCGGCTTGGCGATGTACACGTAGCCGGCCTCGATCAGCGGCTGCATCTCCCGGAACAGAAGCGTCAGGGCCAACGTGCGGATGTGGGCACCGTCGACGTCGGCGTCGGTGAGCAGCACGACCTTGTGATACCGGGCCCGTGAGATGTCGAATTCATCGCGCACGCCGGTGCCGATCGCGGTAATCAGCGCCTGGATCTCCTGGTTTTGAAGGACCTTGTCGATGCGGCTCTTCTCGACGTTCAGGATCTTTCCGCGCAGCGGCAGCACGGCCTGGGTGTTGCGGTCCCGGGCGCTGACGGCGGAACCGCCGGCGGAGTCGCCTTCGACCACGAACAGCTCCGCCAGCGCGGGATCCTTGACCGAGCAATCCGCGAGCTTGCCCGGAAGCGTCGAGTTCTCGAGCGCCGACTTGCGCCGCGTCAGGTCGCGCGCTTTGCGAGCCGCCGCGCGGGCCTGCGCGGCCTGGACTGCCTTGCGGATCACCGCCCGGGCGTCTCGCGGGTTCTCCTCGAGGAACTCGGCCAGGCGCGCGTTGACGATCGAGTGCACGAAGCCCTGCATCCCGGGATTGCCGAGCTTGGTCTTCGTCTGCCCCTCGAACTGTGGATCGGCCAGCTTCGCGGAAATCACCGCGGTGAGGCCTTCCCGCACGTCTTCGCCGCTCAGGTTCTCGTCCCGCTCCCTGAGCTCGCCCTTGTCGCGCGCGTATTTGTTGAGCGCGCTGGTCAGCGCCGAGCGAAAGCCGGAGAGGTGGGAACCGCCTTCGATCGTGTTGATGTTGTTCGCGAACGAGAACACCGACTCCTGGTAGGAGGAGTTCCACTGCATCGCGACTTCGACCGCCCCCTCCTCGCTCTCGCCAGTGAACGACACGATCTTGTCGTGGATCGGCTCCTTGTTGCGGTTCAGATACGCAACGAAGTCGACGATCCCGCCGTCGTAGCGGAACTCGGCCCGATGGCCCTCGCCACGCTCGTCGATCAGCGCGATCCGAAGTCCTCGGGTGAGAAAAGCGGTGTCCCGCATGCGCTCCTCGAGCGTCGTAAAGTCAAAATCGAGCGTCTCGAAAACATCCGCGTCGGGGAGGAAGCTGATCGTCGTGCCGGTCTCGGTGCACGCCTCGTCCCTCACAAGGTCGCCCGACGGGACGCCTCGCTCGTAAGACTGCGTCCAGCGATAACCATCGCGGCGCACCTCCACGTCCAGTTGCTCGGAGAGCGCGTTCACGACCGACACGCCGACGCCGTGCAAGCCGCCTGAGACCTTGTAGCCGCCACCCTGGCCAAACTTCCCGCCTGCGTGCAGGACGGTGAGCACCACCTCGACCGCCGGCCGCTGCTCCTTCTCCATCACCGCGACCGGAATTCCCCGCCCGTCGTCGGCGACCGTGACCGAGTTATCGGGATGAATCGTTACCGAGACCTCGTTGCAGAAGCCGGCCAGTGCCTCGTCAACAGAGTTATCGACAACCTCGTAAACAAGGTGGTGCAAGCCACGGAGACCGGTCGACCCGATGTACATGCCCGGACGTCTGCGGACGGCCTCGAGCCCCTCGAGAACTGTTATGTCCTGGGCGTCATAGCCGCCCTTGTTCGATTGGCGCTTCCTCGCGCCGTCGTCAGTCGACAACGATCCTCCGATGACGTCGAGACGCCCCGGTATCGCACAACGGGCGGCGCGCCGGGGCGTCGAAAGTTGGTGTACAGAATAATAGCACAGTAGGTATCCGATTCCCGGCCTTCACTAGCAGGGTTTTACCTGCAAAAGACGGAGAAAGGCGGCGTTCGGCGCGCGTTCGGCGACGGTGTTAGCTTCGCACACAGGACGGATGGATCGGCCACGCGATCGGCCAACCCCAGAGCGACTCTAGCGGCCCGGCGGACTCGCTGTCACGCAGCGCAGGCGAGCGATTTGCCCGGCCCGCAGATGTCCGTTCAGCCGCTCTACTAGGACGGGTCCCATCAGGTCCAGCTCCTGTGCCCACACCGACGCCGAGCAGGAAATCGTGAGCACGCCGTTTCGCTCCGAGAGCGGCTGCGCTTCCGCCGCGACAGCGGCTCCCACAGCTTCCGGCCACACTCGCTGGACCTCGGCCAGCAGTGTCTGCGGCGCGAGCTCGTCGCGTAACGCGTCGAGCGCGAACGTCAGCGGTCGCGGACCGCGTCGGGGCGCGCTCACACGAGCGCCTCGTGCAAAACCCGTCCCTCGCGGATCGAAAGCCGGACGACCTCGTCGTCGCCGGCGCCCGGCACGTGCTCGAGATCGGTGCTCGTGATCACGGCCTGACCGGAGCCGGCGCGCAGCAGCTCGACGAGCGCCTGTCGACGAGCGCGATCGAGTTCGCTCATCACATCGTCGAGCAGCATCAGTGGCGGCCTCAGCCGCCGCTCCGCGATCGTCCGGCGCTCCGCAAGCAGCAGCCCGAGCAGTGCCAAGCGTTGCTGACCCTGAGAGCCGAAACTGCGCAGATCCCTCTCTGCTCGGATCATCGCGAGCTCGTCACGATGGGGCCCGTGTGAGGTGAAGCCCCGTTCGAGATCGCCGTCGAGTCGCGCTGCCAGCTCCGCGGCCAGCTGCTGCGGGTCTCTCGCTCGCGAACGGGGCCTGTACACAAGCCCGGGATCACCATCGAGCCCAAGCGCCTCGGCGAGCTCGCGAAACGAGCCGAGAACGGCCGCGATCGCCTGCGCCCGGTCACCCATCAGCGCCACGCCGTGACCGGCCAGCTGCTCGTCCCAGCTGGCGAGAGACTGCCGGGAAGCGGACCCGGAACGAATCCGCGCGAGCAGCGCGTTGCGTTGCGCCAACGTCTGCGCGTACGCTCGTCGCGTCGCCGCTCGGGAGGGCCACAGCGCCGCCACGAACTGATCGAGGTGAGCGCGTCTGAGCGCCGGTGGCCCCTTGATCAACTCGAGGCGGTCAGGAAGGAAGACACTCACCAGCGGTCGCTGCGAGACGTCGAGTAGACGCTCTACCGGAGCCCCATCGACCCGCATCCGCTTTGGCTGCCCGGGGACAAAGCCAACGGCAAACTCGTGCGCGCCGTCATCGTCCTCGGCGCGGAGCACCACTCGCGCTGCCGGCGCGCCGAAGCGCACTATCTCCCGCTCGTTCGCCGTTCGGCACGAGCGGCCCGTACAACCGAAGTACAGGGCTTCGAGCAGGTTCGTCTTCCCCGCGCCGTTCGGTCCTGAGACCACGGTCAGGTGCTCGCCAAGCAGCGCGTCGGCGTTGTCGTAGCAGCGGAAGTCCCGCACCGTGACGCCAACGACGCGCACCTGCTCCTACACGTTCAGCCTGATCGGCATGATCAGGTACTGGAACCGGCTCTCGTCAGCCGCCTCGATCAGGCCCGGACGGAGCGGGCTGATCAGCTTCAACAGCACATCGCCCTCCTCGATCGCCTCGAGCCCGGCACGCAGGAACTCCGGGTTGAAACCGATCTCGAGCGACTCGCCCTGGAAGGCCACCGGCAGCGCCTCGAGCGCCTCGCCAACGTCCGGGGTCTGCGCGGACACGGTCAGCTCCCCAGGGGCGAACGAGAGTCGCAAAGGCGCGTTCTTCTGCGCCAGCAGGCTGATCCGGCGCACGACATCGGTCAGCTCCCCCCCGGCGATCCGCAACTCGTGCTCGAAGCTCTCGGGTAGCAGCTGGCGATAGTTCGGAAACTGCCCGTCGATCAGGCGCGAGGAGAGGATGATCCGGTCGACCACGAACAGCACCTGGTTCTGGCGCACGCTAACGGTGATCTGCTGCTCCTCCAATTGGCCGCTCACGCGGGCCAGTTCCTGCAGCGCCCGCGCAGGCACGTTCACCTCGAACGCTCGCGACAGGGGCTCCTCCAGCACGGTCTCCTTGATGCTCAGCCGATAGGAGTCCGTGGCGACCATCCGCAGCTCCCGGTCGGAGGCCGAGACCAGGATTCCGGTCAACACCGGCCGCGTCTCGTCCCGTGAGGCGGAGCCGGCGACCTTCAGGGCCGTCGATACGAACGCGGGTGCTGGAAGCGACACGGCGCTCTCCGGGTCCGGCTCGGGAAATGGAGGAAAGTCCTCGGTACGCAGCGTGCGAATGTGAAATGTGGCGTTGCCGGAGATCAGCTCGACGTCCTGCTCGGCCGCCCGTAGCTCGAGCGAGGCTTCACTGCCCGGAAGTGAGCGCACCACATCGAGCATCAGCCGGGCTGGGAGTACGACAACACCTTCCCGGGTGACCTGCGCATCGAGCGGGACGCGGAGCCCAACATCCATGTCGGTGGCTCTGACCTCACAGCCTTCCGAGGAGGCAGCGATCTGCACGCCGGACAGCGCTTGGATCGCGCTGCGCGTCGAGGCAACCCTACTGACGGTTTGCAGCTGCGCAAGAAGGGCGTCGCGCTCGAGGGAGAGCTTCACGATGGATACCTCAGATAGAAGGTAGAAGTCATAGGAATGACAAAGACTGTGGAAAAGTGGTCAATTGGCCGGATCAAGCGGCAAAGTTGTGCTCGAGAGCAACCACCAAGTCTGTCAGTCGTGGCGGTCGCGATGTCTTCCGGTGATGATCGTCGCGAGTTCGTGCAGCTGATCGGCGAGTTCCGGGTTCGTACCCAAGCGGTCGGAGACGCGCTTGCACGCGTGGAGCACCGTCGCGTGGTTACGGCCGCCGAAGGCAGCGCCGATGTCCTGCAAGGAGGCGTCGGTCAAGTCGCGGGCGAGATGGATCGCGATCTGGCGGGGCCAGGCGATCCGGACCACTCGGCTGTTGGAGATCAGCTCCGCGAGGGAGAGCTCGTAGTGGGTGGCGACCGAGGTCTGGATGTCGAGAATCGTCGTCGCCCCGGCGCCGGCTTGTGGGTAGATCTGCTCAAGCGCCTGCCTGGCGAGATCGAGATCGATCGGCCGCTGGGTCAGTGAGTGGTGGGCAACGACCCGGATCAGGGCGCCCTCGAGCGTCCTGACATTGTCGGTGACTCGCTCGGCGATCAGCTCGAGCACCGCCGGATCGGCGAGCGCGATGTGATCGAGCGCGACGCGCTTGCGGAGGATCGCCAGGCGGCTGCTGAAGTTTGGCGGCCGGATGTCTGCGACCAGCCCGGATTCGAATCGTTCTCTGAGGCGCTCCTCTACGCTCACCAGCTGACGCGGCAGCCGATCGCAGGTCAGCACGAGTTGACGTCCCGTTTCGTAGAGCGCGTTGAAGGTGTGGAAGAACTCCTCCTCGGTCTTGGCCTTCGAGGCGAGGAATTGGACGTCGTCGATCAGCAACACGTCGGCGTCGCGGTAGGTTCGCTTGAAGCGCTCGAGCGATTTCGTCCCGAGCGCGGTGATGAAGTGGTTGGTGAAGGCCTCGACCGTCGTGTAGCGCACCGAGGCGCCGCCTCCGAAGGCGAGGACATAGTTGCCGATCGCGTTCAGCAGGTGCGTTTTGCCGAGCCCCGGCGGAGCGTGCAGAAACAGCGGGTTGTAAGCCTGGCCGGGTAGCTCTGCGACCGCTAGGGAGGCCGCGTGAGCGAGCCTGTTGCCGTCGCTGATGATGAACTGATCGAAGCTGTATCGGGGATTGAACGTGCTGGGCCCGGGCGGCGTGGACGGCTGCGGTGGGCGTCTCGCGGCGTCGTCGGGCCCCCCGGTGAAGGCGACGGAAACGTCGTTGCCGAGAACCAGGCGCACGGCGCTTTCGAGCACGCGTCCGAACCGCGTTGCCACCCAGGCCTGTTTGGCTCCCGGCAGCTCCAGCAACAGCAGCCTCCCGTCCCACGACTTGACCTCGAGCGGGGCGAGCCAGATCTCGTATGTCGACTCGCCAGCTTGCCGGCGCAGCTCGGCGCGAATCTGGCGCCAGGCAGGGGTCAGCTCGACGTGCGCGGGTAGCTCCAAACCCCTCCGATCGGGAAGCGTGCGAGGAACAATCGTGAGGCGGGCTACCTGCAGCCCCAGCGGGCGAATATACCAACGGTCATCGGCCCCAAGACGCCTATCGGGGGAGCGTTGGCGCAAAGCGCGACAAAAAGCTCTTGAGCGAGTGCTCGTGATGTTACGCACAATCTTCTCGGCTGACTTTGAGACCGAAATCAGGCGTTCGTCGTCCGCAGGAGCGCTGCGTATACTCAAATTCGTCCCGCCCGGGCAGTGAGCCATGAAACGCACCTACCAGCCGAAAAAACGCAAGCGCGCGCGGACACACGGTTTCCGCGCCCGGATGCGTACGCGCGCGGGACGCCTTACGCTCAAGCGACGCCGCGACAAGGGTCGCAAGCGACTGACGGTC
Source organism: uncultured Solirubrobacterales bacterium (assembly GCA_963830465.1). GTDB lineage: Bacteria > Actinomycetota > Thermoleophilia > Solirubrobacterales > Solirubrobacteraceae > Palsa-465. The sequence continues at coordinate 103,187 of CAWHME010000004.1, forward strand.
TGATGCGGCCGGCCGCCTCCCGCGCCGCGGGCGGTACCGTGGGCACGCTCCCCGGTATCCGCTCAGCATCGCGCTCGGGGCGAGGCAGGCTGTCTCGGAGCGGAGACTTCGACCGCGTGTTTCGCCATGGCCGCTCATACGCGGCGCGGGAACTCGTGCTGTACTTGTTTCCCAGGGGAGAAGGGGATCGCTCGCGGCTTGGTCTGTCGGTGTCGCGCAAAGTTGGGGGCGCGGTTGAGCGCAATCGGGTCAAACGCGTGCTGAGGGAGGCGTTTGCACACGAGAGCGATCGGTTGCCCGCCGGCACCGACGCGGTGATCGTGGCCAGAGAGGGCGCGGGCACGCTCGCCGCGTCCGAGGGGCTCGCCGGTATGCGCCGAGTGCTCGGTGATTTGATCACGCGGGCCTCGGGATCAGCGTCTACGGACGATCGTCAGCCGCGCGAGGGGCGGCCGTGAGATACGTACGACTCGTGTTCGTCACCCCGATTCGGGCGTACCAGCGGCTGATCTCGCCGGCGCTCGGGCAGCGCTGCAAGTACTACCCGTCGTGCTCGGAGTACGCCGCGCAGGCGATCGAGAGATTCGGCATACTCCGCGGGCTGGTCCTCGCGGGCTGGCGGCTGTTGCGGTGCAATCCTTGGAGCCACGGGGGTTTCGACCCAGTCGAGGATCAGAGGCTTTTCAAATCGCAAGTGCCGGCTCATAGCTCCTGACCATGCTCGTCCCAGCCAACATCTTCCAGCCGCTGATCGATGTCTTCGAAGCGGTACTGAAGTTCTTCCACAACAGCCTGGGCGTTCCCTGGGGCTGGGCGATCGTGCTGCTGACCGTGGTCGTCCGCGCGCTGCTGATCCCGCTCACGTTCAAGCAGTTCCACTCGATGCAGCGGCTCCAGGCGCATATGCCGGAGATGAAGGCGATTCAGGCCAAGTACAAGGACGACAAGCAGCGCCAGCAGCAGGAGATGATGAAGTTCTACAAGGAGAACCAGATCAACCCGTTCGGGTCGTGTCTGCCGCTGGTCGCGCAGCTGCCGGTTTTCATCTCCTTGTTCTACATGCTGCGCCAGAGCTTGCGTTCGGACATCTGCCCCCAGGTGCAGCCGCATCACCTCGTCAACGGCGTGCGGGTGATCGACCAGGCTCACGCGGTGCCGTGCGGGCCAAACAACGGCGCCGGTTTCCTCTTCATTCCCGACCTGACCAATAAAGCCACCGGCTTGGTGTTGGCGGTGCTGCTGGTGCTCTACGTTGGGACGCAGCTGGCCTCGAGCTTGATGATGTCGAGCGCCACGATGGACCGTAATCAACGCATGTTGATGTTGTTCATGCCGTTGATTTTCGTCTTCATCATCGTCAATTTCCCCGCCGGCGTGATCGTGTACTGGATCACGACCAACACCTGGACGATCCTCCAGCAGTACATCGTTCGCAAGCGAATCGGCCCGATAGCACCGCCGGCCCCGGCAGACGGGGCGGACGGCTCGGGCCGCGGCGGGGGTGGCTCGGGCCGGGGAGGCGGTGGTCGTGACGGTTCCAATGGCTCGGGCTCGGGGGGACTGGCCGGCGTGATTCGCGACCGGCTGAAGCCGGCGGAGGAGCCCGCCGCGGTCGGGCCGAGCCGCCAACGCACCCGAACGGGGCCACCTCCGCCTCCGCCGCGGAAGAAGAAGAAACGGTCGGGACGGCGCAGGTAGTCGTGGCAGCGTTCACCACCGAGGCCGGCGAGCGGGTGCGCGAGTTGCTCGAGCGGATCGCCGACGAGGTCGGTGTCAACGCCTCAATCGACATCGAGGAAGACAGCGACAGCGTCAGGGCGACGTTTTCCGGCGAGGATCTCGGGTTGCTGATCGGTCATCACGGCCAAACGATTGACGCGATCCAGCATCTTGCCTACCGGATCGCGTTTCAGGGCGGCGATTTCCGCAAGCGCGTCGAGGTGGACGCGGCGGGCTATCGGGATCGGCGCGCGGTCGCGCTTCGCGCGGCTGCCGATCAGGCGGCGGAGGCGGCCGTGCACGACGGGCGCCCTGTCGCGCTCGACGCGATGAGCGCGCTGGAGCGGAAGGTCGTGCACGAGCACCTGAAAGCGCGCCATGACGTCGAGACCTACAGCGAAGGACAAGAGCCCGACCGCAGGCTCGTCGTGGCGCCCCTGGTGGATTGATCGCGCGGGGATCAGCGGCGCCTCGCTCGCCGCCCGCTCGTTTCACGTTTTTCTTGACGGTGAAACAACCGGTCGGCCGTTCCGAGCGTCCTGCGCGATACAACTCGGGTCGTGAGCGCCCTAACGCCTTTCGAGCGAGGTGTCGTCGTCGGCTTGCTGATCGGGGAAGGCTCCTTCGGTGGCGACGGCAAGCAGCCGCAAGTGACGCTTCGCATGCATGTTCGCCACGAAGCTCTGTTCCGCTGGTTGCTCGAGCGATTTCCCCATACGCGGCTCTACGGCCCCTATCACCACGGCGGGCGCTCGTACTACCAATGGATGGCGAGGGGCCGCGCGCTCGTCAATCAGGTACTTCCGCTGCTCGAGGAGGAACTCCGGGATGGTCGTCTCGACGAATACGCGAGCCAGCGCTTCGAGGCAATGTGCGAGCGGTATGCGGCCTTCATCGAGCGAGAACGCGCCGTCGCGTGAGGCAGAGCGAGATGCGGCCGATAGCGAGCGAGGAGGTCCCGCTGTGCGAGGGCCCGATATCACCTCCGGTGGCTCGGCTCGGCGAGCGCTACCGCCTTCCTCGACACGCGGTTGCGCGACTCGAGCGCCTCTTGGAGCTGCTGGTGTCCGATCCGCTGGCCCCCACCGCGATCCACGACTCCCGGAAGATCATCGACGATCACCTAGCCGATGCGCTTGTCGCGCTCGAACTGGAAGTGGTCCGGAAGGCCCACAGGCTGGCCGATCTCGGCTCGGGCGCCGGGATCCCCGGCTTGCCGTTAGCGATCGCGAAGCCGGCGGCGCAAGTCTCGCTGGTCGAGAGCAGCAGCCGCAAGTGCGATTTTCTCGACCGGGCGGTCCGCGTTTGCGGTCTCGATAACGTCGAGGTGGTTCGGTCGCGCGCCGAGTCGTGGATCGGCGGGCTCGGAAGCTGCGAGCTTGTCACCGCCCGGGCGCTCGGTTCGCCGGCGGTCGTGGCCGAGTATGCCGCGCCGCTGTTGCAGATCGGAGGCGCCCTGGTGCTGTGGCGAGGCCGGCGGGACCGTCCCGCGGAAGCCACCGCCGCGCGGGCGGCCGCGGAGCTGGGGCTGGAGCAGCAGCAGGTACTTCACGTGCGGCCCTACGAGGGGGCCGAGCAGCGACACCTACACGTTCTGTGGAAGGTTAGGGAAACCCCTGCCGCGTTCCCGCGCCGTCCGGGAATTGCCCGCAAAAAGCCCCTTGGGCACAACACTCGACCGGACGTCGACGGACGGCCGGGAACCATCTGACCGCGCTCGGCGCTAGCGTGGAGTGACGAAGATGGGGACCGTCTACGCGATCGCCAACCAGAAGGGTGGAGTTGGCAAGACGACAACCGCGGTTAATCTCGCGGCGTGCGTCGCCGAAGCGCGGTACGAGGTGTTGCTGCTAGACGTCGACCCCCAATGCAACGCAACGGTAGGGCTGGGAATCGGCAAGGACGCCGTCAAGAGCGTCTACGACGTGCTGTCGGGATCGGCAACACTGGACGAGGTCATCATCGAGACGGCGATCGATCACCTGTGGCTTGCGCCCGCCGGTCCGGATCTCGCCGGCGCGATGGTTGAACTCCCACGAATTGTCGGTGCCGAGGCAAGGCTCCGCGACGCGCTCGCGCCCGTGAGAGAGCGCTTTCAGTTCACGCTGCTCGACTGCCCTCCCTCGCTCGGGCCTCTGACGATCAACGCACTCGTCGCGGCCGACAAGGTGATCGTGCCGGTACAGGCGGAGTACTTCGCGCTCGAGGGCCTAGCTGGGCTGCTCGACACGCTGTCGCTGGTGCAGCGGGAGCTGAATCCGCGCCTGACCGTGGCCGGGATGTTGCTGACGATGCATGACGCGCGCACGCGGCTTGCCCAAGACGTCGAGCGTGAGATCCGAGAACACTTTCCCGAACTGGTGTTCGAAACCGTCATCCCTCGCAACGTCCGGATCGGCGAGGCGCCAAGCTACGGCAAGGCGGTTATTCACCACGATCCGCACTGCGCGGGCGCGGACGCATACTTCGAGCTGGCAAAGGAGGTCGCCGCACGTGGCTGACCAACACAAGGGCATGGGCCGGGGCTTGGCGGCGATCCTCTCAGCCGTCCCGAAGAACGAACCGGAAGAGCTTCGCCAGCTGCCTACCGAGCTGATCGCGCCGAATCCGCGGCAGCCGCGCCAGAGCATCGACGAGGCGACGCTGTTGGCGCTCGCCGACTCGATCCGAACGCGGGGCGTGCTCCAGCCGATCCTGGTCAGACCGCTCCCCGGTGGCCGCTTTGAGCTGATTGCCGGCGAGCGCCGCTGGCGGGCGACGCGATTGGCCGAGCTCGAGACGATCCCCGCGATCGTCCGCCACCACGACGACTCCGGCTCGCTCGAGGTGGCGCTGATCGAGAACATGGCGCGTGAGGACCTCAATCCAGTCGATGCAGCGCGGGCCTGTGCCGCGCTCGTCGAGGAGCTGGGGTTGAGCCGCGAAGAGGTGGGACTGAGAGTCGGACGCAGCCGCGTAGCCGTCTCGAACCTGATCCGCCTGCTCGATCTCCCCGACGAGGCGCTCGAGTTGATCGAACGCGGAGCGCTCACCGAGGGTCACGGTCGCGCGCTGCTCACGACCGAAGATCACGCCGAACGCCGCCGGCTCGCGCGCGCCGCGGTGGAAGGGCAGTGGTCGGTGCGAGAGCTTGAAGCGCGTGCTCGCACGGCGCCCGCCGCCGCGGCCGAGCGCTCGGCGACGCCGCAGCGCAAGCGCCGGCTGCACCCGGATCAGGAGGCGGCGATCGAGCAGATCGCTGACGCGCTTGGCCACGCACTGGGGGCGGATCTCGAGGTGAGTCCGGCGCGCGGAAGCGGCTTTCGCGTCGAGCTGCGGTTTTCCTCGCTCGATGACGCACTCGAGCTCGCGCGCCGACTCGGCGTCCGAGCCGCGGCGTAGACGGCCCGCGGGCGTTTGTTCGCGCGCGCCGCTCGCGCGCGCGGCCGCGGTCGCGGCTCATCCGCTGTTCCTTTTCAGCCGTCGGATGGGCGATCGCGCCCATCCGAGACCAGCTCGCAACACGCGCCAGGCCACGGTGTTTATACCGTCCAATGCATATCGACCAACTAAAACGCAAAGCATTCCTGATCCTCGCGACGGTGCTCGCTTGCGGGGCGATCGTGCCATCTGCGGCCAGTGCCCTCGTCGTCGGGATCGGAGATCAGAGCCCAGCGATGTTCTCCTCGCCGACGTTCCGCGCACTGCACATCCACGAGGCGCGTCTCGTGGTGACTTGGAACATCGCGGTTGCGAGCAACCAGCGCGGCGCGCTGGCCGGGGCGAAAAACTGGATCAACGCGGCCAAGGCCGCGGGCGTGACGCCGCTGATCTCTTTCACCGGCAACGGCAATTACATCCCGACCGTCGCGCAGTACACCTCGGCGGTGCGAGCCTTCATCAAGCGCTTCCCCTCCGTGACCCGATATACCGCTTGGAACGAGCCTGACTGGGTGTACCGCAGCCTCAGCCTACACCCGTTGCTGGCGGCCTCGTTCTTCAACGCTCTGGTCCGCAGTTGCCGCGGTTGCATGGTGCTCGCGGGCGATCTGTACCTACCGGCGAAGCAGCTCGGTCCGTGGCTGCGCGCCTACAAGGCCGGCCTCCGCTTCCGGCCCTCCGGGTGGGCTCTGCACAACTACTACGACGTCCGCACTCACACCACCAGCCAGCTGCAGGCGATCCTGAAGCTCACCTCCGGCCCGATCTGGCTGGACGAGATCAGCGGGGTCGAGCGGCGCGGCCATTGGCAATACCCAAATCAGTCCGCAGCCGCTGCGAGCCGCGACGAGGCATTCCTGTTCTCGCTGGCACGCCGCTTCCCGCGGATCGGCCGCATCTATCACTATCAGTGGCGGGCAGCTCCGACTGCCGGTTGGGACTCCGGATTGCTGGCTCCGAACGGCAAGCTGCGCCCCGCGTACTCGGTGGTTGAGCACGCAATCAAATGACCGTTTGGCGCTACGGGCCGCCTCTCGCAGCTGACGAGTCGGCCCGATGCGGCTCCTCGCCGGCTGGTCGGTAGTCGAGCTTTCTCAGCTCGTTGCACTCCGCGCCGCATCGGTCACAGACCAACACCAAGCGCAATTGGCCACTATCGCGGAGATACCGGCTGGCGCCACTATGCGTCCCTGTGTGATCGCAAACCATCGCCCTCAATCAAGTAACGGCGCGGGGCGGTGAATTCGTCGCAACGAATCGAGGTTTGTGGGATGGGGCCGTTGGACGGGTCGGGGGTGGGACTGCGGCGGCGGGTGGATGTGGGCGGGGGGGCTCGGGGAGGCGGCCCGGGTGGCTGTCGGATGCGGCCCGGGGGCGACCGGGGGGCAGCGGACTAGTTTGCCGAGGCGACCGCGGCCCGGGGGCCGGTTGGCGGATGCGACCGGGGAAGCCCTTGGGCCAGCTTGGCGGACGCGACCCCGACGGACACCTCGTGGACCGGCTGGTACCTGGTAAATGCCCCACTCGAGCATTCCCGAAAGGCGGCTGGGGCGTTTCCCTTCTGCTTCACGTTGAACGCCCCACTGGACTTTCGGCAAGCGCCGAGAGGGACGTTTTACAGCAAACGGCCGGTCGCGCGCGGAAGCTCCAAGTTCGAGCGCAGACCGCGCCGAACCGCCCCGGAGAAGCCTTGCCTACACTCGGAGCATGGCCTCACCCTTCGTCCGCGGCCCACTGCGACTCGCCGCCGGCCATGTTCCGGGGCTGAAACGGATACCGGTTCTCAAGCTGCTCGCGGTGGCCGAAATTACGCTGCTCGCCCGCGACCATGTGATGCGCCTGAGCCCGCAGGAGCGACGGCGACTTGTGCAGCTGGTTCGTATAGGACGCGGTCGCCGCCGAAATCTGTCGGAGGAAGAGCGGGAGGAGCTTGCGACGCTGATCGCGTACCTCGAGCCGCGCTTGCTCGCCGGCCAGGCGGCGGACAGAATCTCTCCCTTGCCCCTTCCGCGCCGGCTGGTCTACGGCCCGCGCCGGCGCCGCTAGGTCACCAACGGGGCGACCCGCGGCGGCGAGCGCCTCGCTCAGCCGCTGCTCGCTCTCGTTGTCGAGTGAGGTACGGATCATCTTGCCCTGGATCTTGATCTCAGGGAGCACCTTGTCGACCGAGACCTTGCGCACGAGCAGGATCACCGCGGCTCCTCCTGGCTCCAGCGACTGGCCGAGCTCCTTCATGAAGTTGTCGTCCACGCCGTATTCGCTGAGGGCTCCTGCTGCGGCTCCGGTCGCAGCACCGATCGCCATGCCGAGCAGCGGCACGAAGAAGATCAGCCCGATGAGGCCGCCCCACAGAGCTCCTCCAACCGCTCCGGCGCCCGCCATTGACGGCTGTGCAGCTTGATTTTCCCGTCCTGCTGGCGCTCGACGATCGCCAGGTCCTCAAGTTCGATCACGTGGGCCTTTTGCGCTTCTGCGACGTTGGCGCGCGGATCGACACCGCGCACCTCGGCGTGGCAGTGGTGGGGCCCGCCGGAGGGATCAGGGGTGGGCTGATGCGGACCTGGTCGCCGTCGACGATCGAGGTGGACGCCGCGAGCGCGCTGCCGGCAGGCATCGATGGCGAGTCTGCACCTGCTGGATCCCCCGCTTCGCTTCACGATGCTGCCGGGGGCGCTCCGGGTCCGGATCGCGAGCAGCCATCCGGGCGCCTCACCATCCGAGGCGCTCCCGGACAGGCTTCCAGGCGCTCCCGGCGCTGGTCCGGATAGTCCTTACAGGGTCCTCCTAACGGCCGCAGCGCGGTTCGCGGGCTGCGGCGCTGTCGGACGCGTGCTTCAGCGGGCGCTTCGCCGGCGCCACAGCAGGATCCCGCCGAGCACCCCGAGTACGAACGACACTGCGATCACGACCGTGAGGCTGGTATCGGTGGTGGTCACAATCCAATCCACCTTGACCTTGTGCAGGTTGACCACCGCGAACACGATGATCAGCCCGAGCCCGATTCCCGCGGCGATCAGCCGCGCCTGCACTCTCCTGCGCACCGGACGACCGGAGCCCGATCCGGCTCGGGTGGGCGTCTGCTCGCCGCTACTCATTCGCCACTCAGGCTAGCCGATCGCGGGTCTGGTGGGAGCGAGTTCGCGTGCCGTGGGGCTAATGCCGATCGCCTCTACTGAAACCACTCTCCGAGCGAGCCGGTCTCGAGTGCGTGCGTGGTCAGCTGCGAAAGTGCTGCCCCCATCAGTGAGCCGGCGATCACATCACCGGGGTAATGGACGCCCGTGTGGACGCGAGAGTAGGCAACCGCCGCCGCGAGCGCTCTCAGCGCGATGGCTTCGCGCGGCAGCACCTGACCGACTCCGGTGGCGAATGCGAACGCGGCGGCCGAGTGGCCCGAGGGGAACGACCTCGAGCTGGGCACTGGGACCTGACGGGCGGCGGGGACCTCACCCGCGACCGGGTCTGGCCGGGGACGGCGCCCGACCGGCTTGACGACGATGTTTACGACCGCGGACGTGACCACGACCGAGGCGAGTCCGAGCGCCGCCGCGCGCCGTCCAGACTCGCCTCGGGTGATGACCAGGACCGCGGCGGAGGCGAGCGACAGCCGGGAGTAATCGGCGGCCCGCGCGAGCCGGCTCATCGCCCGGTCGAGCGCCGGCGTCGGTGTAGCCGCGATCGCGTCGTAGATCGCGTAGTCGACATGCTCGGTGTCGAGGAGCCAGCGCGGGCGTGGCATGGGCGCAGTGAAAGCTATCGCGCCCCCATCCCCGTCAGCCGCGGCGAAGGGTAGGGCGCCTCTGTCCCCGTCAGCCGCGGCGAAAGCTATCGCGCGCCGGCCCCGTCAGCCGACCCGAGAGCTCGAACGCGTCTTTCTTCCCGCTACCTACCTCGGGTGGATACCCCCGTCGAGCGAGACCACCTGGCTGGTCATAAACGGATTGCGAAGGATTGCGAGCGCGAGGTCGGCGACGTCCTCGGGCGCCCCCAATCTGCCGACCGGCACCCGCCGGCGCAATTCCTCCGGCTCGCCGGGAAGCATCCCGGTGTCCGCGACGAATGCGGGTGCCAGCGCGTTGACGGTCACGCCCGACGACGCGAATCTCGCGGCCAGAAAGTGGGTCAGCCCGTGCAGCCCGGACTTTGAGGCGGCATAGTGGGGTCCCACGATCCCGCCCGTGAACGCGGCGACCGAGGACATGAACAGCACCCGGCCGAAACCGCGCTCCCGCATCGTCGGGAGCGCGCACTGGGCGAGCAGGAAGGGGGCGCGGAGGTTGACCGCGAGTGCCTCGTCGAAGCTTTCACTCGTTACTTCCTCGAGCGACTGTCGCTTGCCCAGTCCGGCATTGCAGACCAGCAACTCGATCGGCCCGAGTCGAGCCTCGGTCGCCTCGACCAGCTGACCGGGCGCCTCAGGCCGTTGCAGATCAGCGCCGATCGGAGCCGCACGCCCTCCCTGGGTGACGATCTTGGCCGCGAGTTGTTCGGCGGGCTGAGCGCTACGGCCGTAGCCGAGCGCGACCGCGCTGCCCTGCCCCGCTAGGGCGACCGCAAGTGCTCCGCCGATCCCGCCGCTGGCGCCCGTGACAAGCGCCACGCGCCCGCTGAAAGCATCAGAGCCGATAGTGCGAGGCAACATATCCGATCACCGGGTCGACCTCCCCCCTGAGGCGAGGGAACGAGGGTGACCGCCGGGCGGAGTGTCGAGCTGCAATTGTCGTTGCAACAATCGCCAACTGGAGGAATCCGACCAAGGATCGAGTAGGGATTTTTTGGCGAATCGCTCGGGCAGGGGTAAGATGCACGCGTCCAGCGTTGGCTGACGGGTCGGGAGTCTCAGCTTCGGAAAGTCCGTCAGCGTCGAGGTTGACCGTATGAGATCGTCGCTTGGGGACGTGGCTCCCATGGCAGGCCTCTCCGAAACCGCCGGTGTTGCGGTGAGGAATCCGCGCGAGAGTGGGGCGCCGGGCGCCCGACAGGCGCGTGTCGGCCGCGGTGCAAGACGCCGGACTCACCGTCGGGTCGGCTTGCTCGCGAGTGCGTTGATTGCCTTCGTCGCGGCGCTCGTCGTGAGCGCCCCCGCGGCGCTCGCCCAAGGCTCAAACGGCGGGGGCGGCTCGGGGTACTACGTCACGTTCGTGGCCCGGTACTGCCACGCCTACACCGACATCTTCGCCAATCGGCAACGCAACAACATCCAGGAGAGCCTAAAGGATCTGGGTCCGGACTCGCAGTACGACGACAGCGGCGTGCTAGTCAACCCGGTCGACGAGAGCGAGTATCCGCAGTCCAAGTGCAACCCCCTCCCCGGTTGGGTGTTCACGCTGGGGCACGGATATGTGTCTCGTGCAGTGAGCGGGCCGTGGGGGTCATTGTCGAAGGTCACGGATCCGTTCCCACGGCTTCCGGTGACACACCTCTCGACCCCGTTGCTCGATCAAGACGCGCTCCCTGTGGACCGCGAGCGATTGTACGGAGCGGTGACAATCGAGCTGACCAAGCAAGAGCGCGCGCAGGCGAACACTCCCGATCAGTTGTGGGTTCAGGGAGGGACGCCTAAAGACCCTGTCCTGACTGGGCTGTATCCAGGGCCAACCTACGGCTTCGGTGCGCTGCGCTGCGCCACCGACAACCTTAACGGCGATAACGTCGAATACATCTTCTTCCCTGCCGGTGTGCGGCACGTCTTCTGCTTCGCCTACTACGTCAAGCCTGCCCCGACCTCCGGACTGATCACGATCAAGAAGCAGGTCGTCGGCGCGCCCCCGGGCGAGAATCCGTCATTTCCGTTCAGCGGCACGATCTCGTTTGACCCGAACGGCTTCACGCTCGCCAACGGAGAGTCGATCGCTCTCTACCGCGCCGGCGGCGCAACCTGGAACGTCACCGAGGGCAGGGTCGACAACTATCGGCTGAGCTCGCTGGTATGCGTTGCGAAGACGTCGAGCGGAGGACCGGGAAAGAGCACCACGACGGTCACCGGCAGTACGGCGGCGATCAATCTCGTGGCGAGCGAGTCCGTCACCTGCACGTACACCAACGCGTATGTGCCGCCTCCGGGCGGCTTGAGCATTCGCAAGGTGACCACGGGGGGAGTGGGCAGCTTTACCTTCGTCGTCAGGTCAGCCTCGGGCCACACACGAGTGGTGAAGGCGACGACCACCGAGCCCGGGGTCCCGGTTGACGCGGTGCCCTCGCTGACATCACTTCCGCCCGGCACGTACACGATCCGCGAGCGTCCGACTCCTTCCACGGCCGGCCGATGGAAGCTGGTGGCCGCCCACTGCGGCGACGTCAGCGAGTCGACCAGCAAGGCGATCACCGTGGAGATCAAGAGCGGGACGAACACGGAATGCATCTTCAGGAACGTGTTCATCCCTCGCGGCTCAATTTCGATAACGAAGACGACCGTCGGCGCGACGGGGGTCACCAGCTTCCTGATCAACTCGCGCAGTGGTCCGGCGGTGCAGTATCTCCAGCATGCCACCACCACTTCCTCGGGCGTTCCAGCCAATGCGATCCCGGCTACGCCCGCTGATGCGACCGATCACCTGCGTCTCGGCTCGTACGCGATTACAGAGCAGTTCCCGGCGAGCACCCCCGCCGGAGGGTGGAGCCTCGAGACGGTCGTCTGCAACGGCAGCGTGGAGCCGTTTGAGCAGGGAACCGTCGAGGTCAAGCTGACAGCGGCGCAACCGAATGTGCACTGCGCGTTTACGAACGTTTTCACCACCACGCCGCAGCCGCCCACCCCGCCAACGCCGCCTCCCACTCCTCCGACGCCGCCTCCCACGCCGCCGGCGCCGCCCTATCAGGTGAGCGACCTGATGGTCACAAAGCACGCCACCCCGACGGTTGCAGCGCAGGACGAAGTCGTCTCCTACCGGATCTCGGTCAAGAACCTCGGCCCTGATGCCGCCGAGCGCGTCGAGCTTACCGACCGCATCCTCGGTCAGCTCGTGAGCGCCAACAGTCCCGCCGGTCGGTGCGCAGGCCAGCCGCGGGTTGTGTGCGCACTGGGGACGATCAAGGCCGGCGCGACGGTGGTAGTCACGATTCGAGTCAGGCTGAACCTTCCTCCCTCAACGTTGATCAACCGCGCGGTGGTGGGCACTGCGACCGACGAGTCGAACCTCGCCAACAACGTCGCGACGGCGAAAGTAAAAGTGATCAAAGCTCCTGTTCCTCCGCCCGGACGGGGCTAAGCCCCCGGGAACACCCGGCCGGGGCTAAGCCGTCCCCCCGGGAACACCCGGCCAGGCCGAGGACCAGCCGCAACGTCCGACATTGAGCCAAAATATCCCTTTGCTCACCCTGTATTTCGCAGCCCGCTGGCAATCCCGTTGATCGCCAGCAGGCTGACTCGCTCCAGCCGCTCATCGGGCACGCCCGCGGCGGCCCGCCGCCGACGGAGCAGCTCGATCTGGATGAACGAGAGCGGATCGACATACGGATTGCGCCGGTCGATCGAGGCCTGGAGCACCGGCTCTGAGTTGAGCAGCCGATCGCTACCGGCGATCAGCTTCAGCTCGGCTTCCGTCAGCTCGAGTTCTCCGTTCAGCGACATCCCAGATCCGTTCCCGGCCGTGGCCGTCCTCCCACAGCTCGACGTATTGGCGCGCGATCGTTGGGTCGGCCTTGGCGCACGCCATCTCGGCGTTTGAGACCAAGCTCGCGAAGAATGGCCACTCGAGGACCATTTCCCGCAGAAGCTCGAGGCCATGGCGCTCGCGGGCGTCTCTCAGCGCCGTACCGAAACCGAGCCAGGCGGGAAGCACGATGCGCGCCTGCGTCCAGGCGAAGACCCAGGGAATCGCACGCAGTGAGTCAATGCCGCCATCGCTGTGACGCTTGGCCGGCCGAGAGCCGAGTCGCAACCGCGAGATCTCCTCGACCGGCGTCGTAGCTGTGAAGAAGCGCGGGAACTCAGGATCCTCGTGCACCAGCGAGCGGTAGAGCTGAGCTGACCGGGCCGCCATCTCCTCGACGACGAGCTCGAACTCCGGGTTCGGCGACTGGCCACGCGCTGCTCGCGTGCCCGCTGTCAAAGTCGCGCTCGCCGTCAACTCGAGCTCGCGGTGCGCGATCTCGGGCACCGCGTAGCGAGCGGTCAGCACCTCACCCTGCTCGGTGATCTTCAGCCGTCCCTGGACCGTACCTGGCGGAAGCGCCAGGATCGCGACGTTCGTAGGCCCGCCGCCACGCCCGACCGCGCCCCCGCGACCGTGGAAGAAGACCCAGCTCAGGCCGTGGCCGCGCAACACCTCGGCGATCCTCGTCTGCGCTTTGTACGCAGCCCACGCCGAGGCCACATAGCCGACGTCCTTATTCGAGTCCGAGTAGCCGATCATCACTTCTTGTTCGTTCCCAACGGCCCTCACGGCCGCGCGATAGACCGGTAGCGACAGCAGCGTGGCGATCGTCGCCGGTGCGTTCTCGAGCGTTACGCCGGCTTCGAACAGAGGCACGATCCTCAGCAGCGCGCCCGCTCCTCCCGCCTGCGCCAGGTTCGTCTCCTTCATCATCAACAAAACCTCGAGCAAGTCGGCAGGGCTCTCTGTGCCGGAGACGATGTACGCCTCGATCGCTCCGCGATGTGGTCCCGACAGCGCGTTCCGGATCATCCTGAAGGTCTCGATCGTCTCCTTGGTGCCGGCAGAGAAACGGGAGACGTCGGCCGGGATCAACGGTCGCGGGTCGGCAATGTCCCGGCACAGCACCGCGATCCGCTCCCCATCGGTCAGCGACTCGTAGTTCGGGCAGATGTCGAATGCCGCGTAGATCTCTGCCAGCGACCGCCGATGGATCCGCGCGTGTTCGCGAATGTCCAGCTGCGCGTAGTGAAACCCGAACACCTCGACCTGTCGAATCACGTCGCGGAGATCGCCGGCCGCGGTGAACCCGCCCGCGCCGCGCAGCAGCGATCGCTCGACCTGCCGCAGGTCCGCGAGCAGCTCGCGCGGGTCTCGGTAGCCATCCGGGAGCTGTTGCCGGGCAGTGGCCCGGACGCGCTCGCGCACGAAGGTGAGCGCTCGCCGATAGGGCTCTTCGGGGTTGAGCGCGGCGAGCTGCGTGGCGAGCTCGGGAAATCGCTCGGCTCCGGCGACAAGGATTGGATCGAGACCCTCCGCCGCACCGCTGACACGCTCAGACAACGAAAGCCGACCGGCGATCAACTCCACCCGCCCCTCGAGAAACCTTAGGCAGTGCTCGCGCATCAGCTCGAGCGCGGCGAGCGTCATCTCCGGCGTCACAAACGGATTGCCGTCGCGGTCGCCCCCGATCCAAGAACCGAAGCTGAGCAGCGGCGGAACCTCGATCTCGGCATCAGGGAACCGCTCGGAGATCGCACGTTCGAGGTCGCGGTAAACGCGCGGAATCGTGTCCGCGAGGGTTGTCGTGAAGTGAACTAACCCGCCGCGGACTTCGTCGAGCACCGTCAGCGAGATTGCCCGAAGCTCGTCAGAGGCCCACAGCTCCTGAATTGTCCCCCGGAGTCGCTGCCGGGCATCGGTGATGTCGATCCCGGCGCGCTCGTCGAGCTCACGCAAGATCGCGAACAGGCGCGCAAGCTTCTCGATCGTGGTCCGCCGTCGTGCCTCGGTGGGATGCGCCGTCATCACCAGGCGTACCTCCGCGGTATCGAGCAACGCCTGAAGCTCAGCTGGAGTCGTCCCGCGCCCCGCTAGCGACAGGATCGCCTCGCGCAACGATCCGGCCCGCGGCGCCGGCGCCTCGCGGACAGTGCGGGCTCGGATCCGCCGCACGCGCTCGTTGTCCTCGGCCAGGTTGACGAGTTGGAACCACCGCGTAAGCGAGCGCACGAGCACCTCGATCTCGTCGAGCTGAAGGCCCGCGATCAGCCTCGCGAGCTCTGCGGGCGCCGCCGGGTCCCCTTCGCGGGCGGCGAGCCCCAAGGACACCGCCCGCGCGCGCAACGCGAGCACGTCATCGCCGTCGCTGTGGCGAATGACCTCCTCGAGTATGTCGGTCAGGAGCGCCTGGTCGCTGGCGAAGTCCCGTGCTGCGGTCATCCCCGGCTGGAGCCTTTTGGTGTCCACAACGGAAATGGTCACAAGCTCGGGCACCCGGCGTCGCACCGGCGGTATCGTGGCGGCGATGCTCCAGGTCGCGGTCCTCGACGATTATCAGCAGCGTGCCCGCGGGCACGCCGACTGGGCCTCGCTCGGTCCGGACGTGGAGGTCGCCTTCTTTCACCAGCCGATCGAACAGGGCGATCTCGCGAGCACGCTCGCCGGCTTTCAGGTGCTGGTGCTGATGCGGGAGCGTACGGCCCTGCCGCGAGCGGTGATCGAGGGGCTTGCGCAGCTTAGGTTGGTCGTTACGACCGGGATGCGCAACGCCTCGCTGGACCTCGACTGTCTGCGGCAGCGAGGGATCGTGGTGTGCGGGACCGATGCGGCGGGCCGTGGCCGCGCCCCCGGCGTACCGAGCACTGCCGAGGTCGCCTGGGCGCTGATTCTCGCGGTCAGCAAGCGAGTTACGATCGAGGACGCCGCGATCCGAGCCGGACGCTGGCAACTCGATCTGCCGCGTAATCTGGCTGGAGCGACGCTCGGGCTAGCTGGTCTCGGGAATCTGGGCGGGGCGATGGTAGGGCCTGCACGCGCGTTCGGCATGGACGTGATCGCCTGGAGCGCCAATCTCAGCGACGAGCGGACCGGCGCGCTGGGCGTGGAGAGAGTCTCCAAGCGCGAGCTGCTGCAGGGCGCCGACTTCCTCTCGATCCATCTCGCGCTGAGCGAGCGGACCCGCGGTCTATTCGGGGCCGCGGAGCTCGCGCAGATGAAGCCGACGGCGAGCCTGATCAATACCTCGCGTGGTCCGATCGTCGACGAGGCGGCCCTGATCCAGGCGCTTCGCGACGGCACGATCGCCGCGGCGGGCCTCGATGTCTACGATCGCGAGCCGCTGCCGGCGGGGCACGAGCTCACGCGGCTCGACAACGTGGTGCTGCTCCCCCACCTCGGCTATGTGAGCGAAGCCACCTTCCGGCACATGTACGGGCAGGTGTGCGAGGACATCGCGGCCTTTCTCGACGGGGCTCCAGTCCGCGTCTTGACGTGAGCGAGCGGTGCGATCAGGCGGCGGCGACGGGAGCGCTCGCGGTCTCCCCACGTCGTGCAGCTTCGGCATGGGCGCGACTGTCACGCGACGCGATCAACACGGGGGCGAGCAATGCTCCCACGATCGCGAACCCCGCGCCGACTAGAAAGGCTCGGTCGAATCCCTTGGTCAGCGCGACCCCGCCGTTGTGGACGCCCGCGTGAAGGAGGCTCTGCGTCCGGCTGTTGGCGACCGTCGCAAGCACCGCGAGCCCCAGCGCGCCTCCGACCTGCTGGGAGGTGTTGATCAGCCCCGAGGCGAGTCCCGCCTCTCTTGGCTGAATTCCCGTGACAGCGGCGATCGTGACCGGCACGAACGCCAACCCGAGCCCGACCGCCGCCAGCAGCGACGGTCCGAGGATGTCGCCAAGGTACGTGCCTCCCTGCCCGGGAACGCGCGAGAACCAGACCAAGCCGCCGGCGATCAGCACCATCCCCACGATCAGCGGCGGCTTGAATCCCAGCCGCGTGACGAGCTGCGAGGCGAGGCCGGCGGAAAGGATGATTCCGATCGAAAGTGGCAGGTATGAAAGCCCGGTCTTGATCGGCGAGTAGTGCATCACGTCCTGGAGGTACAGGGAGATGAAGAAGAACATCGAGAACAGCGACATGCCAATCAGCAGGCCGACGATGTTCGCTCCTCTCAAGGTTCGCAAGCGGAAGATCGAGAACGGCACAAGCGGGTGGCTTTCGCGAAGCTCGATCGCGAAAACGCGACCAGGAGCACCGCGACGCCCGCGAGCCGCAGGATCGTTGACGTCGACCCCCAGCCGACGTTCACCGCGTCGACGACCGCGTAGACCAAAAGCGCGAGGCCCGCGGTGACCGTCACTGCGCCCGGGAGGTCAAACGACC
Source organism: uncultured Solirubrobacterales bacterium (assembly GCA_963830465.1). Classification (GTDB taxonomy): domain Bacteria; phylum Actinomycetota; class Thermoleophilia; order Solirubrobacterales; family Solirubrobacteraceae; genus Palsa-465. The sequence goes on from CAWHME010000004.1 coordinate 120,310, forward strand.
GCGTGCCATCGTCGGAGCGGCTCTCGACCAGGGTCCGCGGTGCCAGCGCCGCTGCGGCGATGCCAATCGGGACATTGACGAACAACACCCAGCGCCAGCTCAAGCCGCTGGTCAGGATTCCCCCGAGCAGGACGCCGGCGGCGCCGCCCGCGCCGGCGACGGCGCCCCAGACCCCGAGCGCGCGATTCCGTTCGGCGCCTTCTGCAAAAGTGGTGGTGATGATCGACAGCGCTGCCGGCGAGACGATCGCGGCGCCGAGCCCCTGGACCGCGCGCGCCGCGATCAGCCATGCTTCGGACTGGGCGATCCCGCCGGCGAACGAGGCGAGCGAGAACAAGACCAGCCCGAGCATGAACATACGCCGGCGTCCGAGCAGGTCCGCGAGGCGGCCACCGAGCAGCAGGAAGCCCCCGAAGGTGAGGGTGTAGGCGTTCACCACCCAGGTGAGGTCGTCCCGGGCGAAATGCAGGTGCGCTCCGATCGAAGGCAAGGCCACATTCACGATCGCCGCATCGATCACGATCACGAACTGGGTCATCGCCAGCAGTAGCAAGGCCAAATTCTTGGCGCGTGGGGTGTCCAATGATCGCCTGGACGCGGGCTCGGTAACGCTCATTGGAAACTGACCTCCGGTTCCGCTTTGCAACTCGGCCCACTATAGTGGAACGCGATCCGGTGACTGAGGTGACGATAAGAGAGGGCGACACGGGTCGGCACCCGCGAGCCGACGAGACCGCTCGGCACCTTCGCGCCGACGCGAGGCGCAATCGCGAGCGTATCCTGGACAGCGCGCGGGCCGTGTTCGCCGAGCGCGGGGCCGATGCCCAGATCGACGATGTGGCGCAGCGAGCGTCGGTCGGGGTTGGCACGGTCTATCGCCACTTTCCCACTAAGGAGGCGTTGATGGTGGAGCTCGTCCGCCAGAAGTTCCGGCTCTTCGCGGACAACGCGCGCGAGGCGCTCGCGAGCGACGGTGAGCCGTTCGCGGTGTTCGCGGAGCTGCTGCATCGTAACGCCGAGGCTGCCGCATGCGACGCCGCCGTTCAGCATGCGATCAGCGGTGTCGGCGAGCACATCTGGGCGCAGGCGGAGCCAGAGCGACGGGAGTTGGACGCGCTCACCGAAGAGCTGATCGCGCGCGCTCAGCGGACCGGCTCGATGCGACCCGATATCGACAGTGCCGATATCGGGATGCTGATGTGCGGTGTCGGTTCCACGATGACCCATTCCGCGCGCGGCTTTGAGTGGCGGAGGCACTTGGAGCTCGTCGTCGAGACGCTGCACGCTGGCTGACCCACGACATCGGTCACCGGCTCTCCGCTTTCACCGCTTACGTCCAGGACGTTCCGGAATGTCAACCGCACGTGGTCGGCTGCGGGTGCCAAAACGACGAAAACCCAGATTCTCGTCACGGTCGTGGACGTCCGCCGCGATCACCGATATGTTGGCCAGCGGACCGGATCTCCTCGAGGCGCAGCCAAGCGATAAAAAGGGGCCCCTATGACTCACTCCATCAGCCCGACGGCGATCATCGGACGTGTCTGGGCGATCTACCGCGAGGAGGCCGGACTGCTGCTGCCAGCCGCAGTGGTGTTGTATGCGGTCCAATTCGTGATCGCGGTGTTCCTGTCACCGGGGATCGCGTGGCTCGTGGGAATCCTCTTCTGGGTCCTGGCGATTCTCTACCAGGGGTTTGTGGTGGAACTGGTGAGCGATATCCAGGACGGACGCCGCGACAGCACCTTCAGCTCGCTGCTCAGCAGTGTGACACCGGTGCTGGGACCACTACTTGGCGTGTCCCTGTTGTTCGCGATTGGCGTCGCTATCGGGTTCGTCCTGCTGATCGTGCCAGGACTGATCCTGTTGACGATTTGGTCGGTCGTCGCGCCCGTAACGGTGCTCGAGCGACCGGGAGTTTTCGCCGCCTTCGGACGTAGCCGTCGGCTTGTCCGAGGCAACGGTTGGAGAGTGTTCGGCCTGATCGTGCTCGTCTACCTGTTGACGGTAGTCGTCGCCCTGGTCGCGGCCGCGATCGCGGCGCCGCTCGGCCATGTCGGTCGTGGGCTGGTGCAGTGGCTGGTGAGCATCCTGCTGACTCCTATTGTGGCGCTCACCGCCTCGGTTTTGTACTTCGAGCTGCGGGCTGTACACGGTGAACCGACAGCGCCTGTTGTTGGCGGCGTCGCGGGGGCGAGTTAGCTCCCGCGCCCAGTCCGTCCGCTACGCCGAGATCCCGTCCGCCCAATCTAGCTCGGATAACAGACGTCTTGTTTCGATCGCAGCCCTCCGCTCGCTAGCGGGAGGGTGTCGCCGGCGGCGCGCAAACTGCTCGCGTCGCCAGTCGCTTTGCCCGCGTGTACGCTGGGATCGGACCCCCGGTCATGGAATTCAACCAAGGTGCAGGACGAACGCCGACGCGCGGCGGACAGCCGGCGCGCGATGAACTCCTGCTCGCGCCGGCGGCGATCTTGGAAGGGTTGCCGGATGCGGTGGTGGCGGCGGCGCACGATGGACGCATCGTGTTCGTGAATGCGCTTGCCGAGGAGCTGTTCGGCTATCCGCGGGATGAGCTCGTGGGACAACCGGTGCAGATGTTGTGGCCTGAGTCTGTGCGCGACCGCTACACCCTCAACATGCGGCGGTACTTCGACACCGAGCATCCGCTGCGGTTCACCACCGAGGCTTGGGGAGTCCGACGCGACGGCTCCGAGTTCGTCGGCGAGATGAGCTGGGGAATCGTCGAGACCTCTGCTGGACCGTTGCTGCTTGCGATTGGTCGTGACGTCTCACAGCGCCGCGCAGCGGAGGCCAGGCTGCGGGGCGTGGCAGCGATGGGCGAGCGTGCGCTGCGGGGTGCCGACCCGGCGGACCTCGCCACCGAAGCCGTCGAGCTGATGCGGACTACGCTGCCGGTCACCGGTGCGGAGGTGCGATTGGCAGGCGGCACTTCGATCGCGTCCTACGGGCCGACTCAGCAGGCGCCCGTGCGGCTGCCGATTGGCACTGGAGACGAGCTACTGGTTGCGCCCGAGCGGGAGCTCGCCGATGAGGAGATGAACCTGGTGCGTGCGGTCGCGAACATCATCGCGACGGCGCTGGCCCGGCTCCGCGGCGAGGAGCGCATGCGCCACGAGGCGCTCCACGATCCGTTGACGGGGCTCGCCAACCGCACGCTGCTGCGCGATCGGCTCGAGCACGCGCTTGCGAGGTCCAAGCGGGGCAGCGGCAGCACCGGCCTGATCTTCATCGATCTCGACAACTTCAAGCACATCAACGATGCGTTCGGACATGCGGCGGGCGACGCGGTGCTGATTGAGCTCGGAGGGCGTTTGCGCACCGGCCTGCGCCCAGCCGACACGGTCGCGCGTCTCGGCGGGGATGAGTTCGTGGTGGTGTGCGAGGAGGTCGATGATCGGTCGACGGTCGACCTCGGCTGGCGTTTGCAAGAGTTGATCGCACGGCCGCTGTCGATCGGCGGCGCCGACCATCGTCTGTCGGCAAGCATGGGCATCGCGCTGGGGAAGGTCGATGCAGACGCGCTGCTCGCCAACGCGGACGCGGCGGCATATCGGGCCAAGGCGGGCGGGGGCGGTCGGGTCGAGCTCTTCCGCTAGGGTCGCACTGGCCCCGCTGTGGGCATCTGCCGTGACCACCAGGGGAAGGGACCCGCGATGATCGAGCCACTGTCATTGCCGGAGGGCTTTCGGGTTGGACACTGGAGCGACGACCGCGCGAGGACCGGGTGCACTGTCGTGATCCCGCCGCCGGGAACCCGGGGAGCGGTGGACGTGCGCGGTGGCGGCACCGGTACCCGTGAGCTCGAGTGTCTGGCGCCGACGGCAAACGCCGAAGGGCCAACCGCGCTGCTGCTAACCGGCGGGAGCGCGTTCGGGCTTGCGGCGGCCGACGGCGTCGGCCGGTGGCTTGAAGAGCGGGGCCTGGGACGGCCGACGCCCGCCGGGGTGGTCCCCCTTGTTCCAGCGGCGGTGGTGTTCGACCTCGCGGAGGGAGCTTCCGGCGTGCGGCCCGGGCCAGACGCGGGCTACGCAGCCTGCGAGGCGGCGAGGGCAGAGGTCCCCGAGCGAGGGCGCGTCGGAGCGGGGGCGGGCGCTGCGGTGGGCAAGCTGTTGGGGCGCGAGCGAGCTGCGCCGGGCGGCGTCGGGTACGCCTCGACGGCGCTCGCCAGCGGAGAGACGATCGCCGCGATTGCCGTCGCCAATCCATTCGGCGATGTCATCGGCGAGGAGGGGGAGTTGCTTGGTGCGCCGCTCGGCGAGGACGGCAAGCTGTGCCGCAGCTCGCGGCTGATCCCGGCGGCGCCGCAGCCGCCCGCTGGTGGGCGTCCCGTTGAGAACACGACGCTCGTTTGTGTGTGCACGGACGCCAATCTCGACAAGCGTGGCTCCGGGGTCGTCGCCCGCACCGCCAGCGCCGGAATTGCGCGTGCGGTCGATCCGGCCTTCACGGCCGTCGACGGAGACGTGATCTTCTGCCTGGCATCGGGCGCCGAGCCGCCTGCCCCGCCTGGCCCGGACGCGTCATGGTCGCTCACCGTCCTCGGCTCAGTTGCGGCGACGGTCACAGCCGCTGCGATCCGGGACGCCGTTCGCCACGGCGGGCCGCGATCGCGCGATCGTTAGTGGAGCCGGAATACCGGGTGCTCCGGCGCAATCCGGCGGAGCTCCTGGTCGCTCGACTGCGGCCCCACTCCGGAGAAGAACGCGCCCACCTCGAATTTCCATCGTTTCAAGTAGGCGCGCAGCACGGGCGGCTTCTCATCATCCTGCAGTTCGGTCGCGCTGAACTGCTCGCTGCGCCGGCCAAGCAGCAGGTGCCCCTGACCGCTGGCGCGTAGGTTGCGAACCCACTGGGTGTTCCCGCGCGGCGCGACGAGATACCGCGCTTGCCCGAGGTCGAGGATGTTCACCGGGGTGCGCCGGGGCTCGCCGGTCTTCCGTCCCGGCACCTCGAGCACCCGCGACCCGAGCACGCTGATGCCGGCTCTGGTCAGGCCGGCCACGAGCCGGTTGAAGATGTTCGTGGTTACCCAGCCGGGACGCCGGTAACGCTCGGGCACCGAATCAGTATGACCGAGTGACTGGGTCTACCATGTCGTCGATGCAAAGCGAGGAACTGAAGGCGATACAGGCGCCGCTGAAGGAGCGCTACACGACCGAGCCGACCGCGGCTCTGATCACGCTCTCAGCCGCCGGCGAGGTCGGCGAAGGCGTTTCCTGCTCGGTACAGACCGGACGTGCGATCGCGGAGGCGGGCCTGCACCCCGCTACAGGCGGCGACGGCAGCCTGCTCTGCTCCGGCGACATGTTGCTCGAAGCGCTCGTCGCGTGTGCCGGGGTGACGCTGAGATCGGTCGCGACCTCGCTTGGCCTGTCGGTTCGGTCAGGGAAGGTCCGCGCGGAGGGAGATCTGGACTTTCGCGGCACCCTGGCAGTGGACCGCGATGCGCCAGTCGGTTTCTCCGCGATTCGGCTCTCATTCGAGCTCGACACCACCGCCGACGAAAGCGAGCTCGCCACGCTCCACAAGCTGACCGAGCGCTACTGCGTCGTCTACCAGACGCTCGCGCAGGGTCCCGCGCTGTCGAGCACCCTGACGGTCGGCTCCTCCAGCGACCACTAGTTCGGCGGCGCCTACGGCGCCGGCGGGGCCGTGCGGCCTTCGCGTCCCGGGGGGTTCGAGAGCCGGGATCGAGCGGCACGCCGATAACGGCCACGTGTTGATCAACGTCCCATTCGAGACACCTTTTATGGCGACTGGGATGTTCAACGCGAAGCACAGCGGAAACGTCCCAGCGCCCAAATTGGAGGCGTCGAGAGGGGCGCTTTACAGGTGTCTCGCGCGCCTCGGCGAGCACCCGAGAGCGGTCAATTGAGCCGGGCTTGCAGGCCCCGCAGCTCGGCCTCGAGGCTGTCGCGCAACGGTTCTTCACTCGGGAGCTCGAGCCGCATCGCCGCGGCCCGGATCGCGGCGCCGAGATCTCCTCGCCGCTGATAGGCCGCGACGAGGTTGTGCAACATCCGCATCGCGATCTCGTGGGCGCCCCACGCCCGAACCAGGCTCTCAGGGGCATGGGCATCTAATGCGAGGCCGCCGGAGAACGGATCCAGCAGCAGTGGCGGATCGGCGCCGAAATGGCCCACTACGAAGTGCCCCGGCAGGCCGACACCCGCAAGCGGGATCGCGGCGCGGCGCGCGACCTCGATGTACACCACAGACAGCAGGATCGGCAGACCCCGGCGCCTCGATAAGACCAGGTCGAGCATCGAATTGTCGGGGTGGTAGTAGTCCCGGCGATTGCCAGTGAACCCGTGTGCGACGCCCAGCACCTGGGCGCAGGCCAGCGCCTGCTGATCGGGCGTTCCACGCGTCTGGCGCGCCGCCTCGGAGAGCTCGGCGCCGAGCAGGTCGAGCGCCGCGATCGCTCCCGAGACGTCAGCGCGGCGGAACTCGACGGCCAGCGCGAGTGCCAGCAAGTCGATCGTCGCTTCCGGCGTCGCGGCGAGCTCGGCGAATGGGGGGACCGACATACGCTCATTTTGTCGCCGCAGGAGCGCGGCGGGAGTCGCGGCGAGCCACCACATCTCCCGCTTGCGCGCTACCGGCGCAGCAGGCGCGCTTGTATCTCGCGCAGCTCCGGCGCGGGGGTAGCGCCAAGCTCATCACGTAGCCGCTGTCGAAGGGACTCGTAGACGCACAGCGCCTCGGCGGGGTTTCCGCGGGCGGTGAGGATCTCCATCAGCAGCGCGTGCCCTCGCTCACGATAGGGAGCTGCGGCGACCAACTCGCGGGCCACGCGCTCGCCGGGAGCCAGTTCGCTGCCGCCGATCCCAAGCGCGATCGCGGCGTAGCACTCGAGCGCCGCGACGCGGATCTCGTCCAAACGGCGACGGTATTCGTCGGCCCAGGGCAGATCGTCCCCCGGTAGGAATCCGCGCCGGGCCGTGAACAGCGCCACCAGCGAGGGTCCCCATCCCCGGGCCCATTCCTGTTGAGCGACCGCTGCTTCCGCGCGATGAATCGCGTCCTCGGCGGCTTCGAGGTCGATCCATGCATCGTCCGGAAGGTGCAGCTGGACCTCGCTGCGACCGCGCACCACGCCGCCGCCGAGACTCGAGCGAAGCCGGGAGAGCAGCGCGCTCAGCGCCGCGTCGGCACCAGCTGGCGAGCGCCGAGGCCACAAAGCCTCGATCAGCTGGGCGCGATGAGACGGCAGCGCTCGTGTAACCGTCAGGTAGGTGAACAGCACGCGGGCCTGCCCGGCGGGCAGGCGCCGAGTCAGATCGCGGCCGTCGAGCTCGATCGCAAGCCGCCCGCAAAGCTGGATTCGAGTCGGTTGGTTCTCGGCCAATCTCGGTGCAGGGAGAATCTCACAACCCGGTGGCCGGTGGACACTTCTCGCCCCGATCTGATGGGGTGAGCTTGACGGTTTCCGGCCTCGCGTGGTAGGTTAAGTACCTACCAGAAAATCCTTCCGGGTGGGCAGGCGCAAGTGCCGTCCGACGTGAGCGCTTGCAGTGCGAGACGCCAAGCGCGGCGCTGCGTGACTCCTCTCAGTGCGAGACGCCAAGCGCGGCGCTGCGTGGCTCCTCTCAGTGCGAGACGCTGCGAGGGCACTCACCGGGGAGGGGGTCCCTGTGCAAGCGTCGGGCTCTCCGGCGGAACGAGCCCGGCGGAAGGGGTGGCGGGGTGTCAATCCTCCCGCCACCCCGTCGCAGGGTGTTCAAGGGTCCTCGCGCCACCCCGCCGCAGGGTGTTGAAGGATCCTCAGGCCGTCCCTTCGCGGGGTGTTGCGGGCCGCCATCACCCCTTTGGGACGATGCCGGTGGCAACGGTACGGTTCAAGCTCGCGCCCGCATCGAAGCCGGGTGTCGAGGACCACGACGCAGCCGCCTCACCCGCATCAGATGATGGAACGCCACGGAATTGCTGGAATCATTGGTCACTATGCCCACCGCAGTCAAACAAGATCCCAAAGCCGCTGTCCCTCATCTGACGGTCAGTGAGCGAGTTGCCCGCGGGAAAGCCGCGCGAGCCGAAGTCCCGCGCTCGAGTCACGCAGCATTCGAACCCTCGCCGCACCGGGACGATCCAATCGAGCTGCTTGAGGCCCAGGCCGAGACTCGCCTGCCCGATCTCGTCCCGATTCGCTATGGACGGATGCTTGTCTCGCCGTTCACCTTCTATCGAGGCGCGGCCAAGATCATGGCCCACGATCTTGCCTCGACCCCGCGCTCAGGCCTGACCGTGCAGTGCTGCGGCGACGCACACTTGTCGAACTTCGGGGTTTTCGCCTCGCCCGAGCGGCGGCTCGTGTTCGATATCAATGACTTCGATGAGACCCTCCCCGGGCCCTGGGAATGGGACGTCAAGCGGCTCGCCGCAAGCATGCTGATCGCCGCGCGCGACGACGGCTTCGGCGCCAAAGACCAAGACAGGATCGTGCTCGAGACGGTTGCCCAGTACCGACTGGCGCTCCGCAGCTTCGCCGCGATGGGCAACCTCGAGCTCTGGTACGCGCGACTGGAGATCGAAAGCCTGTTGCAGGAGCGCGCTGCGGACCTTGCGCCCGCGTTGGTCAAACGAACGGGTAGGGCGCTCGCCAAGGCTCGCACCCGGGACAGCATGTTCGCCTTCTCGAAGCTGACCGAGGAGCGCGACGGCCAGGCGCAGATCGTCGATCAGTCGCCGTTGATCGTGCCCCTCCGGCTGCTCGATCTCCCGATCGACGCCGATACGGCGCTAGAGGAGCTGCGGGCGCTGCTCCGCGTGTACCGGCAGTCGCTGCCCTACGACCGGCGGCTGCTGCTCGAGGAGTTTCAGCTCAGCGACTTCGCGCGCAAAGTCGTCGGAGTGGGAAGCGTCGGCACGCGAGCCTGGATCGCGCTGATGTTCGGACGCGACCACGGTGACCCCCTCTTCCTGCAGCTGAAAGAGGCAGAGGCATCGGTGCTCGAGGAATACCTCGGCGCCGGTGAATTCTCCAGTCACGGCGAGCGTGTCGTGGTCGGCCAGCAGCTGATGCAGGCGGCCAGCGACATCTTCCTGGGATGGATCCACATCGCGCAGAGCTTCGACGGACAGGCGCGCGACTTCTACGGCCGCCAGCTCAAGGACTGGAAGGGCTCCGCGGAGATCGAGGAGATGGTCCCGAAAGGGATGGCGATCTACGGCAGGTTGTGCGGATGGACGCTGGCCAGGGCACACGCGCGCAGTGGCGATCGGATCGCAATCGCGGCGTATCTCGGCAGCGGCAGCGCTTTTGACCGCGCGATCCTGGAGTTCTCGAAAGCCTACGCCGACCAGAACGAGCGTGACTACAAGCGCCTGGTCGCAGCGGTGAAGTCAGGCAGGATTGCCGCGCAAACCGGTCTTTGAGCTCTCAGTCGTCTGCGTCGATCTCATAACCGAGCGCGGTGGCGAGCCGGGGAGCGGTCGAGACAACTCGCGCTAGTCCCAGCGCGGGCGCTATCGCGATCAGAACATCCGCGATCTCAGCCTCGGTTGCGCCGGCCTCGAGTGCGCGATTCACCGTCGTCCTGAGCGTGGCCGTCGCGGCACCGACCGCGAGCAATGCCCCGAGTCTGACCAGCAAATCGACCTTCTGACCCAGCGCCGGGAGTAGTGCCGGGTCGGTCCCAGTCGCCAGCACCTTCCGAACCGACTCCTCGTCGTTGAGGGCCAGCAGCCGGAGCAGACGCTCAACCTGATCCACCGCACCAGCCTAGGGTGCCAAGCGTTCCCCGCATCCCCCGAACCGGGTGATCCTACCGGCGCGCGCGGGCTGGTCGTGGTGCGTGCATTCCTCAACAGAGAGGCAGGCGCCCTTGCCGTGGATGTCGAAATCCGGGAGAACTTCGCTGGAAGTCAGCTTCGGTTCAACCAGCGTCAGGATCCAATGCCTACAGGCCACGCAGCGACCGTTCCGCGCACGCGACGGTCCCGAAATCATGTGTCGAACCCGACAGCGCCTTTCGATCTCGCGAGCGGCGCTTCCCCGGTTCGGCATGAACTGGTACCTAGACCCGAGCTCGTTCACACCCTCGTCTGCGCTCGGCAGGCACGATTGGCGCTGATCGTCGCGCCTCCCGGCTACGGCAAGTCGGCGCTAATGGCGGATTGGGAGGCACACGATCAGCGGCCATTCGAGTGGTTCGCGCTCGGCGAGCGCCGCCACGCAGATGAAGCAGCGTCGCGTTTGCCGGGACTCATTCGTTCCCTTGCGGACGTGCACCGCGAGTTCGTATTCGTGCTCGACGACGCGCACTTGCTCGACCATGACGCGCTCGGCGACGATGTTCAGGCGGCTGTCGACGAGGTTCCCGCCGGGTCGACGATTGCCTTGGCGTCGCGGACCGAGCCTCCGCTTGCGGTCGGACGCCTGCGGGCCCATCGATTGCTGGCGGAAGTCCGTCTTCGACACCTGACGATGACCCCCGCCGAGGGCGGGCGCTTGCTCGCCCGGGAAGGGCTCGAGCTCACGCCGGATGACGCTGACGCGCTGGTGCGACGCACCGAAGGCTGGCCGGCGGCGCTGTATCTCGCGGCGATCGCGCTGCGCGAGGATCCCGAGGTGTTGGCGTCCTTCGACGGAACCCATCATCTCGTCTCGGAGTATCTGAGAGATGAGGTTCTCGGACCGCTGCCGGCCGATTTGCTGACCTTCGCGGTGCGGACCTCGGTGCTGGAAGAGCTCTCAGGAGGGATCTGCGACGCCGTCCTCGAGCATCCGGGCTCGGCGCTGACGCTACGCGCCTTGGCACGTGCCAACCCGTTGCTGCTCCCGGTCGACCCTGCTCACGACCGGTACAGATGGCATGCGCTGGTAGCCGACGCCCTCAAGGCTGAGCTGCGACGTCTCGGGCCCGAGCTCGAACCCGTGCTTCACCGGCGCGCAAGTGATTGGTACGCGCGCGCGAGCGATACCAGGCGAGCGATCGATCACGCGGCAGCCGCGGGCGACGTGGAGCTGACAGGCGACCTGTTGTGGAGCAATACGCTTGCTTATCTGACGACCGGACGCAACGACATCGTGCGCGGCTGGCTGAGCGAGCTGGGCGGCACGCGGATCTCGGATTACGCCCCTCTGGCGCTGTCGGCGTCGCTTTGCAGTCTCGTCGCGGGGCAAGTCAACGAGGCCCAGCAGTGGTCGCTGGCGGCCATCGCTGCGATCGACCGTGGCCGTGGCGGGCAGAGGCCGGAGTCGCTCGGCGCCGGGCTGGCGGTGGTGGAAGCGATCATCGGCGGTAATGGCGTAACCAGCATGGGCGAAGTTGCTCTCTGCGCAGGCGAGGCCGAGCCGCGCGGTAGTCAGTGGCGCTTGTTCTGTGTAGTCCTACAAGGCATCTCGATGCACTTGACGGGTGACTTCGCCGCCGGGGACGAGCTACTGGAGGAAGGGATCAGGCTCAGCAACAATGTGGCCCCCAGCCTCACAGCGCTCGCCCTTGCCCAACGGGCGATGCTCGCGATGCAAGCGAAGAACTGGGAGCTCGCGGCCGACTGCACCGACCAAGCAACCGCGTTGCTGGAGGAATCGGATCTGAGCAGCGATCCCGGCTCGTCGATCGTGTTCGCGGCAGCCGCCGCCTCACGGGCACACCAGGGGAGAGTCGACGAGGCCAAGCGCGATCTTCGCTGTGGCATCGACCAACTTGCGGCGCTGGGGGATTTCGTGCCCTGGTATGGCGCCGAGACGCGGATCCTGCTGGCGCACGCTTCACTGTGGCTCGCGGATGTCGTCGGCGCGCGGACGTTACTTGCGGAGGCCTCGCGCTTCGCTCGCAAGGTCCCGGACGCAGTCGCCTTTGTGCAGTGGTTCGAGGAGGCGTGGGCGTACATGGACAACCTCGCGGAGACGAGCCTCTCAGGCCCCTCCTCGTTGACGATCGCCGAGCTTAGAATTCTCCGATTCCTGCCAAGCCACCGCTCGTTTCGCGAGATCGCAGCGCAACTGGGCGTATCCGCTAACACCGTGAAGACGCAGGCGCACGCCGTATATCGCAAGCTTGGAGCGGCATCTCGCTCGGAGGCCGTCGCGCGCGCGCAGGAAGCGGGTCTCCTCGGCCAGTAGTCGATCACTCGGCCCCGGGATCCAGGTCGAGCGCCAGCGCCAGTCTCGAAGCTCCGGTAACGGTGTGAGCGGTCCCGGTGGCCGCTCCCGTGGTCAACAGAACCTGAACGAGCGCGGTGTCATCGGCTCCCAGGGCGCAGGCTCGCTCGACGGCCCAGCGCAGCGATGCCGTCGCGGCGTCGAGCGCGAGTAACGCAGCCAGCTCGACCAGCACTCGCGTCGCCGGATCCAGCGCCGGCGCTGCTTGGACGCCCTCGATCTCGATCGGCGGGGCCCCCGAGATCGCGGCTTGCAGGTAGCGCTCGTCGCTGGCAGCCAGCCGCAGGAGAAGCTCTCGCGTCCCGTTCATCGTCGGTCTCCGCCGCCTAGCGGTGCAGGAGCTCCGACTTGGCAGCTTCATACTGGTCCGCCGTGAGCGCGTTCTGCTCGCGCAGTTCCGCGAGCTGCTTGAGTTGCTCGGCAGTCGTAGCGGGGGGCGGGGACGCTGGTTCCTTGACCTGCTGGCGTCGCTGGCGGATCGTCCCGATCCGGGTCTTGATCGCCTCGCTGACCTGCCCTGGGCGGGTATCGGGGAACTCAGCGGCGGTCTGACGCCTCAGCATCGGATGCTGCCGCCAGGAAGATCGGATCGCTGCGGATCGCCGTCGAGTTCGTCTGCTTGCATCGGGTTCCCTCTTTCAGCCTGGGTCCGCAGTTTCGGATTGTTGAAGGCCGGCCGAAGGGCGCATCCCCCCAAACGGATGAAATGCGGGCCCGATCCGGATAGCGGTCGAGCAGCGTGACGGCTCCCTCGACGCCGCCCATGCCCCGCATTCGGACGTCGATCACCACGACGTCGAGTGAGAGGTCGTCCATTGCCTCGAGCGCGTCCTCAGCCGTTCTCGCCTCTCCCACCAGAATGAAGCCATCCGTGGCCGCGACGAGATTGCCGACGACGTTCCGAGACACTTCCTGGTCGTCGACGAGGTGCATGGGTGTGCGCATCCCTCCGGCGTCGACGCCGGAAGCTGTCACCTGGTTACGATGAGCCGTCGGCGAGCGCGAGCCTCTTACCGCTTCATGAGCTCCTCACACGACCACATCGTCCTGATCGGCATGATGGGAGTGGGCAAGACCACAACCGGTCGCCTGCTCGCCGCTCGGCTGGGCTGGGATTTCTGGGACAACGATGAAGCACTGACCGCGGCGACCGGATGCACCGCGGCCGAGGTGCAGCGGGCTTCGGGTGCCGACGCGCTCCATGAGACTGAAAATCGCCTTCTCCGTGAGGCGCTGACTCGCACCGGCCCGACGGTGTTCGCCGCTGCTGCAAGCGTGGTTCTCGACCCTGAAGCGCTGCGCGACGCGACGACGGTCTGGCTGCGCGCAACCGATGCACTGGACGCCGAGCGGATCGCTCGCAGCGGCCAGCACCATCGCCCGCTTCCCGCGGACGCGGCCGGCGCGCTGCGGCGCCTCAACGATTCACGCAGGCCGCTCTACGAGGGCGTGGCGGACATCATCGTGGACGTCGAGGGCGGCCCCGGCGCGACCTGCGAGAAGGTGCTTGAGGCGTTCGAGGCCCGCGAACGATAGGGCGGTAGTGCCGACACGCCCGCCAGGCCCGTGACCGCCTCAGATGCCGGGGCTCGCGCGCGGGAGAACGGTGGGGTCTAGGGCTCCGAGCGGCAGGCAATGCGGAACGTGGCGCTATGCGAGGCTCCCGGCGCCAACCACGACAGTGCGTCATCGGGTCCTCTCAGGGCGTTGGCGGGTGCGGTCATCGGCTCGATGCACAGGTATTCCTGACCGGGTGGGGCGAAGATCTGCGCGATGCGGTAACCATCGCCGTAGTGGATCGCGATCGTGTGTCCGCGCGCGGACAGCTCGAACGGCTTTGAGCTGTCGATCCGGTCAAAGCCGTCGTCCCAGACCTGATCGCCGACCGGACCGGTGATCGGCGAGACTTCCTCGGTATGCCCGGTAGGTATCTGTAGCTCGTCCAACTGCATGCGCCGGTGAACCGGAAATGAGACCGTCCATCGCGAACGCGGAACTCCGGGGATCTGCAGATAGGGATGGAAACCAAACGCGATCGGCACGGCCTTCTCGCCGGTAGCTGTCAACGTCGTACGCACCTCCAGCGCTCCCGCGCCGAGCCGGACTTCCATCTGCACTCGATGGGGGAACGGAAACGCGGCCAGTAGCTCTGGACGGTCGAACTCGAGTGCGGCTGTGAGCTGGGCAGATTCCTCGTCCGCGGCCACCTCCTGCAGCGACCAGTGCCTGCTGCCGGTGAGGACGCCGTGGATCGGCAGTCCATTGTCATCCAGCTTCAACAGCGGTGAGGCCGGATCGAGCTCCACCTCCTGACCTCCGGCGCGGTAGCTGAAGCCGGCAAGCCGGTTGGCCCAGGGATGCAGGAACGGTATGCCCATGAACGTGCGCTCGCGGGCGTATGCGCCGACGCCGGCCCCCGTCCACAGCAGCTGATCGCCGCGGTGGAGGAGCGAAGCGCCCAGCATCCCTGCACCTGGGACCCAGGTGGAGTGCAGATCGAAGTGATCGTCGTGCAACGTCCACGCCTGGAAGCCAGCGGCGCGCCCCAGCGCGATCCGGTGCCGGACCGCCATCAGAAGACGGCGGTCGGGTTGAGCGGCGAGCCGGTGCCGCCGACGATCCGAAGCGGCGCCCCGGCGAACAGGGACTCCCAGCGCCCGAGGCGCTCACACCCGGCGCGGAGACCCTCGAACTGCAGGTAGTCGAGCAGATGGATTCCCATCGCCGCGATCGCCAGGACATGAATCGGAAAGTCCACCCCCTCGGTACTGCTAGGGGCGGTGTAGCTGTTTCCGTGGGTCACGGCATCTGCGGATTTGTCGTTGTACATCAAGCCCTCCCAGGCGATGTGGCACAGGGGGTCAATATGCGTACGGCCCCGACGTAGTCCTTGATGAAGTGCAGCGATCCGGGCTGGGTGTTGCGGGGGGCGAGCTCGGTCATGTGATGGTCGACGG
The DNA here is from genome assembly GCA_963830465.1 of uncultured Solirubrobacterales bacterium. Classification (GTDB taxonomy): domain Bacteria; phylum Actinomycetota; class Thermoleophilia; order Solirubrobacterales; family Solirubrobacteraceae; genus Palsa-465. The sequence continues at coordinate 135,397 of CAWHME010000004.1, forward strand.
GCTTGGGGTTGTCAGCAGCGGCTTTCGTGTTCAGCGGCAAGCTCAGGCTGACGCTGATTCCATCCCGAACCAGTCGCGCCGCGGCCGCCACGCGCTCGCGCGTCAGATAGTGAAGCGCGCCGCGTTGGTCGTGGGGTCCCCATCGCCCCCAGTTGCTGAGTTCATCGAAGAGGTCGCTGAACTGGGCGCCGGTGACCGTCGAGATCCGTGAGCCGCTCATCTTCCGCCCACCCTAATCTTGCCCCGGTGCGGCGGGATCACCCGAAGAAGGTGATGTCGGCGGGTCAGTGGGGTCATATGGTCCGCGTCCACCAACATGCCGGCAACTGCCGGGCGGTGATAAGGAGACTTCTATGGCAGTGGCGAGCGATCCGCAGCCGGCCAGCTCGGCTGAGGGAAATCAGGCGGCAGACGTGCTGGTGATCTTCGGGATCACCGGTGATCTCGCAGAGGTGATGACCTTCCGTTCGCTGTACCGGCTCGAGGCGCGCGGTCTGATCGATTGCCCGGTCATCGGAGTCGCGGCCCAGGACTGGTCGATCGACCAGCTGCGAGACCGCGCGCGTGAGTCGATCGAACGCACCGGCGAGAAGATCGATCAAGATGTGTTCAAACGGTTTGCGGATCGGCTTTCATATGTTCACGGTGACTTCACGCAGCCGGACACGTTCGCTGAGGTTGGCAAGGCGATCTCCGGTTCGCAGCGCCCCGTGTTCTATCTCGAGATCCCGCCGTTTCTGTTCGCCACAGTGATCAAGGGCCTGTCGGAAGCGGGGCTCACCAAGAATGCTCGCGTTGTCGTTGAGAAGCCATTCGGCCACGATCTAGAGTCGGCTCGGGCCCTCGCCGCCGATATTCATCAGTACATCGATGAGTCACAGCTCTACCGGATCGATCACTTCCTCGGCAAGATGGGCCTGGACGAGTTTCTCTATCTCCGGTACGCGAACTCGATCCTCGAGCCGGTGTGGAATCGCAACCACATCTCCAGCGTCCAGATCACGATGGCGGAGAGCTTCGGGGTCGAGGATCGCGGCCACTTCTACGATCCGGTCGGAGCACTGCGGGATGTGGTCGTCAATCACCTGATGCAAGTCGTTGCCAGCGCCGCGATGGAGGCTCCGGCGGGCGACGATGCGGACACGCTCAAGGACGCGAAGTTCGCGGTGTTTCGTGCAATGCCCGACGCCGACCCCAAGCGCTACGTTCGCGGCCAATATGACGGATATCTCCAGATCGACGGGGTGGGATCGGGATCCACCACCGAGACCTATGCGGCGCTGCGGGTGGAGATCGACAACTGGAGATGGTGGGGTGTCCCGTGGTTCATCCGCACCGGCAAGCGGCTCCCGGTCACCCAGACCGAGCTGCGGCTCGTGTTCCACGATGCTCCGCGGCTTGGATTTCTGCCGATCCAAGGGCGCCGGCCGCCGATCGCCAGCCAGCTCGTGGTCAAGCTCGACCCGAAAACGGGAATCATGCTGATCATCGATGCCCACCGTGCTGACCGGGGTGGACCGCAGGAGATAGCGCTCGATATGGAGTTCGCCGAGGAAGGCGGCGAGGCGCCGACACCGTATGAAGTGCTCCTGCAAGCGGCCATGGACGGCAACAGCGTTCCGTTCACCCGTCAGGACAGTGTCGAGGAGACGTGGCGGATCATGCAGCCGCTGCTCGATCATCCACCGGCGGTGCACTCCTACGCGCCGGATTCTTGGGGGCCGAAGGAAGGGGAGCGGCTGCTCGGCGGAAACGGCCCTTGGCACGGCCCATGGGTGGTGCAGTGAGGATGAGCGACTACGACGTGATCATCATCGGGACCGGCGCCGGAGGCGGCACCTTGGCCCGTCACCCTCGCGCCCCGGCAAGCGGGTGCTGTTGCTGGAGCGAGGAAGCTGGCTTCGGCGCGAGCCGGCCAACGTCTCAGCCGAGGAAGTGTTCGTAAGTGGCCGCTACACGACCACTTGGACGCTGAACCAGGTGGCCAAGCACGCGGTCACCGAGGATCTCCCCTTGCCGGAGAACCGTGTGACCGTCGACAAGGCCGGCACGATCACGATCGTCTACCACCCGTCGAACGAGGAGCCCAAGAAGCGGCTGTATGCGCAGCTGCGATCGATGTTGGGAGACTGGACATGCACCATCACCATCTGCTGCCCCACCACGCCTATCTGAAGAACGAGATACCGATCGCCGGCTGCGCTCATCAGGCCGGCACCTGCAGGCTCGGCATCGATCCGAGCACCTCGGTGCCGGATGTCAACTGCAAGGCTCACGAGCTCGACAACTTCTTCCCCAGCATCGGAGCTGTCAACGCGGCGCTGACCGCGATGGCGAATGCGCTGCGCGTCGGACACCAACTGCTGGAGCGGCTGGGAGTCACCTCGTCGGCGGTCGCCACCGCCCCGGTGCCGTCATGAGCGCCGCGAACGGCAGGCGCCGGGTGGTGATCGTGGGAGGGGGCTTCGCCGGCCTCGGCTGCGCCGAGCGGCTTGCCGACCACAAGGAGATCGACGTTACGTTGATCGACCGCAACAACTATCACCAGTTCCAGCCGTTGCTTTACCAGGTCGCGACGTCCCAGGTTGCGGGGAGTGACATCGCAAACTCGCTTCGCGAGGTGTTCGCCGGGGAGTCGAACGTCGACGTAAAGCTCGCCGAGGTATCGCGCGTGGATACCGCTACCCGGACCGTGAGGACGGAAGACGGAGAGGAGTGGACCGCTGATGCGCTGGTCCTGGCCGCCGGCTCAAAGCCGAACTTCTTCCATACTCCCGGCGCGGCGGAGAATGCCTTTCCGCTGTATTCGCTAAATGACGCCACCCGCCTGCGATCGCGGATTCTGGGGCTGTTCGAGCATGTCGATCGGGATCCGAGCCTGGTCGATCGCGGAGCGCTCAACTTCATTGTCGTGGGTGGTGGCCCGACCGGAGTCGAGGTAGCCGGAGCGCTCGGCGACATGATCGCGGTCACCGTTCCCGCCGAGTACCGCGGCTTCGACGCCAAGCTGGCTCGCATTCATCTGGTCGACCACGGGAACGCGCTGCTACGGCCATTCTCCGACGAGGCGCACGACTATGTCGCCAAGGTGTTGCGGGAGAAGGGGGTCGAGGTTCATCTCGGGATCGGGGTCAAGGAGGTCGCCACAGGTCACGTGTTGCTCTCGGAAGGGTCGGTGATCGCGACCAGGTGCGTGATCTGGGCTGGCGGCATCATGGCCGCACCGCTGGCGGCCAACTGTGGCCTCGCTCAGGGGGCGGGAGGGCGCGTGGACCCGCAGCCCGACCTGACGCTGGCGGGCAGCCCCAGCGTGTACGCGATCGGGGACATGGCCAACGTCCCCGGACCGGACGGCAAGCCGCTGCCGCAACTCGGGTCGGTGGCCCTGCAGACCGGCAACTGGGCTGCGGACAACATCCTTGCCACGTTCGAAGGCAAGCCGCGCAAGGACTTCCGCTACCACGACAAGGGCATCATGGCGATGATCGGCCACGGTGCCGCGATCGCCGAGGTCGGACAGCGCCACCACGAGATCCATGGACAGCTCGCGCATATGGCGTGGCTCGGCGTGCACGCCAGCCTGATGACGGGAGCTCGGGCCAAAATCGAGGCGATCATCGACTGGAGCTGGGACCGCTTCTCGAAGACGGGCGGCCCTCACGTGCTCGATCGCGGCGACGCCGCCGAGATCGACTGGAGCGACGACGAGGTCGTGATGCAGTCGACGTCCCGTCAGCCGGCATCGGGTTAGGATTTGGGCGCCGGCACCGGGGCCCTCGCGTCGGGTGCTCGCTGGCGGTCCGGAGCGAGGGATGGATTGCGCGCGGTGGTCATGATCAGCGGGCTAACGTTACATGCGACCGGGCTCTCAATCAGAGTGTCACACTAGCCCGCGTGAGCCGGGCTATCGTTACGCTCGACGCATGCTCGAATGTCACGCTAGCCCGCGAGTGTCACGCTTGCCCGCGAATGTCATGCTGACCCGCGGGCGAACAGGCTTGAATCTCCGCTGACGGTGACCCCCGCCGCCAGCTCGACCACCCGGTCGACGAGTTCCAGCCCCTCCCCGCGGTGCGTGATCAACAGAACGCTCTGATCCCGCGCGGCCGAGAACACGTCGCGGATCAGCTCGGTGGCGGTCACCGGATCGAGGTGCGCGGTCGGCTCGTCGAGGACCAGCACCGGCGCAGAGGAGAGGAGGGCACGGGCGAGAACGATCCGCTGCCGCTGGCCGCCGGAGAGCTCGCGTCCTTCCTCGCCGACCAGCGTGTCGAGCCCTTTGGGAAGCGCCGAGATCCAGTCCCAGATCCGCGCGCGGCGCAGCGCTTGCTCGATCTCCCAGTCGTTCGCTCCGGTCCGCGCGAGCCGCACGTTCTCTCGGATGCTCGTTGAGAAAAGGTGAGACTCCTGGCCGGCAACCGCGATCGCGGACCGCACGTCCTCCAGGCGATAATCGCGCAGATCCCTTCCCGCCAGCGTCACCCGTCCGCGCTGCGGGTCGAGAAACCGAAGCAGCAGGTTCACGACGGTCGTCTTGCCGGCGCCGCTCGGGCCGACCAGCGCGATCCGCTCGCCCGGCTCGAGCCGGATGCTCACGAGCTCGAGCGCCGCACGCGGCTGCTGCGGGTAGCTCGCACGCACCTCTTCCAGCGCGACCGCGAACGGCCATCGCGGCGCCGGGGTCGGGGCGACCGGCTCGCACACGTCCGGCTCTTGATCGGTGATCTCGAGGATCCGCTGGCCGGCCGCGAGCGTCACCGACAGCTCGCGCGCCGCGGCGCCCAGCGGGGTGACAGCCTCGAAGGAGGCGAGCGCGAGCAGCGCCAGCAGGGCGATCAGTACCCGGTCGAGCCGTCCATCGATCGAGGCGTCGACCGCGGTCGCCAGCACTCCCGCGACCGTGATCCCGCTCACCACGAGCGCGAGGCCGTCGCCGGTGCCCGTGGCCAGCGCGTTACGCCGGGCCAGCTTCACGAGCGATGAGTCGGCGTCTCGGACGCGCGCCAGCCGCGCGGCCTGCGCGCCGAAAGCTGCGACTTCCGGCGCTCCGCGGAGCAAGTCCACGAGCTCGGCGGCCAGCTCCCCGCGCGTGCCGGCCTGCCGGCGGTCGGCGCGGGTACTGAGCAAGCCCGATAAGACAGGCACGAACAGGCCCCCGGCGAGCAGCCCCGCGGCCAGCACCAGCCCCGCCGCCGGGAGAAACGCGGTCGCCGCCCCCACGCAGACAGCGCCGGCCAGCAGTGCTGCCAGCGGCGGCCCCAGCGCGCGAAGGTAGAGGTTCTGCTGGGCATCGACGTCCGCGACCATGCGCGAGAGCAGATCACCCCTCCGGTAGCCGTCCAGCTGGGTGGGAGCGAGCGGCTCGATTCGGGCATAGAACCGTGCCCGCACGCGGCCGAGCGTTCTCAGCGCGACATCGTGTGAGGCGAGCCGCTCGAGATAGCGGATCAGCGGCCGTCCGAGGCCGAAGAACTGCACCGCGACGATCGCCACCATCAGAGAGAGGACGGGAGGGCGCTCGGCCGAGCGCGAGATCAGGTAGCCGGCGGTGGCCATCAAGCCCGCGCCGAAGACGATCGTCAGCGCGCCGAGCGTGGCCGCGAGCAAGAACCGCACCCGCGACACGTGGGAGAGGCCCAGGACGGCGCCCAGCGTCCGCGTCATGCCGCTCGCCTGAACCCTGCTTCCACGGCCACGCCGTGCTCCAGGCGAACCACTCGGTCCACATGCTCGACGAGCTCCGGCCGGTGGGCGATCAGCAACATCGTTCGCCCCGCCTGCAATCGCCGTACGGCATCGGCCACGACCGCCACGCTGCCCGGATCGAGGTCGGCCGTGGGTTCATCGAGGATCACCAGCGGCGCATCTCTGAGAAATGCTCTCGCCAGACCGATCCGCCGCCGCTCACCGGGGGACAGCGCCCGGCCACCGTCACCGATCACAGTCTCATAGCCATGCGGCAGGGCTTCGATGAACTCGTCCGCGCCGCCGCGCGCGACCGCGTCGGCGACCTTCTGCTCGGATGCCGCCCGATCCCAGACGCGGATGTTTTCGGCGACGGTGCCGCGAAACAGGGTCGGATGCTGCGGAACCCAGGCGATGAGCCGCCGCCACGCATCGATCTGACACGAGCCCAGATCGACGTCGCCGACGAGGATTCGTCCGCCGGTCGGCTCGAGCAGTCCGAGCAACAAGGCGGCGATCGTGCTCTTGCCGGTTCCGCTCTCCCCGACCAGGGCAACCGACTCTCCCGGCACGAGCTCCAGGTCGATTCCGTCGAGCACCAAGCCGGAGCGTGTGGGATACGAGAACGAGACCCGCTCCAGCCGCACCGCGGCGTACGCCGGGCTCGGCGCGAGACCGGGGCCGCCGGCGGCAGCCGTGGCCGGAGCGTCGAGCAGCGTGAACATCCGCTCGGCCACTGCGAGGCCGTCCGCGCTGGCGTGATATTCGGCTCCCAGCCGCCGGAACGGCAGATACAGCTCAGGCGCGAGGATGATCACGGTCAAGCCGGCCTGGAGCCCGAGTCCGCCGTCGACGAGCCGTACCCCCGCGGTGACGGCGACTAGCCCCACGCCAAGCGTCGCCGCGAGCTCGAGCACCGAGCCGGAGAGGAAGCTGACCCGCAGCGTCTCCATCGTCGCCTCGCGGTAGCGCTCGCTCACCCCGCCGACCACCGCGACCTGATCACCGGCCCGACCGAACGCCCGCAGCGTCGGCAGACCTCGCACCAGATCGAGGAAGTAAATCGAGAGCTGCCGCAGTGCAAGCCACCGCTCCTGCGTTCGCTGCTCGGTGTAGAAGCCGATCAGCCACATGAATACCGGGACCAGCGGGAGTGTCAGCAGCATGATCACGGCCGCCTCGAGGTCCACGAACGCGACCCAGGCAACGACTACGAACGGGACCACCGAGGCGAGCACGACCTGGGGCAGGTAGCGCGCGAAATAGCCCTCCAGGGCCTCGATCCCCTGTAGCGCCACAGCGGCGACCTCGGCGCCGTCGGTGCCGTCGAGCGCCATCGGCTGGGCGCCCAGCCTGGTCTGAACGAGGCGCAGGCGGAGCTCTGACAGCACGCTCCACGCGGCTCGGCGGCCCGCGACCTCCATCCCCCAGGCGAATCCACCTCGGAGCGCAAACGCGGCCACAAGCAGTCCAAAGTCGAGCCCGAGGCTGCGAGCTGGAGCTCCGGCAAACGCGTGGGCAACGATCCGCGCGATCAAGCTGGCCTGCATCAGCACCGCGATCGCAGTGGCGACGCCGAGGATCGTGTCGCATGCCAGCAGGGGTCGGGCCGACTCCGTGCGGCGAAGCAAGCGTGGGTCGAGGGCGCGCACGGGCCCGGCTATGTCTGCGCCACCGCGCCCCCGCCATCGGCACCGCGGGCGGCTCCCGCAGCGGCGGTGGCGCTCGCCGCGTTATGCGCCGGTGTGGGGGGTGCGCTGACGCGTTTGCGGAAGACGTGGAAGGACCACCCCTGGTACAGGAGCACGATCGGGAAGAACAGCACCGCGACGACGGTCATCACGACCAGCGCGTAGTGGCCTGAGGCCACGTTGTTGACGGTCAGGTTGTAAGCGTGATTCGTGCTCGAGACCATCACGTTCGGGTACAACGCGATGAACAGCTGGCCGATGACAGCCGCGATCGCAAACGCGGAGGCCGTGAACGCCCATCCGTCGTTGTCGCTGCGCGCGAGCATCCAGGCGACGATCACGGCGATCATCCCGAAGATCTGCGTCGGCTGGGGCACGGTCCCCCCGCCGATCACGACCAGCGTCCAGATCACCCAGGCAAGGTTGACGATCACGGCGATTGGCCCGATCGCGTGCGCTGCCGTTCGGGCGCGATCGCGGATCTCACCGACGGTGCGCAGCTTGAGGAACGTCGCGCCGTGGAGCAGGCACAGGGCTAGCAGCGTCACGCCGGTCATCAGCCCGTAGCCGGTCAGCAGGTCGAAGAAGTTCCCGGTGTAGGTGTGCTGCCCGTTGATCGGGAGCCCGTGCAGCAAATCGCCGAGTGCCACTCCCACGAGCAATGGGATCAGCACGCTGCCGATCGTCAGCGCCCACGACCATCCGGCACGCCACCGAACATCTTCGCGCTTGCCCCGCCACTCGAACGAGACGCCGCGTCCGAACAGCGCGACGAGCACCAAAACGAGCGCGAGGTACAGCGCCGAGAACATCGTCGCGTACCAGCCGGGGAACGCCGCGAACGTGGCCGCGCCGGCGACGATCAACCACACCTCATTCCCGTCCCACCATGGGCCGATCGTGTTGATCGCGACCCGCCGCTCGGTCTCCGATCTCCCGATCCACATGTGCAGCGCGCCGACGCCGAAGTCGAATCCCTCCAGCACGAAGAAGCCGATCCAGAGGACCGTGATGAGGATGAACCAGGTGGTGTGAAGGTGCATCGAATCAGTAGGTAAGGGCCGGCACCGGAGTGCCCGCCGCTTCGCTGGATGCGGCCGTCTCGGCGTCGGCGGCGGCGAGGCCGTGGCAGGAATAGCGCAGCATCAGGACGAGGTCGGCGGCAGCCAGACCGATGTACGCGAGCACGAAGGCGCTAAGGCTGATCCATATGTCGGTCGCGCTGACCGATGGCGAATTGGCGTTGACGGTCTTCTGCAGTCCCTGCACGATCCACGGCTGGCGTCCGCTCTCGGTGAGCAGCCACCCGGCGGTGTTCATCAAGAACGGCGTCACCACCGCCCATACCGCCAGGGTCAGGAATATTCGTGAGTTGCGCAGTGTCCCCCGGTAGAGCAACCAACCGCCCCACAGCGCGAACAGCAACACCAGCGATCCCAGGTACGCCATCACCCTCATCGACCAGTATTGGATGAAGACGTCGGGCACGTAGTTGCCGGGGCCGTACTTCGCCCGGTACTCCGATTGGAGCTGATCGAGGCCGGTGACTGGGCCGCTCCATGTGCCGGTCGCCAGCACCGACAGCAAGTGCGGAATCGGGATGACTTGCGACGGGGTCTTGTCGTTGCTGCCGCCTCCGATCTGAATGGCAGAGAACGAGCACGGCTTGCAATTGGTCCACTGCGCCTCGGCGGCGGCGATCTTCATCGGCTGATAGTGGGCTTCGACCTCTCCCAACTGGTTGCCCACCGACAGCTGAATCACGATCGTCGGGATCAACACGGCAAGCGCCACCTTCGCGGTGCGGTGGAACGATTCGACATGCTCGCGCTTGCGCAGATACCAGGCGGACACGGCCAGCATCACCAGGCTGCCGGTGATCAGCGAGGCGAGGATCACATGCGCGTAACCCCATACGAATGTCGGGTTGACAAACAGGGCCCAGACGTTGCTCAGGACCGCATCGCCTGCCTTGTTGATCCTGTAGCCGACTGGGTGCTGCATCCACGAGTTGGCGATCAGAATGAACATCGCCGAGAGCATCGAGCCGATCGACACGGCCCAGATCGTCGCCAGGTGAATCCGCTTGGGCAACCGGTTCCAGCCGAACAGCCACAAGCCGAGGAACGTCGACTCGAGGAAGAAGGCCAGGATCCCCTCCATCGCCAGTGGCGCCCCGAAGACGTCGCCGACGAACCGAGAGTAGGTCGACCAGTTCATCCCGAACTCGAACTCCTGGACCAGTCCGGTGACCACGCCGATCGCCACGTTGATCAATAACAGCGTCCCGAAGAAGCGTGTCATGCGCTTGTAATCGGGGTTATCCGTGCGGTACCAGGCCGTCTCGAGGACCGCGACCAGGAATGCCAGGCCGATCGTCACCGGCACGAAGAAGAAGTGGTAGATGCTCGTGGTGGCGAATTGCCAACGCGCGAGGTCGTTGGTCATCGCGGCGCATCCAAGCGCAAGCTGCCGGGCCGCTCATCACCCGAAACGGATGACACGCGGCGTGGGCGGCGGGGGGTGGCTTCTTCCTCAGGCCGTAGTGCCGTTCTCTTCCTCTGAGAGGAAGATCAGAGTCGCCTTCACCCGGCGGCTGGTGTCTTGCGTCTCGCTCCAGTGCATATCAGAGCAGACGGCGACCAGCTCCACCTCCGGCGCGGCGCTCAGGATCGCCGAGAGGAACTCGCGGATCAGGTAGGCGTCCTCGGCCACGACGACCCGGAGTCGCGGCGCCCGGGCGCTCTCGGTCATCTCGTGCTCCGCGCTCGGCCCGCAGCGCCGCCGAGGTCCGTTGTCGATCCGCCCATCTCTCCCCCCCGGGACGATTCGCTTCCGGCGGCACCCTCGAGCATATGTCGCCAGCTCTTGAGGAGACCGTGCAGCTGCTCGGCGCCGACGATCGGCGAGGCAGGGAGCGGAAGCTCGACCGGTGAGAGCACGAACGGCCTGGTCTGAGGACCGCCCAAGCCACCATGGAAGGAGATCAGCTCCTCGAACGCGCACCCCTGCTCGAGCTCTGTGTCATAGAAGCTGCCCACCATGATGTCAGCGACGTGTTCGAATCCGTCGGTGCGGCGTAGGTGCGCGGGCGCATTGGCCGAGAACTCCGCGAGCGGGTCTTCGCCCTCGATTCGCTGCGCTTCGAGGTAATGAGCTCCACGCGGGCCGAGCGCGACTGGGCCATGCCGGCGCGAGTGGACGAGCACAAAGCCGATGTGAGGATGCTCGCGGAGCGCGGGAAGAAGTCGCGGATGGCGCTCCTCCAGCTCCTCCAGGCTCAAGCGGGAGCGCGCCTCTAGCAGGTACACGAGCCCCAGGTTTCCCGATCCGAGCACGACGACGCGGTGATCGCCCACTTCAGCACCGGTTCCGTCAGGTTTGGCGCCGGTCGCCTCGCTGACAGCGTGACCGACCGCGGCGTCGTTCTCATCGCCGTCGCCGGTCCGCGCCACCGTCCCGTGCTCGATCGACCGCTCGACCAGCTCGGCGAGGTCATAGCCGTTGCGCTGTTTGAACGTCGCCCCTTGAGTCTGACCGTGATCGGAGAGCACGACCAGCTTGTAGGGACGTGGGGCGTAGCGGCGGGCACGCGCGATGCGACCAAAGTGCTGGTCCAGCTTGCGCAGTGCCTCCAGCGTGTCGGCGCGCTCGAGCCCTGAGTGGTGAGCCACCTCGTCATAGCTCGAGAACGTCGCGTACACGACGGGACGGCCACGCATCATGTCGGTTAGCACGCCGAAGACGATCAGGTCGCGAACCGCGACGCACAGTCCGGCGCGAAGCAGTGCGTAGCGACGGGTGCGCCGTCCACGTGGACGGACGTCCCGACGCCTCTGCTGCCAGGCAGCGGCGCGTTCGAGGATAACCTCCCAGGCGAACAGCACCAGCACGCGCGTGACGTTGAAGCCGTCGGCGAAGAACGCCCGGTATCCGGGATTGGCTCGCTTCTCAGCGCTGATACGGCTCACGGTGAGGATCGCTGCCTCGGCCTCCCCCGAGAACAGGTTGCCCCGACTTGCGCCCTCGTTGCGGAGCAGGCCTTCGCCGCTCGTTCGGCGTTGTTCGATGATCGCGCAGTCCGCCGGGGAGGAGCAGCTCATGATCCTCCCGGTCTCCTTCTCCACCCATCGAAAGGCGGGAATGTCCTCGTTGCTGCCGAGCAAGATGCCCGCCTGACTGGCACCTGTCTGCGAGCTCAGGTCCGGCTCCCATTCGCTCAAGCGATGCGTCCGGCCGTGCCAGCGGGCCATCTCCGGGACGTTGCCATCGCGCATCGCGCGCGTCAGGACCGGCAACGCTAGCCCGTCGATTTCGAGAAAGATGATCCCAGGGACGGCGGTCCTCGCCTGCCGACCCTGCCGGGTCGCAACCCGCCTGATCACCCGGAGCGTGTAGGCCTCGTCGTCGTTGACGCCCAGGATCACCTCGAGCATCACGGTGACCGCGGCGATTATCAGTGCCGCCGCCAGCGCCCACCCGAAGGACTCGATCTTGATCGAGTTGGGGTCGATTGCAGAGGCCAGCAGAAGCATCACCGGGTCGAGGATGAGCACCGCCACAAAGCCGAGTGCGAGCGTGAACGGCAGCCTGAGTGCCGCTACGAGTGGCGGCAGCACCGCATTCAGCAGCGCTATCAGGGCCGCCGCGATCAGTGCATCGGGGAAGAAATTCTTTACGGTCACGTGCGGAACCACGGCCGCAGCCGCGAACACTGCGATCGCGGACACCAGCCAGTGCAGCGCGAGGTAGAGCGGCCGCACGCGCGGCGCTCGCGGACTCCAGCTGAACCCTTCGCCGTAAGCGACCTCAGAGGCTTCATCCACACCGCTTAGTATTCAGCTTCGCCGCGGCTGGTCGTCATCCGCTACGGAGGATGCTCAGCGCTCGTGCTCGCGCTTGAGTGCAGGAGATCTACGAATCACAGCTCCACCCGTGACCCCACCGGCGGCCATCAGATGGCTCGGACACGCCAGCGTGCTGCTCGAGATCGACGGAGTTCGAGTCCTCACCGATCCGGTCCTGCGGCGGCGAATCGGCCCCCTGGTAAGAATCGCCCGGCCCGTCGGTGAAGGTTTGCTCGGGCCGGTGGACTGCGTGCTGCTCTCACACCTTCACGCCGATCACGCGGACCTACCGTCGCTGCGGAGCATCGAAGGCTCCGCCCCGATTCTTGCGCCCCATCCGGCCGGTCGCTGGCTCCGTCGGGCGGGCTTGACCAATGTGGTGCAGCTGCGGCCAGGCGACGAGACGGCGATCATCCGCGGTGTGCGCGTGACCGCGACGCTCGCCCGGCACGATGGCAGGCGGCGACCGCTCGGACCTTCGGCACAACCGCTCGGCTACGTGGTACACGGCTCTCGGTCGGCCTATTTTGCGGGCGATACCGACCTGTTCCCGGCGATGGCGGCGCTCCGCGGCTGGCTTGATCTTGCTCTCTTGCCGGTCTGGGGGTGGGGGCGGAGTGTGGGTCCAGGGCACCTCGACCCAGATCGCGCCGCGAGGGCGGCCGCGATCATCGCGCCGCGGATCGCGATTCCGATCCATTGGGGGACCTTCGCCCTCGGAGGGGGGCTAATATCACGGCCCGCTGATCCGGCTTGGCCACCCCGACAGTTTGCTTCCTTGGCAGCTACATACGCGCCGGCGGTGGAAGTCCGGGTACTGGCTCCGGGCGAGCGGACCGAGTTGTGAGCCGCTCTCTGTCCTGATCGCGGGGGGCTGCGACCCTCGGCGTTAACGAGCGGAGTCAGCTTCGGTTCGTCGTGAACGAGCGGAGCCGGGTTCGCGACAGCTCAGCCGGCTGGCTCGACCGCCGCCCGTAGCGCCGCGAGGTCAGCGGCGCCAAAGACGACACGATTTCGGGTGGCGACATAGACGAGATCGAGGTCGACGCCCGCCGCAGCGATCTTGCGGGTCAGGTCCGCCAGCACGCCGGGTCGATCCTCGACATCGACGACCACGACTTCGCGCTCGCGGGTGACCGCCAGATGCGAGATCGCCAGCGAGTGCTTGGCCGCGCCGGGGTGGGGAACAAGGATGTGCAGCTCGGCTCGCTCTCCGGGGCCGACGCACGTGGCGGCGGCGATGTTCACGCCGGCGTCGCTGATCGCCGCCGCGACCTGCGCCAAGGCCCCGGACGTGTTCTCGATGTCGATCACGAGGTCAAATGCCATGCGTCGCGAGCGCTATCAGCGTACTACCCGCGACCGCGCGCCGGGACCGTCTCGGGCAGCCGGGGTGAGGCACGTACACCCCACACCCAGCGGGCTATACGGCGGCCGTATGCAGTCAAAACCAACCACGGTCACCTCATATGAGCCCTCACCGTCCGACGTCGTCAGGGTCATCCATACGGAAGCCGACTTTCATCGTGACCTGGTAGTGCGCAACCTTGCCGTCCGAGAGATGGCCGCGTATTGCGGCGACCTCGATCCAGTCGAGGTTGCGGAGGGTCTTGCTGGCCCTGGAGACCCCGTTCCTGATTGCATCATCGACGCCCTCTTCGGAGGTGCCGACTACCTCGATGATCCGGTAGATTGCGTCGCTCACAGCAGCTCCTCTTCATCCGTTGATGGTTTGCTCGCGGTCACAGCTCGCCGCCGGGCGCCTCGATGACCTCGCGCGCCACTTCCTTGGCGCCGTTGTTGTGTTTGTGGATGAGGCGCTTGGCACCCTCCACGTCGCGTGCCCGGTAGGCGTCGAGCAGTTCCCGGTGCTGATCGACGTCGAGGGGAGAGCCGATCGGCAGCCGCCGGTCGAGGACCATGTGGCGCAGATCTCGGTACGCCGCCTCCTCGAGCTCGGTCTCGAAGCGCCCGAACTTGCCGCGGAAGTAAGTCAGCGGCGCGCCGCCCTCGATTGCCGCCGCGTTCTGGACCTCGGCGAGAAACATCGTATGCGTCTCTCCGGTGACGGCCTCGGCAACCCGACACTCGATGTGCGCGATCGCGTCCTTGACCAGGGGCAAGTCGCGCTGGCCGACGATCACCTCGACGCCCTCGAACTTCGCGGCGCCGGATTTGGTGGCGAACTGATAGGCGATACCGCCTTGTCGGCGCCGAGGATGTTGATCGCAAAGCAGCCGGCTTCGGCCACCGCCGCCTGCGTGTGGCTGGTCCTGTTCAGGCAAATCAGCACCATCGGCGCGTCCAGCAAGAGAGAAGACACCGCGCTCGCTGTGGTGGCGTGATGTGCACCCCAGCGTGCGTTGTGATCACAGTCACTCCGCTCGCAAAACAACCGATTACGTCCCGAAACAGATTCTGTTCGACCAGTCCCGAGGCTGGTTCGATCGTGGAAGCCATCAAGGACCTCCTTGGGTCTGGACGGGCTGGCGCGAAAGTAGCTGAAGAAGCCCTCCTGCCAACACGAGCTCGCGTTCGCGCGCCAGCAGGTCGAGCCGCACGGCGATTGGCTCCCCTTCCTCGGGAGCGGCAAAGACCTCGTCTCCGCAGGACTCGATCGTTTCGCGAACGCCCCCGATTTGCAGTCTTTCACCCTGCCCCAGTCGCTGATAGTCATCCTCGTGCGCGAATGTGAGCGGCAACACGCCGTTGAGCAGCAGGTTCCGGCGATGGATACGCGCAAAGCTCTTGGCGATGACCGCGCGAACTCCCAGGTACACGGCCGACAGCGCCGCATGCTCGCGGGAGCTTCCTTGCCCATAGTTGTGGCCGGCGACGATGAAGCCTTCTCCCGCCTTCAGGCAGCGGTCGTGGAAGCCACGGTCGAGACGGCGGAACATGAACGTGGCGCAGCGACTGATGTCGGACCAGACGCTCATCCCGAGTGCTCCGTCGGGCGCCATATCGCCGGTGGAGATGTTGTCGCCGACGACAATCACAATCTCGCCCGCGAGCGTGTCGCCGGGCGCAGCTCCGCGGGGCGGTTCGACGATGCTCGGGCCACGCACCACCTCGATTCCCGCGGCCTCTTCGGGCGGAGCAGGCGCCAGTATTCCGCGGTCGTCGATCGGCGGCTCCTGGGGCCGGGGCAGCATGCGCGGCGGGGTGCCCAGCGAGCGCGGATCGGTGATCTGACCGGTGAGCGCGCTTGCCGCTGCCGTCGCCGGTGAGCAGAGATAGATGCGGTCATCCTCGGTGCCGCTGCGGCCGGGGAAGTTTCGATTGAAGGTGCGCAACGAAGGCTTGCGTGCCGAGGGAGCCTGCCCCACGCCGATACATGGGCCGCAGATCGGCTCTAGCATCCGCGCGCCCGCGTGGACCAACTGCCCGAACACTCCGCTGAGCTGGAGCGTCTGCAGAATCTGCCGGCTGCCGGGAGTGACGGTGAGGTCGATTGCCGGGTGGACCGTCTTGCCCTCGAGCACTGCCCCGACGATCGCCAGATCGATGTAAGCCGAGTTCACCGAGCTCCCGACGCAAACCTGGACCAGTTTGGTCCCTTCCACCTCGCTCACCGGGACGACGTTGCCGGGCGATGAGGGAAGCGCGACGAGCGGCTCGAGAGCGGCGAGGTCGATCACCTCCGTCTCGTCGTCGCAAGCGCCGGGGTCAGCCGCCAACTCGACGAATTGGTCAGCTCGGCGCTGCCACTTGAGCCATTCTTCGGTCCGGGCATCGGACGGGAACACCGCTGTGGTCCCGCCGAGCTCGACGATCATATTGGCGATCGTGCCGCGCTCGCTGACCGAGAGCGTGGCCACACCGTCACCGTGAAACTCAAACACGCGCCCGACCCCGCCGCGCACGTCCCGCCGCCGAAGCAGCTCGAGGACGATGTCCTTGGCCTGCACCCAGTCCGCGAGAGAGCCTCTGAGCTCGACGCCGACGACGGCCGGAGATGCGAGTTCGAATGGGTGGCCGGCCATCACCGAGGCAACCTCGAGGCCACCGCTTCCAATCGCGAGCATGCCCGCCGCGCCCGCGGTCGAGGTGTGAGAGTCGGCACCTACCATCACTTCCCCCGGCGCGACGAACCGCTCGAGGTGCACATAGTGTGAGATGCCGTTCCCCGGCCGCGAGTAATGCACGCCGTAGCGGCTGCAGAACGCTCGCAAGTAGATGTGATCGTCCATGTTGCGCTCATCGAGCTGTAACACGTTGTGGTCGATGTAGACCGCGGCCAGGGGTACGACGGAGCGCTCGACGCCGAGTGCCTCGAACTGCAACGCGGTCATCGTCCCGGTGGCGTCCTCGATCAAGACCTGATCGACCCGCAGACCGAGCTCGGTTCCTGGCTCCCGGCGCCCGCTTACCAGGTGCGCGTCGATCAGCTTGGCGGTGAGAGTTCGCGGCTGCACCATGCTCACCCCGCTCTCGCCGTGCACCCCGGACGACTGAGCGCACCCGGGAGCGGCCGCTCAAGCTGCTCCTCGAGCCAGCGGGCGGTCTCAACGACGGCATCGAAATTCACGCCGGTTGAGATCCCCTCGCGCTCGAGAATCCACACCAGATCCTCGGTCGCGAGGTTCCCGGTCGCGCCCGGTGCAAACGGACACCCCCCCGCACCGCCCACCGATGATTCAAACAGCGTCGCGCCGGCATCGATCGCCGCGAGCGCATTGGCGACCGCGGTATTGCGTGTGTCATGCAAGTGAACGCCGACCGGACGTCCGTGCGCCAGTGCGCTCTTCACCCCGCGCTTGACCTGGCTCGGAACGGCGATCCCGATCGTGTCGGCGAGCATCAGCTCGCTCGCCCCGGCCTCCGCCATTCCGGCCAGCAGGTGATTCACCACTCCCGGGTCGACATGACCTTCGAACGGGCAACCGAAGGCCACGCTCACGGCGCCGGCAACGGCGGCGCCTTCGCTGACCGCTCGGGAGATCAGCGCGAGCGCGGCCTCCGCGGACTCGTCGCGTGAGCGGTTCACATTCGCGTGGGCGAAGCTATCGGTGGCCATCACCGCCACGTGGACGCTGCGCACCCCCGCGGCCAGGGCGCGGTCGACACCTCGCGGATTGAGGACCAGCGCCGAGATCTCGGTGTCTCCCACGCGGCCGGCGAGACCCTCCAGTACGGCTTCGGCCCCAGCCATCCGCGGGACGCGCTCATCGCGAACGAAGCTCACCGCCTCGACCCGGGGAAGGCCGGCATCCGAGAGCCCGACGCAGAGCTCTGCGCGCTGGTCGGGTGTGAGTGCCTTGGCCTCGTTCTGCAGGCCGTCACGGGGGCCGACGTCGCAGAGCAGCATCTCGCTCACGTATTTCCCTCCTCGGCTAGTGCCTCACGCTCGGCCGCGGAGAGACCGAGCAGTTCGCCGTAGACTATTCGTTGTCTGCGCCGGGCTGCTGGCGCCCTGACCAGCTCAGCCCGCCCGGAGTCTCTGAGAGCTTGGGTGTGATCCCCGGCGACAGGTAGGAGCCGATCTCCGGGTCCTCGTGCCGCACGAGCATCTCTCGCTCGATCAGCTGCTGGTCGCCCACGAGCTCGGCGACCGAGTTGACCTTTGCGGTGGGAATGCCGGCACCGGTCAATCTCCGTTCGATTTCCTCGGCGTCCAGCCAAGCCCCCACCGTTCCATCGTGCCGGGACGGAAGTTCTCGATCAGCACATCGCTCATCCGCGCCAGCTCCGCAAGGAGCTGCTGTCCGTTTGGCTGTCGCAGATTGAGGGTGATCAGCCGCTTGCCGCGGCTCTGCACCGCCCACCACAACGAGTTGCCGTTGAAGCTCGCCCGCGCCCCATGAGCGCAGGAGGTCGAGCTTTCCCGGGGCCTCGACCTTGATCACCTCGGCCCAGAAATCGGCGAGCAGGCGACCAGCGATGGGCCGGCGACCCAGAGAGCCCAGCTCGATCGCCCGCAGTTGCGCGAGTGGCTTTCGCTCCTCGGGCTTGACGCTGCATGGATGCACGCCAGGGGCGATCGTACACGAAATGGCTCAGGGTGTATGCTGAAACCGCGCCCGGCGCTCCCAGCCAGGAGGAGAAGTCCCGATTGGCAAGCTCAAACCTCGAGTACTTCGACAATGCGTTGTTGCCGCTGCTGCGCGAAGCGGGGCTGCGAGTCACATGAGGTGCATTGCGTGCAGGTAACCGTCGTCTACGGCGCTCCGACACCCCCCAGTCGCCTTGCGACTGCGACCGATCACATCGCCTCGGCGCTGAGCGGTGGGGCGGGGGATGGGTCGTGCAGCGGATCGATCTGCACGCGGAGCCGCTCGCGCCGATGCGCTCAGATTGGAGCGTCGAGCTGGATCAAAGGAACGCCCGCGCGATCGAGCTGATCGATGGCTCGGGCGCGGTGGTCTTCGGCTCCCCCGTATATCGCGCCTCGCTCCCGGGAGTGTTGAAGAACCTGATCGATCATCTTTCCGTCGAGTCGTTGCGTGACAAGCCCGTGGGGCTGGTGGTGGTGGGGGCTCGCCCGCATCACTATCTCGGGGTCGACCGGCACATGCGCGACATCCTCAGCTGGTTCGGTGCCGTCCCCCTGCCTACCAGCGTCTATCTCACCCACGACGATTTCGAGAACGGACAGCTGCGCGATCAAGCCCGCAGCGCCCTGGACGAATGCGCCACGACGCTGCTGAGGCTGACCGAGCTTCTCCACGGCCTCGAGCTCGGCCCGGCTCCTTTGGCCGCGGCCGCTGTGTAACCGCCCAGACTCCCAAGGAGGTCAGCATGGCCACAGTCGAACTCCCCAAGTATGAGCTCTACGTCGCGGGCGGAAGCTTCCCTCCCGCCAACGGGCGCTTCTACGAGACGGTCGATCCTTACACCGGGCGAGCTTGGGCGAGGGTTCCAGATGCCGACGAGCAGGACGTCGATCGCGCGGTGGGCGCGGCCCGGGCGGCGCTCGACGGTGACTGGGGAGAGATGACCGGGTTCCAGCGTTCGCGGCTGATCCATCGCCTAGCCGACCTGATCGAGCGCGACGCCGATCGACTCGCGGAACTCGAGTCCCGCGACTCGGGCAAGCTGCTGCGCGAGTTCGCCGGGCAGATGCGCGCGATTCCCAGCTGGTATCGCTACTTCGCCGGATGGGCGGACAAGGTGACCGGCGAGACGCTGCCTTCCGACAAACCAAACTTCGTAGCGTTCACACTGCGCGAGCCGATCGGCGTCGTGGCCGCGATCGTGCCCTGGAATTCGCCGCTGCTGCTGCTCAGCTGGAAGCTCGCGCCGGCGCTCGCCGCGGGCTGCACGATGGTCGTCAAGCCGAGCGACCACACGCCGGTGACCGCGCTCGAGTTGGCCAAGCTCGTCACCGAGGCCGGAATTCCCGACGGCGTATTCAACGTGATCACCGGCAACGGACCGCCCGTGGGACGGGCGCTGGTCCGCCATCCCGGTGTCGACAAGGTCGCTTTCACGGGGTCTACCAAGACCGGCATCGACGTCGCCGAGGGCGCCACCAGCCATCTCGCGCGAGTCACGCTCGAGCTCGGCGGGAAGTCCGCGCAGGTGGTGTTCCCCGATGCGGACCTGGCGGCTGCCGCCAACGGCATCGTCGCCGGTGTGTTCGCGGCGACCGGACAGACCTGCATGGCCGGCTCGCGCTTGGTCGTCCATGAGGACATCCACGACGAGCTGATCGAGTTGGTCGCCGACCGCGCGCGCCAGATCGTGCTGGGCAATCCGCTCGAGCCGGCCACCGAGATGGGCCCGCTCGCGAACGAGGCGCAGTTCGAGAAGGTGACCGGAATTCTCGAGCGTGCCAAGGATCGCGGTGCCACCGCCGTCTGCGGCGGAGGTCCCGATCCCGACTTGGGTGGGTACTTCGTGCAGCCGACGATCCTCACGGACCTGGATTCCGATTCGCCGGCGGTCCGGGAAGAGATCTTCGGTCCGGTCGTCGCGGCCCTATCCTTCTCCGATGAGGAGGAGGCGATCGCCAAGGCCAATGACACCGAGTACGGGCTCGCCGGTTCCGTTTGGACGCTCGACGTCCGGCGGGCGATGCGCGTCGCGACGAAGCTCAAGGCGGGGACGGTGTGGATCAACGCCTACCGGGTCGTCGGCCCCAACGTCCCGTTCGGGGGCTACAAGGCCAGCGGCATCGGCCGTGAGAACGGGCTCGACGTCCTGCACGAATACACGGAGACCAAGTCGGTATGGATCGAGACGACCGGCGCCACGCGCGACCCCTTCACTCTCGGATAGCTGCAACTACAGGTGAGCGAACCAACGGATGAGCGGATCTGCCTCAGGCGACGACGACGAGCCTGCGGATGATGCTGTCGAGATCGCCTACCAGGCGATCCGGCAAGCCATCATCGAGGGCGCCTACCCGGCCGGCTCACGGCTGCCCGAGGAGGAGCTCACCGCACGGATTCAGGTCAGCCGCACTCCGATCCGGCAAGCGCTCCGCCAGCTCGAGCACCAGGGCCACGTCGAGCTGCGTCCCCGTCGCGGCGCCTGGGTGAGCTCGTGGACGGCGGAGGACATCGCTGAGGTCTACAGCGTCCGCGCCGTCCTCGAGAGTCACGGAGCCCGGATCGCGGCGCGAAAGATCGGTGCGCTGGAGATTCGCCAGCTGGAAGAAGTCTGCCTGCGGATGGAGGCACTCGAGGACGCCCGCCAAGCGGGCTTCCTCGACGAGCTGGGGGAGCTGAACAACGACTTCCACACCTCGCTGCTCAGGGCCACCGGCAACCGTCGGCTGATGACTTCCCTCGCCAGCATCGTGGAGACGCCGCTGATCTTGCGCGTTTACTTGTCCTATGACGAGATGCGTCGTCGCGACGCTCTTCGCCAGCACCGCGAGATCCTCGCGGCGATCACTCGTCGCGATTCAGAGTGGGCGGAGGCCGCGATGCGCACCCACATCCTGAGCGCGCGGAGTGCGCTGCTGAAACTGAAGCCTTCCTGAGCGGAAGTGTGCTCGCCGGTCCCGCGGCGCTGGGTCGCCGGTCCCGCCGGGCTGGGTCCTCGGTCCCGCGAGGCTGGCCGGTCCGGCGGTCGGTCAGGGGTGCCCGGTCAGTCGCGGGAGCGAGGGTGCGAGCCGAGCCAGTCCACCACTTCTGCCGCGTGCCGATCAGGTGGAAAGATCGGGTAGAACGCGTGCTCGATCCGCCCGTCGGCGATGATCAGCGTGAGCCGCTTGTACAACCGCTGCCCGTCGGCGGTGAACGTCGGGAGGTTGAGCGCTTGTGCGAGCTCGTACTCGGGGTCGGAGAGAATCTGGAAGGGAAGTCCCAGACGCTCGGCGAGCTCGGACTGGTACTCCGTGCTTTGCGAGGACATGCCGTAGACGACGATTGCTCCCGCGGCCTGCAGCTCGGCGTAGTGGTCGCGAAAGCCGCACGCTTCCGGCGTGCAACCCCGTGCGCCGGGGATCGCGTCCCAGCCGTCGGGAGAGTCCACGCCGGGACGCCCGCTCAGCGGGTAGATGTAGAGCACCGTCCGGCCCCGGGGGAGCTGATCGAGCGCCACGAGCGCTCCGCTCGTGCTGCGCAGCTCGATTGACGCGATCGCGGTGCCCGGCAGGTGGTCGGCGGCGCCGTCATCCTCCGGAACCGGCAGGTCAGCTGGCAAATCCAACCAGTTGTCCGGCATTGTGGGGGACCTTCATCGGGGACGCGGAGAGTTTGCTCGCGACAGTATCCCCCACGCTGAACGGAGCCGTTAGCGCGACAGCGTGCAAGCGGGCTACCGTGACATTCGAATCTCCCCGTCGGTCCTGCGTAACGGTAGCCCGCCCCAGCCGGGCTAGCGTGACATCCGATTATTCCCGCCGATCGAGTGCGACGTCAACCCGTCCCACGCGGGCTACCGTGACATTCGAGCGCAGCGCAGAGGCGGATGTAACGTTAACCCGCCCGGACGCCCGGACGCCCGGACGCGCGACCCCGACCCCCCGACGCCCCGACGCCCCGACCCCCCGACCACCCGTGACATTCGATCGGGCCGCGCGACAACGGCTCGCTGACGGGGTCAGGAAACCTCGAGCGGCGGGAAGTTCTGCTCGAGCCGTACGGACGCATTGAGGCACCAGCCCTCGATCGACGGCCACGGCCCGTACCCCTCGATCGGACCGAGGTGCCCGGCCCTCGGAATCAGATCCACCTCGGCGTCGAGCGCGTCCGCAAATGCCTCGGCCCCTCGGTTGGGATTGAAGATGTCGTTGTCGCTGAACACGATCCGGATCGGCGTACGGCAGGTGTCGCGCACGGCGGGACCGTCGACCTCGGTTATCCCGAAAGTCTTGACCGCATCCGGAATGTAGGCGGTGTTCGGCGGGGCGACGAGCAGCAGTCGGTCAACGGCCTGCTCATCGGGTCGCCTGTCGACGCCGAAGCGCAGCCACAGCAGACAGGCGATCGAATTGCAGACCACGATCCGCTCGCCTTCGTCTCCGAGCTCTGCGAGCGACCAGTGCAGCGCCTCGCGCCATTCGTCGTACAACGGCGCGTCCTCGAATGGCAGGCCCGGGTAGAGCACGCGCTCTCCCCGCGCTCGGAGCCGGTTGGACAGCCAGTATTGCCAATGCCCCGGCGGGCGATGGTGGGAGAAGCCGTGGAGCATCAGGAAGCCGCGGCCCGCCATGGGGCCGCACAATCCTGCGTCACATCCCGCTGGAGACGGCCGATAACCCCGGTCCTGGGCTCGCCCCAGGGCTGGTCCTCATGGCTCCCGGATCAGCCGGATATGAAGCGCTGGAGTCGCTCGCCGCCGTCGTGTCCAGCTCCGACCCGCGGTCCGGCGAAAGCCATCGCACGAACTCCCTATCCCACCGAGACCGCCCCCGCCGCCGACTGCGCTGTCAACAGCGCTCTCGTCTTCGCCGCCCGCACCGCCTCGGTCAGCGTGTCGATGTCGTAGACGCCGTAGTGGCGCCTGCCGTTGATGAAGAAGGTAGGCGTTCCGGAGACACCGCTCTCATCGGCGCTCGTGACGTCTTCGCTGACGCGGGCAGCGTACTCGCGCCGGCGGAGCTCGTCGGTGAAGCGCTCGACGTCGAGCTCGAGCTGTTCGGCGTAGCCGGCGAGCGCGCGGGGACCGAGCTCATCCTGGTGGTGGAGCAGGGTGTCGTACATATCCCAGAACTTGCCTTGAGCGCTAGCCGCCTCGGACGCCTCAGCGGCCATTTGCGCGCGCGGGTGAACGTCGTTCAACGGCAGGTGGCGCCACACGTAGCGAATGTCCTCGCCGCCGGCGGACAGCAGCTCCCGGATCACGTTCTCGGCCTGCCCGCAATAGGAGCACTCGAAGTCTCCATACTCGACCAGCGTAACCGGCGCTTCGTCCGGTCCGCGGACATGGTCGCGCTCGGGGTCGATCTCGTCGGCTAGGTCGAGGATGTCCTCCGCGGTGCGTCCGATTTGACGCGCGCGCAGAGTGCTGGGAAGGCGTCTGGTGATCCTGGTCACCACCCATCCGAGCAGGGGCGCGAGGACCAGCGTGCTGAGCGCCCCGAGCCTGGCTTCATCGAGCCGCTCGCCACTGAACGCGAGGCTCGAGATCAACAGCGACACGGTAAAGCCGATCCCGGCGCATGCGCCGGCGGTGGCGAGCACCGGTCCGGTGATCGGCGAGCGTGGCCCGTGGAGGGTTGGCCGCGACGCGAGCCAGGTGCCCGCGAACACCCCGATCGGCTTGCCCACCAAGTAGCCGACGAGGATGCCGAGCGTGATCGGCGATCGGATCGCGTTTGCCAGCAGGCCCCCGGTCACGTGAATGCCCGCGTTGGCGAGCGCAAACAGCGGCACGATCACGTAACTGGTCCACGGATGCAGTTCGTACTGGATCCGTTCGTTGGGTGAGATCGTGGACAGCAGCGTTTGCTGCGCCGAGCGCGCCAGCTCGGGGGTCGGTTGCTCGCGGAACGAGCGCGTCACGGCCGTGGCCCGCTCGAGGTCCTCGCGTGAGGGCGGGTAAGCGCTGGTCGCCAACCCGATCGCCAGTCCGGAGATCACTGGATCGATGCCGGACTTGAACAGCGCGATCCACAGCCCGATCCCGACCGCGATCGAGATCGCGCCCCGGGCGACCGGCAGGTAGCGCAACCCGAGCAGCACCGCGAACAGCCCGATCGCGATCGCCAGCGGCACGATCGCGACGTGATGGGTGTAGACGGTTGCGATCACCAGCAGCGCCGCGAGGTCATCCACGACCGCGAGCGTCAGCAGGAACACCCGCAGCCGGGTAGCGGTGCGCGGAGTCAACAACGCCACCGCCGCCAGCGCGAAGGCGGTGTCGGTGGACATCGCCGCGCCCCAATCGCGCGCGCCCGCGCCCCCGGCGTTGAGGGCGACGTAGATCAGGCTGGGGACGATGATCCCGCCAAGCGCCGCGAAGACCGGAATCGCCAGCCGGCGCCGCTCACGCAGCTCGCCGAGATCGAGCTGGCGTTTGGCCTCGAGCCCGACCACCAGGAAGAACAGCGTCATCAGGCCTTCGTTGACCCAGATCCGGAGATCGGCGGATAACTCGTTGACGCCGAGCTTCAATGAGAGGGTCGTTCTCCACACCGACTCGTAGGAGTGCCACCAGGGCGAGTTGGCCCACAGCAGCGCGGCGACCGTGGCCCCGAGCATCACCGCCGCGCCCCCGGTCTCGGTGCTGAGGAAATTGCGAACCGGTGCCGCCAGGTTCCGCGCCCAGGCCGTTCGGCCTTCGAAGGGCTGTGCTTCGACGCTCATCGCCGCGCGATTATCCCCGGCGCCACGAGCTCGATCAGGGCGCCGCCACTCCCACGCGATGGCCGAGGACCCGGCCGGAGGGTAGTTGCACGAAGGTCTCAGAGGCGTTGTTCTGCTCGTTTGCCTCGTTCAGGAGCCCCAGCGGGTTCGCCACCATCACGAACGCGAAGCGTCCGCGCAGGCTGCTGACGTCGATCCACTGCTGCGGATACTCGTACGGATAGACGTCCGACCAGCCGACGGAGATGCCAAGCGTGTCGGTGCGCAGCTCGCGATTCTGGCTACAAGCGGGATACACGGGTTTGATCGGGGAGCGTGTGGAGGGGTGCGCGCGAATCAGGTCACGCAGGCAGTAGTCGACTTTCGGGCCGCCGCGCACGAGCCTCACCAAGTGCAGTCGAGCGTCGACCGACCACAGCTCGAACGAGGCCACGTGACGGAACTTCCAGTAACTGTAGTTGCCGATCGGAGGCTGGCCGTAGCGGTACTCGGGCACGAACTTGAACACCAGCTGGCCTTCGGTGGTGAACACGTACCGGGAGCCGCTGGCGTCGTAGATCTCCTGGGCGACGCTCCATGCCCCGGTTCCGTTGCGGTGTGCCACAAGCTCGAGTGGCCCGCGGCCGAGGTTGGACAGCGAGCTCGCCGCCCGCAGCAGCACGTGGCCGCGAACCGAGGTGCGGTCGAGATGCAGGTCAAACGGCGCCGCCATCACCAGATCCGGACAGCGCAGGCGCAGCTGGGCGAGCGCGCACGGCCCAGGAGCTTGAGCGGACAGGTTCGCCGGCCCGCACAGGGACGCGAATACACAAACGGCGACCACTAGCAGCGGCGTCCGGCGGCCCCGGCGCCGCGCCGCGTCGATATGCGCCACGCTTCGCTCCGCCTTGGCCGGATCCGCCACTGCGCGATCGTACGCCGGATGGGCTCGAACAGGAGCCGCGCCGTCACCACGTCGGGATCCGACACGTGCGGCAGTGGTACAGGTGTGTCCACTGCCGCAGCGCGTCGTCGCGGGCGCTTCTACGGTCGAGCCTCGAGCACGATGTTGAACGGCGTCTCTGCGGCACGGCGCAAACGGGTGAAACCACCCGCGCTGACCACTTCCCGCAGCCGTGCCTCGCCGGCCTGGGCGCCGAGCGCCAGCCCGACTTCCTGGTCGCGAGAGGCCGGCGTGCAGACGAGCGTCGAGGCGCCATAGAACACGCGGCCGACCGGATTCAGGTTCTCCTCGAGGCGGTCGCCGGCGTTGGGCTCGACGATCATCCAGGTGCCGTCCTCCGCGAGCGATTGCAGCACGTGCGCGGCGGCGCCGACCGGATCACCCATGTCGTGCAGACAGTCGAACATCGCCACGAAGTCGTAGCCGTCCCCCGGATACTCCTTGGCGGAGGCGACCTCGAACCGAACACGCCCGCCGACTCCGGCCTCTGTGGCGGCTTCGCGGGCGCGCTCGATCGACGGGCCGTGGTAGTCGAAGCCGACGAACTGCGACCGCGGGTACTCCTCTGCCATCAGGATCGTCGACGCGCCGTGGCCGCAGCCGACGTCGGCGACCAGCGCACCCGAGGCCAGCTTGGGCTGCACGTCCTGCAGTGCCGGGATCCACGACGCGACCAGGTTGGCGCTGTAGCCCGGGCGGAAGAACCGCTCCGTGCCCGTGAACAGGTCGTGGTGGTGCTCGTGCCAGCCCACGCCGTGGCCGTTCTCGAACGCGTGTGAGATCTTCTCCTCGTCCTTGATCAGCGAAGTGGCGAGCTGGAACGCTCCCGGAACGAACGCCGGACTGCCGGGCTGCGCAAGCGCGAGCGACTGCTCGGCGGTCAAGAAGAACCGATCGCTCGCGGGGTCGTAGCTCACGTACCCGCCGGCGGCCTGATTGCTTAGCCACTCGCGCACATAGCGGGGATCGGTGCCCGTGCTCGACGCCAGCCCCTCGGCGGTGACCGGCTGTCCGTCGCGCATCGCGCTGTAGAGCCCGAGCCGGTCGCCGATCACGACCAGCGCCGCGCTGATGGTGGCGCCGAGGTCACCGACGAAACGGCCCATGAAATCGTCGAGCTTTGACTGATCGATCGTCTGTGTTGATGGTGACATTCGACTGTCCCTCTCACTTCTCGTCCCACACCTGCACGACGGTCTGGCCCGAGATATGGCCGCCCTCGAGCTCGATCACCGTCGAGCACAGGACGTTCGTGCCGTCCGGGTAGAGGCATGCTTGCGTGTAAGCCGCGCCGCCGTCGTCCTTGACCGTGTGGCGCACCGAGTGGGTCATCTCACGTCCGTACATGTCCTCGAGCCACTCCTTGATCTGCTCGCGCGTGTTCAGCACTCGCGGTGCACCGGGCTGAGAGACCTTGTCGGCGATCGTCACGGTCGCCTGCGGGCCGTACATCGACAGCTGCGTCGACGCATCGCGCTCTTCGGCCGCGCGCGTGAAGCGGTCGAGATCGAATGTGGTGATTGTGCTCATGGCGTCCTCCTTGTTCGATTGTGTGCCATGCGCCTCGAAGGTTCGCGCTGCCCCGTCCCGCCGGCGTCAAACGAGCGTCAAAGCGCGAGGAGTACGCTTTGACACCGTGCTGCGCGCACGCCTGTTAGGGGCGCTCGAGGTCGAGCTGAATGGGGCCGTGATCGACTCGCCTACCTCGCAGCGCCCATGGGTGGTGTTCGCGTACCTCGCGCTGGCCGCGAAATCCGTGTCGAGGGCTGAGCTGGCCAGCACTTTCTGGCCCGACGTGCTCGATCAGAGCGCGCGGGCGAGCCTGCGCAGTGCGCTCTGGTCGCTGCGCCGGCAGCTCGGCGAGGCGCTGCAGGTCGACGACGAGCGGGTGGGACTGCGTGGCGGAACGGAGCTGTGGATCGACACCGCCGAATTCGAGCGGCTCGCGGTCAAGGCGCCAGAGCGCGCGCTCGAGCTGTGCCGGGGGGAGCTGCTGGAGGGGATCGAGGATGATTGGGCGCTGGCGGCTCGGGAGCGGCACCGCGAGCGGGTGATCGAGCTACTCGAGCAGCTCGCGCAGGCCGCGGAGCGACGCGGCGGGCCTCGTGACGCGATCGAGTTCACGCGCCGCCAGATTGACCGCGACCCGTTCGACGAAGAGGCTCACCGGCGGTTGATGGCGCGGCTTGCCGCGGCGGGCGACCGCGCGGGAGCGATCCGGGTCTACCAGAGGCTCAGCGAACGACTGCGGCGGGAGCTCGGCGTCGCCCCCTCGGAGCAGACGCGCGAGCTCGCCGAGCAGCTTCGCGCGCAGGCTCCCGCTGCGGCTGCCGCCAGCCGGGCAATGACGATTCCGGGCCTGTTGCCCTTGATCGGGCGCGACCGCGAGCTGGCCCAGCTCACACGGGCCTGGCAAGCCGCCGCGGGCGGAGGCGGAGCAGCGGCGCTGCTCACGGGCGAGGCCGGGATCGGGAAGACGCGCCTGGCGAGCGAGCTGCGGCTGCGCGCGAGTGCCGCCGGCGGCCGGACCGCTGCATCTGCCGCGCTGGACCTCGGTGGCACGGCGCCGTTCAGCCTGTGGGCGGAGCTGATCCGCGAGCTGCTGCCGCTGCTGCCCGCGCCTCCGGCGCACGTCCTGTGGCCTGATGACCTCGCGCTGCTGGCCTCAGAGCTGCCGGCGCACTATGCCCGCAGCGGCGCGCCGGTCACCGCGATCGCCCCCGATCTTCAGCGCACGCGGCTGTTCGAAGCCGTCGTCGCGCTGCTCGCCTGGGCCGCCCGCGATGCGCCGCTGCTGCTGGTGCTCGAAGATGTCCACAGCGCCGACGGGCCGAGCCTCGAGCTCGCGGGCTACGCCGCCCGTCGCGTCGCCGGGCTGCCGGTGCTGATGCTCATCACCCGGCGGGAGTTGCCGCACAGCGCCGGCGCCGACCGCCTCGAGCAGGCGCTGCGCGCCCGGGGCCTGCTGGCGTGCGAGCTGTTGCTGAACCCGCTGCCCGCTGACCCCGTGGCGGTGCTCGCCCGCAATGCCGCGCAGCTCAGCGAGTCAGACGTGAGCCGGGTGGTGGAGCGGGCCGAGGGAAACGCGTTGCTGGCCGTGGAGACGGCGCGAGCCCTCGGGCGCGGAAGCGACGAAGTAGCGCCCAGCCTCCGCGGCTCGGCCCGGGCGACCGTGGGGCCGCTCTCCGGGGACGCCCGCGCGCTGGTCGAGGTCGCGGCCGTCGCAGCGCGCCCAGTCGATACCGCGGAGCTACACCAGCTTGCGTTCGAGGATCCCGAGGAGGCCGCGACCGCAGCTCTGCAAACGGGCATGTTGCTCAGCCACGATGGCGGTATCGCCTTTCGTCACGCTCTGCTCCGAGAGGCGGTCTACCAGGAAATCGCCGAGCCGCGCCGCCGCGGACTGCATCACCGCTGGGCGCGGGCGCTGTTGAGCAGTGAGCGGGCCGGCGCGATTCCGCGGCCCGCCGAGGTCGCTCGCCAGCTTCGCCTCGCGGGCGCCGACATCGATGCAGTTCCGCAGCTGGCTCGCGCGGCGGCGGAGGCGCGGACGCTTGCGGCGCTCGAACAAGCGGTCGGCTACCTTAAGGAAGCACTCACGCTTGCACCGGACCGCGCCGATCTGTTGCTCGAGCTGGGCGAGCTCGAGGCCTGGCGGTTGGAGCGCGAGCAGGCGGAGGCGGCGTTCGAGCGAGCGCTGGGGCTACTCGAGCAACAGGAGCCGTTACGGCTCGCGCGCGCCTGGCTGCGCCGGGCCCGGGCCTATCACGGCGCGATCTGCGTCCCGCGGGCCGTGCTCGAGAGCGCCCGCAAGGCGCTCGAGTTGCTCGCCGAGGTCGAGATCGACGCGAGCGCGGAGCGCAGCGAAGCGCTGGCCGCATGGGCGTGGGCCGAGGCAGTCGCCGGCGATGTCGTACAAGCGGAGCGTCTGCTCGCTGAGCTCGACGCGCCAGCGCTCGACGACGCGCAGCTGTGGACCTACGATGTCGGGCACGCCCGCGCCCTCGCGTTGATGCGGCGCGGCCGGTTCGTCGAGTCCTACGAGCCGTCGATCGCGGCGGGGGAAGCGATCGCTCGCGCCAACCGGCCCGACCTTGCCTACGGATGCTGGGCCAACGCCGCCAGCGCGGCGACCGCGGCCGGCGATCACGATCGCGCACTCGCGTTTCTGGATCGCGGCGTGGCGGAGGTTCAGGGACACGGCCTGCGGAGCCTCGAGATCCACCTGTTGGCCGAGCGATCGTTCGTCCTCAGGGGACTCGGCCGCCTCGCCGACGCGCGCCGCGCCGCCGAGCAGGAGCAAGAGCTCGCCGAGGAGTTGGGGCAGCGCGATCTGGCCGCGATGGCCAGCCACGATCGCGGCCTGGTGGCGCTCGAGGAAGGTGACTACGAGCTCGCCGCCGCGCTACTGGCCGACTCGCTCGTCGAAGGCGCTCCGATCAGCCGTCCGGCGACCCGCCTGGCCCTGGCGGAGGCGCTCGCGCGGGGCGGGGCACCCGATCGAGCCGCGGAGGAGGTGCGCAGGACCGTGCTCGAGCCGGTGCGGCCGAGCGACTTCCCCGATGCGCTCGTCCCACGGCTGGCGCGAGTCCAGGGACTCGTGGCGCTGGCCCGCGGCCGCCACGACGAAGCGCAGCAACTACTGCGCGAGTCGATCGCCGGCTGGGAGCGCCTGCTCGAGCGGACGATCCGCGCCGAGAGCATCGCGACCGTGCTGGCGGACCTGGGCCGCCCGGTGGTCGGACTGGTCGAACCCGATCGAGAGCTCGCGCGCGCGACCGCCGAGCTTGAAGCGATCAGCAAAGGAGGGGTCAATGCCGTCGTTTCATGACACCGCGACCTCGGCTGCGCCGCCGGAAGAGGTTTGGAAGCTCCTATACGACCCATCCCGGTTCCCTGACTGGTGGGCCGGGATCGGGACGATCGATGTCACCAGCGAGCACGAGTACACGATGTATCCGGACGGCTATCCGGACTTCCCGATGGCACAGCTACTCGAGACCCAGCGGGAACAGCAGCGGGTGACGGTTTCATGCCTGGTCTCCGACTTGAAGTTCGAATGGCGCTTGGAACCGGCAGGGGAAGGAACGCTGATCACCGTCGACGTGGAGATCCCCGAGGGCGAGTCGCACCGCCTCGAGAGCCAGCAGGAGGTCATCAGCGCATCGATGGGCCGCCTCGCGGAGCTCGCCGCCGGCTGAAAGCCATACGCCGCTTGAGAGGGGTGGTGTGCCTTAATCGCGGTGTGGCTTCGACCGCGGTGTGGCTTCGACCGCGGTGTGGCTTCGACCGCGGTGCGCCTCGATCGGATCACCCGCTGAGGACCCGATTGACCCGCCTCGCCCCGGATCCCACCTCGCCAACTCTTCCATACCATTGTGCTGCAGACGCGATGAGTGATGAGGCTCGAGAAGAGGCACAGCAGTACGTCACCGAGTTGCTGGCGCCCGACATCGCCGGTTTCCTGGCGAAGCTCCGGCCCGGAGAAGCGGTCCCGTTCCGCGGCAGCAGTGGCGCCCACTACCGGTATGTGGTCGGATCCGAGGAGAAGTCCTTCCTAGCCACGGCCCAGCAGCGCAGCGCTTTGCTCCGCGAGGATCCCGAGGTGATGCGCAGCAATCTGATCCTCGCCGCGGCGCAGCTGCTGCTCCGGGCCAGGTACCGGATCAGCCTCTCGAAGTAGCGCTGCCCAGCGGGCCCGACGCCCAGATCGGCGCGGGCGTCACCGGCGCGGCTGGCGCCGGGGGGTGTGCCGAACGTAGATCGGCTGGACGAGCGCGTTGCGGCGTGCTCTCAGCTCCTGGCGAACGAGCAGGCCGCAGACACCGGCGGCGGCAAGCAGCGAAGACACGGCGTTGATCAGCAGGATCGTGGTCATGGTCAGGTCCTTTCAGCGATGAACTTGACGATGGCGGATCTCGTTAAGAGCAATCGCGGAGAACCTTCACAAGTCCATAAGAGTTTCCGTCGCCCACGCGGATGGCCGGCGTGCCCGCTCTCGCCGGTGCCGCCGACCGTCGCCGGTCGCGCCCCACCTCTCGCCCTGCGCCAGAGACGCGGAGGACGGCAGCGGAATTCATGCTGGTCCCGTGAGCGCCGAAGGCCGCGGCCGCTGTGACGAAGCTCACCAATCCGATCACTCGCTGCCGGTAACGTCCAGGGCCGGGACGACAATTCGGGGGCGATTTAGTGACTGACGTTGTGTGCTTTTGTGGCTGTTACTACCGATACGAGGGTGACATAGGGATCTGCCCGAGGTGCGCGGAATACGCGACCTGCAAGCGGGTCTCGGGCGACCACGAGCGGCAGATGCGAGCGGAGCTCGAGCTGCTGCTGCAGCGTGGGGCAGAAGAGCAGATCCCGCTGCGCAGTGCGCCGCGGAAAAGAGTGACTTAGGAACGCTCACGCGCTCGCGGCAGCGCTCACCCGGGTCGCAAGCTCGATCAGCATGCGAACGCCGTAACCGCTTGCCCCACGCCCGAAGGCGTCGCCACGATCCTCATCGAGCAACGCGGGACCGAGCATGTCGACATGCGCCCAAGGTCCCTCTCCTGCGAACTGCGCCAAGAACGTCGCCGCGATGATCGGGAAGCCAAAGCTCTTGCCGGCCGAGTTGCGCAGGTCGGCCACGGTTGAGTCGATCAGCGGCCGGTAGCGGGGATGTAGCGGCCACGGCCAGGCGAGATCGCCGCTTGCATTGCCCGCCGCGACGACGGCTTCGCGCCAGGACTCGTCGCCGGCAAAGACACCCGCGTAGAGGTCCCCCATCCCCGCGCGCATCGCACCGGTAAGGGTCGCGAGGTCGACGAGGTGCGTCGCGCCCTCGCGGCGCGCGTACCACAGCGCGTCCGCCAGGATCAACCGTCCCTCCGCGTCGGGATTTGTCACCTCGACGGTGAGCCCGGCAGCGGTCTCGATTACGTCGGTCGGCCGCATCGCGCTGCCGCTCAGCATGTTCTCGCAGGCGGGAACGAACCCGGTCACCGGCAATGGCAGCTTAAGCTCGGCGATCGCGCCCAATGCGGCGATGACCGCGGCGCCCCCCGCCATGTCGGCCTTCTGGCGGATGATGTCCGATTGCGGCTTCAAGAAGTAGCCGCCGGTATCGAACGTGACCGCCTTTCCCACGAGCCCCAGCCGCGGTGTCCGGGGAGCACCGGGCGGCTCGTGCCTGAGCACCAGCAGCAGCGGCGAGGCCGGGCTGCTGCCGCCAACAGCCGCGAGCGCGCCAAGCCCCGCCTCGACCGGATCGATCGTCTCTCCCCGGAGCCCCGGAAGCGCCAGTGCCCTCCGCGCGAGGTCAGCCGGTGACATCAGGTTCGCCGGCGCGTCGACTAGCTCGCGAGCGAAATTGACCCAGCGCGCGAGCAGCGTAGCGCGGGTGGCGACGGCCGCGAGCTCCTCGCGGCAGCCGCAGATCAGGAACCGCTCAACGCCGCGCGGCGGCTCCGCGCTTGCCCAGCGGCGGCGGTGGTAGGAGCCGATCACAGCCCCTTCGGCCAGCGCGCGCACCTGGTCCTCGGCCGGGAGCGGCAGCGAGCCATCGAATGCCCACGCGACCGTCCCGCCGCCGCGACCCGCGCGCACCGCCCTCGCCGCCGCGGTGCGCAGACCCTCGAGGCCGGGCTCGAGCGCGAGCACCGCGACCCGGGCAGCGTCCGTGTGGACGATCGCAACCGGATCGCCGTCCACGACAGGGCCCTCAGCGACCCCGAGCTCGGCAGCACGGGAGCCCGCCGCGACGGCAACCAGATCAGCGCCGATCGCGTAGGGATCGCGAGCGTCTATCTCGACGTACATCGTCGACCGATCGCTCGCGCGAGAAACAGCCGAAGCCCGGCGTGCCCCCGGACCGGTACCGGAGGCGACGCCGGCTTCAATCTTCTACCGGTGATACAGGTAGGAGGTGACCTCTGAACAGAGGTCGACGAACTCAAACTCGGGCTTGGTCCATGTCATGCGAAGCCTCCTAGTCACAGTGCGTTATCGATATTTTACAGCGAACTGACCTGCAACGAGTGAATCCAGTGGCTGTGCGTGCCGATCGTCCGACAAGCACGCGCAGTCCCCTGGTATCGCTCCTCCCTACGATCAACCGACGAGCAGCTCGACCCCACTTACCGACGCCCGCCCCCGGGCGGCGGATCTGCCTGCACCCTCGATGGGCACAGGCAGATCGCTAAATCACTGTCACCGTGACGTCGGTACTGACGCCGATGCTGACTACTCCGGCAACGCGAACGCGAACAGCGCCGCTCCTCCAGCCGCTCCGAGCATCCCGGGGAGGAAGCCCTCGGTCCAAGCGCCCCAACCGGTCGGGACGGCGATGTACTGCCTGCCGTCGACGGTGTAGGTCGAGGGGCTCGAGTGGTGGCCGCTCCCGCACTGGAACTGCCACAACTGTTCCCCGGTGCTGTCGTTCATCGCGTAGTAGTCACCTGACGGAGCACCCGCGAACACCAGGTCACCGCCTGTGGCCAGGACCGACGCGCACATCGGCTGCGGGTTGCGGAAGCGCCACCTCTCCTCACCCGATGAGGGATCGAAGGCGGAGATCGATCCCGCTATGTCCTCGGTGTCCACCGCGACGCCGGCTCCCCAGTACGGGATGCTCTCCTTGAACTCCCTGCGCCGCCGCGTGGCGGTCGCGCCGATGTCCTGCACCGGGCAGTAGAAGAGGCCCGTCTTCGGGCTGTAGGCGGCGTGCGTCC
Source organism: uncultured Solirubrobacterales bacterium (assembly GCA_963830465.1). Classification (GTDB taxonomy): domain Bacteria; phylum Actinomycetota; class Thermoleophilia; order Solirubrobacterales; family Solirubrobacteraceae; genus Palsa-465. The sequence goes on from CAWHME010000004.1 coordinate 169,978, forward strand.
ATTCCTTGGCGCCGGCCGGTCCCGGCCAGAAGTGGACCGGCTCCCCTTCCTTCTCGGGGAAGATCTTCGGTGTCACCTTGCCCTGGGCGTCGATCTCGCCCCAGGTGATGCGGTCGACGAACGGCACCACCCTGATCAGGGAGCAATCAGTGCGATCGAGCACAAAGAAGTATCCGTTCTTGTCGAAGTGCCCGCAGCACTTGCGGCCGTCCATCTCGAACAGGATGTTCTCCATCGTGCTGTCGTAGTCCCACACGTCATGCGGGGTGTACTGGTAGTGCGCCTTGATCTGGCCGTTGTCGGGATCGACCGCGACGACGGAGTCCGTGTAGAGGTTGTCGCCCTCGCGGACGCCTCCGTCGAAGTCGGGGCAAGGGTTGCCCGTGTTGAAGTACAGGAGGTTGAGGTCCGGGTCGAAGGTGGGCGTGGTCCAGCAGTTTGCGCCGCCGCGCTGCCAAGCTTCGCCTTCGGGCCAGGTCTCGGACCCGGGCTCGCCCGGGGCCGGAATCATGTAGCAGCGCCAGACTCGCTCCCCGTTCTCGAGCTTGAACGCATCGGCGTGGCCGCGGACACCGAATTCTCCCCCGGAGCTTCCAACGATCACCATGTCTTTGACGATCAGCGGAGAAACCGTTGCGCTCTCGCCGGCGCGGACGTCGCCGTACGGCTGGTCCCAGACCAGCTTTCCGGTCTCGGCGTCCAGCGCGATCACGTGGGCGTTCAGGGTGGTCATGAACACCTTGCCGTCGGCCACCGCGCAGCCGCGGTTGACGTTGCCGCAACACAGCGACACGTCGTACGGTGAGGCGCGCTTGTAGCGCCACAGCTCCTGTCCGGTCTTGGCGTCGAGCGCCCACACCCAGCCGTCCCAGCCGGTGACGTACATGACGCCGTCGACGACGATCGGGGACGCCTCGAACGAGTATGTCGACGCGCCCGAGTGCATGCCCATCGACCCGCACTGGAACACCCACGCGGGCTTGATTTGATTGACGTTCCCCGCATTGATCTGATCCAGCGGGCTGTACCGCTGCCCGTTGTAGTCACCGTAGTAGGTGAGCCAGTTGTGCGGTTCCCGCTCGCGGGCATTCAGGATGCGGTCGTAGTTGACGCCCTTGGTCGCCGGCGGCGCCTTGCCGACGCTCAAACTCAAATCTGCGAAGGGGACTGCCGTCCCTGCGTCGACGTACTCAGTCTCAGTTGCCATCCACTGCTCCTTTCTACGGCCGCGGCTGGGGTGGGCGGTCGAGCTTGGCCTCGTCCGGGACCTCGCCGCCAACAACGATCGTGCCGGTCAGCCCGCGGCCTTCGTCGTTGCCGGTCCGGGAGCCGTACCAGTAGTAGCCGGGGCCGTCGAGGGTGATGTTGGCTTTTCCTTTCGAGAAGTTCACCAACCAGATGAACTGGCTATCGCCGTTGCTCGGCAGGATCGCACAGTGTGAGTTGTTGTCGTCGTTGATGATCTCGAGCTCCAGGTCCCCGCCGTGAGGAAGCATCAGGACCCTCGGCTCGAATACAAGTTCGTCAAGCGGAATCCGCACTGTGGCGCGCATCTTGCCGCCCGACTCCTCAGCCTGCCCGACGCTTCCCCGGCCGAGCACACGGCCAAGCGTCGCCCCGTTCTGCTTGTCTAGACCCGACTCATCCACGGCCTCTCCTTCCGTTTGCAATGGGCTTAGGTAAACCTAACAGGGGCCGCGTCGCGATACAAGCTCGACAGTCACTATCACCTCTCGCGTCAATCTCGTTGCCCCCGGAAATGGTCTGAGTCAGCCCAGCGCGATCGTCTTGGCGCCTTGCACGCGGAGATGGTCGAGGGCGCTGCCGGCCGCCTCGCGCAGCCTCAGCACCTCGGCGAGGGATGCGTTCGCGCCTCCCACCAGCGCGTCGGCCAGCAGCGCCGCACCGTACGCGGCGGCGCTCGCGCGGCCGGGAACGAGCGCGATCACGGGAGCAACGTCCGCGAGCGACGAGCCCAGCGCCGCGATCAGCTGTGGCAAGCGGGCCAGGCGCCCCGAGACGACGATCTCGTGTGGAGCCGGCACGCTGACGGTGAGACCGCGAACCGCCTTGGCGGCGCCCTCGAGCAGCGCGCTCCAGCCGTCGCGCAGGGCGGGCGAGCACCACAGCGCGACGAGGTCTCCGAGCGCCAGCGTCCCCCTCGGGTCGAGCGCCCCGCCGCTGAACAGCGTTTGCTTGCGCAGCGCGGGCGCCAGCAGGTAGGCCACCTCGCCGTCCAGCGCCCCGACTGCGCGCACGCCGGGCGGACCCGAGGAACCGCCGACGCCGTCCACGATCTGACCGTCGGCGATCGCCAGCGCCGCGGTGAACGCTCCTCCCAGCTCGAGTAGCACCATCGCGGTCTCCCGCAGCGCGATCGCCCGCCGAGCGGATTGGTCGACGATCGCGTAGGCGGCCGCGCAGACCTTGTCTGCGGTGCCGAGATCGATCCGGTTGTACTTGCGGTGCGCCGGGACTGAGGGCAGGTGGATCGCGCCGGGACCGAAGACCACCGGCAAGCCGCTGCGCGCCAGGGCCCGCAGCAGCGCGCGAAGCCCGACCACGCCGGCGTCCGCTCCGGCCTCGTCGGGGCGCACCAGCACCATCTCGGCCAGCTCGCGCTCGCCCACATCCGCGGCCGACACCAGCGGCAGGCCGTAGCCGCTCGGGCCGTAGATGAGATCGAACGGCCCGTGGCGCGCCAGTGCCTCGAGCAGCGGGCCGCTGTCCTCGCCGAGCGAGCGGGCCTCGAACACCTGCTCGACCGCCGGCTCTGAGTCCTGCAGCACACACAGGTCGAACGACACCGTCCCCGGGTCGACGCCGGCTACGCGGGGCATATGATTTGGCAATGAGCAAAATTTCGACCTACTCCGACGAGGAGATCCCCGCCAAGCTGTCCGAGCTCGGGCTCGACGACTGGTACCTCGAGGGCGACTGGATCCGGCGCAAGTACAACACCGATGGCTGGCCTTCCACGCTGATGGCCGTCAACGCAGTCGGCTACCTCTGCGAGGCAGCCGGGCATCACGCCGATCTGAACGTCACCTGGGGCAAGCTCTGGGTCAAGTTGGCCACCCACTCCGCCGGCGGCATCACCGACAAGGACTTCACGCTGGCACGCAAGATCGAGGACACGATCCTCTGGCGGCCCGAGCCTGACAGCCCGCTCGACGGGCCGATGGGCAAGTTCGTGTTCTCCAAGTCGCCCGAGCGCGCCAGCGGTTGAGCGGTAGGGGCCTCGCTGCGCTCGGCATCCCTGGGACCATCCCACCCCGTCCGGACGGGGTCGCAAGGCCCCAAGGATGCCGCGAAGCGGCCCCTCTCTCATAGCGCCTCGAGCGCGACCTCGTAGACGCCCTCGAGGTCCATCACGGTCCCCTTGGTCTCGAACATCCGCTGCACGCAGCGCTTCTGCAGCTTCATCTTCGGACCGCCCACCGCCAGCGCCCCGAGCTTCTTGACGCCATCCTCCTCTTCCAGATCGTCATCCCGGGCGACATCCTCGACGCCCACGGGCTCGGCCGCCGAGTAATCGACCACCACCTCCACGCCCTCCTGCGCCCAGCCGCTGCGACGGAGGATCCGCGTGCCCGCCGGACCGGCCGCGAACACGGCCACGTGCCCAGCCAGGGCGGAGTCGAGCTCGTCGCTCGACTCCGGCTCGATCACCTCGAATCCCGCCTCCTGGGCGACCGGAACGCCCGACGCGCGCCGGTGCTCTCCTTCCATCACATCCGGCGGGAAGGTCAGAACCGTCACCTCGGCGCCGTCGCGTCGCAGCAACTCGGCCGTCCGGAGCCCAACTGGGCCGACTCCGATCACCGCCGCCCGCGCGCCTTTCAGCGTCGCCGCGCCGCGGACGCGGGCCACCGCCGCGGCGGCGGTGGTATTCGAGCCGTCCGAGTCGAGCATGATCGACGGCTTGAACGGGTCGAAGAACAGCTTCTGCGCCGCCTCGAACACCGCTTCCCCCTCGCGCACCTTGGAGCCTCCAATCCAGAAAGCGGTGTTGGCAAGGCCGTCCGGGCCGCGGGGAAAGATCGCTCCCTGGACGATCTCAGCGAGGTTCTCGGGCGTGATCTCCCCGAACCCGAGCACGATGTCCACGTCCGCGTCGTAGGCGGCGATCGCATCGAACGGGCTGGGGTGTGGGTCGGTGTCGAGCTGGACCAAGATCGTCTTCATGTGGGGTCCTCTCTTCGCGGTTCGGGAAAGCTGAGGATGCCCCAGTCGAGGGGCCCCTCCTGGCGATAGTTCTTGTGCAGCGCGCGCGCGATCGTCGCCTTCATCAGCTCCTTGCCGAGATAGAAGGCGTGGGAGGCGTCCTCCACCTCGAGCTGATCGAACACGCGGTACATGTTCGTCTCGCGGATGAACCGGTCGCCGTTGAACGCATACAGCCACTCGGCGTCTGCGAACAGCCGGTAGTTGGCGTCCCTGACCTGGGCCTGCATCTCGCGCAGTTCCTGCTCCGAGGGCGCGCGCATCGACTCGTCTGTGGTCGTCACGAGCCCGGAGTCGATCCGCTTGGGGGGCGTTGCCTGGCGCTGGGCGAGGTGCATGATCTGCGCGGCCAGCACGGTCTCGCGGACCACGCCCCGCGCCCATCCGATCACTTCGGTCGTCAGCACGGCGCCGATCCCGACCTCCTGGCAGAAGCCGATCAGGACCGCGGTCACCCCCGTCGAGTCGGCTTCGGTCAGCTCGGTCATGTTGCCGGTCCCCATCAGTATCTCCGCTTCCGGATGGCGCCGGCGTACCTCGACATAGCGGGCCAGCGAGGCGGCGAAGCCGGAATTGATCGGCGCCAGGATCGAGTCGAGCATGTAACTGTGGCCGAGCTCCTCCATCCGCGCGGCCATCCCGTCGAGGCCGTCGAGGTCGTCCGGGTCCTCGGTGATCAGCACCGGCGTCGCGCGAAGCTCCGGCACGAGCTCGATCGTCTGCGGGGTGAGGCTGAGCACATAGTCAACGCCGGCCGCGTCGGCCATTTTGATGTGCTCGGGATCGAGCGTGTCGATGCTGAGCGACAGCCCGCGCTCGCGCAGCGCAGCGATCGTCGCAGGCCCCTCCCTCAGCCATGGGCGATCCAGCGACAGCCCGAGGTCGATCACGTCCGCTCCGGCGGCGCGGTAGGCCTCAGCCTGATCGATCACCTGCTCGCGCGAGAGCGACTGCACCTGGTTGATCTCGGCGAACACCCGCACGTCACGCGGGCCGAGCTGCGCCCGGACGGCCTCGCGCCCGTACCACTCGGGCAGTGCGCGGACGTCCGCCGGGCCCTTGCGAACCGGCAGCCCGGTGGCCTCCTGCAGCGTCTCGACGTCGCCCTCGCACAACCCCGGGATCACGATGTTGTCGACCCCCTCGGGCACGCTGAGCCGCTTCGCGATCCAGCGCGGTGTCATGAGCGCGGCGACGCTGATGTTCATCACGGCGATCTGATGCTGGACACCCAGATCAGAGAGAACGCCGCGCAGCGCCGGCTCGGCCAGGCGGCCGGTCACGAACAGCGTCTCAGCCAACTGTGCCGCCGTTGACGTTGACCGCCTGGCCGGTGATGAAGGCGGCGGCCGGCGAGGCCAGCCACACCGCCGCGCCCGCCACGTCCTCCGGGCGGCCCCAGCGGCGAAGCGGCGTCCCCGCTTCGACCTCGGCGTAGAAGTCACGGTCCGCATCCGCCCCGAAGGCCGTCTCGATCCAGCCGGGGCAGAGCACGTTGACCCGCAGGTCGGGGGCGACCGAGCGGGCAAAGGACTTCGAGAAGCCCAGCACGCCCGCTTTCACGGCCGCAAACAGCTCGGGGTCGGCCCCGGCCATTCCGTCGATCGTGGCGTGATCCCAGCCGATGTTGATGATGCAGCCGCCGGCTCGCATCCGGGCGGCGGCGAGCCGCGAGCAGCGGATCGTCCCCTTCAGGTCGACGTCCAGCAGCGCGTCCAGCTTGCGCTCGGCCGGCCACTGGCGGGCCTCGCCGGTGAGCACGTCGGCGCCGGCGTTGTTGACCCACACCTCGATGTTCTCGAGCGCGCCGAACGCGTCGCGCACGACCTGAGCGCACCCCTCGGCCGTGCTCAGGTCCGCCTGCAACAGAGGATGGCCGGGCCCCAGCTTGCTCGCCACCTCTCGCGCCGCCTGCTCAGAGTGCGAGAAGCCGATCCCTACGCGAGCCCCGGCGGCGGCAAACGCAACCGCGATCGCCCGCCCGATCCCGGAGCTCGCCCCGGTGACGACGGCGCGCAGACCGGCGAGCGGCAACTCTCCGGTCTGCGCAGTCAACGACTCGCGGCCAGCCGGCGCAAGTTGCTTGCGCCGGGAGGCACTACCCCTCGGAGCCGCCGGCGAACGGGTGCCGCGAGTCCGGCGTGTCCGCGATCACCTTGTCGATGCTCGGCTCACCCTTCAGCGCGCGCGAGATCGACTGCTTCACGGCTTCGTAGTTCCAGTCGTAGATCTTCTTGTCGTCCTCGGCCTCCCAGTGAATGAACACGCCCACGATCAGAGCCAGGTCATCGACCTGGTCTTTGGGGATGACTCCCTCGGACACCGAGTCGACGACCGCGCGCGAGACCGCTGCCTGTGCGGGACCGAACAGCTGCACGGCCTGCTTGGCGCCCTTGATCGTCACCTTGTTCGTGATCACGGTGTCCGGCTTGGCGGGGAGGTTGGGTGTGACGACGCCAAGCAGGTTGGTGTGACCCTCCGTCTCGTTTACGAACGCGCTGGCGAATGCTGCACCGACCGGCCCGTTCTTTGACCCGAGCAGCAGGTCGATGTGCGCGACCTCGTTACCTTCGCCTACCAGAGCCTCGCCGGTTGCCAGGGTGATGGCCATGACGTGAGTCTCCTCTCTCGTATCGTATGGTGACGTTAGTGGACGCAACCCTAGCTCACTCGAAGCTGAGCCGGGACGTACTTGCTTTTCGCGTCCAGTTAGCGTGCTTGCTGGAGGTCTCCGCGGCCAAACCCGGGAACGTCACTCCAGAGCATGAATTCTCCGATACGACCTACGCCGACATGGTGCGCTCCGCACTCGCGCTCGGCCCGGTGTTCACCTTCGAGCGCGCCCGCGAGCGCGGCGTCGGGGCGCTGATCGAGGACGGCGTGCTGGCGACCGCACGCGTGACCGACGCGAACACGAACCTCGGGATCGTGCTCTTGTTCGCGCCGCTGGCCCGCGCCGCGGCATTGCAGCGAGAGAGCGAAACGCTGCGCTCGGCCACCGAGCGGACGCTCGCGGAGCTCGATCTGAACGACGCCGCCGCCGCGTTCTCCGCGATCGTGCGCGCGCACCCCGGAGGGCTTGGCGAGGCACCCGAGCACGACGTCAGCACTCCCGCCCGCGTCTCTTTGCGCGAGGCGATGTCGGCTGCGGCGCATCGCGACAGCATCGCCTCGGAATATGCGAGCGGCTACGGGATCGTGTTCGATACCGCCCTCCCGATGCTGGTCGCGGCGCTCGGCGACGGCGTCCCTACGCTCGACGCGATCGTGTCACTGCACGTCGGCCTGCTCGCCTCGCATCCCGACACGCTGATCGAACGCAAGGCCGGCGCCGCGGCGGCGCACGCGGTCAGCCGAGCCGCCCGCGAAGTGCTCGAGGGCACCCGCACGCTGCACGACCTCGACGCCTCGCTGCGCGGTCCCGACCACCGGCTGAATCCCGGCACGACCGCCGACCTGGTCGCCGCGACGCTGCTGGTCGCGCTGTTCTCGGGAGTGCGGCTGCCGTGAGAATCCTGGTGATCTCCGTCAGCGCCCGGATGCTCGCCGAGCTCGCGGTCGCCGATGGCTATCGGGTAATCGCACTCGACCGGTTCGGCGACGTCGACCTGCGCGCGATCGCCCCCGGCGCCGCGGCGCCGGACAACAACGCCCTCGCGGCGCTGGCCGCCCGTACCGAGGCCGACGCGATCGTCTACGGAGGCGGGTTCGAGAACCGACCCGACCTGGTAGCGCGGCTCGCCGCCGGCCGCGAGCTGCTGGGGACCCCGCCCGAGCTGCTTGCCGCCGTGCGCGACCCCTGGGCAGTTGCCGCGGCCGCGCGGGCCGCGGGGGCGCGAGCCCCCGAGACACGACCCGCAGGGCAGTCGAGTCCCGAGTGCGGGCTGTGGCTGCGCAAGCCGCTGCGTAGTGGCGGTGGCCGCGGCATCCGCCGCTGGGCGGGGGGGCGGCTGCGCTCCAGCGAGGTCCTTCAGCGCCGTGTCCTCGGGCTCTCCTGCTCGGCGGTTGCGATCGGCGATGGCCGGCGGTCCGCGGTCCTCGGGGTGACCGAACAGCTGCATCGCGCGGGAAGCTTTCAGTGGATGGGCAATCTAGCGCCGCCGCGGCTGCCCGACGCCGAGCGGGCGGAGCTCGATGGTCAGCTGCGCGCGGTCTGCGCGGAGGTGACGGCGCGCTTCGGCGTCCGTGGCGCGTTCGGCGTGGACGCGGTTTGGGACGGGTACCAAACGTGGGTGTTGGAAGTAAACCCACGCCCGCCAGGAGGGCTCGAGCTGTTCGGCCCGGGCACCTTCCAGGCGCACGTTCAGGGTTCTCGCGGCCTGGGCGTTCCCGGCCCGGACGCGCCGCCCGCGAGGAATTGTGCGAGGGTGAAGCTCGTGCTGTTCGCCGACCGGGACGTTCGAGCCCCCGATCCGGGATGGTGGCCGGCGGGCCTGGTGCGCGACATCCCGCATGCCGGCGAGACGATCAAACGGGGCGCGCCGGTGTGCACGCTGGTCTCCGCGAGCGCGGACGCGGCGGAGCTCAACTCGCTCGGAGCAGAACTGCTGGCCGCCCTCCCCGAAGCGGTGCTCGCTGGTGCTTGAGCTGACTGACGCCGGGCCGGTCACCTGCGCCGGCTGTGGGCTCCTGTGCGACGACGTCACGATCGAGCGCTCCGGCGAGGCCGTCCGCCTGCAGCCGCGCTGCGATCTGGGCGCCACATGGTTCTCGGAGCGGCTTCACGGCTCGGCGAGCGCGCCGGCCACGATCGACGGTCACCCCGCCGACCTCGAGACGGCGCTGGCCCGCGCCGCTGAGCTCCTGCGCGGGGCGAGCCGCCCGCTCTTCTACGGCTTCGACGGCGCCACCGTCGAGGATGCTCGCGCCGCGCTCGCGCTCGCCGATCGCCTCGGTGCGCTGGTCGCCACCGACGCGGTGACCGCCGAGTGGCCGGGCGCCCCGGCGGCCTCGATGCGCGGCACTTCCACCGCCACCTTGGGCGAGATCCGCGACCGCTCGCAGCTGGTGGTCATCTGGCGCGAGGATCCCGTGCACACCCATCCGCGGCTGCTCGAGCGCCTTCGCCTCGGCGCCGGCAGTTCCCGCACTCGAGCCGGCGCGGAGCGCGCCCTGGTCGTCGTCGACGACCGTGATACCGCCACCGCGGAGCGCGCCGATGTGCGGCTCTCCTGGGGTCGCGAGCGTGACCTCGAGGCGCTGAGCTGCCTCTCCGTGCTGCAGCGTGGGCTGGCCGTGCCCGAGAGCGAGCTCGTCAGCGACCTGCGCGAGCTCGTGGCGCGGATCAACGACGTCCCCCACGCCGCGTTCGTGTATGGCCCCGGCCTCGGCTCCGGCGTTGGCGGACAGCGCCGCGCGCTGGCGCTGCACGAGCTGGTGCGGGCGCTGTCAGGAGAGCGTCATCTCGTCACGCTCGCGTTGCCGAAGGCGCCCGGGGCTAGGGGCGCGCAGGATGTGCTTGCCTGGCAGACCGGGTATCCGGGCAGCGTGGATCTCGCCGCCGGTCATCCAGAGCTCGTGACCGACACGCGGCCGCTCGTGAGCGTCGAGGGCGTCGATGTGTCGCTATTGATCGAGGGCGCCCCGGCATCGCTACCCGCCGAGGTGGTCGAGATCGCCCTGTGCGCCCTGCCGGTGGAGGGCGTCGAGGTGTCGATCCTGACCGCGGCGGCCGGCGTCGCGGCCACCGGCACGGCGCACCGGCTGGACGGCGTCCCGCTGGCGCTGCAGGCCCCGCTGCCGGGCGACGGGCCGACCGCGGCCGCGGTGCTGGAGCGGCTGCTCGCCGAGATCTCGCGATGACCTCGCTCCGGATCAGCGGCGGCCAAGTCCACGATCCCGCCAACGGCGTCGACGGCGAGATCCGAGAGGTCTGCATCGAGGACGGCAAGGTGGTGGCCGAGGTCGGCCCCGATGCCCGCCGGATCGACGCCCGCGGGATGGTGGTGATGCCGGGCGGCGTCGACATCCACGCGCACATCGCGGGGCCGGCGGTCAACGCCGCGCGCAAGCTGTCCCCCGAGGAGCGCCGCGAGGATCCCTTCGACCGGACCGAGCTGCTGCGCTCGGGCACCGGCGGTCTGATCCCGTCCACGTTCGCCACCGGATACCGCTACTCGCTGCTCGGCTACACCACCGTCGTGGAGGCCGCCGCCCCACCGCTGGCCGCGCGCCACGTCCTCGCCGAGCTGCGCGACACGCCGATGATCGACAAGGCGTTCCTGATCCTGATGGGCAACAACCAGGTGCTCTTCGAGCTGATCCGGGAGTCGCGCGGGACGGTGTCGCCACAGCTGCGCGACGCCGTCGCATGGTGGCTTCAAGCGACCGGCGGCTATGGCGTCAAGCTCGTCAATCCCGGTGGAGTAGAGCTCTGGAAGAGGGACAACGGCAACGTACAGTCGCTCGACGATGAGGTGGCGGGCTTCGAGGTGACCTCGCGCCAGGTGCTGGAGGCAATCGGCGGGGCGGTGCACGAGCTCGGGCTGCCGCACCCGGTCCACGTGCACGCCAACAACCTCGGCGTTCCAGGCAACGCCGACACCACGCTCGACACGATGCGCGCGCTCTCCGGGCGCCAGGCGCACTTCGCGCATCTGCAGTTTCACTGCTACGGCGGCAAGCCCGGCGGTCAACCGCGCTCGCGTGCCCCCGAGCTGGTCGAGTACCTGAACGGGCATCCCGAGCTCACCGCCGATGTCGGCCAGGTGATGTTCGGCCCGGCGGTGACGATGACGGCGGACGCGCCGGTGTCGGCGCTGCTCCGCGACCTCGGCGGCGACAAATGGATCAACCACGACACCGAGGTGGAGACCGGCTGCGGGATCGTCCCTTATACCTACCGCGCCGGGAACTACGTGCACGCCCTGCAGTGGGCGATCGGACTGGAGCTGTTTCTGCTGGGCCAGGACCCCTGGCAGGTGATGCTGTCCACCGACCATCCCAACGGGGGCTCGTTTCTCTCTTATCCGAAGCTGATCCGGCTGCTGATGGATCGTGGCTTCCGGGAGGATCAGATGGGACGCGCCAACCAACGGGCGATCAAGCGCTCCGCGCTCCCCGAGGGGCTCGACCGCGAGTACACGCTGAACGAGATCGCGATCGTCACTCGCGCCGCGCCGGCGCGCCGGCTCGGGCTCCGCGACAAGGGCCATCTCGGGGTCGGCGCCGACGCCGACGTCACGATCTACCACGATCGGGCCGACCGGGAGGAGATGTTCAGCACCCCCCGCTACGTGATCAAGGGGGGCGGGCTGGCCGTCGAGGACGGCGACCTGCGTCGCGCCGACGATGGGCTGCTGCACTCGACGCGCGCCGCCTTTGACTCCGACGTGAGCCGCGTGCTCGAGCCGCTGTTCGGCGAGCGCTACGCGGTCGCGTTCGAGCACTACCCGGTGCGCGATGAGAAGTTGCGCGAGCCCGCACGAATCGTGGAGGCCGCTGGATGAGCGACCCCCCGTCGATGAAGGCGAGCCCCAGTGCCTACCAGCTCGGCGCCGCCGAGGTGGCCGATTCATTCGCCGAGGCATTCCCGATGCGATACGCGCGGCTCCTGATCACGGCCGCGACCGCGGACTGGGCGCACGAGGCCGCCCGCTCGGCGACGGGCTTTGCCACCTCGGTGATCGGCTGCAAGTGCGAGGCGGCGATCGAGCGCCGGCTCGGCGATGACCAGACGCCCGACGGCCGTCCGGGGATCGCGGTGCTGTTGTTCGCGATGGACCGGGAGGGCGTCGGGCAGCGGGTCCTCGACCGCGTCGGCCAGTGCGTCATGACCTGCCCGACGACATCGTGCTTCGACGGGCTCCGGGACGCCGAGAAGACGGTTGCGCTGGGGGCGAGCCTGCGCTATTTCGGCGACGGCTTTCAGGCGAGCAAGGTGATCGGCGGGCAGCGCTTCTGGCGGATCCCGGTGATGGAGGGAGAGTTCCTCGTCAGTGATTCGGTTGGCGTCGGCAGCGGCGTTGGCGGCGGGAACATCGTGATCGGGGCCGGCGACGACGCAAGTGCGCTCGCGGCGGCCCAGGCGGCCGCCGACGCGATGCGCGGCGAGGGGATCGCGCTCCCGTTCCCGGGCGGGATCGTTCGCAGCGGCAGCAAGGTCGGCGCGTTGACCTCGTCCTCGATGCCCGCCTCCAGCAACCATCAGATGGCCCCCACGCTACGCGCCCAAACACCGCAGACGCTGGTTCCCGAGGGCATCGGGGCGATGTTCGAGATCGTGATCGACGGCGTCTCCGAGGATGCGGTGCGGGAGGCGATGCGCCGCGGGCTGCACGCCGCGGCGGCTGCCGGCGCGGCGCACATCACGGCGGCCAACTTCGGCGGCAAGCTCGGCCAGTTTCACTTCCCCCTCTCGGAACTGCGCGAGCCGCCATGACGCTGACGCTCACGCTTCGCGCGCAGCCGCCGGCGCGGATGGCGGCGGGCGCGCTGATACCGGCGCGGCTGCAGGGGCTCAGCGCCGACGAGGTCGCCGCGCTGAGCGTGCGCTGCGCGCGCCAGACGCTCGCCGTCGGCGAGCTGTTCGAGGTCTCCGGGGTCGGTGAGGAAGAGCTGGTGCTCGCCGGCGACCTGCGGCGGGTGGACGGGATCGGCGCTGGCATGGACGGCGGCCGGTTGCTGGTGGAGGGATCCTGTGGCGACCATCTGTGCGCCGGCATGCGCGGCGGCGAGGTCGTGGTGCGCGGAGACGCCGGCGCCTGGGCGGGCGCTGAGCTCGGCGGCGGCCTGCTGCGGGTCTCGGGCGACGCGGGCGCCCGGCTCGGCGGCGCCTATCCGGGCGCCCGGGTGGGCATGACGGGCGGCGAGATCGTTGTTTCGGGAAACGCCGGCGAGGAAGCCGGCGCCGGCATGCGACGAGGCCTGGTCGCGGTTGGCGGCAAGCTCGGGAGCGGTGCCGGACTGCGGATGCTGGCCGGCACCGTGATCGCGCTACGCGGGATCGGCCCGGAGGCCGGGCTCGGCAACAAGCGGGGAAGCCTGGTCTCGGCTTCGGCGCTTGCGCCGCTGCCTGGCTATGCGTTCGCCGCACGCTTTCAGCCGCCTGCTCTCAGGTTGCAGCTGCGCCGAGTCAGGCAGCTCGGCCTCGCCGTCGACGACGCGCTGCTGAGCGGCGCCTGGGCGAGATGGTCCGGCGATCGGACCGGGCTCGGCCGGGGCGAGATCCTGATCTACGAAGAGGAGGGGCCGTGAGCCTGTCGATGAACGAACGCGCCGCGGCGCTTGTGGACGCGCTGGCCGGGGACGCCGAGGCATTGGGGATCGAGGTCCGGACGCTTGAATCGGGCGCACGCCTGGTCGATTGCGGCGCCCGGGCGCGCGGCGGGATCCAGGCTGGACTGGGCTTCGCCGCTGCCTGCATGGGCGGGTTGGGAAGGATCGACCCGCTGGCGGTGACCGTCGGCGAGCACACCTGGCCCGGGGTCGGTGTCGCCGTCGATGAACCGGCAGCGGCTTGTCTTGCCGCGCAGTACGCGGGGTGGAAGCTCGAGCACGAGGACTTCTTCGCGCTGGCCAGCGGCCCGGGGCGCGCCTTGGCGCGCGCCGAGGACCTGTTCGATGAGCTCGCCTGGCGCGAGCAGGCCGGCCGCGCGGTCCTGTGCCTGGAGACCCGACAGGAGCCGCCGGCGGAGATCGTCGCGAAGGTGGCGGAGCGCTGCGGTTTGGCCGCCTCGGAGATCACCTTCCTGATCGCCCCCACCGCCTCGGTGTGCGGGTCGGTGCAGGTCTCGGCCCGCGTGGTCGAGACCGCGCTGCACAAGCTTCACGAGCTGGAGGTCGATCCCGCCCGGGTCCGGAGCGGCTGGGGTTGTTGCCCGGTCGCCCCGGTGGCCAAGGACGACCCAACCGCGATCGGACGGACCAACGACGCGGTCCTCTACGGCGGCACCGTGCACCTGTGGATCGAGGCCGATGATGAACAGCTCTCCGACCTCGCCCAACGCTTGCCATCTTCGGCCTCGGAGGCGTTCGGCACTCCGTTCGGGGAGCTGCTCGCCGCCGCCGATTGGAACTTCTACGAGATCGACCCGATGCTGTTCAGCCCGGCCGCGGTCACGCTGACGAGCACCGACACGGGGCGCTCGCAGCACGGCGGCGGTCTGGCACCCGAGGTGCTCGAGCGCTCCTTCGCCTAGGTGCGCCGGTGACCCGGCGGCTGTGCGTCGGCGTGCTCGGCGCGTCTGGTTCCTGGCACGCCCGCCGGCTGCTCACCGGATTGAGCGCCCATGGCCACGAGGTACTCGCGATCCCCGCCACGCGGCTCGAGTCGGAGGTCGACGAGCGCGGATCGGTGCGCGTGCTCGGGCCCGAGGGCGCCGCGCTGAGCGCCCTCGATCTGCTGATCATCCGGGGACTCCCGCGCGGCTCCCTCGAGCAGGTGATCTTCCGCGTCGACGCGCTGCACGTTCTCGCCGCGCAGGGCGTCCGCTGCGTCAACAGCCCGCGCGCGATCGAGCGCACCGTCGACAAATCGTGGGCCGGAGCGCTGCTCGCTCGCGCCGGGCTCCCGACGCCGCGGACGATCGTCTGTGAGCGCTACGAGGCAGCCATGCAGGCGTTCGAGCGACTGGGTGGCGACGTCGTCGTCAAGCCGTTGTTCGGGGCGATGGGGAACGGGATCGTGCGGATCGAAGATCGCGACGTGGCACACAGGGTGTTCCGCGCGCTGGAGCTCGAGCGCACCGTCTACTACGTGCAGCAGACGGTCGCTCCCGCCGGCCGCCGCGACCTGCGGGCGCTGGTGATCGGGAACCAGGTCGCCGCCGCGATGGAGCGTGTCAGCGATTCGTGGCGCGCCAACATCGCGCGCGGCGCTCGCCCCCGCGTGGTGGCGCTGAGCGAGGCCGAGCGGCGCCTGGCGCTCGCGGCGGCCGCCGCGGTCGAGGCCGACATTGCGGGCGTCGACCTGCTCGCCGGCCCGGAGGGAGAAGTCTTCGTGCTCGAGGTCAACGGCATCCCCGGCTGGCAAGCCCTCCAGTCGATTTGCGATCAGGACCTGACCGAGCGCGTGATCGAGACCTGCGAGGCGCTGGTCGGGGTGGAGCCTTCGTGAGTTGCAAGGCGCTGGTCGGGGTTGAGCTGCGAGGCGCTGGTCGGGGTTGACCCTTCATGAGTCGCGAGGGCCTGCTCAGGGGGTGATTCGGCCTTCGTGCAGAGCGGTCGCGACGAGCGCACCGGCGGCTCCGGCCGACTCGAGCGCGAGCAGGTCGCGGTCGTCGCGGATGCCGCCGCCGGCATAGATCGCGAGCCCCGGCAGGGCCCGCGTGAGCTCAGACACCGCGTCGAGCGGGGGCCCTGTGCCACTGCCCACGCGGGCGAGATCGATCACCAGCAGCTCACGGACTCCGAGCGCGCGCGCCAGCGGCGCGACCGCGGCCGGTTCGCGGCCGTCCAGCTCCGGACGCGGGGAGATGAGCCGCCCGCCGTGCAGGTCGACGCTGAGCACCGGCGGCGGCACCGGATCGGGCGTGGATCGCTCGAGGCCGGGCCCGGATCGGTGGGGGCCGGGCGCGGATCGCTGGAGCGAGCCTTCTGGCGCGAGCGACTCGGTGCCGATCACGTTGCGGGCCGCGCCGGCGCGGTTCAGCGCGGCCGCGCGCTCGGGGCTGGTCGCGCCGGCGTCGACCCATGGCCGTGCCACCGCCGCCAGCGCAGCGAGCGTCGCCTCGTCGAGGGGCGCGCCGGCGAGCGCATCGAGGTCGGCGACGTACAGATCGCGTGTCCGGCAGCGGGCGCACAGGACCCGGGCCACCGCAACCGGTTCGCAGCCATCGACCAGCGGGCTGCGCAGCGGCGCGTAACGCTCGCGCTGGCCGCGGCGGGCGTGCACCACGATGCCGCCCTTGAGATCGAGTACCGGGACGATCCGCATGGTCGAGCGCGCGAACTTTCGCATTTCTTGTCCGAGGGGTGGACATGAATCGCGAAAGTTCGCTTCGGAGCGACCCGGGGCCCGGCAAAGACCGCGAAGAAAGCTCCCTTCGAAGTGTCCGCGTCATGATGCCGGGATGGTTCCGGTGATCGGACTCGACATCGGCGGCGCCAACACCAAGGCGGCGGTGGTGGACGGCGAGGACCGGATCACGACCGTCTCGGAGCCGTTCGAGGTGTGGCGCGAGCCAGAGGGACTAGCCGCTGCGATCGCGGCGGTCGTCTCGCGCCTGGGAGCCGGACGAGCCCCGGTCGCGCTGACGACCACCGCCGAGCTGTGCGACGTGTTCGCCAGCAAGCGCGAGGGAGTGCTGTACGTGCTCGCCGCCGCGCGCCGGGCACTGCCTGGACGCCGCCTGCGGGTCATGACCACCGCCGGTGAGCTGGTCGAGCTCGGTGACGCCGTGAACGTGCCGCTCGCGTGCGCGGCCGGCAATTGGATGGCGACCGCGCTGCTGGTGGCGTGCTCGCTGCCGGACGCGATCCTGCTCGACTGCGGGGGCACGACGACCGATCTGATCCCGATCGTCGATGGTCAGGTCGCCGCCCGCGGGCGTACCGATCTCGAACGTCTGCGCGCGGGCGAGCTCGTCTACACCGGCGCCCTGCGGACCAACCTCGCAGCGGCGCTCTCGCACGTGCCGATCGGCGGCGAGCCGTGCCCTGTCTCCTCCGAGCTGTTTGCGATCAGCGCCGATGCACACCTGCTGCGCGGCAATCTCACCCCGGCGCAGTGCACCTGCTCGTTCCCGGACGATCGCGGCACCTCCCTGCCGGAGGTGCGCTCGCGGCTGGCCCGGGTTGTCTGTGCCGACCCCGAGCAGCTCGCCGCTCGCGACCTGGACGCGATCGCCGCGGCGGTCGAGGAGGCGCAGGTCTCGGCGATCGCGGTTGCCCTCGCGCGCGTCGCAGCGCGGGTGCCCGCCCGCACCGGGGTGATCGCGGTCGGCGTCGGGGCGTTTCTGGCCCGCGCGGCCGTGGAGCGCTGCGCCTTGTCGCTGCTCCCGCCGCCACGCTCGCCCTCCTCGCTCGATGGCCGCGGGGGAGAGGTCGCCGCCGCGGTCGCGCTCTCGCTCCTGGGCCGCGGATAGGTGGCACCCCTGGTCGTCAAGATCGGCGGCGGGCTGCTCGCGGTCGAGGGGCTCGAGGGACTGCGGCGGGCTTGCGCGGAAGCCACCGAGCTGGCGAGCCACCGGCCAGTGCTCGTCGTGCCGGGGGGCGGCCCGTTCGCCGATGCGGTCCGCGCGCTCGACGCGCAGGTGGGCCTCTCCGACGAGGTCGCGCACACGCTGGCGCTGGGCGCGATGGACCAGTTCGGCGTGCTGCTGGCGACGCTGCTGCCGGCCGCGGAGCGGCTGGGAGAGCTCCTGCCACCGCGGGGCCTGTCGATCCTGGGGGCGGCGAGCGCGTTCGCGGACCGGCCCGAGGTGCCGGTGTCATGGGCGGTGAGCAGCGATTCTCTGGCGGTGCTGGCAGCCGCCGCGATCGGGGCTCAGGAGGCGGTGCTGCTCAAGCCGGTGGCGGGCGTGCTGGCCCGCTGGCCTTCAGATGACCCGCCACTGCCGGCGTTGACATCCGCCGAGCTGGCGGAGCTGCAGGCCGGCGGGGGCGCAGCGGCGGTCGACGGCTACCTCGCCGAAGCCGTGCGTTGCACCGGCGTGAGCGCCGTGGTACGGGCACCGGGCTGCTCGGGTGGGACCCGGATCAGCCCAGGTGGGACCCGGATCAGCTCGAATTGATCACCCCGGCGGCGGCGTGAAGCTCGCGAGCCGCTGCCGATACCAGCTCGCGGTCGAGCTCGCCCGTGCGGATGCCGGCCCGGCAAACCGCCGAGCGGACGCCGACGACATCCGCCTCCACACGGCGCAGCTGACCTCGAGCCAGCTGCCCGGCGACGCCGAAGCTTCCCCCGGCGGCGCGGGTGCCTGCGATCAGCTCGGATACCTCCGACTCCGACAGCCAGGCGTACAGGCCGCGGCCGTCTTTGACGAACGTGTCGACGAGCGCGCCCGAGATGCCAGTCCGCTTCACCAGCGCGGGCAGCTGGGCGGGCGCGAATGCCGGTGAAGCAAGCGCCTGCGCATCCGCGTAGGCGGCTGCGATCGCCTCCGCTCCCGGTCCGACCGCGTCCGCCACGGCGCTCATCAGCGCGACCGCCTCGTCGAGCTCGCGCGCTCCCCGCAGCCCTACCTTGACATACGCGGCGCCGGTGAGTGCCGCTCCGCGTGCGGCCAGCGCCGCGGTGTGCGGGAGGTTGGGCAGGTCGCCCAGCGCCACGCTCACCGGCACGGCCCCGTCGACGACCCGCACCACCTCGGAGAGCACCCGCAGCGAAGGGGCACCGAGCGCTCCTTCGCGGGGGTCCTTGACATCGATGATGTCCGCTCCCCCGGCGAGCGCGCGGCGCGCCTCCTCCGCTGAGACGACGCTGACCAGCAACCTCATGCCGCCGCTTGCCCCGAGCCGCCCCTCGCGACCAAAGCGCCCCGGCGGTCGAAGTCGACCACGCTGACCTGAGTGTCGGCGGCGACCGCCGCTCGCAGTCGTTCTCCCACGTCCACAGCGAGCTCGGGGCCATCGACGATCCCATAGACCGAGGGACCCCACGAGCTCTGGCCGACCGCGCGGACTCCCAGCTTCAGCAGCGCCTCGACCAGCGGCGCCGCACGGGGATGGAACACGCCACCCTGCCGGGCGGCGAAAATCGAGCCGACCTCGCGCTGGATCCTCGTCAGTGCGTCGCCGAACTCGTCGATGTCCGCGCTCAGCACGCCGGGCAGCAGCCCGGTCAACAATAGCCGCGCGACGCGCGGCTCGGCGCCGCCCGATTCGCTCAGCTCACCGAAGAACCGCTCCTCCGCGTCGCCGGAGAGCCCTTCGACGCCTTGCGGCAGCGCGAGCACGCAGCGCCACCGCTCCGGCATCGGGTAGCGGGCGATCAGCGGGCTGATCGAGCCACCGTCGCGCACACCGGCCTCGACAACCAGCCCCGGCGCCCCGAATGTCCAGGCGCCGACGCTCGAGCGCGCTCCCCGCCCGCTGGCGTCCGCGAGCTGCTCCGGGCTGGCGGCGATCCCCGCGAGCGTGGCCACCGCCCGCGCCACCGCCAGGCCGAGCTTGGTCCCGGAACCCAGCCCCACATGCGACGGGATCGCCTCGTACACGCTGAGCTCCAACCCGCCGCTGACCGCGAACATCGAACGCGCCCGGCGAGCGAAGTGCTCCGCGCGTCGCGCCTGCGGCCCCGAGGCGACCACCGTGTCCGAGGGCTCGCCTCCGATCCGCGCACCGACGACCGCCCGCGGTGACTCGATGCCTACGCCGAAGCCGCCGAAGCGACGCGCGCCGAGGCCTGCCGGGTCGAGCATTCCGAAATGCAGCCGCGCGGGCGCGGTGACCACGATCTCGCTCATGTTCGCTCGGTGACGTAGCTTTTTACGTACTCCATCGCCGCGCGCTCGCGATCTCCGGCGGTCTTGTCGACCAACTCCTGAAGTCGAGCCAGCTCCGCCCACACACGCTCCCCGCCGAGCCACTTGAGCCTCGAGGCGTAGATCGATGCTTCAACCGCGGCGTGCCGGGCCCGGCACAGACCCTGAGGCTGAGAGCTGCCCTTGCCGGCGGCGACGATTCTCGCGTGGACCCGCGAGCGCGGCAGCTGGTCGGCGCTCGGCGTGATCTCGGTAACGACGACCTCCCGCCACGAGCTGGCCTCCTCGATCACCGAGCCTGCGATCACGCTCGCGGCGCGCATCGCAGGGCGGGGCCGCCCGAGCGCAGCCTGCACGAACAACAGCACGTCGTCGGTCAGATGCACGACCGCCTCGCCTCGAAAGCGCAGATTTCGCAGCGTGCGGGTCGCGTTGAAGGGCCAGAAGACGAGCCCGCCCTCCCCGAAGCGCACGCCCATCGCGGCGCAGTTGACCGCGCCATCGCGGCCAGTCGTGGTCACCACGGTTTCGATCAGCGGCGCCCGGTCATTCGCATCAGCCGACGACAAGGCTGAAGAGCTCCTGGCGCGTGCGCGCGTCATCGCGAAGCGAGCCGCGCAGCGCTGAGGTCACGGTCCGAGCGCCGGGCGTGCGGGCGCCGCGGATCGTCATGCACATGTGCTCCGCGCTGAGCACCACGCCGACGCCCCGCGGAGCAAGCTCCTGCTCGAGCCAGTCGGCGATCTGCACGGTCAGGCGCTCCTGGAGCTGCAAATCACGCGCAAACGCCTCGACAACCCGCGCGAGCTTCGATATCCCGATGATCCTGTCCCCGGGAAGATACGCCACGTGCGCCTGGCCGTGAAACGGCAGCAGGTGGTGCATACACAGCGTCTGGAAGGAGATGTCGCGCACCAGCACGAGCTCGTCGTAGCAGCCCTCGTTCGGAAACGTGGTCGCATAGAAGTCAGCTGGGGTGAGCAGCTCGGCGAACGATGCGGCGACGCGCCGCGGCGTCCCGAGTAGGCCCGGATCCTCGACGTCGGCGCCGATCGCGCGCAGCAGCTCCAGCGCGGCTCGCTCGGCCGCGACGACGTCGAGCTTCGAGGCGTCCACCACCCGACCCGGAGTGGTCGAGACCAGATCTCGGGGATCGGGGCCTCCGTCGGTCACTCGCGCCAGGGTAACGCCTCTAGGCACCCGGTCTGCGTGGCCGTACCCTCGGCCGGCCCGGCTCTGCGGGCGCGCTCGGGGCTGCAGGCAGCACACGGCGAGCGGATCGGCCGCTAAGCTTGCACGGCCTGCACCCTAATCCGGAGGCGTTCTATGACCTGGACCAAGCCCGAGTTTGAGATCGTCGACCTCTGCTCCGAGGTCACCTCCTACCTGTACCACCGTTAGGAGTCCGAAGCCCGGCGTGGCCCCCGGCGCTGACCTGGGGCCGCGTCCCGCTTCCTGCGCCAGGTGCGCGTTCGCATCCTAGGCTCGGCCGCCGGTGGGGGGTTTCCGCAGTGGAATTGCCACTGCGAAACCTGTGAGGCTGCCCGGGTCGGCCGGCGAGCGTTTCCGCGTACGCAGTCCTCGATCGCGATCCGCGGTGGCGAGGGGCCGTGGTTTCTGGTCAATGCATCGCCGGACGCGCGCCAGCAGCTGGAGGCGCTCGCGCCCGGGGACCGCAGCGGCGTCCGCGAACCGCCGATCGCCGGCGTGATCCTGACCGACGCTGAAATCGATCACACCGCCGGACTGTTGCTGCTGCGGGAGTCGGCGACGCCGGTGCGCGTCTACGGAGATGGGAGCATCGAGCGCGCACTCAGGCGCGGATATCCGGTGTTGGAGATACTCGAGCGCTACTGCGGGGCCGACTGGCAGACGCTGGTGCCGGAGCAGGCGATCGGCCTCACCGGTTCGAGCCTGAGCGTCGAGTCGTTCGGCGTCGGCGGCGATGCGCCGCGGTACGTCGAAGCGGACGAGGAGCTCGAGGCAAGCGGCTTGGTCTTCGGCGATCGCGCGACCGGCGGCGTCCTTACCTACGTCCCCGGTCTTGCCCGACTCGACGAACCGGTGCGCAGGCGCCTCGCGAGCAGCGATCTGGTGCTCGTCGACGGAACCTTCTGGACCAACGACGAGCTCCCCCGGTTGGGCATCTCGGAGCGCACCGCGCGAGACATGGGACACGTGCCCCTCTCCGGCCCCGGCGGGACCCTGGCGTCGCTCGCGGAGCTGGAGCGCCCGCGCAAGGCGCTCGTCCACATCAACAACACCAACCCGATTCTGCTCGAGGATTCGCCCGAGCGCGAGGCGGTCCTCCGCGCGGGCGTGGAAGTTGCCTACGATGGTCTCGAGATCGAGCTATGACCGACACCGCGACGCAGTCATGACCGACACCGCGACGAGAGCCGACAGCGAGCGGCCGCCGTCCCCGCGCGAGGAGTTCATCGCCCAGCTGCGAGCACAGGGAACTCGCTATCACAATCTTCACCCCTTCCACAGGCGGATGGACGCGGGTGAGCTCACTAGCGAGGAGCTGCAGCGGTGGGTGAGCAACCGCTTCTATTACCAGAAGTGCATTCCCTTGAAAGACGCCGCGATCCTGGCGAACTGCCCCGAAGTCGAAGTTCGCCGCGAGTGGATCCAGCGGATCATCGACCACGACGGCACGAATGAAGGAACGGGCGGCATCGAGTCGTGGCTGCGCCTCGGCGAGGCGCTCGGGACCTCACGGGCCGAGCTGCTCTCGGAGCAGCGCGTTCTGCCGGCGGTGCGCTACGCCGTCGACGCCTACGTGAACTTCGCCCGCCAGAGGCCCTGGATCGAGGCGGTCGCGTCATCGCTGACCGAGCTGTTCGGGCCCTCCGCGATCCGCGTGCGGCTCGAGGCACTCGAGCGCCACTACGCCTGGATCGATCCCGCGGGCCTCGAGTACTTCCGCACCCGCCTGGTGCAGGCCCCTCGCGATGCGCAGTACGCGCTCGAGCTCGTTGCCGAGCGCTGCATGACGCGCGAGCAGCAGGCCGCCGCCGTCGCGGCGCTTCGCTTCAAGACCGAGATGCTGTGGGTCCAGCTCGATGCGATCGAGCGCGGTGATACTCAACCGCCGGTGCCCGAGCGATGACTCATCCCCGTCTCGTCACCGGCGCTAGGCTCAGTTACGACGAGGTCCGCGAGGAGCACTTGCTGCTGATTCCCGAGGGTGTCGTACGGCTGAATCCCACCGCGTCCGAGGTGCTCGAGCTGTGTGACGGCAGCCGGTCGCTCGAGGAGATCGTCGGCGCCCTCTCCGCGCGATACGACGGCGCCGATCTGGGCGGCGACGTTCGCGAGCTGCTCGACGGTATGCATCAACGAGGACTCGTGGTCGATGCAGGTTCCTAGGCCGTTCACCCTGATCGCGGAGCTTTCCTACCAGTGCCCGCTGCACTGCCCGTACTGCTCGAACCCGCTCCAGATCGGCGACCCGAAGTACCGCAGGGAGCTCGGCACCGAGCACTGGGTCGCCACCTTCCAGCAGGCGCGGCGGCTCGGCGTCCTGCAGCTTGCGCTCACCGGCGGCGAGCCGATGCTGCGCGGTGATCTCGTCGAGCTATGCGCCGCCTCGCGTGACGCCGGTCTGTACTCGTCGCTGATCACCGCCGGGACGCTGTTCACGCGCGAGCGCGCGCAGGCGCTGAAGGCCGCCGGGCTCGACCACGTGCAAATCTCGATTCAGAGCCCGGACCAGGAGGAGAACGATCACATCGCCGGCAACAGGTCGTTCGAGAAGAAGATCGCCGCCGCCCGCCTGGTCAAGGAGCTCGACTTCCCGTTGACGATCAACTGCGTGCTGCACCGGCAGAACCTCGATCGAATCGACGAGGTGCTGGAGCTCGCGCTCGAGCTCGGAGCGCAGCGGCTCGAGCTCGCTAATACCCAGTACTACGGGTGGGCAGTGGTCAACCAGGAGGCCCTGCTACCCACCTGGGAGCAGCTGCGACGTGGGGAGGAAGCGGTCCAGCGCTTCCGTGCCCGGGTCGGCGCGAAGGTCGACGTCCTCTGGGTCCTCCCCGACTACTACGAGGAGCTGCCGAAGCCGTGCATGGGAGGCTGGGGACGGACGGCGATGGTCATCGCCCCCAACGGCGACGTGTTGCCATGCCAGGCGGCGTCGACGATCCCGGGCCTCGAGTTGGCCAACGTCCGCGACCATCCGCTCGAATGGATCTGGACCGAATCCGACGCGTTCACCCGCTTCCGGGGAACCGAGTGGATGCAGGAGCCCTGCCGGAGCTGTCCGCTCGGCCATCAGGAGGTGGACTTCGGCGGCTGCCGCTGCCAGGCGCTGCGGCTGACCGGCGACGCCGCGGCGACGGATCCGGTGTGCAAATTCTCACCGCATCACGACCGCGTCGTCTCCGCCCGTGAGTCCGCGCAGACGGATGAGTTCGTCTACCGCGCGATCAAGCGGGCAGCGCGCGTTTGAATCGAACTCGCACCGCCGCCGGCAGCTGGCGGTCACTGCTTGCGTCGGCACCCGATCGCCCTAGTGTCCCTCGACGTCCGGCTGCCTCCTGCGTCCTGACTCGGGACACTAGACGTCCGGTGAGCGCCGCCGGAGCAACCGGCGCTCGACCGCGAACGAACCGGTTACAAGTGCTGCCACTGGGATCTCGATCAGCGCGAGCACCCCGAGCCCGGCGGTCCACACGAGCGCGATGATCGTCAGCGCGATTGCGATCCCGACGTCTTCCAGCAGGTCGCGTCGCCGGCGCCGCAAGTGCTGCTCGCGCCGCCGGCGCTCGAGGCGGGCGGCGCGGACCGATGGCGTGAACGCGGCGCGGGCAGGCCGCGGCCGTGCCAGGCCGGTTGCGTTCGAGTGACGTGTGGCTGCCGGACTCACGCTCCTTCGGTCTTCTCTGTCCCGCGGGCATCGCCTGCGATCTGGAGGATGAGAATCCTCTCAGTCGATTCCCGCAAGGCAGGAGGACCGCTGCCGCGCCCGAACGCTTGTCGACCGTGCAGTGAAGACGTGTGGATGCTTACTTCCGCCGACACAACGCAGTTGCGCCGCCCGGCGCGTCGACCGCTCCCCGCGCGGCTGTGCCCGTGGCGGAGAGCCAGGAGAGTCGCCGTGATCGCTCTCTGCTTGTGTCTGTTCCCGATCGCGTCCTCCTACCTGGCGATGATTTCGAGCCCGTCGAACTCGAGCTTCATGATCAATTCGTTCGAGTGGCTGCGAGACCATGGCGCGGCGCGAATCGCTTCCCAGGTAGAGGACATCTACTACTCCTTGAACGCCCCCACGACCGGGGGAGCGGCGCTGCGGAGGTTGCCATTCAAACCCGGCGCCCCGTCGGTCGTCCACCCGCGCAACCTCGGTTCTCTGATCGCACCGGCGCTCCCGGGGGAGGGTATCTGGGTGCCAAGCGAGACCTGGAGCGGCGCCAGCCCGCCAATTCAGATCACCCAGTTTCGCAGCGACCCGAACTACCCGCGGATGGTTGCGGGGGTCGCTTGGGTCGATCTGGCGCGTACGAGCTTCGTCTACTACCCGGGCCGCCTGGAGCCTGCGGTATCGCTGCCCTCCCGCGGGCCGATGGAGGTGCCGGCTGCGTCTCGATCGCGCCTGCTTGCGACCTTCAACAGCGCCTTCAAACTCGCCGATTCGGGCGGCGGATTTGCGCTCGCCGGACACACCTATGCGCCGATGAAGCGCGGGCTTGCAACGCTGATCGGCTACGCTGACGGCCGCGTCGATGTGGAGGCGTGGGCAGGTGATCCGCAAGCACCGGCAGGGATCGCATTCGCCCGCCAGAACTTGCCTCTGATTATTGACCGCGGCCAGCCCAGCTCGAACCTGAGCGACGGACCGCAGTGGGGACTGACGCTCGGGAACGCGGTCCGCGTCTGGCGCTCCGGGCTGGGTCTCGACAGGAACGGGAACCTGATCTACGCGGCTGCTCCGGACCAGACCGTCGGGTCACTCGCACAGATTTTGATGCGTGCCGGGGCCATTCGTGCGATGGAGCTCGACATCAACTCTTACTGGGTCACGTTCATCACCTACGGTCAACCGAACGCGGGCGCTCCGACGAGTCTGCTTCCTTCGATGACACGCGGCCCCGATCGTTACCTCTCACCTGACGACCGCGACTTCTTAGCGGTCTATCTACGCTGAGCGCGCCAAGAGGCGGCCCCGCGCGCGGGACGCTAGCGGGTGCCGCGATGAGAATCCCCACAGAGATGGCGCCGCCGCATGTCGGCGGCATTCGCGCCGGTTAGCCTCGAGCAGATCCGCGCTCCTCGTTTGATCCGCGCAGCTACGGCGTTGGCGGCCGCCGCCGGTCTCGGCTTGACCAGCGCAGCCTGCGGCGGCGCCGGCTCCCGCTCGAGCGACACCCACGCGACGGTGGCAACCGGTAACAGGCGATCGCTTTCCCAGCGAGCGCCCGGACTCACCTATCGCACGCTCTATCTGCTGCCCTCGCCGGTCCGCGATCCGGCGTTTGCCAGCTTGGGCGGCGGACGCTTCGTCCTGCTCGGAGGGCTGGACGGCGCCGGCTCCTCAACCGACGGCATCGAGCTGGCTGATCTGCACAGCGTCCTCCACACCGCGGCGCTTCCGTTGGCTCAGCACGACGCGCAGGGCGCGCTGCTCGGTCACACGGTGTACGTGTTCGGCGGAGGTTCATTTTCAGAGCTGGATCACATCATCTCCTTCAACCCGGCGGACGGCAGCGTCGGCAGCGTTGGCAGCCTTCCCCGGTCTCAATCAGACGTGGCGGTCACGGCCGGGAATGGCAGCGCCTACATCGTCGGCGGATACGACGGGACTAACTGGCTTGACACGATCATCTCCTGGCGCCCAGGCGCGGGCGCGCGGGTGATCGCGCATCTGCCGGTCGGCCTGCGGTACGCCGCGACCAGTTACGTCAACGGGCAGATACTGATCATTGGAGGCTCAACGCCAAACGGCGCCAGCGACGCCGTCTACCGTTTCGACCCCGCCACCGGGAAGCTCCAGACGATCGGCCACCTGCCGCGTCCGATCACACATGCCGCCGCGGCGACGCTCGGCTCATACGTCTACCTCGTGGGTGGTCGGGGCGACGACTTGACTTCACAGTCCGCGGAGATCTGGTCGATCGACCCCCGAACCGGTTCGGTCAGGCCCGCGGGTCGGCTCCCGCAGCCGCTATCCGACGTCGCGGCGGTGACCCTGGATCACGTGCTCGTCGTCGCCGGCGGCCTCTCTCGGGACGGCAGCGAAGCGGCCGTCGGCGAGCTGGCGCCGAAGCCCATCTCTGCTCAGCGCAGGTAGACCGCAAAGAAGTCGCGGTCGTCGGGAGTCAAGTAGCGCAGCGGAGAGCGGTCCATATCCGGCAGCAGATTCGCTGGGTGGCTGGCGCCCGGACCGTGGTAGGTGATGAAGCTGGTCCAGTAGGCGTTGATGTCGAGCTCCATCGCGCGCACCGCTCCGGCCCGCAGCATGATCGCGGCCAGCGAGCCAACGGTTTGATCGTCGGCGGCGGCATAGATCAGGTTTCCCCTGCGATCGACGCCCATAGCAGACCGCCACACGAGGATCGCGTTGCCGAGCGTTGCACCCCACTCCGGTCCATCGGAGAGGTTTGGGTTCAGGCGCCGATGATCGACGATCAGAGGCAGGTTCTGACGGGCGAACACGACATCCGCCGGCGCGCGCGCTCCACTGTTCCAGGAGACCACATCCACCTTGCCGTCGCGGTAGCGGACGATCGTCGCCAAGCCGTTGATGAGCGGAGCGTAGGTGTTCCCGCCGATCGCGAATCCGCCGCCCGAGTCGCTCAGCTTGAAGCCACTGTTGAACGTTGCCACCAGCCGCGATCGTAGTTTCGGTGGCACCTCCTCGGGCCCCCGCGAGGGGAGCGAGACGCTTGGTTCAGAGAGTCCGGGGTAGAGCGAGACGGAGGTGCGCGTGTGGTCGATCCAGGCTACGCCCGCGACCAGCTGCGGATATTCCGGATCGGGCCGAAAGCTCGTGATCAACACCGGCGGACGCGACCCGCCGCCGCTGAAGGTGGCCCGCCACACGCCTTCCCCTCGCAGCGCCGGATGGATCACAGCCGGAATCCGACGGGGACGATAATGGTGAGCGCGGGGCGAGCGAGTGCCTGCTGCAGTCACCCCGGCCAGGTGCGGAAGCACGTGCAATGCGGGGCCGCCCTTGGCGGGGGCATTGAGCGTGTAGTAGAGGTTTTCGATCTTGTTTACCAGCGCCCTGGCGCCGTTGTCGCGCAACCATTCGACCGTCCGGATTCCCAAGCTCGAGTCCGATCGCGTCGTAACCATCTTCGCGTAGGAGACGAGCACCGGCACCAGGCATATCGCTGCCGCCAGCAAGGCGATTCGCCGCGCGCGACGCCAGCCGGTGGCATTTGGTCGTTGTTCGCGAGTCGGCATCGGTGTCCGGGCCGATCTCTCTGCTCTGGTCGCGTCCACCATCTGGGTTTACCTTGCAGGAGCCCTTACAGCCAAGGCTAAACGGAACTTGAGAGCCTGCTCATCAATCACACACGTTCGGTTGAGCTTGTGCTCATATGTTCGCCGCGATGCCATCTCTGGGTGGAGGTGCGTGGCTTCGTTCGGGCGTCCCAAGCCC
Organism: uncultured Solirubrobacterales bacterium; assembly: GCA_963830465.1. Lineage (GTDB taxonomy): Bacteria > Actinomycetota > Thermoleophilia > Solirubrobacterales > Solirubrobacteraceae > Palsa-465. The sequence continues at coordinate 198,187 of CAWHME010000004.1, forward strand.
GCTGCCTGTTCGCGCGTACATAACCACGCTGCGCCCGAGGCAGTGGATCAAGAACATGCTGGTGGTCGCGGCGGCCGGGGCTGCCGGTGCACTGGGACGCGACGACGTGCCGGATCGGGTGGGGGTTGCATTCGTTGCTTTCTGCCTCCTCGCCTCCGGGATCTACGCGATCAACGACGTCCACGATGCGGAGGAGGACCGGCGTCACCCGCGCAAGCGACTGCGGCCGGTCGCTGCGGGGCAGCTCGACCCGCGTGCTGCGAACCTGTTCGCGGTCTTGCTGATATCGATCGGGCTGCTCCTGTGCCTGCTCGTGCGGCCGCTGCTGGCGGTTGTAGGAGCAGGCTACGTAGCGGTTTCAGTCAGCTACACGATGCTCTGGCGGCGCGTCTTGCTGCTTGATGTGATCGCGGTCGCCGGCGGCTTCGTGTTGCGGGCGCTCGCGGGAGGGGTCGCGGCACCGGTGACACTCTCGCGCTGGTTCGTGCTCGTGGTAACTTGCTCGGCTTTGTTCGTCGCCGCGGGGAAACGGTATGCCGAGCGCGAGCGCGCTCAGATCAGCGGGCGGCGGCCCCGGCAGGTCCTCGAGCGGTATGGCGCGAGGCGGCTGAAGCTGATCCTGATCGGTAGCGGCGGCGGCGCGCTGTGTGCTTATTGCGTATGGGCATTCCAGCTCGCGGACGTATCCGGAGTGCCCTGGCGTGCGCTGTCGATCGTGCCGTTTGCTGCTTGCTTGTTCCGCTACGCGCTCCGTCTCCAGGCTGGCGACGGCGAGGCCCCAGAGGATCTGCTGCTGGGCGACCGGTGGCTGATGGGCGCAGCCATGTTCTGGCTGGTGTCGTTCGCCTTCAGTGTCCATGCGGCCGGTTGATAGCCCGGCGCCGCCGAGGCCCGCGCCTCGGGCGCTGGTCTCGGGGTGGGGTGGCGGTGGTCGCGTGCCGGTCTGGCTGGCGCAGCCCGTAGGCGTCGATGCCCTCGCCGGCATGCTCGATCTGGTCCGCGACCGGGGAGCGATTTCGAGGGGACTGGGACGCAGCTACGGCGACGCGGCACAGCTCAGTGGCGGCTGGGTTCTTCAGACCAGCCGGCTGCAACATCTCGAGCTCGATCCCATCAATGGGACCGTTACCGCTCAAGCGGGCGTCACAATCGGCTTGCTGCTGCGCGCGCTCGTGCCCAATGGATGGATCCTTCCGGTCGTGCCGGGAACCCAGCATGTCACCGTCGGGGGAGCGATCGCGAGCGATATCCACGGCAAGAATCACCGCGGAGCTGGAACCTTCGGCAACCACGTCCAAGCGCTCGGATTGCTCACCAGCGGCGGCGAGTTGCTCGAGCTCGAGCCGAGGTCGAGCGGAGGCCTGTTCGAAGCGACGCTCGGAGGCATGGGGCTCACCGGGCTGGTGGTATGGGCCCGGATCGCGCTGCGGCGAGTTGACTCGGCCCTGTTGTCAGTCGACAGCGAACGCGTGAACGGGCTGGACGAGGCGCTGCGCGCGCTGATGGCGCCGGGCGGGCCTTATCGAGTTGCGTGGCTGGATCTACTGAGCTCCCAGCTGGTCCGCGGCGTGGTAACCCGGGCAGAGCATTCGAGCGGTCCGCCCGATTCATCGGCTCGGGATGGCTCGCCTGGAGTGGCACCGCGGCTTGAAATCCCGCGATGGTGGCCAAGTGCCCTGCTCCGCGCGAGTACCGTCCGCGCGGCCAACGAGCTGCGGTTTCGCCGCTCGCCGCGCCGCGAGCACGGCCGCGAAGAGGGGTTTGGGCAGCACATGTTCCCGCTGGACGCGGTGGCTAAATGGCCGCGACTGTACGGCCAGGCGGGGTTCGTCCAGTACCAGCTGGCAGTGCCGCTTGGTCGCGAGCGGGTTCTCGAGGACGTGCTCGTAACGCTCCGCAGCGCCGGCGTGCCGTGCTTTCTCGCGGTCCTCAAGGATCTCGGCGCCGCCAATCGCGCCCCGATGTCATTCCCGATCGAGGGCTGGACGCTCGCGCTCGATCTGCCGCGTGCGGCGGCCGCGCTCGAGCCGGCGCTTGCTCGCTGCGACCGGATCGTGGCGGAGGCCGGCGGCAGGGTGTATCTGACAAAAGATGCGCGCCTGTGCCCCGAACTGCTACCGGCGATGTATCCGCGCCTGAGCGAGTGGCGCAGCGCGCGTGACCGGGCCGATCCCGAGCACTTATGGCAATCGGACCTGGCGATCCGGACTGGGCTTTGCGAACGGGTGCTCCGGTGACCGCGGCGAGCCTTGAGCGCGTGCTGCTGATCGGAGGAACCTCTGAGATCGGACTCGCAATCGTCAGCCGGATGGCGGTCGAGCGGCCGCTGCGGGTTCATCTTCTCGGACGTGACCGAGCGCGCCTGCGGCTCGCAGCGGCTACCCTCGAGCGAGCGGGATCCGCGACCGTCGAGACTGGCGTGATCGACGGCATTGATCTCAGCTCCCAGCAAGGGGCCGTCAGCAGCGCGTTCGACAGCGCCGGTGGCTTCGACGTGGTGGTCCTTGCGACCGGACTCCTCGGCGCGCAGAACGCGCTGGACGCTGACCCAGAGACCGTCAAGCAGGTAATCGAAGTGACTTTCCTAGTCAGCGGCTGTCTGTTGTGGCACTCGCTGCGAAGACTCCGCGATCAAGGCAATGGCACTTTGATCGTGCTCTCGAGCGTTGCGGCCGAGCGGCCTCGCGCCGGCAATGCGATCTACGGCGCCGCAAAGGCCGGTCTCGATGCGCTCGCGCAGGGCCTCGCCGATGCAGCCGCAAGCAGCGGCGTTCGTGTGCTGGTGGTCCGTCCCGGCTTCGTCAAATCGCGGATGACATCGGGCATGTCACCGACACCGTTTGCGAGCACCCCCGAGCAGGTTGCACAGGCAACCGTCGCCGCGCTCCACGGCCGTGCTCACACGATCTGGGTGCCTGCCGGTCTGCGGTATCTGTTCATGGCGCTCCGGCACCTACCACGGCCGGTGTATCGAAGGCTTCCATTGTGAGAGCCAAACTGCTGATCGTCGATGCCGGGCTGGCCGCGAGCGTCGCCCTGATCGTGCTGATCCTCTCGCCCGGGCTCGCGATCACCGCGATCGTCGCGATCCTCGTGGTCTTGCTGTGTGCGCTGAGCTTGCTCGTCGATCGCGTCCAGCGTCGCGTGCGGCGGAGGCGCAGGCGTGACTATGCGCCGCGCATGCCGAACTGAGCCCGGGAAACCGTACGTAACGACGAGCGTGAGGTCACCCCGCGCGCCGCGCGGCGAGAACGGCGAGTCGGTGGTCCTTCCAGAGGCAGTCGGCGTCGGTGAAGCCGGCCTCCCGCAGCCACGCCAGCTGGCGCTCGACCGAGGCGCAGTGGTCGTGACGCATGCTCTCAACCGCGCCCTGCCACTCGGCGTCGCTGCTGCCGAGCTCTTTCGCCCGCCTCTCATGCCAGCGGTGGTAGGCGTCGTCGAACAGGGCGCTGGGCCCGGCCACCTGCTCGGCGTCGACGAAGATCCCCCCGGCGGGAAGGGCGCAGTGAACGCGTTCGAACAGAATTCTCTTATCCGCGTCGGGCAGGTGGTGGATCGCCAGCGCGCTGACGATCGCGTCCCATGGTCCCCCGGGCAGCGGTTCGGCGAAATCGGCAACGACGTACTCGGCACGGTCGCCGAACGTCTCCCGGGCGCGGTCGAGCATCGCCGGCGCGCCGTCCAGCAGCGTCAGCTCGGCGCTCGGATAAGCCTCTGCGATCCGGCGGGCCAGCAGCCCGGTGCCGGCGCCGAGATCTAGCACCCGCCGGAGCTCGCGCCCCGCCAGCGCCAGCGCCGCGACCGCCGTGCCGTAGAAAGCGTCGTAACCGGGCACGACCCGCCTGCGCTCCTGCTCGTAGACCGCCGCGCGAGTCCCGAAGTGCTGCACTGCTCTGTGTGTCATCACGTACAAATGTACGCTATTGGAGGAAGCGATGAGTGATCCTCGCCTCGCGATTCTGTAGACGAGCGGCCGCACCTCGAGGAGGCGCCGGTCGACTTCACGCGCTTCACGGAGCGGTCGTCTCGCGCTTCCCGGCGCCTCGACGCCTGAACGCTTTCTGATAAGCGTCCAGAAGGAAGGGCAGCATCTCGCCCTCGGGCATCGGTCTGCCCGCGGCTCGCCGTTTCAGTATCTCGCTGCAGAGCTGGACGTGGGCCTCGCCGAGCGCGGCTGTCAGCGATCCGGCGACGGCCGCGTTGATCACCGAGACACCGGGGATCACTTTCAGCAAGTTGGCGGCGATCTGTCTGCCGACTACCGTGACGCCGCCTTGGCCCACCAATCCGCGGATCAGGCTCACCGCCCGCTCGTTGCTCATGTCGATACCGAAGACCGCCGTGATGCTGGCGAGCATGCCCAGCTGAACCGGCATCAGGACCGCCGCATCGGGAACTGGAATCGGCGCCGCGCCAATCCCGGCGGCAGTCACCGCTGAGGCACCGACGATCGCTCGCGCCTGGTTGGCTTTCAGCTGGATCACTACCCCTTGGGCGTTTGCAAACGCCCGCCTCACCGCCTCGGGGAGGATGTCGTTGGTCCGCTGCACAAGTTCCTCCAGGCCTCGCGGTGCAAGCGTCTGTCCGCCGATCTTGCGCTCACGCGCGAGCGTGCGCACCGGCTCGCCATCGATCTCGAGCTGCTCTGCCTTGATCGTCTGCTCCAGCGCGTTTGCGCGTTCCTCATCGATGCATTGCGTCAGAACGAGGATCACGGGGACCTCGTCCGCCAGCGCCTGCACGATCTCCACGTCATAGTCCTGGACTCGAGCCTGACCCGCATCAACGCAGTACCACGCGACGTGGATCACGTCCGAGGGCGAGCCTTTGCGCGATTGGGAGATCGTCCTGCGGTACTCGCGAATCACGTCGCGCTTCGCCTGTCCCAGCTCGATTCCGGGCGTATCGAAGATGGTGACTGGAACCCCGGCTACCTCGTACCTCTGCACATGCCGAGTGACCGGTTTTCCGGTCCCCTCTTTCGCCAGCGGCACCCTGAAGACGGCGTTGATCAGTGTGCTCTTGCCGACGCCTGTCTGGCCCGAGATGAGAATGTTCGCGTGCCCGAGCTGCTCCATCGCGCGCTGCTGTTCGGCGCTGAAGTACGCCGCGGGATCGGCCGCCACCTCCTCCACGCTCCGCCCCGAGCTCGTCGTGCTCTCGCCGGCTCCCTTCTTGCCCGGAAGCCGCGCGCGCTCGCTGACATCCTGCAAACCCCTCGAAACCGCGTCACTGACATCCCTGGCTCCCTGCTCAGCCAGTACCCGGGCCCTGTCAAGGACCCGCTGGATCCGCTCTCGATTGCTATCCCGCAATGGCGCTCCTCAAGGTCAACGGCCGCATCGTCGCACAGACCGATCCCAGTCTCTGGTGCGGCCGAATCCCGGGATGGCACCCCCGGCGCCGACCCCTGCGGCGGTGCGGTGGACCCGGGGATCCGGCGCGCACTAGTCAAGCGCGGCATCGCCACACCCGGCCCCGGGGCGCGGTTCAACCTGGTTAACAGCCCAATGAACGCGCCTCAAAACTCGAGTGAGGCGTTTCCCTTCTGCTTCACGTTCAAGATCCCAGTCGAGATTGAGAGGTCCTCGACTGGGCCGTTATCCAGGTAGGGCAACCGCCGATCCGCTCTCCCACGTGGGCGCGAGACAGTACTTTCTCCGCATTTGGGTCAGGCTGCTGACTGGCTGCGCGACCAGCAGCGAATCGATATCGGGCTGAGCGACCACGGCCGCATCCTCGCGACGTTGTCGATGGCAGATGACGAGCACGCGATCGTGCCCGGAGAGCCGAGCAACCAGAGGTGATCGAGTACCTGCTGAGCGGACTGCGGGCGGGCATGGGTGCTCCCCGACCCGGAGGATCCGAAGCTCGAGACCGTGCGGGTGATGGCCAACCACTAACTAAGGCTCGCCGACGGTTTGCTGCTCCGCAAGCGGCGTCGGTCCGCTCACTGCTGGTCAGCTCGTCAGCTGCACTTCGATTTGCTGGCGTTGAAGAAACTCGTGGCGGAGTTGACCACGCCGGTTGCATCTCCAGCCAGCGTCGCGATCTGCCCGGCCGAGGGATTCGATGGAAGCGCTTTCACTGCGCTCGCGAGCGAGTCGACGGACGACTTGATCGCGCTCGTCTCATTGGGGAAATCGCTCTTCGCCGAATTGACCAGCGCCGTGGCGTCACTTTGGATCTTTTTCAGTTGCGCTTGCAGTCCGCTGACCCCGCTGCTCGTATTCAGGCTGGTCAGGCCCTTGACCGAGTTCTCGAGGTTGGTTCTGTCCGAGCAATACGACGGCTTGCTGCTACCGCAGCCGGCCAGCGCAAGCAGGCCCACCGCGGCGATGCAAGCGAAGACCCTGCCGCTAGTACACATGGCGTGAGGTTACGCCAGCGGGTGGTCGATGAACACCAGCGCCGGTCCGATCACCCAGGTGAACGTGAAATCGGGAGACTCGAGGCAGCCCCAAGCCATCGGTCCGATAGACATCAGCTTCGACCCGTGGTCCCCTGCGAACTGATATGGAAGCTCGAGGACTGACTCGATGAAGCTTTCGACGCGGATGAGGGTGGTGCTGCTAGGAAACCGGCGGCGGATCGCGGGTACCGTCTACGGCACGATCGTCACGCTGTCGGTGGTGACCGCCGCCGCTAAGGCCTTCGACCACGACCTGGGGGGTCTCGCCGTGATTCTCGCGGTGACGACGGTCGTGTTCTGGGTTGCGCACGTCTATTCTCGGGGGCTCGGGGAGAGCATCGACGCCGGTCGGCGGCTCACGGCCGCCGAGGTTGCAACGATCGCCCGCCGCGAGTCGTCGATTCTGCTCGCCGGGGTCTTGCCTCTGCTCGCGATCGTGCTCGGCGCGCTGGGGGTGTTCGCCGATCGCACCGCCCTTTGGATTGCAATCGGTACCGGAATCCTCACGCTTACGGTCCAAGGGATCCGCTATGCCCAGCTCGAGCAGCTGAGCCGAACAGGCACGATCATCACGATCGTGATCAATCTCGCGATCGGTCTGTCGATCGCCGTGCTGAAAGTACTTGTATCGCACTGAAGCTCGAGCATCGCGATGGCCCCCGCCGGGGCGAATGCCGCCTACCGGGAATCTTTGCCGTGGCCGACTGCGTTGGCGCTGAGCAATGTCAGCCCGAGGCCGCACACGCGTTGCAGGATTGCCTGCAGCTCACTTTGATCACGAACGGGGCCTACGAGCACCGTCGTGCCATTGGTCTGGGTCAGGGTCATGCCCTCGAACGCTTGACGAAGGCGGTCGCTGAGCTCACCCTCGATGGTCAGTTCGTACTGTCGGGTTGCCACCCGCTGAGCATGCCCCCGGCTCTGAGATGTGAAACCGTGAGGCGAGGATTCAGATAGGTGATTTCGCTCTTGGCCGGACCCGCGGCGATACGCATCACGATCGGCCGTTTGACGAGCTGACGCCGGGAATTGCTTTCTGCGCCTCTCGGGAGCAGCCCCAGGGTCTCCGCGCGAGCAACCGCGTCCGCGCGCGGGTTCACGGCAAGCTTGCGATAGACCGAACGGGTGTGCGAGCGGATCGTGTTCGGCGAGGGGAACAGTTTTTCTCCGATCTGCCGAGCCGATAGGTCCGAAGCCGGCAGCTGCAGGACAGTCAATTCCGCCTCGCTTGGTGCTTCCAGAACCTCGCCACCCCCGGCACGCGCCTGGCCTGCGCGAGCTCTCGATCGATCTCGCCAGCGAGGTCTGGAAGTCGCCCGCTGTCTTCGAGCTCCGCGAGCGCCTCGAGCGCGGACTGCAGCGCGGCGTCAGCCTCCTCGACCCGCCCCCGGCGACAGCGCACGCGAGCGAGCAGCAACAGGACCCACGCGTTGCTGATCGTCGCCACCTCGTCTCTGAACAAGTGCTCGGCGTGGGCGAGCTCGCGCTCGGCGTCGGCAAGGTTGCCGGCGGCCGCGAGCACCCTGCCTAACGCTGCGGAGGCGTTTGCGCCCAGCCAGCTGCGGCTGCTGGCAACGCCGGCAACGAGGGACTTCGCCCTGTCGGCGTGCGTCCGGGCCGACGCGAGACAGCCCCGCTCGGCCGACGCCGTCGTCGACTGCACCCGCGCGGACCATCGCCACGATGCACTCAACGTATGGGGGTGAAGCGTTCGGGACGCTCACATCTCGTGCGATCGGCGAGTTGCAGCAGGTGTCGGCGCTGGAGCGTGGTCTGACCGATCAACAGCGCGGCCGTCGCTGCTCCGGCGGTCGGCTCTGGGTGCTCGGCAACCTGCTCGTCAGGGACAGTGCCGACCCAGCGCAGTAGCGTGCGGGCTTGCCGTTCCTGATCAACAGGAGGTGATGCTCGACGAGTAGCCCACCCGGCGTAGCCAGTAGCCGGCGAGAAACATCGCGGCGGGCCAGCCTTCGGTCCGCGCCCGCAGGAGCTCGACCTCTTCAGCGTCGAGCTCGAGACCGCCGCGGGCTCGTAGCTGTGGAAGCGCGAGCTCGGGGTCGATGCGCGTGAACATGATCAGGTGCGCATTCGCGAGCAGGCGCTCAATCGCGTAGTCGATCGATGCCAGGCACTCAGGACCGGGCGCACGGTGCAGGACGAACGCGCAGCCCCTAATGCTTCCTGGTTCACGTCGCGGCTCCCATCCTGCCAACGCACAACAAGGCTGGCTCCGTCCTGATGAAGCCTGCCCAGCTCCGCGAGGCGATCGGGATCTTCGGCCGTGATCCCGCCTGCGCTAAGCCTCTGCTTCCGGGTCGAGGCTCAGTCCCATTGCGAGCATGATCTCTGGGGCTGCCGCGATGACTTTCGGACCACCTACCTGCGGAGCGATCGCCCGTAGCACTCCGACCAGGTCCTCGGGAGTGACGCCCTCCTCGAGCGCGTTGGCGATTTGCCACGCATAGGAGGCTGGCGGAGCGTCGAGGGCAATCAGGCTCGCGATCTTGACCAGCGCAAACGTGCGGGCGTCGAGGCCGCTGCCCTCGCGGTTGAGCTCGCGCAGCCCGATCGCCTTCTCCAGCACGTCGAGCTTGCCGGCTGAGACTCCCGCGAGCGTCTGATGAGTGTCCGCTCCGACTACGACCATCTGCAGCTCCTTTCAAGCGAGAGGCAGCTGTCGCGTGCCGGCAGCTCCCTCGGCGAGTGTGTGTTAGGAAGTCGCCCCAACCGCCCCCGGCGGCTGCAGGGCTTCCTGTAGCTTCTTCGTGTCTTCCTCGGACAGCGAGGTCTTGATCACCGTGCCGCCGTACTGCTGCAGTGCCGCGATCGCCTTGTCCGGCGTTGCCTGCTCGATCACCACGAACAGCGCCGAGGTGCCCGGCTGCAGGTGATCACGGACCTGTTCTTGGAAGGCCTTGTCGATGCCCTTCTCGCCAAAATGTCCGAACAGCGCGCCCATTCCCGCGCCGAGCGCTAGGCCTGCGAACGGGATGAAGAACAGGATTCCGAACAGGAATCCCCAGAACCCTCCCCACGCCGCCCCGCCGCCCGCGGAGGCTCCGCCGTGTGAGGTGTGCACGTGATACTTGCCCTCCGGATCGCGGGAGATCGAGGCAACCTGGTCGGCCTGGATTATCAGCTCAGATTCCAGGTGCGCGACTGTGTCGCGCGCCTGCTCGGCTGTCCCTTGATCCGGATAGCCGATCGCAACTAACGTTGCCATGGTGCACTTCTCCTTTCGGGTGGATAGCGAGATTTCGTTGTTCGCGGCGTCCGCTGTGACATAGCCACGCGGGGTGAACGTCGTCTGCGCGGAGCTGCGCTGTGGCGGCGAGTCCAGCTGAGGCTCTGACGCCAGCCTACGTCGGACGTGGGCACGCCAACGGGCGCCGGTCGTGATTCACCTGGGTGAACACGAATTGTCGCCGGGCCGATCTCTTAGAGTGGACGTCAGGTGGCGACCCTCGAGCTCTGCAGCCGCGACCTGAACCTCATCCTCGAGCGGAGTGCTGGTGACTGGGGGAAGCCGGTGCTCGAGACGGTGTTTGAGCGGAAGCTGACCCGAACGCCAACTTCGTCAGCGCCGCGATGACGCCCGTCGGCGATTCGGGGATCAGCGCCGACGGTGACGCGCCTGGATGGTTCGGGGCGATCCGTGCCCGCAGCGCTCCCGCGACGACGCGAAACCGAAGCGGTGGGTCGAGCACGATCGCTTCACCGTCGATCCCGGCCGGCACGGGCCGATCGGAATCGATCTCGAAGCTCGCCGCTGACCATTGCCGCATCCCCGGAGCCGCTGGTCGAGCGTCGCCGCGACGCTCGCGGGTCGGGCCCAGCACCGTGACGCCGAGCAGGCCGCTGTCAAGCCGGGGTCTGGTCCCTGAGCCAAGCGCCCGCCCCAATCGATAGATGTTGTTGGACACCAGGATGGCTGCTCCCGAAGCGTCGCTGTTCGGTCCGCTCCAGTGGAGCTGGGATTGTTTTGCATCGGGGCCAAGCACGTCGGGGACTGTGTCGATCAGCGTGCGGATCTTCGCGTCTCGATAGCCGCCCCGCTGCACCGCTTGCGCATACAGTCCCAGCGAGACGTTGTTGACGAACACCCGGCCGTTGACCTCGGCCAGGTCGACGCGCCGCTCGCCCCCGGCTACGAAGGCGTCCAAGGCACCGACGAGATCCTCGCGATCGACGCCCAGATCGAGAGCGAAGTGATTGCGAGTACCGGCCGGAATGCACGCGTACGGCAAATCGAGTTCGGCGGCGATCATCGCGACGATCGCTTGCGAGCCATCGCCGCCGGCCATCGCCAGCCCGTCTGCCCCCTGCTCCGCCGCTTGGCGAACGAGCTCTTCGAGATCATCGCCTCGGCGCAGCTCGATCGGCCGAATGCCGCGGCGCTCCGCCTCGGTGGCGAGATTGAAGCGCTCGGCCTTGCCGCCACCGGACAGTGGGTTGTAGAACAGCACCGGTTGTTGCGGCGGTTCGGCGGGTGGTAGCGGAACGTGCGCTTTGAAGGCATTGCGGGCCGCCGCTACAGATACGGCGAAGCCCACGAGCACCAGTGCGTTCAGAAGTGGTTGTCCCTCGAGCACGATGAACACAACCGCCCCAGCCAGCAGCAGACATCCGGCAGCTAACCAGAGGAGGCGCGCGGTGCCCCGGCGCTGGACCCCGTACCAGGCGCACACGGCCGCAAGCGACACGCAGACCAGCACCGACAGCCCGCGCGGAAAGCGACCAATCGCCAGTGCGATTGCGAGTGCGAGCGCGGCGATCAACAGCAGCAGTGCTGCGGACGCCCAGAGTCTGCGTTTGTCCATTCGCCGTCAAGCTCCTGCGAGGCCTGCGATCTCCCTACATCGGCGGTCGGGGTCCCGGCCGAGCGGCCGGTCGCTCGAAAGCGGCTTGTCTGTTTGCCCATTGCTCGTCCGGGCTGTCCTCGAGCGTCAGCCCGAAGATGATCCACAGGCTGAGCGCGAAGATCGCCAGCGACCAGAATGGATAGGCAGGGATCGCGAGCAGCGCGTCGATCGCGACAAGTGCCCCCACCGCGATTCCGAAGTAACGTCCGAAGTCACCTCCGCGGAACAGCGACACCGACGCGAACAGCCCGAGGATCCCGAGGATCAAGCTGCTCCAGCCCCAGGCCTTGAGGCTGCCGAACAGAAAATGGCCGTCATGCGCGAAGAAATTCGAGTTTCCGATCGCCGCAATCCCATAGATGATGTTCAGGACGCCTCCGACGGTCAATAGGATGGCGGCAAACATCGCTCGGCCTGGGCCCGTGATCTGCCTCATCGTGTGACTCCTTCCGCAAGCCGACTGGGTTCGCAGTGTCGCCATCGGCTGCGGCGACCTTGCTCGGAGTGAGCCTAAGACCGGCGAAGGGTGCTGAGCGGCGGCCGAGGCCCATTCACCCAGGTGAATGCGAATCGCCTTCCCACCATTACGAGCATCGTCACCTCGATCCACGCCCAGGCGTCTGATGCCAGCGATGATCGGCCCATGCCAGGACCTGCCGATTGATTCGCGTTCACATGGGTGATTGGGCTGGATTAGCGCTGAGCTGGTCTTTCGCGCCCGTAGCCTCGCGTCATGGTCCCCGGCTCAGTCGATCGCATGCAGATCCCGTCGGTTTGGTTGAGCTTGCTCGAGGGAGCAGACATTCCCTGCCGGGAAAGGACCAATTGATGTGTCGTTGGCTCGCCTACACGGGTTCGCCCGTTCTGATGGAGGACGCTCTGTACAAGCCGAGCCATTCGCTGATCGACCAGAGCCTGCACTTGCGCCGCGGTCGTGGCGGCGATCATCTTCCTCAGCCTCCGAATCGTCGATCCGGTCCCACCGGACCCGCAGCGCCCATGCGACGTACTCGGTGGCGCGCTGTCCGCGGCCGGCATGTTCTTCGTGGTGATCGGGATCCTGCAGGCGGGCAACAGCTGGCGTCTGTTCGCCATCCTCCTGGCCCTCGGAGCTGTCTTCCTGCTGTGGTTCTTCGTTCATATTCGCTCGCGCGAGCGCAGGGGAGCAGAACCGCTGCTGTCGACTTCATTGTTCCGGGTGCCGACCTCCAACCTCGGGCTGGTGACCCAGAACATCCAGTGGTTGCTGCTGATGGGAATCACCTTCACCGTCTCTGTGTTTCTCCAGACCGTCCGCCGGTTCAGCGCGATCAAGACCGGCTTGATCTTCACCGCCGCGACCGCCGGGATCCTGGTCTCATCGCTCGCGGCCGAGAGGCTCGCCAAGAAGCACCAGCAACGGACCCTGATTCGGGCCGGATTCATCGGCACCATCGCCGGTGTCGTGGTCTTGCTGGCGCTCGTCAAGTCCTCGACGCACATCTGGGCGTTCCTCCCCGGGCTGCTGTTGATCGGGCTCGGACTTAGAGTGATGCTCACCCCGTCGGTCAATATCGTCCAATCCGCCTTCCCCGAGCAGAAGCAGGGTGAGATCTCGGGCCTCTCACGCAGCGTCTCGAATCTCGGCTCGTCGTTGGGCACCGCGATCGCCGGCACGATTCTGATGTCGGACCTCGCTTCCGGAAACCACTCCTACGTGCCCAGGCATGCGTAGCCGCTACCCCGCGACCATGCAGTCACTCGATCAGCCCGATCAGCCCCTTCACAATCAGCAGCATCCCGATCACCGCGAAGCCTGTGACCGCGAACCTACGTGCGTGGCGCCCAACCCACGCCTTGGCTCGATCGATCGCGCGAGGCGTCCACTTGGGGGCGATCACGAAGCTGACGAGCGGAACCTCGAGCAGCCACAGCATCACCAGATTGAATCCAACCACCACCAGCACCGTGGCCGTCGTCGGGTAGTTCAACTGGTACGTCTTCACGAGTCCGGCCAGATACGAGGCGCCCGGCAGCGTGAGCAGTCCCCCGATCACGAACGTGATCCGCGGAGATCCCTTGCTCAGCTCTCGCTGCCACCTCGGCGGGCGCTTGTCCGCCTCCGTCGCTTTGTGTGCTTGCCTGCGCTCGCTCAGGCGGTCGAACCGTTCCCCATGGAGAATCGATGCAGCGAGCAGCGCAAGGCCTCCCAACGCAATGTCCACTGCCGGGCTCACGATGTGCTGGGTTGTCGAGACCGCGCTGGAGTCAGACAGGCTAAAGACAATCACCAGGCCGAGCGTGATACTTACCAGAAGCGCGCCGAGCAGATAACCGAACATCAGTGTCGCCGGACTCGGGAGCAGCAGCATGAAGGTAGTCCCGGCGAGCAACGTTGGGTTCAAGGACGCGGTCAGCGACAGAAGCACCACCTGGCGCATCAGTGTTTCCTGATGCTCGATGGTGACCCGATAATTACTTCCCGGTGTGTGATGGCCATCGTTAGGCTATGGTGGTCCGGTCGTCAGGCGTCCGGGGATCATGGGGCGCGAGCGCGCCGGCCGGAGCAATGTGTAAATCCCGCGAATGATCGGAGCCTACAGTGGATCTTGTCGAGCTTAAGGAAGAGACCGTGGTCTCTCGCGAGGCGGCCGCCGCGCGGCTGCATGAAATCGCCGACGAACTGGCTTCGAACAACGACCTCGTGATCCAACGAGACGAACTGCGGTTTGTCGCTCACATTCCGGATCAAGTGAAGCTGAAGGTCGAGTTCGAGATCGAGGACGACGGCAGCGAACTCGAGATCGAGCTCACCTGGTAGCTAAAAGCGAGCCTCCCAGGCGACGCTGCTCTGCGCCTCAGCGCGCCCTACGGAGCGAGCGCACGACCCGACGATGCTCGCGCATCGTCTCCATCCCGTCGCTTCCTGGCTGGCGTCCGAACCCGCAATACATTGCGACGCCAAAGTCGTGGAGGTACCTCGACGCGGTCGCGTGACGGCGCTGTACTCCAGAGGTGCCGTCGACCGGAAGCACGATACCGAGGAACACTCGCGCCGGTCCCGGCTCGAGATCGATCAGCGGCCGGAAGAAGCTGCGGTCCTCGCTGCGCAGGTAGCGGGGCCCCGCGAGGTGCAGCCAATCGACGGTACGCCGGGAATTGGCGACCGCGAAGTTGGCCATCCGCACCAGCAGCGAGAGGTCGCGGGTCTCGTACATCGGCCACTCCGGGAAGGTTCCGTAGCAGAAGTGGTAACCGACCAGCACCTCCTCCGGAATCTGCGGCGTCAGTCGCACAACCGGGCCCGCGAACCGCTCCCACGCTCCCTCGGAAGTCCACGCCAGCACCCCTTCGAGATCTTGCGTCTCGTAGGCGAGGTCCCACTGGATCGCAAGCTCGTCAGGCGGGATTGCCGAGATTAACCGCACGAGCTCCCGACCGACCAGGTCCTCGTAGGCCCGCTCGGCGACCGGGTAGTCGGTCTCGAAGTCGGCCTTGAAGCCGTTGAGCGCGCTCGAGGGAAACGGCAGCCCGACCTGGAAGCGGATCCCGGACGGGATCACTCCCTGCTGGCGCAGCGTGCGGAACTGCTGGTAGGAGGCGATCGCGTCATCGATCCTCGGCCACGAATCCCAGTAGAGCTCGCTGACGCCGGAGTGAATCTTGAACACCGGCGTCTCATACGCGTGACGGGGAATCCCAGTAGGGGACTCGGTCTCTTGCACGACGTCGACATGCCGGTTCGGCCGGACCAACCGCTCGCGCTCGTATCCGACCCAGGCGGCGCGCGGGCCGGTCTCGCCGTCCGGCAGAGCGAACACCATGTCGCCGAACAGCTCCGCCCCTGCGCGAAGCGCCCCTTCGGTCGATTCCGCGGGAAGACTGCCCACCAATAGCAGCTCACTTGTCACTCTGCTGGTCACCTTGCTTCTCCTCGGAGCGAAGGGTCGTATCTAGCACCCCCATCGACCCGGACGCTTTTGCCGGCGAGTGTGCCACGGCGGCTGGGCTACGCGTCGATGATTGCCACCACACGGGAGAGGCCCGCGCTCGCGCCTTTGATCTTCAACGGGAAGCAGGCCACGGTGAAGCCGCTGCTCGGAAGCGAGGCGAGGTTCGTCAGGCGCTCTATCTGCGAGTAGGGGAGGTCGACCTGATGCGCGGCCCAGAAGATGCCGGGTGCATCGCGCTCGAGTGCCTCGGTGGCCTGCTTGTCGAGAGGGGCATCCCAGCCCCACGCATCGATGCCCATCACGCGGATCCCCTCGCCGTACAGCCAGCGGGTCGCTTCTGCGGTCACCCCGCAGCCGCGCAGCATGTAGTCGCGCTCGTGGTAGTACGCGTCGCGTCCGGTGTGGACGAGCACTATGTCACCGGGGCGCAGGTGATGACCGGTGGCCGCGATCCCGGTCCGCATCTCCGCCGCGGTGACCGGATCACCGTCTGCCTTGTGGCGGGCGTCAAGGACTACCCCGGGACCGAAGAACCATTCCAGCGGGAGCTCGTCGATCGTCCGGGAAGGGGCGCCCTGGATCATGGAGTTGTAATGCCAGGGCGCGTCGACGTGGGTGCCGGCGTGGGTGCCGATCGAGAGCCGCTCCCCCGCAGGACCCTCCTCGTCGCGCAGCAGCCGCGGGGGCAGGCCGAATCCCCGTTCCATCTCGATCGCGCCCTCCGCGTGGTTGGTGTAGGTGACCTCCACGCGCATGAACGCGGGGAGGTCGTCCGGCAGGGTCTCGATCGTGTGGGACAAGTCGACGATCCTCATCGGTCCTCCTCGTGGCGCCAGCTCGTCCCCAGCCGGCTCCCGGCGACCGTCACAGGTTCGGCGTCGAGCAGGATCCAGGCGAAGCGGCAGGGCGCATCCGAGCGGTTGTGCCACCGATGGTTGGTTCCGCGCTGGATGATCACGTCGCCGGCACGGACGGTGACCGCTTCGCCGCCATCGAGCTCCATGTCGCACTCGCCGTGCAGGCAGATCCCGTAGTCGAGGCTCTCCGTTCGGTGCATCGCCGAGCGCCTTCCCGGAGCTAGTATGCCGATGCGAAGCGCCGAGCCGGAGCCGCTGCCGATGATCGTCGTCGTACTGCCGGCGCGCTGGCGCTCGAGCGCCTCGTCGCCGAGCGCCACCGGCATCTCGTGTGTCGCCCACAGCGCAAAGAAGCTCGCGTCGGTGCCGCGGCTCTCGGCCAGGCCGCCGCCCTCGAGCTCGCGGTCCTCCACGATTACGGCTCTACCGGATGCATCATGCCCGGTTACGATCCGGCGCACGCGCGCCTCGGCCAGGTCTTCCGACAAGCTCACGGGACCTCCGCGGAGCCTCTGTCTTGCGCCGGGTCGGGCCGCACAGCCACGGCACCATGCTAGATCGGTCCTCGCCGGAATGTCAAGACCAGAGTTCTGATTCTAATTTCGGGGTTTTTTGTTCAGCCTGGCTGGTTGGGGGGTCGCTCGGTCCCGCGGGGCGGGGGCCGGTCGCGCGGGGCGGGGCCGGTCGCGCGGGGCGGGGGCCGGTCGCGCGGGGCGGGGGCCGGTCGCGCGGGGCGGAGGCTCGGTGGAAGGCCGATGGTCGAGAGCCTGCCGCCGGTGGCGCTTGACAGCTGCCGAAGCGCTCCAGTAGATTCTTGCAGAATCCGAATACTGATTCGTGATGCAAGGGAAGAGGGATGCGCGTAGCGAGAGCTGAGCTCGACGGACAAACACGTACGGCGATCGTCTCCGGCGACGGGAAGCAGATCCAGGTTCTCGACCCTGAGGTCGCCGTGCTCGATCTCCTGACCAGCGAGGACCCGGCCCGCTTGGCGGCTGTGGCAGGGGAGCGGCCACTCGCGGAGGTGCGACTGTTAGCGCCCGTCGATCCGCCGTCGATTCGCGACTTCTCGGTGTTCGAGCAGCACATCGAGGGCATCAGGATGCGGTCGGGCGGTCAGGTGCCCGAGCACTGGTATCGCTCGCCGTTCTGCTACTTCTCCAATCCGGCTGCGGTGACCGGGCCCGGAGATGAGATACCGATTCCGCCGGGATGCCGAGACCTCGATCTGGAGCTCGAAGTGGCGGTTGTGATCGGCCGGTCAGGGCGCAATCTGACCCCCGAGCAGGCCGGTGACTACATCGCCGGCTACACGATCTTCAATGACTGGTCGGCGCGAGACCTGCAGTTCGAGGAGATGCAGCTGGGACTCGGGATCTGCAAGGGAAAGGATTTCGCCAACACCCTGGGACCCTGGATCGTGACCCCGGATGAGCTGCGGCAATTCCGCGACGGGGATCGTCTCGATCTTGACCTGCGCGCCCGGGTCAACGATCGCGAGCTCGGCGACGACACTCTGGCCAACATGGCATGGAGCTTTGAAGAGCTGATTTCCTACGCGTCGCGCGGGACGTGGATTGCACCGGGAGACGTGCTCGGCTCGGGGACCTGTGGCTCCGGCTGCCTGCTCGAGCTTCGCGGCCGCCACGGTGATGACGCCTACCCGCCGCTGACGGTCGGCGACAGGGTGACGCTCGCGGTCGAGGGCATCGGGACGCTCGCGAATACGGTCGTCGCCGGAGTCGATCCGGTGCCGCTGCCCGCGGCCCGGCCCGGCCGTCTGCGGGCGCGCGCGCAGGCACGAGGGTGAAGGCTCTAGATGGGAGCCATCGCGGCCACCGTGACGCTGAAGCGGACTTCGTCGGGGTTGATCGGCAGCGAGTGGTCCTGCTCCCAGCGACCGATCGCCTCAGAGCCCTCGACGATCATCCGGCATCGCTCATAGCGCCGCTCCATCCAAGCTGACAGTGCATGCTCGAGCGCCGGCTGGCGCAACAGCTCCTCGGTCAGGACGATGCCGTCCTCGATCGCCTGCGCCGCCCCCTGCCCGCAGTGCGGTGAGGTGGCGTGCGCGGCATCGCCGATGATCACCACCCGACCGCGGTACCAGGGCGCCGGAGCGAGGATATTTTCCACGGGACGGTAGACCACGGCCTCGTCGTCGACGATGAGCTCTCGGTGCTCGCCGACGAGGCCGCCGAACTGGCCGAGGCGATCTCGGTACGCCGCCGCGATCCCCTCGCGGGCGACACGCAGCGGCGCGCGTTCGGGCGGCTTCTCGATCGTGAGCATGTACATCAGCTCGGGGCCGAGTGGACAGAAGCCGGCGGTTCCCGTCGCGCCGAGGTACACCCAGATCTTGTCGAGGCCCTCGATTCGCGGCAGGTTGTAGCGCCAGCACACCTGTCCGGTGTAGCGCGCCTTCGGCTCGACGCCGAAAACCGCCTCTCGCACCTGCGAGTACAGTCCATCGGCGCCCACCACCAGGTCATAGGAGCGCGACTCGCCGTCGGTGAAGCTCACCTCCATGCGCCGGCCGTCATCGTGTAGCGAGCTGAATGTCACGCCGGTACGGACATCAGCACCCGACTCGAGCGTGTGCGTTTGAAGGATGTGGTGCAGCCGCGGCCGCGTGATCCCGTTGCCCGGCGGCAGTCCCTCGACCAGCGGCGGCCAATCGTGCTCGGCCAGCAGCGTACGGCCGTCTGCGGTCCAGGTCGCATCGCCGAACAAAGGAGCGCCCTCGGCCACGGCCTGCTGCGCCAAACCCAGCTCGTCGAGTGCCCGCAGGGCGTTTCCGGGCTGGATGATCCCCACGCCGTAGACGTCCCAAGCCGGGTTCTTCTCCACCATGTCGACGTCGAACCCGGCCTGTCGCATGGCGATCGTCGTAGACAGCCCGCCGATGCCGCCGCCGACGACCAGGACCCGGCGAACCTCAGCCATGAGCGCTTTGCCGGTGTGCCCCCGGGGCGAGCACCTCGCCTCCGGCGAACACCGCCTCCGATCCCAATTCCTCTTCGATTCGCAGCAGCTGGTTGTACTTGGCCAGCCGTTCTGATTGCGCTACCGAGCCCACCTTGATCTGGCCGCCGGCGCTCGCCACTGCCAGGTCGGCCAGCGCCGGGTCCTCGGTCTCGCCGGACCGCGCCGAGACCACCGTGCGGTAACCCGCGGCTCGCGCTCGATCGACTACCGTCAGCGCCTCGGTGACGGTGCCGATCTGGTTCATCTTCACGAGCACCGCATTGGCGGCCCGGAGCGCAATTCCACGCTCGAGCCGGGAGAGATTCGTGGTGAAGAGATCGTCGCCGAGGATCTGAAGCCGATCGCCGAGCTGCGCGGTGAACGCCACCCATCCGTCCCAGTCGTCCTCGGCCAACGCGTCCTCCACCGAAGCGATTGGAAATTCGCCGGCCAGCTCAGCGATCAGCTCCACGATTTCGGCGGCGTCACAGTCGCGGTTCTCGGAGGCAAGACGGTAGAGCCCGGTCCCGGGGTGGAAGAAATGGCTGGCAGCGATGTCGAGGGCGTAAACGATGTCGACGCCGGGTGTCAAGCCGGCCGCCTCGGTTCCCAGCTGCAGCAGTTCCAGCGCCTCTCTGTGCGAGCGCACAGCCGGTCCGAACCCGCCCTCGTCGGCCTTCAGCGTGGAGAAGCCGGCGTTCGCGAGCACCGCCCCGGTCGCGTCATAAACCGCGACGCACATCTCCAGCGCTTCGCTATAGCTCCGGGCTCCCACTGGCACCACCAAGAAGTCCTGAAATTCGATCTGACGGCGCGCGTGCAGGCCGCCGCTGATGATGTTGACCATCGGCAACGGCAGCACGGGAGCGCGTTCCCCGGCCAGATACCGCCAGATCGCGATCCCGGCCGAGCAGGCTGCGGCGCGGGCGGTGGCCAGCGATACGGCCAGCATCGCATTGGCGCCGAGACGCGAGCGGTCGTCTGTCCCGTCAAGCGCGACCAGCAGCTCGTCTACCTCCTGCTGGACCGGAGCTCGCCCGATCAGCCCCGGCGCGATGTACTCGTGGATGTTCCGTACCGCGGTCCGCACGCCACGTCCGCCGTAACGGCGCGGGTCGCCGTCGCGTAACTCGAGGGACTCGTGACGGCCGGTCGACGCGCCCGACGGCACGCTGGCGCTGGTGCGGGTGCCGTCGCTGAGCGCGACGTCCGCCTCGACCGTGGGCCGGCCACGCGAATCCAGGATCTCGCGCGCCGCGATCGCACTGATCGTCGTCGTCACCCGGTCACTCCAAGGCGCCAACGCCGGACGGACAACTCATCACAGACGCAGTAAAACACGAATACGCATTCTCGTCCACTATGCGAACAAGAACCTTGATTCCGCTCTGGACGGCGAGGCTGAGGGCTCGTATCCTCGACGTATGGCCACGCCTGAGCCGTTGATCCGCCCGCCGCTCCAGCGCCGCAGCCAGGAATCGATTGAGCGCGTGCTGCAGGCTGGCCTCGAGGTGCTTCAGGAACACGGCTTCGAGGGCTTCACACTGCAAGAGGTCAGCAGTCGCGCGGGTGTCTCGATCGGATCAATTTACGCGCGCGTGGTGAGCCGTGAGGCGCTGATCATGGCGATTTACGAGCGGGCGATGGCGTGGACAGACGACCGAGGTCCGATTGAGCGCGCCGCGGTGCGCGTGGATCTGGGCCCGCGCGAGCGTATCGAAACGATCGTGACGGTACTCGCCAACAGCATGCTCGGCCATGCAGACATCCTGCGCGTGTTCATGCGGCAGGCCCCCATCAACCCCGACATCTGGCAACGGGGCGCGGAGAAGTCCCGAGATACTGCACGGGCGTTCGAGCGGGCGGTCCTCGAGCGCCGGGAGGACATCGCGCATCCTGATCCGGAGCTTGCCGCCGACGTCGCCTTCCGGATGATCTACTGCACGATCGCCCGCCGCATCACCCACGGGCCCAAGTTCGAGTCACCGCGTCCCCTCAGCGACAAGAAGCTGGTGCGCGAGCTGGCGCGGGCTGTCTCTGACTACCTGATCTGACCGGCGGTTTCTCTCTCGGGAGTGCACCGTCAGCTTGCCGCCGACGGTTGTCATCCGCTCGCGCATGTTCAGCATCCCCGCCCCGACGCGGGCCTCGTTGTCAATCATGCCCGGAGCTCAGCACGTTGTTGGCTTCGCGCAGCACGAGGTGCGCCGAGCGCGCCTCGCGAGCATGCTTGTTGACGTTCTGAAGCGCCTCGGCACAGCAGAGGTAGACGGCGGTGACGATCTCGTCGGGGTAGTCGCCGAGGTCCTTGACCTCAACGGTTGTCGACACAAGCGAGCGGCCCGCGGCGGAGCGCACCGCGGGCTCGAGCCCACCGTCAACGAGGATCGCGGATACCAGCTTGCGAAGCTCGGCGGCCTCCTCGGGGCGGTCACGCTCGGCGGTCTCGGCAGGCCACACCGCGACCGGTCCGGCTAGCGTTCGACTGATGTTGCACCACGGAACCCCGGTACGCCCACAGGGGTTGGTCGTCAACTCCTGTAAGGCGTCCCGTTCATACCAGACATCGCCCGGCAGGGAAGGCGCACGGGCGCTGATCGAGTTACTAACAGGCCGCGCCTGGCGGGGGGCGCCGCAACACCTCCGAGCACGTGAGTGGCGTCCGCTAGGAGCTCGAGCCTCTCGCCTGAAAGGAGTCCTCTGTGGAGATCGCGATTCCGTTGTTTGACGGCTTCACCGCGTTGGACGCGGTTGGGCCCTACGAAGTGCTCTCGCGACTGCCGGGCGCCAGCGTCCGCTTCCTCGGTCCGGCGGCCGGCCCGGTGCGCACCGACAACCGCATGCTCACGATTGTCGCTGAAGGCACCTGGGAGGAAATTCCCACCCCCGACGTGTTCCTCGTCCCTGGGGGATTCGGAAGCCGCGCGCTGCTCGATGACGAGCGGATCTGCGGATGGCTACGCCGTGCTCACGAGCAGTCGCTGTGGACCACATCCGTGTGCACCGGCTCGTTGTTGCTTGCTGCCGCCGGCATCCTCGAGGGCGTTGAGGCGGCGACGCACTGGGCCGCCCGCGACCTCCTCGAGTCGCTGGGCGCCCGCGCCGTCGCCGAACGAGTCGTCCAGCGCGGCAAGATCCTCACGGCAGCAGGCGTTAGCGCCGGCATCGACATGGCACTGGTACTCGCCGGCCATATTGCCGGCGAGGAGATAGCCATGGCCATCCAGCTCGGCATCGAGTACGACCCGGATCCCCCATTCAACGCCGGCTCGCTCGAGAAGGCCCCGTCGGAGATCGTCGATCTAGTCCGCGCGGCTGAGGCCGCCCAGTCGAGCTGACGGACCGAGCGCGGCCTTATTTTCATCGGTTTGGACCTGTGAGCGAGTTCCCGAGTCGTAGACCGTCACCGACCAGAACATACTGCCGGGCATCATCCCGCGATCCGGCGAAGGCCGCGACGAGCAGCTGGTTTCGGCCCACCTCCGCGGCGGGCTCGAGTGCCTTCGGAAGGTCGCCGCCGACCGGGAGCGCGCGCACCGCCAGCAACCCCTTCAACGACCCAGCGCGGCCGACCTGGTAACCATCGGGAAGGTCGCTGTCGTAGCCCGGGGGCAGCACCAAGTGCTGGCCGCCGGGCCCTTGGTCAGGGCCCGGGATACCCATATCGAGGACCCATCGCTGATGATGGTCATCGACGAGCCCGATGTACGGCCCTGGAGGCAGCTGGATCACCATTGAGGCGTCGCGGTCGGGATCGGCTCAGGACCGCTGCTTCGTCGCAGCTCCGCACTCGAACTCGTACGATCCTGACGCCTTCAGTCCGCGCTCGGTACCGCGATCCAGACGTGTACGCTCGGTCGACCGTGAACGAGCGCCGGCGGGTGCGTCTGCCAGTAGTGCAGTGTGACGCCGCGCTGGTTCGGCGTGTGCTGGGTGATCAGCGGCTCGCCGCCCTTCATGCCGGTGACGATTCCCACATGACCGATGTGGGCGAAGCTCGAGCTTGTCCAGTCGACGAAGATCACGTCGCCCGGCCGGGCGTCGCGCCAGTATCGCAACCACGTACTGTGCAGCAGGTTCAGATGGACGGCGAGATCCTCGGCCACGCTCCAGGAGTGACTCCACCACCGCCCGTACCTGAACGTGGAAAAGTACCAATAGTGATCGTCGCTCGTGCTGCGCCCCTCCAGCACCGTCTCGGGGTCGCCACCGCCGATAGCCAGCGCCCGCGAGACAAAGTCGGTGCAGTCGTCGCCGAACCCGTCATTGGGACCGAACAGCCCGGGGGAGCCGAACACGTTGGTCAGCGCCCACGAGGCCGCGCCCCGACGATTGACCTTGGTTCCCGCGATCGTTTCACGACCGGAGCCGCCCGTCGCCTGCCACGGGGTTAGCGCGGGACGGCTCGCGGCGCCGCTCTGGCCGCCACCAGTGGACCCGGTCGCACCGCTTGTATCCGGCACGCCGACCGGTGTGCCGCAGTGCCAGCCGCCGTATGTGCTGCAGAGGGTGAGGTTGATCTCGGCCGGTCGGGACTGGAGCGGGACGGTCGTGTAGTTGACACCAGCAGTCGCCGGCTTACCGGTCGCGCGAATTTGGAGGTTGTGATAACCGGGACTCCGCCAGGCCAGCCACACCGAGGTCGAGCCCGGACAGCTGTTGTCCCACACCTCGCCGTAGAGCTGTAACGTGGGCGTCAATCCGGAGGAGACGACCACGTGCCCGTTGAACCCGCCGCAGTTGTCTCGCGGACTCACCGTGTGATCGCTCGATGCCACGGCGTTCGTGGCCATCAGCAGAGCGAGAGCGATTGTCGCCAGCGCAACCACCAGCCTCGCCGCACTGACGGGTATCTCGGTCAGCCCGCGAGCTTCCGGGGGGTCCAGGCGTCCGATTGTCCGCTCGTTGCGCATCCGGCATCTCCTCTTCGGCCGCGGTGAGGCGGCCGCGTCGCCCGCCCGTCAGCGGCGGGTTCATACACAACGAGACCCGTCGGAGGTAATTTATTCCATTCCCGGTGCTGCGCCTCACCCGGGAGCGCGATCCCGGCAGCACCTGCTCGCTCTAGCAGCCCGCGCGCCGCGCCGGTTCCGGCCGGGCGAGGCTTGCCCGCGGCTACTGAGGACCGAGCGTGAGGCCGGACGAGCCCAGCAACGTGCTCGTCCGGCCCGCTCGCTCGGCGACCTATCCGACCGGCGCCACCTGGGGCGTGCGCCCGTCGGGGCCTGGAACGGTGTCGATCGTCTCCATTGCCTTTGTGAACTCAATCGGTTCGTCGTCCATCAGCGCGCGTGGGTTGAACGACGGGTCGGCCATAACGCCGTGCACACGGCGGCGCTGCATCCCGAAATTCCCCGCGTCGTAGAGTGGGAACAGGGCGGACTCGCGCAGGTACTTCTCGAACATGTGCTGGCGGTCGAGGCTGTTGACGCCGACGACCTGCATGCACTTGTATACGCAGTCGAACAGCATCTCGGTGCACTGGATCTTGCACATCGCACCGATCAACTCTCCGTGGTAGTCATGCTGGTCGAGGTAGTGAGCGGTCTTCCAGCAGAAGTAGCGAGCCATCTCGATCTTCGCCGCGACGTCGCCGAGGACGTACCCCGGGTACTGATAGTGGATGATCGCCCGTGGGCCTCCGCTCGTATACGTGTGTGCCCAGTCAAGCGCTGCCTCGTACGCGGCGCGTGCCACGCCTACGGCTGCGATGCCGGCAACGGGACCGGACCACGCGAAGTTGCGGTTGATCAGCAGGTCGCCGTTGCCCTCCGTGCCTTCGACAAGATTGGCGGCCGGAACGCGGGCGTTGTCGAACACGATCTCCGCGTTCGGGGTCAGGCGATGAGCCATCTTGTCGATCAGGTTGTAGCTGACCCCGGGAGTGCCGCGGTCGACCATGATTGCCGACAACCCCTCGGTGCCGCCGCGCTCGGGATCCGTCCGCACCACCACGATGCTCGTGTTGGCGCCCTTGCCGTCCCATCCCGCAACGTTGCAGGGCCAGTACTTGCGGCCGTTGAGCACGTAGTCGTCGCCGTCGCGGATCGCGGTCACGCCGATCCCCACCGGGTGAGGCAGCGGGGTGTCGAAGTTGGCCGTCCCGCCCGGCGCGCCCGCCGGCTCGGAGACCGCATAACCGACGATGTACTCGCCGCTCGGGTCGGAGGTGGCGGCTCGCAGGTAGCGGTCCTTCTGCTCCTCGCTGCCCCAGTACCAGACGGGCATCAGCCCCAACCCGTTGACGAGCACGGTGCATGCAAAGCCCGGGTCGACCGCGCAAATCTCCTCGGCGGCGATGATCAGCTCGACGTTTGTCACCCCGCCGCCGCCATACTCGCGCGGCAACATGCAGAAGGCGATCCCGGCTTTGTACGCGGCCGTATACGCCTCTTTCGTGCGCTGGAAGCCGCGCAGCGGATCGGGCTCCGCATCCGCGGCGCGGACCACGGGCCCGAGGACGTTCTCGGCAAACTCGCGCGTGTTCGCCTGCAGCTCGCGCTGGTCGTTGGTGAGAGTGAAATCTATTGCCATCGGATGCGTATTCCTCCTCTGTTCGCGGGCATCCAGCGGCGAGCATGCCATCCGTCGCGACGGGCGTTCAGGCGAGTAGCGAGGGTTGCACAGGGGTTGCAGTCCACGCCCCGCTGTGATCGCGCCACGGTCGGAGCGGGCAGAGGCGCTCGAGCCGCTCCCGCGCGGTGGCGATTATGGGCACATTTGATGCGGGCAGCAACGGTCCAACGTATGCGTCTCTGGCGGCTGCAACCGCTCCGTGCCGAATCAGCCACTCGACCTCGAGGAAGTCGGCTCGCACGTCAGCGACCAGGCGGTAGGGCTGGGAGGCGACCAGCGATCCGAGCCGCCGTCGCAGGCGCGCCACCTCCGAGCGCAGGGTGACCTCGCTTCCACGCAGGCCATAGAGCGCGCGAGCGAGCTCCTCCCCGCTCAGCCCCTGAGTGTGCAGCGCGAGAAGCACCACCAGCTCGCTGTGGCGCTTGCCGAGCACGACGCAGCGGCCCAACAGCTCGACCTCCGCTCGGTCGCGGCCGAGCGCCCTCAGCTCTAGCCTGGGACGCGGCGCGCGAGGTTGGGCGCCGGCGTCCCAGACGAGGCTCGCGTCCGGCCCCAGCGGCTCGACCACCAGCCGCAGGCCACCATCGAGACTGACCTCACCGGTCAACGCGGGGAGCTCGATCCGCTCCCCAAGCCAGCCTTGCGGGGTGGAGGCGAGCACCCGCCCTTCTCTTCTGACGAGCGCGCTGCGTCCCGGGCGCGAGCGCGCTACGAGGTCCAGGTAGCGAGCTTGGAGTCCATGGTCCCGCATGGCCTGACGCTCTGCGAGCTTTGCTTCGGCCAGGCGCGCAGCGGCAGCGACCAGCGCCAGCGTATGTGGGTGAGCGCGGCGGAAGGAGGCCGAGAGGCCGATTACCCCAAGCGCCTCGTTGGTCTCGGGGTCATGTATCGGCGCCGCCGAAGTGGTCCACCCGTGGAGCACCCGACTGAAGTGCTCGGCGGAGAAGATCTGCACCGCGTGGTCAAGGGCGAGCGCCGTGCCAACCGCGTTCGTCCCGATGCTCTGCTCGCTCCACGAACAACCTGGCAGGAAGTGGGCTTTGGCGGCGGCCTCGACCATGCTCGGGTGTCCCTCGGCCCACAGCAGCAAGCCCTGGTCATCGCCGAGCACCGCGAGGTGTCGGGCGTCTTGGGCAACCTCCACGAGGAGCTCACGAATCAGCGGCAGCACCGCTGCCAGCGGATGGGAGTCCAGCCGCTGCCGCGTCTGCAGCCTGTCCAGCACGCGCTGCGCCGGCCGCTCCGGATCGACCCGAGCCTCGATGCAGCGTCTCCAGGACCGGACGACCACGTCGCGGAGTACTGCAGGCGTCCCACGCTCCGAGAGCGTGACCTCGTGCGCGCAGCGCAACAGCCGCGCCCAAGCGACCTGGTCGGTCCCAAGATCGATCCCAACCCACGGGCTATGCATCAACTCTTCTCCGCTTCGTTTGAAGCCTACACCGGGGGTGATGCCGCCAACGCAGGGCAGCTGCTGCTCGGCCAGCTCTCGCCCGGCTGTCAGGCCGCGATTCGCTCTGCGAGCCGGTCGCGGATCCCGCGCCTGCTAGCAGCTCGCGTGCTTTCGGCGCTTCGGGCCGTGGTTCGGCCGGCCGATGAATTTCCGCCAAACCGGAGGTCGTAACTGATGCGTCAGACCCTCGATCGACAGGAGGCAGACCAGATGCCGAGGTTCATCACGATTGGCTACGGCGACCAGGACGGCTACGATCGCACCGATCCGGCTGTTCGCGACGCGGCTATGGAGGACCCGCGATGCAAGGGATGAGCGCCACGAGCCCCCGGCTGGTCACCGGCACCGACTTCGTCACCCAGCCGGTAGCGGATTACGAAAAGGCGGCGAGGTTCTACGGCGAGACGCTTGGGCTCGAGTTCTCAAAGCGCTGGGGGAAAATGCCTGCGGGCGAGTTCGAGACAGGATCGCTGACGATCGCGCTGATGCAGCCCGACGCTTTCGGGATGGACTTCCGGCCCTCAGCGAGCATGATCGCGCTCCATGTCGAAGACGTCGAGGCAGCGCGCGCCACGCTCGAGCGCAACGGCGTGAAGTTCAAGGGCGCGACGATCGACTCCGGTGTGTGTCTCCAGGCGCTATTCGAAGACCTCGACGGAAACACGCTGATCCTCCACAACCGCTACGCGCAGGAACTGAAGCCGGCTGCGTGAGTCAGCGACTGGGTGAGTCCGCGGCTGCGTCAGTCAGCGGGCCGCGTCAGTCAGCGGGCCGCGTCAGTCAGCTAGGGGCGGGCGTAGCTTGAGGCTCCTGGCCGGTACACGATCGCCGTCGGCTAATGCGCCGACGGTCCTCGTCGCCGCGCCGACGCCGATCGCGAACTTCTGCAAATTGTGTCCACCCCTCGGACACAACTCGCAGAAGTTCGATTTTCGAGGCAACGGGCTCCTCTTGGTCCATCCGCCCGCGCGAATCGGCGGGGTTGAGCCGCCGACTTGCGCCGGGGGTCGCTTCACCCCGCCGACTTGCAAACAGACCAGTCTGTCTGGTAATCTCCCGAGAGTGCAAACAGAACGGTCTGTCCAAATGTTAAAGGACTCTCTCCCATGACCCACACAACTTCGACCCTGAGCTCGGCCGGTGCAAAGGGCTCGCTCGCGCGAGTGCATGCGCTGCTCACGGATCCCGCGCGTTGGACCTCGGGCGCGGCGTTCGGACTGCTCACCTCGATCCTGGTCACGCTGCTGGCCAGTTCGAGTGCTCCCACTCCGCTGTATGCGACCTACCAGGCTCGATGGGGCTTCTCCCAAGTTTCGGTGACCGTGGTCTTTGGTGTCTACGCGGTCGCGGTGCTCCTCTCACTGCTCGTATTCGGCGGCCTGTCTGATCACATTGGCCGGCGGCCGGTGCTGACCGTCGCGCTCGTCGCACAGGCCGGCGTGATGTTCGTGTTCGCTACGGCGAGCGGGCTTGACGTCCTGCTCCTCGCCCGCGTCCTGCAGGGCCTTGCCACCGGCGCGGCGGTTGCGGCGATCGGCGCGGGGCTGGTCGATCTGCATCCCGCGCGCGGACCCGTGGCAAATGCCGCCGGAGCGATGGGGGGAACCGCGAGCGGGGCGCTCGGTTCCGCACTGCTCGTGGCGCTGGCGCCCGCTCCGACCCAGCTCGTCTACTTCGTGCTGCTCGCGCTGTTCCTGCTGCAGGCGGCCGGCGTGCTGAGAATCGCCGAGACCGCGCGCCGCGTACCGGGCGCAATCGGCTCGCTGCGTCCGACGCTTGCCCTCCCCGGTCCGGTCCGAGGTGCGCTCGCAGTGGCCGCGCCGTCGCTGATCGCCGTCTGGGCGCTGGCCGGTTTCTACGCCTCGCTCGGCCCGTCGCTGGCCGCTCTCGTCGACGGCTCGAACTCGACCATCCTTGGTGGTGCCGCGCTGTTCGTCCTCGCCGCGAGCGGCGCGCTCACCGTGCTGGTGTTTCACCGGACCGACGCGCGGACCTTCGCCCTCGCGGGCGCAGGCCTGATCATCATCGGCGTTGCGCTCGTTCTCGGCGCGGTGCCGGCCCGCTCGCCGATTGTGTTGTTCGCCGGCACCGCGATTGCCGGCGCCGGCTTCGGCGCTGGGTTCCAGGGCGGGCTGCGGACGATCGTGCCGCTCGCCGGGCCGGACGAGCGCGCCGGCGTGATTGCCGTCATCTACGTGATCAGCTACCTGGCGCTGGGACTGCCCGCAATCGGCGCCGGCGTCCTAGTCGTCCACTCCACCGTCACCGATACCGCGCTGCTGTTCGGCCTCGCAGTGATCGCGCTGGCTGGGACTACTGCAGCCGGCATCCTCCTGAGAGGCCGTGGCACTCGCCCCAGCGAGGGCGGCGGGGCGACCAGGCGCTGCTTTGCCACCCACTAGTCCCGACCACACTCAGCAACCATGACCAGTGAGATGAAGACTCACGACACAATCCGTCGCTCACCCCGCGAGCGTCTGCTGGAGGCGGCGGGTGAGCTGTTCTACGCCGAGGGAGTGCAGTCGGTCGGGATCGACCGCGTGATCGAACGGGCCGGGGTCGCAAAGGCCTCGCTCTACAGCACCTTTGGCAGTAAGGAAGAACTCATCAGGGCTTATCTCGAGTCGCGCCACGCCCGGATCCTCGGGCGGCTGCGGGCGGCGGTCGCAGAGGTCGACCCAGGAGACCCGGTGGCACGGATCCTCGCGGTGTTCGATGCGCAGGCCGAGCTTTTCCGCGCTGCGGATTTCCATGGCTGCGCGTTCGCCGCGGCAGCCGCGGAAGCGCCCCGCGACGGGCGGATCGAAGAGGCCGCACGCGCCTACCGCCACGAGATCCGCGAGCTTTTCAGGGAGCTCGCAACCGCGGCCGGCGCGCCCGATCCGGCGCTACTCGCCAGCCAACTCCAGTTGCTCTACGACGGAGGTTCAGCCGCGGCGAACCTCGACCGGAACCCCTCGATCGCGGGGCCGGTCCGCGCCGCGGCAACGTCGCTGATCGCAGCGACGGTGCACCGCTGAATCGCCGCCAGCTCCGGTCCGCGCTGAGCCAATCCCTGCCGTCGGCCGCGGGCCTGACCGATCGGGGGGTGCTAATTGCGGTGAGGTATGCATCCCGCGAAGTCGCCGAGCGCTTCGTGCACGAAGCGACAATGCCGCTGATGCCGATCGGTCTCCCAGAGGAGCGCGGCTTCGAGATGTTCGAACTCGTTACAGACCGACGCGAGCGGCACGGCTCCAAGCGCACGCGCCGCTCGGTCACACCGGGGTCACCGAACCAACCCCCCCGCCTTTGTCAGTGTGATTTCTAGGCCGATTCCCTCGGCACGCAGGACGGCGCCGCCAAACGCGCTGCGCCTCGCCAGCTCCTGCAGCCGGCTTGGCGAGTAGGCGCGGCGGCGCAGACCGGTGAGGATCAACCGGGTCGTGAGCGCGGCCACCCGGTTGACGTTCATGCCCGCGACCTCCGAGGCGATCGCGGCGGAGGTCGCATCCGCGCTCATGTCGTCGATCACCGCTCTGCCACCGGGCCGAAGCACGCGGTGCATCTCATCTAGCGCGGTGCACGGGCGGTCGAAGTTCTTGAACGCGGCCTGACATACGAGCAGGTCGAACTGTGCCGATGGGAACGGCATCGCGATCACGTCGCCGAGCCGGAAGTCGACGCTTACCCCTTCCCGCGCGGCGCGATCGCGGGCCAGAGAAACGAACGTGTGACTGACGTCAAGCCCGGTGACCGAAAAGCGGCCGAACCTCGCGATTTCGACGGCAAGGTAGCCGGGGCCCGGGGCGACCTCCAACACCGAGGCGCCGTCGCTGAGGTTCTCGACGAGCCGCGCCGCGTCGCGGCGGTAGCCCTCGAGCTGCGTCTCTGTTCCGCGTAGCTTGGCGTATCGGCGGGCCGAGTAGCCCTCCATTTCCGGGAGCAGCTTGCGGCGTTTCGGCTCCGGCGGTGTGAGTTCCTCGATAGTCATAGTGTCCTTAACACTAGTATCTAGGCAACTATCTGTCAATCAGCAAGGAGCCACCGTCTACCGTTGGCGGACAATGAGTGACTCGGCGCGCCCGTCCGGCCTCGGCTTGGCCGTGCTGGGGCTTCTATACGGCGGCCCTCTGCACCCCTACCGCATGCAGCGGCTGCTGAAGGAGTGGGGCAAAGACCAAGTTGTCAACGTCGGGCAGCGCTCGAGCCTTTACAAGACGATCAGGCGTTTGCACGAGACAGGACTGATCGCGGTGCAGAAGACCGAGCGCGATCACCAGTATCCCGAGCGGACGGTATACGAGCTGACAGAGGTTGGCCGGCGATCGGTCCTCGAATGGCTCACCGAGATGCTCTCCGCACCCCGCAACGAGTACCCGAGTTTCCCCGCGGCGCTCTCGTTCGCGATGCTCCTTGGACCGTCAGGCCTCCTCGCGGCTTTGCGGCAGCGCGCCGAATCTCTTCGCGGAGTCCTCGCCCGTCTCGACGCCGAGCTCGCGCGGGACGCCGACACGCTGCCGAGGATCACGCTGATCGAAATCGAATACCAGCGGGCCGTCACCGCAGCGGAGCTGACCTGGGTCGCCGGCATCGTCGAAGAACTCAGCAGCGGAAGCCTCGACTGGACCTACGCGGATTTCTCCGACGCAGCCGGCGCCTACGTCTTGGACGACCTCCGCCCAGGCTCACGAGGTGAAGATTGAAGACGGCTCGGTTTTCATCGCGGGTGCTTGGTCTCGGCGAGGCGTGCCAGGTTCAGCAGCTGGCGCCGGGCCATAACCGGGTCTGCGAGCGACAGTAGAGGTGCGGTTGCGTGCCTACGGTGCGTGACGATCTTGAGCAGCAGCCGAGTCGTTGAACCTTCGGCCACGAGTAGGTAAGACATCACCGCCCCCATGTCTGGCCGGTTACATGCTCTCCGCCGCTCACCGCGAGGGTGCGCCCCAGAGCGCGGGCTCCGAACGCAGCCGTGAACGGCTCGCCGACAGCCGGTTCGCATCGTCACACGGATACGACGCCGAGTCTCGGCCGGGGTCACTCCCCAGCGGTCTCCGATCACGGGAGCGACCCGCCGGGTGTGCCGGATTGCTCGTGGCCGCCCTGTCGAATCCACGTCGTGTTGAGCTCGATGAACGCCCGCATCGCCGCGTCGACTGCCTCCCGGTCGCTGGTCGCGAGCAGGTCGAGCAGCAGCCCTCGGGTGACGGCCACGCCGAGTCTCGCCTGGGCGCGCGCGAGCGGCTCGGGCACCCCCTGGGCGATGCTCAGCGCGGCCGCTGGCTCAACCCAGTCCTCGACGATCCCCTCGAGAAACTCGGCCGCATGTGGGCGGCCCTGCAGCGCCTGTCCGTAGAGCTCGAAGAACAGCCGCTCGTTCTGCCACAGCGAGGGATCTGAGATGTGCTTCCACCAGGCCCACATCGCCTCGCCCACCGGCTGCTCGAGGTCGGGCAGCAGCGCTTGCAGCCGCTCGCGCTGGCGGTTCTCGACCGTGCGCACGATCTCGATCCACAGGAGCTCCTTGGAGCCGAAGTGAAAGATCAGCATGCGGTGGCTGGTGCCCAGCGCAGCAGCCAGCGTCCGCAAGCTGAGATCGCCGATCCCGTTTGCGGCGACGTAGTCGATCGCCGCGTCGAGGAGCTGCTGCCGGCCACGCGCTGCCATTTATGGTCAGCTACTGTACCGTCTGGTACATGCGCCGAGTGACCGTCACCATCGACGTGCCCGAGTCCCGCCAAGACGTCTATGACTTCCTCGACATCCAGGCTAACCACGAACTGTTCACCGACCACATGATGCGCGATTGGCGCTGCGACGGACCGGAGCGCGGAGTGGGATCAAAGGTTGCCTGGCAGAAGATCCCTCAGCGAGCGATTCTTCTCGCCGATCATCCGTCCGGTCATGCGACGCGCCCTCTAGGAGGCGATGCAACGCCTGGCCGGGGAACTCCACGCACGCGCTGCACGAGCCTACTCAACGTCCTCTACGGACCGATGAGCTCGCGGCAGGTTCGCGGCCCCAGCATCTGCGGCCAGGTCCCAGCCGCAAGAACGGCTCAGGAGGAAAGCGCATGGGCAAGCTGATCTACTCTGCGATCGCGTCGCTTGACGGGTACGTCGAGGACGAGCGGGGCGCGTTCGATTGGGCCGCGCCGGATGAGGAGGTGCTCGCCGCCGTCAACGACCTCGAGCGGCCAATCGGCACCTACCTCTACGGCCGCCGGATGTATGAAACGATGATCTATTGGGAGACGGCCAGCGGCGGTACCGATCAGTCTGCCGCCGAAAGAGACTTCGCGGAACTGTGGAGGGCCGCGGAGAAGGTGGTCTACTCCCGCACGCTTAACACCGTGACCAGCGCAATGACGCGCATCGAGCGAGATTTCGACCCCGCCGCGGTGCGGCGGCTCAAGGAAACGTCGGGATCGGACCTCACCGTTGGTGGCTCGGAGCTCGCCGGGCAGGCGATCGCCGCGGGCCTCGTCGACGAGTGCCACTTGTTGCTGCAGCCGGTCCTCGTCGGTGGCGGCAAGCGGGCACTGCCAGACAACGCGCGGGCCCGGCTTCAGCTTCTGGATGAGCGCCGATTCAGTAGCGGCGTCGTTCACCTGCATTACCACTTCAGCTTCTGAGGCCAGCCGCGGTGTGAGTTCATCGTCGGTCCGCCTCAACCGCCAAACTGCGGGTCGCTGGTCAATTGGGCTGCGGACTCAAGCCGACCGGCGAGCTGGTAGCCGAAGCTGGCGTCGCCTGGCGTGGTCAGCGCGATGTCATACCAGCCGCCGGTGTGGCGGGTGTCGATCGTGAACTCGCGTGCGCGGTGCAACTCGATTCGATCCTCGCGGCCGTACGCGTCGGCGATCTTGACGACGATCGTCCGCCGATCGTCGTGGGCCAGGCGGAGCGTCAACCTGCCGAACTCGTGGTCGCCTCGCTCCTCGACCCGCAGCATCGTCGCACCCGAGCCGGCGAAGTGGCGGAAGAAGCCGTTCGGACCGTGAATGCTCAAGTCGTAGGTGCCCGGGTTGGCCAGCTCAGTAGTCAGCTCGTGGCCGGCGCCGATCGTGTACGTGTAGGGCGCCCCCGGGACCGTCAGCGACCGTGCCTGGAGGCCGACCCCGAGCCGGCCGGCGTTACGGACCCTGAGGTTGAGCGACTGCGGACTGGCGTCGAAGCCCACGTCGAGGCGGTAGCCGAGTCGACGCGAGGGCCGTATCCCCTGTTCCTGGACCGGGACCGATCCCGCCGCTGGTGGCACCGGGTGGTAACTCGGCGGGGTGACATTCTCGTTCGGCTTGTAGGCGGCGACGCTCGGCAACGCTGGAATCCGATCAGACGCGCTCTCGAAATCGAACGCTGAGGTCAGATCGCCGCAGACGGCCCGCCGCCAAGGAGTGATGTTCGGCTCATCTACGCCGAAGCGCGCCTCGATGAAGCGGATCAGCGACGTGTGGTCGAACACCTCCGAACATACCCAACCCCCGGTACTCCACGGCGAGACGACGAGCAGGGGCACGCGGACGCCGAGACCGTAGGGCCCGACAACGCCGTTCGTGCCCCCCGGCGTGCCGGCCTTGCCATTGAACAGTTCGTTGTCGAGGGGGACGGTCGACTGACCGGCAAGGTCACCGACGTTCGGGTACGGGCCGAGCACATGGTCGAAGAAGCCGTCGTTTTCGTCGAAGGTGATCAGCAGTACTGTCTTTGACCACACGTCGGGATCGCTGGTCAACGCGTTCAGCACCCCGGCCGTGTACCAGGCGCCATAGCCGGCCGGCCACGCCGGATGCTCGGTGTACGCCTCGGGCGCGACCACCCACGACACGCTCGGCAGCCGGCGCTGCTTGACATCCGCGGCGAGGATGTCGAAGAAGCCGCCACTCACATTAACGTCGGTTCCGGTACGGGCTCGTTCGTACAGCGGACTCCCCGGAGCGGCGTTCTGGTAATTGAAGAAATACAGCAGCGAGTTATCCCCGTAATTGCCGATGTACGGATCGGATGTCCACCCCCAGGCGCCGGCCTTGTCCAGCCCGTTGCCGCTGTCCTGATAGATCTTCCAGCTGATCCCGGCTGCCTGCAGCCGCTCCGGGTAGGTCTGCCAGCCATACCCGAGCTCGTCGTTGGCGATCACCGGCCCGCCGCCCTGCCCATCGTTTCCATCCCAACCCGTCCACATGTAATACCGGTTGGTGTCAGTTGGACCTAGCATCGAGCAGTGGTAGCCATCGCATACGGTGAACGCGTCCGCCAGCGCGTAGTGGAACGGAAGGTCCGAGCGCTCCATGTGGGCCATGCACGTGGTTGTCTTAGCCGGCAGCCACTGATCCCAGTTGCCGCCGTTGAACATCTGATGGGTCCCGTCCCAGCTGTGGTCGAGATCTTCGATGAAGGTGAGGGCCAGGTTGCCGACGTCGGGGCGGAACGGCGGCACCACGGTGCTGCCCTCGGCCTGGTACCAGACCGGCCTGCCGCTGGGAAGCGCCACCGGATGCGGATCCCCGAACCCGCGGACTCCGCGCATCACTCCGAAGTAATGATCGAACGACCGGTTCTCCTGCATCAGCACGACGATGTGCTCGACATCCCGGAGCGATCGGGTTGCCCGGTTCGCCGGAATAGCCAGCGCTCGAGCGATGCTGTCGGACAGCATCGTCGCCGCGACGCTACCTCCCGCTAGCTGCAGAAACCTGCGTCGGTTGACGGCCCGCATCACACCACCTCCCGTATCTCCAGGGCAACATCCCTCGCGATGCCCCTGCTACGGCCGGTAGCTTACCGGGCGGCGCGCACGAGGCCGCGCTGCGCGGGCCGGCTCGAGCGCTTTCGGCATGGCGGCAACCGGCCTCGGATCGATCGCCGATCTCGACGTGAGGAGCGCGAGATCCTGCGGGGTGCGCCCTTCCGGATGGGAATCGGGATACGGTGCACTCACTGAAGCGATCTACCCAGGATCGGAGGCGGGCGTGCAACTCAAAGGACTTACCATCGGCGCGGCGCTCGCACTTGGCGCCCGGGCGGCGCTCCCGCGGCTGCTGCTGGCGAAGTTCACGCGCGACCTGGAGAGGCTCAACGGCGGCGATCACATCGCCCTGCTGGACGCGTATGCCGAGGACTTCGTGCTCCGCTTCAACGACGGCGACCACCGCTTCGCCGGCGATTGGGTCGGCAAGGCGGGGATGGACCGCTTCCTGCAGAACTTCATCGCCGCGCGAATCCATGGCGAGATCAAGGCGATCGCGACCAGCGGACCGCTATGGGCACTCACGATGTGGGTGCGCTTCGACGACAACGCCGACAGCCCCGACGGAACCCGCCTCTACGAGAACCAGACCGTGCTCGTGCTGCGCACGCGCTGGGGGAAGGTGGTCGAGCAGGAGGATTTCTTCGTCGACACTGTTCGCTTGGCTGAATTCGACCGCAAGCTCACCAAGCTGGGGATCGCGCCGATTCCGAAGTCCTCGACCCCGACCGTTGACGGTCCCGGGCAATCAGCCGCTGCCGGCTGAGCCCCCGGACGCGCTGCTCGATCTCGCTTCGGCCGCGAACTTGGCAAGGGCAGGGTAGTCGTAGGCGGACTCGGGTTGGGCGCGCACTGCCGCGTCGAGTGCGGTCGCGTCCTCGCCGACGAGAATCCGCCAGGCGCCGGCCCTCACCCCATCGAGGATTTCCGTGGCCGCGGCGGCCGCGCTCAGCGGCGCCTTCTCGCGGTACTCGGTCTCGAGCCGCGTGAGCAGCCGGCGCAGGTCATCGGGCGAGGCGCCCTCGGCCAGCGCGCCGGCCCGGATCAACCTAGCCTGGGTCTGGCTGGGGATCAGCTCCCGAAGCTGTGTGTCGCTCATCTCGTGCGGCTCGGAACGCCCGTGGGCGCGTCGGGTGTTGGCGATGATGTCGGTGCCCACGTGCCCTGGCATCACGACCACGACCCTGACCTGTGGCGCGTGCGTGCGCACGTCTTCGATCAGTGCCTCGGTGAAGCCTTTGACGGCGAACTTGGCGGTGGCGTAGGCGGTGTTCGGCATGCCCGGGCCGAGGGTCGCCCAGAAGCCGTTGACGCTGCTGGTGTTGACCAGCACGCCGTCGCCGCTAGCAATCAGCGGTGGGAGGAACGTGCGCGCGCAGTAGTACACACTCCACCAGTCGACCGCAAATGTCCGCTCCCACTCCTCCCGGCTGCCGGTGACGAAGCTGCCGCCGCCACCGATGCCGGCGTTGCTGAACACCAGGTCCAGGTGATCGGCGGCGTGGCGTTGTAACAGCTCATCGCGAAACTGCTTCAACTGTGCCTCGTCGGAGACGTCGCAGGCGTGGCTGCTGACAAGCACGCCGTCCGCGGCGGTTGACTGCGCGATCGCGGCGCTGTCAGCAATCGTGTTGGTGTTCCAGTCGCAGCCCGCGACCGAGCATCCGTGCGTCGCGAGTTGCCGGACCAACTCGCGCCCGATGCCAGAGCCGGCGCCCGTCACCACCGCGAGCTTGCCAGCGAACGATTTCATGTCGGCGTCTCGCTCAGCTCGGCCGGCGGGCGCCATCCCGTGGGCAGGGTCGTTTGCCCGGCCTCGATCAGATAGCCGTCGGGATCGCGGATGTAGCAGCGGATCTCCGTCTCGTGCCGCTTCGGTGCCGTCACGAATTGGGCGCCCCGCGCGCTCCACTCGGCGTGCACAGCATCGATGTCGGCAACGCGGATGTTGAGGAACCTGCTCACCCGATCTGGATCGGGTGGACTCTCCAGCGTGACGGTCGGCTCGTCGGTTGGACCTCCTCCGACGTTGATGATGATCCAACTGTTGGCCAGCGCGACATACGTCACCTCGTCAGCGCGCTCGCCGGAGCTGACCGTCTTGACTCCAAGCACTTCGGTGTAGAAGCGGCGGGAACGCTCAACATCATCGGAAACGATGAAGTGGGCCAAGACCATCTCCTCGATGGCGCTCATATCGACCTCCGTTGTTGGGTTTCACACCGCCGCGTCGCGCTATGGGGCCGAGATCGTCACTTCCTTGGCCGGAACCCAGGCGACCCTGTGGTTGTAGTCGATCTGGTACCAGGTCTGGCCGCGCCAGATTTGCCTGAGTTGCGCGACGTACGTCTGCCCGGCTCTGCTGAAGCCGTACTGGGCGTCGGGGCAGATCCGCGTGTCAATAGGTTTACCCACATAAGTGGGGTTCGCGTCCGGACCGCTGAACAGCGTGGTGGGGTGCGATCCGCCGCGGAATCGCACCAGCGCGCCCCAGCCGTCGCTGGTATCGGCGTCGCGTATCCACCCGACGGTCCCGCTGAAGTCGATCCTGTCGTAGAGGACACCGTGAAGGCGCTTCCGACCGAGTAGCGCGAACTCCTCTCCCCAAGCCGCCTTTGCGCGGACATCGCTGGCCGAAACCTGCGAGATCACTGGTGATGCGTTTGGCACCATGGCCCACGGGACGCTGTCGCATGAGAAGTCCCGCTGGTCGTAGTAGGTCGGAGGATCGCCGAGGGTCGGCGACGGTATGTAGGTCGATGGGTCGCTGGCACCTCTGACCAGGACGTCGGGCGTGGGTCGCCTGTCATGCCCGGCGTACACGTTCGTGAAAGAGCTTTGGAGTCCCGAGGTCCAGAGGAGCACGTCGCGGGCCGAAGTAAGATTGTCGCCCACCGAGATAACTCGTATCCGCGGATTGCGTTTGGTGAATCGCGACGGGATCTGCGGCCGCGGTAGCGGAGCGTTGTGCGACCAGCGCTTGTACGCGGCCCGAACCAGCGCCATGTAGTACGGCCAATCCCATGACGGCCCGGGATCCCAATGCTGCACGTGCGGGTTATCGACGGAGGTGGGGATGTTGTCGTGCCCGAGAATATGGGCGCGGTCCACGGGGATCCGGTATCTCCAGGTGGCCCACCCAACGAGATCGGCTGAACGTTCGTACAGCTGCTGAGTGAAATATCCCGCCGGAGCGACCGCAAAGCCGATGTGCTCGACTCCGATCGAGGTCTCGTTGAACCACCAGTTGGCCACGGAAAAGGTCCAGTCCCTGTCGTGGGCGAACTGCGTTACCGGTGGGTCGGAAGCGTTGAGTTGACCGGTGACGAGGTAGTGCACCGCCGCAGTTGCATCGGGGGCGGTGAAAGTGTCCACGGTGCCCTGATAGGACTCCTCCGTGTCGTGGATCATGACCGACTCGATCGGAAGGTCGTGCGGGCGGTTTGCCGCTTGGACGGTCGTGGCCGCGATGTACTTCGAGACCAATGGATAGTCGGCCCGAGCGCCCTCAGCGGTGATACACGCGACGATCGACACCGATGCCAGCGCGACTGTCGATCGCAGGGCGATCCACAATCGCCGCCGCCCCGGCTCTTGGCGCAAAACGAGCCTCCAGATGCTCAAGTCGATCGCTCTTCAGTGGGCTCCCGGGCGAATCCCTCGAGGCGACTTCTACCTCCTCTCGAGCGAGAAGTCAATCTGGCGTTACCGGGCGCATCCGAGTAGGTAGTTTTCCTTATCTGTGGCCGACCGCGGGCGACGGGTCATATCGGACCTCAACACAACGTACCTGGACGCCGGCGCCATGGCAGACATAAAACGGCTCGGCATCAAGTTGGTCGAGGGCGCGCCACTTATCGTCTGCGACCACGACGCTGACGAGGACGGGAATTCGACCTGGCTCGTGGTGGAAGGCGTCGCACACTTCGACCCGGAACGTGGGGCATGGCAGATCGGATACACGATGGATGACGTGCACTGGGAACTGCGCGAAGAAGGCGTCTGCTAGCTACCTCGCGGGGATGCCGAGCCCGAGCTACCGGCATGGATGAAGACGATCGACGTTCACGCCGGTCACTGCTTGACAGCCAGCAACACCAGCAGAAGCCCAAGGACGATCTTGAGGATGCTCACCCAGGTCGCCGGAGCAACTGTCGCTTGCTCGCCGACGCCCCGCTCGAGAGCTGCAACTGGCAACCGAACCAGCCAGTGGGCGATCCAGGACTCGAACCTGGGACCTCTTCCTTATCAGAGAAGCGCTCTAACCGACTGAGCTAATCGCCCGAGCGAGCTCATTCTAGCCCCGGCGCAGCGGTGAAGCACTGGCTCGTGATCGGCCCGGGTGAGCCTCGCAAACCTCGGCAGATGACCATATTGCGCATCTTTCCGCGCGAAGGCTGCCTCGATTTTGGCGGCCGATTGATCGGGCAGCGGGCCCTGGCTACGGTCGTTTGGTACAGGGGTGTGCCAGGGGTAGCGCACGCGCGTCCGATGAGGCCGAGCTCATGGGAAGGTGGGCGCGCGTGCGCGGCAGGCGAGCGCGACCCGGGTCCGTGCGCGTTACCGGTCACGACGGGCCGGTTGCGGAACCAGTCGGTCGACGCGTCCTTCGCGGGCGACGAGTACCTCTGATACCAGGGCCGGCCCGAACAGGCCGTGCTCCACTACGCCGGTCATCGCCGAGAGCCGCTCGGCCAGTGACTCCGGATCGCTGAATTCGCCCGTGTAGTCCGCGATCACGCCACCGTCGGGGCTCCGCGGCGCATCCCGCAGGGTCACCGTTTCCAGCCGCTCGAGGGTGGCCGCGAGCCCGAACTCCAGAAGCTCGAGCGGGATCGGAGGGGTCAGCCGTTCGACGAGCTTGTTCGAGGAGATGATCACGATGAACCTGTCGGCCGCTGCTGCCACCGCCTTCTCGCGAGTGTGGGCCCCGCCGCCACCCTTGACCAGCCACCCCGACGGCGCAACCTCGTCGGCACCGTCGATCGCGATGTCCAGCCGCGTTGGGGCATCTGCGCCCGCGAACGACTCGACTTCGATTCCCAGCTCGCGCGCCCGATCGGCGGTCCTGGGGGAGGTCGCGACGCATAGCAGCTCGAGTCGGCGCGCGGCCAGGGCGGGGAGCAGATAGGCCACCGTGGAGCCGGTCCCAAGCCCGACCGTCATCCCGCTTTGCACGATCTCGGCAGCCGCCTCGGCTGACAGCCGCTTCTCCCGCTCGACTTCGGCCGCGAGCATCGTCCGAGGGAGCTCTACTCGATCGTCTTCTCGTTGTGGCCGCCGAACTGCTTGCGCATCGCCGACAGCACCCGATTGGCGAAGTCGCCAAGGCCCCGTGAGCTGAAGCGCGAGTAGAGCGCGGCCGTGAGCACGGGAGCGGGCACCCCTTCCTCGATTGCGGCGACTGACGTCCAGCGCCCTTCGCCGGAGTCCGAGACGCGGCCCGAGAACTCGTCGAGACCGGGCGAGCGGTACAGCGCCTCCGCGGTTAGGTCGAGCAGCCAGGAGCCGATCACGCTGCCGCGCCGCCAGACCTCGGCGACGTCGCTGGTGTTGATCTCGTACTGGTAGTTCTCGGGGTGCTCGAGTGGAGCCGTTTCCGCGTCGGACTCCTGGACGCGCTTACCCACGTCCGCGTTGTGGATGATGTTCAGGCCCTCGGCGTAGGCGGCCATGATCCCGTACTCGATCCCGTTGTGGACCATCTTCACGAAATGTCCGGCGCCGTTGGGGCCGCAGCGGAGAAAGCCCTGCTCGGCGGCCGTCGGCTCGCCTGAGCGTCCGTCCGTCCGCGGCGCGCTGTCGACGCCCGGCGCGATCGAGGCAAACAGCGGCCCGAGGTGCTCGACGACGTCCTGCTCGCCGCCGATCATCAGACAGAAGCCGCGGCGCTCGCCCCAGACGCCGCCGCTGGTCCCGCAGTCGACGTGATGGATGCCCTTCTCGCGCAGCTCCGCCGCGTGGGCGATGTCGTCGAGATAGTGGGTGTTGCCGCCGTCGATGATGATGTCGCCGGGCTCGAGCGCATCCCCGAACTGACGGATCGTCTGGTCGGTGATCTTCCCCGCGGGGACCATCACCCACACCACGCGCGGCTTCGACAGGGCGGCGACGAACTCCTGCACCGAATGCGCGGGTACCGCCCCCTCGCCCGCGAGGGCGTCGACCGCCGCGGCGCTGACGTCGTAGCCGACGCAGCGATGACCGTCCTTCATCAACCGCCGGACGATTCCGGCTCCCATCCGGCCCAGTCCGACCATCCCGAGTTCCATCGGCTTGTCAGTCGCCATGCCCGCTCCTGTTCGCGCACGTGGTTGCTATTGCGGCGCACCATAGTGGAGCTCTCGCAGCGCGCGCGCCCCACTCGCCGTGCCGGTCATCGGCGCATCGATCGGTAGCGCCGAATCAGGGCGTTGGTTGAGCTGTCGTGGTCGAGCTGCGGCTCGCCCTCGCTCTCCAGCTCGGGGATGATCTGCTTGGCCAGCACCTTGCCCAGCTCGACGCCCCATTGATCGAAGGAGTCGATCGACCACACCGTTCCCTGCGTGAAAACGCTGTGCTCATAAAGCGCCACCAGCGTGCCCAGCAACCGCGGCGTCAAGCGCTCCGCGAGGATCACATTCGTGGGACGGTTTCCCTCCATCACCCGGTGCGGAACGACCGCGTCGGGGGTGCCCTCGGCGCGGACCTCCTCCTCGGTCTTGCCGAACGCGAGCGCCTGAGCCTGCGCGAACACGTTTGACATCAGGATGTCGTGCTGATCGCGCAACGGATTGAGGTTCTGGCCAAAGCCGATCAGGTCTACCGGGATCAGCTTCGTCCCCTGGTGG
This sequence comes from uncultured Solirubrobacterales bacterium, assembly GCA_963830465.1. GTDB lineage: Bacteria > Actinomycetota > Thermoleophilia > Solirubrobacterales > Solirubrobacteraceae > Palsa-465. The sequence goes on from CAWHME010000004.1 coordinate 240,800, forward strand.
ATCAACTGGTAGAAGCTGTGCTGGCCGTTGGTCCCCGGCTCGCCCCAGTAGACCGCGCCGGTCTCGTAATCGACGCGCCTGCCGTCGAGCGTCACGTGCTTGCCGTTGGACTCCATCGTCAGCTGCTGCAAGTACGCCGGAAAGCGCTTGAGGTACTGGCTGTAGGGCATCACGCCGACCGTCTGGGCGCCGAAGAAGTCTCCGTACCAGACCGCCAAGAGCCCCATCAGCGCCGGAAGATTGCGCTCGAGCGGAGTGGTCCGGAAGTGCTCGTCCATCTCGTGAAAGCCGGCGAGCATCTCGTGGAAGCGTTCGGGTCCGAGCGCGAGCATCGTCGACAGGCCGATCGCCGAGTCCATCGAGTAGCGGCCCCCGACCCAATCCCAGAAGCCGAACATGTTGGCGGTGTCGATTCCGAACTTCGAGACTTCCTCGGCGTTCGTGGAAACCGCGACGAAGTGGCGGGCGATCGCCGCCTCGTCGCCGAGCGCCGCCAGGCACCAGTCGCGCGCTGAGTGCGCGTTGGTCATCGTCTCGATCGTCGTGAACGTCTTGGAGGAGACGATGAACAGCGTTTCCGCGGGGTCGAGATCTCGCGTCGCCTCGACGAAGTCCGTCGGATCGACGTTCGACACGAACCGGCAGCCGAGGTCGCGCTGACTGTAATCCCGAAGCGCTTCGTAGGCCATCACCGGGCCGAGGTCCGAACCGCCGATGCCGATGTTGATCGCGGTCTTGATCGGCTTGCCGGTGTACCCCTTCCATTCGCCTGACCGGATCTGATCTGCAAACGCCGACATCCTGTCGAGCACTTCGTGGACCTCCGCCACGACATCGGTGCCATCGACCACCAGCGAGCTGCCTTTCGGCATCCGCAGCGCGACGTGCAGCACAGAGCGGTCTTCGGAGACGTTGATCCGGTCCCCGCGGAACATCGCGGCCGTTCGCTCCGGCAGACCGGATTGCTCGGCTAGTTCGATCAGCAGACTGATCGTCTCATCGGTGATCCGGTTCTTGGAGTAGTCGAGGTACAGACCGGCGCCTTCGGCGACCAGGCGCTCGCCTCGCTGCCGATCGGAGGCGAACAGGTCGCGCAGGTGCTCGTCGCGGATCTCGGTGTAGTGCCTCTCCAGCGCACCCCATGCGGGCCGCTCTCGTAGCGGCGGAACGGTGCTCGTCGCTGTCGTGCTCATGGTCGCTTCCCTTCAGTTCGCTCGGCGGGAGTCAAGCGCGCACCGCGGCGGTCTGCGCCTCGATCCGGGCCAGCAGATCCTTCCACGCCTCGACAAAACTATTCGCGCCGTCGGCCTGGAGCTTCGCGGCGAGCTGATCCACATCGATCCCCGCGGAGGCGAACTCGGCCAGCATCGAGTCCGCGTCGCCGCCATCTTCCGGCATCGGCTCGCCGACTTCGCCGTGGTCGTAGAAGGCGAGCAACGTCGCCTCCGGCATCGTGTTGATCGTCAGCGGCGCACCGAGACTGTGCACGTAAAGCGTGTCCGCGGCCTCGGGATCCTTGGTGCTGGTGCTCGCCCACAGCAGCCGCTGTACGCGCGCGCCGGCATTCGCCAGCCGCTGCCAGCGGTCTGAGTCCATCAGCTGGCGGTAGGCGCGATACGTCTCCAGTCCGACCGCGATCGCAAGATGGTCGCGCAGCTCCTGGGGCACGCGATCGAGCACCGCGGCGTCCCACCGAGACATGAACACCGACGCGACGGAGCCGACCGACGGATCGAGTCCCGCTTCGAGCCGCCGCTCGATTCCGCGCAGATACGCGTCCGCCGCGGCCAGGTACTGCTTTGCCGAGAACAACAACGTGACGTTGACGGGCACGCCGGCGAAGATGCTTTGCTCGATCGCCGACAGCCCCTGTTCGGTACCGGGGATCTTGATGAACAGGTTCTCCCGCTCGGCTCGCTCGTGCAACGACTTCGCCGCCCGCACGGTGCTGCCGGTGTCGTAGGCGAGTAGGGGCGAGACCTCGAGCGACACCCAGCCATCGACGCCGTCGGTCGCGGCGTGGATCGCGGCGAACAGGTCTGCCGCGCGCTGCAGATCCTCGATCGCAAGCGAGAAGAACAGCGCTTCGTGGTCGCCGGTGGCGCGTTCGTGGATCGACTCGTCATACGCGCCCGAGCCGATCGCCTTATCGAAGATTGATGGATTAGAGGTCAGCCCGGTGACCGAGTACTCGTCGACGTAGCGCTGCAGCTGGCCTGAGTCGAGCAACTCCCGGGTGATGTTGTCCAGCCACAAGCTCTGACCGAGCTGATGCAGCTTCGCGGTCGCCTTCATCTCGCCTCCTATCGCAGCTGTAACGCCATCATCTCAGGCAAGTCCAGATGGGTGGCGCTTCCGGCAAATTACTCCCACGGGTGCGGGATCAAGCGGAGAGCAGCTGAGGTGGATCGCAGAAGAGCGAGCTGGGACGGACTGGGCCGCCCCAGACCTCGAGGAAGATGGTGGGACGGGGTGACCCGCCCCACCTCATCTCTAAGCGGCTTGGCGCAGCGCCTCGAGCTCGCCGCTTCCGGCCAGCCGGTTGAGCCCGCGCTCCTCGAGCTTGCGAGCTCGCTCGAGCGGGATTCCGAGCTCGGTCCCAGTCTGGCGAAGCGTCAGCGGCTCATCTCCGGTGAGCCCGAAGCGGAGCTGGATTACCTCCCGCTCGCCCTCGGGCAGCTGCTCGACGACGCTGTTGACACGTCGGCCCAGTTCCGCGCCGGCAACTTCCTCGAGCGGCTCGGGTCGCTCGCTGGCCAGCAGATCGCCGAACGCCGTCTCGCCGTCCTCGCCCACCGGCTGGTCCAGGCTCGCCAAGCCGCGAGAGAGCTCTCGCAGCTCGGTTACCTCATCGATCGAGAGCTTGGCGGCTTCCGCGAGCTCCTCGTCAGTCGGGTCGCGGGATAGCTTGGCCTTGAGCTCGCCTTCGATTTTGCGAACCTTGACCTCGCGCTGGGCGACGTGGACCGGAATCCGGATCGTGCGGCCGTGATTCTGCAGGCCTCGCTGGATCGCCTGACGGATCCACAGCGTGCCGTAGGTGGAGAACTTGAAGCCCTTTCGCCAGTCGAACTTCTCGACTGCGCGAATCAGTCCCAGCATTCCTTCCTGGACCAGATCCTCCATCGGCAAGCCGTGGCCCTGGTAGCGGCGAGCCTGCGAGACAACGAGCCGCAGGTTGGCGTTGATCATCCGCTCCTTGGCCTCCAGGTCGCCACGCTCGATCCGCTTCGCAAGCTCGACTTCCTCCGCGGCGGTCAGCAGCGGATGAGCTCTCGCTCTGCGAAGGAACAGCGCAAGCGAATCCTGGCTGGTCATCGTGTCTGTCGCGGTGGCCGCCTGTGGCTCTGCGCCGTACTCGGCCGGCAGTCCCTCGTGAGCCGCGCGACGCCGGTTCTGGCGCCGGTTCCCGCCCGTTGCTGCCGTTCTTTTGTGCGCGCCTCGGGTGCGCGCTCTTTGAGTTGACTCACGATGATCGCTGACCGCGTGGACGGCCTCGCGACCCTCGTTTTCGATGCTGTTCAGGGTGATCTCCCGATTCATGGTCATATTTCGATCTGCGTCGAAGTATAGCAAAAGTTCGACGTTTACCGAACTAAGGTTTGTCGCAGTCCGCGGGCAACTCGTGAAGGCGATCGGAGACCGCTCAGCCGGTCCAGCTGCTCGAGCACACGCTCCTCTACTACCCCAAGAAACCCTTAAGTAATGTTGAAGAAACCCGTCAGATCCTTGGCTCCTCGATCTCCGGGCCGCTGAAAGTGGCCCGCGCGAGCTCCAGGAACTCGGTCGCAGCTGGGGCCAGCCGCCTCTCCTCCCGCCACGCGAGCGTGATGTCCCGGGTCAGCGCCGGCTGAATCAGCCTAGCAACTGCGACCTCGGCGCCGGCCTTCTCCGCGTCGGATCGGGGCAGGATCGCAACGCCGAGTCCACGGGCCACGAGCCGGCGGATGCGCTCGCTCTCGTTCGAGGCGAGCATCACTCGCGGCTCGAACCCGGCGCTGCGACCGGCGTTGACCAGCAGCTCGCGCAGGCGTGCGCCCTCGCGCCAGCTGATGAAGTTCTCGGCCGCCAGCTCGGACATCCTGATCTGGCGGCGAGCGCCCAGGGGATGATCGCGCGCGAGGATCACGACGAGCTCCTCGGAGACCATCTGGTGCAGGCCCAGCCCATGGCTCTCGACCCGCTCGGTGACCGACAGGAACGCCAGGTCGAGTTCGTCGTCGCGCAACATCTCGGCGAGCTCCTCGCTGGACTGCTCGCGCACGTTCAGCTCGACACCGGGATGGCGGTGATGAAAGATGCTCAGCACCAGCGAAAGATCGACCGGCCCCATCGTGTGCATTGCGCCGATCCGCACAAGCCCGGTGTGGATGCCGGTCAGGGCCTGTAGCTCGGCTTGTGCGGCCTCGACCTCAACCAGCACCCGGCGGCCGCGAGCCACGAGCATCTCGCCGGCGCCGGTCAAGGACACGCGCCGGGTGGTGCGCTCCACGAGCGCGACGCCGACCTCGGCCTCGAGTCGTCTGATCTGCTGCGAGAGCGCCGGCTGCGCAATGTGCTCGCGAGCCGCCGCGCGCGTGAAGCTGCGCTCTTCGGCGAGCGCGACGAGATACCGCAGCTGCCGCAGTTCCATAAGCTAAGCGTATAGATGTCTAACGATAGTCGTCTTTGACATCTAAAGTGATCGGCGTCATTCTTATTCGCGCAGTACCTCTCCTCCCTCTCGAGCGCGCCCCGCGAACCGGCCTCATATCTCCGCCGGAGCGGGGCGCACTCACTTAAGGGCGACCCCGCTCGCGGCCACCCCGCTCGCGGCCACCCCGGTCGCGCCGCGTTCAGATGATGTTCACCGATCTGGCGACCACGAGGCCAACCGTGACGAGCGAGACCAGCGACTGCAGCCCCATGATGCTCTTCGCGTACGGCGTCAGCGGCATCGTGTCCGTCGGGCTGAAGGCGGTCGAGTTCGTCAACGACACGTAGAGGTAGTCGATGAACTGGGGCCGCCAGTCGACCGGCTCGATCCGATCGTCGGCCATCTGGGGAAACAGGAACGCCGGCGGGCCGTCACGCCCGGCAGCGCGCTGGCCGGGGCCGCCGCGATCCGTCTCCCAGAACCAGATCCCGAAGATCAGCACGTTGGTCAGCCAGATCAGCACTCCGGCGCCGATCAACCCGCGACCGTTCGAGACGTTGTGATGGAGCAAATCGTGGCTGAGGAGCGCGAGCGAGACGATGTTCGCGGCGCTGACGAACGAGACCATGCCGACCGCCAGCACGCGCCGCCGCGGATGTGGCCCCTCGAGTTGCCGCGGCGTGACCACGACAAAGGTGATCAGCAACGCTGCTTCGAGCGCCGGCAGCAGCCATTTCGGACCCGCCGCAACTCTCTGCGGCATCAGCAGCTGGAGGGCGATCGCCGCCAGCACCGCCGCCTGCGCGGGCCACGCGGGCTCGGGTCGGGGGGGAGGCGGGTAGCGCTTGCGCCGGCTGCCTTGCTCCTGGGTCACTGAGCGTAGAGCCTAGGGCGCAAGACAAGCCCGCGGCTCCAGTGACGAGCGCATCGCTGCAGGCGATCGACGAATCGCTACTGGAGCCCGAGCAGGCGCGCCGCGTTGCGCTTGAGCACAAGCGGGCGGACCTCATCCCTGATCGGCAGCCGCTCGAAGTCGGCCAGCCATCGATCCGGCGTGATCAGCGGGAAGTCCGAGCCGAACAGCATCTTCTCCTTCAGCAGCGTGTTCGTGTAGCGGACGAGGTTCTCCGGGAAATACTTCGGCGACCATCCGGAGAGGTCGATGTAGACGTTTGGCTTGTGGGTCGCGACCGCGAGCGCCTCGTCCTGCCAGGGAAACGAGGGGTGCGCGAGGATGATGTCGAGCTCCGGGAAATCGGCGGCGACATCATCGACGCACATCGGATTCGAGTACTTCAAGCGCACGCCGCCACCGCCGGGCATCCCCGCGCCGATCCCGGTCTGCCCGGTGTGGAACAGCGCGATCGAGCCCGCTGAGGCGATCACCTCATACAGGGGATAGTGGTCGCGGTCGTTCGGCCAGAACGCCTGCGTATTGGGGTGAAACTTGAATCCGCGCGCGCCCGCCTCGATCAGCTCACGCGCCTCCCTGACCGCGAGCTTGCCCTTGTGCGGATCGACGCTGGCGAATGGGATCAGCACGTCGCCGTTCTCGCGCGCGGCGGCCAGGACCTCGTCGTTGCCGACCCTCCTGCGGCCCATGCCCGCCTCGTCGTCGACCGTGAACACGACCGCGAGCAGCTGCCGCTCGCGGTAGTAATCCGCCACCTCCTGCGCGGTCGGTTGGGGAGGGTCGCCGCCGAAGTACTTCGCGGCCGCCGCGAGCAGGTCAGCGGTGACGGGATCCTGCTTCTGATCGGGCCGGCGCTCGGCGTGCGTGTGCACGTCGATCGCGCGGATCTGATCGAGATCGACGTTCACTGGTACATGCGCAGCAGCGACTCGGCGACCATCGAGGGCTTCGCGGCGCCTTGTGTCTCGACCGTCACGACTAGCTTCACTTGCACCCCTCCCGCAATCTCCTTGACCTCCACCAGCTCGGCGCCGCCCCGCCACTGAGCTCCGACCGGGAGCGGCGCTGGGAAGCGCACCTTCTCGAGCCCGTAGTTGACCGTCATCCTCGCGTCGGTGACGCTGAGCAGCTGCTCGACCATCGGCGCGAGCAGCGACAGCGTCAGGAAGCCGTGCGCAATCGTGCCCTTGAACGGGGTCTGCGTGGCGCGCTCCAGGTCGACGTGGATGTACTGGTGGTCGTCGGTGGCGTCGGCGAACAGGTTGACGCGCTCCTGGGTCATCTCCTGCCAGTCGGTGTAGCCGAGGTGCGTACCCACGGCCTCGGACAGACCCGCCATATCGGTTACGAGGCCGGTTTGCGAGGTGGTCACTCAAACTCCTTTGGTGTTCGACATGGTCCGGCCGCCAGTGGGCGCTGAGAATGCGCTCGGCACGCGTCCCGGGACCGCGAATCGAGCACTCTAGCCGGGGTCGGGGTCGCTCCGCTTCCCGCTCTCGAGGCGTCCAGTTCAGCCGTTCCATGACCCTATACTTGGCCCGACCACCCAGTGTGAGGAGTAGCACGTGCAGGAGATGGTCATCTACGGCGTGAGCTTTGACATGGTCGGCAAGCAGCCGATCGTGCTCCTGAAGACCGTCGAGAACAACAAGTTCCTGCCGATTTGGATCGGTCATCCAGAGGCGGCGGCAATCTTGATGAAGCTGCAGGGTGCCTCGACGCCCCGGCCGATGACCCACGACCTGCTCTCGGACGTCCTCGGGGAGCTCGAGGTCGAATGTACGCGAGTGGCCGTAACCGAGCTACGCGAGAACACCTTCTACGCGTCGATCAGCCTCCGGGCCAACGGGCGCGAGATCGAGATCGACTCACGACCGAGCGACGCGCTCGCGCTCGCGGTTCGGGCCGGGGCACCGATCTTCGCAGCCGACGACGTGATCTCGGAGTCCGCGATCGAGTTCGAGCACGAGGTCGAGGACACCGAGGAGGTCGTCGAAAAGTTCAAGGACTTCCTCGACCGGGTTTCGCCCGAGGATTTCGCGAGCGAGGAGTAAGAGCCCGGCGCTCCGCTCGCGCGGTGCCCTATCGTTTCACCGCGCCCAAGATCCGCTCGATCAGCTCATCGAAGCCGATGCCCGCCGCATCGGCGGCTTGGGGCAGCAGGCTGGTCTCGGTCAAGCCGGGGATCGGGTTGACCTCGAGCACGTACAGTCCGCCGCTTCCCGCCTCGAGCATCAGGTCTGCGCGCGCGAAGCCCGCACAACCGAGCAGCTCGTAGGCGGCCAAGGCGAGCGCGCTGGCGGCCGCTGTCGTGGGCTCGTCGAGCTCGGCCGGGCAAACGAAGCGCGTGCGGCCGATCTCGTACCGAGCTTCGAAGTCGTAGAAATCCTCTTGCTCGGGGACCGCTTCGACGATCGGCAGCGCGCGAGCGCCGCCGTCGTCGATGATCGACACCGCGAGCTCCCGACCGGACACGTAGCGCTCGAGCAACACCTTGCGGTCATACGAGAACGCCGCCACCAGCGCCGCTGGGATGTCGGCGGCGGTGCGAGCGAACTTGATCCCCAGCGCGGAGCCCTGAGATGCCGGCTTGACCACGATCGGAAACTCGAGCCGCTGTTCGATCGCGGGTAGCGCTTGCGCGGCCCCGAGCTCGCGAAACGCGGTCTCGTTGAAGGCGTAGAAATCGGGAGTCGGAATCCGCCGGTCGCGCATCGCGTGCTTGGCCAGGACCTTGTCGGCGGCGCGGATACAGGCGGAGACTCCGGATCCGGTGTATGGAATCCCCATCACTTCGAGCAGCTCCTGAACGGTCCCGTCCTCGCCGTCGCGCCCGTGCAGCGCGACGAAGGCAACGTCCGCCCGCGCGTCTCGCAGGCGATCGACCAGATCGCTGCCGACGTCGATCGCGATCACCTCGTGGCCGAGGTGCTCGAGCGCGTCCTCCACTCTGGCGCCTGACTTGAGCGACACCTGGCGCTCGAGCGAGCGCCCGCCCTTGAGCACCGCCACGCGCATCGCGCCCGCTCGTCCTCGAGGCTCGCCGGTGCGGGCGCCCGAGTCCTCCGGCTGGCTCACCCCCGGCCCCGCCCGCGGTTCATCCGGCCTGTTTGCGCTTGGCCGGCAGGCGGAGAATCTTCGCCAGCTCCTCGGCCGGCGCTTCGGGGGCCGGCGCCGCCGGAGCGGGCTGGTGCTCCCCGACCGAACGCGCGCCGGTGAGCGTGCCGTACAGCGCGACCTGCTCGCGAACGACCTCGCCGATCCGCCGGATGCCCTCGCGAATCTCGTCCTCGCCCACCCCGGAGAAGTTGAGGCGCATCGCGGAACCGCCGCGCCCATCGATGTACGCGGCCCGGCCGGGCACGAACGCCACATGCTCCTCCAACGCGCGCGCCAGCAGATCGGTGGTGTCGATGTAGTCCGGCAGCGTCGCCCAGATGAACAGACCCCCTTCGGGGTGGGTCCAGTCGGCCTCGCGCGGGAAGTTCTCGGCTAGCGAGTCGAGCATCACATCACGGCGACGACGGTAGATCTCGATCAGCGACCGCACGTACTCTTCCCACGGTCCGGAGTCGAAGTACGCCCCGACGAAGTACTGCGAGATCGAAGACGAACACAGGTCCGAGGCCTGCTTGCCGATGTTCATCTTCGACAGCACCGGCGGCGGGGCGGCAGTCCATCCGAGCCGTACTCCCGGCGAGAGGATCTTCGAGAACGTGCTCGCGTAGATCACGAATTCGCCGCCGTCGAGCGAGCGGAGCGTCGGTAGCGGCGTGCCCTCATAGCGCAGCAGCCCGTAGGGGTTGTCCTCGAGCACTAGCAACTCGCGCTCGGCGGCGATCCTGACCAGCTCTACCCGCCGGTCGATCGACATCGTCACACCCGCCGGGTTATGGAAGTTGGGGACCGTATAGATGAACTTTGGCCGCCGTCCCGTCCGCTCGAGCTGTTCGAGGTGGCGCTCGAGCTCATCGATCCGCATCCCGTCGCGATCCATCGTGACCTGAACCACGTCGGCCTGGTAGGCACAGAAGGTGGGGACCGCGCCGGGATATGTCGGCGCCTCGGTGACCACGACATCCCCGGGATCGACCAACGTCTTGCATACCAGGTCGATCACCTGCTGTCCGCCGGTCGTCACCAGCAACTCGTCCTGGTCGATCTCCATGCCCTCTGCGGCCATCACGTCGACGATGCAGCGCTTGACGAGCGAAAGTCCCTCCGTGGGCCCGTACTGCAGCGCCCGGGCGCACGACTCGATCGCCACGCTGCCCATCAAAGACGCATACGAGTCGGGTGGGAAGGTCGAGGTGTCGGGAAGTCCTCCGGCAAGCGAGATCACGTCGGCTCGCTCGGTCAGCGCCATCAGATCGCGCATCGCCGAGGACTTCATAACTTTTGTCCGCTCCGCGAACAGCGACGCGTAACGTTCGATGTCGCGTGCGGTGGACCGCGGGCGCCGGGAGTGAGGCCCGCCCACCCCGCTCATCGCGGCCTCTCGTCTATCGTCACGGTCAGTCACGGTACAGCACAGTGCATCTGGTCTTCGACATCTTCCAAGGCATGGGCATCGCGGCGGCGGTCGGGATCCGGCCGTTCCTCCCGGCACTGGTGGTGGGCGCGCTGGCCGCCGGGAATGTGGAGATCCATTTTGCCGGCACGGATTACTCTTTCCTGCAGAGCACGCCTTTCCTGCTTGCGATGTTCGTCGGGGCGGTGATCGTCGCGCTCGCCGAGCGCAGGCTCCGTGCCAGCCAGCTCGAGCATGGTCCCTGGCTGATCGTGCTCGGGGTGATCGCGCTCGTACTCGGCGCACTGCTGTTTGCGGGGGCATTGGCCCACGGTCACTACGAGGACTGGCCTGGGTGGATCGGCGGCGTGCTGTGCGCGACGGTCGGCGTGCTGGCCACCGTCCCGCTGCTGGCGCGAGTACGAGGAAGGCTCGACCCGGCGGCCGCGGCGGCGGTTCCCCTGTTCGCTGAAGCCGCCGCACTGCTGCTCGCGGCACTGTCGGTCGTTGCGCCGCCGGTTGGGCTGATCGGCTTCCTGGCGCTGCTGTGGCTGCTGCTCGCGGGCCGCACGCGCGAGCAGCAGAAGTACGCCGGCCTGCGCATCCTTCGCTGACTTCGGTGAGCAGCGGCAAGCCGAAGAAGCTCGTGCTCGTGGTGATCGACGCGCTCAAGCCGGCGATGCTCGAGCGCACGATCGCCTCCGGGCGGGCCCCGGTGCTGGAGCGGATCTTTCGCGACGGCGTGTACGTAGACGACTGCGTGGCGGCGTACCCGTCGGTGACGCCGGTGTGTGCGGCGACGATCGCGACCGGGGTCGGCCCGGACCGTCACCTGATCCCCAGCATGAACTGGTATCACCGGGAGGAGAACCGGTACGTCGAGTACGGCTCGAGTTTCTCCGCCTCGCGCCAGTTCGGCGTGCTGCGCTCGCTGACCGACACCGTCTACCGGATGAACGCGGAGCATCTCTCCGACCAGGTCGAGACGGTGTTCGAGTCGCTCGACGACGTCGACTTGCGCACCGCCGGTACGACCTATCTGATCTACCGCGGCCGTCACCCGCATGAAGTTGCCAACGAGACCGCGCTCGCGCGAATCGTCACCTCGACGCTGTTTCGCCGCACGATCTACGGCCCGCAGGAGCTGTTCTATGCCGACCTCTACGCGAGCCGCAAAACCGGCTGCCGCGGACAGCTGGGAATGCCGGGGATCCGCGATCAGCACACCGGTTGCGTCGGCGCCTACCTGGTCGAGCACGACTTGTTCGATTTCCTGCTGTTCTCGCTTCCCGACAACGACGCCTGGTCGCATAAGAACGGTCCCCATGCACAGGTGACCTCGATCGCCGCCGCCGATCGCCAGCTCGAGCGGCTGATGCACGCCGCCGGCGGCCCGGAGCCGTTCTTCGCCGAGCACGCGGTGATCGTCACCTCCGATCACTCGCAGGCGGCTGTCGAGCAGCGGATCCGGCTCGAGCACGCGTTCGCCGACTTCGACGTCGCCCGGCCGATCGCCTCGCGGTCGGTCGCGCCCGAGGTCGCGCTCAGCCCCGCCCAGCGCTCGGCGATGATCTACGCGCTCGACCCTGAGCGCCGAGAGGAAGTGATCGAGCGCTCACTCGAGGTCGTCTCGGAACTCGATGGCGTCGACCTGGCCCTGCGGCGGCTCGGCGACGAGGCGGTCGTGAAGAGCCGCCGGGGCGAGCTTCGCTTTGCCCCGGGCGGCGAGCTCGAGGACCTCCGCGGGGGCCGCTGGAGCGTCGAGGGCGATCTGGCCACACTGCGCGCGGAGGTCCAGGATGGACGGTTCCTTTGCACGGAGTATCCGGATCCGCTGGCCCGGATCTGGTCGGCGCTGCAGTGCCCGACCGCGGGCGACGTGCTGCTCTCTGCTGCCCCGGGCTACGAGTTCGTGGACTGGGGTGGCGCCGATCATGTCGGCGGCGGCAGTCACGGGTCCCTACACCGCACCGACTCGCTGGGAGCGCTGCTGTGGTGCGGCACCGGTCCTGACTCGCGCGACGCTCGTCCCCAATGGTCTCTGCGCGACGTAGCGCCGCTGGTACGGGCGCATTTCGGGCTGCCACTCCCCGCCGCGCCGGATTAGGACCCGGTTAGGGTGCCGTCTCGCTCACAGCGATCCACAGCCGCGTCGTTACATTTGCGCCCAGTGCCCGATGAGCTGACCAGCACCGTCGAGCTGCCCGTCCACGTCCGTCTCCGGCATGGCGTGCGCCGGGGGCATAACTGGCGCCAGCTGCTTCGATTCACCACCGTCGGCGCCAGCGGCTACGTTGTCAACCTGGCGGTCTTCGCCGCCTGCGTGCACCTGCTCGCGATCGACTACCGCGCCTCTGCCGTGATCGCTTTCGTAGTCTCAGTGATCAACAACTTCTGGCTCAATCGCCATTGGACGTTCGACGCCAAGCACGATCACCCGATCTTCCAGGGAGCGCGCTTCTTCGCGGTCTCGCTGCTGGCGTTCGGCTTAACCTACCTGGTGCTGATCGTGCTCGTCGAGGGCGCGGGGTTCGACAAGGTGGTCGCGCAGGCGATCGCGATCGCTGCCGGCACGCCGCTGTCGTTCATCGGGCAGAAGCTCTGGAGCTTCCGGGCCTAGGCGCCGGCCGGCGCGCTCGCCGGTACTTCGCGGCCGCGCTTGTAACAGTGCTTCTCGGCGCTCTCTCGGCGCTGACGCCGGCCGTGGCGAGCGCGGCTTCAGGCACCGGGCGGGGTGCGACGAGCGCGGGCACCTCGACGAGCCCCGTGCTCGTGACCTCCCAGGACAAGCCGCCGCTCGGGTACCGGCTCACGGCCGCCGAGGTGGAGAGGATTGCGGCGGCCAGCGACAGCATCCGCACCGAGCTGCGTCGCCACCCGAAGCTCGTGCCCTACGAGTACACCAAGGGCGCAGGACAGTGGCAGGTCAGCTGGTTCACGCCGGGCGCGGAGCAGCGCGAACTCGCGCAGGTCTATGTCAACGACACCACCGCGAAGGTCACCGAGGCATGGACCGGCTTTCAGGTCGCGTGGACGATGGCGCGCGGCTATCCCGGCGCCTTCGCGCGGCGGGTCAACGCCTGGTGGTTATGGGTACCGCTGTGCGTGCTGTTCATCGCGCCGTTCCTGCCCTGGCGCCAGCGCCGTCACGGATGGTCGTTGTGGCACCTGGATCTGCTGATGCTGCTGGGTTTCTCGATCTCGCTGGCGTTCTTCAACCACGGGCAGATCGGGATCTCGGTGCCGATCGTATATCCGCCGCTGATCTACCTGTTGGCGCGGATGGTGTTGCTGGCGTTCGGCCGCGGCGTTCCGCGCAGGCCGCTTGCGCTAGCGATCCCGGTCTCCTGGCTGGCCATCGGAGTCGTGTTCCTGCTCGGCTTCAGGGTTGGGATGAACATCGCCAACTCGAACGTGATCGACGTCGGCTACGCGGGGGTAATCGGCGCCGACAAGCTGATCCACGGTCAGCACCTGTACGGAAACTGGCCCCACGACAACGCCCAGGGCGACACCTACGGCCCGGTCGCCTACTACTCCTACGTTCCATTCCGCGCGATCTTCGGCTGGAGCGGCAGCTGGGATCAGTTGCCCGCCGCACACGCGGCCGCGATCGCGTTCGACCTGCTGACCCTTCTCGGCCTGTTCCTGCTCGGCCGGCGCGTGCGCGGGCCCACCGGCGGCACGGTGCTCGCCTACCTCTGGGTGGCGTATCCCTTCACTCTCTGGACCCTGTGCTCGAACACCAACGACGCGCTCGTCGCGATGTTGCTGGTATTCGCTCTCCTGCTGATTTCCTCGGCGCCAGCGCGAGGGTTCGCCGTGGCCCTCGCGGGCCTGGCCAAGTTCGCGCCGCTCGCGCTCGCGCCGCTGTTCATGCATGGGGCCGGGGGGTGGCCGCGCAAGCGCTCGCTCCTCGCATACGTGGCCGCCTACGGCACAACGCTTATCGTGGCGATGCTGCCGGTCGTGCTCGAGCACAACCTCCACGCCTTCTGGCACGACTCGATCGCATATCAAGCAAGTCGCGTGACGCCCTTCTCGGTGTGGGGTCTGTGGGGCGGCCTCGGCCTCGAGCAGCACCTGGTGGAAGCGGTGGCAGTTGCGCTGGCGATCCTCGTCGCGTTCTTCCCGCGGCGGCGCGGAGTGGTTCAGGTCGCGGCCCTGGCCGCGGCGGTGCTGATCGTCTTGCAGATCAGCGCGAACTACTGGCTTTACTCGTACATCGTCTGGTTCTTCCCGCTCGTGATCTTCGCGCTGATCGGGCTTCACCCTGCCGAGGGCCAGGTCTCGGGAAAGCGTGTGGCCGACTGGGAGCCTGAGCGGCGTTCGGCCCTCAGTGGGGCGCTCGCCGGGTGACCCCGGCGCCGCTGCGAGCTCGTGCCCGTGGCCGAGCCGGGTAGCGCACTCCTCACGACCATCCAAGGTCTTGCCGGTGGAGTGGGCGCTGGCGGGCACGCCCGCCTCGTTTACCTCGCTGGCGAGGTGACGGGCGGCCAGCGCCGCCTCATGCAAGGGCCGGAGTTCTCGATCGACTGCCTGTCCGATCCCGGTTGGGCTAGCTTGTAGTTTCGCCGCCGATGTTGGCGACCCTGATCAACGAGCTGTTGTAAGCCGGTCTGTCGGGCGCGCCGGAGCCCGGCTCAGGCGCAGATGTGCGCCGTGTTCGGTCGATTTGGCGGTTGGTGGCCGTGGCGGCCTCGCCCGGCGGCCGCTCCGACGCGTTGTGAGGCGGGAAGGGCGAGCCGGTGCGCTACGCCGTGGGAGCTTGATGGCGTTAGAAGCTCTTATGTCAAGTCCGGGGCCTTTGTGAGGTGACGGAGGGGTGTAGGTCGGGATTGGGTGAGGGCCGTGAGGCGGAGAAAACGCGATCCTGCGATGTGATGGTTGCGGATCGACGCGCTGTAAAGCGTTCTGCGGGCGTGCGGTCACGGACCGCGATGTCTAGGTCGCGGTCAGCGGAGGCTTTCAGGCCTCCCCGCGTGAAGAACGGGGTGGAGCCCCCCGCGCTCCCGGCTGCCTATTGTTTGCCGCGCGCCGACGCCGTCAAGGTCGTTCGTCCAGTGGGGCGCTGCACCTTGACGGCGTCGGCGGACGGCAACATCAGACAGCGATCAGAGCGCGAGGGGCGGCCAGGTCGCGGGTCATGCGCCGGTAGACGACATTTGAGAGGTGGCGTTTGAGGATCCGGCGGGCCTCCTTTCTGGTGTGTCCGTTGGCGCGCGCCTGGGCGTAGAGCTTTTGGGCGCGCGGCTCGATTCGCAGCTGGGTGACCGCTATCCGGTGGAGGATCGCGTTGACCCGCCGGTTGCCGCCGGGGTTATAGCGATGGCGGATTGGTTCGCCGGGTCCTTCGGCGGTCGAGGCGGGCAGCGGCGCGGTGGCGTTGAAGCGAGCGAAGCCGCCGATGGTAAACCGGCGCACGTCGCCGACTTCGACTAGGAGCTCTGCGACCGATACGGTCGCTAGTCCGCACAGCTCAGACAGCGTCGAGCCGCTGTGGCGCACCAGCTGAGCCAGCTGGAGGGTGATCTGCTTCTCTTGCGCGTCGAGCCGGGCGATCTCCTGCCGGTAGTCGGTCAGGATCCGTACCCTCACCGCGGTCGGCGGGTCAAGGCGCCGGCGACGGGTCGCGCGCGAAAGCGCGGCTAGCCTCGGGCGTACCCGTTGTGAGCTGGGTAGCCGCTCGATCAGTTCGAGCGGCAGCTCACGCAGCAGCGCCTCTGCTTCGGTCAGCAGGTGCTTGCGGCGCTTGATCGTCGAGCAGCGCGCCGTCCACCACACCGACAGCAGCTCGTGCTGCTGATCCGGGCCGGCGTCATCGCCCGCGCGCTTGAACGCTCGGGGCAACAAGGGGTGGGCGAGCGTCTCGCGCGCGATCCGCTCGGCGTCGAGCGTGTCTGACTTGCCGCGCTGACGCGCGCGGTCATGGCGGCTGGTGCGATTCGGGCACACGTCGCGCACGTCATAGCCGCGGCCGATCAAAAAGATCGCCGTGTGCCGGCCCCAGGCCGAGGCGCCCTCGATCCCCCACCGCACGATCGGACCAAACTGCCGGGCCCACGCCTCCAGCGAGCGGTGCCCGTCGCCCGAGACGCGAAAGTGCTCTGACGCGAGGATCCCGCCGCGCGGATCGATGACCGTCGCAGTCAGCGTCCGCTTGTGGGGATCGATCCCGACCGTGGTGCCCGCCAAATCGGGCGTCAGCAACGTGCTCGACCGACCCGGTCCGCGCCGTACCTGCCGTCCCATCACCAGTGACCTCCTTCGCGCTTGCGCGGCGCGATACCGTGAACGGGAACCGGTCGACAAAGTCCCGGTTGAGATCGGCGATTAGCAGATCGACGCTCTTATCAGGTCAGACCGGTTCATCGAAAGCACGGACCGAGGCCGACACTTCTAAACGAGGACACCGCCAGGGTCCAGACCATATTTGGGTCAGGCCCCGGTCCAGCTTTCGACCCTAACGCGAGCTGTCAACCCGGCCCGGGCAAGCCGGATTAGAACACCGGGACCATATGGAGGTTGAGATCCGGCCCGGCTGCTAGAAGCTGGCCGGTCCCCTACACGATCGTGGGGGAGCTTTTTAGCCGCGCAGCTGACACCTGCG
Organism: uncultured Solirubrobacterales bacterium; assembly: GCA_963830465.1. Classification (GTDB taxonomy): domain Bacteria; phylum Actinomycetota; class Thermoleophilia; order Solirubrobacterales; family Solirubrobacteraceae; genus Palsa-465. The sequence continues at coordinate 257,469 of CAWHME010000004.1, forward strand.
CGGCGGTCCCACAACCGCATAGGAGGAACCGACCGTGACCAAGGTTCGCACCTGGGCCGGCTTGGATGTGCGTGCCGCGAAGGTAGTGGCGTGCGTGGTCGACGCCGAGTCCGGGGAGATGACCGTGCACCGTCTGCCGGGAGACACGGCTGGGGTGGTGTCTTTCTGCGCTGGGCTTCCGGGCCCCACGCGGGTCGCCTACGAGGCAGGCCCGACCGGGTTCGGTCTCGCTCGCGTGCTGCTCGCGACTGGGATCGGCTGTGTGATCGCGGCGCCGGGGAAGATCGAGCGCCCCGCCCAGGAGCGGATCAAGACCGACCGCCGCGATGCCGAGCGACTGGTGCGCCTGTTGATGATCGACGGCCTGCACGCGGTTGGGGTGCCGACGGGCGAGGAGCAGGCGCTGCGCGACCTGGTTCGCGCGCGCGAGGATGTCCGCGGCGATCTGATGCGCGCCCGGCACCGGATGGGGAAGCTGCTGCTGCGCCACGACGTCCGCTACGACGGGACCAGCGATAACTGGAGTCACCGTCACCGCCAGTGGCTCTCGATGGTGCGACTGACCGAGCGTGGCGCGCAGGCCACGTTGCTTGACTACCTCGGCGCGATCGACGCGCTGATCATCCGCCGCGACCAGCTCGAGGCGACGATCGCCGAGCTGATCCCTTCATCGCCATGGGCCGAGGATATCGCCCGGCTGCGGTGCCTGCGCGGGATCGACACGCTGACCGCGGTCGGGCTGTGCGCCGAGATCGCCGACTTCGAGCGGTTCGAGCACCCCAAGCAGCTGATGAGCTACGTCGGCCTGGTCCCCTTCGGAGAAGAGCTCGGGCCAGACCCGCCGCCAGGGCGCGATCACTAAGTCCGGCTCCCAGCACGCCCGGCGGCTGCTGGTCGAGGCCGCCTGGCACTACCGCCACCCGCCACGGCTGGGCACTCGGCTCAAGGCCCGCCAAGTCGACCAGCCCGCCACAGTGATCGCGATCGCCTGGAAAGCGCAGCAGCGCCTGCACCAGCTCTGGCGCCGCCTTGACACCCAGCGCCGCAAACGCAAGACGATTGTCTCTGCCGCGGTCGCCCGGCACCTCGTCGGGTTCTGCTGGGCGATCGTTACCAACGACACCGACATCACCTGAACCGGTACCTGCAACATCACCCCCACAACGCTCGGCTGAGGAGGCGGCGGAATACCCCCCGCCCCACCCGCGAGCGCACCCGCGACGCTTGCTATGAGCAACCGCCCCGGCGGCCACGCTCGACGTTAGTCAGCGGGCTCTCACGACGAAACCCGGTCCTGCGGTACCCAACCCGCGCATATCAGCCTGACCGCGCGTCGCGCACCCGCCAGGACCGCCGCCCCCTCAGCCGAGCTGCCCTTCCCCGCCGTCGAAGATCCCAACCGCCGGGCTTGACAAACACTCCTCCATATCAGCAAGGCCGGAGCTCACTGTGGATGGCGGGTAGATGAGAGGGTTACCGCCGGCGGGACAGGAAGTGGCCTATTACGATGATCACGACGAGTGCGAGGGCCACGAACCACCACCACTGAAACCCGTGGGATCGGCCTGATGGGTCGCCTCCGATTACCGCCAATAGGAAGATCATTCGTATTTCCTTTGTCGATCAGGCCTGAGGCTCTCGCTGACTGAAGTCTCGCAGCCCGGTTTTGGGACGTTGACCAAGTGGGCTCTGCCTCGAGGCCCGCACCCGGGTGGCGCTGTGTATCGCCGGTCCGTGGCGGGGGCGGCGCGGCCTCTGCCCTCACCCTTACCTCGTCGTCCCCGCCCTCCCAACGAGCCTCAGGTGACCCCCATAGCCGGCACCAACACCTGCTCAATCGACTCCGCCCGCATCGATTCCCCGGCGCGGATCACCACCCCGTTGAGCCACGGATCCTCACTCGAGGTCTCGAATTTGATCGGCATTCGCGTGAGCAGCGCTTCGAGGGCTTGATCGCGCTTGACGCCGATCACCCCGCCCCGTGGGCCGGTCATGCCGACGTCGCTGATGTAAGCGGTGCCTCCGGGCAGCACACGCGCGTCCGCGGTCGGCACGTGGGTGTGGGTTCCGACGACCGCGGTAACGCGGCCGTCCAGGTGCCAGCCCATCCCGACCTTCTCGCTGGTGGCCTCCGCGTGCATGTCGACCAGCACCTGATCCACCTCTCCCTTGAGGGCATGGAGCGCCGCATCGGCTTCCGCGAACGCCGGCCGGGCGGCGTTCATGAACAGGTTTCCCGACAGCGAAACGACCCCCAGCCTGATCCCGTCGCGTTCGACCACGCACCAGCCGTGGCCTGGCTGGCTGCGCAGGAAGTTCGCCGGACGCAGGATTCGCGGCTCGGCGTCGAGGTAGGCGTAGACCTCGCGATGGCGGTAGGTGTGGTTGCCGAGCGTGATCGAGTCGATCCCGGCGGCGAACAGCTCCCCGGCGATCTTCGAGGTGATGCCCATCCCGCCGGCGGCGTTCTCGCCGTTCACGACCACGAAATCGAGCTCGAATCGCTCGCGCAGCGACGGCAGCAGCGCGAGCAGCGTCCGCTTGCCGATGCCGCCGACGACGTCGCCGACGAACAGGATGTTGATCACTTTGGCCATCTCAGCTTTGCGCGCATACTTCCAGTTGAATGCGTTCGTGGCTTCCGACACGTTTTGGCGGTGCGCCGCCAGACTCAGATCCGCCTTCGACAGAGGCGGTAGAGCAAGCGCCGCCCGGCGAGCACGATGATGATCGCGAACTCCGCGAGTCGGCCCGCCCCTCGGATCGAAAGTTGAGGCAAGGCTCGGATGTGGCGCCCTCCGGCGCCCCCGCGCCCCCCGGTGCCTCGGCGCCCCCCGGTTCCCCGGTGCCCCCCGCGATCCCGCCTCCGCGGGTGGTGGTGCCGAGATGGGTTCAGCTGGTGCTGCTGCCGCTCGCCCTGCTCGGCCTCTGGGCGCTGGCGCGCGCCTCCGGACCGGTGGTGTTGATCCTGACCGTGGCGGGGATCGTGGCCCTGGTCCTGAACCCGCTGGTGAAGCTGGTGCAGCGGTCCGGGCTACCGCGGGGGCTGGCGATCTTCGCGGTCTACTTCGGCTTTGTCGCCGCGCTGGTCGGAATCGGATTGCTGCTGGTGAACCCGATCAGCGCTCAGGTCAGCCACTTCGAGCGAAGCGTCCCCAATCTCGTCGACCACGCGAACCAGGATCTCGCCAACCTGCAGACCTGGCTCGACAAGCATGGGATCAAGGTTCACATCCAGAAGCAGGGGCAGACGGCGCTGCAAACGCTGCAGAAGGACGTGCTCAAACGCTCCAGTGACATCGTCTCGTTCTCGCAGGATCTGCTGAACAAGATCGTGACGGTCGGATTCGATCTGATTCTGATCCTGGTGCTGTCGATCTACCTGCTCGTCTACGGCAAGGAGATTGCCGAGCTCGTCCGCAGGATCATGCCCGACGGCGACGGCACGCCAGAGGACGACTACCCGCTGCTGGTCCAGCGCGCGGTGTCCGGCTACGTGCGCGGTCAGCTGCTGTTCTCGCTGGTGATGGGCGCGAGCGCCGCCGCCGCGCTGGCTCTGATGGGGCTGATCGGGATCTTCCCGAGCGGCGAGACCTATGCGCTGTTCTTCGGCGGCTTCTACGGGCTGATGGAGTTCATTCCCTACATCGGCCCGATCATCGGCCCGCTGCCGGCAGTGATCGTGGCCTTCTTCCACAGCCCGATCACTGCCGTCTGGGTGATCCTGTTATTCGTCGCCCTGCAGCAGCTCGAGGGCCACGTGGTCGCGCCGCAAGTGTTCCGCATCTCGCTGCGAATCAACCCGATCCTGATCATCCTGGCGCTTCTGATCGGGTATCAGATCTACGGCATCGCCGGCGCGTTGATCGCCCTTCCCACGCTGGCGGTGCTTCGGCAGACCGTGCTCTACCTGCGCCGCCACCTGGTGCTCGAGCCTTGGACGAAGATCGCGGTAGGTGCCGGATCTGGGTTGGTGGAGTTTGCCCCCGATCGATGTTCCGAGTGCGGCACCCCGGCCCCGGAGAGCGACGCGTTCTGCCGCTCCTGCGGCTCCCCGCTGCGAACGTCAGACCCCTATCCGCGGGTGTATTAGCCTCAGGCTCTTGCCCGCCAGCATCGAAACCGGCCAGTCTCAGGCGACGCTCGCGGTAAGGTCACTGAGCAAGCGCTTCGGGACCCGAACGGCGCTTCAGGCGATCAGCTTCGAGCTGCGGCCCGGGGAGCTGGTCGCGGTCATCGGGCCAAACGGCGCGGGAAAGACGACATTGCTGTCGATTCTCGCCGGGGTGCTGTCTCCCAGCTCGGGTGAGGTCGTGACCCCGCCCGGCGAGGTGGGCTGGGTTCCGCAGCGGCCGGCGCTGTATTCGAAGCTCTCAGTGGCCGAGAACCTGCGCCTGTTCGCGCGGCTCGAGAAGGTTTCCGATCCCGAGCAGGCGGTTGGCCGGATGCTGCTCGAGACCGGCTTGCGGGAACGAGCCGGCGAACAGGTGGGCCGGCTGTCGGCTGGTAACCAGCAGCGCGTCAACATCGCGATCGGCCTCCTGTCGGAGCCCTCGGCGCTGCTGCTCGACGAGCCCACCGCCGCGCTCGACCCCCGCCAGCGCGAGCGCCTGTGGGAGTTCATCGGCGGCTTGGCCGGGCGGGGGACGACCGTCGTGTACTCGACCCACAACGTGACCGAGGCCGAGCGCTACGCCGATCGGGTGCTGGTGTTGGTCGACGGTGAGCTGCTGTTCACGGGTACGGCCCCGGAGCTCGAGCACGCGGTCGGAGGCCAAGCGCGCGACTTCGAAGGCGCGTTCGTTCGCTTTCTGCGCGTTCACGGGCATTGAGCGATTGACGCCTTGCGCTGGCTGCTGGTCAAGGACCTTCAGATCCTCAAGCGCTCGCCGCTGCTGGTCGGGCTGCTGATCGTCTACCCGGTCGCGATCGCGCTGATGATCGGGTTCGCGCTATCGAGCCCGCCCGGCAAGCCGAAGGTGGCGATCTATAGCGAGGTGGCGCCCGGGCACGGCAGAATCGACTTCGGACACCAGCAGATCGACATCTCCAAGTACACCAGTCAGCTGTATCAGTCGATCGACCCGATCAAGGTGGGCTCGCGCGCCGCCGCGATCGCGAAGGTGCAAAGTGGCCAGGCGCTCGCAGCGCTGATCGTCCCGGGCGACATCGTCACACAGATCCAGGATCTGGCCACGCAGGGGATCGGGACGCCGACAGTCGAGCTGATCCTCAACTCCAGAGACCCGCTCGAGCGCCAGCTCGTCGACCAGGCGATCAGCGCCCGGCTGGTTCAGGTCCAACAGGCCGTCTCGAAGCAGGTCCTGAGGGTCGCGGTCGGAGATCTGCAGCAGGTCCTCAACGGCGGCTCGGTCCAGCTTCTTGGCCAGAGCGTTCCGCTGCTGGGATTGAAGAACTCCCGCTCGATCATCCAGGCGACGATCGCCTCGCTGCCGAAGAACTCGTCGCTGACGCCGGCGCTCAGGCAGGTCGCGAGCTTCGCCAGCCTGGCGATCGGCGGCCTTGACTTCGCCGGCCCTGTGCTGGGCTCGATCGGCACGCCGCTTACCGTCGAGCAGACCGAGCTGGCCGGTCGCACCACCCCCACCGACACCTATGCGGTGGCGATCGCTGTGATCGTCTCGCTGATGTTCGTGACGCTGCTGCTGGCGGCGGGGATGCTCGCGATCGAGCGCTCCGAGAACGCGTATCCGCGGCTGATCCGCGGACTTGTCTCGCCCGGTCGGCTGCTTTCAGAGAAGATCTTGCTGTCCGCGGGTTGTGCAGCGACGCTTGCCCTGGTGATGGCGGCCGCGGTGTCGCTGTTCGTGCACTTGGACTGGGCCCGCGCCGAGCTATGGGTGGTGGCGCTCGCGCTCGGGGGGCTTGCCTTCGGAGCTCTGGGCGTCGCGATCGGAGGCCTCGCGCGGGATGTCAGCGCCGCGTCGCTGCTGGCGTTGCTGCTGTCGCTGCCGATCGCGTTCGTGGCGCTGGTCCCGGCTGACGCGGTGTCGAGCGCGCTGCGGTCGGTGCTCGATGCGATCGCGTTCGTGTTCCCGTTCAAGGCCGCCCTCCAGGCGGCGAACAACGCCTTCGCCGGCACGGCCCCCGGTATCGGGTGGCCGCTCGTGCACCTGGCGGTGTTGACGCTGCTGTTCGGCGGTCTCGCGCGCCTGGCGCTGACGCGCTTCGCCGCGCGCTGACGCTACTGTCCGCTGAGCATCCGGCGGAACATCACGGCGCAGATCACCGCGACGATCAGCGCGATGATCGGCAGCCCCGCGCCGATCACGCCGACCACCGCGAGCACCAGCCCGACGACGCCGACCGTGCCGGCGACGCCGCCGGCGATAGCCAGCCGGTAGGCGCGGTCGACCTTCCCCTGCCGAGGGGTATAGCCACCGCGTTTTTGGATATCCGCCATGGATGCAGCGTAGCGCTTAGGGTTCAGGGATGAGCAATCAAGGAGAGCATCGAATCCTGTTCTACGACTACGTCGACGGGATGGTCGACCGTCGCGGCCCATACCGGGAGGAGCACCTGGCCAGGATCCGGGCGCAGGCGGACGCCGGCCGGGTGGTGATGGCCGGCGGGCTCGGAGACCCGGTACACGGCGGGGCAATCGTGTTCCGCGGCGTCCCGGAGGCGGAGATCGAGGAGTTCGCGCGAGCTGACCCGTACATGGACGCCGGGCTGGTGACGAGCTGGCGGGTCGAGTTCTGGAACGTCGTGTAACCGACCACGCGCCCGCGGCCCGAACCCGGCGCCATTGCGCAAACGAAGGCTCCCACGACGGTATCCTCAATCTCGTAATGCCATTCCCGCAGACCCGTCTGCGCCGGCTGCGCGCGACGCAAGCGCTGCGCGGCCTCGTTCGCGAGACTCGCCTAGATCCAGCCGACTTCGTGTATCCGATGTTCGTGGCGCACGGCGTCGACCGCCGCGAGCCGATCCCGGCGATGCCCGGCATCGACCACCTCTCGATCGCGCACGCGGTCGACGAGGCCGGGGAGGCGGCAGCGCTGGGAATCCCGGCCGTGCTCCTGTTTGGCCTCCCCGCCACCAAGGACGAGGAGGGTTCGGGAGCGTGGGATGACGAGGGGATCGTCCAGCTCGCGACTCGCGCGATCAAGGAGTCCCACCCCGACCTGCTCGTGATCGCTGATTTGTGCCTGTGCGAGTACACCAGCCACGGTCACTGCGGCGTGATCCGGCCGGACGGAGTTGTCGACAACGACGCGACGCTCGAGCTGCTCGCGCGGACGGCGCTGTCCCAGGCCCGGGCGGGGGCGGACATCATCGCACCGAGCGACATGATGGACGGGCGCGTGGGAGCGATCCGCGCGGCGCTCGACGAGGACGGCCTGAGCGGCACCCCGATCCTCGCGTACTCGGCGAAGTTCGCCTCCGCCTTCTACGGCCCGTTCCGCGAGGCGGCGAACTCGGCGCCCGCGTTCGGCGATCGTCGCGGATACCAGATGGATCCCGCCAACGGCGACGAGGCGGTGCGCGAGGCGCGGCTCGACGTCCAAGAGGGGGCCGACATATTGATGGTCAAGCCGGCGCTCCCATATCTCGACTTGATCCGCCGGATCAAGGATGACAGCGGCATGCCGCTCGCCGCCTACAACGTCAGCGGCGAGTACGCGATGGTCAAGGCGGCCGCTGCGGCCGGCTACCTCGACGAGCGAGCGGCGGTGCTCGAATCGCTGACCTCGATCCGGCGGGCCGGGGCCGACGTCATCATCACCTACCACGCGAAGGACGCTGCAAGATGGCTCAGGTAGAGCCGGTGCGGACGACCGGCACTCAGCACGGCCCCAAGCTACGGAGCCGTAAGCACGGCGCCGCGATCCCCCTCGACGACACCGACAAGCGGCTGCTCAACCTCATGCAGGGCCGGTTCCCGATCGCCCCGCGGCCCTACCAGCACGTCGCCGCGGAGGCCGAGATCAGCGAGCAGGAGGCGATCGAGCGGGTGCGGCACCTGCTCGAGGAGCGAATCATCCGCCAGGTCACCCCGATTTTCGACACGCGCGCGCTCGGCTACTCATCGATGCTGGTCGCCGCGAAGGTGGATCCCGATAACCCCTGGCGCGCCGCCAACATCATCAATCAGCACCCCGGCGTCTCGCACAACTACTTGCGCAACCACGAGTTCAACATCTGGTTCACGATCGCCACCGAGCCGGACTCGCCGCTCGGGCTGGAGGGTACGCTGGAGGTCCTCGGGCGGATCGCGGGCGCGGACTCGATCCGCCAGCTGCCGACGCTCAAGCTGTTCAAGATCAGGATGGACCTGGAGATGGAGGCGGGCACCGAGGCGCTGGCCAAGGCCGCCGAAGCGGTCACTCCGGCGGAGATCGAGCGCCAGCCCTACGACCAGTTCGACGTCGATGTGATCCGGGCGTTGCAGGGCGACCTGCCGGTGACTCCGGAGCCATACGCGCCGGCCGCCGGGCAGCTCGGCATCCCGCAGGAGCGTTTGCTCGCGCACCTCGAGCGCATGCAGGAGCGCCGGCTCCTGCGCCGGGTCGCCGCGATCCTGTTTCACCGGCGCGCCGGCTTCAGCGCCAACGGGATGGGGGTCTGGAAGGTGCCCGACGAGCGGATCGCCGAGCTGGGGCCGCGGATGGCCGCCTTCCGCGGGATCTCCCACTGCTACCAGCGTCCCACCTACGAAGACTGGCCGTACTCGATCTTCACGATGGCCCATGGCCGCTCGAAGGAAGAGTGCGACGCGATCCTCGACTCGATCGCCGCGGAGACCAGCGTGACCGACCGCGCGACGCTGTACTCCTCGACCGAGTTCAAGAAGATCCGGCTGCTCTATTTCACCGACGACTACCGGGCCTGGGAGCGTCAGCACGCCGGGGTGTGAGCGCGTTCGCCACAACACGCTCCGCTGAGCTCTATCAGGAGGCCTTGCAACACCTCCCCGGCGGGGTCAACTCCCCGGTGAGGGCGATGCGCTCGATCGGCCGCGAGCCGATCTTCATCGCCTCGGGCCAGGGCGCCACGCTTCGCGACGTCGACGGCAACGAATACGTCGACTGGGTCTGTTCGTGGGGGCCATTGATCCTCGGGCACGCGCATCCTTCGGTGATCGAAGCGGTGACCACGGCGGCGAGGCGAGGGACGACATTCGGCGCGCCCACGGAGGGGGAGGTCCTGCTCGCGGCCGAGGTCGCGAGCCGGATTCCGTCGGTGCAGATGCTGCGGCTGACTTCCTCGGGCACCGAGGCGACGATGAGCGCGCTGCGCCTGGCTCGCGCGGCGACCGGGCGCGAGCACCTACTGAAGTTCGCGGGCGCCTACCACGGCCACGTGGACGGCCTGCTGGCGGATGCCGGCTCGGGGCTTGCAACCCTTGGCATCCCCGCCAGCCCCGGCGTGCCGGCGGCTGCCGCGGGCGCGACCGTGATCGTGCCCTGGAACGATCCCGAGGCGCTGGTGCATGCCAGCGAGCGCCACCGGCTGGCGGCGATCATCGCCGAACCGGTGCCCGCGAACATGGGCGTCGTGCCGGCTGGGCCCGGCTTTCTCGAGTTACTGCGCGACTGCGCCGATCGCAACGGCGCGCTGCTGATCTTCGACGAGGTGATCAGCGGTTTCCGGGTCGGCCGCGGCGGCGCGCAGGAGCGCTTGGGCGTGGTCCCCGACCTGACGATCCTCGGCAAGGTGATCGGCGGGGGCCTACCGACCGCCGCCTACGGCGGGGATCCGGCGCTGATGGAGCGAATCGCTCCAGCCGGCGACGTCTATCAGGCGGGCACGCTATCGGGAAACCCGCTGGCGGTCGCCGGAGCGCTGGCCACGCTGCAGTGTCTCGACGGCGCCGCTTACGGACGAATCGCGACCGTAACTGACGCGCTCGCCGAGGGGCTTGCCCGCGAGGCTCGCGCGGCCGGGGTCGCTCTCCAGGTGCAGAGCGTGCCGGGATTGCTGACCCCGTTCTTCAGCGAAGGGCCGGTGAGGAGCTACGAGGATGCTCGCCGATGCGACCTGGAGGCGTACGGCGCCTGGTGCCGTGAGCTGCTCGCGCGAGGGGTGTATCCCCCCGCATCGCAGTTCGAAGCGTGGTTTCCATCGCTTGCTCACAGCGACCGGCAGCTCGAGCTGACGGTGGCCGCCGCGAGCGCGGCGTTCAGGGCCATCGCATGAGCCACCGCACCGCCCGAGACGGTGCGCGGGCGTTGATCGCGGCTCTGACACCCGAAGGCGGCACGCTCGCCGAGGTGCTCATCGCCCCGGGCGAGGAGATCGTGACCGACGCGCCGGGGGCTCCTCAGATCGCGGCGCAGGGGCCGCGCGCCCGCGGACTGGAAGCGGAGTACGAGCTGCTGCTGGAGATGATTCTCGAGGGCGCGCGTCTGCACTACGGTGACCCCCACGTCGTTCGCCCCGAGGATCCCGATCTGGCGCTGCTGCTCGGAGACCAACTGTATGCCCTGGGCCTTTCACGCCTGGCCGCGATCGGCGATCTTGACGCGACCGCCGAGCTCGCGGATGTGATCTCGCTGGTCGCGCAGGCTCACGCGCGATCTGACCCGGAGCTGGCCGACGCGGTGTGGACGGCGGGGGCGGTGGCGATCGGTTGGGGCCGGTCGGAGGCGCTCCGGCGGGCCAAGGCACTGGGCCGCGCGGATCACCCCGATGCGCGCCGAGCGCTGCGCTCGGCGGCCGCTGAGCTTGCTCGCCCGGGGACCCCCGAGGCTAGTGACGCTCGCCTCTTATTTGACGATACGCTTAGGTAGTCCTTAAAATAGCTGTCGCAGCAGAGGCGCACGTGGCAGACAGACGCAGACCAGCAAAATCCAAATACGCCGCCGACCGAAATTACCCCGGCGCTTTTGAGGGCGAGACGGTCAATCGCCGGCGGTTCATGGAGCTGGCCACGAACGGTGCGGGAGCTGTCGCCGCGGCCGCGTTCACGCTGCCCGCGCTGGGATTCGCGCTCGCCCCGATCTTCAGTCGAGTCCGTTGGCAGTGGCAGCCGGTCGGTCCGCCGTCGGACTTCACGGCGGACAACTACGTGATCAAGGTGATCGAGATCGTGCAGGGCATCGGCACCGCGGGCAAGTCGATCGCCTACATGCGCACCCGCAACCCCGCGATCGACACCGAGCCCGCCGACCAGTACAACCAATTCGTGGCGTTGTCATCCAGGTGCATGCACCTGGGATGTCCGGTGCGCTACGTGTCCGCCGCGGAGCGCTTCATCTGTCCGTGCCACGGCGGCGTCTACGACTTCCGCGGGATGGTCGCTGGGGGACCCCCGGTACGGCCGCTGGATCGCTTCTACACCCGTCTCAACAACGGCTTGGTCGAGATCGGCCCGCGCTATTCGGTCAACAGCGAGCTCCAGCGCTTCTCCCCGCGCGATCCGGCCGAGCCGCTGGACGGCATCGGCCAGTACCTGTACCCAGCGCGGTTCTCGACCCCAAAGCTCTCGAGCGGACCTAGTGGTGGCTAGCTGAAATGCCTCGTCTTCCTACTCCACTGCCAAAGTCACTGACGCCAAAGCCCAAGCGGCCAGGCGACGAGAACGGCGCCGACGCGCTGACGCCGTTGGAGGCTGGGGTCACGGTCGTCGACTGGATCGACGAGCGAACCTCATTGTCGCCAGGCATCCGCTGGATGTTGTTCCGGAAGGTGCCCAAGGGCATCAACTGGGCCTACACGCTCGGCTCGGCGACGCTGTTCGCGTTCCTCTCCCAGGCGGTTACCGGCGTTTTCCTCGCGATGTACTACCAGCCGAATGCGAACGGTGGTGCCTACGAGTCGATCCGCAACATCAACGACAATGTGTGGCTCGGTCAGCTCGTGCACGCGATGCACAAGTGGGGCGCGTCGGTGATGATCATCCTGATCTTCCTCCACATGTCGCGCGTGTTCTTCTTCGGCGCCTACAAGTATCCCCGTGAGCTGACTTGGGTGATCGGGGTGGTGCTGCTGATCCTGACGCTGGTGATGGGTTTCACCGGCTATTTGCTGCCGTTCGACCAGCGCTCCTACTGGGCCACGATCGTGGGTGTCAACATCAATGGCACCGGCCCGTTCATCGGCCCGTTCCTCTCGGATTTCCTTCGCGCCGGCCCTGAATTCGGCGCCACAACCCTGTCACGGTTCTACGCGATTCACATGTTGCTCGTACCGGGCGCGATGATCGCGTTGATCAGTGGCCATCTGTATCTAGTGATGAAGCTCGGTATCTCCGCGCCGCCATGGATCAGGGTTGAGTCCAAGGAGGATATGGAGGAGCTGGGGATGGTCGAGTCGGAAGTGTGAGCGCGGGGCGTCTGACATGAACCAGGCACAGAAAGAGGCATACCTCCGCGAATACGCAATCCTGAAGAACGAGGGTAAGCCGTTCTATCCCTACGCCGTCGTCAAGGATTCGGTGATGGCGGTGGTCGTGATGTTCGTGATCATCTTCCTCGCGCTGATGTTCGGCGCGGAATTGGGGCCGAAGGTCGATCCCACAACGACGACCTATGTACCGCGCCCCGACTGGTACTACTTCTTCCTGTTCGAAGTCCTGCGGGTGATGAAGAACGTCCCCAAGTTCACGCCGATGGCGACGATCGGCGTGCCGACGATCTGCATGATCCTGCTGTTCCTGCTGCCGTTCTACGATCGCAGCCCCGAGCGCCGGATCGAGCGCCGCCCGATCGCGCTCGCCGCGGGGATCGCGACGATCGCCGCGATCGCATTCTTGACCTACTCCGGGGCCAACACCGGCTCGCCGAACTCGGTCGATCTGAAGCCCCCGGCGAACCTTTCGGCGCAGCAGCGAGCCACCTTCGTGGCCGGGGAGCTGGTCGTCGGCCAGTCCGGTTGTCTGGCCTGTCACGTGATCGGGTCAAACGGAAACAACGGCCCAGGTCCACCGCTGACGAAGATCGGCTCGGTCTTGCCGTCGCAGGCAATCGCCTCGACGCTGATCAATCCGACCGCGCCGATGCCGTCGTTCAAGGGTCTCTCGCAGGGAGAGCCGCAGAAGTTCTCAAACCTGGTCTCCTTCCTGTCGATGTTGCAGTAGCCCGCGGCCCAGGACGATGGCTGCGAGCGTAAACCTGGCGCCCGAAGCCATACCCGGCACGCTGGAGGAGGGGCAGGTCCGGGCGATGTTCGACCGGATCGCGGGCCTCTACGACCTGATGAACACGGTCATGACGGCTGGCCTGCACCACCGCTGGCGCCGGCGTGCGGCGGACCTGGCGGTGCTCTCGCCGGGCGGCCGTGCACTCGATGTCGCGACCGGCACCGGTGACTTGGCACTCGAGCTGGCGGGGCGGGTCGCCCCGGGCGGTGAGGTCGTCGGGGTCGACTTCTCCGAGCGAATGCTGGAGCTGGCCCGGGCCAAGGCGCAGGATGCCTCGCCGAAGCTCTTGTTCCGATCGGCGAACGCGCTCGCGCTGCCGTTCGCGGACGGGGAGTTCGACGCCGCGACGGTCGGCTTCGGGGCTCGAAACTTCAGCGACCTCGAGCTGGGGATACGCGAGATGGCCAGGGTCGTGAGAACCGGGGGGCGGGTCGTGGTGCTCGAGATCACCGCACCGCGCAGGCCCCCGCTGTCATTCTTCTATGACGTCTGGTTCGATCGCCTGATCCCAATGCTCGGGCGGCTGGCGGGCGACGCGCAGGCCTATAGCTACCTTCCGAGCTCGGTCAAGCGTTTTCCCGCGCCGGAGGCCCTAGCCGCGATCATGTGCCGGTGCGGGTTGCGCGAGATCAACTACATCCTGACCGCGGGCGGGATCATCGCGCTGCATTCGGGGACGGTCGCACGGTGAGCGTCGGAGCGCTCGCGGCCGTGGTCGACGCAGGTGGGGCCGCGGTGCCGCGGCTGATGGATCGCGTCGAGGAGCGGATGGCTGCACTGGCCGGAGGGCACGGGCAGCTGCTCGCGCGTTACGCCGGCGACACTATCTCCGCCGGCGGCAAGCGGCTACGCCCACTGCTGGTGTGCGTCTGCGCCGGCACGCCGCCGCCGGAGACCGAGGGGCTGGTTCGCTCGGCGGCGGCCGTGGAGCTGGTACACGGCGCGACGCTGGTCCACGACGACGTGCTCGACGGCGCCTCGCTGCGTCGCGGGCGGCCGACGGTGATCGCCGAGGGCGGCAGGCGAGTGGCCACCGCCACCGGCGACCTGCTGTTCTCACGGGCGTTCGCGGAGCTCGCGGGAGGTGGCTCGCTCGCGGCGGTGAGAGTTCTGTCCCGCGCCGCCTCCGAGCTGGCGCAAGGAGAGCTGATGCAGCGGGCCGACGCCTGGAAGCCCGATGTGACCGTGGAGCGCTACCTGCAGCGCTGCCGGCTGAAAACCGCGGTCCTGTTCCGAGCGGCGTGCGAGCTGGGCGCGCTCGAGGGAGGTGGGGAGCCCGCTTCGCTGGCTACGTTCGGCGAGCAGATCGGACTCGCCTTCCAGCTGCTCGACGACGTGCTCGACGTGTCGGGTCCGCCGGAGCGGACCGGCAAGCCACGCGGCGCCGATCTCCTCGACGGCACCGTCACCCTCCCGCTGATCATCGCCCGAGACCGCGACGAGGGACTTGCGCGGCTCGACATCCGCCAGATCCGAACGGCCGCCGAGGCCGCTCGGCTGTGCGAGCGGATCGCTGACACGGGAGCCCTCCTCAGCGCCCGCGAACGGGCGCTCGAGCTGGTGGCGCGGGCCAAGTCGCGCTTGCCGCCGCTGCCCGCACGCCAGCGCGCGGCGCTCGAGCTCGTCGCCGACGGCGTCGTCGAGCGCTACGCGTGAGCGGCTAGAAGTCCTCGGGGAGGATCAAATCGGCCTGCAACGCGGCGCTGAAGCGCTCGATCTGCTCGCTCATGTTCGTGTGCGCGAGCTGCTGGAGGTCGCGCAGCAGGGTGGCCAAGCCTGTGTCCAAGTGCTCCTCGAGCTCGTGGACCTGATCACAATCGAACACGCCGCCGGTGCTCCAGCGGCAGTTGGGGCATTCGAGCGTCAGCTCCCAACAATCGTCAGAGGTCTCGTTCCAGTAAATCGGCTGGACGAGATCAGAGCCGCAGTCGGGGCAGATGTGAAGCGGCCGCCGAGGGGGCTTCTCGGTGTCGTTGAAGCGGATTACCTCGATCGACTTCCCGCTTGGGAGGACGATCCGGCGTACTGAGTGCTGATCTGGATTTTGATTCATCGTTGCCTCCGGGCTGAGGCATTAATCGGCGCCCCAGGAGCGCACCTTGAGCCCTTACGGCGGCGGACTTCAAAAGTTCTTATTCGCCTAACCTCTCGGACGCCCGCTACCCTTGAACCTTCCCCAGTTGGAGGTCTCCCGGAGCATGTTCCGCAACCCATACGCAGACGGTCTCATCGTCCTCGTAATCGTCCTCCTGTTCTTCGGTCCCAAGCGGTTGCCGACGCTGGGCCGCTCACTCGGTCAGGGCATGCGTGAGTTCAAGGATTCGATCAGCGGCGATGGGAAGGACGCCGATGCCGGCGAACGCCCGGAGCTCACCCAGGCAAACACCACGCCCATGCCGGCTCCCACCGTCTCCGCCGGAGATCGACAACCGGTGCAAGCGGCGCCGCCCGCTGGTGAGTCGGCAGAGCGCAACTCCTAGCGGGCGACTGGGCTGGTAGGGGCCGGCAGGTAGCTCAGGCATGGCGAAGGTCCTGCGCCCCATCGGGCACGAAGACCGCCTGAGCATCGTCGATCATCTCGACGAGCTTCGCACGCGGCTGATCATCTCGGGGATCGTGCTGCTCGTCGCCTTCGGGATCTGCTTCTGGCAGAACAACAGGCTCCTCAACGTCCTCAATCGTGCCCTGCCCGCGACCCCCGCGACGAGCAGCAATCACATCTCGGGCCTCGCTGGTGACACGGTAAAGGAGCGTCGCGGCCTCGAGCTGATGGCCCGGGGAGCGACGGCGCTGGCCGCGTCGCCGAGGCAGGCGGCCGCCGACAGGGCGCACTACGAGCAGCTCGCGCAAGGCGCGAGCCAGGCGGCCGCGTCGCTGCCGAGCACGACCGCGAAGCGGCTGCCGATCACGATCGGCGTCGGCGAGCCGTTCACGACGACGCTGACGGTCAGCGCCTACTTCGCGCTGCTGTTATCGCTCCCGATCCTGCTCTACGAGGCGTACGCCTACGTGATCCCCGCGCTCAACCCGCAGGAGCGACGAGCCGCGATACCGGTGATGGTGGCGGCGCCGTTCCTGTTCCTGATGGGGGTGGCGTTCACCTACTTCGTCGTCCTACCGCCGGCAGTCCACTTCCTTCAGGGCTACAACAGCGACAAATTCGACATTCTCGTTCAGGCCAAGGCCTACTACACGTTCCAGATCCTGACGATGCTCGGCATCGGCCTCGCCTTCCAGCTGCCGCTGGGACTGCTCGCGCTGCAGCGGATCGGCGCGATCAGCGCCCGGACGCTGACCCGTAACTGGCGCTACGCGACGGTCATCATCGCGGTGATCGCCGCAGCCATGCCGGGCGCCGACCCGGTGACCACCGGCCTCGAGACGCTGCCGCTGGTGATCCTGTTCCTCGCGAGTATCGTGTTGCTCAAGATCGCCGACCACCGTGCGGCCGCCCGTGCCGCGGCGGAGCTCTCACAGGTGGGTGACGGTCTTGAGACGTCCTAGCGTCAACCATGCTCTTCGACCTTCGTAGCCGTGGCCGCCGTCGGACCGTTCAGGCGGTCTACCTCGGGCTCGCCCTGATCTTGGGCGGCGGCCTGGTGCTGTTCGGCGTCGGCGCAGGCAACGGCGTCGGAGGGCTGCTCAACGCGTTCACGGGCGGGGGCAGCAACAACCAGACCCAGGTGTCGAGTCAGCAAGAGAAGCAGGCACTGCGCCAGACACAGCTGACGCCCAACGACCCGACCGCCTGGGCGGCCCTGGTACAGGCCCAGTGGGAGACAGCGGGCCAGGGCAGCAACTACAACACCGCAACTTCCACGTTCACCGCGTCCGGCAAGCAGGAGCTCCAGAAGATGGCGCAGTCGTGGAACCGCTACCTGCAACTGACCAACGACCCCGACCCCAACACCGCGATCGTCGCCGCCAGGGGTCTCGCTCAGATCGGCGACTTCGGGACCGCGGCCAACGCCTGGGAGATCAACGCTGCCGCCAACCCCGGCTCCGCCCGAGGCTACGAATGCCTGGCGGCCTCGGCCTACGCCGCCAACCAGACGCGGAAGGGCGATCTCGCCACCGCCAAGGCGCTGACGCTGGTGCCGAAGCTACAGCGTGCCACCACCCAGAAAGCGCTTCAGAGCGCCAGGACCTCATCGCAGACCGCTCAGGGGATCGCGCAGCAGGAGTGTTGAGCCTACCGGGGCGGCGATCGCCTCTGGCGGGGCGGGCGGTCGGGTCTTCCGGGGTGGTTGCGGCTCGGCGCGGCGGTTGCGGCTCGCGGGCGGTTTCGGGTCGCGGGGTGGGGTGGTTGGCGGCTCGGCGGGCGGTTTCGGCTTGGGAGAGGGCGGTCGGGGCCCCGGGGCCGAACTTCTGCGAGTTTTGTCCGGATGTCGGACATAAATCGCAAAAGAACCCTCGCCGGGCCGCGAATTCCGTCCCGAGGTCGGACTTAGATCCCGAAAAAAGCTTCGCCCGGCCGCCAAACCGGTAGCGGGGTAACATCGCCGCCAAGGGCCGTTAGCTCAATTGGTAGAGCAGGGGACTCTTAATCCCAAGGTTGGAGGTTCGAGTCCTCCACGGCCCACTCGTAAAGCCCCGCGCAGGCGGGGTTCGCGTTTTAGGGGATGTGGCGGATTTGAAATATGTCCCCAATATGTCCCGAGATCAGCGTACGACCTGCGGTGATGACGGGTTCAGTGCGACCGCCGACGGGCCACGTATTCTGAGTTGAGCGTGCGCGTGGCCCGTCTGGTACGCCAAGTAGCGGCTGCCTGACGAGCGTCAAGTGAAGAAGAAGCTCGGGCCGGCCTGGTCCGGGCGAGGCCGGCCGCCTGCAGGGTACTTCACGAAGCGGTTGGCAGAGGACTGGCTGCGGTCTATGATTGATCGGGCGCGCCGCGGGGTTTCCCCGGGAGTGGTCTGGACGGGAGCGACGTTCGCCGACCCGGCGGCTGAGTAGCTGGGGTACATCGAGCACGACCGCGGCCGGAAGCGTCGACACTGCGGGGTACCGCTCGGCGATCGAGGGCCATCTCTTGCCGGCGTTCGAGTCGATGCCGATCGAAGCGGTGACGACCGAGGAGATCGAGCTGTGGCTGGTGCTGTTCGGCAGATCAGCGCGCTCGAGGAACAAGCTGTTGATCCAGCTGCACGGGATCCTTGGACGGCTCGGAAGGTGTGGGGCCCGCCTTCAAATGCTGCGGGTTCCAGCATCGCGGGGCCGATCCTCCTGTTCGACCGCGTCATCGGACGAGGCCCGATGGTGTGTTCGTTGTGATGGATGGTGGTCGGTATCGATGCGTGTATGGCTGGGTCCAGCGGTGGTAGTTGGGATCGCGTCGGTCGCGGATCGATTCGGCGAACTCGCGTAGGAAGAGGTTGAGGGCCACGGGCCAGCGAGCGCCGACCTGGGGCCCGAGGCCCTCGAAGATCACCAGCGGCGATCCGGCGGCGTCGGCAATGACCTCACTCGTTCTGGCCGGCCACATCGGCGTTCCCCATTGTGTGACCGCGCGGGGGCATTGGAGTCGCCGGGCGAGATCAAGGACTTCGTCGCGCGGGGGATACCGGTTGCCGATCGTGGAGGCGATGAACGTCTCGCCGTCCGTCTCGAGGCCGTAGGCGATCAGGTCTTCGATCTGGCGGCTGGAATGGGGATGGGGGAACATCACGCGCGACCACTCGTCGAGGTACCGCGGCCAATCGGCGCGCATCAGGTGCGGGTTGAACGCGCCAAACCCGACGTGCGCATCGTCGGGGGGCGCTCGCCACGCGTCGGCGAACTCCCGCTCGGCGAACAGGTCAGGCGCGATGAGGGCAAGGCCGTCGATCCGGTCGGGGTGATCGACCGCGAGGCGCAGCGCGGAGATCGAACGAGGACCGAGCACCGTGACGATCGCCCGGTCGGTGCCGGTATGATCCATCACGGCCAGCGCGTCGGCGGCGAACTGCTCAGGTGCGTACGCGACCGGGTCCGATGGCCGGCCGCTGTTGCCGTTGCCGCGGCCGTCGAAGGTGAGCACGCGGAAGTGGCGACTGAGGTAGGGGATCTGACCCTTCCATATCCTCGAGTGGGTGAAGGCAACCGGGGGGAACAGCAGCATCGTTGGCGGCCCGTGCTCGTAGAGCTCATAGAAGACCCGCACGCCGTCGCTGTTGACGTGTCCTTGCTGGTCGGGGTGGCGAGCGCGTCTCATCTCAGAGCAGCTCGGCGATCAGGTCGGCGGCGCGCTGGGCCGCCCCCGGATCGATCGGCAGGTAGTCGGTCGGCGCGTTGAGCTGCTCGATGATCGCTCCCGCGAGCGGCTCGGGCTCGGTGTCGCGGAACCGGACGCAGCGTCCGGCCCGGTGTCGGCGCAGGCGATGGTGCACGTGGATCAGCTGTTCGTAATGGCGCTCGAGGGGGACGTACACGAACGGTCGCCGATTGGCGGTCAGCTCCATCGCGGTGGCGAGTCCTCCCTGGATGATCGCGACGTCGCAGGCGGCGAGGTGGCGTTGTAAGTCGGGCACGAATCCGCGAACTTCAAGGTTATCCTGGGGTTGGATCCGCGCCGGGTCGATCCGCGGTCCGGCGATGGCCATCATCCGCAGGCGACTGTCGCGCTCGAGGGCATGCGGTAGCGCCGCTACGGCGCGCCGGAGTAGCTCTTCTCCGACGCCCGAGCCGCCGACGGTGACTAGACAGACCGGCTGATCGTCGCGGTAGCCAAGCTCAGCCCGCAAAGCGTCGCGCCCTTCGGGCGCCGTCGCCGGGAACCGGGACACGTACCCGACAAACTGGAAGTGCTCCTCGGTCCACGCCCGGATGCTCGGCAACCCCGGGCCGAACGACTCGGCGACCGCGTCATCGCGATCGCCGATATAGATCGCGCGGTCGCGGACGCCGGGGTGCGCGTCGATGTGCTCGATCGTCTCAGCGTTGTAATCGGCGGTCAGCTCCGCTTCACGTGGGCCGCCTTCGGGAAGCGGAAGGTGGCCGACGAAATCGGTTAGCCACGTGAACGGAGCGGTCTTCAGGGCCGGATGTTCGTGCAGGAAGTGATCGATCTCCCAGCCCTCGTCGGCGATCCACAGGTCGTACCGGGTCTCGGACACAACGTCGTGGAAGACCATGAAGTTCGCCACGAGGATCTCGTCGATGTGCCGAAACGCCTCGAAGCAGTTGAGCTGGTGGCCTACCGCTTCGCTTGTCCAGTACGCGGCCTCGCTCGCGAGCGATCGACTAGCAGGATGAACCGTTTCGCCCTCCCTCTCGAGCACGCGCGTGACTGGATCCTGTGCCAGCCACTCAATCTCGAGCTCTGGTGCAATCGCACGTAGCTCACGGGCGATCGCGAGGTCGCGGTGGATGTGCCCGAGACCGATCGGCGAGGAAACAAATAGAGCGCGCCGGCGGCCACCGCGAGCCGAACGAGCAGCAACAGCGCGAGGGGCCCTGAGGTCGAAACACACCCTCCGAGCAACCCCGTCGCTGACGCTCTCGTCCACCCGATCAGCTCCGTTCCGCGACGACGACGCTGACACCGCGCCACGCAACCTGCCCCTTGCAAGCCAGCTCCAGGGCTCGCGAAGGCTGCGGGGCTTGCGAAGGCTGCGCGGTGCCGGCCCCGTTCACCTCACGCCGGGACGCCCGCTGCCAACGAGCGCACCGCCTCGGTCGTCATCGCCTGCCCGCCGATGCCCCAGTCGCTGCTCTTGACTTCCTCGACGTCGATCCAGGTCCCGCCGCGCATGTTCGCACCTTCGATCTCGACCATTGTTTCGTTCAGTCGCTCGACGATCTCGCGCTTCTGCGCTGAGTCGAACATGCCCTCGATCAGCTTGATATTAACCAACGGCAATTGCGCCCTCCTGGAAGTTGGTCGTTCGACCGATCAAATTACTGCTAGGCGACGGTTAATGTTCCGAGAACGCGCGAGCTTGATGAACGCGGCAATGCGCGACTTACTGGCGAGACCGCAGATGGTCGGCCTTTCTTGTGGTCGTGGCCGGAGATGACCCTGAGTTTGTGGTCCCGACCTTCTTTCGAAGCTAACGATGCGAGCGGACTACGACAGCGCTGCGAACGCGGTCTCGATCGCCGACGCTCGGATGCCGATCACAGCGACGAGGTTCATGCGCGAGCGATCGTCGCTCTCGCCGACGGCAAACCTGTCGAGGTCCAGCTCCTGTATCCCGATCTGAGTATCGGCGAGCCGTTGGCCGCCGTGGCCGAGCGCTATCACCTCGATCGGGAGGCGCTGCTCGCTGCCGCACAGTCCGCGCTCGCGGCCCCGGATCGCGTAGTGGTGCTCCAGGTCGCCACTCGGACGCCGGCGTGAGAGCGGCCGACCGCGGGCTCCTTCTCCTCGCCATTTTGCGCCTGCTCTTTCGAGAGCAGGAGCTCGTGACATCCCTGACGGCGTGGCGTAGCGCGACTGCTGGTTTGCTCAAGCGAGCGAGGCAGTCATCGGCTGCCGGTTCACGGCCGCACCCGGACTAGTCTTGACCCCGACGCCGAGCGTGTAGGTCAGATGTCCGCCTAGCCACCCGCCTGTACCGAGGGCGCTCGAGCCGACGAGCGAGAGCAGCTTGCCGCGCCCTCGGGCGCCTCGCCTGCGCGCCGCGTAAGAGCCGAGCATGAGCGCGACCGCCGTCGCGTTAGCGGCGGCGTGAACGAGCCCGGAGCGGCGCACCTCGGCGTGTTCCTGCTCGGAATCGGCCCAGTCTGACCAGCCGCTGGCGGCCGTCGCGCCCGCGGCGAGCAGCCCGATCACGATAAGCCGATCTGAGGCCAGCCGGCTGCTTTCTCCACCCGTCCAGTCCAGCAGAACCGAACTTGTCCAGACGCCGATCGGGATGTCGGTCAGGATCGGGTGGAGGGGGTGACCCAGCCACGCGCCGCTCAGCGCGTCCTTGACCGGACCGTCCCGAACAAGCTGTCGGACCGTGCGACCGGCTGTCCGTCCCAGACCGTCGAGTGTCTCGTTCGACTCTAGTTTCCCGACCAGCGTGTTCAAGGGGGATGGATTCATCTCCCGCGACTACCCGCTGTTTCGCGATCAGTCACGCAATCTGCCGGCTCATGCGCGCGCCGGCTTTCCGTTGGTCAGTTCTGGTTCGCTGCTGCGTTGATCTCGGGTTCACGAACCGGCGTGCCCGTTGGCACCGACGCGTCGGCGTGTGGCCGCGCTTCGTGGATCCAGGATTGCCCCTGGTTCATCGCAGACCTTCCGCATCGGCGCTGTCGTTAGCTGGAGCTCTTCAGGCACCCGTGCGAGGTTTTGGCGACGCGCATCATCATCCCGCGTAATCTCCGCGCGTCCGGAGCTCACCGAAGCGTGTGCCGCGATTGCGTCTTGTCCCTGGGGTGCTCCTAACGCTGGCGAGGCGGCTGGCGGCGGGTGCCGGTCAGCCAATCTGCTCCGCCAGCTCGATGATCCCGGGCCCGCGGATCGAGCAGGGCCGGTAGCTGCCTTGTACTGCTTCAGCTCGCCGATGCCCGGGTGGTCCATCCGCCGGATAGTGCTCGACGATCGGCACGCGATCGAGCCTGCTGGGTGAACTGTCCCGAAGGGCGGACCAGGCGGGCGCGAGCAAGACACCCGCGCCGCCCAACTTCTGCCTGGCCCGACCAGAATCCCGCCGCGCGCGACAGGCACCATGCTTCGCGGATCCGTGGTCGTCGCACGAGGCCTGCTGCGTTGAACCGGATACTCGATAGCCCGTTCGGCCCTGCCAGCGCTCGCCTGCTCGTGCAGGAGGGCAGGTGAGAGCTACGGGCCGAGGAACGAGTCGATCAGCGGCACAAAGCTGAGCTGGTCCTGGAAGAGGAAGGCGTGGCCGGCGTCGGGGTAGAGCTGGAGCCTCGCGCCGCGGATCAGCCTCGCGAGGGTATGGCTGTTAGTGATCGGGTCGAGCTGGTCGACGGTTCCGTCGGCGATCAGCGTTGGCACGGCGATCGTCGCTACCTTCGCGCCCGCCGGGTCGGTTCCGTTCCACCACTTGTCGACGGCCTGCTTCTGGGCAGCCAGGACGTTGGTCGGCACCGACGGGGCAGCCGGATAGCTCGAGACCGCTAGGAGATAGGTGTTCTGGGCGACGATCTGGTCGGCCGGGAAGAGTGCGGCGAGCACCTGCTTCGGCACTCCACTCTCGAACGCGTTCAGCTCGCTCCGGGATGGCCGCACAGTCGTGCCGTTGCCCGGATAGCTGGCGCACAGGACCAGCCGGCGCACCTGGTTTGAGTGCCGGACAGCGAGGGCCTGAGCGATCAGGCTGCCCATCGACCAGCCGAGCACGTCCGTGCGTCCCAGGTGGAGCGTGTCGATCAGCGCGCTCGTCTGGTCAGCCATCGCGTCAATCGTCAGGGGCGCCGGCAGCCCCGCGGTCTTGCCGACACCGGCATTGTCAACCGTGATCACGCGGTAGTGCTGGGCGAGCGCGTCGACCAACCGCGGGTCCCAGCTCTCCATCGTGCCGCCATAACCGGTGATCAGCAGCACCGGCGGCCCGCTCCCGATCACGCGGTAAGCGACCGTGCGAAGGCGGGTGCGTGCACTTTGGACGGGCGCGGAGGCGATCGAGACGGTCCCCGGCACCGGGGCCGTCGAGCCAGTCTGCGCCTTCGCCGCCGCGGCCCGGGCGAACGCCGCGGCCGCCGCGGTTGGCGGCGCTCCCAACTCAGCGTACGTCAGATAGCCGGCGTAGCCCCCGGTTTGGAACAGCACCAGGTCGAAGTCGATTCGGATCCCGGCCAGCATGAACGACCACCCGTAGGCGGATGACCTCTGACCAATCGTGGGGAACGCCAAGCGACGGACGGTGGCCCGAGCCCTGGTGACGCCGAGCAGCAGTGTCGCCGAGCGGCAGCCGGCCAGGGCACGCTCAAAGCGGCTCCATACCTGCCCGACCCGCGGCCCGGCTGCCAGCACCTCGCCGAGGTTCGGGATCGACTTCCCTTCAACGAAGGCCGCGGTCCGATAGCTCCAGCCGTTCGGGTGCTTCCCCAGCCCCGCCAAGCACGGCGTGTTGGCTACCTGCGGAGCGGTGTTGCTGCTGGTCGCTACTGCCGACCAGCCGGCCGGAAGATCGCCGACCGCCAGCAGCCGGCCGTGCAGCCGCGCGGCCGTGCTGTTCTCGCCGCACCCGGAAACGAGCGCCGCGATTGACACGAGCAATGCCAGCAACAGCGCTATCGCACGGCATCGGACATGGCAACCCATCAAGCGCAATCCTCCCAGAGCGCCCGACAACACCAATCAGCCGGGCAACAACACGACCGGACCCAACCCGCACCACACCCCAGCGGCCATCCGCAGGCAACCTCGACGACGGGGCGCGCCCAGCATCACCAGAGCCTCGCTTCACTCCGCGACGAGCAGCTCGCCACGGACGACGATCGACCCGCATTGTGCGGACGAATGAAAATCAGGGCTCGGTGATGTCAGAGGGTGTCCAACTAATTGTGTAGGCGTTAATCAGTATGATGCAGAGCCGGACCTCAGGCAGGACGTCCTAACATCTCGTTGAAACGTCCCGCCGATTAGCCACGGTGAGAGCATGCAGACCGCCGTACAGTGTCCCTGTTGTCAGTGAGCGATCGAACGTCGGCTGCGAGGGGTCGGCAGCCGACGAGGGGCGAGTCGGTTGCGCTGTACCTCTTCGAAGTGATTCTCCTCGGCGAGCGGCGGCTCGCGGCCGGTCTGGAGCGGCGGCTGGCGGAAGCGGCGCCAAGGGAGGTGAGTGAGGTTGGCTGAACGGCGGACTCGGCCCGGCGGAGCTGCGGTCGTCTCCCCGCTGGGCGGCTGGAGCTGTTCGCTGTGTGGCGATGGGATGGTCGTTGGCTGATGATCGAGGACTCAGGACCGGTGTGCGTGCCCTGCGCGGATCTCGAACATCTGGTGTTCCTTCCCGCCGGGGACGCGACGCTGACCCGGCGCGCGAAGGACGCGAGCGATCTCTCGGCGGTGGTCGTGCGCTTCAGCCGTGCGCGGCGTCGCTATGAGCGACAGGGGATCGTGGTTGAGGAAGCGGCTCTCGAGCAGGCGGAGGAGAGTGTCTTGCGGACAAAGAGGCAAGAGCACGTCGGCGCGAGCGCGACGTGGAGCGGCGTGGCCGACATGACCTTGAGCTGCAGGCAAGGAGGCTGACGAGATCATGCGGATGTTCCCGTGCTGCCCCTGCGATCGAGCGCAGGCGATCGCCGCTCATACATCGTTGCGAGGCTCGGGTAGGGTAGGACGCTCGGCCGAGGGGCGGGCGCTCGACGCCCATCCGATCGAGCTTGCCGTGATCGCGGCCGTCCGCCACGAGGACACTCCCTACGACGAGCTACTGATGGCAGGGCTCGACCGAGAGGCCGCACGCTCCGCGTGCAGGCGGAATCGACCGCGTCCTCGCCGTGTGGCGCGGCGATTGATCCCGGCACCGTGCGCCTGCTCGGAAAGCCGGGGCCGTGACACTCGACGAGCCCGCCGCCGCTCAAACGATCGACCAAAGCCAGTCGGTACAGCGACTTTGACCACGATCGTCCCGTCCGGGAGCACGTTGACGCCGTTGTACGAGGCGTTGACGGCGCCCTCGGTCAGGGTCGTGTCATAGGTGGGCGGCGTGTCGGGGTAGTTGTTGCGCATGTAGACCTGCGTCGGCAGCTTGAGGGTCTTCACGACGTTCCCGCTTGCTGGATTGACCTTGAATATCCGGTAGCCGTAGACCACGTAGATAAAGCCGTTGTTCTCGATTGCCATCGCTCCCGGATAGTCCCATTCGCCAGTCTGCACCGTGTTCACCAATTGCCTGTACGAGACCGGCTTCAAGGTCTTCGGATTGACCTTCGCAACGAACGGGCCAATCGAGCCCTCGACGTCGCCGTAGCTACCGCCATGGATGAAGGCGTCCTTCGCAGCGAGGTAATAGATGTTGTAACCGGATGGGTACGCTCCCTTGCGAGACCAGACCAGGCCCACAGTGTTCCGTCTGTCGAACGAGCCACCGAATCTTGCCATCGGGAAGCCCTGCACCGGCCGGAGTAGTAATGCTCGCACGCCTCGAGCGACGGCTACCACGGCGGGTTGATAGTGCGAGGCTGAGCGCGCGGCGAGGCCATTGGGCGAATGAGGGGAGTTCGAGCGCGAGCGTTGAGGTCCAGGGGCATGACCATCAGTCCCGCGACAACGGGAAGGCCGACAATTTGCGCTTGCCGGTGTTCATTTTCAAGCCGCCTCGATTTAGGAAAGTTTGGTCGATCAATCTGATCCCCTCGTCGCGTACTAAGCGTTTGCCCTGCGCCCAGCCGTCGCCAGCAGGTACTGGCGGCAGCGCACTCCTAGCGGTCGCGCATAGCGAGACGCGTCGCGCTCGTCCGTCGTCTGGGTCGGCGGGAGCGGGCGAAACCTGCACCGAGGCGCTGTAAAGGGGTGTCCCCACCAAAACCCCGAAATCAATCCGTCTCGCGGGAAGCACGACGCAAGCGCGATCGCACTTCTATCTACCCTGACGGCGGGGCTAGCGCCGACCGGAGGCGCGCGGTAGGCTGATCGTGTGGGGCTTACGACGAGGCGGGACTTCCTTCGGGCTGGCGCGGCGGCGGGTGTCGTGCTCACGGGGGGTGGGTCGGTCGCGTTCGGCTCCTCCAAGCCTGATCAGCAGATCGTGGGCGCCGCGATTCATCCCGCAATCGGTATTGGGCGGGTGGGCAATAGTCGCGAGAGCTTCTATTTCGGCCCCGAGGTTCCTGGTCGCGTTCCTCACGCTGATGGTGGCTTTAAGGATGCAGCTGGTGCGGTGGCAAGACAGGCGGCGCGCTTCCGGGTGTTCGGGCTCGACCGTCAGGGACGGGTGGTGCGCGAATTGATCGCGGGCGAGGCGGAGATCACCTGGCGTGTTGAGGTGGCCAACAGCAAGGCGGCGTGGTATGCGTTTGACACGCCGTTTGACATCCCCGGCGCAGTGCCCGCTTTGCGCCGAAATCCGCAAGTGACAGGCGCCGCGCGCGAGGGGCTGGTCGTGGTTCCGCCCGCGCGAACGATCCGGGGTGTCGGGGCGGGTCCGGTGGCGCTGGAGGGGGGAGATTTTCTCGACGAGGCGGTTTCGCTTGGGGAGTTGATGACCGATGGCGCGGGGCGACTCGTGTTTTTGCCCGGGCAGGGCCGTGGCTACTCGCCCGGCTCGACACCGTTGGGCAGCTTTGCCGAGAACCCGGGGTGGACGGACGATGTGTGTGATGGCTGCGTTAGCGCCAGAGTGAAGCTTGGCGGTCGGGTTCTCGAGGCCGAGTCCGCGTGGGTGATCGTGACTCCGCCTAACTATGCCCCCGCGATTGCGGCGGGGGTGGTGAGCGCTTATGACGCGGTGCGCTCAGCGCTGGTGCAGGCGGGGATGCTGGCGGCGGGGCCGGTCAGCTTCGCGCAGGACATCATGCCGATGTTCGCTCGCTTGGTGGACCTGCAGTGGGTGAGCGCTGGTTTCTTTGAGTCCAATGGCTTTGACAGTCGCGAGGACTGGCTGAACGATTGTCTGCCCGAGCGGCTGGCCGATCGATCGCCACGTAATGCGGCGTTTCGCGGTCGGATATTTCGCAGCTTTCGCAACCCGTCCTTCCGCCACGATCAGCCAGGGGCGGTTCCTGAGCTCTATGGGGACCATGTCGCGATTCCCCAGATCAGCAATCGGCAGTGGCTGGCGGTGACGCCACTGCAGTACCGCAAGCTGCGAGCCTGGGCCGCGGGAGACTTCATCGACGACTCTGGCACGGTGCAGCCGACTGAGCTCGAAGAGTTGCCGGTCGCACGGCGTCCGCAGGCGCTTGACCGTGCCGCGCTTGAGTCCTGCCTGGGTGGCGCGTTTCACCCCGGAATCGAGTTGCCATGGACAGTCCGGGCACACTCGTTGTGGGAGAAGCCGTTTCGCCTGCGGGTGCGCCGGAGCAGCTTTGAGCTGCGCGACTACGGCCCCGCGCTCACGTCCAGGATCGTGTTCTCGAAGGACGGCCCGCTGCAGGGTGTCTCCCCCGGCAGCCTCACCTGTTGGCTGGGTGTCCCGTGGCACGCTGACGCCGCGAGCTGCCGCTCGGGCTATCAAAGACGGATCTCGCCGGTACTTCCGACCTTCTGGCCCGCGCGAGTCCCGACCCAGGTCCTAACCGAAGCCGACTATCGAGTCGTGATGGACCGCGCGCGGCCATTGCCCGAGCGGCTAGCCGCCTTCCGCCGCCGCCATGACTGGGAGCGATACATCGCACAGCCGACGCGCCCGCCAACGCTCGAGCTGATGACGCGGCAGTGGCCGAAGCTCGGGATCGTCGCCGCGCGCCCGGGCCCCGGCGACCCGCAGTTCCCGCAAACATTCAAGGTCGAGTCCTATCTCGGCTACCCCTATGAAGCCAAGCACGAGTACGGAGCCTACCTCTGGGTCTCCCAGGAGTGAGTAGCGCACAGCGCAGCGGACACGGACGGCCTGCTCGCTCGAGGCCGATCGACGTGCTGGTGGCCGGCGGCGGCCCCGCGGGAGCAGCGGCAGCGGCGGCGGCGCGCGCGCAGGGACTCGACGTGGAGCTGGTAAGCGCCCCCGGCAGGCAGCTCCATCCCGGCGAGAGCCTACCGCCCGGCACCGAGGCGGTACTCAGCCAACTGTTTGGCGCTAGAGCGCTGCGCTGGCGCCGGCACCTGGCCGCCTACGGCACCCGCAGCGCATGGGGCGACGCGGATCTGGAGCGGACCGATTTCATGCTCAACCCGTTGGGCCATGGATGGCACGTCGACCGCCGCGCACTCGACGCCTCGCTGCTGCGCTCGCTGCGGGCGCAAGGGGTGCGGGTGCGCCGCGCCACGCGAGTCGCACACTGCTCACGGGATGGAGCGTCCTGGGAGGTCGCATTCGACGGCAAGCGGTCCGGAGTCCGGGCGCGCGCGATCGTGGACGCGACGGGCCGCGCTGCGCGCGTCGCGCGCTCGCAAGGCGCGCGCCGCGCCCGCCTGGACCGGCTTGTGGCCGTCTACTGGCTGCTCGGCAACAGCGACGAGCGGGAGCCCGACTCGACCACCCTGGTCGAAGCCGTGCCCGACGGCTGGTGGTACACCACGCCTGTCCCCGGGCGCCTGCGGGTCGCCGCGTTCCTCACCGACGCCGACCTCCTGCCGCCGCGGGCAGCTCGAACAACGCGCGACTGGAGCGAGCGCCTGGCACTCGCCGCACACATCGCCAACGCGTTGGCGAGCGCTGGTTTGAGTCTCAGCCACACCCCACTAGTCACCGACGCCAGCGTCGCCTACCTCGACCCGCTTGCTGGACCGGGCTGGGCCGCCGCCGGCGACGCGGCCGTTTCCTTTGACCCGCTCTCCTCGCAGGGAATCCCCACCGCGCTGCTGATGGGTCACGAGGCCGGCCAAGCAGTAGCGGCGATACTCACCGACGGCGACCCCGACCCCCTGCTGCGCTACAGCTCAAACTACGCCACGCTGCTCGAGAACCACGTGCGGATGCGAGCGGCCTACTACGCGCTCGAACAGCGCTGGCCCCACACGCCGTTCTGGAGACGACGCCACGCGCTCACTGACGCCCTGACCCGAGCGCCGGGGTAACCCACTCTCTGATGCGGCGCGCGGGGCTGTTGGTGCTCGACTAATGCGAGAGCGCTGCCTAGGCAACTTGTGCCCTCGCCTCGGCTACTTTTGCGCGACCGACACCGGCGCGACCGAGACCCGATTAACTGCCACCGAGGTCTCGGGGTTGACCGTGATGGCCCAGGTGCTGGTATCGCAGTTCCGCGCCTCCGCGATCAGCTTCCAGTGATTGGCCTCGGCCATTTCCTGCTGCGCCGTTTGGAGGCCCGCCGAGCCCAACGTCATCAACGTCATCAGCGCCGACCAATTGAGGCTGTTGTAGTCGTCCTTGTAGTTCTGGCACTGGTCAGCGTCCGCCGGAGTGTTGTCTGAGCCGACGGGCATCTCGGCCATGGCCAGCGGCACGAACGTTCCGCTGAGCGCCGCGGTGCCGGCGAGAATCAGAGTAAGGCGCCTGATGCGGTGAAACTTGGTGGACATTTAGAGTCACTCCTTGTCGGTGGTGTCTGCTTGCCACCGATTCTCGGTCCTACCGGTGCTCGCCTCTACCCACCCTAGGTGTAGACCCTGCCCAACCCTGCGCTGGTCATAGCGGGCGGGGGGACGCTCAGGATCGGATCTCGTAGCTGACGAGCGACCGCGGGGGCAGGGCCGCCGTGAAGGCGCCGTTCCTCACCGCGATCGGGGTCTGCGCGGAGAGCTCGTGGGATGTGTGTCGGTCAGGTAGGGCGTGACCTGCGCTGCGTCGAGTCCGCCCAGCGAGAAGGTCGCGACCTGGCGGCTCAACGACCACAGGAGCACCCGATGTCAGCGACCACCATGCCCGAAACCTCGGCCGAGACCACCATCCCCGAACCTCGGCACGGAACGACCACGCGAGACCCGGACTCGGGATCTACTGGCGTTTATCCCCTGGGTCGTGTTCGGCTTCGCCAGCGTGCACTTCGATTTGAAAGCCGCCGCCGGTGGGGCGCTGATGATTTCGATGCTGATCGCCGCGCGTTCGGTGCGGGCGGGGTCACCAAAGCTGATCGAACTCGGCGCCGTGCTCGCGTTCGCCGGTTTCACCGTGGTCGCGTTCACCGCCGACGCGGCGGCAGGCGCGTTCCTCGCGCGCTACGCCCGCGCGATCGCCGCCGCCGTCCTGTCGACGATCGCGTTCGGCTCACTGTTGGTCACCCCCTTCACCGAGCAGTACGCCCGCGAATCGGTCCCCCGCCAGTTCTGGTCCTCACCGCGGTTCAAGCAGATCAACCGGCAGCTGACGACGATGTGGGCAATCGTGTTCGCAGCCATGGTCCCAGCAAACGTGATCGCCGGCGCGATCGACACCCACCGCGCCAACCTGATCTTCAACTGGGCGAGCCGATCGCCCTCGTCGTCTGGGCCGTCAAGCGCACCACCGCCGTCAGCGACACCGCAGAGGCACGGTCGTGAATGCGCACATCCACCCGTCGGATTCGTTCAGCAGCGGCGGCTGGTGGACCGCCCCGCCCCTCTCCAGAGAGCCGGCGCCAAAGGGCGAACCCGATTCGGCCCGCGCGTCGGTCCCGTCCGCGTTGAAGGCATGCATCCCCGGCGCCGGTCGCCGCGCAACAGGGTCGGCGTCCGGCCTGCGGCGACCGGCTGTCTGAACTGTTCAGATGGCGGTCGCTCTTGGTCTGCTGCTGGTGACCAGCATCGCGGTGCCCGCTCCGCCGACGATTAGACCGATTACAAGGAGGCCGAGGCCTATCCACAGCAGCAGGGTGGTCTTGACACCGATGCTCACGCTCGCGCTGACCGGAGCAGCGGCGCTGTCATTCATCAATACGATCGCCCAGGTACCGCCCTTGACCTCCCAGCTCGCGGTGACTTGGCCGGTACCGGTAGCGGCCGATTGCCAGAAGCCCTGGCGGCCCGGTGGTCCTGCCGGCGCCCCGCCCCCGTGCGCCTTGTAGGTCACGGTTCCGCCGGTGACATCGGTCACCTCGCTGCGCGCGACACCGGCCAGGTAGCCGTTCACCGCAGCTTCCGGCGCAATCCCGACGAACAGCGCCTGCCCGTTGCCGCTGCGGGCGGTGATTCGAACCCGCCCGACGGCGTCCCTTGCGAAGCTGGGCAGATCGCCGATGTGCAGCCCCTCAGCGGTCACCGCGTATCCAGGCGCCGCTACGCGCTCGCTCGAAGAGGTGTAGTAGCCGTCCCCGCTTCGCTGGGTCAGATGGATGATGACGAGCGCGAGGCCCGCTATGACGAGCAAGCCGCCGATGACCGCGAGAATCCACCCGCCAATCTTGAGGCCGGTCCTTCCGCCATCTCGCCTGGAGGGGTTCGGCTCGGCCGGGCGCTGATGCCCACGACGCGGCGCTGGGTCTTCAGCACCAGCCAGATCATCAGCACCAGCCATGGCCCCACACTCGCTTCTGGGGTGCGTGGTGCTCGCAGGCTGGCGCGTGTGGCGCGATACCGCCGCCGTACATCCGGACTCCTTCCTGAAAGTCACTGCCTCCTCGCGGTGCGCAGAGGTCGTGCCTTCGGCTCGATTGTACGACAACCCTCGTGCGCGCCGAACGGCATCGTCAGGAAACCGCGTCGCCGGTATGGGAGCAGTTTGCGGCTTGATCAACAACCAATTTGGTTTTCAGCGTCCCTTCGCGGAGCAGGCGGTGGTTGCGCCGTGTTGGTCACGGCCGGCTGACGACCACTCGTCCCCGCGTCTTCGCGCTCAACCCTCGCGGCAGGTCCGCAGGCTCTGGATACCGTTGCGTAGCGCGGCCGGGGGAGGTTGTATAGGGTGTGTTGACCGACGCCTTGCGCGCGGTGGAGGCGGAGGCAACTAGCTTGGAGGGTTTGTGGGCGCGTGTGGGTCGGGACCTGGGGGTGTGTCTGGAGGAATTGTCGGTCGCTTGCTTCGCTGGTGCGGTGTACTCGGCTTGGTAGTCGGGGTGTGGTGGGTGGCGGGCGCGGCGGCGGCGCTCGCGGCGCCGGCGTTTGTGCCGGTGACGGGTTCCCCGTTCGCGACCGGCCGCGCCCCTTACTCGGTGGCGTTCAGCCCGAGCGGGGATTTCCTGGCGGTCGCAAACGGCGGCGCAGACTCGGTGTCGGTGTTCTCGGTCGATCGGGGGTCGGGGGCGCTGACCCCAGTGCCGGGATCTCCGTTCGCGACCGGCCGCGGCCCGCTCTCGGTGGCGTTCAGCCCGAGCGGGAGTTTGCTCGCGGTCGTAAACAGCTACGCCTTGACTGATTCGGTGTCGGTGTTCGCGGTCAATCAGGGGGGGGCGCTGACCCCGGTGGCGGGCTCCCCGTTCAGGACCGGAAACCACCCTGTCTCGGTGGCGTTCAGCCCGAGCGGTGGTTTGCTCGCGACCGCCAACCTAGCCGGCAGGTCGGTGTCGGTGTTCACGGTCGATCAGGGTACGGGACGGCTGACTCGAGTACCGGGTTCCCCGTTCGCGACCGACAGCGGCCCGACCTCCGTCGCATTCAGCCCGAGCGGGAGTTTGCTCGCGGCCACGAACGGCTTGACTAATTCGGTGTCGGTGTTCGCGGTCGATCAGGAGTCGGGGAGGCTCACCGAGGTACCAGGTTCCCCGTTCGCGACCGGCCGCGACCCGTACTCGGTGGCGTTCAGCCCGAGCGGGGGTTTGCTCGCGACCGCCAACTACGTTGACAGCTCGGTGTCGGTGTTCGCGGTCGATCGGGGTACAGGAGGGCTGACCCCGGTGGCGGGTTCCCCGTTCGCAACCGGCCGCGGCCCGCAATCGGTGGCGTTCGACCCGAGCGGAGGTTTGCTCGCGACCGCCAACTTCAACGGCGGCTCGGTGTCCGTGTTCGAGGTCGATCAGGGGTCGGGGGCCCTGACCCCGGTGTCGGGATCTCCGTTCGCGACCGGCGGCCCGACCTCCGTCGCGTTTAGCCCGAGCGGTGGTTTGCTCGCGGCCGCTAACGGCTTGGATAATTCGGTGTCGGTGTTCGCTCCGTCGGGTGGGTTTGTGATCGGGAAGACGGCCGATCGTCGTGAGGTCGCTCCGGGAAAGGTGCTCTCGTACACGATCACCGTCCGACCGGCGGGCGGCGGCGGGGCGAGCGGGTCGGTGACTGATGATCTGACCGGGGTGTTGGACAAGGCCGATTATCGGCACGACGCGCGCGCGTCAAGCGGAACGGTCATGTTCGAGCCGGGATCCAGGCGTCTGGTGTGGTCTGGGACGTTGGGGGCGGGGGAGCACGCGACGATCACCTACTCGGTCGGGGTTCATGGTTCGGCGGATGGTTTGGTGCGCAATCAAGTTGATGGGCCGCCCGGCTCCAGTTGCGGTTCGCCGTCGCCGCCGGCTTTACCGTGCGTGCTCGAGACAGCGATCGTCCGCCCACCAGCCGCGGGTGCCGATCTCGCGGTTAGTAAGGCCGCCTCGGCGCGAACCGTGCCCCGGGGTGGTCAGGTGCTCTACACATTGGTGGTCCGTAACAACGGGCCGGATAATGCGACCGGGGTAAGGGTCGAGGATCCGGTACCGGGCGGGTTGTTCTTGCTCTCCGCTGAGACCAGCGTCGGATCGTGCACGACCACCACCGTCCAGGTCAGCTGCACGGTCGGGAATCTCACCGCCGGGGGGAGTGCGGTGGTGGTGATCACGGCCAGGGTCGCGAGCGACGCGACCGGCACGCTGGTCAACGAGGCCACCGTGTACGGCAACCAGCCGGACCCCGACCCGTCCAACAACACCGCCCGCAGCACGATCACGGTGGCCCCGTTGGGGTCAGAACCAGTATCGGACCTGGTCGTCAGCAAGCATGTGAACCGCCGCACCGCGCGAGTGGGACAACGGCTGAGCTATACGATCACGGTCACCAACCAAGGTCCCGACGCCGCCAACGACGTGCGCCTCACCGACGGTCCGAGCCTGCCGCTGAGAGTGCTCTCGGTCCGTTCCAGTGGCGGCAGCTGCACCACCGTGGGTCGGCCGCTGGGATGCAGTCTCGGGAGGCTCGCCAGCGGCGGGCGCTGGATGATCACGATCAACGCGATCGCGCTTGCCGCGGGCACGCAAGTCAACGCCGCGGCGGTGACCAGCGCCAGCTGGGACCCCAACCCCAACGCCGCGCTCGCGCGCGCGCAAACCACCATCATCCCGCTCCTCACGCTGACCAACACCCCCTCGAACCGCACCGTGGCCGCCGGCGAGACAGTCACCTTCAGGGTGAAGGTCAGTAACCACAACGGGATCGCGCTGCGCCACCTCCGGGCCTGCACGACCCTGCCCCAGCCGCTGCTCTACCTCACCGCCGCCCCTCAACCAACACCGGTTGGAGAGCGCTACTGCTGGACCACCGCCACCCTCGCGAACAGGCACAGCAAGACCTACACGATCACCGCGCAGGTTCCGTTCGGGGCTACCGGCACCACCACCACCACCGCCACCGGCACCGCGACCGGCGTCCCACTCACCCGCGCCAACGCCACCATCCGCATCACCCCACGCACCCCGACAGTCTGTACGGCCGCCAGCCGCCACCCGTCCACCGCACACGCCGCATGCTGAGAAGCCCACCGCCACCGGTCGCGCCGCGCTTGCGCAGCGACAGGCTGAGCCGGTGCTCTTGGTCTTGGCGCGAGCATTGCCGAGCGCGCTCGTCTGCTAGCTACTACTCGAGGCATTACGCAGGCGGCGCGAGCGATGTCCGAGATGCTGATGTCGATGTCGGGGTTGGCCTCGATGAACGCGACGCCACGGCGCAAGGTGGGTTGGGTTTGCGTCGCGCTGATTCTTGAGCGCGGCAGGTGGTTACGCCGCCTGTGGCGAGACTGGGTCGTGGTCGAGCACGCGCACTGGGCAGATCACCGGGCCGAATGTCTCGTCATACCCTTCGCCGATCCTGCGGATTGCTGGAGACCACGTCACAGATGATCAGCAGTCCCTGGGCCTCCACGGAGTAGCCGATATCGAAGCGATAGTCGAGATCATCAAAGCCGAGCTCTTGGAGTAGAGCTTGCTTACCGTCGCCTCGGTCAGCCCCACTTGGTCCTGGTAAATCGGTCCTCTGATCGGATGCTAACGATACGTGACGGGTAGCTTCAATCGTGCCAGCTACCGGCGCCCATATAAGGTGGCCGCGACCACGAGCGAGACCGCGACAAGGAGCCCCAGGGCGCTGATCGTGTTGAAGCCCACGCGGTCGCGGACACGCGTGGCGTATACGAGAAACGCGATCGGAATTAGAATCGAGAGGCTGAGGGTGGCGCCGTGTGCGATCTCGCGCCTGCTGAGATGGCGCAATTCGAGTGCTCGCTGACGCGCGGGTTTCGGTGGCGGAATCTCGCCCGCGTAGTAATTGGTCGCGGCTCCGGATAGCCGTCGAGCGTGGCTGTGGCAGCCCCAGGCCATCGCGATCATGAAGGTGGCCGGGAGAAACCAGGTGATCACCCATACCGCCGCGCCGGCTACCACTCCCAGCACATCGCGCCACCAGGACACCAGGCCATGGTGCTCTCTGCCGCTGGGGGGCGAGAGAAATCCGCCGAACACCAACAGGCGGCGGACGCTGTCGACCCACACGCGTAGCGATCGCCGGGTCTGGGGCTTGGAGGGCAGCCTGGCGGCTTGCACGGCCAACAACCCCGCCTGCGCGGTCTCGATGCTCGGATACACCCCCCGCAGCCACAGCGCCTCCGCCGCGGTGGAAAGTGCCGCAGGATCGCGACTGTAGAGAGCGGCGAGACGCAGCGTCATCCGGAGCTCCTGCCACAGATAGTTCATGTAGCCGGGCACCAGCGCCGCGTAGAACGGAGTCCCAGCCACCGCGCCCTCGATCCGGGCGATGCGCGCAGACTTGACTGCCAGATCGTCGGCGATCTCCCGCAGGTCGGCGTCGGGATGTGCATCTCGGGTTCTCTGCACCCATTCGCGCGCCGGCTCGGCCAGCCTCTGCGACGCGAACAGCGTCATCCGCTCGCATACGTGCTCGGGATCTCTGTAGACGATCCGGACCAGCTCGCGAGGAACCCGCGCCGACGCGCGTACGCGACCCCAGCGAGACGGCTCCTCCATATCCGCGTCGATCGTCCTCTGCACGTTCTGGTCGTCGGTCATGTAAGGAGTGGCAGTTGGTAGGACCCGGGATTTCCTTGTCAGTGGAACTCTAGGGCCGGAGCGCGGACCCGTTCTGGAGATCATCGCTGCCACGACGCGCGAAACCCGAGGCCTAGCCGCGCTCGGCGCCGGTCACCGCCACGGGGATCGGAGTTCGCCCCGGCGTGGCTTGATGATCCCGCGCGGCAAAGAACTCCGCGCCTTCGATGCTGAGGTGCGGCAAGACGCGATCCAGCCAGCTCGGCATCCACCAGTTGATCTTGCCCATCAGCAGCATTAGGGCCGGAACCAGCAGGCAGCGGACGACGGTGGCATCGAGGATTACGGCGACCGCGAGCCCGACGCCGAACTGCTTGATCGTCGGATCGCCGCTGAGCACGAAGCTGCCGAACACGAACACCATGATCATCGCGGCGGCTGTTATCACCCTGCCGCTCGTCACCAGCCCCGAGACGACCGAGCTGCGATTGTCCTCGCCGGCGCGCACGTGCTCCTCGATCTGGCTGACGAGGAACACCTCGTAGTCCATGGAGAGGCCGAACAGGATCGCGAACATGAACAGCGGCACGTAGGAAACGATCGGCACCGATCCGCTCAAGCCGATCACGCCGGTCAGCCACCCGTTCTGGAAGACCGCGGTCAACACCCCGTATGAGGCGCCGATCGACAGCAGGTTCATCACTGCCGCCTGAGGCGGAATCACGAGCGTGCGGAACGCGAGTACCAGCAGCGCGAAGCTCAGGGCGATGACGACGAGGATCTGCAGCGGCAGCTTGCTCGAGATGTTGGACGCGAGATCCTCGTAGCCGGCGGTGGTGCCGCCCACGTGCACCCGCATGTCCGTGCCCTTCTCAGCGCTCGGGATCACGCTCGAGCGCAACTGGTCGACGAGCTCGGTGGTCGCGGTCTCCGCCGGCCCGTTCTTGGAGATCGCGTTGAAATAGGCGGTCGTTCCTGCCTTGTCGATCTGGACCGGACTGACCGCGGCGACCCCGGACGTCGAGGCGACATCCTTTTGCAACGTCTCCAGGCGGGGGTCGCCGGCGCGCGGGTCGCTCTGCTGGCCGGTGCTGGAACCTGACGAGCTCGAAGATCCCGAGCTTGATGTGGGTGCCTGCGCGGGCGAGCCGAGCGAGACCGCGATCAGCAACGGCCCGTTGACGCCTGGTCCGAAGTACTTCGTGGTGAGGTCGTACGCGCGTCGAGCGGTCGTCGAGGTCGACTGCGCTGCCACATCCTGTTGTCCAAGCGTCAACGAGAACAGCGGCATGGCGAGGGGAATGAGGATCGCCAGCGCCGCCAGTCCGGCGAGCACGGGCTGCTTGGCGATGTCCCCGGCGTACCTGGCCCAGAGCCCGGTTTTGATCTGCTGGTCGCTCGGCGGCTTGCGGACGCGCAAGGCGTCGATCCCCGGACCGAGTATGGCCAGCTCGGCGGGCAGTAGCGTCAGCGCCGCCAGCACCGCCACCACAACCGCGATCGCCGCCATCAACCCCATCGTGGTCACGAGCGGGATCCCCGCCACGGCCAGGGACACCAGCGCAATCGTCACCGTGCTGCCGGCGAAGAACACAGCGCCACCCGAGGTAGCCGCGGCACGCGCGATCGACTCGTTCATCCGAAGTCCGTCATGCAAACCGCGGAAGTGGCGTGTGACGATGAACAGCGCGTAGTCGATCCCGACGCCGAGCCCGATCATCGTCGCCAGGGTCGGCGCCACCGTCGGAACGGTCAAGACGTGACCAAGCATCCGAATGATCGCCAGCGTCGTCAGCAACGCGAAGATTGCGGTCACGATCGGAAGCAGCATCGCGGTCACGGTTCCGAACGTGAACGTCAGGATCAACATCGCGGCGATGATCCCCACCAGCTCGCTTGACTCGGTCTTGGGCTTCGAGACCTTCTGGCCGAGCTGGCCGCCGGTCTCGACCTGGAGGCCGGCGGCCTGCGCCGGCTTAGCGGCGGCGTTGATGATCGCTTGCGCGTCGTCCACCGACAGCGATCCCGGACTCACCGACAAGGTCACCGACAAGTAGCCGGTTGATTTGTCCTGGCTCAACGCTGAGGCCCCCTCGGACGTCAGGGGATTCACCACCCCGGCGACATTCGGTACCTTGGCGACGTCGGCCGCGGCGGTGTTGACGGCACCGGAGTACTTAGAATCAGTCAACTGCCCGCTCGGGGCGTGAAGAATGATCGGACTGGCGCCGTTGGCCTGCCCGGGGAACGACTGCTTCAGTGCGTTCGTCGCCATCTGGCTATCGGTGCCCGGTAGCGACAAGTTGTCGTTGGTGTTGTCGCCCAGGCGGTGTGACACAGCGACCAACGCCACCGCCGCTACAACCCAGATGCCGAGCACGACGAACCGCCTGCGCACGCAGAACTTCGCCAACCCGTAGAGCACCGGTGTCATTGTTGACCTCCTCGTCGGGACGCCCAGAGGGCGCCCGGGTTCCCCCGGGCAAGGGTGACCGAAGATGCGCTGTTGGGGTGGGCGAACATCTCGATCGCTCCTCCGGCTACTTGGTGTTTGGTTCTTGTGGGTGAGGCGGGCCCGGCGCACCCGACGTCGGTCGTGAGGACCGGCGGGCGTGAACGGGAGCGAACCGCGTGTACTCGGTGTGGGTGTCGACTTGCTTTCCAGCCAGCAGGCGGGTGATCGAGATGCCCTCGCAGCATCGGATCCGGCGGGTGGAAGAGCCGGCGCCTCGAGCGATAGTCGTGGCCTGCCAGCGGGTAACGACTCGGTCCTCCTCGCCGATCTCGTCTTCGATCTTGATGTGCAGGCTTGGATAAGCGCGGCGACGGCTTGAGACGAGCTCGCGCACCCCGGGTCGCCCGACTATCCCGGTCGGAACGCCTGGGATGCGGCCGATGTAGTCGGCGGCCACCAGCTCGTCGATCAGCTCGAGCTGTCCCTGGTTCCAGACAGCCTCGACGAACAGGCGCACCTTGTTCTTGTTGAGCTCGGTCACGCTGTTCACCGACCGGATAATGGGGGCTTGGCGGTCACTCAATAAGGGAGGATCCCCCAACGTTTTCCCGAGTGTTTTGATCCAGGCGCCCGCCTCGGAGCGCGCTGTATCGTCACCTTGTGACGTCGATCAGGGCGCCAGGGCTGCTTGAACGCGAGCGCGAACTGCAGGTGGTGCACCGGGCACTG
Organism: uncultured Solirubrobacterales bacterium; assembly: GCA_963830465.1. GTDB lineage: Bacteria > Actinomycetota > Thermoleophilia > Solirubrobacterales > Solirubrobacteraceae > Palsa-465. The sequence continues at coordinate 297,354 of CAWHME010000004.1, forward strand.
GAGCGCGCCGGCGCCGATGAGCAAACTCTCACCTTGGTCGAGGGACCGGGTGGGGTAGGCAAGAGGCGAATCTACTCTCGTGTAGAGGCGCTCGGCGCGATTTCCATGCTTGACCCCACCCTGCCGCAGATTCGCGTGCCCGGCGGCGCGCTAGCCTTTCGCGGGTGGCCCGCGTCAGCGACCTTGGCGGTACCGAAAGCTTCGGCCCAATCGATCCGAGCGAGCGTCCGGAGCCGTTCGACGCCGACTGGGAAGCGCGCGTGTACGGGCTGGTGTTCACCCTCGAGAGCAAGGGCCTGTTCAACCTCGATCAGTTCCGCGACGCGATCGAGCGCCTGCCGCCGGCGCGATACCTCACCGTCTCCTACTACGAAAAATGGATGGCGGCGATCGAGACGCTGATGGTGGAGCGGGGTGTCCTCGATCGCCACGCGCTCGAGCGAGAGGTCAATGCCTGAGAGCGCCCACATCGGTGACCGGGTGCGCGCGCGCGTTCAGGACCACGGGGGGCACACGCGGCTGCCGCGCTACGTCCGCGGTCACGAGGGGACGATCGTCGCGCTGCACGGCGAGAGCTTGCTGCCTGACCGGGTGGTCGAGGGTGACCCCGGTGAACCCGAGCCGGTCTACGCGGTCCGCTTTGACTCGAAGGAGCTGTGGGGCAGGCCCGGCCACACGATCACGATCGAGCTCTGGCACTCCTACCTGGAGCTGCCGTGACTCACGCACACGCCGATGAACTTGACTCGCCGGCGCAACGCGGCCGGGTCCTGGAGCGGCTGCTCGAGGAGGCGGGCGTGGTGACGGGTGCCGAGCTCGACGCGTTCCTCGATCGTCTGCCGGCAACCTCCTCGCCGGCGAACGGAGCGCGCGCGGTGGCTCGGGCGTGGTGCGATGACGCTTTTCGGCGCCGCCTGCTCGAGGACGGCACTGCAGCGGTCGCCGAGCTCGGATACTCGGCGGCCGGCGGCCCGGACGTGGTGTTGCGCGTAGTCGAGAACACCGAGTCGGTCCACAACGTCGTCGTCTGCACTCTCTGCTCCTGCTACCCGCTGGCGCTTTTGGGCCCTTCGCCGTCGTGGTACAAAAGCGCCGCCTACCGCGCCCGCGTGGTACGCGATCCAGGCGGGGTGCTGGCCGAGTTCGGCTTCTATCCCGACGAGCGGGTCACGATCAACGTGTGGGACGCGAACGCGCAGACCCGCTATCTCGTTCTGCCGCGCCGGCCGGCCGGCACGCAGACGCTCTCCGAACAGCAGCTTGCCGAACTGGTGACCCGCCGGGGCTTGATCGGCACTGCGGCCGTATAGCGTTCGCGGATTCTCTACGAGCCGGTCACGATTCGCCGTGCGCGTTCCCGGACATCATTCGGCTGTTCACCACGACGACGATCAATATCAATCCCGCAGCGTCGGTCGTCTTTGGGTTGCCGCGCCGTCCCGTCGTTTTCCGCTCCTCACGACGATTGCACTCACCGCGACGCTGCTCGGGACGATCACTCGCCTGTTCGGGCCAACTGTGTTCCACACGCTGCGGCGCGACCCGGCGGAGCTCGCCCACTGGCAGCTTTGGCGGTTGCTGACGCCGGTACTCGTACAGGGTGACAACTCACTGCTGTCGATCGTCGGCGTGTTCGTCTTGTGCGCTGTGATCGGCGTCGCGGGAGAGTGGCTGTTGCCGAGGAGCGAGTGGGTGACGCTGTATCTGGTTGGAGCGCTGGCGGGACACGGCATCGGCGAAGCGTTCCAGCCACACCAGAGCGGCACGTCGGTCGCCTTCGCCGGGATTCTCGGCGGTATCACTGCGAAGGTGCTGTTCGATCGCGATCCACGAAATCGGGGCTTGCGCATCCGCTTCACTGTGCTGATCCCGCTGGCGATCCTCGACACCGTGCTGCGCGACATCCATGGCGTCCCGTTCCTGGCCGGCCTGGCACTCGGCGCGTACTTCGAGCTCCGCCGAGGCGCGAATCTCATGCGGCGCGCCCCTGTTTGACCTTACTGAGTCGCTCGGTGTGTGAACGCCCGTCTTTCGTTGACGGCCCCGGCATGCTAAACCGCACCCCAGATCCCCATCCGAGAGGACGAATCGATGAGCTACAGCGACGGCCCAACCCAGCGCGAGTGAAGTAGCTGCCGTGGCGACTACAGATCTCGGCTCCTGGAACGACACGCCGACGACGGCGGCGATCCGGCAGTTCGTCGCGTCGGCGACAGATGACGGCCCGGGCTTCGTGCCCGTCGACGAGCGGATCGCCGTGTTCGACAACGATGGGACCTTGTGGTGCGAGAAGCCGATGCCGATCGAACTCGGGTTCATCTTGCGCCGCTTCGCGGAGATGGCTGAGCAAGACGTCTCCCTGCGCGACCGCCAGCCGTGGAAGGCGGCGTACGCGCGTGACTATGAATGGCTGGGCACGGCGATGACCAAGCACTACCGCGGAGATGACGGTGATCTGAGGCTGCTGATGGGGGCGATTCTGCAGGCGTTTGCGGGAACCGCGGTCGAGCACTACGCGGATCGTGCCCGTACCTTCTTGTACGACGGCAAGCATCCCACGCTCGCTCGCCCTTATCTGAACTGTGGCTACCAGCCGATGATCGAGTTGCTCCGCTATCTCGAGCACAACGGGTTCACCTGCTACATCGCCTCCGGAGGAGACCGTGACTTCATGCGCCCGGTAACCCAGATGATGTACGGGATCCCTTCGGAGCGGGTGATTGGCAGCTCGAGCGCTTTGCGCTACATCGAGGACGAGGACGGCGGCAGCGTCGTCTATCGGGCCGAGAACGAGTTCTTCGATGACGGCGCGGTCAAGCCGGTGCGCATCTGGAGCAGGATTGGCCGCCGTCCGATCATCTCCGGCGGCAACTCGAACGGTGACATCGAGATGTTGCACTACACCGGCGGCGCCACACGGAACCGCTTGCGCTTGCTGGTGCTGCACGACGACGATGAGCGCGAGTTCGCGTACACCGCAGGGGCGGAGAGGGCGCTCGAGCGAGCCCACGGCGACGGCTGGACGGTGATCAGCGTCAAGCAGGACTGGACGACGGTGTTCGCCGATGTCAGGGCCGAGTCGGGAAGCTGCCGGCCAGGGGCGGTGTGAAGCTCGTGCGCGCGATCACACCCATCGAGTCGGGGCGCCTCGAGGCGCGGGGGTTTCAGATCTCCTACGAGGTGTTTGGGACGGTCGGCGCAGACCCCGTCTTGCTGCTTCCAACGTGGCAGATCGCGCCGAGCTTGATCTGGAAGATGCAAGTGCCGCACCTGGCCCGCTACTTCCGGGTGATCACCTACGATCCGCCCGGGACCGGCGGCGGCGAGCGAACCGAGGACCCCGCCGCCTTCGAGCTTGATCGGGTCGTCGACTACGGCATCTCGCTGCTCGACCACCTCGAGGTGACCCGCGCCAACGTCATCGGGCTCTCAATGGGCGGGGCCTACGGGCTATGGATGGCCGGACGCTACCCGGAGCGGGTCAAGCGGCTGGTCGCGATCAACAGCGCGGCGCCGGAGTGGGCATTCGCCGAGCTTCCAGCGTTCTGGGAGCGGCGCGAGACCTACGAAGGATGGGAAAAGCGCAACGCCCACTACTGGCGCGAGCACTATCAGGCCTTCGTCACCTTCTTCATGGAGAACGTGTTCAGCGAGCCGCACTCCAGCAAGGCAATCGAGGATGCCGTCGGATGGGGACTTCAGACGACGCCGGAGATCCTCATCAGGACCGTCGCCAATCACCGGCTGCTGCCCCGCCTCCCGCTCGATGAGCTGCTGGCGCGGATCGAGTGTCCGGTGTTGTTGATGTGCGCCCGCGACGACCGGATCGCCGATCCGGCGACCACCGGCCGCCTCGCCGCGGCGAGGCCCGACTGGGAGCTGGTCGAGTTCGAGGCCGGCGGGCACGGAGTCACGAGCCGCAATGCGGTCAGGGTCAACGTCGAGATCGCCCGCTTCCTGGATGCGTCTGCGCCGAGGCGGCGAACCATCCCGCGCGCGATGGCACGCCGCAGACCCCGCGCTTTGTTCGTCTCCAGCCCGATCGGGCTCGGCCACGTTCAGCGCGATCTGGCGATCGCGTACGAGCTCCGGCAGCTGGTCGGCGAGCTCGAGGTCGAGTGGCTCGCTCAGCATCCGGTGACGCAGGTGCTCGCGCAGGCGGGAGAAAAGATCCATCCGCTCAGCCCGGCGCTGGCCAGCGAGTCGGCCCACTGGGAGCAGGCGGCGGGCAAGCATGAGCTGCAAGCGTTCCAAGCGCTCCGGGAGATGGACGAGATCTTCCTCGCCAACTTCATGGTGTTCCTGGAAGCCGTCCGCGACGGCGCCTACGACCTGTGGATCGGCGACGAAGCCTGGGAGATCGACTACCAACTGCACGAGAACCCCGACCTGAAAACGGCCCCGTTCGCGTTTCTCACCGACTTCGTCGGCTACCTCCCGATCGACAGGACCGCGGGCTCCCCCGAGAGCCGCCTCACCAGCGACTACAACGCGGAGATGATCGAACAGGTCACCCGGTATCCGCGCGTTCGCGACCGCGCGCTCTACATCGGTGAGTACGACGACATCCTTCCCGAGTCGTTCGGTCCCGGACTGCCGTCGATCCCCGACTGGACCTGCGAGCACTTCACCGCCACCGGCTACATCACTTCCTTCGAACCGGGTGACTATGCCGATATTCGCGCAGTGCGCTCACGATTGGGTTATGACGCTGGGCGGCCCCTCGTGATCTGCACGGTTGGCGGCACCGCGGTCGGCGAGCATCTGCTTCGCAAGGCGATCGCCGCCTGGCCGCTGATCAACGCTGAGCTGCCGGAAGCGCGATGTGTCGCGGTCGCGGGTCCTCGGATCGACGCGGCCGGCCTCCCTCGGGCGGCCGGGCTCGAGGTTCGGGGGCACGTACCCGATCTTCACGAGCACCTGGCGGTCGCCGATCTCGCGATCGTGCAGGGGGGGTTGGGCACCACGATGGAGCTCACCGTCACCCGCCGCCCGTTTCTGTACTTCCCGCTTGCCGACCACTTCGAGCAGGTCCACCACGTGGCGCATCGGCTTGACACCCACCGCGCAGGACGACGCCTCGAGTTTGCGGAGTCGAACCCGCAGACGATCGCGGAGGCGGCACTGCGGACGATGGCGACGGACACCAGCGGCTATCGGGTGCCCGAGCCCGGAGCGGCGCGCCGGGCCGCGTCGCTGATCGCGGAACTTCTTTGACCAGCGCGCCCGAGACCGCCTCGGCGGTGGGGAACGTGCCCGCGGCCGCCCGCGGGCACGCCCAATGCCTCGTCAGGGACGGGCCTCGAAGACGAGATTGAACGGTGTCTCAGCCGCTCGGCGGAAGCCGGTGAAACCACCAGCCTCGGTCACGTCGCCGATTCGTGTCTCCCCCGCCTGCGCCCCCAGCGCGAGGCCCACTTCCTGCGAAAGCGAAGCGGGAGTGCACAGCAGCGTCGAGAACCCGTAGTAGGCGCGACCGACCGGGTTGAAGTTGTCCTCGATCCGGTCGCCCGCGTTGGGTTCGACGATCATCCAGGTGCCGTCCGGAGCCAGCGTGGAGTGAACGTGGCGAGCTGCGCCCACCGGGTCTCCCATGTCATGGAGACAGTCGAACATCGTCACGAGGTCGTAGCCCTCACCGCCATACGTCGCCGCCGGCGCGACCTCGAAGCGGACCCGCTCGCTCACGCCGGCGTCGTCCGCTCGCCGGCGTGCTGTCTCGATCGAGCCGTCGTGGTAGTCCCAACCGGCGAATGTCGAGTTCGGGAAGGCCTGGGCCATCAGGATCGTCGATGCTCCGTGCCCGCAGCCCACGTCGGCGACGCGCGCGCCGCGCTCGAGCTTCTCGACCACGCCGTCAAGCGCCGGCAGCCACTCGGAGATCAGATGCGCGCGGTATCCCGAGCGGAAGAATCGCTCGCAGCCCTCATGCACGTCATGAACGTGCTCGTGCCAGCCAAAGCCGTCTCCGGTACGGGCCTTCTCGACGATCTTCGGGGAGTCGATCACCGAGCCCAGGGCGGTCTGGAAGAACCCGGGCAGGTAGACGGGACACTCCGGATCGGCGAGCGCCACCGCCTGCTCGGGCGGCAGCGTGTAGCAGCCGCTGTCGGGGTCGTACTGGACGTAGCCGCCGGCCGCTTGGGCATTCAGCCATTCGCGAACGTAGCGCTCGGCGGTGCCGGTCCGGTTCGCCAATTCTGAGGCGGATAGCCCCCCCGACCCTGCCAGCGCGCGGTACAGCCCAAGTTTGTCGCCCATCACGACCAGGGCGGTATTCAGGGTCGACCCGACCTCGTCTACGACACGGAATACGAACTGCATCAGCTTGTCGCCATCGACCTCGACGGCTTGGTCAATCGTGCTCACGATCACCCTCCTCGGTTGCTTTCGGTCACCTTAGGTGCGCAGGCGCCGGCTCGCTTCCGGGGGCCCCACCTAGTCCTCGCCGCGGCCGATCCGGCTCGTACCGGGGTGCGGTGCTTAGAATCGCTTCCATGCTGGTGGGGCGCGACCGGGAGCGGCGTCAGATCGAGTATGCGCTCACTCGAGCCCAATCGGGCGAAAGCGCCCTGCTCGCGCTCCAGGGCGAGCCGGGGATCGGGAAGACGGCGCTGCTCGACGATGCCGCCGAGCGCGCCGCCGGAATGCAACTGCTGCGAGCCCGCGGCATCGAGTCAGAGGCACAGATCCCGTTCGCATCGCTGCTCGAGATCCTGCGCCCCGCGTTGCCGCTGCTTGACGAAATTCCCGGCCCACAGGCCGAGGCGCTCGCGAGCGCGCTCGCGCTGCGCCCGGGAGAGGGACGGGAGCGATTCGCGGTCGGCGCGGCGACCCTGAGCCTGCTCGCTGCCTACTCGGATCGGGCGCCCCTCGCTGTGCTGATCGACGACGCGCACTGGCTTGACCGCTCGAGCGCGCAGGCGCTCCTGTTTGCATTCCGCCGGCTGGTCGCCGATCCAATCGCGGTCCTGATCGCGGTGCGAGAGGGAGAACCCTCGCTGCTCGACGGCGCCGATCTCCCGACGCTGCGGATCGGCGGCCTGAGCGACGAGGAGTCGGCGATGCTGCTCGCGGGCCTACCGCCGCAGGCGGCAAGGCGTCTGCACGACGCGACGGCCGGAAACCCCCTGGCGATGCTGGAGCTCGCCTCGGAGGCGCGCGATCTGGCACTCGTGCCTGACGGCGCGCCGTTGCTGGTCTCCGCGAAGATCTCGGGCGCGTTCCTGCGGCGTGTCGGCCAGCTCGACGACGGCGCGCGGCGTGCCTTGTTGCTGGCGGCCGCGAGCGACAGCGGCGACCTGGCGATGCTCGAGCGCGCGGCGGAGCGGCTCGGGACCGAAATCTCCCTGCTGGCCGAAGGAGAGACAGTCGGGCTGGTGGCGTTGCGGGCGGGGTCGGTCGAGTTCCGCCATCCGCTCGCTCGCTCGGCGATCTACGCGGACGCCTCGGCCGATCAGCGGCGCGAAGCGCATCGGGCGCTCGCCGCCGCGCTGCCCGATCGCGATGTGGACCGCCGGGCTTGGCATCTGTCCTCCGCTGCGGTTGGCACCGATGACACGGCGTCCTCGGCGCTCGAGCAGGCCGGCGGACGCGCTCGAGATCGGAGCGCCTACGCCGCCGCGACGGCGGCGCTCGAGCGCGCGGGACGGCTTGCCACGGACCCCACCCGGCGCGGGCGGCTGCTGCTGGAAGCAGCGGATGCGGCCTGGAGCGCGGGCCTCGCCGAGCGCGCCGCAGGGCTGCTGGAGGAGGTCCGCCCCGCCGCCGACGCTGCGATGGTGATGGAGATCGACGAGCTCGCCGGGTTCATGGCCACGAGCCGCGGCCCGATCATGCGAGGCTGCGCGATCCTGACCTCCGCCGCGGAGCGAGCGGATCCTGAACGCGCGGTGGCAATGCTCGCGGAGGCCACGAGCGCTTGCTTTTTCGCCGGCAATCCCGGCGAGATGCTGTCGGTCGCCGACCGCGCGCGCGCCCGCCTTCCGGGCACCGCTTCAATTCGCGCGCGCTTCCTGGCCGCGGCCGCGGTTGGGATCGCGCGAGTGGTGGGGGGCGACGCGGCGGCCGGGGCGGCGGCGATCAACGAGGCAATCGCGCTTGCGGAGAGATCGGCGGAGCTTCGTGACGACATCCGGCTGCTCCCGTGGCTGGTGGTGGCGCCGATCTTTCTGCGCGAAGCCGATACGGGACGTTCGCTGCTCGAGCACGCGCTGACAGCCGCACGCCGGCGCTCAGCGGTGGGAGCGCTTCCCCTGGTGCTCGCGCTGATCGCTCGCGACCAAGCGACCACCGACCACTGGGCGATCGCCGAGGCGTCATACCGAGAAGCGATCGACCTCGCGCGCGAGACCGAACGGCGAGCGCCGCTGGTGGTCGGGCTGGCCGGGCTCGCCTGGCTGCAGGCACGACGGGGGCGAGAGCAGGAGTGCCGGGCGTGCGCTGCCGAAGCGCTCACGCTCAGCCGCGATCTGGGGGCGCGGATGCTGGAGGTCTGGGCCACGTCCGCTCTGGGGGAGCTCGAGCTCGGTCGCGGCGACGCCGCCAGCGCGGTCGAGCATTTCAAGCGCGTGCAGGTTCTGCTCTCAGAGCTCGCGATCACCGACGTGGACCTGCTTCCGGGAGCCGAGCTCGTCGATGCCTACATCAGGCTCGGCCGCCGCTCAGAGGCGGAAGACCTCGCCGACCGGTACTGGGCCGCCGCTCAGGCCAAGGGGCAGCCTTGGTCGCTCGCGCGAGCGCTCCGCTCCCAGGGTCAGCTGGCCGACGACTCCGAGCTCGATATCACTTTTGAATCTGCGCTGGTCGAACACTCGCGCACCGCTGACACGTTCGAGTCGGCGCGCACCCGCTTGGCGTACGGCGAGCGCCTGCGGCGAGCGCGAAACAGGATTCTGGCGCGGGAGCAGTTACGGGCGGCGCTTGGGACTTTCGAGCGTCTCGACGCCCGGCCCTGGGCCGACCGCGCTCGCGCGGAGCTGGCAGCGAGCGGCGAAACGCTGCAGCGCCGAGACCCCAGCACGATCGATGCCCTGACACCGCAAGAGCTGCAGATCGCCCTATTGCTGGCGAGCGGCAAGACGACGCGGGAGGCCGCTGCCGCGCTGTTCCTCAGCCCGAAGACGATCGAGTACCACCTTCGCCACGTTTACCAGAAGCTCGATATCCACTCCCGCGAGGAGCTCCACAGCGCGCTCACGCGCTCTGCCGAAAGCAGCGAGCCGGGTCCGTGAGCGGGCGCGGGGCGGTTCACCGCCGGCGTCGCTGAGCCATCTGCTGGACCTGCGCCGGGTACCAGGTGTTGAACTTGAAGCCGATGATCACCAGCCCGATCGGGATGTACCAGTTGAGCAAGTCGCTCGTCCCGCTGCCCGATATTCCCGTTTCCGCGATCAGCCCGAGGATCGCCATCACCCCAAAGATCATCGCCCACACGCTCGACATGGTCACCATCATGCGCCGGAACATCGGCGTGCGGGCTACCTCTTCGGTCACGTTCTTGCGCGCGTACTGCTCGGTGAACGGATGCCCGAGCGCGATCGAGAGCACCACGATCAGGCACAGCGCGCCGCTCGAGATCGCCTGGGAGTACTTCTCGAGCCCGATCAGGTCATGCCGGGGCAGGAAGAACCCGATGATCACCAGTGCCAGGAAGAACAGCGTCGTGCCCACGTCGAGGATCTTCGGTGGCGCCAATCTGATCGCCGGTTGGCCGGCGGGGCCCGCTGCGCCGGCGCTCCGCGCCACTGCTCGATCCACGACCCCCGTCGGCTCGAGGTCGATCACCAGCAGCACCACCGCGGCAAGCAACGCCACGCCGCTGGCGACCTCCCAGGTTCGCGGTCCCGCAACGATCCAGAAGATGACCCATGGGACGAACGTGAGCAGCGGATTGTTGCTGAGACCGCCACCTGTCTCCTCGGACTCGCGGGCGGCAGGTCGGTGTTCGACCATCGCTCCCTCCTCTTGACCGGTCCTCGTCCGGACCCTCGTTTCAGTTGACTCCAAGTGCGTCATCGAGCCAGTCGAAGATCACCTGGTTACGACGCTGAGGCGCCATTGGCGCGTCATGGTATTCGGCTCCTTCGGCGATCGTGAAGGTCACGATCTTCTTTCGCGAGCGCAGCGCTTTGAACAATCGCGTTGCCTGGCCGGGATAGAACTGCTCGAGTTGATAGTTAGTGACGAGCACGGGAGCCCTGACTTTCTGGATCGCCGAGAAGTTGTTGTACTGGCTCGCCAGCTTGCCGAATGTCCAGAAGTCGGTGAGCGTCTTGCCGGCCCTGGCCGTGCGCAGGAATTGCCTGGCGAAGATCTCCGTCCGTTTGGCGAACAGGAAGCGTTCGCTGGTATTCAGGTAGGGCACGATGTCGCGGTTCCAGATGCGGTTGACCTCGGCGCGGGTTGCACCATGCGCAAACAAGCTTCTGAGGGACTGTGGGTAGGCCAGCCACGTGTCGACCGAGCCCGGATCGGCGCAGATGGCGGCGAGTCGCTTCTCGAACGCGGCGGCTCGGATCACCAGCTCGCCGGTGAAGCTCCAGCCGGTCATCGCGATCCGCTTGGTGTCGACGTCACGGCGTGAGTGAAGGTAATTGACGACCGGAGTGATGACCCGCTCCCAGTCGGGACGGAAGGGGATCTCCCTCAAATACAGAGTCGAGCCCTGTCCGGGTCCTTCGAAGATCAGGGCGTTGTAGCCACGCTCGATCGCCGCGGCGCCGCCGAACGACCATACGTCGATGTTCGATGCGTCGCTGCCGTTGTTGATGATCACCGTCGGGCGCTTGATCCGCGAGCGGTCGGGCTTGAGGAAGTAACCCGGTAGGGTGGTCCCCTGGTAGGGGATCTTGATCGGCTCGAGCGGCGGGTCGAACAGCTGCGAGGCACGATTCCACTGGCGCTGCATCTTCGAATAGATCTTTGGTTCCTGCGCCGGGGTTCGGGTGCCGAGCACGAAGAACAGCGCCTGGTTGAAATACTGTGCGGAGCGCAGGTAGGCCGACAGGGCGCTCGCGCGATGCCCGCGCTTTCAGCGCGTTGTCGGCGATTGCGCCGACGCGCTCGGCGGTTGCCACGAAGTTGTCGACGTAGCTCTGGTAGGACAGGCCGCGGGCATTGATCGCGTTTGCGTGGCGATGATCTCGCCCGCCTCACCGGCGCCGTAGGAGATCCCGCCCAGCGCGAACATAGCCTCGAAGTTGAACGAAGGATCCTTGAACAGCACCACCCCCTTCGCGGGATTGGGGGCCGCGCTGGCGGCCGCCTCGCTCGCCGCCGGCGCAGCGGCGCCCGACGCAGCTGCGGGCGGCAATCCGAGCAGTCCGAACGCTGCGGCCGCGCCGCCACCGACTGCCGACATTCGCAGCAGCTCTCGCCTTCCGAAAGCTGGAGACTCCGAACCCGGTTCGTATGGGGTCATACCGTTCCTTTCTGCGCGAGGTGACCATGTGACGCCCGCCGGTGTTCTGACGCCGCTCGCCTGCCGCTCGCCCTCGCTGCTGAATAAAGCGCAAGTACGCTAATCAATGGATAGGGGTGGTCGCTTTGTATTGCTTTCGCTCGCCCGCGACTAGGGCTTGGCCCCCGGCCACTAGAGCTCTCGTTCGCGCTTGCGAGGCGTGCCTGAGTCCGCTGGATCACGGCGATCAGTCCCAGCCAACCCTCGAACCAGGATGCGTGTCCCTCCGGGTCACAGGTCGACCCATGAATCGATTCACCATCGATCAGGAGATCCACCCGCACGCGTATGGGCTCCGGCATCCGCGCACGTAGCTGCCGGCGGCTCGAGTGTCATCAGGGACACACCCTGAAGCGATCACTGAACGGGCGCGAGGTGGCGCGCTCGAGCAGGTCTTTGCCTTCGGGCTCGTCCGGCAGTTGTTCGAGCCGCTGACGATGACGCCGAGTGATATCGAGCGTCAGCGATGGTTTCTCCGGCACCGCCTCTCTGGCGGCCCCGCTTGTCGATCCCCGCCGAGCCCCGGTCGAGCCTCTACCTGAGGTCACTTACCGGCTACTGCACGCCTTGTACTGGATGCTGGCGAACTTGGCCGACGATGGACCGGTGGCGCTGGTGGTCGACGACGCCCAGTGGGCCGATCGGGGACGGGTTCCGTCGCGAAGCGGGCTGATCCGCCCGGCCGCGCGAGCCGAGGACGGGTTCCGTCGCGTACGATCTCCGGTCGGGACGGCCACCACCCCGCGCTGGCTGGGTTAGGGTGCCCTAATTAGGTGGTCCTAAGTTGTGCTAGGGTGCCGGGGCTGTGAATGCCGACCGTGGTGATCGGGATCGGGCTGGGGTTGCTGGCGGGGTTGTGGCTGGGCGTGGTGGGGGGTTGTCGGGGCGGTGGGGTTTTTATCTGTGGACGGGGTTGGTGTTGGGGTTGTTGGTGTTGGTGGTGGTGTTGGGGTGGGGGTCGCGTGGGGGGACTGCGGATCCGACGGCGTTGCCGGTGGGGTATCGGTTGAGTTCGGCGACGGTGGTGGTTGATAGCGCGATTTTGGTGTTTCGGGAGGGGCTTGAGACGATTTTGGTGTTGGCGGCGGTGATGGCGAGTTTTTTGGGGGGTAATCGGGTGTATCGCCGGCCGGTGGTGTTGGGTGGGGGGTTGGCGTTGGCGGCGGGGGTGGGGACGTGGTTGTTTGTGGTGTGGTTGATCGGCCGGTTTCATGGGGGGGAGTTTGTGGTGCAGGCGGCGACGGGGTTGCCGTCGTTGGTGGTGTTGTTGGTGGTGATGAATTGGTTTTTTCATAAGGTGTATTGGACGGGGTGGATCTCGCATCATCATCGGCGGCGGCGGGGGTTGTTGGCTGGTGGTGGGGAGGTGGGGCAGCGGCGGATGTTGTTGGGGTTGGCGGCGTTGGGGTTCACTTCGGTGTATCGGGAGTGTTTTGAGGTGGTCGTGTTTTTGCAGAATTTGCGGGAGTTGTATGGGGCGAGTGTGGTGTTGGAGGGGGTTGTGATCGGGTTGTTGTTCACGGCGGCGGCGGGGGTGTTGACGTTTGCGTTGCATCAGCGGTTGCCGTATCGGCGGTTGTTGATCATCACCGGCTTGTTGTTGTTGTTTGTGTTGTTGGTGTCGGTCGGGGAGGAGGTCAACGAGATGCAGTTGGCGGGATGGTTGGGGACGAGCGAGATCCGCTGGCTGTATATCCCGGGGTGGATGGGGACTTGGTTCTCGTTGTTTGCCAATTGGGAGACGTTCATCGCCCAGTTTTTGGCGTTGGGGTTGGTCGTGGGGTCCTATCTGCTGGCGCAGTACTGGCGGGTGTGGCGTCCCCGCCGGCGTGGTCAGCAGGCCGCGCGGCTCGCGCAGGAGCCGCCCGAGCAGCCCGCCGAGCTCGCTGTCAACCCCCCAACAAACCCAATCCCAGCAACCTGAGCGCCGCGCTGGGTCCGGGCCCGTGGCCGGCCGGATCTCCCACGAGCGTGCGGCGGGTGACCGCGGGGCAAGTTGCACGTCCGTTTGCGACGATCCCGCCTCGAGCCCAGCGAAACCGGAGCCATCGTGGATGCACCCGAACCCCAGACGATTCTGACTCAGATCACCGAAGCGGCGATCTTCCTCGTGGTGCGTGTGGACGCCGGCGCCGAGGACGAGCTGCGCGATCTGCTCGCGGACGTCAGCGGACTGAAGCGGTCGGTCGGCTTTCGGATCCCCGAAGCCGCGTTGACGTGTGTGGTCGGTCTCGGCTCGGCGTTGTGGGACCGCCTATTCGGCTCGCCTCGTCCGGCCGGGCTACACCCGTTTCCTGAGTTCGTCGGCTCGAAGCACGCCGCGGTCGCGACGCCAGGCGATCTGCTCTTCCATCTCCGCGCCCAGCGGCTCGATCTGTGCTTTGAGCTCGCTGAGCGGTTGGTGGATCGGCTCCGCGGTTACGCGCAGGTTGTCGATGAGGTTCACGGGTTCCGTTCCTTTGACGAACGCGACCTGCTCGGCTTCGTCGACGGGACCGAAAATCCCGAAGGCGCTGCGGCGGTGTCCGCGGTGGTCATCGGCGAGGAAGATCCCGAGTTTGCCGGCGGCAGCTATGTCGTCGTGCAGAAGTATCTCCACGACCTCGAGGCGTGGGACGCATTATCGGTCGAGGAACAAGAGCTCGTGATCGGGCGCTCCAAGCTCAGCGACCTCGAGTTGCCGGACGAGGTCAAACCGGCCAACTCCCACCTGGCGCTCAACACGATCGTCGACGAGGCCGGCGAGGAGCACCAGATCGTTCGCTTCAACATGCCGTTCGGCAATGTCGGCGCCCGCGAGTTCGGTACCTACTACATCGCCTACGCCCGCACCTCTGAGTTGATCGAGCGAATGCTTAGCAACATGTTCATCGGCAATCCACCAGGCAACTATGACCGGATCCTGGACTTCTCGAGCGCACTCACGGGCAACCTCTTCTATGTGCCGAACGCCGACTTCCTGGACGATCCGCCGCCTCGCGATGGGGCCGCGGCAGCGATTCCCGCCCAGCCACCCGTCGCCGACGCTCGCGACGAGTCGCTGCAGATCGGGAGCCTGAGATCGCGAGCCGAGTGAGGCCGGCGCCGCGCAGGGCGGCTACGACTTCGCCCCGGAGAACCAATCTCTGATCGAACTGAAGACCGACCGCTGCCGCGGCTCGGTCTGCCCACCCGGCGCCGTGTCGTCGGGTTGCTCGCCCGGCGCCCTCTCGTAGGGCTGCCCGCCCGGCGCCATCTCGTCGGGCTGCCCGCCCGGCGCGATGTCGTCGGTCTCGCGGGAGCGAACCCTTGTCGGCATCTGGTCGGCTTCAAGCTCCTCGGAGGTGCTGTCGCCCGCGCCGGCGTACGGCTCGCCGCGGCCTTCCGGTAGTACTTCGCCGGGTTGGCCGCTGTACTGACCCTCGCGTCCGAAAGCTGACTGATCGCCCTGCACAACCGACCGGTCTCCCCGCGCGACCGACCGGTCTGCAGCCACCGCGTCGCCTTCCGCGACCGGGGCATCTAGCGGTGCGGCGGTCGAGGCGGTGTCCCGCGCGCCCGTCGATGGCGTTTCGCGAGCCCGCGTATCCGCGATCGGCTCCTCGGTGGGGCCAATCGGGTCCTCCTCGGCACGGGTGGCCGGAGGCTCATTGCCGCGGGTGACGACCGGCTGTCGGCGCCGCGCTGCTGCTGCGCCCTCCTCGGCGGCCACTGCGCCCTCGCCCGCGGCGATTGCCCCCTCGCCCGCTGGCGCGCCCCGGCCCGTCCTCCCGGCTACGCCGCTGGTCCCGGCTGCACCGGTGGTCCCGACCGCACCGGTGGTCCCGACCCCGCCTGTGGTCGTGCCCTGACCCGGCGCCGCGGCGGGCTCCTCGTACTCGGTAGCTGCCGTTGCGGGCTCAGTGCGGCGCCTGGTTACCGGCTCGGCGGTGGACGCGGCGACGGGCTCCGCGGCCCTCCTCGTCGCCACCGGTTCACGGGTGCGGGCAGGAACCGGCTCGGCCGTCCGCACCGGTCGGCGCCCCGTGCCCGCCGCATCGTCCGCCACGGCCATCGTGCGACGACGACGAGGAACCAGCACGTTGAACAGCAAGATCGCGGCTGCTGCTGCCCAGGCGAGTTCGGTCCATCCGTTCGCGGCCGCGAGCCCGAGGACGTCTCCGCTGATGGCGGCGATCACCGCGGCGCCGCCGAGCGCGACCCCGACGATCAGGCTCATCGTCTTGGCGAGCAGGTGCTGCGCTGCCCCGAACAGGAGCAGGCCCCCCGCTACGGCAGTCAACATTCCGGTCCAACCGTTCGCGCCGAAGATCCCAAAGACTTTTCCGTCAACCGGCGCTGTTCCGTTGGGGAAGTTGGAGAACTTCGGGAAATTGTGCTGCTTGTAGAGGAAGTACAGGCCGGCGGCGAGCAGAATCGTCCCCAGGATGAGCGCAGGCCCGCGGGCCAGGCTGATCCCCTTTTCAGTACGCGTTGCGGTTGCCTGGCGGCTTTCGGTTACGGCCATCGGGGCGCCTCCTACGGTGGCGGTACGGGTTGCAACGTCGACCGACGGCCGACCTGCGTTGTCTGTTTGCACCGATAGTTTGCTTATACCCAAAGCTGCTTTCGGTACGCATTCGCGCCGCCTGCGCAGCATCCTCCATAAAACGGAGGACGCCCGCGCGAGATTGACCACGTAATCGGGTAACACTGATCCGCAACCGGGGCTCACTGGGAGCATGAGTCAGCGAAAGGGAGCAAACATGAGGGACGCGCGCGAGTTGAGATCGGGCCACAGCGCGACATGACGTCCGAGGAGATGGAGCCGCAACGGGAGGTGATCTCCGAAGGCGCTGAGCCGCAACGGGAGGCGAGCGCCGAAGGTGCGCAATCGCAACGGGAAGCGATCTCCCAAGGAGCGGAGCCGCAACGAGGGGTGACCGCCGAAGGTGCGCAATCGCAACCGGAGGTGTCCTCCGAAGGCGCGGAATCGCAAGGCGAGCTGACGCCCAGCGGCGATGCCCCGGCACCCGAGCAGCCGTCCGCGCTTCCGCGCACCGCCTGGCTCGGCGTACTGAAGCGCACGCGCCTGGAGTTCAAGGCCGACAACTTGACCGACCTGGCAGCAGCGCTCACCTACTACGGAGTCTTGGCGATCTTTCCGATGCTGATCGCGCTGGTCTCGATTCTCGGGCTGGTCGGCCACTCAGCCACGCAGCCGCTGATTCAAAATCTGGACAAGCTGGCGCCTGGCACCGCGCGGAACATCTTCACCAGCGCGATCGACAACATTCAATCGCACAGGGGGACCGCGGGGTTGCTGTTCGTCGTCGGGCTTGCGGCGTCGTTGTGGTCGGCGTCGGGCTATATCGCCGCCTTCATGCGCGCCTCGAACATCATCTGGGACGTCGAGGAGGGACGTCCCATCTGGAAGACGATCCCCGTCCGTATCGGCGTGACACTGGTGACCGTGGTGCTGCTCACCGCTTCCGCGCTCGCGGTTGTGGTCACCGGCGGGCTCGCGAAGCAGGTCGGGAACCTGATCGGCGTCGGTAGTTCCGCGGTCACCGCCTGGGACATCGCCAAATGGCCCGTGTTGATCGTAGTCGTCGCAGTGATCTTCTCGATTCTCTACTACGCAGGCCCAAACGTCCGTCAGCCCGGACCTCGCTGGGTCACGCCTGGCGGCGTGCTCGCGGTCGTTCTGTGGATCGTCGCGTCGGCATTGTTCGCGCTGTACGTGGCAAATTTCTCCTCCTACAACAAGACCTATGGTTCGATGGCGTCGGTGGTCGTGTTCTTGGTCTGGCTCTGGATCACCAACCTTGTGATCCTGTTCGGCGCGGAGTTCAACGCCGAGCTGCAGCGCGCCCGTCAGATCGAAGCGGGTCACCCTCCCGAGGTGGAGCCCTTCCTGCCGACACGAGGCGATCCAAAGTAAGCGGGAGTGTCAAACCGCGGGAGGTTCGAAGCGGGGCGGGTTTGAACGCTGGATGGTGACGACAGTGATGCAGCGAGCGACGCGTTTGTGCCGGGGTGACTTCCGGAGACCGGATTTCACCTGGTAAACGTCCCGCTCGACCCGCTCGAAATCTCCGGTGGGACGTTCAACGTGAAGCAGAGGGGAAACATCCCAGTCGACCCAGACGGCACGTCGAGTGGGACGTTGTCCAGCTAGGAGGATCGCGCAGTGCCGGGGCCCCCGTGCGGGCGGAGCGAGCGAGACGAGCGGCGACCCGCGCGCTCGGAGCGAGACCAGCTGTGACCCGCGCCAACCCGACCCCGCCGCGCGCCAACCCGACCCCGCCGCGCGCCACGCCTGTGCGCGGCGCGCGTGCGAGTCAGAGCCGCGCCCTGGCGAGCCGTGACGCGGGCTTCGAGACCTCAGGCCTTGATCAGCCCGTGTGGGTTGAACACGAACTTCTTGGCCACTCCGCTGTCGAAGTCCTTATAGCCCTGCGGCGCTTCGTCGAGCGTGATCACGGTGGCGTTGACAGCCTTGGCGATGTGGGCCTTGTCGTTCAGGATCATCTGCATCAGCCCGCGGTGATAACGCATCACCGGGCACTGGCCGGTGGTGAAGCTGTGCGACTTCGCCCAGCCAAGCCCGATCCGGATCGACAGTGAGCCCTGCTTGGCCGCGTCGTCGATGGCGCCGGGATCTCCGGTCACGTAGAGCCCGGGGATGCCGAGCTTGCCGGCCGCCCGGGTCACGTCCATGATCGAGTTGAGCACGGTCGCGGGCGCCTCGTGGTCGGCGTCGGAGCCGTGGCCGCGGGCCTCGAAGCCGACCGCGTCGACCGCGGCGTCGACCTCCGGGACGCCGAGGATCTGCTCGATCTGATCCTTGGGGTCGCCCTTGGAGACGTCGATCGCCTCGCAGCCGAAGCTGCGAGCCTGCTCGAGCCGCTCTGGGATCAGGTCACCGACGATCACGACCGCGGCGCCGAGCAACTGCGCTGAGTGCGCCGCGGCGAGGCCCACCGGACCGGCGCCGGCGACGTAAACGGTGTCGCCGGAGTGCACGCCAGCGGTCGCCGCGCCGTGGAAGCCGGTCGGGAAGATGTCCGAGAGCATCGTCAGGTCGAGGATCTTCTCCATCGCCCGATCCTTGTCGGGGAACTTCAGCAGGTTCCAGTCGGCGTACGGGACGAGAACGTACTCCGCCTGGCCTCCGACCCAGCCGCCCATGTCGACATAGCCGTAGGCGGAGCCGGGGCGTTCGGGGTTGACGTTCAAGCACACCCCGGTGTTGCCCTCCTTGCACATCCGGCAGCGCCCGCAGGCGATGTTGAACGGGACCGAACAGAGGTCGCCCTCTTTGATGAACTCGACCCCGGGGCCGGTCTCGATCACCTCGCCGGTGATCTCGTGGCCCAGGATCAGACCCTCGGGCGCGGTCGTCCGACCCCTGACCATGTGCTGGTCAGAGCCGCAGATGTTGGTCGCCACGCACTTGAGGATCGCGGCATGCGGAAGCTTGCGCCCCACGTTCGCGGGATTGACTCCTGGCCCGTCCTTGAGCTCGAAGGTTGGAAAGTCGATGTCGTGAACCTCGACCTTCCCGGTCCCCATGTAGGCCACACCTCGGTTATCTGCCATCTTCTCTCCTTACGTTGGGATTGGGCAGGTGTCTGTTCGCCGCCGCGCGGCGGTCAGCTCGGAGGCGGCGTCGGCCTCGATCAAGTGCAGCCCGCGCCTCCCCCGCCACCGCATGAAGCCAGCCGGGGCGAACGTAGGCGAGCAGCGAAGCCGGCGCTCGCAGCAAGCTGCCACCAACCTGTGGGCTCGAGGCGGTGCCGGTCCCCGTATCAGGCTCAAGCGCTGCAATGCTCGCTCCAGCTGATCGAGTTTCAAGCTGGAGGCTACTACGGGAAGCTAGAGCTCGTGTTCCGCGAGCCGCGCGCGGAGATCTCGGCAGCGCTCCTCGAGTAGCGCGGTCCGCTCGCGCGTTTTCCGATGCAGCGGATGCTCGCCGGCGCCGTCGCGGCCGCCGCCCATCGCGAACGCGTACTCCCAGCTTGCCATGTGGGCCTTCAGCTCGTCTCGCGCGCTGTGCAACTCAGCACGCAGGCGTGCCCGCGGGTCGCGATCCTGTGGTGTGCCGCGAGCCGCGCTCATCTCCCCAGAGGATAGGCGCGCCCGCTCGCCGCCATCAGCGGGTATAACGCAGGCGTATGTCAGAAGCTCTCTCCTGCCGGCTCGCTCGATCTTGACCCGCGCCGGCGACAAGCCAGCGGGAGATGGTCGCGGGTGGGAGCGCGCTCTCGGCAACACCGCCGTCGCCACGACCGCGATCTCGGTTGGCCTCGCCGCGCTGGGACGCCCCGGCTACCTAACGCTCGGACACGGGGAAGACTTCGCCGATCATTCGGTCGAGGCGATGGCGGCCCGCACCCACGAGGTGCTCGACGCGGCCTACGCGGCGGGCATCCGGCACTTCGATGCGGCTCGCTCCTACGGGCGCGCCGAGGAATTTCTCGGGTCCTGGTTACGGGCGCGCTCGCTCGAGCCAGGCAGCGTCACGGTCAGCTCGAAGTGGGGCTACAGGTACACCGCGGGCTGGCGCGTGGATGCCGATCCACCGGAGGTCAAAGAGCTCACCGCCGACAACTTCCGCCGCCAGCTCGAGGAGACGCGGGAGCAGCTCGGGGACTACCTGACCCTGTACCAGATCCACTCCGCCACGTTGTCGAGCGGGGTGCTCGACGAACGTGAAATCCGCGCGGGGCTCGATCAGCTGCGGGGAGAGGGAGTGGCCGTCGGGCTCAGCCTCTCCGGTACCGAGCAGGGAGCGACGATCGAGCGGGCCCTGCAGACAGGCGGCTTCGACACGGTGCAGGCGACCTGGAATCTGCTCGAACGCTCGGCCGGGGATGCGTTGCGCTCCGCACACGAGGCTGGACTGGGAGTGATGATCAAGGAGGCGCTCGCCAACGGCCGGCTCACCTCGCGCGGGGAGATCGAGCCGCTTGGGCGCGCCGCGGCCCGGCTCGGCGTGAGCGAGGACGCGCTGGCGATCGCGGCGGTGCTGGCGCGTCCATGGGTCGACACCGTGCTGAGCGGAGCCAGCACGGTCGCGCAGCTCGAGAGCAATCTCGCGGCACTCGAAGTGCCCTGGGACGCCGCCCTGGAGGAGCGGCTGGCGCCGCTGGTCGAGCCACCCAGCGAGTACTGGGAGACGCGCTCCGCCCTGCCCTGGACTTAGGGCGGGGCACCCGGAGCGCGAGCGCCCGACACCGTCCCCCTGACCGGCCCGCGGGCTTCGCCGCAGCCGATCTGACACGAATCTGTAACGTCTGTTACAGGCTGGGGTTCTAGCGTACGTGCTTCGCGTTCGGCGCAAAAAGTCCGCCTCGGCCCGCCTCAAGCGGCGCGCTCAACAGCTGGCTCGATCGGCGCCGCAACTCGACATCCCCTGGGCCCGATCGCGCTGGGCGATCAGCGCTCGAGAGGCGTTGCACCGGTTCGTGCTCGCGCCGATCATGGCGTTCTATGTGCGCCGCCGCACGACCGGTCGCGACAAGCTCGCGCGCCTGCGCGCGCCCGTGATCCTCGTCGCCAATCACGTCAGCCATATGGACACGCCCGTGATCTTGGCTGCGTTGCCCCGCCGGTTTCGTAAGCGCACCGTCGTCGCAGCGGCCGCGGATTACTTCTACCGCAACCGGCTCGTCGCGATGCTCGTGTCGCTGATCTTCAACACGATCCCGATGGATCGCCGTGGCGGTGGTCTCGAGAAACAGGCCGCCGACCACGTCGACGGCCTCCTCGATCGCGGCTGGAATCTGCTGCTCTACCCGGAAGGAACCCGTTCCCGCAGCGGCGGGACCGGTCGCCTGCGCCGCGGCGCCGCCGTGCTTGCGGTCCGCCATCACGTGCAGATCGTCCCGATCCGGATCACCGGCACGCGCGACGCGATGCCCCCCGGCCGCTTCTGGCCGAGCCGGCTCCGGAGCCGAAGCGGCTCAGAGCGCCACCGCGTCAGCATCGCATTCGGCGACCCGATCACCCCTAATGACGACGTCTCGATCGTGATCCAGGACGTTCAGAGGTTCTTCGACGGCGCCGACCAGCAGAGCTCCGAGCCGGCGCTGCGGTAACAGGCCGCTCTCGGGTTCCGACCCCGAGCAACCGCGAACGTCGGCAGCGGGCTGCCGCGGTCGAGATCCCTAGCGAACCGCGAACCTCAGGGGGCCGCATTCAGTCGTCGTCGTCGATCCAGTCGACCGTCCGCGCGACCGCCTTCTTCCACTTTCGGTAGCCCTTCTCGCGCACGGCCGGGTCGATCGCCGGCAGCCATTCGGCGGCTTTGTGCCAGTTACGCTTGAGGCTGTCGAGATCGGGCCAGAATCCGACCGCCAGGCCAGCCGCATAGGCCGCGCCGAGCGACACCGTCTCGGCGACGATCGGACGCGTCACCGGCACGTCGAGGACGTCCGCGAGGAACTGCATCAGCAAGTTGTTCGCGGTCATTCCGCCGTCTACTCGCAACTCGGCGAAGCCGCCGCCGTAATCCGCGTTCATCGCCTCCACCACCTCGCGTGTCTGCCAGGCAGTGGCCTCGAGCACCGCGCGCGCAAGGTGGCCCTTGTTGATGTATCCAGTGAGACCGGCGATCACGCCGCGCGCGTCGCTGCGCCAATGCGGAGCGAAAAGCCCCGAAAACGCCGGCACGAAGTAGCAGCCGCCATTGTCCTTGACCGTGAGCGCGAGTGTCTCGATCTCCGGCGCGCTGCCGATCAGGCCGACGTTGTCCCGAAACCACTGCACCAGCGCGCCGGTGATCGCGACGGATCCTTCAAGTGCGTAGGTGGGGCGCTCGGAGCCGAGCTGATAGCCGAGCGTCGTCAGCAGCCCGCTGTGCGAAGTGATCGGTCGCTGGCCGGTGTTCAGGAGCAGAAAGCTGCCGGTCCCGTAGGTGCACTTGCCTTCCCCTGGGTCGAAGCATGTCTGGCCGACCAGCGCGGCGTGCTGATCCCCGAGCACGGATGCGACTGCAACACCCGCGAGCGCCGGGCCCGCCTCACCGTAAATCTCCGACGAGGGCCGGATCTCCGGCAGCATCGCCCGCGGCACGCCAAGGATCTCGAGCAGCTCGTCGTCCCAGTCGAGCGTCTCCAGGTTCATCATCAGGGTGCGACTGGCGTTCGTGACGTCGGTCGCGTGGCGCCCGCAGAGGTTCCAGAGCAGCCAGGAATCCATCGTCCCGAACAGGACCTCTCCCGCTTCAGCGCGCTCGCGCAGTCCTGGAATGTGGTCGAGCAGCCAGCGCGCCTTGGGGCCGGAGAAGTACGTGCTCACCGGGAGCCCGGTCTTCCGGCGGAAGCGCTCCTGCCCGAACTCCGCCACGAGGTCGCGGCACAGATGGTCGCTGCGGGTGTCCTCCCAGTTGATCGCGTTGTGTACCGGCGCTCCCGTGCGGCGGTCCCAGAGCACCGTCGTCTCTCGCTGGTTGGCGATCCCCAGCGCGCTCAGCTCGGTCGGCGAGAGATCAGCCCTCTCGAGCGCCTGCGCGACCACCGTCAGCACGTTGCGCCAGATCTCCTGGGGGTCGTGCTCTACCCATCCCGGACGGGGAAAGTGGTGTCGATGCTCTTTTTGCGCGACGGAGACGAGGCGCGCGCGGTGGTCGAATACGAGGCATCTCGACGACGCGGTTCCCTGGTCGATCGAAATCACGTAGCGGGGTGTCATTGCACTGCCATTCCTACCACGGAATCGCCCCGAGCTCGCGGGAGACCGTGCGAGCGCTCTGCATCACGTAGCCAACCAACTGCGATCGCAGGTCACCGCCATCGCAGAGTCGCTCGATCGGACCGGAGATACCGATCGAACCTTCGATCACGCCGCGTCGGTCCTCGATCGGCGCGGCGATCGAGGCGACCCCCGGATACAGCTCGCCGACCTCGCTCGCCCAGCCGCGCCCTCGCACTGCGTCGAGCTCGCGCTCCAGCTGCTTGAGATCGGTGACCGTCGCCGGGGTGTAGCTGATCAGCGGCTCCGCTCGGAGCTGATCAACCAGGTATGTGTGGTGCGCGAGCAGGGCCTTCCCGAGCGCGCTGGCATGTGTGGGCACCAGGCTGCCCACCTCCAGCGCCTGGCGGCTGTCGTCCGGACGAAACACGTGGTGAACGATCAGAACTTGCTTCTCGTGCAGAGTCCCGATGCGCACGCTCTCGTCGCTCTGGGTCGCCAGCGCGTCGGCCCAGTTGAGCGCTCGGGTGCGAAGTTCGTTGGCGTCTAGATAGCTCGAGCCGATGTGCAGCAGCGCCGCGCCCAGCTGGTACTTGCCCGACTCGTTGTCCTGCTCGACGAAACCGACCGCCTGAAGCGTTCGCAAGATCCCGTGAACGGTGCCTTTCGGTAACCCAAGCTGTCCCGCCAGTTCCACAACTCCCAGGCGTCGCGAGCGCCCCGACAATAGCCGTAGGATCGCGGCGGCACGCTCGATGGATTGGATCGGACCCGACAGCGGTTCACCTTCACCGGTTCACGCAAGCTGAACGTATCAACGCGCTCGAACGATGTTTGACATTGGCGAACGATTTCCGCTATTGTCGCAGACGAAACGCTCGTGGGTGGAGAGCGATGTGTGCGAAAGAAGGGTGTTTGCTCGGCAATTTCACTGCTGAAGTAACCGCGCAGTGCGGCTTCTGCTTCTCCACAAAATCGATTAACCACGCCGTGCGCCGTCTGTGTGTCCATGCACTGCGAGCGTCCCGCACCGATCTCCTCTCGCAACTGGGGGCCGCATGAAGAAACTGATCAATTCACCCGACGACGTCGTGAAAGAGGCGCTGGAGGGAGTCGCCGCCGCCTATCCCGGCCGTCTGCGTGTCAGCTTTGATCCCCCGATGGTGGTCAGGGCCGACGCTCCGGTACAGGGCAAGGTGGGTCTGATCTCCGGGGGCGGCTCCGGTCACGAGCCGATGCATGGCGGCTTCGTCGGGCGGGGCATGCTCGATGCGGCGTGTCCCGGTGAGGTGTTCACCTCACCCACCCCCGATCAGATGCAGGCGGCGACCCAGGCCGTCGACGGTGGCGCCGGCGTGCTGCACGTCGTCAAGAATTACACCGGCGACGTGATGAACTTCGACATGGCGGCGGACCTGGCGAGGACCGACGGAATCGAGGTCGAAGCGGTAGTTACCAACGACGACGTCGCTGTCGAGGACTCGCTTTACACGGCCGGACGTCGCGGTGTTGGCATCACCGTGATCCTCGAGAAGATCTGTGGGGGCGCGGCCGAGGACCGGCGGTCGTTGCAGGAAGTTGCGGAGCTGGCGCGCAAGGTCAACGCCAACGGTCGCTCGATGGGGATGGCGTTGACTCCCTGTATCACGCCCGCCTCCGGTTCGCCCAGCTTCGAGCTCGCCGACGACGAGGTCGAGATCGGGATCGGCATCCACGGCGAGCCCGGTCGCTTCCGGGAGAAGATCGGGCCCGCTTCTCAGATTGCCGAGCGGCTGATGACGCCGATCGTGGAGGACCTGCCGTTCTCCTCCGGCGATCGGGTCCTGGCGTTCGTCAACGGCATGGGTGGCACGCCGTTGATCGAGCTGTTCGTGGTGTACAACGAAGTGGCGAAGCTGGCCCAGAAGCATGGGCTCACGATCGAGCGCAACCTGATCGGCAACTACATCACTTCGCTCGAGATGCAGGGTTGCTCGATCACGCTGCTGAAGCTCGACGACGAGATGGTCGCCTACTGGGATGCGCCGGTGAACACCCCGGGCCTCCGCTGGGAAGCCTGAGCTTGCCCGTCTCTCGCGACACGGCGCTCGACTGGATGGGTCGCTTCGCGGCCTCCATGCACGAGCACCGAGAAGAACTGGTGCGGCTCGACACCGCGATCGGCGACGGTGACCACGGCACCAACATGGACCGTGGCATGCGCAAGGCGATGGAGAAGCTCGACGCGCAGGAACAGGCCGACCCCGGAGCCGTGCTGAAGACCGTGGCGATGGCGCTCGTCTCCAGTGTTGGCGGTGCGGCGGGCCCGTTGTACGGGACGCTGTTGCTGCAGATGGGCACCGCCCTGGCGGGCAAGGAAGAAGTCGATCTCGAGTCCTACGCGGCCGCCTGGCGCAAAGGCCTGGACGGCGTCAAGGCCCGAGGCAAGGCGGAGCCCGGTGATAAGACGATGGTCGACGCGTTGCTGCCGGCGGTCGATGCGCTGGAGCAGGCTTCTGACCTCGATGCCGGCCTGAAGGCGGCGGCCGACGCTGCTGAGCGCGGGATGCGAGACACGATTCCGCTGGTCGCCCGCAAGGGTCGGGCCAGCTACCTGGGGGAGCGCAGTCAGGATCATCAGGATCCAGGTGCGACCTCCACCTACTACCTCTGCCAGACCGCCGCACAGGCGCTGGCTGGTTGAAAAGGAGAGCACTCGGATGGCGGATTACGTGGCAGCACTGGACCAGGGCACTACCAGCACCCGCTGCATGGTCTTCGATCACGGCGGAAACGTGGTTGCGGTCGAGCAGCTCGAGCACGAGCAGATCTACCCCAAGCCTGGGTGGGTCGAGCACAACGCCAACGAGGTCTGGGAGCGGTCCCAGCAGGTGATCGTCGGCGCGATCGACAAGATCGACGGCGGCGCCGGATCGATCGCCGCGGTGGGGATCACCAACCAGCGTGAGACCGCGGTCGTCTGGGATCGAAACACCGGTGAGCCAGTCCACAACGCAATCGTCTGGCAGGACACGCGCACCGACAAGATCTGCGGGGAGCTCGAGAAAGAGGGCGGCCAGGATCGCTTCCGGCTGAAGACCGGTCTGCCGATTGCCACCTACTTCTCCGGCCCCAAGGTCCGCTGGGTCCTGGAGAACGTCGACGGCGCCAAGGAGAAGGCGGACGCCGGAGACCTCTGCTTCGGCAACATGGACACCTGGTGCATCTGGAATCTGACCGGTGGCACCAACGGCGGTCTGCACATCACCGATGTCTCGAACGCCAGCCGCACGATGCTGATGAACCTCGAGACGCTCGACTGGGATGATTCGTTGCTCGAGGCGATCGGAGTGCCCCGCTCGATGTTGCCGGAGATCCGGCCATCGAGCGAGGTATACGGCGAGATCAAGGTCGGCCCGCTGTCCGGGGTGCAGGTAGCCGGCGACCTCGGCGACCAGCAGGCGGCGACGTTCGGACAGACCTGCTTCTCGGTCGGCGAGGCCAAGAACACCTACGGAACCGGCAACTTCCTGCTGCTCAATACCGGCACCGAGGCGGTTCAGTCAAAGAACGGCCTGATCACGACCGTCGGCTACAAGATCGGCGACAGCGCTGCGATCTATTGCCTGGAGGGTTCGATCGCGATCACCGGCGCGCTCGTGCAGTGGCTACGGGACAACCTGAAGATGATCAGGACGGCTCCCGAGGTCGAGGAACTCGCCGCCAGCGTCGACGACAACGGTGGGCTGTACATCGTGCCGGCGTTCTCGGGCTTGTTCGCGCCCTATTGGAAGGGAAGCGCCCGCGGCGTGTTCGCCGGGCTGACGCGCTATGTCAACAACGGGCACGTGGCGCGCGCCACCCTCGAGGCCACGGCGTTCCAGAGCCGCGAGGTCTCGGACGCGATGAACGCGGATTCCGGGGTCGAGCTGCAGTCGCTGAAGGTCGACGGCGGGATGGTGGTGAACGAAACGCTGATGCAGTTCCAGGCCGACATCCTCGGTGTGCCGGTGATCCGGCCGAAGGTGGCGGAGACGACCGCTCTCGGCGCCGCCTACGCCGCCGGTCTCGCCACCGGCTTCTGGAAGGAGATCGAAGATCTGCGCGAGAACTGGGTCGAGGACAAGCGCTGGGAACCGCAAATGAGCGAAGCGGACCGCGAGCGGTTGTTCCACTTCTGGAAGAAGGCGGTCGAGCGCACCTTCGACTGGGCCGAGTAGCGCGTGGGGGCGCTTACGCGGGGCGCCGGAGGCCGCCGGCGCCCCGCCCCGCAGGCCCCTGATACGTACTTCGCATGTTGGTGAAGAGTAAGCTCCAGCCGGTGGAGAACCTGAGCACCGAGGTGCTGGTGATCGGCGGTGGCGCCACCGGCGCCGGGGTCGCTTGGGATGCGGCTTTAAGGGGATTCGACGTAGTCCTCGCCGAGCGTGGCGACCTCGCCACCGGCACCACCGGGCGCTTCCACGGGTTGCTTCACTCGGGTGGGCGCTACGCGGTCAAGGACCCCTCGGCGGCCGACGAATGCGCGCGCGAGAACATCATCGTCCGCCAGGTGGCGGCGGACACGGTCGAGGACACGGGTGGGTTCTTCGTTACCACACCATTCGACGATCCCGCCTACGCCGACCGCTTCGTGGAGGGGTGTCGTGCGACCGGCGTTCCGTGCGAGGAGATCGAAACAGCACAGGCGCTGCGCGAGGAGCCGCTGCTCAATCCCCAGATCTCTCGCGCCTTCCGGGTGGCGGACGCGAGCATCGATGTCTGGCAGCTGGTCTGGGCGCTCGCGCATGGTGCGCAGCAGCGCGGCGCACGCGTGCTGCCGGATCACGAGGCGGTGGAGATCCATCGCGAGGGAGACCACGTCCGGGGTGCGCGACTGCGCAACACGCGCACGGGCGAGGAGCTCAACGTCGAAGCTCGCCTCACCGTCAGCGCGGCGGGAGCCTGGGCGGGCCAGATCGCGACGCTCGCCGGCATCGAAGGCGTCCACGTGATGCCAGGTCGGGGGATCATGATCGCGATGAATCACCGGCTCGTGAACACGGTCATCAACCGTTGTCAGATGCCGACCGACGGGGACATCATCGTGCCTGTGCGCACGGTCAGCGTGATCGGCACAACCGATGTCAACACCGACGACCCCGACGATCACTCGGTGCTGCAGGACGAGGTCGACGCGATGCTCGACGATGGCGAGCGGCTCGTCCCGGGGTTCAAGCAGGCTCGCGCGCTACGGGTGTGGACCGGCGTGCGGCCGCTGTTCGAGGACCGCAAGGACGGCGACGGCTCTACCGAGACACGCGATGTCACGCGCGCGCACGCATTGCTCGACCATCGCGAGCGTGACGGGGTGAGCGGCTTCTTGACGATCACCGGCGGCAAGGTGACGACCTACCGGTTGATGGCGCAGGACACCGTCGACGCGGTCTGCCGTCAGCTCGGCCAGCCGCGGCCATGCACCACCGCCACCGAGAGGCTTCCCGGTTCCGAGGACGAGGCGTACTACCACGTCGCCGACCGGCTTGGCCGGCGGGAGCAGCACCTGCTCGACGATCAGCTCGTCTGCGAATGCGAGCTGATCTCGCGGCGTACGCTCGAGGAGGCGCTCCGGCGGCGTGCCACCGACAACCTCGATGACATCCGGCGGTTTGTCCGCCTCGGAATGGGCCCGTGCCAGGGAGGCTTTTGCATCTACCGCGCGACCGGGATCCTCCATGGCCTCGAGGGCATCGGGACCGAGCGGGCGAACGGGGCGCTGCTCGAGTTCGTCAACGAGCGGTGGAAGGGAACGTGGCCGATCCTGTACGGCGACCAGCTTCGGCAAACCCGGTTTGACGAGTGGGTGTTCCAGGGCGTGCTCGACATCAGTCATCTCCCGTGATCGTCCGGTCCTTGAATTACGACGCGGTGGTTGTCGGTACCGGCGTGGCAGGTCTCACCGCTGCGGCGCGGCTGGCCGAGGGCGGCGCGAAGGTCTGCCTGCTCGCCAAGGGCTACGGCTCGACCCACCTCGCGCCGGGCACGATCGACGTGCTCGGATACGACCCACAGCTGGTAGAGAGCCCCGCGGAAGCGCTCCCAGGCTTCGTCGCCGCTCATCCCGATCACCCCTACGCGCTGCTCGGCGCCGACGCGATCACCGCTGCGCTCGACTGGTTCGCCGCCAAGATCGAGCAGGGTCCTCAACCAGGCTACCGTTACACCGGCGAACTCGAGCGCAACCACCTGCTCCCGACCGCGGTCGGCTCGGTCCGTCCCTCGGCGCTCGTCCCGGAGTCGATGGCCGCCGGCGATGTGCGCGCGCGTTCGCCCGTGTGCGCGGTCGGGCTACGAGCGCTGCGCGACTTCTACCCATCGATGTGCGCCGGGAACCTGGAGCGCGCCGGCTATGCGGCAAGAGGGATCGAGCTCGACCTCGACGTCGGCAGACCCGAGGTGAACGCGCAGGGGCTCGCGGCGCGGTTCGATGATCCTTCGTTCCGCGGAGCCTTTGCCGCTCGGCTCGTGCCGCGACTGCGCAGCGGCGAACGTGTCGCCGTGCCCGCGATCTTGGGCTTGAGGGATCCGCACGGCGCCTGGCGCGACCTCGAGCAGAGGCTCGGCCGCTCGGTGTTCGAGATCCCGACGCTGCCGCCCTCGGCCTCCGGGCTGCGCGTCTTCAACGCGCTACGGGCCGCGCTGCGGGCGGCCGGCGCTCGAATCGTGCTTGGTGCCGAGGTGCTGGGCGTCGAGCGCGACGGTGATCGCATCAGTGCGCTGCGCGCGCACACCAGCGGCCACGACACCGTTTACGGAGCGCGGTGGGTGGTGCTCGCCACCGGAGGCCTGCACTCCGGAGCGATCACGCTTTCCTCGGATTGGAGCGCTCGTGAGATGGTCGCCGGGCTCGCCCTCCATGGCATGCCCGGTGACGACGAACCACGGTTCATCGCCGACTACTTCGGCGAGCAGCCGATGGCGCGGGTGGGCATCGCGGTTGACTCCTCACTCCGTGGCGAAGGCACCGACAACGTGTTCGTCGCGGGCGCCTCGCTGCCGGGCGCTGAATCCTGGCGGGAGGGATCGGGAGAAGGGATCGCACTTGCCAGTGGCCACTCGGTGGCGCAGGGGATCCTCGAGCGCGAGGGCGCAAAGGCCGCGGCGTGAGCGACGGGCTCTTGCACGAGCTGCTTCGCGGCTCGCTCGACCACTGCGTGAAATGCACGATCTGCGAGACGGTCTGCCCGGTGTCGAACGTGACGCCGCTGTTCCCCGGGCCGAAGTACGAGGGCCCGCAGGCGGAGCGTTATCGGGCACTCGGCGAGCCAGTCCAAGAGCATTCCGTCGATTACTGCTCGGGGTGCGGCCTGTGCACGCAAGCGTGCCCGCAAGGAGTCAAGATCGCCGAGCTGAACGCTCATGCTCGTTACGCGGTCAAGCAGGCAAACGGCTATCCCCTTCGTGACCGGCTGATTGCTCGGCCCACCGTGCTCGGCCGGCTCGGCACGCCGGTGGCGCCGCTGGCCAACGCCAGCTTGCGTATGCGGCCGGTGCGCGTGCTGGCCGAGCGCCTACTGGGGGTCCACCGGGACGCGGCGCTGCCGCAGTTTGCAGGGCGCACTTTCCAGGCCTGGGCGCGCAAGCACCACAGCCCGGCGACCGGCAAGCGGATCGTTTACTTCCACAACTGCGGCACCCAGTATTACGAGCCTGATGTCGGCGAAAAGGTGGTCGCGGTGCTCGAGCACAACGGCTACCAGGTCGAGGTTCCCAAACAGGACTGCTGTGGGTTGCCGCTGCAGTCCAACGGCCTGTTCGACGATGCGCGGGGCTACGTGCTGCGGCTTGCGGCGGCGCTTGCTCCGCATGCTCGCGACGGCACGCTGATCGTCGGCAACTCCACCAGCTGCACTGTGATGCTCAAGCGCGAGGCGCGCGAGATCCTGGGCCTGGAAGACGATCCCGATCTGGCGCTGGTCAGCCGCCAGACCTACGACATCTGCGAGCTGCTGCTCGAGCTCCACGACCGTGGCGAGCTGCGCACCGACTTCCGGCCGCTGCAAGAGACCGTCGCCTACCACGCGCCGTGCCAGCTCCAGGGTCATTGGATCGGGAAGCCCGCGATCGAGTTGATGGCGCTGATTCCGGGTCTCCAGATCCGCGAGCTCGACGCGCGCTGCTGCGGGATCGCCGGCACGTATGGTCTCAAGCGCGAGAAGTACCAGATCGCGATGGACGTCGGTGCCGACCTGTTCGGCCAGATCGAGGCCTCGGACGCCGGGCTGGTCGTCTGCGACAGTGAGACTTGCCGCTGGCAGATCGAACACGGAACCAGCCATCGCTCGGTTCACCCGATCGAGCTGCTGCACCAGGCCTACGGCCTGTAGTAAAGGCCAACCGTGGTAGGGATCGTCGTCGTATCGCATAGCGCGGCGCTAGCCGAAGGCGTGGTCGAGCTCGCGCGGCAGATGGGCGGCGACGAGCTGCGGCTCGAGGCGGCCGGAGGCCTCGAGGACGGCACGATCGGGACCGACGTAGAACGCGTGCGGGGAGCGATCGAGCGAGCGATGTCCGATGACGGCGTGCTCGTGTTGATGGATCTCGGCAGCGCGCTGATGAGTGCGGAGATGGCGGTTGAGCTGCTCGAGAGCGATGGCCGAGTGGAGCTGAGCGAAGCGCCGTTGGTGGAGGGCGCGGTCGCTGCCGCGGCAGCGGCGCGCGTCGGCGGCTCACTCGATGAGGTGCGAGCCGAAGCGACTGGTGCGCTCCAGATGAAGGCCGCGCAGCTCGGTGCCCAGGAGTCAGAGCCGGTGGCTCCCGGCCCGGCGCCCGTCGAGGCGCGGGCGGATGGACTCGAGGCCCGGATCCCGATCGTCAATGAGATCGGTCTTCACGCGCGCCCCGCCGCGCTGGTGGTAGAGCTCGCAGGCCGCTTCGATGCGGACCTGCGACTCAGCAAGCCCGGCGGCGCGGGACCGGTCAGCGCCCGAAGTCTGACCGGGCTGATGACCCTTGTCGCTCGCAAGGGAGATGAGCTGATCGCGACGGCCTCGGGAGCGCAAGCGGCGGCAGCGCTGTCAGCGCTCGAGGATCTGGCGCGCGAGGGCTTCGGCGATAGAGTCGGCGCTGCCCAGAGCCCCGCGGGGTCAGGCCCCCCGCGGGCTCGCCCGGGATCACAGGAATCTCGCGCCGCCCCGGCACAAGCGCCCGAAGCAGGAACTCTGCTGCAAGGGATCGCCGCGTCGTCTGGCATCGCGTTGGGACCGCTACGCCATCTCTCCGAGCAACTGGAGGCTCCGCCCGAACGAGCTCCCCGAGGAGCGCAGGCCGAGCGCGAGCAACTCGAGCAGGCGCGCGAGGCCGCCAGGGCCGCGATCGAGCGCGATCGTGACGAGGTCGCCGGTCGTGGCGCCGCCGGCGAGGCGGCGATCTTCGCGGCGCATCTGGCGCTGCTCGACGACGACGCGCTGGTCAGCGCCGCGCGGGCACGGATCGAGGCCGGGGCCACCGCTGAGGCCGCTTGGTATGCCGCCAGCGAGGAGACCGCCGCTGCCTGGCGGGCGCTCGAGGACGCCTTGCTTCAGGAGCGAGCGACGGACGTGCAGGACGTCGGCCGGCGCGTGCTGGCGGCCCTGGCGGGAGAAGGACAACATCCCGGGCACGCGGCGGAGGGAGTCTTGGTCGTCTCCGAGCTGACGCCCGCGCAGGCCGCCGCGGTCGATCCCAACCTGGTTCTTGGGATTGCGAGCGCCCGCGGCACCGCGACCGCCCACGCGGCGATCCTCGCGCGCACGTTCGGTATCCCGGCCGTGGTCGGACTGGGACCATCGGTGCTGGCCATCGCCGACGGCACTACGGTGCTGCTTGATGGCGCTGAAGGTTCGGTGCTGGTCTCGCCCAGCGAGCAGCAGACGGATCGCGCACGCCGGGAGCGCGAGGCGGCCGCGGAGCGCCGCCGCCGGGCCCAGCGCCACGCGCGCGAGCCGGCGGCGATGCGCGACGGGACGGTAATCGAAGTGGCGGCCAATCTCGGCGGAGCCGGCGAGGCGGCGGCGGCGGTGAAGCTCGGCGCGGATGGTGTCGGCCTGCTGCGGACCGAGTTCCTGTTCCTCGACCGGCCGGAGATACCGTCCGAGCAGGAGCAGGCGCAGACGATCGCCGAGATCGCCTCCGCGCTCGGGGGGCGCCCGCTGATCGTCCGCACGCTCGATGTGGGCGCGGACAAGCCGCTGCCGGCCGTGCCTATGGAGCCTGAGCAGAATCCGTTCCTGGGCCGGCGCGGGATCAGGCTCTCGCTCGAGCACCCCGAGCTTCTGTCGACCCAGCTGCGGGCAATCGTCAGGGTCGCGGCCGACCATCGGATCAAGATCATGTTCCCGATGATCGCGACCGCGGCCGAGCTCGAGGCTGCCTTGGCCGCGGTGGATCAGGCGCGCGCGGGGACCGGAGTCGATGCGCCGATCGAGGTCGGAATCATGGTCGAGGTGCCGTCCGCTGCCGTGCAGGCGGAGCAGCTCGCCTGCTCAGCGGACTTCTTCTCGATCGGCACCAACGACCTCACTCAGTACACGATGGCCGCCGAGCGCGGCAACGAGTTGGTCGGCGACTTGCTCGCGGGCCCCCAACCTGCCGTGTTGAGCCTCGTCCAGGCCACGGTGCAGGGTGCTCGCGCGCATCGGCGGTGGGTCGGCGTCTGCGGCGAGCTAGCCGGGGATCCCGCCGCCGCGCTGTTGCTGGTGGGCCTCGGGGTCCGCGAGCTGAGCATGGCGCCGCCGCTCGTCCCAGACGTCAAAGAGGCGCTTCGTGCGGTGGCGCTCGGCGACGCCGAGGAGGCCGCGCGGCGTGCCCTGGACGCACCCGACGCGAGCGGGGCGCGCCAATTCGCGGCCGACCTTCTGGCCTAAATCCCGCTGGTAGCATCGCGACTACTTTGGAGGCTGGCGCGCTGAGAACGGGTAGCAGAGGCAGCGCGCGAGCGAGCGCCCTGATTCTCGCCGGGACGAGCATCCGCATCGTCGCGACGCCGGTCGTGATGGGCCTCGTGCTCGGGCACTCGTTCACAGCTGCCGCAATCGTGTTCCTGGCGGTATCGAGCACCGACTGGTTCGATGGCCGGCTGGCCCGGCGCTGGAACGTCAGCTCGCGCTTGGGCTCGTTTCTCGACACGACCGCCGACAAGCTCCTGATCACCGGCTCTCTGGTCGCGCTGGTGGCGGTCGGCAGAGCATCGCCGTGGCTGTCGATGGCGATCATCGGGCGCGAGCTGAGCTTGCTCGGCTTACGCGCCGCTGTCGCCGCTCAAGGCATGCACCTGGAGCCATCGATGCTCGGCAAGTGGAAGGCGACGGCGCAGTTCCTCGCGCTGACGCTGGTGATGCTCCGGCCGCACCTCACTTTCGCGGGCGCCTACCTCGACCAATGGGCGCTGGCGCTCGCGGCGCTCGTGACGGTGTGGTCGGGAGTCGACTACTTCGTGCGTTTTTCCTCCTCATTGCGCGCCCATTCGTGACGCGCGTATTCGTTACCGGGGGCAGCGGCGTCGTCGGCCGGGCGCTCGTCGAGCGCTTGCTCGCGGGGGGCGATGCGGTGGTGGCGCTCGCGCGGTCGCCTGCGTCCGCCGCGTCGCTCAGCGCGCTCGGGGCGCGCGTTGCCCACGGCGATATGCTTGACGAGGAGGCTCTGTGCGACGCGATGAGCGGTTGTGCGGTGGCGTTCAACGTTGCCGGGATCAACGCGCTGTGTGTCGATGACGCCGGCCCGATGATGCGGGCCAACATCGAGGGCCCTGCGGTCGTGATCCGCGCCGCGGCGCGGACCGGCGTGCCGCGCGTGGTCCATACCTCCTCGGCGGCGACGATCGGTGAGTCGCGCGGGGTCGTGGGCAACGAACAAACGCCACACCGTGGCTGGTATCTGTCCAATTACGAGCGCTCGAAGACCGAAGGCGAGCGGGTGGCGTTCCAGACCGGGCGCCAGACTGGCGTCGAGGTGGTATGCGTCAACCCCTCCTCGGTGCAAGGCCCGGGACGGAGCGGCGGGACCGCTCGCTTCCTGCTGGCGTTCCTAGACGGCCGCCTGAGGGTCTTTGTCGCGACCAACATCAGCCTCGTGGACATCACGGACTGCGCCGAAGGGCATCTGCTCGCGGCCGAACGGGGAGCGCCGGGCGAGCGTTACGTGCTCAACGGCGTCACGATGACCGTCAGCGAGGCGCTCGAGCTTGCGGGCGAGGTAGCCGACGTGAAACGAACGCCGCTACTTCTGCCACGCGCGGTCGCACTCACCGGAGCGTATGCCGTCGAGCACGCGTTCCGGCTGGCCCGTCGCCGCTCGCCGGTGTGCGGCGAGATGGTCAAAACTTTGCTCCACGGCCACCGCTACGACGGCTCGCGGGCAACCCGCGAGCTCGGGCTGAGCTACACGAACCCGCGCGAGACGCTGTTGCGGACTGTCGAGTGGGCGCGGGGCGCCGGGTTGATCGGTCCGCGATGACGGCTACGCGCTCGCTGTCGGGGCGAGCGGTTGCGGGCGATCTCCGATGAACGGTACGCCCAGGGAATGCCTAGGGCGGCGGGACCAGAGGCCGTCGCCGCCCTGGAAATGCCGAGGGCGGCGGGACCAGAGGCCGCCGCCGCCCTGGCACAAGGTCACGGTTCCCGTTAACCGGTGGGACGATCCGATACGGTCTCGCCCACTTCTGTAACGCCGGGTTCGGGTGGCCTTCGAGCCATCAGTATCGACCTGACACCGAAGTCATAGAAGGGTGCAGCCAGTATGCCCCCGATTAGAGGCCCGACAATCGGCACCCAGAAGTAGCCGCTGATGTGCAGGTAGTCACCTGGCATTGCCAGCTTGCCCCATCCCGCGATCCACGCGAAGATCCGGGGCCCGAAGTCACGAGCCGGATTGATCGCGTATCCCGCGTTGGCGCCGAACGAGAGGCCGATTGCCAGCACGATGAAGCCCACCATCAACGGAGCCAGGTTCGACAGCACCGGCTGGTTGTACTCGTCGGTGACCGCGAACACGAACAGAGCGAGGAAGAATGTACCCACGATCTGGTCGATTAACGGTCCTAAGACGTTGTGGAAGTAGGGTGCTGGGAAGGTAGCGAATGTGCTGTATGTAGCTACAGACGCTGGCTGCCCCTTTACGATGTGGTGGGTTTGATCGAAGAAGTTAATTGCATTGTTGTAGACCAGGAACACCAGCGCGGCGCCCAGGAAACAACCGAGCACCTGGGCCACGATGTAGCCGCTCACTTTGTTCCACGGGAACTGACGCCGGACGGCGAGGCCCACTGTGATTGCCGGGTTGATGTGTGCACCGGTGATGCCGCCAACCACGTAGATGGCGAAACAAACGGCGAAACACCATCCGAAGGTGATCAGGAGCCAGTCGCTTCCTGACTGCAGGGCACCCTGAGCGGTGGTCCGGCCAGACCCGAACAGGGCCCAGAGCATCGCGACCACTCCATCCCCGAATGAGATCAGAATGAAGCAGCCGAGGAACTCGGCCCACAGCTCGCCGACCAGGCCCCTGCGCCAGCCGAGCGGCAATGCCCGCGCCGCTGCGGATTCTTCTACTGTCGCCACATACCCTCCTCCAACGTTGGGTTCCAGGAACGATCTGTTGAGTTCGGCGCGCGATCCCGTTGCCCTGCCTCAAGTCGGTGACCGCGTGCCCCTCGCGGTACATTTGCAAGTGTGCCTGTGTCTGCGCCGATTCTCCTCAACTCGCCGCCTACAAAAGGGCAGAAGCGCCGCGATTGGAAATTGGTTGCGCTCAATGCCCTCCACCCTCAAACCCTCGCCGTATTATTCGGCGCAGCGTCAGACCTTTGCACACCACAGAAGGGGGCCGAGATTACCAGACCCCGTTCGGCAGTGTCAAACAACGTTTAGTTCCTGTTAGCGTTTTTTCAAGGCCTCGACGCGGCCGCTCTGCACTCGCAAGCCGTTGCGAAGTCACAATTCGAGCTGATCGACGCGCGGAGCGCGCAGAGTAGTCCGATTTGTCGTCGGATTCTCAGCGTCCGCGCGGCGTGAGGCTCGTCGCCGGTCACGGGCGCACACCGCCGCGCGCCACGGTTTGAGCGCCGGTTTGGGCCCCGGCGCGCGCGTTCAGCGGTCGGGGCCGGTCGCGCCTCCGGCTGCGGCGCCGGTTGGGCGGCCCCGAGTGCGCATTTTGGGCCTCGGTCTCCGGTTGCGCGTCCGGTTGCGCGGCCGGTCGCGGCCCCGGGTGCGCGTCCAGCGCCCGGCGCTAGTCGCGCGCCCCGCACCCGGAGGCGCCACTACAACGGCGTGCTGGTCGCGCCGGAGGAAGCCGGCTCGCCCTCCTCTTCCGCGATGCCCTCCTCCGGCCCGACCCGGCGATCGCTGCCGTAGCGAACCAGCGCCGGGAAGGCCATCACGATCACAGCCACTCCGAGCAGACAGGCGACGCCGCCAGAGAGAACCGAGAAGCGGGGACCGGTCGCGCCGGCGACCGAGCCCGACTCGATGTCTCCCAGTCGCGGTCCGCTCGTGACCACGAGCGAGAACACAGCGGACATCCGGCCGCGCATGTGATCCGGGGTGACTGTCTGGTTGATCGTCGAGCGGCAGACCGCACTCACCGAGTCGGCGCCACCAGCAATTGCAAACAGCACCGCCGCGAGCCACAGCGAGTGCGCGAGAGCGACCAGTGCAACCATCGTGCCCCACACGACCACCGCCCAGATCACAATCAGCCCAAGCCGTCGCGCGTGAGTCAGCCAACCGGTGGTCAGCGCTCCGATGCTCGCCCCCGCCGACAGCGACGCATACAGCACGCCGGTACCGCTTGCTCCCGCGTGGTAGTAGCTGACCGCCAGTACCGCGAACAGCGCCCGCGGCATACCGAAGGTCATCGCAACCAGGTCGATCGCGAACGAGCCGAGCAGCGCCTGGTTGCTCGCCACGTAGCGCAGGCCCTGCGCGATCGATCGCCTGACGCTCTCATGCTCTCCGATCTGCATCGGCGGCTGCGGCGCGATCGCCAGCACCGCAAACACCATCGCAAAGCAGCTGGCCGAGTCCGCGAGATAGGTCCACGGCAGGCCAACGGCAGCAATCATCACGCCGCCGAGACCGGGACCGACGACCATCGTCACCTGCTGAAGCCCATAGTTGAGCGCCAGCGCGCTTCGCAGTGACCCCGGCGAGACGAGGTTGGGGATCATCGCCGAGCGAGCGACGTTCTGCAACGAGGTAAAGCCGGCCAGCGCGCCTCCCAACACGTAGAGCGTCACCACCGCCGGATCGCCGATGAACGCCGCGACGGCGAGCGCCGCTGCGACCAGGACCAGGCCGACCTGGTCCAACAGCAACAGCTTGCGGCGATCCATCCTGTCCGCGATCGCGCCCCCTACCAACGCCATCGTCGCCAGCGGGATCAACTCCGCGGCGCCCAGCAACCCTACGAGCAGCGCCGAGTGGGTCTCGATGTAGAGCTGGTAAGGAAGCGCGACCAGCGTCGCCTGCGAGCCGATGTTCGAGACGACATTCCCTACCACCACCAGCCGCAGATCGCGGCTCTCGCGGAGCGCGGAGATATCGGGTGCAAGCCGAGGTAGCCGCAAGCGCTCCAGGCTAACCGGTGGCATCCTCGTGCCCGGAGGCGATCGGCTCACGGGAGTCGGGGCGGGGTGGGAGCGAGCGCCACGATCTCATCCGGCCCGGGCCGAGCGGACCCGGGCGAGGGCGTCGCGCGGGCGGACGAGAGGCGTGCGGGCCGCGATCCCGGTCGGGCGCTACCTGGAAACGTCCCACTCGAGCCCCTTCAAACGGCGACTGGGGCGTTTCCCTTCTGCTTCACGTTCAACGCCCCAGCGGAGTTTTCGAGGGGGTCCAGTGGGACGTTTTCCGGGTCGCATCCCCATACCGGCCGGACCCCCCTCAAGTCTCTCCGAATTCCGCCGATGTAGTTCCTATCGTTAGTAAATGAGAAAGCCATGACTTGGACAACCCTTCTTCGTGTTTCGTGGATCTCGCGCCGGTCTCACCCGACGCCCGCCTCGCCGATCCGGGCTTCGGCAGCTCCCGGCGAGGGTCAGCACCGACATCCAGCGATGGCCGGGCTGAACGTGTCACCGGTCCACGGTAGGCACTGCATCTGCTCCCGCTGCGATCGCGCTCATTCGAGCTGAGCTCGGCTCGCGTTACCGACCCGGCGACCGGCCCGAGCGCCCTCACGTTCCCGCTCTCTGGATGACCCGAACCGAGGCTCGACGGGCCTAGATCCCGATCTCCAGCAGTTGGCGCGTCTGGCCAAGTCTGTTCCCTGACATAGCGTGTCTAGGCGCTCTCACAGCGGGTACGACTACCTCGAATGGTGCGCACGATGACTACGGCCGACTCGGCTGACCTCTTCATCCGCTGGCAGCAGCATGGAGACCGGCGCGCGCGTGAGGCACTCGTCGCACGCTACTTGCCGCTGGCGCGAAAACTGGCGCGCCGCTACAGCGGCGCGCGCGAGCCGTTCGACGATCTGCTGCAGGTGGCGAGCCTCGGCTTGGTCAAGGCGGTCGATCGGTTTGACACCGAGCGCGGGACGGCATTCTCCTCGTACGCGGTGCCCACGATCCTCGGTGAGCTGAAGCGCTACTTCCGGGATCTCGGCTGGTCTGTCCACGTGCCCCGTGGCGCCCAGGAGCAGGCGTTGAAGGTCGAAGACGCGCAGCAAGTGCTGACCGCCCGGAGTGGCCGGCCGCCGAGTGTCCAGGAGCTCGCTCAGTTTCTGGAGCTAAGTGTGGAGGACGTGCTGGATGCGCTCGAGACCGCGGCTGCGCATCATTCATCCTCGCTCGACGTCGCGCGTGACGACGGTGAGGGCGAGTCAGGAACTCTTGTCGACGCTTACGGTGAGGAGGACGACCGGTTCGAACTCGTCGAGGCCAGCGCTACGATCGCCACCGCTGCGCGCCAGTTGTCTGCGCGCGAGCGCCGGGTGCTCGCGCTGCGGTTCGTCGAGGATCTCACCCAGACTCAGATCGCCGAGACGATCGGCGTCTCGCAGATGCAGGTTTCGCGCATTCTCCGGCGTGCCCTGGCTCGGTTGCGCGAGCTGACCGAATCCGGCGAGGATGGCATCTCCGGATAGGCCGAGGGTGGCTCGGCGCGGAGCGCCGGTACGCCTGGCTTGGCTCGAAGCGGCCGGGCTCGGCTCGGAGCAGGGCCGAGAGCCCGAACATAGTCCTTACCCGAGGGGCTCGCGCATGGTTCTGAAGGGGGCCCTCCAGAGGCCCGACCGTGCCCTCGGGAGGTCCGGCATGGCCGATGGCGGTTCTCCGGATACGCCCGCCGTGGCGCGGTGCGTTTTAGGTCACCGGTCTGCGAGCATTCACGTTGACATGCACGCCCTACGACCAGTCCCGCCCGGGGCGGAGGAGTAGATGTCCGCAGTTACTCACCAAACCGTCAAGCTCAGCAAGGGCAAGCACAGCTCCCCTGAAAGCGGTGCCTGCGTGATGGAGCTCGCCTCAATGCTCGCCGGCGAGCCGTTCAGCGACCACCCCGCGTCGGTGTGTCCCGTCATCGGCTCATTCATGCGTGCCTACAACGACTCGATCGACGAGCACCGGCGCCAGGATCTGTACAGCTACGCCGCCAAGGTTGTCGGCAGCCGGGCGTCCGCTGCCGTCGAGAAGACGAGAGCCGAGCGGCTCGGCGAATGGG
Organism: uncultured Solirubrobacterales bacterium; assembly: GCA_963830465.1. Lineage (GTDB taxonomy): Bacteria > Actinomycetota > Thermoleophilia > Solirubrobacterales > Solirubrobacteraceae > Palsa-465. The sequence goes on from CAWHME010000004.1 coordinate 338,127, forward strand.
CCGCGGAGATTCGACCTCGGCGGTGGACGCGTGGTCTGCCAGCGCGGCTGCGCGCCCATGCGCTCAAGCGCAAGCCTCCGGCGGAGTCGCTCGGTACTCATGCGGTGCACGCGATCCGCAGGCACACCGACGACACGCACGCCGCCGCGTTGACGCTGGTCGACGAGCTGCTCGAAATGAGGAGCCCCGGTAAGCGCGACGCGGTTGGGACGCCGCCTGACACTCGGCCGTCCGCTCCTCTTACGCCCGCGCTCTAACAACTCCAATCCCCCGCTTTTGAGGAGACCCGTCGAGCTGCCTCGGCGGGTCTTCGCTACCGAGGTCGCGGGAAATGAAAGTGTCACCGACCGACCGCCGATGTCGAGCCGGGGCGCCGACCCGCCGCCGAGCGCCCGGCCGGCCACGGTCCAGTATTTGTAACCCTTATGACAAGGAGCCCGTAGATGGCCGATAAGGAATCAATTGCGGTGTTGGGGGCAGGAGGAACGATGGGGCTTCCGATCGCCCGCAATCTCGCAAAGGCGGGCTTTGTGGTCCGCGCCTGGAATCGCTCGCGCGACAAGGCCGAGCCGTTGACCGAGGACGGCGCCACGCTCTGTGACACTCCGTCCGAAGCCGCTCGAGGCGCCGGGGTCGTGGTGACGATGCTCTCGGCGACGGATGCGGTCCTCGAGTCGATGCAGGCGGCGCTCTCAGAAGTCGACTCCTCGGCTGTCTGGGTGCAGATGAGCACGATTGGCGAGACCGGCACCGAACGCTGCATCGAGCTCGCGCGCGAGTATCGGCTGACCTTCGTGGATGCGCCGGTTCTCGGTACCAAGCAGCCCGCGGAGCAAGCCAAGCTGGTGGTGCTCGCCTCGGGTTCCGATGAGGCAAAGGACCGCGTCCAGCCGCTGTTCGACGCAATCGGCCAGCGGACGATGTGGCTCGGCGAGGCGGGCAACGGCTCGCGGCTGAAGCTGGTGACGAACAGCTGGGTGCTCGCGGTGACCGAGGCAGCCGCGGAGGCGATCGCGCTTGCCGAGGGACTGCAGCTCGATCCAGCACTGCTGTTCGAGGCTGTCGAGGGCGGCACGCTCGACCTTCCTTACCTGCGGATGAAGGGTCAGGCGATCATCGAGCGCCAGCTGCAGCCCAATTTCCGGCTCGAGCTCGCCGCGAAGGACGCCGGCCTGGTGGAGGAGTCGGCGCGGCGACGGGGACTCGAGCTGCCGCTGATCAGCGCGGTCCGCCAGCAGATGAGCGAGGCGGCCAAAGACCACGGCGACAAGGACATGGCCGCGACCTACTTCGCGAGCGCTCCTTCCGGTACCACCGCCTGAAAGGCCCTCACCCCTCCGTCCGAGCCGCGGGCGGGCCGCGCAGCTCGAACCGGTCGCGGGCGGTGCGGCGCACGCGACCCTGATCGATGGCGGCCCGTAGCGCGCGAGAGAAGCGTCCCGGGCCCCAATAGCGAGAGCCGGCTAGCCGCGCGAGCGCGTTCCGGCTCTGGGGGCCGTTTGCCTCTAGCACGGCCGCAATCGCCGAGATCTCGGGCTCGAGCTGCTTGTCGGTCGGGGCTCTGGTCGAATACAGCGGGTATTGCGACCAGCCGGCGCCGGCGGCGCTGGGACCAAAGCGATAGCGCCCCGTCCGGCGGGCCGGCCGCCTTGCCCGGTCCCCGGTCCCCTCCGCCTTCCCAGCGGCCTCCGCATCCCCGGCGCCCTCCGCATCCCCGGCGCCCTCCGCAGCTTCGGCGCCCTCTGCATCCTCGGCGGTTAGCGGCTTGGCGATCTGCTCGAGCCGCTCGCCGGCCACTTCCAGCCCGAGTACGGCCTCGACGACCCCCGCGACGGCCATCAGCGTGGCGCCGAGGATGTAGCCCCAGAACACCTGGCTGGCCTTGCCAGACTCCACCAGCCGGGAGAACAGCAGCGGTCCGGTGATGCCGCCAATCGCTGTCCCGACGGAGTAGAACAGCGCGATCGCGAGCGCGCGCGTCTCCATTGGGAAGATTTCGGACACGGTCAGGTAGGCAGAGCTGGCGCCGGCGGAGGCGAAGAAGAAGATCACGCACCACGCTGCCGTCAGCCCCCAGGCGCTGAACACGTGCGCCTTGAACATGAACGCGCTGACGCCGAGCAGCACTCCCGAGAGAATGTAGGTGCCTGCGATCATCGGACGGCGACCGACCGTGTCGAACAGGCGGCCCAGCAGCAGCGGCCCGAGGAAGTTGCCGGCTGCGAACGGGATGATGTAGAGCGGCGCGCTGTCCGGCGGGATATTGAAGAAGGTCTTCAGCAGGTCGGCCTGCGCGAATACCACGGCGTTGTAGAGGAACGCTTGCCCGGCGAACAGCGACAGTCCGACGATCGTTCGCCTCGGGTAGGAAGCGAAGATCGTCCGGGCGATCGTGCCGAAGCCGATCGTCCGCCGCTGTCTGACGCGGATCGACTCGTCGGGGTCCGGCAGCTGTTGCTCTTCGACGGTTGAGAGCACGTCCCGCTCGATCGCTTCGACCACGCGCTCCGCTTCCTGATCGCGGCCGTGGATGACAAGCCAGCGTGGGCTCTCAGGGACCCCTCGGCGAATGAACAGGATTCCCAACCCGAGCAGCGCGCCGATTCCGAACCCCAGTCGCCAGCCGACGTTGCTGGCAAACAGGCTGGTATCCAGCAGGGCGAGCGCAATCGCGCCGGCGAGCACGGTGCCCAGCCAGAAGGAGCCGTTGATCCACAGGTCGATCGTGCCTCGCACGCGGGCGGGGATCAGCTCGTCGATCGCCGAGTTGATCGCGGCGTACTCTCCGCCGATCCCGGCGCCAGTCAGAAACCGCATCAGGTAGAACCACCAGACCGTGAACGACAAGCCGGTGAGGATTGTCGCCGTCAGGTAGAGCGCCAAGGTGACCAGGAAGATCCGTCGCCTGCCCTGACGATCGGTGAGATGCCCGAACACCAGCGCGCCGAGGCACGCGCCGGCGACGTAGACGGCGCCGCCGGTGATTCCCTGCGTGGTTGACAGGACCAGTCCAGAGCCCTTCTCGCTCAACCGGGCACTGATCATCCCGAGGTAGTTGACCTCCAGTCCGTCGAGAATCCAGACTGCGCCGAGGCCAAACACGATTCGCCAGTGCCAGCGCGACCACGGCAGGCGATCCAGGCGCGCGGGAATGTCGGTCTCGACTACCCGCTCCTGCGCTCCGGATGCCGCCGCGGTGTCCGCCATCGCCTCTCGTACTACCCGCTGGCTGGGACCGGGACGCCCCCGCCGGCGCACACGACACCGCGCCCGGCGTACACCGACCCCCGACCCGGCGCGAAGCACCTGCTTACGAGCGCGAGCCGCTCAATTCCGCGAGCGTCCGCTCGAGCGCATCCATCAGGTCGGGCACGGGCGCGGGCTGCTCTTGCTTGGCTGGGGCCTTGATCGTCTTGCCCTTGCGCTTACGGGCGATCACGTCCTTCAGCCGCTTGCGGTAGTGGTCCTCGAACTTCGAAGGATCCCACTCGCAGGACAGCTCCTCGATCACGGCGACCGCTGCATCCAGCTGCTTACGCGTTGGCCGGTGCGACTTGGCCGTCGCGGCGTCGAGTTTCTTCGTGGTGCGGACCTCGTCGGCGAACAGCATCGTCGACAAGGTCAAAGCCCCGTCGCGCTCGCGGACGATCGCCAGGTACTCCTTGGCACGGAGCACGAACTGCCCCAGCGCCGCTTGCTCGGAACCCTTCATCACCTCGGCAAGCAGGCGATAAGCGCGAGTCGCACCGTCGTTGTCTGACGATGGAATGAGGAAGTACGGGTGATCGAAGTAGATCGGATCGACCTCGGCGAGCGAGACGAAACGCTCGACCTCGATCGTTCTCGTCCTGCGGGGCTCGATCGCCTCGAGCTCCTCGTCGGTCACGATCACCTGGCCGCCATCGTCGAGCTCGAAGGAGTGCGTGATCTCCCCGTAGTCGACGGCGACCTTCTCCTTCGAGCACCAACGCTGGACCTCGATCGGAGCGCCATCCTTAGCGTGCAGCTGTTGGAAGTGAACATCGAGGTCTCGTACGGCGGCAACGATCGACACCGGCACGTTGACGAGCCCGAAGCTGAGGGATCCGGTCCACAATGAGCGGGCCACGGTCAGCTGCTCGCCTTCTTTTGCCCGCGGCCCTGCCCGGAACCGCTCTTCGCCCCATCTCGGGTCGAGCCGCTGCGGGAAGACCGTCCCTTCGCCCCACTCTTGCTCGCGCGGGCCGGGGATTTCCGCGTGCGGCCACCCCGGGAGCGCTTCAGGCTCGCCTCGAGCGCCCCGATCAGGTCCGCCGCCTCCTCGATCTCTTCGGCTTCCGGCAGCTCGACCTCCTTGCCCTTTGCCTTCGCCTCGATCAGCTTCAGCACCGCTTCTCGATAGTCGTCCTTGAACGCTTCCGGCTTGAAGCGCTCGTGCAGCGACTCCACCAGTTTGCCCGCCATCTCGATCTCTCGTTTGTCCGGTCCGCGGCTCGGCGTGGGGAGGTCCAGCTCGTCGGCATCGACCAGCTCATCGGCGAACCGCATCGTGTGCAGCGCCAGGACCTGTTGCAGCGGCCGGACCGCGACCAGGTACTCGCGGTTGTGAAACACCCAGCGCCCGATCCCCACTCGCTCCGAGCGCTCGAGCGCATCGTGAAGCAGCCGGTAGGCATCCTGCGCGTCCTCGCCCGCTCCGAGGTGGTAACTGCGCGCGAAGTAGACGGGATCGATCTCCTCGCCGCGAACGAACTGGTCTAGCTCGATCAAGTGGGACCGCTCCCCACCGGCGGCGTCGATCTCGTCCTGGCTCAGCATCACGTACTTGCCCTTGGCGAGCGCATAGCCCTTTGCGACCTGCTTGTAGGGCACTTCCTTGCCTTCTTTGGAGCAGATCCGACGCTGCTTGATCCGGGCAGCGTCTTTTTCGTGTACCTGATGGAAGTGAACGCTCCGGTCCTCGGTCGCGGAATGGACCTTGATCGGTACGGTGGTGAGCCCGAACATGATCGTGCCGTTCCAGATCGAACGTGGCATAACTCGCCGTTACCCGGTTCGCGCTGCGAATATCCGGTCCACTCGGGGTAGCAACTACAGCGGAGATCCGAACATGGCCGCGGAGAGAGGCGACAAACAATCAACGATCTCGGGGCGCGTAGACGCGTCGATCGAGCAGCTCCCGAGCGTCTCGCTCGAGGAGGTCGATCAGCGGGCGCCGCTGCTGCGCCGCACCGATCTCAAATACCTGATCGATCGCGATGCATTCGCGCAGTTGACCGAGCGTTTGTCGGCGAGCCACGAGGTGCTGGAGATCGAGGGCCGGCGTGCGTTCGCCTACGAGAGCATCTACTTCGACACTCCGGGACTGCTGTGCTTCGAAGACCACGTCGCAAACCGCCGTCCCCGGTTCAAGGTTCGCACGCGGTTGTATCGCGACAGCGATCACTGCACGTTTGAGGTCAAGCTGAAGCTCGCCGACGGCGAAACCGACAAGCGCCAGCGCGACCACGATCCTGGTTCGGTGGCCGAGCTCGGGGATGATGCCTGGGACTGCCTGCGCACGGCACTGGCGGACGTCGGCCTGGGGCTCCCGGAAGCGCTAGAGCCGAGCCTGCGCACCACATTCACGCGCGTCACCTTCGTGCCGGCCAGCGGCGAGCAGCGGATCACCTGTGACTTCGACGTCCGCCTCGAGCGCCCCGGCAGCGGTGCGGTGACGCTTCGCGATGGGCTGGTCGTGGTCGAGACAAAGAGCGAGCAAGGGGATGGCCCCGCCGACCGCGTGCTCGAGGAGCTGGGGATGGAGCCGTTCGGGCTGAGCAAATACCGAACCGGCATCACCCTCCTGGCGGCCGACTCGCACGATCCCGAAACGGCGCAAACGGCCGCAGATCTGTTCGCTCCCGACTCTCCGGCCGAGCCCCAGTCCGAACGCCACTAGTTACGAGCGCCGATTCCGGTCAGAAGCTCGCGCACGCGCGCCGGCCCGCTGGTTTTGCCGGCTAGCGGCGGGGTCTGGAGGTCCGCCCCCGTGCGCATCCCCTCCAGCAGCTCCATCAACGTGTCCGTCGCGGGTCTCCGCGGCTCCCAGCCGAGCTCCTCCCGCGCTCTGTCGCTGCTCATCGTCGGGACCGCGAGTCCCATGTCGAGCCAGCCGGGCTCGGCCGGCTGCAGATGGAGCGCGAATGAGGCGGCGGCCGCGGAGCGCAGCGCCGAGACCGGGATCCGCAGCGGTCGGGCATCCAGCAGCGCCGCGAGCTCCGAGGCGCCGAGCGGCGGGTCGGCGGCGAGATTGAAGGCGCCGCTCGCGTCGCTGAGCAGCGCTCGGCGGTACGCGTCGCCCACGTCTAAGGAGTGAACGGCCTGGAAGCGCAGGCGGTCGACGTCGGGTACAACCGGGATCAGCTTTGGCTGCAGCAGAAAGCGCGGGAGCAGGGGACCGGCGAACAGCCGACGGATCTCGGTCGCCGCCTGAGCCTTGAAGATCAGCGCCGGTCGCATGCGGACCACGCGCAGCTGTGGCTGCTCTCGTTCGAGCCGGTCGAGCTGACGCTCGACCGCCACCTTGTGGCGAGAGTAAAAGGAGCTGCCGATCCCATCGGTCGGCCACGACTCATCGACGGCCCTGTCCTTCGGACCTGGCGAGTACGCGCCCACCGAGGATGCATGAATCAGCGTGCCGACGTTAGCGTCCACCGCAGCACGAAAAACTCGCTCGCTGCCGAGGACGTTGACGCGATGGGTAGTTGCCTCGTCGCGTCCCGGTTGGATCAGCCATGCGAGGTGCACGACCGCATCCGCGCCGCGCATGATCGGGACCAGATCCGACTCAGTGACATCAGCGCTGATGAACTCGGTACGCGGAAAGCTCAGCTCCGGCGGTCGGCGCGCAAGCGCGACCACCTGATCGACGGTCTGCTCGCTGCCCAGCGCTTCGAGCAGACTGGTACCGACGTTGCCCGTCGCCCCGGTGATGATCACGCGCATGCTCGCTCATTACCCGCGAGAGGAAGCCGGTCAACACCTCCTACCAGCGCTTACTCCGGCGGCGATCGGGTAATTCGATAGTGGACCCACTGCTAGGGAAAGGAGTTGAGGTTGGCGGCATCAATCCGAGCGATCGGCAAACGCGGTGGGGGGCTCGTCGCTTAGGATCATCTCGGGACCTGACGTCTTGGGCTTATCGCCCCGCGTGGAAGGACCGAGGCTCAGGACCTTCGGGCCCCTGAAGCCAGGTCGCGATTTGGCGGGGTTTCGGTGCGGCGGCGTCATGGGAACGGACATCGACACGTGACGTGATCCAGAGCTCGCCAACCGTGCGTCTCGAGCTTGAGAGCCGGCCTGAGTCCGTGACTCTCGTGCGCAGCATGCTTGCGGCTGTCGCCGAGCCGCTCGCGTTCGACGCCGAGTTGCTCGATGACCTTCGAACGGCGGTGAGCGAGGCTTGTAACAACGTCGTCCTTCACGCTTACGGCGAGGAGCCTGGACCGCTGCTGGTCGCGCTCAGCGTGAACGAGGGCAACGTGGATGTGGTGGTCAGCGACCACGGCCGCGGAATTCAGTACATCGCAGCGGGCACTACCGACCGCATGGGGGTGGGCCTGGCAGTGATCAGCGCGCTCGCCGACCGAGCCGAGTTCCTCAGCGCTCCCGATGGCGGCACCGAGGTGCGGATGTCGTTTACGGCGCGAGGGGTCCGGTTCTTGAGCACCGACGCTCGTGGAGCCGCGGAGCCCGAGCCATGGCCGGCAGCACTGAGCGGTGAAGTAGTCGTAAAGCTGACGCCCGTCGGCCTGCTTGCTGCCGTGCTCGGACGGATCGCGAGAGCGCTGGCGGCAGGGGCGCGATTCTCGCTCGACCGCTTCTCCGACGTGTATCTGGTAACCGATGCGATTGCCGCACATGTACAGGGCGCCGCCGGCGGCTCGTGGGTGGGCTTCGCGGTCGATGCGTCGAACCGAAGGCTGGAGATCGTCATCGGGCCGCTCGCGCGGGGGTCCGGTGAGCTCATCGGAGCGGGCGCACGCTCCCGGCGGCACGTCTCCGCGCTTGCCAGACTGTCCGATCAGGTGAGCGTCGAGACCGCCGACGGGTCAGAGCTGACCAGGGTCGTGCTCGTCGACCAGCGTCGGCCCGCAGCCCGCTAGACCAGCGTCGGCCCGCATACCGCTAGCTCGCCGAGCCTCGGGGACGCAGCAGGAGTGCGGCGACGTCGTCGCGACGCCGACCGCCGCGAAATCCCTCGAGCGCGCTGTCGAGCTCCGCGAGCAGCGCCCCGGGATCCCGACCGTAGTGCTCCGCCAGCAGCGCCCGCAGGCGCTCCACGCCGAAGCGCTCCTCACGCCCGCTGGTCTCGATCACTCCGTCGGTATAGAGAAATAGCAATTGTTCGGGCGCTACGGAAACAGTCTCCTCAGGCCAGATGGCGTCGGTGAAGGCCCCGAGCAGGGGGCCCGCCTGCGGCGCCTCGACGATCCGGTCGGCCCCGACGACCATCGCCGGCGGATGGCCGGCGGAGCTGATCACGACGCGGTCCTGGTGCAGCTGCAGGCACAGTGCCGTACAGAGCGCGCCCCGCGAGTAGAGGCGTAGCGCCTCGTCCAAGCGTCTCAGGATCGCGGCGGGGCTCGATTCCAGGCCGCTCGCCATCCGCGCCCCGTGACGCATCAAGGGGGTCACCGAAGCAGCCGCGACGCCTCTGCCGGTGACGTCGCCGATGATCGCGAACCAGGCGCCGTCTCGCTCGAACAGCTCGAAGAAGTCGCCGCCGACGTCGATTCGCTGCTCGCTGTCGGCCGGCCGGTACAGCGACGCGGCTTCCCAATGCGGTATCTCGGGCAGCTGCTCGGGCAGCAAGCTCTCCTGAAGCGTCTCAGCGACCCCGGCCAGCGTCGTGTGCAGGCGCGCGTTCTCGACCGCGACGGCCGCGCGGCGGGCCAGTTGCTCAGCGAGCGCCCGGTCATCTTCGGTCAGCCGCCGCCGCGACTCCGCGGTCGCCAGCGTCATCACGCCGATCGTGCGGGCGGCGACCCGCATCGGCACGATCACCACCGACTTGATCGCGAGCTCTCGCAACAGCCGCAGGTGCTCCGCATCCCGGGCCACCACCGCCAGCTGCTCGTCGGTGATCGGCCCGTGAAGCTCGGATTCTCCAGTGCGAAAGACCCGCGCGAGCGCGCTGTCGGCTTCCAGATCGTCGGGCTCGAAATCGCGCAACCGCTCCGCCACAGCCTGCCGGGCGGGGTCACGGTGGGCGGTGACGAGCCGCTCACGCCTGTTCTCAGAATCGACCAGGTCCACCGCGCACCAATCGGCGAGGGCCGGCACGGCGACGTTCGCGACATTGCGCAGCGTTTGCTGGTAGTCAAGCGAGGACGCGAGGATCGCACCGGACTCGGCCAGCACGCGCGTTCGCACCTCGGCCTCCTTGACGGCGGTCACATCATCGATCACGGTGATCGCGCCGAGAAAGACGCCCTCGCGATTACGAAGCGGAGTCGCCCTGAGCAGCACCCATTGCAACTCGCCGCTACTCCGATTCACGACCCGCATCAGTAACGGCCCGGCGGGCTCGCCATGCATCAGCCTCACCGATGGCACGTCCTCGTGGCCGAGCGGGTTGCCATGCTCGTCCTCGACAAGGTAGTCATTCATGATCGAGCGACTGCCTCGGGTCCGCAGTTCCTCGCGCGAATCGATGCCCAGGTGGGTGAGCGCGGCGCGATTGGCGTAGACGAGGTTGCCGTCCGCATCGCGGATCGTTACGGCTTGATCGAGGACCTCCAGGAGTTCTGTGAAGATCGACGGGTCGCCGTTCACGAGGCGATCGCCGAGTGATTCATAGGTGGCCAGCTCAGCCCCCGTTGAGAAGCTCCTGAAGCGAATCGGCGACCCTCATTCGCTCCGATACGCCGGTGAGACTCAGCAGACGCTGTACTTGCGGGCGCCCTTTGACGAGCCCGAAGCGGCGCCCCGCCTCTTGAGCGCGTTGGTGCGCCTTGACGAGAATGCTGAGTCCGGTGCTGTCCATGAACTCGAGCTCCGAGAGGTCGAGGATCACCAGCTCGTTGTTCTCCGCATCGAATACCCGGGCGAGCTCGCTCTCGAGCGCGGAGCTGGATGCCAAGTCGAGTTCCCCGCTGATCGCCAGCACCGTCGCCCGCTCATCGCTGCGAACCTCTACGCGGAAGGGACCTTGCACGCCGCTGACGAGCCTACTGATGTTCGAGTCACGTTGTTCCTAGTCGGCTTCGAGACCGCCTGCATACGGTTCGCTCCTCCCATCGCGCCCGATATCAGGACGCAAGCTATCACCGCCCGTCGCGAGCATGTGAGAGCCCGGCCGAAAAGCAAGTCCCCCCGGCGGGCGTAGTCGCAAGCGGGTGCAAGCCCCTCTCGCCGGGTTCAAGGGTCTGATTCCGGGGGTAGTACGACGACAACAAGCCAGTTCGAGCGGAGGGATGATGGTTGCACTGATCGTGTTGTTGCTTATCCTCGCGATCTTCGGGGGACTCGGATTTGCCGCCCACGTCTTGTGGATCGTGCTGATCGCGGCGTTGATCCTATGGCTCATCGGATTCTTCGTCGGTGGCGTCGAAGGGGGGAGGCGGCGCTGGTACGGCCGCTGGTAGCCGTCCATCGGTAGGGCTTCTGGGGACTGGGCGGCGGCGCGCGTGGCCTGCCCGGCTTACTTCGAGGCGCCCGTCAGTTCGCGCAGGCGCGTGAGCGAGCGGCGCAACATGCGAGAGACCTGCATTTGTGAGACCCCGATTCGCTTTGCGATCTCGGTTTGTGGCAGGTCCTCGCCGAAGCGCAGGTATAAGACCTGGCGTTCGCGCACCGGGAGGTGCATGGCAGCCGCGAAGACGGTCGCGGCGTCGTCGACCAGCTCCAGCTGCTCGTCGTGATCGCCGATTGCCTCGAGCCGCGTGGAGGAGCGATCGTCGTTGCTGGCTTGAGGTGCATCGAGCGAGACCGCGTCGTACGCCTCCGCCGTCTGCAGCGCCTCGATCACGCACTCCTGGCTCATCTCCACGTACTCGGAGAGCTCTCCGACGGTCGGTGGGCGTCCCGTTTGCGCGCTGATCGTCTGCTGTGCCGCGGCGACCTGTCGCGCGCGTTCTTGCATGCCGCGCTCGACGTGCAAAGCCCAGCTGGAGTCGCGGAAGTATCGCTTTAGCTCGCCGAGAATCGTCGGTACCGCGAGCGAGGTGAACGCATATCCGCGAGCGGGGTCGAAGCGCTCGACCGCTTTCACCAGTCCGAGGCTCGCGACCTGCGCGAGGTCATCGTACGGTTCGTTCGAGCGCATATAGCGGCGCGCGAGCTTATGCGCGAGAGGCAAGAACCTCTCGATCAGCTCATCTCGCGCGCGACGATCGCGGTGTCGCCGCCAACGCCGGAACAGCGTGGCCGAATCGGCCAGAGCTGCGGACGAATGTCTAGTTTCTGTCAGCGCCATACGCCGACCTCCAGTTCGTACCGACCTCCCATTTTTTAGCAGAGTCACCTATGCCGATGGCATCTTTATCTTCTCCGAAGCTTCCTGGGCGCCGCGGTTCACCGCAGGCGGCCAGGTTTGACGGGTCGCGGCTCGGCCCGGCCGGGAAGCGTTGTCCGCGGCGGCTACTCCTGAGCGCCGATCTGCTCCACTGCGTCCGATTGCACGTCCTCGGCAAGTAAGTCGAGGACCGCCGCCTCGAGCCGCCCGCGGGTCCGCCGGTTCGCGATATCGACGTCGCCGATCTGCTCGAGCGCGCCCCCGATCGTCCACCCGGACTGGTAGCGGTCGATGATCCGCGGATCGATGTAGGCCCGTCGAGCGACTGCGGGAGTGTTACCCAGCAGCTCCGAGACAGTCCGGACGGCTCCATCGACTGCCCGCTTGCGCGCTGCCTTCGTCTGCGCGTCGCGTCCCTCGGCCGCGAGCACCACCGCCGCCAGGACCGTCGCGTTCCAGGTGCGGAAGTCCTTCGCGCTGAAGTCCTCTCCCATCTGGCGCTTGAGGTAGTCGTTGATGTCCTCCGAGCGAATCGCCGCCCAAGCGCCGTTGTCCCTGTAGGCGAGCAGCTCGGGAGCCCCTCCGCGGCGGCGTTTGAGGGTCGCGATCAGCTCGGCGCACTGCGGGTCATTGATCGCGTGCACGCGCTGGATTCCGCCCTTGGCCGGATAGTCGAAAATGATCGACTCACCGCGAAAGGAAACATGCTCCTTACGGACGGTCGCGAGTCCCAGTCCGCCTCCCTCTTCCGCGTATTCCTCGCCACCGATGCGGAACAAGCCCACGTCGAGCAATCGCACCGCGCAGGCGAGCGATCGCGTCTTGGACACCTCCTCGCCGCGAAGGTCGCGGTTCACCCGGCGGCGTAACTGCGGCAGCGCCTCGGCGAAGCGGGTCATCTTCTCGAACTTCTCTCGGTCCCGACGCTCGCGCCACAGCGGGTGGTAGAGATATTGCTTGCGGCCGGCCGCGTCGATCCCGGTCGCCTGCAAGTGGCCGCGAGGGTCCATGCAGATCCACACGTCCTTCCAGGCCGGCGGGATCGCCAAGTTGCGCACCCGCGCGAGAATTTCCTCATCGGCCACCACCGATCCATCCTGATTCAGATACGCAAATCCTCGTCCGCGCCGGCGTCTGCTCAGGCCGGGGCCCGAGCAATCCGATCGCCGCAAGCGCGGACGACGCTGGGTCGTGACCATCGTCGTTCAGCTAGCTCCTCGTGGTCCCCATCGGTCCTTGTACGCGCCCCAGGCTCCCGATCACGCGATCGGTTACCTACCCGGGGGCGGGGCCGCGAAACGTCGGTCTCGCAGCCGGGAGCATCCCCGTGACATCCACCAGAGCGACGCGTCCCCCCGACGGTCCTTGGAATACTGACGGGGATGCCTGCCGCGCCATATACCTCATCGCTGGCCGAGGCCCTGGGCCCCGACGTGCTCGACCGGTTCCTGCGATACGTCAGGATCGATACTCAGTCCCGGCGGGAGCGGACCGGATCGCCAAGTACGCCCGGGCAGCTGCAGCTCGCCCGCCTGCTGGTCGCAGAACTGCTCGAGGCTGGGCTCGAGGATGCTCGCCTCGACGACAACGGGTACGTCACCGCGACGCTGCCGGCTCCAGACCGCTACCGCGGCCCGGCGATTGGCTTGATCGCGCACGTCGATACCAGTCCGGACGCGCCGGGCGAGGGGGTCGAGCCGATCGTTCACCGCGATTACAACGGTGAGACGCTCGAGCTGCCGAGAGCGGGCACCCGGCTCGATCCGGCCGCGATCCCAGAGCTGAGCTCGAAGCTCGGCCATGACCTCGTCACCGGCAGTGGCTACACGCTCCTCGGAGCAGATGACAAGGCGGGCGTGGCGGAGATCATGGCGGCGGTCGCGTATCTCGCGCGGCATCCAGAGCTGCCGCGGCCGACGCTGCGAATCTGCTTCACCCCCGACGAGGAGATTGGCGAAGGAGCCACCCTGTTCGATCTGGAGGGCTTCGGCGCCGCGTACGCGTATACGCTCGACGGCTCCGAGCGAGGGGAGCTGCAGGACGAGACCTTCTCCGCGCTCGAGGCGATCATCACCGTGCACGGGGTTGAGGTACATCCGGGGCAGGCAACGGGAAAGCTGGTCAACGCCCTGCGGCTGGCGGCCGAGATCGTCGCCTCACTCCCGACGGCGGGCCTGACGCCCGAGACAACCTCCGGCCGCGAGGGGTTCATCCACTGCTATGAGCTGACCGGGACCGCCGGGCGAGCGCAAATTCGGGCGATCGTGCGCGACTTCGATGATCAGAAGCTGGCTCAGCACGCAGCGCTGCTCGAGCGGTACGCCAAACAAGTGGTAGACCAGGAACCGCGCGCGCGGCTCGAGGTCGACGTCCGCGAGCAATATCGGAACATGCGCAGGTATCTCGACCTCGTTCCCTACGTCACCGAGGCGGCGGCGGCGGCGATCCGCGCTGAGGGAATCGAGCCGATCCGCGCGCCGATCCGCGGCGGAACCGATGGCTCCCGTCTCAGCGAGATGGGTTTGCCGACCCCCAACATCTTCACCGGAGGTCACGAGTACCACTCGCCGCGCGAATGGGCCTCCGTCCAGGACATGGCCGCCGCTGCAGCGACGATCGTGCGGCTGGCGGACGTTTGGTCGCGGCCGGATGCGCTCACGCAAGCCGGCGAAGTAGGCTCCCCGGCGTGAGCACTCCCGCAGCCGCTTCACTTGCCTCCCTCGACGGCGAGATCATGCCTGCTCGCGAGGCGACGATTCCCGCTACCGATGAGGGGCTGCTGCGCGGGGACGGGATCTTTGAGGTCATCCGCGTCTACGACGGGCGGCCGTTCGCACTCGGGGAGCATCTCGCGCGCCTGCAGCGCTCGGCGGCGAACCTGCGCTTGCCGTTGGACCTCGAGGCCGTTCGCGCGGACGCATATCGCCTGCTCGCGGCGGCGGGCGCGGGCTCTGAGCACGAGCTTCTGCGAATCGTCGTAACACGTGGTGCCCGGCGAATATTGATCACCGAGCCGCGACCTCCCTCGCCCGCTCGGATCAGGCTGCGCTCGATCACCTATTCGCCGACGCGGATTCTCGACGGCGTCAAGTCGCTGTCGTATGCCGCCAACATGCTCGCGAGTCGCCTCGCGCGAGAGCAGGGATACGACGACGCGCTGCTGGTGACTCCTCACGGCCGTGTGCTCGAGCTGCCGACCAGCTCGGTCTTCTGGATCAAGGACCGAGCGATCCTGACCCCACCGCTCGATGAGCACATCCTCGCCTCGATCACTCGGGCGGCGGTGATCGAGCTCACTGGCGCCCGGGAGTCGCCATGCACGCTCCCCGACCTGGAGCGCGCCGACGAGGCCTTCGTCGCCTCGACCACGCGCGAGGTGCAGCCGGTCGCGGCGATTGACGAGCGCGCGTTCGACGAGGTCGGCCCGGTGACGGCCAAGGTGGCCGCTGACCTGAGCGCTCACATCCAGGCGGAGCTGCTCGACTGAGGATCTTCACGGTCATCGGCAACCGGCCGCAGTTCATCAAGGCGGCGGCGGTCTCGCCTCGTCTGCGCCGCGATCACCAAGAGGTCCTCGTCCATACCGGCCAGCATTTCGACGACGAGCTCTCGGCCGTCTTCTTCGCCGAGCTCGGCATTCCCTTGCCGGATCGTCAGCTGGGCATCGCTCGCGGCTCCAACACCTCTCAGACGGCGCGGATGCTGAGCGCGCTCGAGCCGCTGCTGACGGAGATCGTCCCGGACGCGGTCCTCGTCTACGGCGATACCAACTCGACTCTGGCCGGCGCGCTGGCGGCCGCGCAAGCGCAGATCCCGCTCGCCCACGTGGAAGCGGGGATGCGCTCGTTCGACCGCACGATGCCCGAGGAGCTCAACCGGGTGTTGGTAGACCGCGCGAGCACGCTTCTGCTTTGCTCCTCCGAGGTCGCGGTCGCGAACCTCCGCCGCGAATCGATCGACGGCGCGGTTGAGCTGGTCGGCGACGTGATGGTGGACCTCGCGCTCAAGACGCAGCCGCGGGCCTGCGAGCGACTGGACCTGATCGCGGCGAGAGGCCTGCAACCCGGCGAGTATGTCCTTGCGACCGCGCATCGAGCCGCGAACGTCGATGACCGCGCACGCCTCGCGCAGCTCGTCGGCCTGCTGCTCGCGGTGCCGCACCCGGTGGTGTTGCCGCTGCATCCGCGCACCCACGCACGCCTGCGCAGCGCGGGACTGCTCGAGCAGCTCCAGCGAGGGCCGCACATCGTGCTCACGCCGCCGCTCGGGTACCTGGAGCTGGCCGCGCTGCTGTGTCGCGCACGCGCGGTGCTAACCGATTCCGGCGGCCTGCAGAAGGAGGCCTACCTTGCGGGAGTCCCGTGCATCACCTTGCGCGCGAGCACCGAGTGGGTCGAGACCGTGCAGCGCGGCTGGAACGTGCTCGTTGATCTCGACCGCGAGGCTGCCCTCGCGGCGCTCGCGCGCACGCCGCCGCTCGAGCGCCCGGCGCTGTACGGAGACGGTCACGCGGGCGAACGCGTCGTAAACGCTCTTACACTGCGACTTCGATGAGCGAGCGGCCGCTTCGGATTGGCGTCGCGGGCCTCGGCTACTGGGGTCCGAACCTCGCCCGGAACTTCGCCGCGCTCGCCGGGTGCGAGCTCGCCTGGTGCTGCGATCCCTCCCCTCAGGCACGCGCGCGGGCCGCCGCGCAGTTCCCCGGCGCGCGCATCGCCGAGGATCTGGAAGACCTGCTGCGCGATCCGTCGCTGGATGCGATCGCGCTCGCCACGCCGGTCCCGGCCCACGCCGCTCAGGCGGTGCGAGTGCTCGAGGCGGGCAAGCACTGCTTCGTCGAGAAGCCGCTCGCGCAGTCAGTGCTCGATGCGGAGCGAGCGCTCGCAGCAGCCGCCGCGACCGGGCGGGTGCTGATGGTGGGGCATCTGCTGGAGTACCACCCGGGCGTACAGGCACTGAAGGAGCTGGCCGATCGTGGCGAGCTCGGTGAGCGGATCTTCTACATCTACAGCAATCGCCTGAACCTCGGCAAGCTCCGCGCCGACGAGAACGCCCTTTGGAGTCTCGGGGCGCACGACGTCTCGGTCGTTCTGTATCTCGCGGGCGAGGAGCCCTCCGAAGCCGTCGCCCACGGAGAATCCTACGTACGCGACGGGGTCGAGGACGTGGTGTTCTGCTTCTTGCGGTTCCCCTCCGGGCTGAGCGCGCATCTGCACCTGTCCTGGCTCGATCCTCACAAGGAGCGCCGGTTCACGGTCGTCGGCTCTCGACGGATGGCCACCTTCGACGACATGGCGCTCGAGGGCAAGGTGGCCGTGTACGACAAGGGATTCGACGAGGACGCGCGCGGCTACGGCGAGTACATCACCCGCTCGGGCGAGATCCGCTTTCTCCGGATCGCCAACGTCGAGCCGTTGCGGGTGGAGTGCGAGCAGTTTCTCGAGTCGATCCGGCGGGGCTCGCAGCCCCGCTCGGGTGGCGCGAGCGGCCTGCGCGTGGTCCGCGTGCTCGAGGCGCTCCAGCGCTCCCTCGATCAGGGTCGCGGTGACAGGCCGCAGGCCGTCGCGCACCGGGCTGACCAGCTGCTGCGGCGAGCGCCCTCGGAGAGCGCTCGCCGTGGTTGAGCGACCTCCGTTCGGCGGGCAGGGCGGCTCTGGCGGGGAGAGCGGTCTCGCCGGGGAAGGCGGTCCCGCCGGCGAGGAGCCCGTCGCGGTTGCCCCGGAAGTGCTCGTCGCCCTCGGTGCGCAGCTCGGGGCGGAGGTCGAGGTCGAGCCCGGCGCGGTGATCTACGCCGGCGCGCGGGTCGGCCGGGGAGTCTGGATCGGGGCCGGCACGGTTGTCCGCTCGGCAACCGAGCTCGGCGAGGACTGCATCGTCGAGGAGGGTGCGCTGCTCGGCAAGTGGCCGCGCCTGCGCCCCGGATCGACCGCCGCCGGGGGCGACCCAGGGCCGCTGCTCATACGAGCCGGCGTGACGATCTGCTCGGGCGCGATTCTCTACGCCGGCGCCGAGATCGGCACCGGCGCGATCATCGGCGATCAAGCTCAGGTGCGCGAGCGAGCGAGCGTCGGCGCGCACTCGGTGATCGGGCGCGGCTCCTCGGTCGACTTCAGCGCCCGCGTCGGAGAGCGGGTGCTGATCCAGACAGACGTCTACCTGACGGCGTGGTCCGTGGTCGAGGACGACGTGTTCCTCGGTCCCGGTGTCACCACCACCAACGACCACACGATGGGCAGGCACGGGGCAGGCGAGTCGCTGCAAGGTCCGGTGTTCAAGCGGGGCTGCCGGGTTGGCGGCGGCGCGGTATTGGTGCCAGGCGTCGTGATCGGAGCGGAGGCGTTCGTGGCCGCAGGCGCGGTCGTCACCCGCGATGTGCCAGATCGCGCGGTCGTAATGGGAGTGCCGGCGCGGGTGGTCGGGGAGGTGCCGGAGGAGGATCTGATTGAGCGGTGGCGCTGAGGTCGCGCGCAGCAGCGATCCCGGGCCGTCGGCGCGCGGGCCGCAGATCGTGTAGCACTTACAGCCCGCCGATGCTCGCGTCACCGCACGCGCCCGCCCCGACCCGAGGAGAACAATGGAGACCTGGGACATCCGTTCACTGACGATCGAACCCCACCGGCCGCAGGTGCTGCGCTCGGATGACGAGACGCGGGCGATCGCGATCCATCTTCCCGCGGGCGGTGAGCTACAGGAGCACCAGGTTCACGAGCGGGCCTACCTGCTGGTGGCCGATGGCGAGATCGAGATTTCCCACGCGGGGGAGACGGTTACCGCCGGGCCCGGCTCATTGGCGCATTTCGAGCCGAACGAACGGCGCACGGTCAGCGCGCGGAAGGATTCTCGCCTGGTGCTGGTGCTGGCTCCGTGGCCCGGGGTCGGGCACCCCTCGCGATCGCAATCAGAAGCGTAGGCGCTCTGCCTCGCGGGCCGGGGCCGGGGCGCGCTTTGTATCGCCGGGCCCAGCGGACCTGGACGATCCTGATGCCCTATAGCGTCACTAGGATCGTCCACGTCCGGTGCGGCGATACACAGCGCCACCTGCTCGCGGTGCTCGCGGCAGAGCCCCGGCAATCCTGCTCACGCCGCGGTTCCGGCGGGGGTTCCCGCGGCCCACTCGCTCGGCCGCGTCCACAGCACCTGATCGCGGCCGGGGCCAACGCCCACCAGCACGATCGGAACCCCGACGAACTCGGACAGATACTGCAGGTAGTCGCGCGCGGCGGCCGGCAAGTCCGACTCGCTCCGGCACTCGCTGACGTCCTCTGACCATCCCGGAAGCTCCTCGTACTGGCCGACGGAATGGTGCAGGACCGTCTGGTGGTAGGGGAAGTAGTCGAGCACCGCACCCTCGGCGCTGCGGTAGCTCGTGCACACGGAGAGCTTCTCGAATCCGGACAACACGTCGAGCTTGGTGACCGCCAGCCCGGTCAGCGAATTGATTCGCGCCGCGTAACGCAGCGCCACGAGATCGAGCCAGCCGACCCGTCGCGCTCGTCCCGTCGTCGTTCCATACTCGCCTCCACGCTCGCGGATCTCGTCTCCCATCGCGCCGTCCACCTCGGTCGGGAACGGCCCCGCGCCCACGCGCGTCACGTAAGCCTTCGTGACGCCCCACACCTCGTCGATGTCCTTGGGCCCGACGCCGGCGCCGATGCACGCGGCGCCGGCGACCGGATTCGATGAGGTCACAAACGGATACGTGCCGTGATCGATGTCGAGCAGGGCGCCCTGGGCCCCCTCGAACAGCACCACGTCGCCCTGGTCGAGCCGCTCGAGCACGAGCCGGCTGGTGTCGTGGATGTAGCGCTCGATTCGGTGCCCGTAGGTCAGGTACTCCTCGGTCATCGTCTGCAGGTCCAGCTGGGGATCCTTGGCAAACGGCCGCAGTGACAACCGCTTTGGCTCGAGCGCGGTGATGATCTTCTTCTTCAGGATCTTCTCGTCGAGCAGGTCCTGCACCCGGATCCCTAGCCGCGCGGCCTTGTCCGCATAGCAGGGGCCGATCCCTCGCCGCGTGGTCCCGATCTGCAGCTTGCCGAGCCTTGCCTCGCCCGCTTGGTCCAGCATCAGGTGGTAGGGCATGATCAGGTGCGCATTCGCCGACACCCGCAGGCCGGTCGTGTCGACGCCGCGGCGAGTCAGCTCGTCGAGCTCGTCGGTCAGCACCTTGGGATCGATCACCACGCCGTTGCCGATCACGCAGAGCTTGCCGGGGTGAAGGATCCCGGACGGGATCAGGTGCAGCTTCCAGGTCTTGCCGTCGCGGACGATCGTGTGACCCGCGTTGTTGCCTCCCTGAAAGCGCACCACCGCATCGGCCCGCTCCGCCAGCAGGTCAGTCACCTTCCCTTTTCCTTCGTCGCCCCATTGGGCACCTACGATCACGATTCCGGGCATCCGCAATCTGAGTGTACGGCGGCTCCTCCCGGCGCGAGGCCGCCGGACGTGGCTGGCGCTCACTTCTCGCTGGTTGCGGGATCGATCCCCACGCTGCCGCCTCCCTCGAACCTAGACTCGGGACCGGTCATGAGCGCCGTCTCGAACATCGCTGTGCCACCGCACAACCTCGAGGCCGAGAAGTCGGTTCTGGGCGCCGTCCTCCTCGATGAGCGTCACCTGCACGCGCTGCTGGTCGAGGAGCAACTGCGCCCCGAGCACTTCTATCGCGAGCAGCACGGGACGGTGTTCGGCGCGATGATCGAACTCTCCGAGAGCGATCGCAAGATTGACCATCTGACCGTCGCCGAGACGCTGCGCCAGCGGGCGAAGCTGGAGGACGTCGGGGGATCTGAGGCGATCGAGGAGCTGGCCGGGTGGGTTCCGGCCGCCGGCCACGCGCGTGACTACGGCCGGATCGTCCGCGAGCACGCCCAGATGCGGGCGCTCTTGACTGCCTCATACGAGATCCAGGCGAGCGTCCTTTCCCGCGAGGCTCCCGCCCCCGAGCTGGTGGAGCGGGCCGAGCGGTCGATGCTCGAGGTCGCCCATGACGAGCGCCAGAAGAAGATCCGCACGATCGCGGACATCCTCCACGAGGAGACCGACAAGCTCCACCGCCTGTCGGTCGCGAAGACCGCGCTCACCGGCACCCCGTCGGGCTTCAAGGACCTCGATGAGAAGACGGGCGGCTTTCAGCAGGGAAACTTGATCGTGGTCGCCGCGCGTCCGTCGATGGGGAAGTCGGCCCTGGTCTGCAACATCGCCGAGAACGCGGTCCTCGGGGGACATCCCGTGGCGCTGTTCTCGCTCGAGATGTCCGAATCCGAGCTGGCCCAGCGGTTCGTCGCTTCGCAGTCGAGGATCAAGGGCGACGACCTGCGCCGCGGCCGGGTCCCGGAGCATCGCTGGCCGAAGATTCTCGAGGCCTGCCAGAGGCTCGCGCAAGCGCCGCTGTTCGTCGACGACTCGAGCGACACCGGCGTCCTCGAGGTGCGCGCCAAGAGCCGCCGGCTCCACCACCAGCTCGAGGGAGGGCTGGGGCTGATCATCGTCGACTACCTGCAGCTGATGCGCCATGAGGGCCGTGTGGACAGCCGGGTGGAACAGGTGGCACAGATCTCCCGGGGCCTCAAGGGCCTCGCCCGCGAGCTCGGCGTGCCCGTGATCGCGCTCTCTCAGCTGAGCCGGGCGGTCGAGCAGCGCGGTGGAGACAAGAAGCCGCTGCTCTCGGACCTGCGCGAGTCGGGCGCGATCGAGCAAGACGCCGATCTGGTGATGTTCATCTATCGCGAGGAGTACTACGACAAGGACTCCGAGCGCCCGGGAGAGGCAGACATCATCATCGCCAAGCACCGCAACGGCCCGGTCGGCGACGTGGTGCTGACCTTCCAGAAGGAGTACCCGAAGTTCTCCAACTACGCCGGCGAGAGGTTTGCCGCGTGAGCAGCGGCGCGCCTTCGCAAGCGCTTGGCTCGGGCGTGCTTAGAGGGCCGCAGGGGCGCTGCCCGTTCGACCTCTGCGACGGCTCTGGGTTCCTCTACGAAGAGGAGACCAACACCGCCTACAACTGCCAGTGCCGCCCACAGCGCGTCGCGCTGGCCAAGGCCCACAGCCTGTCGGCGGTGATCCCGCGCCGGTACCGCGACGTGGCTTTCGACCGACCGCCCGTGACCGAGATCGACGCGCAGATCGTGACCGCCGCCCGCCGGTTCGCGGACACGATCGATCAAAAGCTCGACAGCGGCCGCGGGCTGTGGTTCATGGGCCCGGTCGGGACCGGCAAGACGACGCTCGCGATGCTCGTCTCGAAGGCCGCGCTCAAGGCCGGCCGCTCGGTAGCGATCTACTCGCTTCCCCGGCTGCTGAACGAAATCCGCGACACCCATCGGGCTGAGCGCTCGCACGTCGAACTGCTCGATCGCCTCACGGCCGTCGACCTGCTGCATATCGACGACGTCGGCGCAGAGCGGACGACCGACTGGGTACTCGAAGAGCTCTACTCGATCGTCAATGCCCGCTACGAGGACCAGCGCTCGATCGTGATCACCACCAACATCCTCGACAGGCAGGCGCTGTGCGAGCAGGTCACCGAGCGAACCGTCTCGCGTCTCACCGAGATGTGCGATGAGCTCGGCCTGGACGGACACGACCGGCGGATGGATCTTCGCGAGGCGTGACGCCCGGCGGACCGGGGCCGCCCGAGGAGCGCGAGCCCGGCGGCCGCTGGCCGGAGTGGGCGTGGTAGATAACTGGCGTCTGGCGGGAGCTATCTACCGACCGCCGTCGACTGCGCGCAAGCCGCTATGCCGCGAGCCGCCACGCCGCGAGCCGCCACGCCGCGAGCCGCTATGCCGCTACGACCATCGTCTTGACCGTGGCGGTCACGTCGTCGGTGACCTCCACCACGACCATGTACGTCCCCACGTGCCTGATCGGCTCATCGAGATAGATCTTGCGGCGATCGACCTTGATTCCACGGGCATCCCGGATCGCGTCGGCGATGTCCTGGGTGGTGACCGATCCGAACAGCCGCCCGTCGTCGCCCGCCTGCTGCGCAATCGTCAGCACGGTTCGGCCCAGCGTTGCCGCATTCTCTCGAGCGCGTTCCTCCGCCTCTCGCTCGGCCCGCTCGCTGTCCTCTCGGCGCTTGACGGCGGCTCGGACCGACGCGTCGGTGGCCGGCTCGGCAAGCTTGCGCGGCAGCAGGTAATTGCGTAGGTAGCCGGGCGACACATCGACCACCGTGCCGCGCTCGCCCAGCGGATCAACGTCTTGGAGCAGAATCGCCCGCGCCACAGCTGCTATCTCCCGTTACCGGTCGCGGTCCGCGCCTCGACCGGTACCGCCACCGCCCTCGGCTACGTACGGCAGCAGGGCGAGCTCCCGTGCACGCTTGACCGCGCGCGCGACCTGGCTCTGATGACGCCGGCAGGCGCCGGTGATCCTGCGCGAGCGGATCTTCCCGCGCTCAGAGACGAACCGGCGCAGCAGCGAGATGTCCTTGTAATCAACTTGGTCGATCTTCTCGCGACAGTAAGGGCACGGCTTCCGACGACCTGTTGTCGGACCACCCTTTCGATCGCGCCGGCGTACCGGCCGTCTGCGTTGCTTTGCCACGGAAAACCACTCTAGCTAGCTTTTTCTCCAGTCCCGTCGCCTCAGAACGGAATGTCGTCATCGGCAGCGGCTCCGGCAGCGACCGGGGCGGCCTCGAAGTCGCCGGTATCAATCGGCACGTCGCTCTCCGCCGCGCGCGCGCTGCTGGAGAACCCGTTCCCGTTTCCAGCGTCATCGCGCCCGCCCAGGAACTGCACGGAATCAGCGATGATATCGATCGATTCGCGCTTCTGTCCGTCGCTCTCCCAAGAGCTCCACTCCAGACGCCCATCGATCGCAACCGGACGGCCCTTGCGCAGGTACTGGCCGCAGTTCTCGGCCTGCGCGCCGAACACGGTGACACGGAAGAAGTTTGGCTTCTCCTCCCACGCGCCGGTGCTGCTGTTCTTCTTGCGTGTGTTGCACGCGATGCCGAGCTTGCAGATCGTCAACCCATTCGGGGTGGACCGCACCTCGGGATCTCTGGTCAAGTTTCCGGTCAGCACGACTCTGTTGATGTTCATCGTCGCGGCTCCTCTCAGATCGCTTGAAAGCTGGAACCGAGTCTATGCCGGGCGCAGATGGCAACGCTGAGCGTCCCCGGAAAATGGCGAAAAACGGAACGAGGTTGTGGCTGAGATGTTCTCCGGCGAAGCGAATCCGCGACGCGTGTGCGCAGCTCAGCTCAGCCGGGTGACGATCACCGGCGTCTGCGTCGGCGCGAGGGTCCCCCCAGCGGGCTCTTGCGTGACCAGCACGGCGCTGACCCCGTGCAGGCTGCCGGGAATGCCGACGAGAGCCGTATGCCTGGAGGTGACGCTGAACAGCGTGCTCGGAGCGGGGGCTTGCGCGCCGCGCTCGATCCACAACTCGTAGATCCGGCCGACGGGCGGAGGACTCAGCCTCTGCACCACGAGCTCGCCACGGTCGCCGCTGACCCTTAGCTGGGCGTCACCCACCTTCGCCGAGATCACGCGCGCGGCGCTCGAGCCTCCGGACGACAGCTCGATCCCGCCAACTACAGCGAGCGCCGCCACGGTCAACACCGCGGCGAGGGCTGCCGGGCGGATCAACGGGCGCTTGCGTCGCGGCGCTGCCGAGGCTCGTGGCTCGGCTTTGACCTGGGCCATGACTCGCTGTCGCAGTTCTCGCGGCGCCTCGAGTTGGGGAGCGCTCAGCGGCAACGAGTCGGCGGCGTGCTGGAACTGCGCGAGCTCGTCGCGGCAGCTTGCGCACTCGGCCAGATGGCGACGGAAGGCCTCCGCCTCGGCCGGCTGCAGTGCGCCGAGCGCATACGCCGCTGCGTCGCTGCTGCGATCGTGATTGCGCGACATCGAATCCTCCGAGCTCATGCCATGGCTCCCGTCAGATCGCCAAGCGCGGACCGCAACTTCGCCAACCCGAGGCGCATCCGCCCTTTCACCGTTCCCGGCGGAAGATCGAGCATTTCCGCGATCTGCATATGGGTGAACCCACCGAAGTATGCAAGCTCGATCACCTGCCGCTGGTCGGCGGGCAGCTCCTGGAGCGCGCCGCGGACGAGCCGCGCATCGTCGCGACGCTCGACCTCCTTATCGGTCAGCTCGGGCGAGGCCAGAAGCTGCGCCGCCCCGTGATCGGAGATATCGCGCCTGTCCCTGATGGCGGTCCTTCGGAACGCGTCGATCGCCCGGTTGCGCACCACGCTGAGCACCAAGGAGCGGACGCTCCCTCGTGCCCGGTCGTACCGGGCCCCGCTGCGCCACAGTGACAGAAACGTTTCCTGGACAACCTCCTCGGCGATTGCCCGGCGGCCACACATCCGGTAGGCGAGCGAGAAGGCGGCGTTTGCGTGTCGATCGAAAATCACCTCGAACGCCCGCGCGTCGCCGTCGCGGACGAGCTGCATCAGATCCTCGTCGGCGAGGTTGCGAAGGTCGCTGCGGCGGCTCGATCTGAACATGGCTTGGGTCCAACAGGTGTACGGCGAAACGGGTCCTGCAGATCATCCTGGACCGACGGCCGCCGATGGCGCCGCCGTAGGGCTGAATGAAATCCGGGTTTGAGCGCTGACCGACACGGGTATTTCGTCGCCGTCGCGAGGCAGCGGGAAGAGGAGAGGAAGATGGCGGATCGGGTTGTCCGGGCGGCGTTCGCCGCGCCGAAGCGTCGCCTGTGGTTCGGCGCGGGATTGGCTTTGTTCGTGGCCGCGATCGCGGTGCTCATCATTTCGCGCTCGACCCCGTCCACGGCGGCGAGCACCACGCTCTCGCGGACCAGCGCGAGCGCCGGCCAGCAACCGCTCACTCAGCGCACGATCAACGCGAAGGTCAGCGCGCTGCTCGCGCGGATGACCGTCGCCGAGAAATTCGGGCAACTCGAGATGGCCGGACCGAACGGCCCGAACGGCACCCCCGGCGATTTGTTGACCTGGGCCAAGAACGGCGAGATCGGCTCGGTCCTCGACCTCACCGGCGTCAACAACATCAACCAGGTACAGCAGGCTGCCCTGCAGTCGCCGCTGCACATCCCGCTGATCTTCAGCCTCGACGTGATCCACGGCTACAAGACGTTGTTTCCGGTACCGATCGGCGAGGCGTCCACCTGGGAGCCCGGAACGGTCCAGGATGATGAGTCCGTGTCGGCGGCCGAAGCGACCGCCGACGGGCTGAAATGGACCTTCAACCCGATGGTCGACATCAGCCGCGATCCGCGCTGGGGCCGCGTGGTCGAGGGGGCCGGTGAGGATCCATATCTCGGCTCCGCGATCGCCGCGGCGAAGGTGCGCGGCTACCAGGGCAGCAACTTCGGCGCCGCAAACAAGATGGCCGCGACCGTCAAGCACTTCGCCGCCTACGGCGCCCCGGTCGCGGGTCGGGAATACAACACGGTCGACATGTCGACCCAGCAACTGTTCAACGACTACTTGCCGCCGTACAAGGCCGCGGTCGATGCGGGCGTGGCGAGCGTGATGAGCTCGTTCAATTCACTCAACGGAGTCCCCAACACCGCCAACCCGTACACATTGCAGACGATCCTGCGTCAGGAGTGGGGCTTTGGCGGGACGGTCGTCAGCGACTACCAGGCGGTGCAGGAACTGGAGGCCTTCGGCTTCGCGGCGAACGGGGCCGACGCGGCGCGGTTGGCATTGACGGCCGGCGTCGACATCGAAATGGCGGTCACGGTCGGTTCGACGAGCGAATACTCGACCTATGCAAACTACGGCCCGCAGCTGCTCGCTTCGGGAAAGGTCACGATGGCCCAGCTCAACAACGCGGTCCGGCACGTGTTGACGCTCAAGTACCTCGCGGGCATGTTCGCCCATCCCTATACGAATCCCACGCGAGTCCAGCATGCGGAGCTGACACCAGCAAACCTTGCGGCGGCGCGGACATCTGCGGACAAGTCGATGGTGTTGCTCAACGACAACGACCATGCACTGCCACTGAGCTCGAGCCTGCACTCGCTCGCGGTTGTCGGCCCGCTGGCCGACGACCCCAGCGATCAGCTCGGTCCTGACGTCCCGATCGGCTACGACATCACCCAGGGAAAGGTCGTGTCGGTGCTCGACGGGATCAAGTCGGCCCTCCCGGGTGCCACCGTCAACTACGCGCAGGGGTGCGATGCCAACTGCACCAGCACCACCGGCTTCAGCGCGGCGGTCAGCGCAGCCCAGGGCGCGGACGCCACGGTGGTGGTCGTCGGCGAGCCCGCGGCCGACACTGGTGAAGCTTCCTCGCGGAGCATGATCGGCCTGCCCGGCGATCAGCTCGCGCTGGTGCAGGCGATCGCCGCGACCGGAAAGCCCTACGTGGTGGTCCTGATGAACGGCCGGCCGCTCACCATTCCCTGGCTTGCCGACAACGCGCCGGGATTGATCGAGGCATGGTTCCCGGGCACCGAGGGAGGCGACGCGGTCGCGGATGCCCTGTTTGGGAAGGTTGATCCCGGCGGCAAGCTCCCGATGTCGTTCCCGCGCGACGTCGGGCAAATCCCGATCTCCTACAACGAGCTCCCGACCGGCAGGCCGTTCGATCCCAACAACAAGTACACGTCGAAGTATCTGGACGTGCCGAATACGCCGCAGTATCCCTTCGGGTACGGGCTCTCCTACACCACCTTCTCGATCTCGAATTTGCACCTGTCTCGGACCACGCTTCCTCGGAGCGGGACACTGACCGCCATCGCGCAAATCAAGAACACCGGCTCGGTGGCCGGCGATGACGTCGTGCAGCTCTACCTCCACGAGAGCGATACGAGCATTCTCCAGCCGGTGCGCAAGCTCGAGGGGTTCCAGCGGGTGACGCTCGCTCCCGGTCAGTCGCGCACCGTTAGCTTCGCGCTCGGGCCACAGAATCTCGGTTTCTACAACGCGCAGGGACAGTTCACGCTCGAGCCGGGTCCGTTCGATGTGTGGGTCGGTGACAGTTCGGACGGCGGTCTGCATTCGACGTTCACGACCGACTAGGCCGATGTTGTTCGAATGCCGCTCGGTCCGCCTGCGAGGCCTGACCGCCGTCGCGCTGATGGCGGCGGCGTGCGCCGCGGCGATTGCGCTCGCGCTGCCGCGCACGGCCGCGGCCGACACCCGCGGAACTTCCCTCAGTGGCAAGCAGCGCTCGGTGCTGAAGCAGATCGCCAGGGCCACCTGGAAGTTCTATTCGGCCGATCTGGACCCGAACACGCACCTGCCGCTGGACAACCTCGGGCCGGGTTCCACGCGCGGCACGTACACCTCCGCCGCCAACATCGGAGTGTACCTGTGGGCGGTGGTCGCGGCGCGCGATCTGCGCCTGATCGGAACGGCGCGGGCGCAGTCGATGGTCGCCGCAACCCTGAACGAGGTTGCCTCGATCAAACGCTACGACGGCTTCCTCTACCAGTGGTACGACACGGGCAACGGCGAAGTGCTGTCAAACCCCGGGCAGGGCGACTGCCCCGAGACGGCGCCGAGCCAGGACAACTGCTGGTTCCTTTCGGCGGTCGACAACGGCTGGTATGCCTCCGGTCTGATCGAGGTCCGGCAGGCGCTGCCTCGGCTGCGAGGCCTGGTCGATCGTCTGCTCGGCTCGATGAACTTCGGGATCTTCTACGACGGCCGGGCCGAGACTGCGTGCAACACGAATGCCGCGCTCCCCGGCGATCCGGCGACCGGCCAGATGTACGGCGGCTACTACGTCGACCAGGGGCCTGCCGGCTACCACAACGGCGCCCTATACAGCGATCCGCGGATCGCGATCTACATCGGCATGGGCCTGCGGCAGATGCCCGGGAACGTCTGGTGGCGAACCTGGCGAACGCTGCCTCCCAAGCAGTGTCCAAGCGATCCGGACTTCTCCTCGCAAGGCCAGTGGCCGGTAGGCGGCTACTGGCAGACATACACCGATCCCCAATCGGGCCAGCGGTTCAACGTCTGGGAGGGGCACTACACCTACCCTGGCACCTCGCTGACGTTCGTCCCCACCTGGGCGGGGGGGATGTTCGAGGGCTTGATGGCCAACTTGGTCGTGCCGGAGACCAGCTGGGGACCGCAGAGCTTCGGTCTTGACGACCGGCGCTGGGCCGTGGTTCAGGCCAAGTACGCGACCCAGGTGCTGCACTATCCGGTTTGGGGCCTGTCGCCATCGAGCACTCCCGACGACAGCGGCAATTACGGCGGCTTCGGCGTCGAGGGGCTGGCGTTCCCGCCGGGCGAGGGCTTGTCCCAGTGCACCACCTGCGCGACCGAGGACGCCGTCACCCCGCATGCCTCGGTGATCGCCTTGCCGGTGCTGCCACAGCAGGCATACGCGAACATCGCCGCGCTACGAGCCGACTACCCCGGCATCTACAGCTCAGGCGGCGGCTTCTACGACGCGGTCAACCCGAAGACCGGCGCGATCGGACACCGGCGACTGGTGCTCGACCAGTCGATGATCATGGCGGCGCTCGATGACGCGCTGCACCAGGACGCTCTGCAGCGGTATTTCGCCCGGGATCCGGTCTCCTGGGCGGCCCGGCTGTATCTCGGCTACGAGCACATGTCGCTGGGATAGGCGGGGTGCCACGGCCCCGTCGGGCCTCAGGTTCAAATTTGTGCCTGACGAACGAGTTTTGTCACCTCCAACGCGGGAATCAAACGAAGAAATCTATGCGAAAGCGTGAGATCCTGCAGCCATGACCCGCACCGAGCGCACCGCCAACCTACTCGGCGTCGTCGTTCCGTTCGTCGGCGTGCTGATCGCGATCGTGCTGCTCTGGAACCGAGCGGTCGACGCGATCGATCTCGCAATCCTCGCCGCGATGTACTTGCTAACGGCCGTCGGCGTCACCGTCGGCTTTCACCGGCTGCTGACCCATCGCGCCTTCCAGACCTACCCCTGGCTGGAGCGAGTGTTTGCGGTACTCGGGTCGCTGTCGCTGCAAGGCTCGGTTCTCGACTGGGTGGCCGACCACCGCAAGCACCATGCCCACACAGATCGTGAGGGCGATCCCCATAGCCCTCATGTTGGGCACGGCAGCGGGCTCGCTGGTCTCTGGCACGCACACGTGGGCTGGCTGATGGAGACCCAAGGGCAGGCGGACTGGAAGCGGTACGCGTCCGAGCTCTATGACGATCCTGGGATGCGACGGATCGGGCGACGGTTTCCGCTGCTCGCGCTGCTCTCGCTGCTGATCCCGACGCTCGCCGGCTTCGTCCTGCACGGATTCACCCTGGATGGCGCGCTGCGCGGCCTTGTCTGGGGAGGGCTGGTGCGGATCTTCTTCGTCCACCACATCACCTGGTCGGTCAACTCCGTATGCCACTTCTTCGGTAGTCGCCGCTTTGCCATCGACGACTACTCGACCAACGTCAGCTGGCTGGCACTGTTCTCGCTCGGCGAATCCTGGCATCACAACCATCATGCGTTCCCTCGCTCGGCGTACCATGGCCTGCGTCCTTGGGAGATTGATCCTTCGGGACTGATCATCTCTCTCATGAGCCGGCTCGGGCTGGCTTGGAACGTGGTTCGCATCACCCCGGAGCGTCAGCGAGCAAAGACGCTCGTCGACGCGACTTCCTAGCGAGCGCTCGCCCCCGGCGCGAGGCCATCCGCGCGGCCTGAGGCCGTCCGTCGCCGTGAGCGCGCCGCGCAAGCCCTCGAGCGCCTCGCAGCCGTGGGCACCCCGGTAGTTGTCTGCACAACTACCTGCTATGCTCGGTCACATGGAGCTCGGACTCGCCACCTTCGCGGACCTCTCCTCGGGCGTCTCGCCCGAGCAACGGATGCGCGATCTGCTCGAGGAGGCCACGCTGGCCGACCAGCTTGGGCTCGACGTGTTCGCGGTCGGCGAGCATCACCGAGCTGACTTTCTGGTCTCCGCTCCGGCCGTGGCGCTTGCCGCGATCGCCGCGAGGACCGAGCGGATTCGGCTGTCGAGTGCCGTTACGGTGCTGAGCTCCGATGACCCGGTGCGCGTGTTCCAGCAATTCGCGCAGGTCGATCTGATCTCGGGCGGGCGCGCCGAGATCATGGCCGGGCGTGGCTCGTTCATCGAATCGTTCCCACTGTTCGGCTACGACCTCGACGACTACGACGAGCTGTTCGCAGAGAAGCTCAAGTTGCTGTTGGAGATCCGCGAGTCGACATACGTGAGCTGGTCGGGCGCTCATCGCGCACCGCTCGAGGACGCGGGGGTGTGGCCGCGGCCGGTCCAGTCCGAGCTGCCGATCTGGATCGCCGTCGGCGGGACGCCTCAGTCGGTGGTTCGCGCTGGAACACTCGGGCTGCCTCTCACCGTGGCCATAATCGGCGGTCAGCCGGAGCAGTTCGCTCCGCTGATCGAGCTGTATCGCGAGGCGCTGGGCGCCGCCGGCCACGATTCAGCGCGAGCCCGGATCGCGATCAACACGCACGCCTTCGTCGCGGAGCGCTCCGAGCGGGCTGATGCGGCGTTTGCCCCCTCTTACCTGGCGATGATGAACCGGATCGGCCGCGAGCGCGGGTGGCCGCCGGCCGGCCGGCAACAGTACGATGCGTTGCGCTCCCCTCGCGGAGCCCTCGCCGTCGGCTCGCCCGAACAGGTGGCCGAGAAGATTCTGTTCGAGCATCAGCTGTTCGGTAACCAGCGCTACATCGGGCAGATGAGCGTAGGCGCGGTCGCCCACAGTGATGTGATGCGCTCGATCGAGCTGTTCGGGACCGAGGTCGCCCCGCTGGTGCGCGCGGAGGTGCAGCGGCGCGGCCGTACGGGTGCCCGGGCCGCCTAACGGTGCACGCGCGCGCCCCCATGGGCGCCCGGCCGCTTAATAGCGCGCGCTGATCGCCGGGGCTGCCCCGGCCACCAGACGGATGGCTACTCGTCGGCTGCCGACGTACCGGCGGCCGGGCCCGCGGTCGCGCCCGCGACGACCGGCGGAGCCGAATCGGGCGCCGGTGGCGTTCCCGGCACGACCTTGATGACCCGGAATCGAAGCACCCCGTCGGTAATCCGGAGCGAGTGGTTCAGTGTCTCGAGTAGAGACGGCGGGCCGGTGAACTGGAGCAGGTGATATTCGGCCTCAGGCTGATGTGCGATCCGGTAGCTCATCCGGCGAACGCCCCAATCGTCGTTGCGCTCGATCGACCCGCCGCCGCTCGCGATCGCGGTCTCAACGTCGGCCAGGATCTTCGCCCGGCGCTCGTCGGGAGCGCTGGTCGAAACGAGCAGCATCAGGTCGTAGATCGGAGATTGTTCAGGCATGGCGGAGGGGCCAACCGGGCCGGTAGGCGACTATAGCGGCTGTTAGGCGACCGCCTCGCCTCGCAGGCTCGAGCGCGAGCGCTAGTCGCTTGAGGGCTCCTTCTTGCGGATATCAGCCAGCTGCTCGTCGATCCAGTCCCCTGGGTTGCGCGCGTTCACGATCGACTTCAGCCCTTCATGCCGGCGCCGGCGCTCGGCCTCGGGCATCGTCAGCGCCGCATGAATCGAGTCGGCAAGCGCCTGGATATCGAAGGGGTTGACCGACAGCGCGTATTCCGCCAGCTCCTCGTGAGCTCCCGTGTTCTCCGACAAGATCGAGGCGCCGGCGCGCTCGTTGACCATCGGGCCCTCCTTGGCGACGAGGTTCATGCCATCGAACATCGCGTTGACAATCAGCACGTCATAGTGCTTGTAGGCCGCGACAGCCTCCTCGAGGTCGTCCCGGAGCTTCAGCTGGATCGGCATCCAGTCGGGCGATCCGTGGCGGTGGTTGACGACTGCGACCACCGCCTCGATCCGTTCCAGGTATTCCGCGTATTCGGGGATGTCGGTTCGCGACGGCATCAGCTGCGCGATGAAAGTGACCTTCTCGCGAAACTCGGGATGTTGCTCGAGGAACACGTCGAATGCGCTGAACCCCCGCAAAACGTTCTTGCTCAAGTCCGCGCGGTCGACGCGGAGAATCAGGTGATCACGCCGACGGCTCAGCAGCTCGCGCTCAAATTCGTGGGTGCGCGGTCGTGCCGCAGCTTCCTCGACCGCGTGTGGATCGATCGGGAGCGGATATGCCCGTACCCAAACCTCGCGATCCTCGCGCTGGACGACGCCGCGCTCAAAATCCACCTCGAGCCCGAGCAGGTCCTCGCAACACTGCAGGAAATTGCGCCTGTAGGAGCGAGTGTGGAATCCGATGATGTCGTTCGCCAGAATCCCCTTGTAGATGTCCTCGCGGATCATCGTCGGCAGCACACGCCAGAAATCCGACTGGCTCCAGGGGATGTGCACGAAGTGATGCAGGAACGCGTCGGGCCGGGCCTGCCGGATCAATCCCGGCAGCGTGTAGAGGTGATAATCGTGGACCATCACGACCGGGTTCTCGACGCCCTCGATCTCCTCGAGGACTGCCCGAGCGAGGTCCTCGTTGACGGCGTTGTACCCGAACTCGAACGCTTCGGTCTCGTTGCGCCTGATATCAGGGGCGTTTGACAGATCCCACAGGTAGTGCTGGATGAACCACAGCATCGGGTTGGCGATGATGTTGTAGAAGCGGTCGTAGGCTTCGGGGTCTGAGGCGACCAGCTTGACGTTGTACTCGGCGCCGCCGGGCGCCGTGACCGGGAACGGCCGGCCGTCGTGTTCCTCGGAGGCGCGGACGTCCTCATCGGTCATCGCCGAAGCGATCCAGATCACTTCCCGGTGGGTCGCCAAGCCGATCAGCGCGGTCACGAGACCACCGGTTCCGCGGCGGATACCGCCGTCCGGCTCAAATGTGACCGGTCCGCGGTTGGACACAAGTACGAGCGGCGCCTCGGCCATCACACTCCAAGCTCCTCGAACAGCCGCAGCCAGTCGCGCAACAAGCGGGGCGTCAGGAACCGCTGGCGGACCGCCTCCTTGCCGGCCCGGCCAAGCCGCTTGCCAAGCCCCGGATCCTGCAGGATCTCGAGCGAGCGTTCCGCGCACTGATCGACCGTCTTGACGAGGAATCCAGTTTCGCCATCGGTCACCTGCAGCGGAATTCCACCTACCGCACCGCCGACGAACGGCCGCGCCTTCCAGATTGCCTCGGTGACCGTCAACCCGAACCCCTCGCGGGTCGACTTCTGGATCGCGACATCGCAATGTGACTGGAATGCGTTCACCTCGATCGCGCCGACGTTATTGAGGTTGTTCAGGATGTGGATATCGGGATCGCCGTCGGCGTGCGCGATCGTGGCATTGAAGAAGTCCCAGCCCTCGGGATCGTCCGTTGCCATCGAGCCGACCAGCGCAAGTTGTGCTTCCGGCAGCTGCTCCTTGACGATCCTGTAAGCGTCGATCACTCCCATTGGATCCTTCCACGGGTCAAACCGGGATATTTGACACAGGAGCGGGCGATCGACATCGATCCCGAACTGCTCGCAGATGTAGTGAGCATCTTCAGGAGAGAATGCCATGTTCTTGGGCGCGAGGGGATCGATCGCCGGCGGGAAGATCCGCGCCCGTCCATCCATCCGCGCCGGAACGTATTGAGGGCTGTGAAAGACGGCCGCCGGATACGGATCCAGGGTCGGGATCAGTCGCTCCAGGGTCGGCGCGTTGGGCGTCGAGAGATCGATGTGACATCGCCACACCCAGCAGCGCGCCTTGTCCGGAACCAGTGACGCGAGCGCGGCCGGCTGCGGGTCGTGCACGATGCAGACATCCCACCCCTCGGACAGCTCGCGGGCGTTGATCTCGTTGTAGTGCTGCCAGGTCTCCCACTGCTCCTCGGTCAGGTCCTGAGGATTGCCCTGCAGCGCGTTGTGCATGACCTTGGTCGCGTTGAAGAACTCCTCGCGCCCATAGATCACCTGCCACTCGCACGCCAAGCCGATGTCGATCATCAACGGAACGAGCGTGTAGAGAATCTCCGAGACGCCGCCTCCGAAGGCAGTCGCCGAGACGTGAAGGATCCGCTTTCCCGCCAGCCGCTCGGCGCGCTCCTGGATCTCGTCGATCATCGAGCGCCCGACGATGCTGGCGTAATCGGAAAGGTGCTTATTGGCGACGTAAACGGGCTGGAGCATCGAGAGGGGCCGTTACTGCGGAGCAGGTTCGGACGATATACAGAGCGCTAGGACTGTAGCCGCCTGAGCCGTTCGACCCCCCGATCGATCGCGCTCAGCAGTTGCTGGTGGAGCGTCCGGTTGGCGGCTGAAATCGACGAGATCTGAAACTCGTGCCCCGAACCGAGCAGCAGCCGGGAGTCGAGCGGCGCGCCCCAGCCGTCCGTGATCACCCCTCCGGCCTCGATCAAGCACAGCCATGGAGCGGCGAGATCGTACGGCGAGTTGTTCAGCACCCGCCCGCCGCCCACGCGCTCGAACGCCGCGCGGATTCCGGGAACGTCGTCGATCATCCGCGAGCCGATCTCGACCGCGGCATCCAGTTGCCCGGTCACGATCCTGGTCATCGCGAACGCCTGGGAGCCCAGCTCGAAGGTCCCGCCGCCCACCGACGAAGCGTCGATCAGATCGCCGAGGACCTCGATCGTCGCGCGAGCAGGGCGACCCCGGAAGCCGTAGCTCCAGAACATCCGGTCAAGCTCGCTGGCGGTGCTGAGCTTGACCGGACGGCTCGCCTCGAGCCCCATGCCTCGCTCGCCGAGGAACCAATCGCCCGACTTGATCTCGACGACGCAGCCCAGTTCCAAGTCGCCCATCGTCGGTTCGCCGTCGCCGAGCGGCGCCAGCGCTACGGAAACGCAGGCGGACTCGAGGCCCGCCATCGCCGGCCGGGTGCCGTCGATCGGATCGACGATCAGCACATGTGCCGCGCCGTCGGCTGCCACCAACCCGCGGTCCTCCGAGTAGTAGGCCATCCCCGGTGCGCGCTCGGCGACGAACTGGTCCAGTTCCGCTTCGGCAAGTGCATCGACGGCGAAGGTGATGTCTCCTCCGGCGCCGTCGCCCTCTTCACGCCGGCCGGCGTGGGACCCCAGCTCGGGAAGCACCCGCTCACGCAGTCGCTTGGCGAGCTCGAGTACGAGTGATCGGTTGGCGTTCGGTGAACCAGGGGCTCGGGCCATCAGCAACCATTCTTACGCGGACGGTCGCCGCTCAGCTGGGAATCTCGAGCGTGAACGTAGTGTCTCCGGGCGCCGACTGCACCGATAGGCGACCCGCCATCCGCTCGGCCAGCTCGCTCGCGATCGCCAGCCCCAGACCCGAGCCCTGAGCGTCATCGGCTGCGTAGAAGGGCTCGAAGATTCGGGGTAGCGCTTGGTCATCGATCCCTTCGCCGTCGTCGCGCACCGCCAGCTGTACGCGCCCGTTGTCGAACCCCGCGATCAACACGATCCTGGTTCCCGTTGGCGTGTGCGTCAGCGCGTTGTCGACCAAGATCCGGACGATCTGAGCGACCCGCACGGGATCACAGACGGCGGTGATGCGGCGCGAATTCAAGCGCAACTCCAGCTGCGAATCATGCTGAGCGAGGGCAGGCTCGAATTCGCCGGAAACCGACCGTGTCAGCTCGCTCAGATCGACCTCCTCGGGCCGCAGCTCGAGCGAGCCCGATTCCAGCCTCGAGAGGTCGAGCAGGTCGACCGACAGCTTGCGCAGCCGCTCGACCTGGTGGCGGAGCTGATCGAGGAAGCGGCGGCGCGTCTCCGCGTCGAGGTCGTCGTCCTCGAGCAGCTCAACGAAACCGCCGAGCGAGAAGATCGGCGTGCGCAGCTCGTGTGAGGCGGTGGCGATGAACTTCTTGCGCGCGAGCTCGAGTTGCAACAGCTGGCGCTGCATGTCGTTGAAAGCGACCGCCAGCTGCCCCAGCTCGTCCGTCGAGTCGACCGCGATTCGGTGCCCAAAATCGCCTGCGGCGACCTGCTCGGCCGCTCGCTCGAGTCGCTTCACGCGCCGTGCCAGCGCTCGAGCCACCAGATAGCTTCCGACCAGTCCCAGCAAAAGGGCGATGCCCCCGGCGACCAGGATCTCGTGCCGAACGATCGCGACGCTGCGCACGACATCGGACACCGACGCCGAGTACACGACCACCGCGATCCCGCCGGCGTAGGTAAACGGGAAAGCGGCCTCGGCGAAGCTCCCGGCCCCGGTCGACTCGGTTCCGGTGCTCAGCTTGCCGGTCCTCGCGGCCTCGTAGGCCACAGGGAAGCCGAGCGCTTGCGCCGTAACGGGCGTGCTCGAGTCGGCCTCGAGCGAGACCTGTAGCCCGCCCTGGACCTGCGCCACGCTCAGCAGGGTGACGCGATTGCCCGAGTCTCGCGCGGCGTCGTCGACCTCTCTTCTCACGCCCCGCAACGACACCGAGCTCTCGACCGCCTTGGCGACTGGAAGCGAGTTCTTGCGGGCCGCGCTCGCGAGCGCTTGGAATTTCTCGTCGAGCAACCGCGTCTGCAGTCCGGGCGCCACGTACATATAGAGCGCGGCGATCGCCAGCAAGGTGACCGCGAAGAACACCAGCGCGAGCTTGTTGGCTAGCGACAGCCTCACGGCATGCTCCTGCTAGGGCTCGGTGTCGCGAAATCGATAGCCGACCCCTCGCACCGTGAACAGATACTCGGGATCCTTCGGGTCCCGTTCGAGCTTTTCGCGCAGGTGGCGGATGTGGACATCGATCGTGCGCTGGTCTCGGTAGGCGGAGTCGCCCCAGATCCGCGACAGCAGCATGTCCCGGGTGAACACCCGTCCAGGAGCGCGAGCGAGAGCGGACAAGATCTCGAACTCGACGAATGTCAGCTCGCTCTCGAACCCGCGTACGCGAACCGTGCGCTTGGGAAAGTCGATCCGCAGATCGCGAATCAGCAGCGGCGCCTCGTCGGGAGCTGTCTCGGCCGGCCGGCTCATCTCCGCGCGTCTCAAGGCTGCCTTGATCCGGCTCGAGAATTCGCGCAGCGAAAACGGCTTCGTGATGTAGTCGTCCGCGCCGAGCTCGAGCCCGACCACCTTGTCGATTTCCTCGGACTTAGCGGTCAACATGATGATCGGAACGGAACTGCGGCCGCGCAGCCGCCGACATACCTCGAGGCCGCCGATCCGAGGCAGCATCAGGTCGAGGACGACGAGATCGAACGGCTGCTCGTCGAAGCGCTCTAGAGCCTCCCGGCCGTCACTGGCCTGTACCACCTCATAGCCCTCCTTGCGCAGAGGATAGGAGAGCAGCGTCTGAATCGACTGCTCATCATCGACGAGCAGGATGCGCGCTGAGCAATCGGACAAGGAGCCTTCTTTCCTTGCTTGAGAAGAGTAGCCCGGCGCCAGCAAATTCCCTCGAAGAGCGCGATAAGAGTAGTCCGGCGCAGCCCATTGCCGTGATGGGGCCGGATAAGCTCCTTGCTCGATGCTAGATCCCCGCATCTACCGAACGGGGCTGGTGCTCGTCGGGCTGGCGGTGATCGTGCTCGCGTTCTCGTTCGTGAACCAGCAGGGACCGCTTGGTGCGACGCTCGCGCCGGATGCGTTCAACGGGTCCGCGGCGTATTCGACGATGAACAGGCTCGCCGGCGACTACCCGCTGCGCCAACCGGGATCCGACGGCGACGACGCGCTCGCCTCCGAGGTCGCCGGTGCCTTCAGATCCAACGGGTTAAGCGTTTCCACAGACACCTTCAAAGCACGAACTGCGGTGGGAACGCGGACTCTCGAAACTGTCACCGGAACGCTTACCGGCTCCGAGCCAGGCAGCATCGTGATCGTCGCTCATCGGGACGCGCTGGGATCGCCGGCGACCGCCGATCTGTCGGGCACCGCGACCCTGATCGAGCTCGCTCAGGTGCTCTCAGGGGAAACACAGCAGCGTTCGGTGGTGCTGGTCTCGACCAGCGGCTCGGTCGGAGCGGCGGGATCACTGCGACTTGCGCCGAGCCTGTCAGGCGCCGTCGACGCGGTGATCGTGCTCGGCGACCTGGCCGGCTCCGAGGTCCACTATCCGATCGTCGTCCCGTGGTCCAACGGTCAGCGCGTCGCGCCGCCAATGCTCCGCAACACGGTCGCGGCGGCGCTGTCTACGCAGGCCTCGCTGGGCCCCGGCGGTACCAGCCTGGCCGGGCAGTTCGCGCATCTCGCGCTGCCGCTGACGATCGGCGAGCAGGGGCCGTTCGGCGTGTACGGCTACCCCGCGGTGCTGCTGTCGCTCTCCGGTGAGCGCGGCCCTGCCGCTGACGAGCCGGTGCAGGGCGCGACGCAGATCACCGACCTCGGCCGGACCGTGCTGAGCACGATCAGCGCGCTCGAGTCGGGCGGCACGATACCCCGTCCATCCGCCTATCTGCTGCTCTCGAAAATGGTTGTTCCCGAGTGGGCGGTGCGAGTGTTCGTGCTGGCGCTGATTCTGCCGGTCCTGCTCGCGACCCTGGACGCGATCGCTCGGGTGCGCCGTCGCGGCCACCCGGTCGTACGCTGGGTGCTCTGGGTGCTCGCCGCAGCGGTGCCATTCGTGCTCGCGGTGCTGCTGGTCGAGGCGTTGATGTTGGTGAATCTGATCAAGGTGGCCCCACCGGGGCCGGTGCTGGCCGGCGCCGTCCCGTTGCATGCCGCTGGAACCGCGATTCTCGCCGCGGTCCTGATCGTGCTGGTGCTCTCATTCGCGTTCCTGCGGCCCCTGTTGATCGGCCTCGTCGGCGGCGAGCCGAAAGCCGCCCGCAGCCGCCGCCAGCCAAGCAATCCGGGAGGCGGCGCGGCAGTGCTGTTCGTGCTGTGCGTGGCGGCGATCGTGATCTGGGTCGAGAATCCGTTCGCGGCAGCGCTACTGATCCCCGCGCTTCATCTCTGGATCTGGGTCGTCGATCCCGAGCGCAGGCCCCGCCCGGCGATCCTGTTCACGTTCGTGGCAATCGGGCTGGCGCTCCCGGTGCTCGTGGTCCTCTACTACGCGCTGACGTTCGAGATGACACCCCTTCAAGTGGCGTGGGGGGCGGTCTTGTTACTCGCGGGAGGCCACTTCGGGATCGCGGCGGCGCTCGAGTGGAGCGTGGTCCTCGGATGCGTGGTGTCAGTGATCGTGCTGGCCGTCCAGCAGGCACGGTCGCGTCGTCCCGAGAAGGCCGCGGTCACCGTCCGGGGTCCGATCACCTACGCCGGGCCAGGGTCCCTCGGCGGGACCGAGTCGGCGCTGCGGCGATGAGTTGCTTCGAGCAGTGCGGGCTCGCGGGGGCGGGGAGGGGGTCTTGGCCGGCGTCGGCTGGAGCGGGGGGTGAGGTGGCCGGAATCGGCGGGGCAGGGAGGGCGCCTTGGCCGGCGCGGCTGGGAGCGGGGAAGGCGTGGCGATGAGCTGGCTCGAGCCGGCGGGAGCGGGGAGGGCCTGGCGATGAGCTGGCTCGAGCCGGCGGGTTCCCGGAGGACCCGCCGACGGTCGACCACCCGGCGCTTGATCCGGGACATCTCCTCGGTGCTGATCATCACCGGGCTGCTGCTGGTAATCGACGCCGGCGTGACGATTCTCTGGCAGGAGCCGGTGACCGCGGTGATCGCACTGGTCAAGCGCAGCGAGATCAACAAGCGCTACCTCAATTACCACAGCGCGCCGCTGTCGCCGGCGGACCGCCATGCGATCGGCAATCTCAACACGACCGAGCAGCGAATCAGGTACCTCGCACGCCGCGAGGCGCGGCAGGTGTCGATCGGCGACGCGATCGGAACGATTTCGATCCCGAAGATCGGCGTCTCCTACGACATCATCCAGGGCACCGACACCGCGAGTCTCGAGAAGGGGCCCGGTCACTATCCGGCGACCGCATTTCCCGGACTGGGCCAGAC
The DNA here is from genome assembly GCA_963830465.1 of uncultured Solirubrobacterales bacterium. Lineage (GTDB taxonomy): Bacteria > Actinomycetota > Thermoleophilia > Solirubrobacterales > Solirubrobacteraceae > Palsa-465. Next base: position 378,276 of record CAWHME010000004.1, read on the forward strand.
GGTCGCGATCGCCGGCCACCGCACGACTTATCTGGCTCCCTTTCGCCACATCGACGCACTGAAGCCCGGCGATCAGATCATCCTGACGATGCCCTACGGCCGTTTCACCTACCTCGTCCAGTACCACCAGATCGTCCTTCCGACCGCGCTCTGGGTGACGAGGAACGTCGGCTACGAGCGGCTCGTGCTCTCGGCATGCAATCCCCTCTACAGCGCCGCGCAACGGATCATCGTGTTCGCGCGTTTGAAGGGCGTCGTGGCGACGCCTCAGGCGGCGGGGAGCGCATAGATTCAGACGGGCAGCGCCTGGGGCGGCGCGACGCGGGCGAGAGGTGGCGGGTCGGGCGAGGTGCGGTGGGGCGGGGCGCGCGAGATGTGGCGGGGCGCGAAGATGTGGCGGGGCGGGGCGCGAAGATGTGGCGGGGCGGGGCGCGCGAAGATGTGGCGGGGCGGGGCGCGCGACACTATCCTATGGTCGGCACACAGGAGGCAAGTCTCATGGAAGAGACCCGGAAGCTGAAGCTGGCGTCGATCAAGCGCCAGATCGAGCAAGGCAAGTATGTAGTCGACGAGCGGGCGGTGGCGGAGGCGATCATCCGCCGGGTTCGCGAGCTTGCCCTTGCCGGGGGACCGTTTCGGATGAGCCTTTCGTAATCGGCGTGCCCGATCACTCTAGGTGCGCGGGCGGGCCCGCCGCGCCGGACCCTTGCAAGCGGCGCACCGCGCCCCCAGCCGCATTCTTAGAACGGGCAATCGTGACGCTCGCGGCGCTCGACGGGACGCATGTAACGATAGCCCGCGCTGCGCGGGCTGCCGTTACGTCCGGCAACCGGGCTGCGTCGACTGTAACGGTAGCCCGCCTGACGCGGGCTAACGTGACATACGGGCTGCGCTAGGGGTCGAATGTAACGGTAGCCCGCCGCGAGGACGCCCGCGAGCGCGCTCGCCGGCCTGCCCGAGCCCACGAGCCCCGAAGCCCCGAAACCCAGGCCCCCGCGACCCGGCCAGCAGCCCCCGAGCAAGGACGACCGCGTCTCCCAGCGAATCGACCTACCGAGCGCAACGCCGCCCCGGATCCTAGAATGTCGCCGCTAAAGCGGAAACGACCCCATTGGAGTGCCGTGTCCACCACCATCTCTTCAGCTCTGCAAAACGAGCACGCGCAGCGAATCAAGACAGCTCTCAAGAACGAGCACACGAAGCGATTCCTCAAGGCCACGGGAATTCGCCGGCGGTCGCTGACCCAGCGCCAGACGCCCCACTACCGGATGCCGAAGGTCCAGGCCGGCGGCGGCTACTTGATGTTGAAGAAGTACGACGGGCCGGAGTTCCCCAAGCAGGAGTATGAGGACCTGGTCTACACCACCTACGCCAGCGACCCCAGCACGAACCTCGCCCCGATCACGTCTGCCACCGGCGAGCTGGAGCTCAAGGGGTTCGAGGCGTACGGCAAGCCTGATCTGGACGGAATCTGGACCGAGAACGCGGAGCGCTGCCCGACGATCGTCAAGTACGTCGAGTCGATCGGCGCGCGCTTCGGGCGGGTTCAGTTGCTGAGGATGAAGCCCAACACGCTGCGCGAGTGCCGTTGGGGGCTGCATCTCGACAACAACAACGCGGTCAACGACCCCAGCCAGAACGGCTGGGTGGTGCGGCTGTGGCTCGAGTTGACCGACGATGAGTCGAGCGCCCTGGTCGTACGACTGCACGAGTTCGACAAGAGCTCCGAGCGCAAGATCCCGCTTCCGCGCTACCAGCAGGCGGTGGTCGATTCCGAGCTGCTCTACCACGGCGGCTTTCACCATGGGCCGGGGACCCGCTACGCGCTGATCGTCAGCCTCGAGAGCGGCCCGGCGTTCGAGAAGTGGATTGAGACGCAGCTGCCGTAGCCGGTGATTAGCTGCGCTGGCTGACCGGCGGCGCTGGGCAGCATGACCGGCCTGGCCGACCGGCGGCGCGTCCCGCGGGTGAAACCCGATTCGGGCCAGCCGACCGCTCGCGAGCGGCAGCCCGACCGGCGGCAATCAGCGGCGACCGGCAATCCCCGCCCCACGGCACTCCTGAACCGGCGGATGGCCTGCTCCCCGAGCCCTGCAGAATCGAGCCACCGGGCCGGAAAAGGCCCCCGCTCGGCAAGCCATAGCTCGGCGGGGCGCCATCGAATGCCTGCCTCGACCACTCACAAACCACCTGCCGCGACCACCGAGAAGCCACCTGAGAGTGTCGCCGATCCGCCTGCTAGCCTGCCTCAGCTCAAGGACCGGCGTCCGCGGCTTTGGTCATCGGCCGTGCCCCCAGATTTAGCGATGAGAGCGAAGGTGAAATGACCAGCACCAGCACTGGCCAGGACATTGCGCAACGGGTTGCGCAGATGTATACCCGCTATCCGTTTCCTAGCGCGCAGCGCAGGCACTCCTATCGGCGCCATGCGGCCCATGTCCGCGAGTACCTGCAGCAGCTCGGCATCGACCCCGCGGGCAAGCACTTCGGCGATATCGCCTGCGGGACCGGGTTGATCCTCCTCGACTACGCGCAGGAGTTTCCCGAGGTGCAGTTCACGGGCTTCGATATCACCCAGGCATCGGTTGACAGCGCCAACGCGTCGCTGGCGCAGGAGAGCGTGACCAACGCCCAGGCCTACCTTCAGAACATCATGGAGCTTGAGCTGGAGTCCGAGTTCGACTACATCCTCTCTTGGGGAACCATCCATCACCTCCCCGATTCCGAGGAGGGTGTGCGGATTCTGTGCCGGGCGCTCAAGCCGGGCGGGGTGATTCGCACCGGGATCTACGGGTTCTACGGGAACTGGGAGCGGCGGATCCAGCAGGAGGTGATGCGGACGATCAGCGGCAACGGCAACGGCACCGATCTGTCTGAGCGGATCGCGGCGGTTCGCGACTTCGCCAGCGGCGATCGCAACTTCCGCAACTACTACACGGCGCCTCCCGTGGACCTATCCGATGACGTCTGGGTCGTGGACGAGTTCCTTCATGTCTGGGAGAGGCACATCCCGCTGCGCGATGTGGTGATGTGGCTCGAGTCTGAGGGGATGGAGGTGCTGAAGATGACCGACTATTACGATCAGGAAGTGCCGCTCGACATCGCCCGGCATTCCACGAGCGAGCCTTTCATCGAGCGCGTCCGTCAGCTGCCGTTTGCCGACCAATGCCACATCATCGACATGATCGTGCGACCTTACTGGCTTTCGCTGTTCGCGCGTAAGCAGCAATGAGCCCGACCCTGCAGCAGAGCAAGCTTCGTCCCCGGCGAGCGCTGGCGGTCGATGCCGGCAAGGCCACGAGGTGGCTCTCGCGCCGGCTTGGGAAGGGCGGCGGTACGAATTACCCCGGGTTGGTCACGCAGCGGATCGACCCCTCGGCGCTCCGCGACCTGGCGGCGGAAGTCCCAAACGGTTGCGTGTTCATCACCGGAACCAACGGCAAGACGACGACCACGCGGATCCTCGCGGACGCGATCCGCCGGTCCGGGCTCGAGCCGCTCACGAATCGCGAGGGTTCGAACATGACCCCCGGCCTCGCGACGACGCTCGTCGCGCAATCCGACGCGCTCGGAACGCTGCGGGTCGGCGAGAAGGCGATCGGCATCTTCGAGATCGACGAAGGCCATCTGCTGCCGGCGATCAAGGCGGTGCAACCGCGTTTGGTGGTTTTCACGAACCTGCTCCGGGATCAGCTAGACCGGTATTTCGAGATCGATTGGACCGCTCACCTATGGAAGGAGGCGCTGGCGCACCTGCCGCAGACGAGCACCGTGGTGCTGAACGCCGACGATCCGCAGGTTGCGTACCTCGGCGACGACCTACCCAATCCGGTCCTGTACTACGGCGTCGAGGATTCCCGCCACGCGTTGCCGGAGATCGAGCACATCTCCGACTCGCGTCGCTGTCTGCGGTGTGGCTCTGACCTCCAGTACTCCGATGTCTTCTACGCGCATCTCGGTCACTACAGCTGTCCGGTGTGTGGCTGGACCCGCCCGAGCCCGCGGATCACGGCCTGGAAGATCGACCTCGAGGGAATCGACGGAAGCCATATCGAGACCGTCACGCCGTCTGGAGCGGTCGAGCTCGATCTCCCTCTCGGTGGTCTCTTCAACGCCTACAACGCGCTGGCGGCGACGGCAGTGGCCAGCGCGCTCGGCATTGACTCGACATCGGTGACAGAGGCGGTCGGCTCCGCGCGATCGGCGTTCGGAAGGCTCGAGCGCTTCACGATCGACGGCAAGAACGCATGTCTGGCATTGGTGAAGAACCCCAGCGGCTACAACGAGGTGCTGCGGCTGCTGCTGGAAGACGAGCACACCGCGGGCGTCGTTCTCGCACTCAACGACGATGGCCCTGACGGACGGGATGTGTCGTGGATGTGGGACGTCGACCTCGAGCGGCTACGAGATCGAGTGCAGTTCGTGATCTGTTCGGGCCGCAGGGCGCAGGATCTCGCGCTACGCCTCAAGTATGCGGAGCTCGAGCGGGCCGAGCAGCCTCCGGAGGTGCTGATCGAGCCAAATGTCAACAAAGCGTTCGAGCTAGGCAAGGCCAAGCTGGCCCCCGGTGACACTCTATGCGTGCTACCTACCTATACCGCGATGTGGGAACTGCGAGAGACGCTCGCGAAGTCAGGCCACCTCGAGACATTCTGGAAGAGCTGAGTCATGCCCAAGCTGACGATCGGATACCTGTACCCGAGCGTGATGTGCCATTACGGCGATCGCGGAAATCTGATCTGCCTCACCAAGCGGTGTGAATGGCGTGGCATCGAGGTCGAGATTCAACACCTCGAGCGGGGAGACCGTATCGATGCCGAACGGATCAATCTCTTCTTGATGGGCGGCGGGGCTGACTCTCACCAGCGGCTGATTGCAGATGACATGGTGAATGTCAAAGGTGAGGCGGTGAAGGCATCGATCGAGGACGGGGCGGCGGCGCTGATGGTGTGCGGCGGCTATCAGTTGTGGGGAGAGTTCTATCGAGCTTATGACGGGACCGAGCTGCCGGGGCTTGGGATGTTCCCCTCCTACACGATTCATAGGGCCGCCCAGCTCGGCAGCAAGCTCCGCAGCATCAGCGATGCGCGCGCGGTCCGCTCGCTCGGCAACCTCGCCGTTCAGTGGGAGGATCGGACCTTGATCGGGTTCGAGAACCACGGAGGCCGGACCTATCTGCGCCCGGGCGCCCAGCCACTGGGGCGAGTACTTGCCGGAGAGGGAAACAACTCCGAAGACGGCTGGGAGGGCTGTATCTACCGGAACGCGATTGGCACCTACCTCCACGGCTCAGTGCTTCCAAAGAATCCCGCGCTCGCCGACCATCTGATCGAATCAGGGCTGCGCCGGCACGAGCCGGATCTGCGGCTCGAGCCGCTCGACGACACGCTAGAGAAGAAGGCTCACGAGAGCGTGCTGCAATGGGTTCTCGAGCAGTCGCAGGCACGCAACGGCCGCTCACGATCGACGGTCAACGGCAACCGTGTCGGGAGCTTCGCGAACCCCGGGTGATCGCTCATCCCGAGCCCGTCGTAATCTGAAAGGATCCGCGGAGGCGGGGACTTCGCCGCGCCGGGCGGCTTCCGCGACGAACCAGCCGGCCGAGGCGGGGTCGGGACCTGGCGGCAGCTCGGAGGCGGAGTTGGGACCTCCGGGCAGTTCCCAGCCGGGGTCGGGAGCTGGCGGCAGTTCTTACCATAGGCCGCCGGTGACAATGTCGACGACTGACCTCCAGGCGCAGGCAGCACCCGAAGCGCCGACGCCCTCTCCTCCCCGGCGGCGTATCGCGCTCAACACAGTGATCTTCGCGATCTCGACTGGCTTGTCGAGGATCGCGGGATTGGGACGGGAAATCGTCGCCGCGAGCTTCTTCGGCACCTCGGCCGCGGCGTCCGCGTTCACGATCGCCGCCCAGGTTCCTAACCTGATGGCCAACCTGTTCTCGCAGGCGGCGCTGTCGGCCGCATTCGTGCCGGTGTTCACCGAGCTCCTGCACGAGGGGCGCAGGCGAGACGCCTTCGGGCTCGCCTCGGCGTTGTTCTGGATCATCACGGTTGCGCTCGGGGCGGTGACCGTGGTGTGGATGTTCGCCGCGGGGCACATCGTGCCGTTGTTCACCGGCGACTTTCACCATGCCACGGTCACGCTCACGGTGGGGCTCTCGAGAGTGCTGTTTCCGGTCGTGCTGCTGCTCAGCCTCACCGGGCTACTCGTGGGAATCCTCCAGGCCTACGACGAGTTCACGATCGCGGCGCTCGCCCCAGCGGTGTGGAACCTCGTCATCCTCGTGCTGCTGGTGGTCCTGCACACCCGCTTTCAAGGCCACGACGGGCTCTACGCTTACGCCGTCGCGTGGCTGGTTGCCACGATCGTGCAGCTGTTGATGGTCGCCTCGGCGCTGCGAAGAGTGGACTTCCGTCTCGCGTTCAGGGTCAATTGGGGCGATCCGCGCATCCGGGAAGTGCTGATCCTGTTCCTGCCGGTCACGATCAGCATCGGGATCATCAACCTCGATGGCTTTCTCAACGCCGTGTTCGGCGCGCTCGTGTCGAACGAGGCGCCTCGGGCGATCGACAACGCCTTCCGGATCTACATGTTGCCCCAAGGGGTCTTCAGCGTCGCCGTATCGACCGTGCTGTTCCCGGCGCTGAGCCGGTTCGTGGTCAGACGGGAGGCCGCGGGAATGCGTCGGGCACTCGGAAACGGAATGCGCCAGATCAACCTGCTGATGATCCCCTCTGCTGCGATCCTGCTGGTGCTCGCGACGCCGATCGTACGGCTCGTGTATGAGCGCGGCGCGTTCAACGCATACTCGACGCACCTGGTTTCGACGGCGCTGTTCTGGTACGCGTTCAGCTTGCCGTTCGCCGGCGTCAACATTCTGCTCAGCCGGGCTCTGTTCGCGCTCAGGCGCCCTTGGATCGCCACCCGCCTGGCGGCAATCAACATGACCGTCGATGTGATCGTCAGCCTCGCGCTTTACAAGCCGCTCGGAATCTCCGGACTGGTGATCGGCACCGCGAGCGCGAACGCCGTGATGACGTTTCTACAGCTACACCGGTTGCGTCTGGGCTTCGGTGGCCGGCTCGAGGGTGCCCAAACGCTGATGATCACGATTCGGATCCTGATCGCGTCCATGATCATGGGTGCAATCGCATGGGGTCTGTGGACGCTGGTCGATGAAGTGGTGGGCCGCTCGCTGGCAGGTCAGATCGTCTCGCTCGGGGTTGCGATCAGCGTCGCATGGGCTATCTACGCGTGGATCGTGCTCTCGTTGCGAATCCCAGAGGCGCGCCAGATCAAAGCTTTCATTCTCACCCGCCTGAACCCCCACGAGCGAAACCAGACGCTTGGTGTGTAGCGATCGGTCCCGAGGGGCCGGGTCGGGGTGACGCGCGAAGTCACCCCGACCCTGTGTGTGGGGCGTGCCTTCCCTAGAAGCCTGCTGGGTGGCGGACCACGTAGTCGCCGCCGTCGGCGAGGTTCCCGGTTGGGTTGTAGCGCCAGCGGGGTCCAGAGCCGGCGGGGATGTTCGGCCCGCCGAAGTCGGCGGTGTCGAACGCCAGCCCGGCGATCGCCGCGAACACGTGCTCGGAGTCGGCATAGACCGTGATCCAGCGTCCCGGGCCGGGCAGCCCGTAGCCCTCGAACTCGACCGCCAGCGGTGCCGAGAGCAGCCCGCCGCCGTGCAGCGCATAGCTGACCGCCCCCGAGCAGTCATACCCGGGCGCGATCCAGCTGGCGTGGCCACCGGCGTAGATGTAGGGCTTGTCGATGATCTGGTTGGCCGCCGCGATCACCGCCTTCACCTGCGGCGGCGCGTTCGCCGGGGCGGTCGCCGTCCCGTTGGGATTGATATGCGCCTTCCCCGCGGGCCCGCTGCTTGCACCGAGCGCCTGGACAGCGGCACGCAGCGCCTGCACCACGGTCAAGTTCACGACGCCGCTGGCGGGCAGACTGTGCGCCCGTTGAAAGGCGATCACGGTCTGCTTGGTCTGCGAGCCGAACTGGCCGTCGACGTCGGTCGCGAAGCCCGCGAGCGTCAAGTCTCCCTGCAAGGTGCTGACGTCGTTACCCCGCATGCCTTTGCGCAGCACGCGTGAACCAAGTTGCCCGGACCCGCTGGGCGGCTTGGGCGTGGTCTGCTTTGTCGTAGTCGGCTTGCTGGTCTTCGGCGTCTTGGCCGCGGTCGGCGTGGAGGTGCCCGGGAAGGACGCACCGCCGCTCGTGCCGGCGCCTGTCGGCGAGGTCGCTAGCGCGGGGGTGGCAAATACAGCGGCGGCAGCGAAAGGAGCTACGCCCGCCCAGCGGGTAGCACGGCGAAGACTCGAGTTCGGCAAAGAAACCCCTTCTCTTTCTCGGGCCTACGGGGTTAGCTGTCGGGCTCGCGCTGAAAGAGCTGCGCTACGCCGTATCTCGGGCGACTCGCCCCGGGAGCCGGTGGCTCCTATGGGTTCCCCCGCTCCCCGCACGATCTGACCGCCGGGGACTCGGCTGGGTCTGTAATTCGCGCGGAAGGATAATCAAACACGAGGTCGAATGTCACGTGTAAGTGCTGCGGGTTTGCGGGCGCGGCGCTGCCGGAGTTCACTGAGTTCTCAACGAACTCGAGTGAGTTGATGAACTTAGCCGCCGATGCGACTGCCACCCGGGTACATCCACGCAACCCACGAACGCCCGCGGACACGGGCGTTTTTTAGCATCGGAGCGGCCGGCCGCCGAGCGGCCCGTTAGCGGCCCTCGCGCAATCATCTGAAGGGCCCGGTTCCGGGCGTGTGGTTCGGCCGGCGCCGTGCAGGAATCCATGCGAGTCGACCCAGGAGGCGCGTTTGCACGGATTCGTGCGCGGCGGCCGAGCAGACGATCGCTCGCACCCCACTCCAGACCGACCAGCTCGAACAGCCTCCCCGCCTATCTCACGGGCGCCGCGGCTATGCCAACGCCTCCTACAACAAGTGCTCGTAGCCGCGCAGCTCGCTGCCGGCGTCGCTGAAGCTCACGCGGCCCGGACCCTCGATTACCCGTCCCACCCAGGTCAGCCCCAGCCCGGCGGCATCGGCTGCCTCGCGAGCGCTTGGCGGCAGGCAGACACACAGCTCGAAGTCCTCGCCGGCGGTCGCGGCGAACTCGTGCGGGTCGGCATCAAGCTGTGCGGCGACGGCCGCGACGCCGTCGGCGAGCGGCAGCGACCGTAGCGACAGCTCGAGCTCCACGCCGCTGCGCTTCGCGATATGGCCTGCATCGGTAGCGAGGCCGTCCGAGATGTCGATCATCGCCCGGGCGCCCAGCGCGGCGAGCGCTTTGCCCTCGGCGAAGCGCGGATCGGGCCGGACGTAGCGTCGCCGGAGCGCCGCGGCGAGGACACGATCCTGGAGTGTCGCGCGCTGGTCGAACAACGCGAGGCCTGCGCCGGCCGCGCCGAGCGAACCCGTCACGCAGACGAGGTCTCCGGGAGTTGCTCCGTCGCGTCCGACGAGGCCGCCGAGGTCGTCGCTCCAGCCCACCACCGTGAACGACACCGTCAGCGCGGGGGCGCCGATCACGTCGCCGCCGGCGATCGTAACGCCCAGGCGCGAGGCGAGCGCCTGCGCTCCGCTGGCGAGGCTGACCGCGAGCGTACGGTCGGTTCCGGCCGGTACGCCGAGAACGAGATACGCCTGTCCCGGAGCCGCGGCCATCGCGGCAAGATCGGACAGGGCGGCTGCTAGGGCACGATGTCCGATCTCGTTCGGTGCTAGCCAATCGCTGCGGAAATGCAGCCCGTCGACCATCGCGTCGACCGATGTGACCGCGAACGTACCAGACCGGACGACGGCTGCGTCGTCACCGAGCGATCGCAGTACCCGCGGATCGTGAGAGCTGAAGATACCCTCGAACGCGTCGATCAGCTCGATCTCGCGCAGGAGCGCTCCTTTGTGCGTTCAGCGGTGCCGGTAGACGATCCGGGCACGGTCGAGGTCGTATGGGGAGAGCTCGACGCGGACGCGATCGCCGGGGAGGATGCGGATCCGGAAGCGACGCATCTTCCCGGCCACGTGACCGAGGACCGTGCGATCCATGTTGTCGAGCTTCACACGGAACATCGCGTTCGGAAGAGCCTCGACGACCTCGCCCTCGAGTTCGACCTTTTCTTCCTTTGCCATATCTACTGACTGTAGCCGGATGTCGCCGACGCTGCCGACCGAGGGCCTGGCGAAGGTAACTCCCTTAGCCGTGCCTTCTGCCGCCTCTGGATCCGCCGCTGTGCCCCTGAGTGCGGCCGCCGCCTCCGGCCGTACCGCCGCCCCTAGCGCCACCTCCAGCCGCGCCGCCCCCTCCAGCCGCGCCGCCCCCTCCGGCCGCGCCGCCCCCTCCCGCCGCTCCCCCTCCGGCCGCGCCGCCCCCGCCCGTGCCACCGCCGACGCCGACCGCTCCTCCGCCGCCGGCGCTCACCGGAGCGACCGGCTGGGGCTGATAGGCCGGCGGGGTGCTGTAGGTCGCGCCGGCCGCCGCGACGCCGCCGTTCTGGTCGACCGTGCCACCGGTTGTGCCCAGGTCGGCGCTCGTGCCGTCGCCCGCGCTCTGATCGCCGCTGGACGCATGAGCGCCGTAGTACGCAGTCCCCTGGAATGAGTCGTTCGGCGCTGACCAATCCCCGCAATAGCCGTTGCTGTAGCTCGACATGAAGTCGTGCCAGATCGGTGCCGCGAGCGCGCCGCCGAAGCCGTCGGCCATCGGGATGTTGCCCTGCGGATAGCCGACCCAGACGGCGGTCGAGAGCTTCGGCGTGAAGCCAACGAACCACGCGTTGTCGAGGTTGTTCGCGGTGCCGGTCTTGCCGGCGGCGGGACAGCCGTAATTGGCGGCGGTGCCGGTGCCGCCGCCGTTGGTGATCACTTGCTTGAGCACCTGGATCGCGGCATACGCCTCGCCGTAGGAGAAGACCTGGGTCCGTGGGAGGTCGCCGAAGTTCTCCACCTTGCGGCCGGGAAGCACGACCTTGCTGAGGATCGTCGGCGGCACGTGCCAGCCGCCGTTGGCGATCGTGGCGTAGGCGTCGGCCATCTCGAGCGGCGTCACGCCCACCTTCAGGCCGCCGATCACCTCGGCTGGGAGGTTGTCGAGCTTCGTGGTGATGCCCATCGCGTGCGCCATCGCGTCCATCTTCGCCGGACCGATATCGACCGCCAGCTGCGCGAAGACGGTGTTATCGGAGACGATCGTCGCCTTGGTGATGTTGATCGTTCCCTGGTAGCTCTCCTCAGCGGTGTGGACCGACCAGGTCGGATCCGATGGCAGCCAGCCGGCCGGCAGGAACTTGGAGGTGTAGTAGGTCTGATTCGGGTCGCCGTGATAGTCGTGGATCAGCGTCATCAGCGCGAACACCTTGAACGCCGATCCCGGTTGCCGGTGGGCCTGCACCGGATAGTCGAAGTTCGTCTCCTGGTAGGTCGCCGAGGAAGCCATCGCGAGGATGTGGCCGTCGGCGGGGTCGACGGTTGCGAGCGCGGCGGCCGGTTGGTCGTCGAGTACCGGGCCGCCTTCGTGATCGAGGATCGCGCTCCGTGCCTGCGCCTGCGCATTCAAGTCGATCGTGGTGTAGACCTTGAGCCCGCCTTCGGCGACCGCCGGGCAGTTGGTGGGCGTCTGCGGACAGAACTTCTGGTCCAGCTGAGCCACCACGTAGTCGAACACGTACGGTTCCCGGAGAACTACCTGGTCGTGGTTCTGCTGGAGCTCGAGCGGCTGCTTCTCGGCCGCGCTCGCTTGCGCCTGGGTGATGTAGCGCGAGGCGACCATCGCGCGCAGCACTTGCGTGCGCCGCACATGCGCCAGACGGGGGTACTGGAACGGGTTGTACTCGGACGGGGCCTGCGGCAATCCGGCAAGCAACGCCTCCTGTGCGAGGTCGAGTTCCCACACCGGTTTGTTGAAGAACGTCTCCGACGCGGCCTCGACGCCGATCGCGGTCGCGCCGTTCACGGTGCCATAGGGAACGTGACCGAGATACGCGTCGAGGATCCAGTTCTTCGAGTGATGGGCCTCTAGCTGCTGCGCCAGCCTGGCCTGGATGATCTTGTACTTGAGGTTGTGGACGTCGGCGTACTTCGTCTGGTTGAGGTACATGTTGTCTACCAGCTGCATGGTCAGCGTGGAAGCACCCTGCAAAGCGTTGCCGTCGCCGAACAGATCCTTGATCCCGGCTCGGAGGATGCCTTGATAGTCGAGCGCCCCGTGCTGATAGAAGCGGCGGTCCTCGACCGCGACCGTCGCCTCCTTGAGCCTGGTCGGGATCCGGTTCGGCGCGACGTAGTTGTAGAAGGTGTTCGAATGGACCTCTCCGAGCAAGGTCCCGTTGGCGGCGTAAATCTGGGTCAGCGGATGCGGATTGCGCGGCTTCAGCTGACTGAGCTTCGGCGCTGAGTCCGCCACGGCGACCACCCAGCCGACGGCCGCCAGCGCCGCGATCGCGATCCCGCAGACGCCGATAATCGCGGCCATCACTCCGACGCGCACGACGGGATGGCCACGGTGACGGCGCTTTTGTCGTTCTCGTCGGCTCAATGGAGGACAGTCGGCGGACTGGCGTCGAAGCGCTGCGCGAGCGGCGCCGTGGTCGAATCAGTGTACCCAGCAGGGTTTTTCGGGCCGCCGTTACCGTGTCCTTCCTGGCGAGCAGCGCTGCAGCTGCAAAGATCGGGATCGGTGGATAGCCAAGGGACCATTCGCGCGGTATTCCTGGACGCGCTCGGAACGCTGCTCGCGCTGGAGCCGCCGGCGCCTCTGTTGCAGCGTGAGCTGGCGCAGCGCTTCGGCGTCCGGATCAGCGAGGCCCAGGCCGGCAGCGCGCTGGCGACCGAGATCTTCTACTACCGCGCCCATCTCGACCAGGGTCGGGACGCAAAGAGCCTTGCAGCGCTTCGGAAGCGCTGCGCGGAGGTGCTGCGAGCGGCGCTGCCGGAGTCGGATGCTCTCGCGGCCGTGGATCCGGGCGAGTTCACCGAGGCGCTGCTCGCTTCGCTCCACTTCACCGCGTTCGGAGACGTGCGTCCCGCGCTCGTCAAGGCTCGCAGCAGCGGTCGCCGTCTGGTGGTCGTCAGCAACTGGGACATCTCGCTGGCCGAGGTGCTCGAGCGCCTCGAGCTCCGGCCGCTGCTCGACGGGGTGCTCACCTCCGCGGAGGCTGGCGCGCGCAAGCCGTCCCCTCTGATCTTCGCCCGGGCGCTCGAGCTCGCCGGCGTCGGCCCGGAGAAATGCGTGCATGTCGGCGACAACATCGAGGAGGACATCGCCGGCGCTCGCGCGGCGGGCATCGCGGCGGTGCTTATCCGGCGCGGCGATGCTCCGGCGCCCGCTGGGGTGCCGACGATCAGGACGCTGGCTGAGCTCGACACCTGAACCTCGCTCGCCCAGCGGTCCCTAATCTTGGAGCCGATGACCGCGAGCCTGCCGCCGCCGAGCCCCCAGCCCCAAGCCCGCGAGTCGCAAGCCTCGCCGAGCGACAAGGGCCTCGAAGAGCCCGCCTGGCGGCTGTGGAGCGCGCCGGCCGCGATCGGTCTCGGCTTGGGGCTCGGAGTGTTCGCCTCGGTCATGGTTCAGATCATCGGTGCGGCGGCCGGCTCGAGCGGGTCGCAGAGTACGCCCGCGGAGAACATCGTCTCCAACGTCCTGTTCGATCTCGGCTTTGTGATCGCGGCGCTGTACATCGCCTCGGTCCAAGGCCAGCTGAGCGCCCGGTCCTTCGGGTTTCGCTGGCCCGGGTTGAGGGTCACGGCGATCGCCGTCGTCACGGCAGGAATCGCCTACTACTTCCTCACCGACATCTACGCAAGCCTGCTGGGGCTACACGGGACGGACAAGCTTCCCAGCGACCTCGGCGTCAACAAGAGCACGGCGGCGCTGGTCGGCGCTTCCGTGTTCGTGTGCGTGATCGCGCCGATCGCGGAAGAGTTCTTCTTTCGAGGATTCATCTTCGGCGCGCTGAGGCAGTGGCGGATCGTCATCGCCGGGCGGAACATCGGCGTCTGGTTCGCGGCGATCGTCACCGGGATCTTGTTCGGCCTCGCACACACTGGCTCGGCGTCGGGGCAGTACCTGATTCCGCTTGGCTTCCTGGGTTTCGTGCTGTGCCTGGTCCGCTGGCGAACCGGCTCCCTGTATCCCTGCATTGCGCTTCACTCGATCAACAATTCGCTCGCGCTTGGGGTCAACGAACTGAACTGGAATGCCGGCGAGATCCTCGGTCTGATCGCCGGCTCGTTGCTCGTGATCGCGGCCGTCACGGGGCCGCTCGCGGCACGATCGCCATCACAACTGGCGCAGGTACCGCGCGGCTGGTTTACTTCCAGTAGATGAGCAAGAAGATCACCGGTGGGGCTCTCGTAACCGCGCTCATGGCGATCAGCTTGCTCGCCGGCACCGCTGCGGCCGCGACGGTGCCCGCCGGCGGCCACCTGGCTACCGCCGCCGTGAAAACGAAAACGCCCGCGAAGCCGAAGCCGAAGCCGAAGCCGTCGGCACCGCACACCACCACCCCCGCGCCGGCACCTCCCACCACGCCGGTGGCGACGGGCCCGGCTGCCAGCGTCCGCCTGTACCTGAGCGGCCTGTACTTCGTCTCCGGCAAGCCGGTCACGGTGCCGGGCCGAGCCATCCGCATTGGCGCGGTCGTGCGCCCATACGTCCCCGGTCAGGCGGTGATCCTCCAGGCGTTCCTCGGCAAGCGGCTGATCAAGTCGAGCCGGCTCGCGCTGAAGCCGTCTCGTTACAGCACCTTCGGCACCTTCACCACTACTCTCTCGAGCTCGGCTGCCGGCGCGGTCAAACTGGAAGTCATACACGAGGCCAGCGCCACCCAGGCCGGTTTCTCGACCGAACGAACTTATTCGGTGCTGGATGAGAACGTGGGGTTCGGATCTTCCGGCCCGTTCGTAGCACTGATTCAGCAGCGGCTGGCGGCGCTTCACTTCTATCTCAAACGGACCGGGGTCTACGACGAAGGCACCCAATGGGCCCTCGACGCCTATCACCGGCTTCTGCACTGGGGGACCTACAAGACGATCGACGGCCGCACGATCAGCTTCCTGCTCAACGGCTGGGGCCAATTCAAGGTCCGCTACCCCGGGCAGGGGCAGCACGTCGAGGCCAACTTGTCAGATCAGGTGCTGGCGCTGATGGACGGCTCCAAGGTCGACGACATCTATCCCATCAGCTCGGGCAAGCCGTCGACGCCGACCGTGCTCGGCAACTTCCAGGTGTACGCCCGCGTCCCGGGGATGCAGTCAGACGGCATGTACTACTCGAGCTACTTCATCTCGGGCTACGCGATCCATGGTTATGACCCCGCGCCGGACTATCCAGCCAGCCATGGCTGCCTGCGGCTGCCGATGTTCGACGCGATCTTCGTCTACGACTGGCTCAACTACGGCGACGACGTCGACGTCTACTACTAAGAATTTGGACTCCCGCGCGATCGCTCGCGAGCAGCTGCTGGCCGAACTGCGCGAGCACGCGCTCGTGATCGGCGAGGTCGTGCTGACGAGCGGCCGCACCGCGCAGTACTTCGTCGATGCCAAGCGGGCGGTTCTGCGGCCGGTGGGCTTCAAAGCGCTTGCGGAACTGGTTGCCGCGCAAGCCCGCGAGTGGAACGCGACAGCCGTCGGCGGGATGACGATGGGGGCCGATCCGATCGCCTGCGCCGCGCTCGCCGGTGGTGCTCAGGTGAAGGCCTTCTTCGTCCGAAAGGAGACCAAGCCGCACGGCCTGGCGCGCCGGATCGAGGGTCCGCTGCTGACCCCCGGGGACCGCTGCATGCTGGTCGAGGACGTCGTCACGACCGGAGGTTCGACGATCCGAGCGCTTCAGGCGGTCCTCCAGGAAGGCCATCAGGTTTGCGGCGTGCTCGCGATCTGCGATCGGCTGGCCGGCGGCGCGGACTCGATCGAGCAAGGCGGGGGCGCTCCGTTCGTGGCGCTGACGACGATCGACGAGATCTACCCGCAGCGCCCCGACCGCATCGGCTAGTGCGGTAGCGCGCGGCACCGCGCACGGCGCTGACTCAGCGCCTGAACCCTCCAGCCCCGTCTCGGCTGCGGCGTGAACAGCACGACCGGCCGGCGAGAGGCGATCGCGGGCCCATATCTGAAGCCGACCGAGGAGACGTTCAGCCGCAGCGTCCAAGCGAGGATCGACTGATACTCGAGACGCGTCAGCGGCTCGCCGCAGGGTGCAAATCGCGCTGCCCCGCCGAACTGGTCGACCGTGCTCCGCAGCAGGTTGATCTCGGTCGTGCGCGCGCGCTGGACGCGGAGATCCTGGTGCTCGCTTCGCGCGCGAGAGAGAGCCGACGGCAACAGGCTCGCGAAGATCGCGACGACGAGCGCAGCGCCAAGCCACCTTGGGACGCTCGCCGAGCGCCCGTCCGCGGGCTCCAGGGGCCCGCTCAGCAGCCGGCCCACGAACACCGCCGCGATCACCACCATCACCCCGGCAGCCTCGAACATGTAGCGCCCGAGCCCCGGCCAGCCATGCAACGCGAATGCGATCTCGAGCACCACCCAGGCGATCACCCCGCCGGCCAGCGCGAGCGTCGTGAGATCTCGGCGCAGGAGCGCGAGCGCGACCGAGAGCAGTGCGACGATCTCGAGAGGGGCCGCGTGCAAGTCGAGGAACCGCTTGATGGTCCCGATCACCTGATCGTTGTGGAGCCGCCGTCCGGAGCCCAGCGCGTTCGAGGCCGCCACGAACGGAGTCCTCGAGGTAAGCGCCGGGATCCCGAACCAGAGCAGGACCACCACCAGCACCCCGCCGGCGATCAGCCCGCGCATCGAAGGTACGGCCCGCCAACACCAGACTGCGTAGAGGCCGGCGAACAGCCACACCTCGGGCCGGCCCAGCGCCGCCAGCGCGGCGAGCACGAACGCCCACCGCCTGCGTCCGGACAGATGACAATCGATCGCGCCGAGGCACAGGGCGACGATTATCGGGTCCGACTGGTAGCTCAAGATGTAATGCCAGTAGTCGCTGATTCCCAGCAGCGCCAGCCCCGCGAAGGCGCCCGCGACCGCGCCGGCATAGCTTCGCTCCGGCGGCGCGGCGGTCAGTCGGTGGGCGATCCTGGCCGCGAACACGACCCCGCTGAGCGACACCGCCACCGCGGTGACCATCCACAGCCACAGCTGGTAATGCCCGGCCACCGCGTAGGGGACCGTGAACAAATAGGGGAGCGGCTTCCACGAGGGGGCGGCATTGGTATCGAGGTTGCCCGCCAGCGTCTGATGGCCCCAGACGAGCCAGCCGTAGGGATCGAACCCGGGACGAGTTCTGACCGCCACAACAAGTGCCGCCGAGAGCAACACCAGCGCAACGGCGGTCGTCCACCATCGATGCCCGCGAGCGAACAGGCGCGACGTCCACGGTTCTCCCGCTGGTGGACGCTGATTCTGTCCGGACCGGGACCCGCCGGCCGAGGGTGCTTGCACCGTGCTCTCGGACACGAGGACGCGCGGACGGTAGCATGCATGCCAGCGAGCATCGCCGTCAGGGCGGCGCTCGCCGATCGGACGAACTTGTTCTGGGGAAGGCCGTGGCGCTAGATGCCCCCGGCAGGAATCGAACCTGCATCCCGCGCTTAGGAGGCGCGTGCTCTATCCGTTGAGCTACAAGGGCTCCGGGCCTCGGAGCGTAGCGGTCGCACGGACGCGGCCGAAGCGCGCCGCCTTCATTGTGGCCGGGTTAACGCCGGGTGACATGCGCCGCAACATGTGGTATTTGGACGCTCGGATGGAGGTTCGCACGCTGCGGGAGGGAAGCCCGGGGATGCTATGAGCATCACCTCTGAGCTGCTCGTGGAGCCGGAGGCGCGGCCCGACGCCTTCGAGCAGGTCGCGGGCGAGGTGCAGGCGCGCTCGCCGTGGCAGATCTTCTGGCGACGGTTCCGCCAGGATCGCGTGGCGCTGGTGTCGCTCGGCGTGATCATCGGGCTGGTTCTGGTCGCAATCTTCGCGCCGCTGATCGTCACGCTGGTCGGGGCGCCGGGCCCCAACGTGCAGAACACCAGCGCGCTCTCTACATTCGGGACCGCGACCGGTCCGTCGCCGAACGCGCTGTTGCCGTTCATCGCGCTGCTCGCCGGCGCGGTCGTGGCGCTGCTCGCCGCGCTGGCGCCGTGGCGGGTGGTGCGGCGGTATGTCCCGCTGGCCGCCGGCGCCGTGGCCACGGTGGCGGCGGTCGTGCTCGCGGCGATCTTCTGGCCGTCGGCCAAGCACCTGTTCGGCGTCGATCCGCTCGGGCGCGACATATTCGCGCGGGTGCTGTACGGCGCCCGGATCTCGTTGCTGGTCGCGTTCGTGGCGACGGGATTGTCGATGATCGTCGGGGTCACGCTAGGGATGATTGCCGGATATTTCCGCGGCCCCGTTGACATGGGCATCTCGCGGGTGATCGACTTGCTGCTGGCATTCCCGATCCTGCTGCTGGCGCTGGGACTGGCGGCGTCGTGCTCGCTCGGCCACGGATGCTTCGGTGGCCTGCTCCAGCCGGGGTTGCTCGTGGTGATCTTCGTGATCGCGTTCGTGAACTGGACGTACATCGCGCGGATTATCCGCGGACAGGTCCTGTCGCTGCGCGAGAAGGAATTCGTCGAGGCGGCGCGGTCGCTGGGGGCGTCGAATTCGCGGATCATCTTCAGGGAGATCCTGCCGAACCTGGCCGCGCCGATCATCGTCTACTCGACTCTGATCATCCCGCAGAACATCTTGTTCGAGGCGGCGCTGTCGTTCCTCGGCGCTGGGATCCAGCCCCCCACCGCGAGCTGGGGAGCGATGCTCGCCGACGCGACCACGATCTATAACCAGGCCTGGTGGTACATGGTGTTTCCTGGCGCCGCACTGCTGATCACGGTGCTGGCGTTCAACCTGGTCGGTGACGGGCTCCAGGACGCGCTGGCCCCCAGGGCGGCGAGCAACTGAGCACTGCCGGGAGGAGGAGAAAACGTGAGGAGGAGCAACACATGAGCTACGTCAGGAGGAGCAACAGATGAAGTCAACAACGGAGGGCCCAGGGAGATTGCGCAGACTGGGGTCTGTCGCGGTTGCCGGCATCGCCGCGATCGCGATCGCCGCCTGCGGCTCGAGCGGCAGCAAATCAAGTAGCAGCGCCGCGGCCGCCCCCACCAACGGCGGCACCGCGACGATTCTCTGGACGGCGGGCGGAATCGACAGCCTCGATCCCGGCTACTGGTATTACCAGGACGATTACTCGGACATCATGCAGCCCACCCAGCGCCAGCTGTACTCGTTCACCGACACCGGGACGACGCCAGTTCCGGACCTGGCGACGTCGATGCCCTCGATCTCCAATGGCGGGAAGACGATCACGATTCACATCCGCAGCGGGATTCATTACAGCGCGCCGCTGCAGAATCGGACCGTCACCTCGTCGGACATCAAGTACGGGCTGGAGCGGTGCTTCCTCGCCTCGGTCGGTAACGGATACGCATTCGCCTACTACTCGAACATCGTCGGCGCGCCCTCGGCACCCGCGACCTCGCTTCCGGACATGAGCAAGGGCTTGCAGACGCCGAACCCAACGACGCTGGTGATCAACACAACCCAGCCGGTAGGAGTGCTGACCACCGGAAACGCGCTTGCGCTCCCGTGCAGCACTCCGGTGCCGCAGAGTTACGCGGCCAAGTTCGACAAGGGAGCAACATCGTCGTATGGGCAGCATCAGGTGTTCACCGGTCCATACATGGTTCAGGGCGCGGGCAGCGGGACGATCCCGAGCACTGGATACTCACCGACGAAGCTGCTGGTACTGGTGCGCAACCCGAGCTGGCAGCGCTCGACTGACCCGCTGCGCGCGGCTCACTTCAACTCGATCGTGTTCAAGGGCGAGTACGACATCACGGTCGCGAGCCGTGACACTCTGAACGGCAGCAGCATGCTAAGCGGCGATTATGCGGCGCCGCCGACCTCGATCCTGGCCGCGGGCCTGACCTCCTCGCAGAAGAGCCAGTTCGTGATTCTCCCCAGCGACGGGAACAGGTACATCTCCCTGAACACCACCATCCCGCCGCTGAACAACATCAACGTGCGCAAGGCGATCAACGCGGTGATCAACAAGACCGCGCTGCGGCTGACGCGCGGCGGCCCGACGTTGGGAACGGTCGCCACGCACTACATCCCGCCGGGAATGCCGGGCTTCAGCGACGCGGGCGGCAACGCCGGTGCAGGGAACGACTTCGCCTCGAATCCGAACGGAAACCTGGCCCTGGCGGAGTCGTATATGAAGAAGGCCGGCTACGCGACCGGTAAGTACACCGGGCCGGCGATTCTGACGATCGCCGACAACGAGCCGCCGGCGTCGAACACGGCGCTCGCGGTGCAGAGCCAGCTCACACAGATCGGGCTCAAGCTGAACTTCCGCGAGGTTCCACACGCCACTATGCTGTCGAAGTTCTGCGAGGTCCCCAAGGCCAAGGTGGCGATCTGCCCGACCATGGGATGGGGCAAGGACTTCTACGACTCGCAGTCGATGCTCGATCCGGTGTTCAACGGCAAGAACATCGTCCCCGTCGGCAACACGAACACCTCGCAGCTGAACGATCCATCGCTCAACGCGCAGATGGACAAGGCCGAGCAGCTCACCGATGCAGCCCAGCGCGCGGCGGCGTGGGCAAAGATCGATAACGAGGTCACCGGCCTGGCGGTCTCGGTGCCCTGGCTGTGGGACAACGAGGTCAACTTCGCCTCCAAGAACGTGCGCGGAGTCACCTGGGCGTTCAACGCCAACACCTGGGACTTCACCAACAGCTCCCTGAAGAGCAGCTAGAAATGAGAACTCGGGGGCCCCGCCGTAAGACTTGGCGGGGCCTTCGCAGATTCCTCGAGCGATGACCAACTACATAATCCGCCGGCTTCTATGGGTGATCGTGCTCCTCTTCGGAGTGAGCTTCATCACTTTCGCGATCTTCTATCTGCTGCCGTCGGCGAACCCCGCGTTGCTGCGCGCCGGCCACCAGCCAACCGCCGCTCTGATCAAGTCAATCCAGCACCAGCTTGGCCTCGACAAGCCGTGGTACGTCCAGTACTACGACTACATGAAGGCGCTGATCCTCCACTTCAACTTTGGTTACAGCTATCAGTTCAACCAGCCGGTCAGGACGATGATCTTCAGCCGGCTGCCGGCAACGATCTCGCTCGCCCTCGGCGCCGCGGTGATCTGGCTGGCGATCGGCATCGTGATCGGCACGATCTCGGCCGTCAGGCGCCGTTCGCGCTTTGATCGGGTCGCGATGGGTACGGCGCTCGTCGGTATCTCAGCGCCACCGTACTGGCTGGGCCTCGTCAGCCTGTTTCTGTTCGCCTCTGACATCGGCAAGTTCAAGGTGTTCCCGGGGGCGGGAAGCTACACGCCGCTGACTCAGAACCCTGTTCACTGGTTCACCTCGCTGCTGTTGCCGTGGCTGGTGCTGGCAGCAGGGTTCGCCGCGATCTACGCCCGGCTGCTGCGCGGCACGCTGATCGAGGTGATGTCCGAGGACTACATCCGCACGGCGCGGGCAAAGGGATTGCCCGAGCGAACGGTGATCGTCCGCCACGGCGTCCGAGCAGCAATCACCCCGCTTGTGTCCGCCGCCGGGGTCGACATCGGAGTCTTGCTGGGCGGGGTGATTCTGATCGAGACCGTGTTCAACATCCCCGGCATCGGTCGCCTGGCCTACGACTCGATCATCAACGGCGATCTGCCGATGATTCAAGGCACGGTTCTGATCGGGGCATTTTTCATCGTGATCGCGAACCTGATCGTGGACATCGCCTACGCCTACATCGACCCGCGGGTCCGGTACTAGTGGTCGCTCCCGACGATCCGCTGCTCCAGGTCGAGGACCTGAGAGTGGATTTCGTCACCGACGACGGTGATGTGCATGCGGTCGACGGGATCTCCTACGGCGTCGAAAGCGGCAAGACGCTCGGTATCGTCGGTGAGTCCGGATCGGGCAAGACCGTCTCCTCGCTGACCACGATGGGTCTGACCCGCGGCCACTCGACCCGCATTTCCGGCAGGATCCTGTTCGAGGGACGAGACCTGCGAACGGCGTCGACCGGGGATCTGCAGCGGATCCGCGGCAACGAGATCGCGATGATCTTCCAGGATCCGCTGTCCTCGCTGCATCCCTTCTACAAGGTCGGCGCCCAGCTCAGCGAGGCCATCCGGACCCATCGCCGCGTGTCAAAGGCCGCCGCCCGCGACCGGTCGCTCGAGATGCTGGAGCTCGTGGGGATCCCCGATGCCACGCGTCGCGTCGACCAGTACCCGCATGAATTCTCGGGTGGAATGCGCCAGCGGGCGATGATCGCGATGGCGCTCGCCAACGAGCCGAAGCTGCTGATCGCCGACGAGCCCACGACGGCGCTCGACGTGACCGTACAGGCCCAGATCCTCGCCCTGCTCGACGACCTTCAACGCCGCCTCGGGATGGCGATCATCATCATCACTCACGACCTCGGCGTCGTCGCCGAAACGGCGGACGTGATCGCGGTCATGTACGCGGGGAGGATCGTCGAATACGGCTCGGTCGAGCAGATCTTCAGTGCGCCCCAGCACCCTTACACCTGGGGTCTGCTGAAGTCGATCCCGCGCATGGACACGACGCGCGACGACGAGCTGGTGCCGATCTCCGGCCGCCCCCCGAGCCTGATTCATCGGCCCACGGGGTGCTTCTTTCACCCCCGCTGCCCGTACGTCCGGGAACGGCACCGGCAGGTCGATCCGAGTCTCGAGCCAGTGACAGCGGACATCGGCCACAAGGTCGCCTGCCTGCTCGAGCCTCAGGTGAGGAGGGCGATTTGGTCTGCACTGCGCAGCGGCGCCTCCCCGGATTCCGTGCGCGAGCTTGCCGCCGACCGTAACCGAGGGACCCGCGATGGCGCGTCGCGGCCAGCCGGTGAGAGGTGGTCGAGTGACTGAGTCGGCCGGCCCGTCTGCTTCTGGCAGCTTTCTGCTGGAGGCGCGCGAGCTCGTCAAGCACTTCCCGATCACCACGGGAATCGTCTTCCAGCGCCAGATCGCCGCCGTGCAGGCGGTCGACGGAGTGAGCTTCGGCGTCCAAGCGGGGGAGACGCTGGGGCTCGTCGGCGAGACCGGTTGCGGAAAGAGCACCACAGCCCGCCTGATGGTTCGGCTCCTGGACCCCACTTCCGGCAGCGTGCTGTTTGAGGGCGAGGACATCGCCCAGCGCAAGCGAGCCGGCCTGAAGGCGCTTCACCGCGAGATCCAAATGGTCTTCCAAGACCCGTATTCGTCGCTCAATCCCCGTAAATCTGTTGGCTCGATCATCGCCGAGCCGTTTACGATCCATGGCCTGTACAGCGGAGAGGGCGCGCGCAAGCGGCGAGTGCAGGAGCTGATGGATCGCGTCGGTCTGAATCCGGAGCACTACAACCGCTATCCACATGAGTTCTCGGGCGGCCAGCGCCAGCGGATCGGCGTCGCACGTTCGATCGCCCTGGAGCCTAAGGTGCTGATCGCCGACGAGCCGGTGTCAGCGCTGGACGTCTCCATCCAGGCCCAGGTTCTGAACCTTCTGAGAGCACTGCAGCGCGACATGGGGCTAGCCCTGATCTTCATCGCACACGACCTCTCCGTCGTGCGCCACATGTGCGACCGGATTGCGGTGATGTATCTCGGCAAGATCGTCGAGCTCGCCTCGAACGACGCGCTCTATAGCGCACCGCAGCACCCCTACACTGGCGCGCTGCTCTCAGCCGTGCCGGTCCCCGACCCAAGCGGGGGCAAACGCGAGCGTGCGCTGCTCTCTGGCGATGTGCCGAGCCCGGCCAATCCGCCGCCGGCTTGCCGGTTTCACACGCGCTGCTTCAAGGCCTCCGAGCCATGCTGGGTCCACGAGCCGCCGCTCGAGCGTAAGCAATCGGGTTCACTGGCCGCCTGCCACTTTCCGCTGTCGGCAGCGGAGACCCAGCAACTGCTGCCGCCGGCGCTGAGGCGCGCTCAGGCCTCGTCGCTCGAGGCCTCGTCCGACGTCTCGTCCTCGTCGACGTAGAGCGATTCCCGCGCCAGCTCCTCACCGGTTGACGACCACAGCTTGATTTCGAGGAAGTCAGAGCGATAGTTATCCGCAGCGATCAGGGTGAAGCGCTGCTCGATCAGCTGGCATTGATCGACGGCCACATCGGCAAGCTCGGCGGTCACCAGGTCTCCGCCCGCAATCAGTGGCACGCCCCACACGAGCGTGATGTCGGCGGTGTTGCCACCCTCGCCGCGCCAGCTGGCAACCACGTCATCGTTCAGATCGAGCTTCCAGTCGGGGTTGTCCTCCGCAAGCTCGGCGGTGAAATCGACTTGCGACTCGAACTCGCTGGGACCACCTGACGCCTCCGTGAACGAGACGAATCCGAACAGCTCGTACCCTTCGCTCGTGCGCGCGACGGCGGGAACGTAGATCCTCCCGGCGTAAGAGCGATCGGGAAACCACGAGATCTGCCCCGGCTCTCCGATGTCCTCGCCCTCGGTGTCGAGCTCGCGACACGCTGCCAGGAAATGGTTACGTAGCGTGTCCGCCCAGCGTCCTGAAGCCAATGCCTCCTGCGGGGGCTCGGCGGCGAAGCTGATGACGAAGCGGTCGGTGGGCGGCATGTCGCTCGCGGCGTAGCCTACCTGCGCGCGCGCTCGCTGTTAGAAAGCGCCCCGCCGGCTCAGCACCGCGGGGATCGTCTTCAACAGGATCGACAAGTCGAGCAGGATCGACCACTGCTCCAGGTAGAGGAAGTCAAGGCGCACGAGATCGTCGAAATCGAGCTCCGAGCGGCCCGACACCTGCCACAGCCCGGTGATCCCCGGCAGCACCAGGTATCGCTTCTTGTGCCACTCCTCGAGCCGCTCGAAGTCGCGCATCGGCAGCGGTCGCGGCCCAACCAGCGACATCTCTCCGCGGACCACGTTCAGCAGCTGTGGCAGCTCGTCGAGCGAGAACCGTCTCAGGAGCCGGCCGACCTTCGTCAAACGTGGATCCTGGCGAATCTTGAAGAGTGCGCCCGACTGCTCGTTGAGCGGCTCGAGGTCGTGCTGAATTTGCTCGGCGCGCTCGCGCATCGTGCGGAACTTGAAGCACGAGAACGGTCGACCGGCGATTCCCGGGCGCACGGAGCGATAGATCACAGGTCCGCGTGAGCTGAGCTTGACCGCGCAGGCGATCGCCAGCAGCAGCGGCGCAAGGAAGATCAAGCTGACCGTGGAGACGATCAGGTCAAAGCTGCGCTTGAGCGCGTAGTCAACGCCCTCGAACACCGGTGGACGAAGCGTGAACAGGGGCACCGTCTGACCGGGTACGAACTCCGCGCGATCAATCAGGATCTCCATCGTCGTTGGGGCGACCTGCACTGTCACTCCTCGCTGATGACACAGGTCGACGAGTTCGACGGCGCGCTCCTGCGGGAAATCGGAGTCAGCAATGATCACTTCCTGGACCCGTTGGGCGACGAGCACCTCGGGCAGCTGCTCCAGTTGCCCGAGCGAGCGGAGACCGTTGGCCGGCCGCGGGGTGAGCGAGATATAACCCACCAGCTCCACTTGTGTGTGCGCCCGGTGCTCGAGCGCATCGGCGACCGCTTCGATGTGCTTGCCCGAGCCCACCAGCAGCGCACGCCGCCGGTACCCCGCCTGCTCGAGCACCCAACCGGTGAAGCGCAGATGCAACTCGCGCAAGCTCGCGATGTAGACCGTGCCGAAGAACAGTGAGCCGTAGAAGATGAAATAGCTCGAGAAGTGCTGTCCACTGGCAAGCGCAAACACCAGCGAGATCACGGTGGCGTAGAACAGGGAGGTTGCGATCGCCGCCAGTCCCGGTCGCCGCGGGCGATCCGCGTACAGATCCGCGCGCGCGAACATCAGCACGGTCACCAGGTAGGCGAACGCGATCCAGTGGCGCGATTCACGCCACGCCACCGTCGCGTCGGGCTGGCCGCGAACGAGCAACTTCAGGAACAGGGCCGTGAACAGGGCCGCGAGCACTCCGAGGTAGTCGAGGATCAGCAGCGATAGGACGCGCGCGACCCTTCGGAGCGTCTCGAGGCGCAGGACGAACGAAAGCAACGGCGGTCGCTTGCGGCGAACGTCGCGCTCGGGCATCTCCCCCTCCCCGGAACGCGCGAGCGCCCCGGCACGGGGTGGTTTTGCTGCCTCTTGCTGCTCGATCGTCACGTAGCGTTCAAGCTCGGTTTCCCCCCGGTGCTAACGGTATCTTGACAACGAAGTTGCGCAGTTGGGTTACGGGCGGGCAAACGACGGAACCGTTGCACGCCCCGAAATCACTGCATCACGCCGATCAGCGCATCCGCTCCGGACCGCTCGATCGTCCGCCTCAGCCCTTCTCGGAGGTCAACTGTCGGCTCCCAGCCTAGTAGCTCGCGAGCGAGGGTGATGTCCGGCTGGCGCACCTGCGGGTCGTCCGTGGGCAGCGCCTCGAACACGATCTCGGACTTCGAGCCGGTCACTTCGATCACGGCATGGGCGAGCTCCAGCAGCGTGAACTCGTCCGGATTGCCAATGTTCACCGGCCTGTGGTAACCGGACTGCGCGAGCGCGATCAAGCCGCGGATCTCGTCGTCGACGTAGCAGAACGATCGAGTCTGCGCCCCGTCTCCAAACACGGTGATCGGGCGGTCCTGGAGCGCCTGCCGCAGGAACGTGGGGATCGCGCGCCCATCGTGGGGTCGCATCCGCGGGCCATAGGAGTTGAAGATCCGCACGATCGCGGTGTCCACCCCCTGCTGGCGGTGGTACGCCATCGTCAGCGCCTCCGCGTAGCGCTTGGCCTCGTCATATACGCCGCGAGGTCCGATCGGATTGACGTGGCCCCAGTACGTCTCCGGCTGGGGATGAACCTGAGGATCACCGTAAACCTCGCTGGTAGAGGCGATCAAGAATCGCGCCCGATGCTTCTTCGCCAGTCCCAGCGTGTGATGCGTCCCATAGGACCCGACTTTCAGCGTGTGCAGCGGCAGCCGTAGATAGTCGATCGGCGAGGCCGGCGAGGCGAGGTGATAGACGTAATCGATCGGCTCATCGACGAAGTACGGCTCGATGATGTCGATGTTCAGATGGATGAACGCCTCGCTGCGAATGTGGGCGATGTTCGCGAGCGAACCGGTCTCGAGGTTGTCGACGCAGATCACGCGATGCCCATGCCGAAGCAGCTCATCGCACAGGTGCGAGCCGAGGAAGCCGGCGCCGCCGGTGACCAGACATGTAGCCATGGGCTGCAATCTACATTGGGATCAAGGGTCACAGCCCCGCGCCAAATAGGATCCTGCTACCCGAGAGAAGAGGAGGAGTGGTGGCCGCACCCCGCTTCGTCCAGCGTTTGAACGAGCAGATCGCTTACGAGTTTGCCGCCTCGCAGCAGTACATCGCCAACGCCGTCTACTACGACTCACAGACTCTGCCTCGACTCGCCGCGTTCTTCTACGCGCAGGCGGTTGAGGAGAGAAACCACGCGATGATGATGGTCCGCTATCTCCTCGACGCCGACGCGCGCGCCTCGGTCCCAGGCGTCGATGCTCCCGAGACGGAGTTCGCGGACATCGTCGCGCCCGTCGCGCTCGCGCTCGATCAGGAGCGGCGCGTGTCTGACCAGATCGCGGCGCTGGTCGGCGTTGCCCGCGATGAGAGCGATTACCTCAGCGAGCAGTTCGTGCAGTGGTTCCTCAAGGAGCAGGTGGAGGAGGTCTCGACCATGTCATCGTTGCTGGCCGTGGTCGAGCGCTCCGGTGATTCGCCGATGTTCATCGAGGATTACCTTGCGCGCGAGCATGGCGGAGGCGAAGCTCAAGACCCCACCGCGCCGGCGGCCGCCGGCGGCGCGCTATGACCGCCGCAGCACGTGCTGGTCGCCGCGCCGAACCGTCACCCGTTCGGAATCGAAGTGCTCCAGCAGCGCCTGCGCGAACTTGCGCGAGGTGCCGAGCTCGTCTCGCAGCTGCGCCAGGGTGACCGCCCCGTCGTTGCCCCGGGCGAGGGCGATGAGACGCTCGCGGGCCAGCTCGAGCACGTCCGCGTGGTAGTGCAGCGACTTCGAGACCCGGATTGCCCGCCCCGATGCTCGCAGCGCGGCGAGATCGCCGGCGTCGAGCTCGGCATCGAGCGGTGGCTCGAGTCCCGCCGCCTCGAGGCGCTGCTCGAGCGCCCGCGCGCTCGCGGATACCGGGGCGGGCGGCGTTTGCCGCGCCGGGCTGGCCTTCTCGGCAGCCTCTCCCTCGCTGCTGGTGGGGCGCTCGAGCGCCGTCTCGCCGCGCGAGAGCCGCTCCAGGGTGCCAAGCAGCCCCCGGCTCGCGCCATGCTTCCTCGGGTGCGGGTCGAGCACCACGCCGCCTCCGAGCGTGTCCGGGGGCGCTATCTGGCGAACCACGAAACGATCGCCGCGGACCGCGATCAGCGGCTGCTCGAGCCGGAGCTGCCAGAAGCGGCCGCCGAGCCAGGCCATCCGCGCAGAGCTCTCGCGCGTGCCGTGGTGGACCTGAACACGGTCGCCGTGCTCGGGCTCGAGCTCTCCGAACGCGAGCTCGGCGTCGATCAGATACGTCGCGCTTACATCGGACCCCGGCGAGGTGAGCAGGTCGCCCCGCCTCACATCCTCGACCGACATCCGGGTGAGGTTTACCGCCACCCGCTGCCCGGCCGACGCGGTTTGTGCAGGCCGATCGTGGACTTGCACGCCTCGAACGCGCGCGGTGAGGCGCCCGGGCAGCACCCGCAGCTCATCGCCGCGCGAGATCTCGCCGGACCAGAGCGTCCCCGTGACAACCGTGCCCGCGCCTCGAATCGTGAACACCCGATCGATGTGA
This sequence comes from uncultured Solirubrobacterales bacterium, assembly GCA_963830465.1. Classification (GTDB taxonomy): domain Bacteria; phylum Actinomycetota; class Thermoleophilia; order Solirubrobacterales; family Solirubrobacteraceae; genus Palsa-465. Next base: position 407,117 of record CAWHME010000004.1, read on the forward strand.
AGTCGCGTCGGACCGCCGTCCTGCGATCTGCTGTGCGCCTGCCCCGCGGCCCGGTCGAGCGCCGCGCGCAGCTGTTCGAGCCCGGCCCCGGTTCTCGCCGAGACCGGCACTACCTCGGACTTCGGCAGCAGCTCCGAGGCTTCGAGGATTGCGGTCTCGGGATCGGCCAGGTCGCTCTTGGTCACCGCCACCACGCCGCTCTCCACGCCGAGCGCGTCCAACACCCCGGCGTGCTCGCGGGTCTGCGGCATCACGCCGTCGTCCGCGGCGACCGTCATCAGGTAGAAGTCGACGCCGGTCGCGCCCGCGACCATGGTTCTGACGAATCGCTCGTGCCCAGGGACGTCGATCACCGACACTGCCCGCCCCGAGGGAAGCTCCAGGCGTGCGTAGCCGAGCTCGATCGAGATGCCGCGGGCCTGTTCCTGGGGGAGGCGATCGGTGTTGACGCCGGTCAGCGAGCGGATCAGCGCCGTCTTGCCGTGGTCGATATGGCCGGCGGTGCCGAGCGTCAGCGGGGTCGCCGTCATTGTGGGATGACGGATCTGACCGCCGCCGCGGCGAGCGGGACCTCGGCATCTGCAAGCGTCCTCGGATCGAGGATCACGCGACCGTCGTGGATGCGAGCGATCAGCGGCGGGTCCCGCCGGCGCAGCGCATGAGCCAGGAACACCGGGTCCTGTTCGGTCCTGAGCGCGACCACCGGACCCTCGAGCTCGAGCAGCGGGAGCGCGCCGCCCCCGACCTTTGCCGCTGAGCGGACCACGGTCGCCGCGGGCCCGATCGCCTCCCGCAGCCGCGTGGCACGGTTCGACAGCTGGGCCTCGGAGAGCTCGAGCATCGCGAGCACCGGTATCTCCCGCCGCGCCCTTGCCGGGTCTCGATACAGGACCAGTGTTGCCTCGAGCGCCGCAATCGAGAGCTTGTCGATCCGCATCGCCCGCGCCAGCGGATGTGCCCGCGCCGCGGCCACCGCCTCCGGGAGGCCGAAGATCAACCCCGCTTGCGGGCCGCCTAGCAGCTTGTCTGCTGAGCAGCAGATCAGCGTGGCCCCCGCCGCCACCGAGCTCGCGACCGCCGGCTCATCGGCGAGCGCCGGAATGCCGACCGCCTCGGTGAGCACGCCAGAGCCGAGATCGTCGATCACGGGCACCCCGATAGCGCACAGATCCTCGATCGCAGGCTGCTCGACGAACCCGATCGTCCGGAAATTAGAGGGGTGCACGCGCAGGATCGCGCCGCGCTCCGGCAGCGGCTGCGCGAGCGCCTGCCGATAATCCTCCAGGCGAGTTCGATTGGTCGTTCCGACCTCGATCAGCCGGGCACCCGACTGGGCGACAACGTCCGGAATCCGGAAGCCGCCGCCGATCTCCACGAGCTGGCCGCGCGAGACAACGACCCCTGTTTGCGGTCCGGCGAGCGCCGCCACCGCCAGCAGCACGGCGGCCGCGCCGTTGTTGACGACCATCGCAGATCGCGCTCCGGTCAGCTCCCGCAGCAGTTCCTCGACGTGCCCGTGCCGGCTCCCGCGCGCGCCGGTCTCGAGATCGAACTCCAGGTTCGAGTAGCCCGCTGCCACGCGCGACACCGCGGCACGAGCGGCGCTCGCCAGCGGTGCCCGCCCGAGGTTGGTGTGCAGGATCACGCCGGTGCCGTTCAGGACGGGGCGCAGCGAAGGCGCAACCAGCTCGGCCAGCAACTCGCTCGCGCGCTCCGTGAGGCCGGCCGTTTCGACGGGCGCGCCGTCGAGGATCGCCGCGCGCCGCTCGTCGATCGCGCGCCGCGCGGCGGCTACAGAGAGAGCATGTGGCGCCTCGAGCTCCGCCGCCAGCTCGTGGACGGCCGGGAGGTCTCTCAGGCCTTCGGGCCCGGCGCCACGCCCCGTACCCACTCGCCTTCCTCCTGTTTCCAGATCGGCGCCTGCGCCTTGATCCGGTCGATGATCTCGCGTGCGCCGGCGAATGCCTCCTCACGGTGCGGGGCCGAGGCAGCGATCAGAACCGAGGGTTCGGACAGCGGCACCTTGCCGACTCGATGCTCGGCCGCGGCCGCGCACAGTCCGTGGCGCTCGATCGCCTCGGCGACGATCGCGGCGATCTTTCGCTCGGCCATCTCCGCGTAGGCCTCGTAGTCGAGCTCTCTGACCTGCCGGGTCACGCCCGCGAAGGTGACGATCGCGCCGGCGCGAGGATCCTTGACCAGCTCGACGAGCGGGTCGAGCCGCAGCGGATCCGCGCTTACCCGGGTGTGCAGCGCGGCCACGGCACCACCCGACACAGGGGGAATCAACGCGACCTCATCACCGGCGTGCAGCGCGTCCCCCAGCTCCGCATAATCGTGATTGACCGCCATCACCACCGGAACCCCTTCGGTCAGCGCCTGAACCTGCGCGAGCGCGTCGCTTACGAGCGCACCATCGGGAAGCTCGAGCTGAAGCTCGTCCGCCCCGGCTCGCTCGCGAAGCACCGCGAACAGTCTCACGCGAACTTGCATGGCGACAAGGCTAGTGGGCGGGCGCCGCCGCTGGGCGAGAGCCCCCGGAACTCTCGCCCAGCGAAGCCCCCGATCCTACGTTCTAGGAACTGCGCCTTCTGCTCCCGGCTCCCGCGTCGAGAGGAACTGCGCCCCGATGGAGTTATCGGCAGCCGCCGCGGATCCTTGAACGATTTTTTTGCGGGTTCTCGCCCCGAGCGGCGTGGCGGTCAGCGGGTAACCTCTCGCTGGCATGGCTACCGCCGACGAGCACCGCACGATCGCGCCGATCGTCGGGCCGGATGATCCCCGGCGGTTCACCGACTCGGGGATCGAGATCCAGCCCTTGTACGCCGAACGGGACCTCCCGGACGAGCTCGGCGAGCGGCTCGGCGAGCCGGGCGAGTATCCCTATACGCGCGGTGTCCACCCCGACATGTACCGCACGCAGCTGTGGACGATGCGCCAGTACGCGGGCTACGCGAGCGCGAAGGAATCTAACCTCCGCTACCGCTATCTGCTCGCGCACGGGTCCACCGGGCTCAGCATGGCCTTCGATCTGCCGACCCAGCTCGGCCTGGACTCCGACGATCCTCGCTGCCTGGGCGAGGTGGGACGGACGGGCGTCGCGATCGACACGATCGACGACATGCGGACGGCGTTCGACGAGATCCCGCTCGAGCAGGTCTCGACATCGATGACGATCAACGCTCCCGCGAGCGTGCTGCTGCTGCTCTATGAGCTGGTGGGGGAGGAGCAGGGCGTCTCGCCCCCGGAGCTCCGGGGCACCACCCAGAACGACATCCTCAAGGAGTACATCGCGCGCGGCAACTTCATCTATCCGCCACACGGCGCGATCCGGCTGACGACCGATCTGTTCGCGTATTGCAAGGAACGGATCCCGAGGTGGAACACGATCTCGATCTCCGGTTATCACTTCCGCGAGAAAGGGTGCTCGGCGGTTCAGGAAATCGCGTTCACGCTCGCCAATGGGATTGCGTACGTGCAGGCGGCGCTGGACGCCGGCCTCGAGATCGACAGCTTCGCTCCCCGCCTGGCGTTTTTCTTCAACGGCCACAACAACGTCTTCCAGGAGGTGGCGAAGTTCCGCGCAGCCCGCAGGATGTGGGCCAGGATCATGCGCGAGCGCTTCGGCGCGCAGGACGAGCGCTCGTGGAGACTGCGATTCCACACTCAGACCGGCGGCGTCACGCTGACCGCTCAGCAGCCTGAGAACAACATCGTGCGGGTCGCGCTACAAGGCTTCGCGGCCGTCTGCGGCGGCACTCAGTCTCTGCATACCAACGGCTTCGACGAGGCGCTCGCGCTGCCCACGGAGCGCGCCGCGAAGATCGCGCTGCGCACGCAGCAGATCATCGGCTATGAGTCCGGCGCCGCCGACACCGTCGATCCGTTTGCGGGCTCCTACTTCGTCGAGGCGCTGACCGACGAGATCGAAACCCGCGCCGCAGAGCTGATCGCCAAGATCGACGAGCTTGGCGGATCGGTCCAGGCGATCGACTTCATGAAGGCGGAGATCGAGGAATCGGCCTTTGGCTACCACGAGCGCTACCGCATCGGGCAGGACGTCGTCGTCGGCGTGAACGAATTCGTCGAGGACTCGCCCGAGGTTCCGGACATCCTCCGCGTTGATCCAGCGTCGGAGCGAGCGCAACTCGAGCGCCTGAAAGCGTTCAAGTCATCGCGCGATGCGGAGGTCGTGGAACGGCGTCTGGGTGAGATTCGCGCGGCGGCGCAAGGTAGTTCCAACCTGCTCCCAGTGCTTCGCGAGGCGTTGAAGGACCGCTGCTCGATGGGCGAGGTGTGCGGCGCGATGCGCGACGTTTTCGGGGAATACCAGCCGAGCTTCTGAGCACCCGGTGAGGGCAGACGAAAGCCTCGCGCTCGTGAAGGAGTCCTCGCAGGTCGCTCGAACCAGCAACACATGAGTGAGCACGAGGCAAGCCGGACGCTGGTCAAGTCGCCCCCGGAGCTGTGGACGGAATGCAGCGACGCTGGATCGCTCTCCCGCCATCTGAGTGGGTCCTTCGGGGAGATCAAGATCACGCGGCTCGACCCGGAAACCGCCGTTGCCTGGGAGGGCGAGCATGTCAGCGGCACGGTGCGGCTCGAGCCGTCGGGATGGGGCACGCGGGTGGTGCTCACGGCGCAGGCGGACGGGAAGGCCAGCGGGTCCAGCGGCGCGGACGGTGACACTGGGGAGGCGCCGGCTACTCCCGAGGCGCCGGCCACCGGGGAGGCATCGGCCGCTGGGGACGCGCCGGCTACCGGGGAAGCAGCCGCTACTGGGAAGGCGCCGGCGGTCCCGGAGGCACCCCCGGCTGGGGAGGCACCGCACCGTCGGTTGATGGCACGCATCCGGGCCTGGCTCACTGGCGATCGCCGCCCGGCGGTGGGATCGCTCTCGAGCTCGCCGTCGGCGGCGGCTCCAGCCGAAACCGCCCAGCCGGCCCGCGCGCCGCTCCCGCCGACCGCCAACGGCTCCACCCCGCCGCCCATCGGCGACCGTGTGCCCGACCTCGAGGCCAAGCCGGTTCTGGAGGCGGCGCTCGACAGCCTCGGCCGGGCTCACCATCGCCCCTTCTCGCGCGCCTGATAGACGAACTTGTGCGATTCCTGTCCACCCCTCGGACAGAAATCGCAAGAGTTCGCCGAACCACGGCGCCACGACGACGAGCTGCGGCCCGCAACCCTTAAACTGCCGCAGCCGATGCGAACCGAAGCGCCCGAGACCTACGAGGAAAAACTCGCCCAGCTCGAAGAGATCCGCTACGAGGCGATCCACGCGGGCTCGGAGCAGGCGGTCAGCAAGCAGCACGAGCGGGGCAAGTACACCGCCCGGGAGCGGATCGAGAAGCTGCTCGACCCAGGCTCGTTCCAGGAGCTCGACACGTTCGTCCGCCATCGCACCTACGAGTTCGAGATGCAGAAGAACCGGCCGTACGGCGACGCTGTCGTCACCGGCCACGGCACGATCGACGGACGGCGTGTCTGCGTCTTCAGCCAGGACTTCACCGTCTTCGGCGGCTCGCTGGGCGAAGTGATGGGGGAGAAGATGTGCAAGATCATGGATCTGGCGGCGCGGATCGGTTGCCCGGTGATCGGCATCAACGACTCGGGCGGGGCGAGGATCCAAGAGGGCGTCGTCTCGCTCGGCGCCTACGGAGATGTGTTCGTCCGCAACGTCCAGTGCAGCGGCGTGATCCCGCAGATCAGCCTGATCATGGGCCCGTGTGCCGGTGGGGCGGTCTATTCGCCGGCGATCACCGACTTCATCTTCATGTGCAAGCAGACCTCGCACATGTTCATCACCGGGCCCGACGTGATCAGGGCGGTAACGGGAGAGGAGGTCGACTTCGAATCGCTCGGGGGCGCAATGGCCCACAACACGAGGTCAGGCGTCGCCCACTTCGCGTGCGATGACGAGGATCACTGCCTCGAGGACACCCGCTACCTACTCTCGTTCCTGCCGCAGAACAACCTCGAGACGCCGCCGCAGGTGCAACCGACCGACGACCCGCTGAGGCAGGAAGCCCAGCTCGACCACGTCGTACCCGACAGCCCCAATAAGCCCTACGACATGCGCGGCGTGGTCCGTCTGATCGTCGATGATGGAGCGTTCTTCGAGGTCCACGAGCACTACGCGCGGAACATCATCTGCGGCTTCGCGCGCCTGAACGGCTACTCGGTGGGGATCGTCGGCAACCAGCCCAGTCAGCTCGCGGGGGTGCTCGACATCGACTCCTCGGCGAAGGGAGCCCGGTTCGTGCGCACCTGCGATGCGTTCAACATCCCGCTGATCACCTTCACCGATGTGCCCGGCTTCCTCCCGGGAACCGCGCAGGAGTGGGGCGGGATCATCCGCCATGGAGCGAAGCTGCTGTACGCCTACACCGAGGCGACTGTCCCGAAGATCACGATCATCACCCGCAAGGCCTACGGCGGCGCTTACGACGTCATGGCGTCAAAGCACATGCTCGCGGACTTCAACTTCGCATGGCCGACCGCCGAGGTCGCTGTGATGGGCCCGGAGGGCGCGGTCAACATCATCTATCGCCGCGACATCGCCTCCTCGCCGACGCCAGATGCTCGCCGCGAAAAGCTGATCACCGACTACAAGGCGCACTTCGCGAACCCATACGCGGCTGCGGAGCGCGGCTACATCGACGACGTGATCGTCCCTCACGAGACGCGACCGAAGATCATCACCGCGCTCGAGACGCTCGAGACCAAGCGCGTCGCTGGGCCGAAGCGCAAGCACGGGAACATCCCGCTCTAGGGACTCGGGACACGAGGGCCACCCTATCCACGGCTGCGCTCGCGGAACCGCTCGAGCTTCGCCGGCGAATCCGCCTGGAACGTCTTGGCGTCCGAGTCGATCTGGCGGATCAGGCCGCTCAGCGTGCGACCCGAGCCGAGCTCGAGGAAGGTCTCGCAACCCTCCTCGCGGAGCGTGCGCACGCAGTCGATCCACCGCACGGGACTCGCAATCTGCGCGATCAACGCCTCCCGGACCTCCGCCGCCGAGCTCCTCACCGTCCCGCTCGCGTTCGCGACCAGCGGTACCTCGGGCTCACGCCAGCCGAAAGCCTCCATCGCCTCGGCCAGCTGGCGCTGGACCGGCTCCATCATCGGGCTGTGAAACGCGGCCCCCACGTTGAGCCGGATCGCCTGACCGGCGCCGGCTTGCTCCGCTAGCTCGATCAGCTCGAGCACCGCGGTCTCCTCGCCGGAGCAGACGACCTGCGAGGGCGTGTTCAGGTTGGCCGGCACGACGGCGGCGCCCGAGGAGACCTCCGCGCACAGCGCCTGCACCCGCTCGGGGCTGAGGCCGATGATCGCCGCCATCGCGCCCGGTCGCTCCGCCTGGATCGCGGCCATCAGCTCGCCGCGCCGCGCCACGAGCCGCATTCCCTCGCGCACGCCCAGCGCACCTGCAACGACGGCCGCCGTGTACTCGCCGAGGCTGTGGCCGGCGACATAGTCCGGCTGCAGGCCGCGGTCGCGAGCGACCTCGGCGACCGCCAGCGAGGTCGCGAACAGCGCCGGCTGTGCCGCCTCGGTCGCGGTCAGCTGCTCGAGCGGCCCCTCCAGGCACAACGCCCGGATCGGAAGCCCCGAAGCCTCGTCCGCCTGCGAGAGGTAGCGATCGAACACCTCCGGAACAGCCTCCAGGAGATCGGCGCCCATTCCCACCTTCTGTGACCCCTGACCGGGAAACACGAATGCGGTCTTGCCCATCCGGCGGAACCCTAACGAAGCCCGTCTGCGCCCGAGGCGACTTGCCGCTGTCTTCTCGCCAGCGCGTACGTGCGATGATGCCGTCTGCCAAAAATGTTCGATTGCACCTACCGGCTTCAAGTACCACATCGCAGAGGTCAGCTCGCCCGGGTGATGGGCGCGATCGCGGAGGGAGACGGGCTGATCGGCGACGTCGTGACGATCTCGATCGGCCGTGAGCACTCGATCCGCGAGATCACGGTCGAGGTTCGCGAAGGACGCCAGGCGGAGGAGATCGCGAAGCTGATCGGCCGCGTCGAGGGCGTGCGAGTGATCTGGTATCAGGATCGCGCGATGCTCCGGCACGAAGGCGGCAAATTGACGATCGAGGCGCTCCGTCCGATCCACACGGTTCAGGAGATGCGCGACGTGTACACGCCGGGCGTCGCGCGCGTCTGCAGCGCGATTCACGCCCAGCCTCATCTCGCCAGCCGCTACACGATGATCTCCCGCAGCGTCGCGATCTGTACGAATGGCACCCGGGTACTGGGACTGGGGAACATCGGTCCGATCGCCTCGATGCCGGTGATGGAGGGCAAGGCCGTTTTCTACGGGCAATTCGCGAACATCTCGGCGATGCCGATCCTGATCGACACCGCAGACGTCGACACGTTCGTGAACACCGTGACCGCGATCGCGCCGACGTTCGGCGGCATCCATCTGGAAGACATATCAGCGCCTGAGTGCTTCGAAATCGAGCGCCGCCTGATCGACGAGCTGTTGCAGCCGGTGATGCATGACGACGTCCACGGCACCGCGGTGGTCGGGCTCGCCGCGGCAATCGTCGCCTGCCGGCACGCCGGCATCGAGCTGCGCACCGCAACCGTCGGTCAGCTCGGGCTCGGCGCGGCCGGCTACGGGATCACCGCGCTGATGGTCGAAGGGGGCGCCAAGCGAGTGATGGCGTTCGATCCCCAGGAGGCGTCACATGCCCGAGCCCGCGAAGCGGGAGTCGAGATCGCCGACATGGAGACAGTGATCCGCGAATCGGATCTGCTGATCGCGACCACGGGGCGTCCTGGACTGATCGAGCCGGCGATGGTGCGAAACGGGCAGGTGATCCTGGCGCTGACGAACCCCGATCCGGAAATCACTCCCGATGCCGCGCGGGCCGCGGGAGCTGCGTTCGCGGCCGACGGGCGCAGCGTCAACAACGTCCTCGGCTATCCGGGCATTTTCCGCGGCGCGCTGGCAGCGGGAGCGCGGCGGATCACCTCCGAGATGAAGCTCGCGGCGGCGGTGGCGATCGCCGATCTCGTCAAGGACGACGCGCTGGTCCCCGACCCGCTCGATCAGAAGGTTCACGACGCCGTCACCCGAGCGGTGCGCGAGGCGGCGGAACAGAGCGGGGTCGCGCGCCCGGAGATGGCGACCGCCGGCGCTTGAGCGCGGCCGCAGATGGCGACCGCCCGCCGCTGCCTACAGCCTGACGGTCTGCGCATTCACCCTCCCGCGCCGCCATTCCTCGAGCGCCGCGCTCGCGACAGCGAGGTCCTGGATCGCGAGACCGGTCGAGTCGAACATCGTCACCGCCTCGGCCGACGGTCGGCCTCGGGCCTCGCGGGCGAGCACCGCCCCGAGCTCGGTGACCTGCTCGCGGGTCACCACGCCGGCGCTCGCCGCGGCGGTGAGCTCGCCTCCGTGCGCTGCCTGCTCCCATTCATCGCAGAACAGCGCGCATGAGGTGACGGCCGCGATCGACGCTTCGGCCTTGCCGGGGCCATCTGCGCCAAGCATGTTGAGGTGCAGCCCGGGCCGCAGATCGGCGGCGTCGACGACCACCTCGGCGCCGGGGGTAACGCAGCAGACGACCTCGCACCGCAGCGCCTGCTCGCGCGAGCCGCGATCCCAATCGAGCTCGGCGGCAAGCGCCTGCGCCGCGTCGGTGCGCGGGTCGTGGCACACGCCGGGGCCATACCCCGCGGCCGCAAGGCACCGCGCGACCCAGGCGCCGTGCAGCCCGCACCCGATCAGCCCGACGGTGCGGGCGCGCTCGCGAGCGAGCGCCTCGGCCGCCACAGCCGCGACCGCGCCAGTTCGCAGCGCCGTGACCGAGCGCGCGTCCAGCAGCATCAACGGCTCTCCGGTGGTGGCATCGGAGATGCAGATCACGCCGGTGACGGTGGGCAGCCCGCGGGCCGGATTGCCAGGGAATGAGGTGATCCACTTGACCAGCGCAAGCCCATCGCCGCGGGCGGGCATCGCCCGGAAATCGCCGAACGGGGAGCATTCCAGGTACACCTTCGGCGGCATCGCCCAATCGCCGGCGTGATATCGCAGCAATGCCTGGCGCACGCGGTCGATCGCGAGTCTGGGGGTGACGGCGGCCAGCACCGCGTCGTAGTCGAGGACGGGCAGCTCAGGCACCGCCAGGCCACGATACTCTCGACGGCACTTTGAACCGTCGCCCAAAGCTCTCGATCCTCGCTCCCGGCGCCTCGCCGGAAGAAGCCGCGGCGGTGGTCGCGGCGCTCGAGCGGTTCATGCGCGAGACCGCCCCGCCGCCTGCGCCGGTGGCCCGGAAGCGCAACCCGTGGCAGCGGGCGGCGCTTTACGAGGGCGTCGCTCGAGATCTGCAACCGCCGCCGCCCTGGGCCTGACAGCCGCCGCCGCCCGTGGGCTGAGGAGGGGGCTGAGGACCGCTCACGATCACCGAGCAGATCCCCGTGGACCGCCGCCGTCCCCCTAAATAGCCTTATTCGGATTGCCTTTGGTACATTTCGCGTATTCCGGGTAACGGAGGGATATATGGAACCCGCTTCGCTGACAGACGCCAAAGCTGATTCGAACGCTCGCTCCGGCTCGCTCGAGAATCCGGAGGTGATTCAGAACGTGCCGGGGCACGTGATCCCGATCCTCGAGCGTGAGTTCGACGACTTCGACACCGAGTCGACGCGCTATCTCAAGGGACAGCTCGAGGAGGACGAGTTCATCAAGTTCCGCCTCAAGCAGGGCGTCTACGGCCAGCGGCAGCCGGCCGTGCAGATGGTTCGCGTCAAGCTGCCGCTGGGAGGGGTCACTCCCGAACAGCTGGACGCCTTCGCCGCGGGAATCGAGCGCTACGTGCCGCTTCGCAAAGGCCACATCACCACCCGCCAGAACATCCAGATGCATCACGTTCCGCTGCCGGACGCGGCGAAGTTGATCCGCGAGCTGGGCGATGCGGGACTCTCCTCGCGCGAGGGTTGCGGGAACACGATGCGCAACGTCACCGGCGATCCACGGGCCGGCACGCTCGAGGGCGAGCTGTTCGACATCACCCCGTATGCGGGCGCTTACGTGCGCTACTTCGTCCGCCACCCCACCACGCAGGCGATGCCGCGCAAGTTCAAGACCGCCTTCGCCGCCACAGACGAGGACAACGCGATCACCAAGATTCACGACATCGCGTTCCTGCCGCGGCTGCGTGACGGCGTTCGCGGCGTCGAAGTCAGGGTCGGAGGAGGCACCTCGATCATGCCTCGCCTGGCCCCAACCCTGTACGAGTTCGTCGAGCTCGACAACGGCGATTATCTGAAGGTGACCGAGGCCGTCGTGCGTATCTTCGACCGCCAGGAGTGGCTACGAGTCAACCGCGCCCGGGCCCGGATCAAGGTCCTGATCGACAAGATCGGGATCGAAGAATTCCGCGACATGGTCGAGGAGGAGCTCGAGGGTGACTGGGTCCGGGAGCGGGACTTCTCGCTTCATGGAATCTTGTTCGACCACGATGAAGAAGGCACCACCCCGGCCGCTGGCGGCACCTACGCCAGCCCGAATGGCGATTTGACTGCGTTCGAGCGGTTCGCGGAGACGAACGTCCGGTCTCAGCGCCAAACGGGCTTCTCGACGGTCGAAGTCACGGTTCCTCGCGGCGATCTGACGCCAGACCAGCTCCGCGGGCTGGCTCAGATCATGCGCGAGTATTCCGGCGGCTATGCTCGCACCACGGTCCACCAGAACGTCGTCCTGCGTTGGGTTCGCGACGAGGCCGCGTACGAGGTCTGGCAGCGGCTCGAGGAGCTCGATCTGGGGGACTGGGGGGCAGATGAAATCACCGACGTCGTCAGCTGCCCGGGCACCGATTCGTGCAAGCTCGGAATCACCAGCTCGATGGGCCTCAACCAGGCCATCCAGGAGCGGCTCGTGCAGATGGAGATCGATGACGAGCTGACGCGCCGGATCCACGTGAAGATGAGCGGTTGCCCCAATGGCTGCGGCCAGCACCACATCGCCAACATCGGCTTCTACGGCGCCTCGATAAAGGTGGGCGAGCACACGATTCCTGCCTACATCCCCCACATCGGGGGTGCCTATGAGGGCGGCGAGGTCCGCTACGGGCAGCGCCTGAAGGCCCGGCTGCCGGCGAAGCGGGTGCCCGAGGCGGTGGATCGCTGGATACGCTTCTATGAGTCCGACCGCGACGGCGAGGAGGATTTCAATGCCTTTGTCGATCGCGTCGGAGCGCCGGAGTTCGAGGCACGCGTGAAGGATTTGACGATGCCGATCGAATTCAATCTCGAGAACATGAGCTACTTCATCGACTTCACCAAGAATGCCCCCTTCGAGGTACAGCGCGGCGAGGGCGAGTGCGCGGTCTGACGTGAGCACCACGGTTCCGGATCTGGAGGCGGCCTCGGCCGAGGAGGTCCTGGCGTACGCGGTCGACACCTTCCATCCTCGGCTGACGATGGCCTGCTCCTTTCAGAAGGAGGAGTCGGTCGTGGTGCACATGCTGAGCGCGATCGAACCGAATGCGCGCGTGTTCATGATCGATACCGGGGTGCTGTTCCCCGAGACGCTTGCAAGCTGGAAGCAGTTCGAGGACCGCTTCGGCTTGAGGGTCGAGGTCGTCGATGCGTGCAGCCCCGACGAGCCGTGGACGGCGGAGCGCTGCTGCGGGGTGGCGAAGGTCGACGCGCTGGAGCGAGCTCTGGCTGACGTGGATGCCTGGATTACCGGCATCCGGCGCGAGCAGGCGGGCACCCGCGCGGCGGCCGCCAAGCTGAAGCGCGACTCGCGGCGCGGTATCTGGAAGTTCAACCCGCTCGCGGACTGGAGCGAGCAGGACCTGTGGCGCTACATCCACGCGCACGACCTGCCTTACAACCTGCTCCACGACCAGGGCTACGCGTCGATCGGGTGTGCGCCCTGTACCGCGCCGGGGGAGGGGCGCGAGGGTCGCTGGGCCGGTCAGGCCAGAAGCGAGTGCGGGATCCACCTATAAGGCGACCACGTTGAACCCGTTCCACTACGAGCTCTCCCACCTCGAGACGCTCGAGGCCGAGTCGATCCACATCTTCCGCGAAGTGGCGGCCGAGATCGAGCATCCGGTGTTGCTGTTCAGCGGCGGCAAGGACTCGATCGTGCTCTTGCGGCTGGCCGAGAAGGCTTTCCGGCCGGGTCGCTTCCCGTTCCCGATCATGCATGTCGATACCGGCCACAACTTCCCCGAGGTGATCGACTTTCGCGACCGGATCGTCTCGCAACTGGGAGAGCGGCTGATCGTCGCGAGCGTGCAGGAGTCGATCGATCGGGGCCGGGTTGTCGAGGAAGCGGGTCCGCGGGCTTCGCGCAACCGTCTGCAGACGACCACGCTTCTCGACGCGATCGAAGAACACGGATTCGGAGCGGCCTTTGGCGGCGCGCGCCGCGACGAGGAGCGCGCGCGGGCGAAGGAGCGGGTGTTCTCCTTTCGCGATGACTTCGGGCAGTGGGATCCCAAGCGCCAGCGTCCCGAGCTGTGGTCGCTATACAACGGCCGCATCCGCAAGGGCGAGCACGTACGCGTGTTCCCGATCTCGAACTGGACCGAGCTCGACGTCTGGCAATACATCAAGCAGGAAAAGCTCGCGGTGCCCCCGATCTACTTCGCGCACAGCCGCGAAGTTTTCGCGCGCGACGGCATGCTCTACGCGTACAGCCCGTATGTGCAGCTGATCGACAGCGAGCGGCCATTCGAGGAGTCGGTCCGTTACCGAACCGTGGGCGACATGACCTGTACCGGGGCGGTCCGCTCTCGCGCAAGCACGCTCGAGGAGGTGGTCGCCGAGATCGCCGCCACGCGAATCACCGAGCGAGGCGAGACCCGCGCCGATGACCGGGTCACCGAAGCGGCGATGGAGGATCGTAAGCGCGAGGGCTACTTCTGATGGAGCCCACCACCGCGGTCAACGGCCACCAGGGTCGCAGTCGCCCCAGCGAGCTTCTACGGATCGCCACCGCGGGCTCGGTCGACGATGGAAAGTCGACCCTGATCGGCCGCTTGCTGCACGACTCGAAGGCAATCTTCGAAGATCAGCTCGCGCACGTGGTCGAGACCTCTGAGCGCCGTGGCGACGGCTACGTGAACCTCGCGCTGCTGACCGACGGCTTGCGGGCCGAGCGCGAGCAGGGGATCACGATCGATGTCGCCTACCGCTATTTCCAGACGGCGCGGCGCAAGTTCATCATCGCCGACACGCCGGGACACGAGCAGTACACGCGCAACATGGTCACCGGCGCGTCCACCGCCGATCTCTCGATCGTGTTGGTCGACGCCCGCCGTGGAGTCAGCGAGCAGACCCGGCGCCACGCCTATATCGCTTCGCTGCTGCGGATTCCGCATCTGGTGGTGTGCGTCAACAAGATGGACCTGGTCGATTACGACGAGGATGTCTTCTATGAGATTCTCGAGGAGCTCACCGGCTGGACCGCGCGCCTGCAGATTCCCGACATCACGTTCATCCCGATCTCGGCGCTGAATGGCGACAACGTGGTCGAGCGCTCGGGGGCTATGCAGTGGTATGGGGGGGCGCCGTTGCTCTATCACCTCGAGCACGTCGTGATCGCGTCCGATCGCAACCTCTCGGACGTTCGCTTCCCGGTGCAGTGGGTGATTCGGCCGATGAGCGATGAGCACCACGACTACCGCGGGTACGCGGGCCAGGTCGCCGGCGGCGTGCTTCGCCCGGGAAGCGAGGTTCTGGTGCTCCCCGGGGGTCAGCGCACCTCGCTCGCCGCGATCGACACCTACGATGGCGAGATCGAGTCCGCGTTCCCGACCATGTCCGTCACCCTGCGGCTCGCAGATCAGCTCGACGTCTCCCGCGGCGACATGATCGTCGAGGCCGAAGACCGGCCGGTTTGCGCCCGCGAGCTCGAGGCGATGGTCTGCTGGATGAGCGAGCAACCGCTCCGTCAGGGCGGTCGCTACGCGATCAAGCACACCACTCGCAGCGCTCGCGCAGTCGCCGACGAGCTCGAGTATCGCGTCGACATCAATACGCTCGAACAACAGCAGGCCGATCAGCTCGCGCTGAACGAGATCGGGCGGTTGCGGCTGCGCTGCAGTGCCCCGCTGGTCGTCGACCCCTACTGGCGCAATCGCACGACCGGCAGCTTCATCCTGGTCGATGAGGCGACCAACGACACGGTTGGCGCGGGGATGGTCATCGGCGCCGGCTAGCCCCCTCCATCTGTCGGGAGTCCGCCGCGAGGAGGCCGCCGCCGCGTTCACACCCCGGTAAAGTCCGCGCCCGCCGATGTTCTCGAAGGTTCTGATTGCCAACCGCGGCGAGATCGCCGTACGAATCATCCGCGCTTGTGAGGAGCTCGGGATCGCCTCGGTGGCGGTCTACTCGGAGCTCGACCGCGACGCGATCCACGTCATGCGAGCCGACGAGGCGTACTTGCTGGGCCCCGGTCCGGCATCCGAGAGCTATCTGAGGATCGACAGGCTGCTCGAAGCGATCGAGCGCTCGGGGTCCGAGGCGGTCCATCCCGGCTATGGGTTTCTCGCCGAGAACGCCGCTTTTGCAGCCGCGCTGGAGGAGCGCGGGATCACCTTCATCGGGCCCCCAGCCTCGGCGATCGAGGCGATGGGCTCGAAGACCCGCGCCCGGGAGCTGATGGCCCGGGCTGGGGTGCCGATCGTTCCCGGTACGACCGAGACGATCGCCACGGTCGAGCATGCGCGGGAGGTGATCGAGCAATCGATCGGCTATCCGGTCGCGGTCAAAGCCGCCGGCGGAGGGGGCGGCAAAGGTTTCCGGGTGGCGCTGAGCGAGGAGGAGCTCTCAGCGGCATTCGAAGGCGCCGCCCGTGAGGGAGAGAAGTTCTTCTCGGACCCCAGCGTCTACCTGGAGCGCTACCTGCCCGATCCGCGCCACGTCGAGGTACAGGTGCTCGCGGACACGCACGGCAACGTTATCCACCTCGGCGAGCGCGACTGCTCGCTCCAGCGCCGGCATCAAAAGCTGATCGAGGAGGCTCCCGCGCCGGCGGTTGACGAGAGGCTGCGCGCGCGGATCGGCCGGATCGCGACCGACGCCGCGAAGGCGGTCGATTACACCGGGGCCGGGACGATCGAGGGCCTGCTCGCGGACGGCGAGTACTTCTTCCTCGAGATGAACACCCGAGTCCAAGTCGAGCACCCCGTGACCGAGCTCGTGACCGGGATCGACATCGTGAAGGAGGGGATCCGGGTCGCTACAGGGCAGCCGCTGTCGGTCTCCCAGGACGCTGTCGAGCTGCGTGGCCACGCGATCGAGTGCCGGATCAACGCCGAGGATGCGAGCAAGAACTTCGCGCCGGCGCCGGGCGTGATCGAGAGCTACCGCGAACCCGCCGGGCCAGGGGTGCGGGTCGACTCCGGAGTGGGCCCGGGGTCCGAGATCACCCCGATGTACGACCCAATGGTCGCCAAGCTGGTCGTCTGGGATGCCGACCGCGAGCAGGCAACCGGGCGCATGCTCCGGGCCCTGCGCGAGTACCAGATCGGAGGGCTGAAGACGTTGCTGCCCTTCCATGAGGCGATTCTCCAGACCGAGCAGTGGGCAGCGGCGCAGACCTGCCGTGACCTGATCGAGGATCGCGCCTGGCTGAAGAGCCTCGCGCCCGCGAAGGTCGAGGCACCGGCGGCGGGCGCGCGGGACGGCGAGGAAAGCGTGGAGCAGAGCTACACGGTCGAGGTCTCCGGCAAGCGCTTCGACGTCAAGGTGATCGGGCCGCCGTTCGCGGCCGCGGGCAACTCCGTCAACGGCTCCGCTCCGGTGGTTGCGCGCGCCGGCAGCGGCCGTAAGCCGCCACGGCGCGAGCGAGGTGCGTCGGGCGGCGGCGCTGGCGGCGGCGACACCCTCAGCTCGCCGCTGCAGGGAACGGTTCTGAAGGTCGCGGTCGAGCCCGGGACGGCCGTGCAGGAAGGGGCGCTCGTTTGCGTGATCGAGGCGATGAAGATGGAGAACGAGATCACGGCCCACAAGGCCGGCACGGTCGCTGAGGTGCCCATCGCCGTAGGGGCCTCGGTCGCCTCCGGCGAGACCCTCGTCGTGATCAACTAAGCCGCAGCGTGAGCCGGCGCCGCTCTAAGCGGATCTAAAACTCGTTTTAGACTGAGGCCGGCGGCCGCCGGCCCGGTCCATCCGGGAGTACTTCTAAAATCACTTTTAGATCGATTTAGAAGACGATGGACCGGCATCTGAACCCTTACACGCCGGGCGCAGGCGCAAAGCCGCCGCTGTTGGCGGGTCGGCAACGCGACCAGGAAGACCTTCGCCTCGCGTTCGAGCGGCTTGCCGCAGGCCAGTTCGCGCGCAGCTTCGTGCTCGACGGGTTGCGCGGCGTGGGCAAGACGGTGCTGCTGAACGAAGCCGACATGATCGCGCGCGAGTTTGGATGGATCAGCTCGGGCGTGGTCGAGTGCAACGAGGACGATGAGCTCCCGCTGTTGGTGGCGCGCCTCTGTCAGCGGGCTCTTCGGCGACTCAGCTTGGCGATGCGGACGAGCCCGGCGGTGGAACGGGCCCTGGGCGTACTGCGCGCCTTCACACTCGCGATCGACACCGGGGGAACGTGGCGCTTGAAGATCGACGCGATGGCGGTCGAGGGAGTCGCCGACTCCGGCGATGTCGAGGCTGACATCGTGGAGCTGCTCGTCGAGGTCGGCGCGGCCAGCGCCGCTCACGGTTCCGGAGCGGCGCTGTTCCTCGACGAAATGCAGTTTCTCGGCAGAGGCTCGCTCTCGCTGCTGGCGGCGGCGATGCACGGCATCAGCCAGCAGAGCGCGCCCGTGCTGCTGGTGGGCGCCGGGCTGCCGCAATTGCCACTGCTGCTCAAGCAGGCAAAGCCCTATACGGAGCGGTTGTTCGAATACCGCACGATCGCGGGACTATCGCGCTCGACCGCGGCCGCCGCGCTGACCGTACCGGCTGAGCGGCTGGGGGCGCAGTTCGAGCGCCGGGCACTCGAGCTGATTCTCGACCACGCGCAGGGCTACCCGCACTTCCTGCAGCAGTGGGGCGAGATCGTCTGGCGCGAGGCCGACGGACCCACGATCACGCTCCGGGACGCCGAAGTCGCCGAGGTGCTCGTCGACGACGAGCTCGATCGAAGGTTCTTTCGCGATCGCTACGAGAAGGCCACCGAAGCGGAGGCGATCTACATGGCGGCGATGGCCGATCTGGGCGATGGCCGCCATTCTTCGAGCGAGATCGCTGCCCACATGGGGATGAAGCAGAAAGAGCTCTCGGTGCGTCGCGCGGGCCTGATCGCCAAAGGCTTGATCTACAGCCCGATCGGGACGCAGCTGGACTTCACCGTGCCGCTGTTCGCGTCCTACCTGCGCAGGATCCATCCCTTCGATCCCCGTCAGCGGCCCAGCCGGGGGCGCCCGCGGGCGGGGGCGTCGGCCGGGCGCTGACGGCGGCTTCAGCCGCGAGAGAGGCCCCTGGTTTTCGTCCCACTCGACGGGGTGAGAAAGCCGAGTGGGACGTTCGACGTGAGTGTCACGTTTAACGTCCCAGCCGAGCTGCGGGGGGCCGTCGAATGGGACGTTTACCAGGTCGCGCTTACCGGGCCGCGGCCTCCCGCCAGAGTACGACGCTATCCGCTCAGTCGTAAGCCTCCGGGCTCTGTTTGAAGTTCGGCCAGGCGTCGGGATCGTGGCCGGTGACGACCGTCGAATCACTGCGGCGCGCGATGTGGTGGAGCTTTCTGACGGAGCGAACCGCGTCCACGGCGGACGCGAGGAAGCCTGGTAGCGCTTTCTCCTCCCAGTGGTCAACCGTGTAGGCCGCGTCGATCGTGAGCAGCATCGAGCCCGAGTTTGGAAGCGTCACTTCGAATGATTGATGGCCGGGAGCGTGTCCGGGCGTCCGCCAGCAGCGGACCGTGCCATCGCCGAAGACGTCGTAACCATCCTCGGTCTCCTCGAGCAGCGCCCAGGGCACGCCCTCCTTGTTGAAGTCGGCTTGGATGTAACCGGGTGCCGCGAACCAGTCCGGGCTGTGCGCGTACTCGTATTCGGTCCGCGTGGCCAACACTTCGGCGGATGGGAACTGGTCGATCACGGCTAGGGCGCCGGTGTGATCGAGATGAAGGTGAGACTGAAGCACCCAGCGGACGTCGGCCCGGTCAAAGCCGGCTGCCTCGAGCGCGGGCAGGCAAGCCTGCTCCGGTGTCATCACCGGCCAGTACACGTCGGCTGTCCCGCCCCAATGCTTCTTCGGGTCGGTCGCGCACTCCGGAGCGTTGCCGCCATCGATCACCGCCAGCCCGCGCGGATGCTCTACCAGGAACCAGGGCACCGGAACCTCGTATTCCTCTCCCAGGCCCTGGTTCATTTTGATGTTCTCGACGTGACACTTCAGCGTGCCGCATTCGAACATGTGCAACCGGACGCCGTTGTCAGGCGACATAGGTCTCTCCCTTCTCGTTTACTGGCTCACCCTCACTGAGGTGGCTCAGCCTCACCAGTTAGTCATCGACGCGGTGATGATATGGCCCAGGTCCTCCGCGCTGACCTCCTTCGGGCACCCCACCAGCAGGCGTTGTTGCTTCTGGGCTCCCTCTACCAGCTCAGGGACATCGTTCTCGGTGTAGCCGAGCGTGGCGACCCCGCGCGGCGCATCGATGTCCCGCATCAGCTGACGAAGGACGTCGGGCAGCGTGTCCGGCCCGGCGTCGGAAATCGGCTCGCCGGCGAGCAGCTCGGCGACACGCCGGTGCCGCTCGGGCATCGCCTCGTAGGTGAACCGAAATGCGGCCGGCGCGGTGACGATCACCGAGTGGCCATGGGGCACGAACGGATGGTCATCCGGATAGCCGGGGGGCTGGTATTCGTGCTTGAGGCTGGCGATCGGATACGCGCAGGCATGAGGGATGTGCACGCCGGCGGAGCCGAACCCCACGCCCGCCATCGTCGCCGCGAGCATCATGAAGCCTCTCGCCTCGAGATCGTCGGGATCGGCGACCGCGCGCCGCAGGTAGCGTCCGCCGTACTCGAGTGCCTGTCCCGACCACACGTCCGCGATCGGGTTGGAGCCCTGGTACGGCGGCCGGTCGTCTGGCGTCTCAGGGCGCGGCCGGAGGTCGAAGGGCTTTGACAGGTAGGACTCGGCGGCGTGGCAGATGACGTCCAGCCCGGTCGAGGAGGTGACTTCAGGCCCCAGCGAGTGAACCAGCTCGGGGTCCACGATTGCTTGCATCGGGCGCAGGTAGCGATGCGAGATGCCGGTCTTGACCTTGATATCGGGAATGTCGAGCACGGCCACCGTGGTGGCCTCGGAGCCCGTCCCCGAGGTCGTCGGAATCGCGACGTGGGGCTTCAACGGCGAGGGCGGTTTCTTGCCCTCTCCTACCGGTGGGTTGACGTAATCCATCACCGGCGCCGGGTGCGTGCTGACCAGGTTGGCGACCTTTGCCGTATCCATGCTCGAGCCTCCGCCGACCGACACGAAGCCGTCGACCTCGTGCTCGATCGCGAAGTCGACCGCGTCCTGGAATGAATCGATCGTCGGTTCGACCCGGGCGCGGTCATAGAGGACCACGTCGATCCCTTCTGCCTCGATCAAGCCCTTGATCCGCTCCGGATGCCCCAACTTGGCGACGCCCGGATCGGTGACCAGCATCGCTCGTTTGACGCCGAGCCGCTTCAGCTCCCAGCCGGCGTCATCAGAGGACCCGATGCCGTACTTAACCGGCGTCGCCTCCATCGTGAAGATCGTTTCGTGATCGGACGCCATCGGCTCTCCTCCTGTTCGGTCGGGCTCACTCCGGGTAGATTTCTTACCCGCGATGGATTTGCAGCAAGCTCTAGTCGACGTGGTCGGCCCGGCCCACGTGCTGAGCGATCCAGATCTCACGGCATCATACGAGCGCGACTACACCGGGCGCTACCGCGGTCGCGCGCGGTTCGTCGTCCGTCCCGCTGACACGGCGCAGGTCGCCGGCGTAGTCGCCGCCTGCAACCGCCACGGGATCGCGGTGGTACCTCAGGGAGGTAACACCGGGTTGGTGGGCGCAAGCGTGCCCCGCGACGGCGAGGTCGTGCTCTCGCTCACTCGCCTGACCGAGGTCGGCGACGTCGACGGCACGCTCGGACAGGTCACGGTCGGCGCCGGCGCGACGCTGGCGGCGCTACAGGCGGCCGCTAAACGTGCCGGCGAGGACGCCGGCCTTGACTTCGGCGCTCGCGACTCCTGCACGATCGGGGGCGTGGTCGCGTGCGACGCCGGTGGCGCGCGGGCGTTGCGGCACGGGACCGCTCGCGCCCATGTCGCCGGACTCGAAGCGGTGCTCGCGGACGGCTCGATCATCTCCCGGATGGCCGGATTGCGAAAGGACAACGCCGGCTATGACCTGCCCGCGCTGCTGATCGGGTCGGAGGGAACGCTCGCGGTCGTCACCCGCGTGCGCTGGAAGCTGACGCCGTTGCTGTCCTCACGTGTCGCCGCGCTGGTTCCGCTGAGCTCCGTGCGCGAGGCCGCGGAGCTGCTCGCCGCGCTGCGCGCCAACGCTCCGTCGCTCGAGAGCTGCGACTTCTTTCTCGATGATGGGCTAGAGCTGGTGCTCGAACACCAGCGGCGTGAGTCGCCGGTGCGGACGCGGGCGCCGATCTACGTGCTGGCCGAGTGCGCCGCGCAGCAAGATCCAACCGACGAGCTCGCCGAAGCGCTCGAGGCGGCGGGCGTTGAGGACGCCCTGATCGCCGATGACACGAGCAGCCGCGAGGGTCTCTGGAGCTTGCGCGAAGGCCACACGGACGCGATCAACGCCGTGGGGGTCCCACACAAGCTCGACGTCGGGATTCCGCTCGATCGTCTCGAGCGCTTCCTCGAGCGGGTCCCTGCGGTGGCCGCGCAAGCCGGTGGCGAGCGTGTGATCCTGTTCGGACACCTCGGCGACGGCAACGTTCACGTCAACGTGCTCGGGGAGGCTGAAGGGACGGAGGTCGACGACGCGGTGCTGGAGCTGGTGATCGAGTCCGGCGGCACGATCAGCGCCGAGCACGGGGTCGGCGTCGCCAAGGC
The DNA here is from genome assembly GCA_963830465.1 of uncultured Solirubrobacterales bacterium. Lineage (GTDB taxonomy): Bacteria > Actinomycetota > Thermoleophilia > Solirubrobacterales > Solirubrobacteraceae > Palsa-465. The sequence continues at coordinate 429,157 of CAWHME010000004.1, forward strand.
TCGCTGGCTCGAGCGCGCCCGCGGCGCGGCGGAAGTAGCCGCGATGCGAGCGATCAAGCAAGCCCTTGACCCGGAGGACATTCTCAATCCCGGGGCGGTGTTGCCCGCGCGTGTCATCATTAGTGCATGTTTGGAGACGACATGAACCGAGACAACTTCGAAGAGATGCTTCGCGAGTTCGCGCAAGAGGTCAGCCGTTCGGCGGAGCGCATGTCCGAGATCGACGTCGATGAGATCGCCGAGTCGATCGGCGTGGACCCAGCACGGGCAAGGCAGTGGGTGGAGAGCGCCGGCAGCTGGCTACGCGCTCAGGCGGAGAACTTCGGCGGCGAGCCCACTCCTCACCCCGAGAGCTTTGGCAGCGACGTCGAGTTCCCGAGCGCTTCCACGCCTCGCTCACCAGTAGAGGAGGACCCGTTGAGCAGCGCAGGGCCACATCCGCTTGATCTACCGACCGAGGAGCAGGGACTCGCGCTCGCCGCGCTTGATTCCGGGCGCTGGACCGTCGAGCCGGGGAGCAACACGCTTGCGGCACACGGCGAGGGTCCGGCTCCGAGGGACGCGCTCGGACTGGTACGCGAGCTCTCCGCCCGCGATTGGATCGCCGCCGACGGCAAGGTCACCGTGGTCGGGAGGCACGCGCTAGCGCGGTGGCTCAGCTCGAGCCCCACGCGCTGAACCGCGCCTTCAGCCAATCACCCTCCCCGGGCCCGGTTGCCCCTAGCTGCCCACTGCGCCTTGTGGGCGCGCTTTGCCGCCTGATAGTCCGCCAGCGCCTGCGGCGAATCGACATCGCCCAAGGTCGGGTGCCGCGGTACGAGTCCGTAAGCGGCATCAACCCCGAAGCGCTTGGCCAGGACCGCTCCGATCGAGACCACCTTCATCTCCCCGAACCCGGGAAGCGCGAGCAGGTTGGCCCTGAGCGCGTCGGCGTCATCGGCTTCCGTCCACACGCGGGACGCCTCGCCGTCGTAGCGATCGCGAACGTACACCGCGAGATCGTGCACTCGCCGGGCCATCGAGCCGGGGAAGCGGTGAATCGCGGGCGGAGTCCGAAACACCGGCTCGAGCTCGGCGGCGGCGAGCGTCTCGGCGTCGAAGGCCCCGAGTCGCTGCTCGAGCGCCAGCGGTCCCGCGAAGGCTTTCTGCACGGTGATTTGCTGGTCGAGCGCGAATCCAACCAGCAGCGCCAGCGGATCGGACGCGATCATCGCGTTGGCTTCGTCGGAGTCGCTGAAGTAGAGGCGATCGGGCGCCATCGGCGACAGATCGTAGTGATGCAAGCCAGCGCGCCCCCGAGGTTTGGGGAGGAAAGTCGCCGTGCCGGTAACTCAGCTGACCCGACCTGCGTTTTCCCGGTGAATGCGACGCTGAGCTTCGCTCCGCCGGCCCGGCGGCAGCTCCGCCGCGGGGCCGCGGGTCGCCAGCGCATCGAGGTACAGCGAGTCCTCAGCGAGCAATCGCTGCGCCTCGATCGGGCCGAGCGGCTCCCCGTGACCGGGGACGATCCGCTCCGCCCGCGCGACGAGCGGCCGCAGCCGCGCGAGCGTCGCGCGGTAGGCCTCCAGCGAGCCTCCCGGCGAGATCACCGGGATCTCGACCGGAGAGAGATAGTCGCCGCAGAGAAGTATTCCGGCCCAGGGCAGCCATAGGGCGGCGCCGTCCTCGGTGTGTCCCTCGGTCGGGTGCAGCTCGACTTCCCGGCCCTCGGACCCGATCGCGAGGTGGCCCGGGACCGGGAGCGCTTGCACGCCTGCGAGGGTCAGCGGACGACGGCGCTCGACGTAATGTTGCTGGTCGAATGACCGCAGCTCCCGCTGCGCCGCGCCCGGCTCGGCGCGCAAGCGATTCGCGGTTGTCTGCGCACACCCGAAGCTGACCCCCGAGTACGCCAATGGCCCCAGCAGATGATCCCAGTCGCCGTGCGTGGCGAGCAGGCCCGACACCGGGAACTCAGCCTGCTCGAGCACGCTCGGCACCGCCTCGAGCTCATCCGGATATATCGGCGAGTCGATCAAGAACCCCTCGCCCCCGGCGCGGACCGCCGTGGCGGTGGTCCGCCAGACACGGCTGATGAACACGATGACGTCGGCGTGCAGCGCGAGAACGCGCAAATCAAGTCACGTCGATCAGCTTCGCCGCGTCACGTAGGCTGCTGACCTCCGCGTCGGGTTTCTTCTGACCCGGCTCGAGTTGCTGTCTCGAGCGGTTGACCCAGATCACCGGGATCTTCTTCTTCAGGCAGGGCTCGACGTCGTGGTAGTAGCTGGCGGCGATGTGCACCCAGCCCTTCTTTCCGCCGATGCGCCGCTCGCACTCGGTGAAGTGCGCCGGGTCGGGCTTGTAGGACCGGACCTGCTGCGCGGTGACGACTAGATCGAAGTCGGTCGGGATGTGCCGGCGGGTCTGGCCTAGAAGCTTGTCGTCGATATTGGAGATCAGCCCGACGTTGTATTTCTTCGCGATCTTCTGGAGCATCGGATTGGTCTCCTTGAAAGGAGGCCAACGCTGCACCGAATCCGGCAGGAATCCCGACCGCGATGGCTCGAGCGGCCAGCCGAGGGTCTTTGAGATCTCCACCGCCGTGCGTCTCAGGACCTCGGCATAGAGCTCATAGGAGCCCGCCTGTATCCGCTGCTGGACCTCGTGAAACAGGGGAATCAGCTCGTCGCGGTCGACCGTGAAGCCGTCTCGCTGCCCCTCCCGGGCGAACGCCTCATAGGCGCCGGTATCCCAGTCGATCAGGGTGCCGTAGACGTCGAAGGTCACGAACGAGACTTGCTTTGGGATCGCCATCGCGCCGGGATGATGTCATGGCAGACGATTCAATAGAGTGCCGAGAGACCATGGATTTGCTCGAATATCAGGGAAAGCAAGTGTTCGCGCGCCATGGGGTGCCCGTCCCGGCCGGCCGGCCGGCCAGCACGGTCGAAGAAGCGCTCGCCGCGGCCGACGAAATCGGCTATCCGTGCGTGGTCAAGGCACAGGTTCAGATCGGCGGGCGAGGTAAGGCTGGGGGCATCAAGCTGGCGGCAGATCGCGACCAGGCGCGCGAGCACGCGGGGGCGATTCTGGGGATGGACATTCGCGGGCTCACCGTCCACGAGGTCTGGATCGAGGGGGCATCCGAGATTGCGTCCGAGTATTACGCGTCGGTGATCTTCGATCGCTCCGCAAAGGCGCCCTTGATCATGCTCTCGACCAAAGGGGGGATGGATATCGAGGCGGTCGCCGATGAGGACCCCGGTGCGATCGCCCGCTTGCACGTCGACCCGCTGCTCGGCTATCAGGAGTTCTACGGCCGGCGCCTGGCGTTCGAGGCGGGCGTCGACCACGATGTGGTCCGCGCGATCGGAGGGTTGCTCGCGAAGCTATACGAAGTGTTCACCGAGGAGGACGCCACCCTGGTCGAGGTAAACCCGGTGATCGTCACCCCCGGACGCGAGGTGAAGGTACTGGACGCGAAGGTCACGCTCGACGACAACGCGCTCTTCCGCCACCCAGAGAATGCCTCTCTCCGTGACCTTTCCGCCGAGGATCCGCAGGAACGGATGGCCAAGGAACGCGGGCTCACCTACGTAAAGCTGGACGGTGACATCGGCATCCTCGGCAACGGCGCGGGCCTCGTGATGTCGACGCTCGACGTCGTCGCGCAGGCGGGCGGCAAGCCCGCAAACTTCCTCGATGCGGGCGGCGGCTCGAAAGCGGAGGCGATCACCGGCGCCGTCGAGGTGATCCTCTCCGATCCGAAGGTCAAGGCAGTCCTCTTCAACATCTTCGGCGGCATCACTCGCTGCGACGAGGTCGCGCGGGGGCTGATCGAGGCGTTTGCGCAGATCGATCCGCAGGTGCCGTTCGTGGTCCGACTCGATGGAACCAACGACCAGCTGGGTCGCGAGTTGCTGGCGGAGGCGAGCCTCCCCAACGTGCACACGGAGACCACGATGGACGGTGCGGCCGAGCGCGTCGTGGAGCTGTCCTAAGCATGAGCATCCTCGTGGACACCGCCACGAGGCTCTGTGTCTCGGGCATCACCGGACGTGAGGGGACCTTTCACTCACTGCGCAATCGCGAGTACGGCACCCAGGTGGTTGCCGGCGTGACGCCCGGCAAGGGCGGCCAGCAGGTCGAGGGCATCCCCGTGTTCGACACCTTCCACGATGCGGTCACCCATACGGGCGCAAACACGGCGATGGTGTTCGTCCCTGCGCGGTTTGCCGCCGACTCGATCCTCGAAGCCGAGGACTCCGGCATCGAGCTGATCATCGCGATCACCGAAGGGATCCCAGCGCACGACGAGCTGCGGGTATACAACACGATCAAGAAGAACACGCGCTCGCGGCTGATCGGCCCGAATTGCCCCGGAATTCTCTCGCCCGGCAGGGCCAACGTCGGAATCATCCCGGCTTCCTTCTTTCGCGAGGGCAACGTCGGCGTGGTCTCGCGCTCGGGCACCCTCACGTATCAGATCGGCAACGTGCTGGCGCAGAGCGGCTTCGGCAATTCCACGATCGTCGGCATCGGCGGCGACCCGGTCCCCGGCACCGACTTCGTCGATGTCATCGGGATGTTCGAAGACGATCCCGAGACCGAGCTGATCGTGATGTGCGGCGAGATCGGCGGCGACGCCGAAGAGCAGGCGGCGCATTTCATCGCGTCCAACGTGGCCAAGCCGGTGGTCGGCTACATCGCGGGCTTTACCGCGCCTGCGGGGAAGACCATGGGGCACGCGGGAGCGATCGTCTCAGGCGCCCGGGGCACCGCCGCGGCAAAGGCCGAGATGCTCGAGAGCAAGGGCGTCCGGGTTGGACGAACCCCGACGCAAGTGGCCGAGATCGCGGTGTCGCTGCTTGGGGTTTCCTAGCTCGATGGCCGTGGCCTCCGTGGCACGCCGCGGGCCGCCCTTGTCAGGCTGACCGCGTAGTCTTGGGTTCATGGCCAAGCCGATCTCATTTGCCCGCGGTGCCCCGTCAGTCGACATCGTCGACGTGGAGGGCCTCCGCGACGCAGCCCAGAGCGCGTTCACGAACGACCCCGCAGGCACGACCGCATACGGAACGGCGATTGGTTACGTCCCGCTGCGCCGCCTGATCGCCGATCGCCACCAGGTCGATCCCGCGCAGGTGATCGTCACCAACGGCTCCTTGCAGGCTGACGCGTTCCTCTTCGATGTACTCGTCGAGCCGGGGGATTCGGTGATCGTCGAGCGGCCGACGTATGACCGCACCCTGCTCTCGCTGCGCACTCGCGGCGCCGATGTCCGGATGGTGCAACTCGAGCCCGACGGGATCGACGTCGCCGCTCTCCAGCGGGTGCTGCGCGCAGGTGCCGACCCGAAGCTCGCGCACATCATCCCCAATTTTCAGAACCCCGCCGGCTACACCCTGTCGGCGGTGAAGCGCGAGCAGCTGATCGATCTTGCCCGAAGCCACGCGTTCACGATCTTCGAGGACGACCCGTACATCTCGCTGCGCTTCGAAGGTGCGCCGCTGGCGACGATGCACTCGATCGATCCAGAGTCGGTCGTGTACGCGTCGTCGTTCTCAAAGACCGTCTGCCCGGGCATCCGCGTCGGCTACCTGATCGGGTCGGTCGAGCTGATCGCGCGCGTGACCAAGCTCGCGACCAACACGTACATCTCCCCGAGCATGGTCTCGCAGGCGATCGTCTACGAGTTCTGCCAGTCGGGTGCGCTGGATCGCTCGATCGAGATGGTCAAGAAGGCCTTGCGCGAGCGCGCGACGACGCTGACGGAAACGCTCCGGCGGGAGCTGCCCGACGCCCGTTTCGTCGAGCCGGAGGGCGGCTACTTCCTGTGGGTCGATCTTCCTCGGGGAACCGATGTGGCGGCCTTATTCGAGGCAGCCGCGGCCCGTGGCGTGCAATTCGTCAAGGGCTCTGACTTCGTGCTCGAGGGAGGGGACTCGAGCCTGCGGCTAGCCTATGCCGGCGTCACCCCGGCGGAGATCGAGGAAGGCGTGGCTCGGCTCGCCGAGGCCTACGCTGAGGTCAAGAACGGCGTCGCGAAAGCGGACGCCGCTTGATCGGGCCCGTCGCCCGCGGTCAGCGCCCGTAGCGGTCGCGCCCGAGCACCAGCTGCTCGGGCAGCGCCGTGCGCGGAGGCGGCGACGGATCCGCGATCACCGACACGGTCAGCGCGACGCTCGCGGTAACGGTCGCAGTCAGCCCGTTCGTGTTCACGGACACGAACTCGCCGTCGTTGGCGCCAACCTCTCCCTGCAACCCGGGCTCGATGCCAGCGTTCCTGAGGTAGTGGAGCAGATCCTCGGCCTCGTTCTCGAGTCGCAGGATCTTCACTTTCGCGCCGACCGCGCAGTCCGCGAGCGGTACGCCGTCGATCCGTTCGCCGACTCGGATCGGATGACCGTGCGGGCAGGTTCGCGCATCGCCGACCGAGTTCCGGACGTAGGCCTCGAAGCGCGGCGTCATCGCGTGCTCGAGCTGCTCGGCCTCCTCGTGGACATCGTCCCACGGCACTCCGACGACGTCGGTCAGAAACCGCTCGATCATGCGGTGCCGGCTGACGATCCGCTCGGCGTGGTCGCGGCCGTCGGGGGTGAAATCGATCGTCCGCTCGGCGTTGCGGGAGATGTAACCGTCACGCTCGAGCCGGCCGAGCATCTCGTGCACGGTCGGTGCGGACAGCTGCATTGCGCGGGACAGATTGGCGCCGGTCATCGGCAGCCGTGCCTCAAACAGCCAGTACAGCGACTCGAGGTACTCCTCCTCGGCGGCGGTGGCGTGTTGCGCGGTCATTCCTGGATCGTATCCAGCTAGCATCGCTGCCAGCTTGAATTTGCCGCTTACGCCACCAATCGAGCCCCAGCTTGCGCGCTCCAAGGTCGATCTTCCGGTCGGAGAGCAGTGGAGCTATGAGCCGAAATATGACGGCTTTCGCGCGATCGTGTTTGTCGAGGGCAATGAGTGCTATGTCCAGTCGCGCGGAGGCAGGCCGCTGTCGCGCTATTTCCCGGAGCTCGTGTTCGCGCCCGGGCGCTACGTGCTCGACGGCGAGATCGTGATCGACGACGATGAGGGCGGGCAGGACTTCGGCGCCCTGCAGCAGCGGATCCATCCCGCCACGTCGCGGATCGAGATGCTCTCGCAGCAGACGCCGGCCCATTACGTCGCCTTCGACATGCTGGCGCGCGGAGACGACGCGTTGCTCGAGTCGCCGTTCGCGGAGCGGCGCGCCGCCCTGGAGGACTTCGCAGCTTCCGGCGACGGCATCGTGGTGACTCCGCTGACCCGCTCGCGCGAGCAGGCGGAGCCGTGGCTGGGGCGGGGTGAAGGGGTCGTGGCCAAAGACACGGGTGCGCCCTACCGGCCCGGCCAGCGAGTCGGGATGGTGAAGGTCAAGCGCGTGCGCACGATCGACGCTGTGGTCGTCGGCTACCGGCCCGGAAAGGAAGCCGACACGGTCGGCTCTTTGATCCTGGGACTGTATGACGATGCCGGCAAACTGCACGTGGTCGGCCATTCCTCGGGCCTGAAGGCCCGGGAGAAGCGTGCGCTGGTCGACAAGCTGGCGCCCTATGAGACCGGAAAGCGCGGCCACGGGGACCCCAGCAGATGGAAGAACGAGAAGGAGCTCGAGTGGATCGACCTGCGACCCGAATTGGTCGTCGAGGTCACGTTCGATCACGTCAGCGGCGGCCGCATCCGCCACGGCACCAAGATCCTGCGCTGGCGGGAGGACAAACCACCGCGGGAATGCCGTTTGCAGCAGATGCGCTAGCGCAAGTGCTAGCGGGGATCCTCAGCCGCCCGGGCTCATCTGGAAGGTGAACATCCGCTCGGCCTCGATCCGGGCGTACACCGGAGCCGGATCCGCGTCGAGGAACTGCTCGACCCAATCGGAGCCGTAGCGAGGGACGTACACCTGCTCGATCGTGTCGCGCAAGCCTGCGCCCCGCGAGCTGCGAAGATCGACCGGCACCGCGCGGCCGTGCACGGTGACCGCGAACTCCTCGCCCGGGAGGTGCGTCGCGCTGACTTGTGGTCGCGCGCTCAGGTGACGCCACCGAACCGCCTGGGGCGAGGTGCCGAAGTGGTAGGACCCTCGGTAGAAGATTCCGTCGACCGCGCCGGTGATCGGCCTGCCCTCGGCGGTGACCGTGGCGAGCACGAGCAAGGTCATGCCCGTCAAGCGGTCTGTGAGGGCGGCGGCGCTCACCCGGCGCTCGGGCGTGGTGATTGCCCGCAGGTGCGAGCCTGCAAGCTCGTAGCTACGGTCAAGTAGCCGCTGCAGCTCGCGGAGGTCTTGCTCGGTCTCGTGCACTGACGCGAGCACAGGATGCCGGATCCGCGCGCGCGATACTGCCTTCATGCTGGCCGTCGCCGGAATCCCGGACACGATCCTGATCGCGCCCGATTCATTCAAGGGCACCTTCAGCTCGTTCGAAGTCGCGGGCGCGCTCGGCGCCGGCCTCGCCGACCGCGGGTGGAAGATCGATCTCTGCCCGGTTGCCGACGGCGGCGAGGGAACGCTCGAGGTGCTGCGGGAAGCCTTCGACGCCGAGCTCGTCACCGTTCCGGTAAGCGATCCGCTGGGTCGTCCGATCGAGGCCACGTTCGGGCTCGGCAAGCGAACTGCGATCGTCGCGACCTCCGCCGCCAGCGGGCTCGGGCTCGTTGATCCCTCTGAGCGCGACCCGATCGCTGCCAGCACCAGCGGGACCGGAGAGCTGATCTCCGCGGCGATCGACGGCGGCGCCGACACGGTGTACCTCGGGATCGGAGGCAGCGCCACCACTGACGGTGGGGCGGGCGCCCTCAAGGCGATCGAGGCTGCCGGAGGGCTGCGCGGCGCGAGACTGGTCGTGCTCTCCGATGTGCGCACTTCCTTCGAGGAGGCCGCCCGCGTGTTCGCCCCGCAGAAGGGAGCCGACGGCGATCAGGTCCGGCAGCTGACCAAGCGCCTGCACGATGCCGCCCGCCGCCTCGCGCGCGACCCGCGCGGGATCCCGATGACCGGGGGCGCCGGAGGACTGTCCGGCGCGCTGTGGGCCGCGCTCGACGCGGAGCTTGTGGCCGGTGCGGCCTTCGTGCTCGACGCGCTCGAGTTCGACCGCCGGATGCGGGCCGCCCGCGCGGTCGTCACCGGCGAGGGCAAGCTCGATCTCCAGAGCCTCGGCGGCAAGCTGATCTCCGAGGTGGCAACCCGCGCGCGGCAAGCGGGGGTGCCGTGCCACGCGGTGGTTGGCACACGCGAGCTCGACAGCTTCGGGGCGCGGATTCTCGACCTGCAGGCCGTGCTCGTGGCGACCACGGTGCAGGAGATCGAGTCCGCCGGCCGGAGACTCGCCGATCAGATCTGAGCCGGCGATCGTCTACTACAAGATCTTCCTTGATACGAACTATAATCGGCTAAGCAGTGAATGCCACCACCACCCGCGCCCCCCAGCCTCTTGTCAGCGACCTCTGCTGGCTGCTCTCGCGCGCAAGCCACGTACTGATGACCGAACAGACGGCAGCGCTGGAAGGATCGGGAATCTCTCCGAGAGAGCACGCGGTGCTCGCGACGGCGCTGACCGGCTCTCACACGCAGACGGAGCTGGCGCGGCTGATCGGGCTCGACAAGACGACGATGGTGGTCACGGTCGATGAGCTCGAGGCGGCCGGGCTGGCCGAGCGGCAGCCCTCGGCAACGGACCGCCGGGCCCGCGTGATCGCCGTGACCGAGGCGGGACAGCGGAAGGTGGGCGAGGCAGAGGCGATCCTAGAGCGGGTCCGCGAAGACGTGCTCAGCGCGCTCTCGGCGGACGATCGACAGGCTCTGCTGCGCGCTCTCGGCCAGCTGGTCTGCGGACGCTTGGCGCAACCGGTCCAGTGCGCACAACCGGTGCGGCGACCGCGGCAGTAGGTTCGTAGCAGATCGTCTAGTAAAAGACGATCTGCTACTGTCTCTTCTCCCGATGTCCGTTAATCGTTTGGAGACGCTATGACTGAGAGCCAACTCGATCGCAGCAGGTGGATCGCCCTCCTGGTGCTGTGCACCGGATTCCTGATGATCATCCTCGACCAGACGATCGTCAACGTCGCGCTGCCATCGATCCGTACAGACCTGGGTTTCAGCCAGTCGAGCCTCGCCTGGGTGGTCAACGCGTATCTGATCGCGTTCGGCGGCCTGCTGCTGCTCGTCGGCCGGCTGGGGGACCTGATCGGACGGCGGCGGATCTTCCTCACCGGACTCACCGTCTTCACGCTCGCCTCGCTGATCTGCGGCCTTGCTCAGAGCCAGGCGATGTTGATCGCGGCCAGGTTCGTGCAAGGCGTCGGCGGCGCGATGACCGCGGCGGTGATCCTGGGGATGATCGTGACGATGTTCCCTACTCCCTCTGAGCGTGCCAAGGCGATCAGCGTCTACAGCTTCGTGGCGGCTTCGGGAGGCGCGATCGGGCTGCTGGCGGGCGGCGTCATTACCCAGACGATCAACTGGCACTGGATTTTCTTCGTCAACCTTCCGATCGGTTTGGTGACGGCCGTATTCGCAAGGAGGCTGCTCCCGGCCGACGAGGGAATCGGGCTCCGCCACGGCGCCGACGCTCCGGGCGCTTTGCTGCTGGTCAGCTCGTTGATGCTCACCGTCTACACGATCGTCGAGGCCAGCCACTACACCTGGGGATCCGCGCACACGCTCGCGTTCGGAGCGGTGGCGGTGGCGCTGCTCGCGTTGTTCGCGTTCCGTCAGGCCCGCGCTGCCAGCCCGCTAGTACCGCTTTCGGTGTTCAGGTCACGGACCGTGACCGGGGCAAACCTGGTCCAAGCGGCGATGGTGGCGGGGATCTTCGGGATGTTCTTCCTCGGCGCGCTCTACTTCCAGCGCGTGCTGCACTACGACGCGATCGAGGTAGGATTGGCGTTCCTGCCGGTGGCCCTGTTGATCGCAGTCCTGTCGCTCGGGTTCGCCGCTCGCCTGATCACCCGCTTTGGCGGCCGGGCCACGCTGCTGGCCGGACTCGGGCTCGTCGCCGCGGGCCTGGTGGTGTTCCGCGTGGCGCCCGCGAACGCCGTCTACCTAAGCGATCTCCTCCCCGCGATGGTGCTGCTCGGCATGGGCGCCGGCCTCGCCTTCCCCTCGCTGATGACGCTTGCGATGTCAGGCGCGACGGCCGAGGATTCCGGCTTGCTCTCCGGTCTCGTGAATACCACTCAGCAGGTTGGCGGCGCGCTCGGCCTGGCGGTCCTGGCGACGCTCTCGACCACGCGCACCAACGCGCTACTGAGCCACGGTGGCGCGCTCGCACCCTCGCTCACCGCTGGCTACCACCTGGCGTTCACGGTCGGGGCAGGACTGGTCCTGGCGTCGATTCCGCTCGCGCTGCTGACGCTCAGACCGCAGCGGCCCGCCGAGCCGGTCGCCGACCTCCAGGCAGAGCTGGCCTACATGGATGAGGCGGCGTAAGGGCCGGCTGGTATCGCAACCACGGTGAACGGCAACCGAGGCGATCCGCCGATTTGATCCAGCTGGCCGTTTACTACCAGCAGGCGATCGCCATCTACTGCGACGGCCGTTGGGAACGCGAATGCGCTGCTCTGCAACAGCGTGCGGACGCGGCCCGACGAGCCGTCGTCGGCGAGCTCGATGACGGCGATCTGGTGGTGCGCGTTGATCGCCACGTACAGCAACGAGCCCGTCAGCGCCATCCCGTCGCAGTGCTCCAGTGGACCACCCTCCAGCTCGACCTCGTCGACCTGTCGGGTTTCGATCGCGATCCGCCAGAAGCGGCCGAGGTTGGTCTGGCAGGCCACGAGATGGCGTCCGTCCCCGGTCACCACGATCCCGTTGAAATTCAGTCCCTCCGGCCACGGGATGCCCTGTTCGGCTAAATCAACCCAGGGCTCGAGCGCCGCCGGCTCGCCCGCGGCCGAGAACAGCAGCGAGATGAACGAGTCGGTGACGTAGGCCTCGCCGCTCGCGGCGAACGCGATGTCGTTGACGCAACTCGGCCGCGCGCCGACGTCGAGGCGCCGCAGGAGGGAACGAGTGGTCAGCTCGTATATCAGCAGCGTCCCGTCGTAACCGCCTGCTGCCCATAGCCGGGCCTGGGGATCGACCTTGACTCCGGCGACGGAGTTGCGGTCATCCTGCCCGGAGGGCGACCAGACCTCCGCGTCCTCGCCGGCCCTCAGCCGATAGATCGCGCCGTCGGCAAGGCTGCCGACGTAAGCGTCGCCGGTTACCGGGTCGACACCGACGCTTTCCGGAAATACGGCATCTCCCGACAGGGTGAAGGTCTCAACTGGTGCGATCGTCTTCTCGGTCGGCATCGGACTCCTCTCGTCGGGAACGAGAGTGTTGTTGCCGCCGCTCGCTAAGTCCAAGACACGTTGAGCCGCGATCGGTAGGTTCTATCTATCGAACGGTTGGACCTCCGCTTGGTGCAGTACTTCGTGGCCGTCGCCGACGAGCTTCACTTCAGCCGCGCCGCTGAGCGGCTGCATATCGCACAACCATCGCTGAGCCATCAGATCCGCCGGCTCGAGCGCGAGCTAGGCGTGAAGTTGCTCGAGCGAACGAGCCGCCGCGTCGAGCTCACCGCAGGGGGGTTGGCGCTCCAGCGCGAGGGTCGTCGCCTGCTCGCGCAAGCGGATCATGCGGTCGCGCTGACGCGAGCGGCCGGATCTGACCACCTGACGGTCGGCTTCTATGGCTCGGCGGCCGCTACCTTGCTCCCCGAGGCGCTGCGGACCTTCCACGATCGATACCCGGCGGTCGATGTATCGATCCGCGAGCTTCTGCTCGGCGGCGTCGACGAGATCACCTCGGGTCACGTCGACGTCGCTTTCACTCGCCTGCTGCCGGGCCAGCTGAATCTCGAGCTGGAGGTCCTCGCCAGCGAACCACGTCTGGTTGCACTGGCGAGTGGCCATCCACTTGCCACCCGCGACTCGCTGAGGTTCCGCGACCTTCGCGCCGAGAGCTTCATTACAAATCGCGTCGTGCAGACTCCCGGTCCGCCGACCAGGTGGCTCGCCGAGCAGCAGCGTCACGGCCTCCCGGGCCGAGTTGCCGCGGACGCGGCCAGCGTCCACGAGATCCTGGCGTTAGTCGCCGCAGGCCGCGGAGTCTGCCTGGTGCCCGCCTCGGTCGCTCGCCATTACCCTCGCCGCGACGTCGCGTATGTCGGCGTAAGCGACGCGGATCCGGCCGTCGTCTCGCTGGCCTGGCGCGTCGGCGGCAAGACACCGATAATCGAGCAGTTCATCGACGCCGCGGGCGAGGCCGCCAGCCTGATCGCCACATGAATCACCATCCCGCCGACCCGCATCAACCAATCGAGCCGACTCGCACGGACGGCGTCCGGCGGCGGGCGCGAGAACGTTTGGCGAGCGGACCGGAGCGAGCCGCGGCGAGGGCCCACTTCCGCGCGATGGGTATCGACCCGGCGCGCTTGAGCGGGCCGATCATCGGCATCGTCTCCACCTGGACCGGGACGATGCCCTGCAACCTCGGTCAGCGCGAGCTGGCCGACGCGGCGGCGAGCGCGATCGACGACACCGGTGCCGTCGCGTTGCCTTTCAACACGATCGCGGTCTCGGACAACCAGTCGCAGGGGACACCCGGCATGCGCGCGTCCCTGATCTCGCGAGAGGTGATCGCCGATTCGATCGAGTTGATGGTGCATGCCCACGACTTCGACGCGGTCCTGTGTCTGGTCGGCTGCGACAAGACCGTACCTGCCGCGGTGATGGCGCTGGCGCGAGTCAACAAGCCCGCGGTGGTGCTCTACAGCGGGCCGATGCGTGCGGGTCTTTGGCGTGGCAACGAGGTGACCATCCAAGACATCTGGGAGGCGGTCGGTTCCTTCGAGCGCGGCCTGATCTCGCGCGCCGAGCTCGACGAGCTCGAACAGCGGGTGTGTCCGGGTCCGGGGACCTGCGCCGGTCAGTTCACCGCGAACACGATGGCCATCGCGCTCGAGTGCATGGGCGTCGCTCGACTCGGCGATGGGCTGATCCTCGCCGACGATTACGACGCCAAGTCGGCGGCGGCGGTGCGCGCCGCCGAGCTCGCACTGTCGCTCGCCGATTCCGGCACGCCCGCGCGAACATTTCTCGATCGCCGGGCGCTGCTCAACGCGATGGCGGGGATCGCCGCCACCGGCGGCTCCACCAATGGGCTGCTACACCTCCTGGCGATCGCGCGTGAGGCCGGGGTCGAGCTGTCACTCGACGAGCTGACCGAGGTGGCCGGTCGCACCCCGATGATCGCGAGCCTCGCTCCCAGCGGGCGCTGGATGGCGGCCGACCTGCACCGCGCTGGAGGCGTGGCCTCGGTGATCGCCGAGCTGATCCGGGCGGGACACATCGACGGCGACGCGCCAACGGTTCAGGGCTCGACGCTGTCCGAGCTTGCCGCGAGCGCGCCGACGCCGGACGGCGAGGTCATCTTCACCGCCGCGACGCCGTTCAAGTCGACCGGCTCGCTGTACTCGCTGCGTGGAAACCTTGCGCCGGAAGGCGCGGTGACCAAGCTGGCGGGCACTGAGCGCCTGCGGCAAACCGGCCCGGCGCGGGTGTTCGACAGCGAGGAGGCATGCACCGAGGCGGTTCGCAGCGGCGCGATCAACAACGGCGATGTGCTCGTGGTGCGCTACGAGGGGCCAGCCGGCGGCCCAGGGATGCGGGAGATGCTCGGGATCACCTCTTCGGTGGTCGGCGCGGGCCTCGGCGAGTCGGTCGCGCTCGTCACCGACGGGCGATTCTCGGGCGCCACGCGCGGCTTGATGGTCGGGCACGTGGCGCCTGAGGCGGCCCGAGGCGGGCCGCTCGCGGTGGTGCGCGAGGGGGATCAGATCACGATCGATATCCCCGCCCGCTCGCTTCGCCTCGAAGTGACCGACGAGCAGCTGCAGCAGCGTCTAGCCGCCTGGTCGCTGCCGCCGCTCGAGTATCAGTTCGGCGTGTTCGGCCGCTACCGAGCGTGCGTGGGATCCGCGTCTGAGGGCGCGGTGCTCGCGCCGCCAACGGGGCCTCGCTCCGCGCCGCCAACGGGGCCTCGCTTCGCGCCGAGCGCGGCCTCGTCCCCGAGCTAGCAGCTGGCCGCCGTCAATGAGCGAACGCTTTGCGCTTCTCCGGATCCTCCGCGGGAAGCGGGGCGTCGAGCGACTCCAGGAACTCGGTTTGCTCGCGCAGGTGCTCGAGCAGCTTCTCCGCCATCTCATAGTTCATCCCGGCCCGCACCACGATCCGCAGCACGCTCAGATCCTGACGGTTCTCGGGGAACGTGTACGCGGGGACAAGCCAGCCGCGCTGGCGCAGACGGTCTGAGACGTCGAACACGGTGTAGTTCTTGACATCGGGCCCGACCGTGAAGGCAAACACCGGTAGGTCATCGCCCTCGGAGAGCAGTCGGTAGGGGCCCATCTCGCCGATTCCCGCGGCCAGATAGCGGGCCAGCTCATGGGTGTGCTCGAGCAACTTGCGGTATCCCTCGCGACCGAGGTGGGTGAACATGAAGTACTGGGCGATCACCTCGCTCCCGGGGCGCGAGAAGTTGAGCGCGAACGTCGGCATGTGGCCGCCCAGGTAGTTGACATCGAAGATCAAGTCCTTCGGCAGCGCCTCGCTGTTGCGCCAGATCGCCCAGCCCACGCCGGGATATACCAGCCCGTACTTGTGCCCTGAGGCGTTGATCGACTGCACCCGCGGGATCCGGAAGTCCCACTCGAGGTCCGGCTTCAGAAACGGGGCCACGAACCCACCCGAGGCCCCGTCGACATGCAGCGGCACGTACAGGCCGCGGTCGCTCTCCAGCTGGTCGAGCGCAGCGGCGATCTCTTTGATCGGCTCATACGAGCCATCGAAGGTCGAACCGAGGATTCCCACCACGCCGATCGTGTTCTCGTCGCACTGCGCAACCGCCTCGTCGGGGCCGAGGTGAAAGCGCTCTCCCTCCATCGGCACAAGCCGCGGCTCCACGTCCCAGTACCGGCAGAACTTCTCCCAGCAGACCTGGACGTTGACGCCCATCACCAGGTTCGGCCGGTCGGTGGCTTTGCCGGCTGCACGCATCCGCTCCCGCCAGCGCCATTTGAGCGCAAGCCCCGCGAGCATCGCCGCCTCGCTCGAGCCGGTGGTCGAGCAGCCCGTCGGGTCCTCCTGCTCGGGCGAGTTCCAGAGGTCGGCGAGGATCCGGACGCACCGCGACTCGATCTCAGCGGTCTGCGGATACTCGTCCTTGTCGATGATGTTCTTGTCGGCGGTCTCCGCCATCAGCGCCCCGGCCGTCGGCGGCATCCAGGTGCTGACGAACGTGGCCAGGTTCAGTCGCGCTTGCCCGTCCAGCAACAGATCGCTCCTGATCAGGTCGTACGCCACATCGGTCGGCAGCCCGACCCTCGGTAGCTCGTCGAAAGGCAGCATGTCGAGGTGCGGATGCCTGGGAACCGCACGCGGGCGCTGGTGCTCGGGACGCCTTCCTTTGCTCAGCGGCATCTGGGTCGCTCCTTGATTGCGGGTGGCATGCAAGTGGCAGCTGCGTGGTGCTCCCCATCATTGCGTACCCCGGCGCGCGACCGCGATGGCGATCTTCCCTACGCTGCTGCGCGCTCGCGTCCGCCCGTGGCGCGATCGTAATTCAGCCGCAACAGCGCGATCACGTCATCGACATCGGCTTGACTCTCGATCCGGCGCGCGGCTGGTCCGCTGCGACCGGGAAACACGGGGTGATGAGCGATCCGTCCTTGCTCGAGCAGCTCGGCCCAGAGCGCCTTGGGGAAGACGAAATGCGCCGCGCGGTCTCCGTGCAAGTGACCGATTTCCCGCCGGCCGACCTTGAACGCGAACTCACCGCGCCTGCCCGGCCCTGCGCTCACGCCGTCCCAGGACGTCACTTCTTGCGTTATCTGCCGATGGGCTGATTCGCGCATTTCGATCCTCGCTCTCGTTCGTACTCTGCTCCCACGACGATAGGAACCCGCCTGCCCGGTTACCAGTGGCAAATGGTCCTAGGACTTCGGGCCGCAGCCGGCGAGCGGGCGGCTCGGCCGGTGAGCGGGCGGCCTGGCCGGCGAGGGGACTCAGCCGCGAAGCGCCTTGATCACGTCGATTGCGTGCGTAACCGGCAACCGATGCCCCTCGAGCTGGCGCGCGCGCCGCTGATGTTCTCGATCAGCTCGAGCGCTTCGGACATCGACGCCTCCTTTACTGGCCTGGGAGCGCGAATCTTATTCGGCGCCCGAAGTTTCGCGCGGGCGCTGGGGCAGCGGGAACAGCTGCAGCAAGCGCTTCACCAGGCCTCGGTCGCCGCGTAGCCTGATCTCGCCACTGCGCTCGGCGCTGGCGAGCTTGCGGCCATGCCAGAGCACCGCGCTCAGCGTGGCCGGGTCCGTCTCGATCGTCGCATCGGGATCCGCGACGCTTGCACGTGAGACAGCGAACGAGTTGCCCCGCACCCGAAGCTCGAACGGCTGCTCGCCGAGCCGCAGCTCATAGTGGGCGTCGAGACCGTCCGCCGCGGTCGCATCGAACAATGTCTTGAGTGCTAGCACCGCCGAGTCGACGCCCAACACGGACTCGCCACCCGGAACGGGACTTCGGCTGCCCCAGCGACCGAGACCCAGCACCACCGGCTCCAGCTCGCGGCCCCACGGGGTGAGCTCATAGACGTTCGCGGCTGCCGGCGGGGGAAGCTTGCGCTGGTAGAGGACGTCGGCTTGCTCGAGTTCGCGCAGCCGCTGTGTGAGCACGTCGGGACCGACGTGTGAGAGACCCTCCCGCAAGTCCGTGAACCGCTTCGGACCGAGTAGCAGCTCGCGGATGATCAGCAACGCCCAGCGCTCGCCGACCAGATCGAGCGCCCTGGCGATGCCACATCGATCGCCGTACGTCCTCTTGCTTGACATCCCCACATCCTACCTTATGATCTTTTCTACCAACTAATTAGTTGGTTTTTCCAACTAGCGACGTAGGAGCGGAGATGAGCGAGCGCAGCGATTACCAACCCGGCGTCCCGTGCTGGGTCGACACCTTGGCAGTCGATCCGCAGGCGGCAATGCGCTTCTACGGAGGGCTGTTCGGGTGGGGCTTCACCGGACCGGGCGCGATGCCTGGAGATCCTCCCGGCCAGTACTTCGTAGCGCGGCTACGGGACCGCGATCTTGCCGGCATCGGCTCGCAATCGGATTTAAATCTGCCCTCTGCTTGGACCACTTACATCTCGGTGGCAGACGTCGAGGAGGCGCTGCAGCGTGCGACCGCCGCCGGCGGCGAGGTCCTGGTCGGGGCGACGAACGCGCCCCCCGCCGGCAGGCTGGCGGTGCTCACCGATCCCGCCGGAGCCGCGTTCGGCGTCTGGGAACCGGAGCTTCGGCAGGGTGCGCAACTGGTCAACGAGCCCTCGGCGTGGGCGATGAGCGCCCTGCAGACGACCGACCCAGCCGGCGCCAAGGTGTTCTACCGTGAGCTGTTCGGCTGGAATGACGATGTCTTCGATGCGGGCGGCGCCGAGGTCACGCTATGGCGGATGCCGGGCTATGTGGGCGGCGAACCGCGGCAGCCCGTGCCTCGCGACGTGGTGGCGGTGATGATCGCGCTCGCCGACGAGGAGGCACAGTCGTACTGGAGCGTCAACTTCTGGATCGACGACGCCGACGCCGCGGCGTCGAAGGCCACTCAGCTAGGCGGGAATGTGCTCGTCGCCCCTCACGACGCTCCCGGGTTCAGGCACACGGTGCTCGCCGACACCCACGGCGCGGCGTTCATGGTCAGCGAGCTCAAACACTAATCCCAGCGCGCTTGCAACTCGGGTGGCTTGCGAAACACGAGCCCGCGGACACGGGGTAATGGCCCGGGACCGAGCCGCAGCCTCGGGAGGCGAGTCAGCAGCGTGGCGAGGGCGGTGCGCGCCTCGAGCCGCGCGAGGTGAATCCCGACGCAAACGTGGGGCCCGTGCGCGAACGCGATATGGCGCCGCACCTCCGCCCGGGATAGATCGAACTCATCCGGAGCGGGAAACACCGCCGGGTCCCGATTGGCACCGCTGATCGACACGCGCACGAGCTCGCCAGCGGCGATCGAGCCGCCCGCGAGCCGCACGTCCGAGGTCGCATACCGGTCGATCACCGCGGCCGCAGGCTCCAGCCGCAGCGACTCCTCGATCGCGATCTCGACGAGCTCTGGGTGTGCCCGCACGAGCTCCAGCTGCTCCCGGCGCTCCAGTAGCGCCAGCACCGCGTTGGCGATCATCCCCTCGGTCGTCTCGATCCCGCCGAACAGCAGTACGGCCGCGTTGGAGATGATCTCCTCGGGGCTCAGCTCGGAGTCGGCGGCCGCGGCCGCAAGCAGCGATCCGTCGTCACCGGCCGCGATCACCGCCTGCAGCCGTTGGCTCAGCGCCGTGAACGCCCGCTCGCCGTCGAGCGTCGCTCCAGCGCCGGCGGTGATCGACGTGACCGATCCGACGATCGCGTCATACCAGGCGAGCACGGTGGCGATCTCCGCCTGACTCAGCCCCAGCGCTCGAGCGACGATCACAGCGGCGACGGGGCCGGCGAACGCCCGCCGCAGCTCAGCGGCTCCCGCCGGCTCGAGCTCGTCGAGGAGCACGCGCACCGTGGCGCTTGTCGCGCTGGCGAACCGGTCACGAACCTGACGCGCCCGGAACGGCGCTACGAAGGGAGCGCGGTGGCGGGCGTGGAGCTGACCATCGAGGCTCAGCATGCTCGGTCCAATCACCTGCGCGGTCGAAAAGCGCGGGTCATCGACGGTGAACCTCTCGCTGTCTCGCATCACCTGTAACGCGAGGTCGTGTCGCGTCACCAGCCAGCCGTCGAGCGCGGGCAGCCAGGAGACCGGCTCAGCTTCGCGCAGCCGCGCCAGCGCAGGATGTGGGTCGCGATCGAGCTCCTCAAGCGTGACCGCGGCGCCGAGTGGGAAGGCGGCGCGGTCGGGCATCACCTCAGTGTCTCATCAGATCGCGCCTCTGTTCGGCGGCGGCTGGCACCCGATTTCGATCAGGTAACGGGCGAATCGCAGCCGATCGCGGTCGGGGTGGAATGGCTCGGCGCCGTCGCGCAGCAGCGCTGAAGCCCGCTCGAGGTCGTACAGCAAGCCAAGCTTGCCAGGAGGGTCGTCCCACTCGCCGGAGTCGTAGCGCTCCACCCACGCCGCGAGCGCGGCCAGCGCCTCGACTTGTATCTGATCTTCCCACCACCCCGACCTGAGCGAGAGCCGGTAGCGCTCGCGCAGCATGCACACGTCGTTCCACAAACGCTCGAACCACTGCCACCGTTCCCGGGCGTAGAGACCGACCCAGCTCAGCGGCCAGCGCCGTCCGTCGAACTCCTCGAGCTCGCCGTCTCCGTGTTCGTCACCTGATTCCCAGAAGCTCATGCTCTCGCCAGCCTGCGCAGTCGCCGGTCCGCGAACCACATTCGCAAGCGCAACTCGATCGGCGGCAGCCGTCCATACAGAAGCAGTGCCTGGCCGTGGGGAAGCTGGCGCAAGGCCTCGGGCGCGACCAACGGGCGTCGTCGGCGGCCTGTCGAGCGCGTGGTGCCGCCCGCGCCGGTCGTGATCGAGCGCTCCCGCGCCTCCTCGTCTCCGACCAGCCCCGCGAAGTAGCGCAGCGTCTCGAGGTCGGCGACGCCGGGAAGCAGCATTCGCGCTCGATGGCTGTTGATTACGGTCTCCGCCTGCTGGCGATAGCGGCTGCGCGCCTGTGCCAGGTCGTGAAATATCGAGACCAGCTGGATGTTGTGGCTGGGCGCGGTGGAGGCGACCTCGGCGAGGTTTGGCAGCGGCGCGATGTTGCCCGCCTCGTCGAGGCAAAGCAGCAGCGGCAGCTCCAGCCGACCGCCGGCAAGCGTGGCGCGCTCATAGGCGCGGTCGATGATCTCCGAGACCAGCGCGAGAAAGATAGGACGCAGCAGCTTCGAGGCCTTGGCGTCCCCGATCAGATATAGCGTCGAAGCCTCATCCAGGATCCGGTCGGGCGTGATCTCGCACGACCGCGCGGAGCGCGCCACGCGTGCGAAGCGATAGGCGCGCAGCAGCGCTTGCGCGGTCGCCTCGATCGAGGAGCGCGTCCGGTCCGCCTGCGACTCGAACGCCCGCACCGCGTCGTAGGCCGCGTGCGCGCCGGCCAGCTCGGCCTCGTCGCTGGCCTCCCCGGCGATTTGCGCGAGCGACCGGTCGAGCTCGCGGGCACCTTGTCCATACGCCCAGCGGACAACTATGTCGATGCTGGCGCCCGTCGCGGCGGCGGCGTACAGCAGCGGTGCGAGCCGCTGCTCGGCGGCAATCGCCCAGAAATCCCCGCCCTCGACACCGCGCTGGTCGAGCTCGCCAGCGGAGGCCAGTCGCCAGGCGACCTCGAGCGCGCCGTCCCAGCTCGCCGCACCGCGCAGCGGCGACCACGTGTTGGTCTCGGCTCCGGCAAGCTCGAACGGGTCGAACACGAATACCCGGCCCAGCGTGCGCCGTCGCCGGTCGGTCGCCGCGAGCAAGTCCGTCTTGATCGAGGAGGCGACCGCCGGTCCCTGCCACTCGAGCAGCGCTGGGACCGCTAAGCCCGCCGATTTGCCCGATTGCGGAGGACCGAAGGCCACCAGCGCATGGCGCTCCTCGGCGTGCAGCAGGTGGCCCCGATGACGCCCAAGCGCCAGGCGACCGTGGCCGCCGCCGCCACGAAGCGAGCCCAGCTCGCGCCGCTTAGCCCAGCGCGCCCCATCGCCCCGGCGTCGGGCAGTCGCGATCGTGCCGGCCCGGCTGAGCGCGAACACTAGCGCTCCGGCGACCGAGCAGAGCAGCAGCAGCGCCGCGTAGAAACCCGATGGGCCAGGGAGCTGAGAGCGGACTGCGGCAGGCCACGCGCGCGCCGGATCGCCGAGATGGTCCGGCAGGCGCACCAGCACGTCGGCAAGTTGACCAGCGCCAACCCGAGGCCAGCCGCGACCGAACAGCGAGCCCGCAACTCCGCCCCATGCCCAGAGCAAGGCGGCGATCGCGAGCGCGGTCGCGATCGCAACCAGGGCAGCTGAGTCCGAGATTCCAGGCGAGCGGCTGTCACTCATCGCCGTCGCGCCTGATTTGCTGACAGGGTCATTCCGGTATCGGTGTTCGTCAGCCGCGCCTCGAGGCGGGAGCGGTAATGCTGGACGACAAACGAGCGCGAGCCGACTCGCCACAACGCCTGCCCCGCCGAGAGCATCGAGATCAGCTGCGCCTCGCTCTCCGAGAGTCCGAGCAACGCCCGAGTCAGCGGAATCTGGCTTTCGTCCTGGTGGTAGACGACGCGGGTCGAGGCGTCCGCGATCAGCCCCTCGGCGATCCGTGCCGCCCGCGAGCCGGCATCCCCGGCCGCGTGCAGGTCGGCGAGCTTGTGCAGCACGATCACGTTCATCACCCCGAACTGGCGCGCGAGCTTGAAGTTCGCCTGAAACCACTCGCCGAGACCGGTGTGCTGGACCATTTTCCATGACTCATCGGCGACGTTGATCAGTCGCTCACGGCCGGGCCGCTCGGCCATCCGCGCGAGCAATGCACTCATCCACGCCGTCGCACACGCCATCAAGATGCCGAGCGCGGGTGAATCGTGCACCGCGTGAAGGTCGAGCACCAAAAGCTTTGCGTCGAGCTCGAGTCCGGCGGTGGTCGGCCCGTCGAACATTCCCCTCAGCGGTCCCTCGCACAGATCCTGGAGCGCGAGTGCCGCGCGCCGGGAGTCCGCAGCGAGCCGCTCGGGCGTGGTGCGCAGCCGCTCCGCCATCTCGGTGCACGGGCTGAACAGCACCGTGGCGATCTCCGGCAGGGTAGGCTCAGCCGAGGTGATGCGCACCGCGCGCAACGCCTCCCGCAACGCCGCCGCCTCGATTTGAGACAGCGGGCCGCCAAGCGCCGTGACCGTGACCGCGCGCAGTAGCTCCAGCTGCGCGTGCTCCTCAGGTCGCGATGCGAGCGGGTTCAGACGCACCCCTCCGCCCGGGACGAGCAAGATCGGCGCAGCCCCGACCGCTTCACACAGCGGGCCGTACTCACGCTTGACGTCGAGCACGAACGCCCGCCGGCCGAACAGCAGCATCCGCCACAGCAACGTCTTTACTAGCGCGCTCTTGCCCTGTCCGAGCTTGCCGAGCACGATCGCATTCGGGTCGTCGAGAAGGCCCTGCCGGTATAAGACCCATGGGTCATAACAGAATGCCCCGCCGCCCGAGTCTCGGCCGACGAACACTCCCTGCGCGCCCAGTCCGCTGGCGGCGATGAATGGATACAGCGCCTGGGCGTGGCGCGTAGTGCACCGGTGCCCCGGTCGATCCACCGCGCGCAGTGTCACCGCAGCCCCCTGCACAGCGGCAGCGTGAGCGTGAACGCCTCGGCCTGTTGCCCGTACATTCTGTGCAGCTCGAGCCGAGCGCGGGCGGCGTGCTCGAGCACCTCGGCGCTCGCCCGGCGCAGGTCCTCGCGGTTGCGGCCCGAGACGGTTACGAACCCCGCCAGCCGGACCTCGCTGTGCCCCGCGGCGAGCTCGGCCTCGCGGCGCATCGTGGCCTCCTGTGCCTGGCGCTGACGGGCGGTCTCCGACTGGCCAAATCGCTGCCGCAGCTCGTTGTCGGCACGGTCGCGGGTGACCGCGGCTTCCACCTCGCGCGTCGAGCGTCCGGGTGGGATCGGCTCGAACGTCACCGCCACCGTGCGCACCGCGCTCGAGCGGCCCAGCAGCGCCTCCATGAACATCGGCGAGACATCGACCCTGGGCCAAGCACCGATCCAGTACGTGGCGTGCACCGCGCCGTCGCTGCAGTAGTGCTCCCACGCCTCGCGCGCGCCCAACGGCCATGCATTGGCTTCCGCCAATCCCTCGCGATCTGGATCTGCGACCTCGAGCGCCGCTAGCTCGGCGCGGGAATACGGGTCAAAGGCGGTTCGCAGCGCGTGCGCGAGCTGGCCCGAGCTGAGCGCGCCGAGCACCACCACCTCCGCCGCCTCCAGCCCCTGCGCGACTCGCTCGGTCTCCTGGATCAGCGCCCGCGCGACAGCCTCGCCGCCCCGGTCGCGGACCCGTGCGGAGTCGACCTGGACCGCGATCAGGATCTCGTGCGCCTGCGTGACTCGTGCGGTCGTCGCGATCAGCTCGAGGTAGGACTCGATCATCGGCGTTCCTCGCAGCGGAATCGTCGGATCGCGCTCGGCATGCAGCCACCGCGCGAGCTCGTCGCCCTCCGCCGGCGCGGTCCGCTCGATCCACTGGATTCGCCTGATCGCGGTGCTGGCCGCGCCCGAGAGCACCAGGCCCCAGCGGGCCAACCGCCGCTCCTGTGCCTCCGGGTCGAGCAGCGCAAACGCCACGACCCGACACGCGAGCACCGCGGTCAGCCGCCGGCCCGAGCGCTCCGAGAGGACACCAATCGGACGGTCCCGGTACGCCGCCTCGACGATCCGGATCCCCCGTAGCTCCGCCGGCAGCACCGGTCGCGGTTGCTCGAGGTCAAAGTCGCCCGCGTCCGAACCGCGCCGGGCCGTAACTCCGAGCGTCGGAAGGGCCGATCGCCAGCGATCGCGGCCACGTCCCCGCCTGAATACAAACGAAGTCACCACCGGCGCCCATTCATCGATGGTGCGACTGCCGATTGGCGCCACCGCGCTGACCACAGCCCCGGCGAAAACCCCGATTGCAAGCAGTGCCCCGGTGGCGCTGGTGATGAGGTCGAGGATCACGATCGCCACGAGCGCCCCGACCGCCACCAGCAGCGCCTGACCACTGCGGACCGGCCCGAGAATCCCACGTCTCTCCAGCGGCCCGAACCTATAAGTGAGGCGGTTAGAGGTCACAGGTGTCCGCCCTCGGGTGGTTGTGCGGGCGGCGGTGGGTCGTGGTCCTCCGCGGGAGAGCCCGACGGTTCGGGCTCGGGCGGCCCCCCGTCGGCCGGCGGTGCTCCTCCGGAAGCCGGTGCGTCTTCAGCCGGCGGTGCTCCTCCGGAAGCCGGTTCGCCTTCGGCCGACGGTCCGTCGTCGGCCGCTGGTTCTCCGGCGTGCGGGAGTCCACCGTCGGCAAGCGGTCCGTCTTCGGCCGGCGTGGCGCCATCGCCGGAACTCCCGCCAAGCGTTATCTCCAAGCTGTCGTCGGGCTCACGAAGAATCGAGTTGATATCCGCCGAGGGTGCGGATCGAGGCGTTGGCGCCGACGCGTTCATGCGTCCTGAAGGAGACGAGTCGCGCGCTGATGCGGAATTGGGGCGGGTTGACCCGAATCGGGTCGATTCTGGGCGGCTGAATCGGGCCGCGTCGGGGTCGGATGGATTCGCGCCGGTCCCGTTCGGCCCGTAGGCGCTCGATGCGGCCCCGTCCGGGTCGGTCCCACTCGATCCGGCTGCGTCTCCGGATCCATCGCTTCCCGTTTCATCCGCGTCCGGCGCGCCAGCGTCCTCATCGGTCGCCGACGCTCCGGCGCTGGATGAGCCGTCCAGCCCGTTGCTGCCGTTCGAACCCGCCGCCGCGACCATCTCCGCCAGTGGATCACGGTTGGATCCCGTCCCGCTCTGAGCGTCCGTGCCCGCCGCGTCGTCGGCGTGCCTTCGCATTCCGCTCATCATCCACGCGGCCCAGTCATGGCCCCACTTGGCATCAGATGCCTCAGCCGCCGAGCCCGCGGCGTTCGCCGAGGCTCGTATCCCGGCACGTGTCTCGGCGCGCAGCGCCCCGGCCGCCCCGCTGGCCAACTCTGCCATTGGTACGAGGCGCAGCAGCGCCCAAGGAGCGAACGCTCCCATCGCCAGCAGCACGATCCCTGCCAGGGATCCGGTGATCGGGTGCAGCCCGCTGCTCCCGAGCGCCGCGCCGCCGAGCGCCAAAACCGCAACGATTGCGAACTTCGACAAGATCAGGGCCAGCAGCACCTCGAGCGAGCGGATCGCCCAGATACGCCTCGCCGGCCAGACGAACGCCGCGAACACCACCGGAAGCAGCAACACGATCACATAGATCGCGGCCTCTCGCATCAGCAGCTCGAGCCACAGCGCGAGCGCCGCGCCCGCCGTGAGCACGCCGACGAGAAAAGCGATGAACGGCGAGCCGGAGGCGACGGTGAAGGCACCGAGGAACGCAGCCCCGCGGTCGAGGAAGCGGGTGCCGGCCTGGCCCGCGGCTGAGGCCACCACCCGCGACATCTCGTCCGAGGCGGCGAGCAGCAGCATCGTCAGCGGCGCAGCGATACTCACCGCCAACATCGCGATCGGCAGGTAACAGAAGGCGGCGCGTCCCAGCAGCATGAGGTCCGATCGCAACAGCGACTGGATCGCGGCCGCAAACAGGAACGGCAACGTCAATACCGCGGAGATCGCGGTCATCCGCCAATACGTCGATGAAAACCAGGTGCTTCGCAGCTGCGGCGTCGTCGTCTGGCTGAGCACCGTGGCGGTTTCATGCAGCGCGAACTTCGCACCGCCGAGGATCCAGACCCCGATCGCCGTCAGCCCGAGCGTCGTCGAGACGGACGAACCGCCGAGCCCGCCCGCTGTGCCCCCGAATGAGCTGGTCCCGCCAACGCCATGGCCACCACCACCGCCGTTGCCGCTGAGAAACGTGCGTATCGCGCCGCCCACGTGTCCGCCCGCGAGCTTCTTGCCAACGCTTAGCGCTTTGCCGGCATGGCTCGCGAGGTCGCAAGCCTTGCCGGCGGCCCCGCTGAACATTCCCGCGGCTGTGCAGACGGGATTCGCCGCCGCCGCCGACGCAGTCGCGAGCGCCATACACGCGATCACGGTCGCGATCGCTCCCGCGCGGCGGGCATGCGAGCCCAGCTCGCGACTTCGCCTTCCACGCGCGCTTGTCTGCGAATGCGCTTTCAAAGGATGCTTCCGCGGTTCTCTGCGGAGCCGAGGCGCTAGTGCCCTCACCTTGCCGTTGAACCGAGATGCTGGAAGAAGTTGACGAGGCCAGGACCGGCACCAACTATCAACGCCGAGGCTGCCGAGATCAGCGCCGCCATCCGGCCCCGTGCGGCGTACTGGTGGTTATGCGTGTGAGAAGCAACGGCCCACAGCCCGGCGCCGATGAACGCGCCCAGGAGGGCGATCGCCAGGGCCCACGCCTCTGCGCCGTTCACCAGCTGCTGCAGCACGTTGCTGCCCGGCAGATCGGTCGGATCCGGGTGAGCCGCCACCCCGGCTAGGAACGCCAACATGAGACCTCCTGACGCAATTAGCTTGAAATGAAGCTAAATGAACCTAGCAAGAGGGGCGGACGGATGCTAGGCTCATACGTCTCAATTTAGCCTCAATTAGTGTCACCATGAGTCGCTATGTATGAAACTAAGCTAAGTGGATCGGTCTCCGCTGGTAACGTCACAGAGCTCTACCGGGCGTTGTCCGGCCGACTCGAGCAGTTGGTTCGCAGAGACGTGCGCGCGTCCGATGCTGTGATCGAAGATGCGTGCCAGTTCGCGTGGAGCAGATTCGTCCATCACGCGGACCGGGTCTGTCCCGAAGCGGCGCTTTCCTGGCTGCTGAGGACCGCGGTGCACGAGGCTTTCAAACTGATCAAGCGACGGGACCGGTGCGTGTCGTTGGACGCCGTGGTTGAGCAGGCAGGCGACGCGGGCCTCGTCGCTCCAGGACCGGGGCCGGATCAGCTGCTTGCCAGTCGCGAGAAGCTCGCCACGATCCGGGCGCTGCCAGAGCGCCAGCAGCGTCTGGTGTGGCTCCATGGTTTCGGCCTCAGCTACGCCGAGGTGGCAAGGTACACCGGATACACGCCGCGCACTGTCGAGCGGCAGCTGCTGAGGGCAAAGCATCAATTGCGCGCCGGTTCGCTTGAGTGAGGTGATACCTCCGGAGCGATCATCCCTCGCGGGGCGCGGCGCCACATTCACGCGGGCACCGAAGCCTGATTCGTGGATCACATGTCTCCAAGACAGGATCCCGGTCGCCGCGTAGATTCCTCGCAGACGTCGACAACTTAGGAGTGGACATGCAGAGCATCTATCCCTCGCTGCGCTACCGCGACGCCCCAGCCGCGATTGACTGGCTGTGCAACGCGTTCGGTTTCGAGCGCCGCGTGGTCTACGAGAACGGGGGCATCGTCGAACACGCGGAGCTTCGCTATCGAGAGAGCATGATCATGCTGGGCTCTGAACGACCCACCGACGAGACGCGCGGATTCGGCTCTCACGTAGGCCAGAGCTGGCTGTACGTGGTCGTCAAGGACCCAGACGCGCACCATCGGCGGGCCAAGAGCGCCGGTGCGGAGGTCATCAGGGAGCTCGAGAACCAGGAATATGGCTCGAGGGACTACTCCGCCCGCGACCTCGAAGGAAACCTGTGGAGCTTCGGGACCTACGATCCATCCGAGGTCGGCGCCGACGGATCCGAGGCAGCTGCGTCTTCGGGCTGAGACTCGTTCATGGGCGCGGCCGGGGTCGGGGGCGCGGTCGTTGGGCGCCGGGGCGTGGTCGTGGGTCGCGCGGAGCGATGTGGTGGCCGGTGCGGTCGTGCTCGCGGGCGCGGTTCGTCGCGACCGTGGTTGCGGGGGCGCCCGCTCGCGGGGGCTCACCCGGGGGCGTCGTCGACCCGTTCCACTCGCACGCGCTAATGCGACACTCGGCGCGTGCCGGGTGGTCGAGAGCCGGGTCGGCCGGGCTAACGTGACACTCACCCCGCCCGGGGAGCCGTGTGTAACGTTGGCCCGCCTGACGCGGGCTACCGTGACATTCGGCACGCGCCGAGGATCGTGTGTAACGCTGGCCCGCGTGACACGGGCTAACGTGACATTCGCCCGGTGCGGGCGCCGTGTGTAACGCTAGCCCGCGCTGGCTTCGCGGTCCCGCGACCTCGAGCCGACCCACGACCTCGGGCCGACCCACGACCTCGGGCCGACCTACGACCCCGAGCGAGTCACTACGAGTCACCACCTCTACCGCGCCCGTCCTCGCTTCCTTCGCTTTCGCTCCGCCGGGCTCAGCTTCCGGGGCTTGTGGCGCGCTTTTGATCCGGATCGCCCCGCTGCGTCCGCGGTCGCAGCCGCCGCGCGGTGCCTTACCGGCGCGCGCCGGCGCGCGTCACGCCAGATGAAGAATGAGATCCCGGCGATCAGGACGATCGCAGCGATGCCGATGATTACTGCGCCCGAACCGCTGAGCCCGGAACCACTCGAGGAGGAGCTGGTCGTAGAGACCGTCGGGGTGGTTGTCGTCGCGGTGGTCGTCGCCTGACCCTGGGGGACCCCGGGGGAGAAGGGGCTCGTCTGCTGGGTCAGGGGGCTCGATCCTCCTTGGGCGGCCGATATGGCAGGCACGAGGAGAGCGGCCGAAAGTACCGCTGCCGGCAGGAGAACCGCGCGCGCACGCCACAGCGATCGTGCGCTGCCGGCTGAGACTGCCGCTGCTCTCACGCTATCCGGCAGCGCACGCCACAGCGATCGTGCGCTACCGGCTGAGACTGCCGCTGCTCCCACGCCACCCGCGCGCGTACACCCCACCAGGACCACCCGCGCACACCCCACCAGGACCACCCGCGCACACCCCACGAGGACCACTCGCGCACGCCACCCGACGGCCGCAACCGCGACCGCCGCCGCAAACACGATCGCCACCGCAAGCATTACCGATCCGACGCGAGCGGCTGCTCCATCGCCGGCGTTTCGGGCGCCTCCTTGTAGGGCTGCTCCGGTTCCACGTCCTCTTCGTGGTAGACGCTCTCGGCGTTGACGGCCCAGATGTCGTGATGGGTGCCCAGAAGGATGTTGTCGACGGCACGCATCGCGGTCAGCATCGAATGATCGGAGTTGTTGTAGCGATGCAGGCCGTTGCGCCCAACCTGGATCAGGTTCGGGACCCCGTCCAGCCACGCGCGGATCGTGGCCACCCGCTCTGCGTACTCGACGTCGTAGATCGGATAGGCCTTGTGTACGCGGGCGACGAAGCCGAACTTGACGTTCACCGCGCGGGCCAGGTGCAACTGCTCGATTTCGCGGCTGGCCATCACCACCAGGTCGTCGTCGTTCATGTTCCAGAGCTCGTCGCCCTCGAAGCAGAAGTACTCCATCCCGATCGACGCGTCGGTGTCGTTCGGAACCATCCACGGGCTCCAGGAGCGAAAGTTCTGGATTCGCAGCACCTTGACGCCGGGTTGGTGGATGTAGATCCAGTTGTCCGGAAACAGGTCCTCGCCGCTGATCACGAGCAGCACGGTGAGGAACTCGCGATAGCGCAGGCCGCGGGCCGCATCGCGGACCTCGCCGGGCGCCTCAGGCTCGGTGATGCCGACGGTGGTGCGAAGCGGCAGCGAGGAGATCACGTAGGAAGGGGTCAGCGTTTCGCCGCCGGCGATCACCTCGGTCACGCGCTGGGTGTGGGGATCCATCCGCAGCCGCGTGACAGGCGCGTTCAGACGCACTTCGCCACCTTCAGCACTGATGTCGTCGGTCATCTGCTCCCACATCTGTCCGGGCCCGAACCGCGGGTAATTGAACTCGGAGATCAGCGACTTGATCTTGTTGCCCTTGTTGCCGAGGAAGGCGGCTTTGGCGGCGCTGAAGAAGGACAGCCCCTTGATCCTCTGCGCGGCCCACTCCGCGCGGATCTCGTCGGTCGGGACGCCCCATAGCTTCTCGGTGTAGGTCTTGAAGAAGTGCTGGTAGAGCCGCTTTCCGAAGCGGTTGGAAACCCACTCCTCGAACGTCTCCTCGCGTCCTTTCGGTTTGACCGCCGCCCACAGATAGGAGAGCCCGCAACGGGTCAGTTCGATCGGGCCGAGCTTCCTGATCACGTCCATGCCCTCGAGCGGATACTCGAGAAACTTGTCGTTCCAGTAGATCCGCGACTGGCGCGGCCGCCTGAGGAATTCCTCCTTCATGATCTCGTGCCAGAGGTCGTCGACCTCCTTGACCTTCGTGAAGAAGCGGTGGCCACCGAGGTCGAAGCGGTAGCCGTCGCGAACCTCGGTGCGGGCGATTCCACCGACCTGATCGGTCGATTCGAGCACGATGACCGGCAGGCCTTGCTTGGCGAGTAGATAACCGGCGGTCAATCCCGCGGGCCCGCCGCCGAGCACGAGCACGGGCCGATCCGGAGTGATCCCGGCTCGCTTACCGGCCCCGTCAGCCTGAGGCGTACGCCCTTCTCCGGAGCCCGGCGTGCCTTCGGGCGCTGGTCTGCTCATTGTTCAGGAGACCTTCTGATAGAGGATCGCGCTGTTGGCCACGCAGCAGGCGCCGCGGTAGCTGTGCGGTGCCCACCAGATTTCCTTGAACTGTCGATCGGAGGCGAGAATCGCCCCCCACTGGGCTGATCGCCGCCGCACGAGCTTCGTCCACGAGGCCTGCCAGCTCTGGGCGCCTTCGGTCAGCGGTCGTACGAACAGGACCTGCTGACCGGGGCTCAGGCTCGCGAGCAGCGGCCCGAGGGTGGACGCGGGCTGGGCGGCGTTCAGCCGCTTGAGCGCGTTGACCCAATCCATGTACCTGGGATCGGCCACCGGGCCGATCGTGTTCGCGTAGCGCAACCCGTTCGGCAGGTAGTACCAGGTCAGCGGCACCTGCTCGGGCTGGCCCTCGATCACGAGGTCGCCGGGATGCAGACGCGGCGTCATCTCGCCGCTGATGTCGCGCATGTTGCTCTTGTACTGGGGAGTGAACGAGGCCGGGTTGGCGAGAAACAGCACCGACGCCGCGATCGCGACGATCCCCACGATCCCCGCTCGCGCGCACCCGAAGGCGGCGAGCAGCAAGATCGCTCCAAGAATCGGCGCGAAGTACCGGGACACCCACGCCGGGGTGATCTGGGAGGCCAGCCAGGCGAGGAACAGGGTCGCGAACGGCAACGCGATCAACGTCCACAAGACGGTCGCATCGCGCGTCCGGCGCAGCCGCTGTGTGGCCAGCTCGGCCAGCCCGATCACCGCCGCGATCAGTAGCGCGACCGTGACGCGGTCGCCGCCGAGCAGATCGCGAGAGAGCTGCACAGGGGCACCGAAGCGGGGCGATGAGTCCCATGGCGCAGCCGTGTGCTTGGCTTGCCAGAGGAAGTTCGGGAGCCAGGGCAGGAACAGGACCCCGGCGCCGACGAACGCGAGCAGGGCGTCGCGCACCAGTCCCCGCCGGTCCTCGCTGATCACGTAAGCCGGGATCAGCGCGCACAGCGCCCCGAGCCCGTAGAAGATCCCCCAGGCGTGCGTGTACAGCATCAGCGCCTGGCAGATCGCGAACATAATCAGGTACTTGCGTCGGCGGAAGACGAACGCGTGGATGAAGGCGGCGGTCGCGAGCAACCCGAGCAGCGCCATCAGCGAGTACATCCTCGTCTCCTGGCTGTACTCGGTGGTGAACGCGCTGAAGCTGAACAGAATCGCCGCCATCACTCCGGCCCGCTTGCCGAATAGGCTCCAGCCGGCCCACATTCCGACGGGGATCGTCAAAAGTCCGAACAGCAGCGACATCGCGTGGGTCGCCGACTCGCTGGTGCCGAAGATCGACATCCAGATGTGAAGCAGCAGGTAGTAGAGCGGGGGCGAGCCGTCATGCCGGAGCACGCCCGGAATTGCGCTCAGAGAGTGCGAGGCGATCCCAACCGAGAGCGCCTCGTCCATCCAGAACTGGCCGCTGATGTAACGAGTGCGCATGTAGGCGGAGAGCGCGAGCAGCACCACCAGCAGCGTGCCCATGCTGGCCCAGGTGGGGAGCCGTTGCAGCCAGTCGGGCGGCCGCAGGTCCAAGCGCCGCGAGATCTCGCGCGCGGTGGTCGCTCGGGGTGGAGCAGCGACGGCCATCAGAAGCTCACCTTACCTGCGCAGTTGGCGAACACCCTAAACGTCCGCACCCGTGCCACCAGTTGGTAATGCGTTCCGGGCCAATCGTGGAGCGCGGGCAGCAGGGAGGCCCTGCTCGTATCGCGCGTCTGGAAGATCACGTTTGGCGCCGGCGGGTACGGGCGCCCCAGGGGCGGCGCCTCGATCTGCATCGTGTGCACGCCGAGCGTCCAAGCCACCATCGGCACCTGGAAGCCCTCGGTCATCACCGATCCGCACGCGAGCACGCTCTTCGAGCCCCCGAGCTTGCTGACGGCCTTGGTCAGGTCCTCGCGCAGGTGAGCCTGGTAGACCAGCGCGCGATGGGTCGCTGGGATGCTGGTCACGTTGTTGCCGATCCAGGGCGGCACCGCGAGGAACACCACGATCGCCGCGACCAAGCCGATGCTCGCCGCGAGCACCGGCGTAATCAACCGCCGCGCGCCACCGAGGCGGGCGCCAATCCAAACCACCGCCCGGGCCAGCGCGGCGGCTGCCCAGCCCCAGCCGGCCGCGCCGGTGATCGAGACCAGCGCGACGCCGAGCACCAGGTAGCGGTCGTTGCCCGAGAAACCGGCCTGGGTCTCGATCGCGATCCCGATCCACCAGCCGAACCCGACCACCCCAGCGGTCAGCAGGCCGGCCAGCCCGCGCACGTACCGGGGCGCGGAGGGCGCTCGCAGCCACGACCCCCGCAGGCGCCACAGCTGGAAGGCGGCGACCCCCATCGCCAGCAGGGCGGCGTACTTGATCCGGTTCAGGACGGTGGGCCAGGCATGGTCCTTGAACTCGGTGCAGAATGGGCACGATGCGAACGCCGCGCTGTTGGAGCGGGGCGTGTGAGCTCGGGTGACGCCGCGGAAGAGGTGACCGGAGCCCCAGTACTCGGGCAGGAACCAGAGCACCGGGATCAGCGCGAACAGCGACAGCACCAGCATCCGTGCGCCAGGGTCCCGCCGCCACAGATAAAGGCCATAGGGGACCCACAGCACCCACAGCTCGGGTCGGTCGAGTGCCGCCGCGAAGCCCACCGCGAACGCCTGCCGGCGCGCACCGTCGAAGTGACGGTCGATCGCGATCAGCACCAGCGCGGTCATCAACCCTTCGGAGTAGCCGAGCGCGTTGTCGCTGATGAACCCGCGCGAATTGACGAGGCTGGCGGCGGCCAGCAACCCCGCGAACACGGCGGGCAGCGCCGCCATGATCCGCACGCCGCGGGCGGCGTCGGCGGGTGCCTGCACCAGTTGCCGCGTCAAGCGCCAGGCGATCTTGAACGTCATCGCGACCGCCAGCAGCGCTCCCGCGCGCGCCACGACCAACCACAGGTCGGGCTGGGCTTTGCCGGACACCGAGAAGACGGTGGTGAAGATCACCGTCAGCGGCTTCCAGGTCGGGCCGCCGGTGGTCTCGAGGTCGAGATGCGCAATCTCGCGGCCCCACACCAGCCATGCCCATGGGTCATAGCTCGGCGTTGACGGAATCAGCAACGAGAGCGCCGCGATCACCAGCGCCGTGGCGCCCAGGATCAGGTACAGCCGGCCGCCGCCGAAGCGTTGGGTCGGTGGGGCGTCCCGCGTCCTCGAACGGTGAGTAGCGGTCGGCGCGGTCAGCTCTGCGGTGGGAACGGACACGGGCTGTAAGGGAAAGATCTCATCCTGTCGCGGTCGCTGGCTGGATCACGATCGGCGACAGACGCACACGAGCCCGCGCAGCGAGCGCGGGCATCGCGACTGGATTGTAAAGCTCCCGCGGCGGCACCGGGTCCAGCTCCGGCCCGAGCCGATCTCCGAGTTCCCGGCACCGCGCCGGCCTCCACCGGCCGCCACACCTCTCAGCTCGACTGGAGCCGGCGCTTGAGCGCGACGATGCGTCTGTAGGAGGCTTGAGCATCAGCTGGATCGATCGCACCGCCGGCGAATGCCCGCTCGAGCGCCGCCAGCGCCCCGGCGGCGGAGTCGGTGTACAGCAGGATGTCCGCCCCTGCCTGCGCCGCGAGCACGCCGGCCGCGACCTCGCTGTGGCCGGTCGGGGCGCCCAGCGAATCCGTGATCGTGACGCCGCCGAAACCGAGCTCGCCCCGGAGCACGCCGCCGATGATCGAGGGCGACAGGGCCGCAGGGATCTGCTCGGGTGCAGCTCGGCGAGCTGCTCGTCGGTATCGACGAGCGCGGAGCCCAGCCCCGGAAAGTGCTTCCCGGTCGCCGCGACGTGCGCCGTTTGAAGTCCCAGCGCGAACTGGGTGGCGTATCTGGCGACCGCGGCGGCGCTGAAAGAGAACGCCCGGCCCTGGCGCCAGATGAACGCTCCCCTCGAGGTGGGTACGTCGAGCACCGGCGCGAGATCCATGTTGACGCCCCGGGCCCTCAGGTAACGGCCGGTCGCGCGTCCCTGCGCGAACGCTACGGCGGCGCTGCCGGTGGCCACGATCTGTTCCGGCGAGAGCGTCGGCGGTCCGGAGGCGAACCGTTTGACCTGCCCACCCTCCTGATCGACCGCGATCAACAACGGCGGGTTGCCGCCCTGGGCGGCGGCGCCCCGCAACGATCTCGTCAGCGCGCTGACCTGAGCGCTGCTGACGATGTTCTGCGAGAACAGGATCACTCCGCCGACTCGCCCCTCGCGAACGCGCCCCAGCAGCGTCGCGTCGGCGCTCGTGCCGTCGACGCCAACCATGATCCGCTGCCCGAGCAGCTTCGCCGCCGACGGTGGCGCGGGGATCGCGGAAGCGACTTGCGCGGGGCGGCGCTCGGCCCGGCGTGCAGTGCTCGATGAGCGGTGCGTGCCGCCCCGCATCCCACAGCGGCGGCCCCGGCAACCAGCGCCGCGACCGTCCACGCGAGCGCTATCCGAGGACGCCCTCCGCGATGCACGTCTCGACCTTGTCGAGCTCCGAGTCCGAGGCCTGGTTTGGGAACAGCAGCGCGCTTCCGATCACCTCCGCGCCTTGGGCCCACCTGACGCCCTGGATCTGGTAGGCCTGCGCGGCCCCCGCCGTCGGCGTGAACAGCACGGTCGGACCTGCCGGCCAGGCCCCGATCTGCAGCTTGTTGGGACCGATTTCGGCCACGCGGAAGTGCTGGTCGCGCAGGCACGTGACGTGGTTGTTCTGGGTGGTGCGCGGGTCGTCGAGCTTGCCGCGGCTGACCGGCGCGCCGGTGGCGCTCGTCGGCTTGACTTGGATGCTTCCGCACGCCGACAGGGCTAGCGCAACCAGGCCCAGCGCAAGCAAGAGCTTCGCGGGGGGCATGCGTCGAGAGGGTAGAGGATGATCCACAGCCGTGATTGAGTTTGCCGCGCTCACTGGACCGCTTCCCAAGCTGGGGGTGGTCGCGGTCGCGTTGTTTGCCGCGGCGGCGATTCTCGCAGCCACGCAACGAGCGCGAGCGCTGGCGATGCTCGGCGCGCTGGTGCTCTCGCCGGTGCTGTTGCTCGCGGACATCTGGCATTCGCCGCAGCTGGGCGTCGTTCATCGCCATCCGCTGGTGGCTGCGGTCGGAGCGCTGCTGGCGCTCGCGCTGGTCACGGTGCTCGCGCTCGCGATCGCCCGCCGGCCACCCCTGTTTGCGGCGCTCGCGGTGGTCGCGCTTCCGTTCCGCGTGCCGATCGAGGCAGGCGGTACCAGCTCGAACTTGCTGGTCCCCTTGTATCTGGTGGTCGCGGCGGGAGCGCTTGCGTTCGCAGTCCGCCGCCGAGGCGGCGAGCGCGAAGACGATCGTGACGCCAGCAGGCCGGAGACCCGCTGGCTCGAGCGGCTGCTGGGGCTGTACATCGTGCTTTACGCGCTGCAGGCGATCTACTCGAGCGACTTCGAGAAGGCGCTACAGCAGATGGTGTTCTTCTATGTCCCGTTCGCGCTGCTTTTTTGCTTGCTGCGGAGGATCTCGTGGACGCCCGGTCTGGTGCGAGTGTGTCTGCAGCTGGTGGCGGGTCTCGCGGTCGTGTTCGCTGGGATCGGCTTCGTCGAGTACGCCACGAAGTCGGTGTTTCTCAATTCCAAGCTGGTCGCGGCCAACAACGTCCACACCTATTTCACGGTCAACTCCGTGTTCTTTGACCCGGACATCTTCGGCCGGTTCCTCGCGCTCGTGATGATCCTGCTGGCGGCGGTGCTGCTGTACTCGCGCCGTCGACGCGAACAGCTCGAGGCAACCGCGGTGCTCGCTGTTCTGTGGGTGGGCCTGGTGCTGACGCTGTCGCGCTCGAGCCTCGGTGCGCTGCTCGTCGGGCTGGCGACGCTCGCGGCGCTGCGCTGGAACGTCTCGCGGGCGATCGTCGTGGCGGCCGCGGTGGTGGCCCTGGGCGCGGCAGCGATCGCGATCTCCCCGAACACGTTCGGCCTCAACCAAGGCCTGAACGGGGCCTCAGCCGGACGCGCGGGCCTGGTCACGGGCGGCATCGATCTGTTCGGCCAGCGCCCGGTGTGGGGGTACGGCTCGGCGTCGTTCGTCTCCGAATACCGCCGCGAGAACCAAGGCACGCCCACCAGCCTGGCCGCCTCGCACACGATCGCGATCACGATCGCCGCCGAGCAGGGGGTGATCGGCGAGCTCGCGTACATCGCGCTCGTCCTCGCCGGCGCGTTCACGCTGCTGCGCGGCGCGCGCGCAGATCCGGTCCGGGCCGCGATCGCGGCGGCATTTCTGGCGCTCGTGTTCCACTCCGAGCTGTACGCGGATTTCCTCGAGGATCCGGTTACCTGGACGCTGCTCGGACTAGGAACGGCGCTCGCGGTCCCCCGTCGCTCTGCTTTCGGCTCGCTCGAACCCGGAACCGAACCGGGCCGCCGGATGCCCGCGGCGATGCGAGCCTGAGCCAGAGCTGTCGCTCAGCGCCGTGGCGGGATCAAACGTCGGCCTGGCGACCGACGTCGCGGGTGGCGAGCGCGAGCCGGAGTAGCAGCTCGTGCAGTTCCTCTCGCTCCTGCGCGCTGAGCGGCGCCAATAGCTCCTCCTGCGCAGCTCGCGCCAGCTTCCGGCCACGCGCGAGCGTGGCCCGCCCGCTGTCGGTCAGATGCAACGCATGGGCTCGCCGGTCGGAGGGGTGGCGCCGGCGCTCGACCAGTCCCTTCGCCTCGAGCTCGTCGATCGTCGAGACCATCGAGCTGGGGTCCATCCCCACGGATTTGCACAGCGCGCCCTGCGTGATCGCGTCTTCGGCCTCGAGCACGTTCAACGCGCCCCACATCCGAGTCGTCAACTCGAGCTGCTCCAGGCGCTCCGCGAATTGCTTCTGAGCGACGTGCCCCAAGCGGCTGATCAGATAGCCCGTGTGGCGCAGCAGCGCCCGGTGAAGTCCGGGTGGACCGATCGGAGCTTCCTTCATGCCGTAAACAAGTGTAGCGACCAACGTTGGCCTGTAGAAATTGTTTGTGGTACAAATGATGCGTTCAGGCAATTAGCTTCAGGAGTCAGCGCCCGCTATGACCACCCTTACTCGTTGGGTCCTCGCGCACAAGCGGCTCGTCGCGCTCGCGTGGATCGTGATCACGCTCGTCGGTATCGCCACGGTCGGCTCGACCACCAGTTCATTCAGCAAGAAGTTCAGCGATCCCGGCCGGGAGGGCTACGCGACCAACAGCCAGATCCTCCAGCAATTCCACAACGGTGGTCGTTACGCGCCGCTGCTGGCCGTGGTGACGCTGCCGTCGGGGACGTCGGTGTCCTCGGGCGAGGTGCGCGCGGGGCTCGAGCGCGTTCAGAGCGGACTGGCCCGGGCGCTACCAGGGTCGCGGACCGCCTCGTACGCCTCGACCGGGAACCGGGCGTTCGTCTCATCTGACGGGCGCACCACGTTCGTGATCGCCTATCCACCGCCCGACAACGAGTCGTTCGGGACCAATACTGGCGCCGCAAAAGCGGCCGCCGCGGCGCTCGCCGGGGCTCAGATCGCGGGTGCACCCGTGCATGTCACCGGCGTCGACGCGCTCCAGGACCAGACCGGCGGTAGCCACGGTCCCGGCGTCCTGCTCGAGTCGGTGCTCGGCGGACTCGGCGCGCTGCTGGTGCTCGCATTCGTGTTCGCCTCGCTGCTCTCGCTGGTGCCGTTGCTGATGGCAATCGTCTCGATCATGACCACCTTCCTGGTGCTGGGGATCCTCACCAGCTTCACCAGCGTGTCGATGATCGTGGAGTTCCTGGTTGCGTTGATCGGACTTGGCGTCGCGATCGACTATTCGCTGCTGGTCGTCGTCCGCTGGCGAGAGGAGCGAGCGCACGGCGCCAGCGGCGAGGAGGCGGTGGTCAGGGCGATGCAGACCGCCGGCCGGGCGGTTGTGTTCAGCGGCACCACGGTCGCGATTGGGTTGCTCGCGATGATCGTCCTGCCGCTGCCGTTTCTACGCTCGATCGGTTTCGCGGGGATGCTGATCCCATTGGTCAGCGTGATCGTGGCGGTGACGCTGCTGCCGATCGTGCTCGCCAAGGCCGGCGACCGCCTGGACTGGCCACACATCCGCGACGACGACAAGGCGAGCCGGTCGTGGACGGCGTGGGCGGAGCTGGTGGTGCGCCGCCGCTGGATCGCGGCGGCCGGTGCCAGTCTCATTTTGGCCGCGCTGGTGCTCATGGCGGTGCAGCTCGAGCCCGGCACCGCCAACGTCAACACCCTCTCCAAGCAAGGGGACGCTCGCGTCGGGCTGCTCGCGCTGGAGCGCTCCAGCATCGGCTCGGGAGCGCTCGAGCCGATCGAGATCCTGTCCTCACCGGGCTCCCAGGCGGTGCGGGTGGCCGCGGCGGCCGGATCGGTGCCGGGCGTGCACGGAGCGTTCGCGGCAAGCGGCCCGCAGTGGCAGCGCGGCGGGGCTGCGGTGGTCGACGCCATGCCGGTGACGGACGGTTCTACCTCCTCGGGGCGCGACACGATCACCGCGGTCCGCAGCGCTGTCCACGGCGTCGGCGCAGGCGTCCGGGTCGGCGGTATCGGCGCCGAGAACTCGGACTTCGTCTCCGCGATCTACGACAGCTTTCCGGTGATGATCGGCCTGATCGCGCTGCTGACGTTCGTGCTGCTCGCTCGCGCCTTCAGGTCGCTGCTGCTGCCGCTCAAGGCGGTGGTGCTGAACGTGATCAGCGTCGCGGCCGCCTGGGGCGTGATCACCCTGGTCTGGCAGCAGGGGCATGGCTCGAGCCTGCTCTGGGGGATCGCCGCCACCCACTCGGTGACCGCCTGGATTCCGCTGATGGTGTTCGCGTTCCTGTTCGGCCTGTCGATGGATTATGAGGTCTTCATCCTCGCCCGGATGCGCGAGGAGTTCGACGCCACCGGCTC
This sequence comes from uncultured Solirubrobacterales bacterium, assembly GCA_963830465.1. GTDB lineage: Bacteria > Actinomycetota > Thermoleophilia > Solirubrobacterales > Solirubrobacteraceae > Palsa-465. The sequence continues at coordinate 469,167 of CAWHME010000004.1, forward strand.
GACCGACGCCGCGGTCGTGCGCGGAATCGGCCGGACCGGGCGACTGGTCACCAGCGCGGCGCTGATCCTGTTCCTCGCGTTCGTGTCAATGGCCTCCGGTCCGGAAACCGACGTGAAGGTGTTCGCGACCGGGCTCGCCGCCGGCATCCTGCTCGACGCGACCGTGATTCGCGCGCTGCTCGTGCCGGCGGTGGTGTCCCTGTTCGGGCGCTGGAACTGGTGGCTGCCGGAGCTTCCGGCGCGCTGGCTGCGGGTCGAGCCATCGCCGCGGCCCCGGCCGGCGGTGGCCGAGGAGTAGCCGTAGCCCTGGCTCCCGGCGAGCCGCGCATCGCCCCCGGCCGGGAGCGCACGCTGCCCGATGAGACGGCGACCGGTGCCACGCTCACGAGCTCGGCGCTCACGGTTCCAATTCCGGCTCAGAACGGGTAGCATCAGATCGTCGTGACGTGGGGATTTCTGTGGTTGATGCTGGCGCTGAAGATCCCGTTGATCGGGTTGATCTGCATCGTCTGGTGGGCGATCAAGCAAGAGCCCGAGGAGACTCCGTCCTCCGATGACGACGGCGGGATCCGCCGAACGCGTCCGCACCCGCCCAAGCCGTTCCCCCGCCGTCCCCGCCGTGGGCCGCACGGCGACCCGGCACCGCCGCCGCCTTCCCGGGTGCGCACGACTCGGGCGCGGGCGCGGACGCTCGGCCACTAGAGCGCCGCAAGCACAGTCGGGATGGGCGAGGAGGCAGAGCCCAGTTCGGGCGGTCCGGCCGCGCTGTCAGACTTCCGGCGGTGGCCGAGTTTCCCGCTTCGGTGCTCTCCGATGGCACGATTCTGAGACTGGTCCAGGAGGGGCGGATCGGGATCGATCCCTGGGACCCCAAGCTTGTCCAGCCCGCCAGCGTCGACTTGCGTCTCGGAGACTCGTTTCGGGTCTTCCACAACCATCGCGCGTCCGCGATCGATCTACGCCGGCCGCCCGAGAATCTGACCGAGGAGGTGGTGGTCCCCGCCGAGGAGTCGTTCGTGATTCACCCGGGAGAGTTCTGCCTGGGGCGAACGCTCGAATGGGTGGAGCTGCCCGACGACATCGTCGCCCGGATCGAGGGCAAGTCGAGCCTCGGCCGCCTGGGCCTGATCGTTCACGCGACGGCGGGGTTCTGTGACCCTGGGTGGAGGGGCACGCTGACGCTCGAGCTGAACAATCTGACCAGGGTTCCGATCAAGCTATATCCCGGTCTGCTGATCGCCCAGCTGTCGTTCATGACGCTCGATGCTCCGGCGCTGCGACCGTACGGGAGCCCCGACCTCGGTAGCCACTACCAGGGGCAGCGGGCCGCGACCGAGAGTCGCTACGAAGGGAGCGCCCGGCGATCGAGGATCAGATAGGCTCAGGCACGTGCTGAGCACGGTGATCGCGGCTGCTGAGCCCTCGAAGGTGCCGTTCTTCATTGCCGGCGGGGCGCTGGCCTTGTGGGCGGTGCTCCTGGCTTGGATCGGGTTGACTCGCCCCAGCTTCCCCGGAAGCGCGCTCGGCCAGCGCGGCGTGATCTTGATCAGCCTCGCGCTCGTCGTGCTGGCGATCGCGATGGCGGTCGTGACCGCCTAGCGTCGTCCCGGTCCGCCCCGGCGCCGGCCCGCCCATCTAGCTGCCGCCGGCACCTTGGTGGTACTAAAGTGAATGTGGTTGTCCGCTTGCCCTCGAGTCGGACAGACCGCCCGCCAACCGCCCGACAGGAGTGTCATGACCACCGAGGCTCAGCAAACGGATGGCGCCGCAGCAGGCACGGCGCAGGAAACGCTTACGGTCACCGACAACCGAACCGGCAAGCAGTACGAGGTCCCGATCGAGGACGGCACGATTCGCGCGACCGAGCTGCGCAAGATCAAGACGAGCGACGACGACTTCGGCCTCATGACCTACGACCCCGCCTACATGGCGACGGCCTCGTGTCGATCCGCGATCACGTTCATCGACGGCGACAACGGAGTGCTCGAATACCGGGGCTACCCGATCGAGCAGCTGGCCGAGCAGTCCAGCTACCTCGAGGTGGCCTACCTGCTGGTCCACGGGGAGTTGCCGAGCAAGCAGCAGCTCGAGGAATGGACCTACTCGATCACGATCCACACGTTCGTGCACGAGAACATCAAGGAGTTCATGCAGGGCTTCCGCTACGACGCCCACCCGATGGGGATGCTGCTCGCCTCGGTCGGCGCGCTCTCGACCTTCTATCCCGAGGCCGCTCAGATCAAGGACGCCGAACAGCGCTACATCCAGATCATCCGCCTGATCGCCAAGATGCCGACGCTGGCGGCGTTCTCGTTCCGCCACAACCAGGGCAAGCCGTACGTGTATCCGGACAACGACCTTTCGTATGCCGGGAACTTCCTGTCGATGATCTACAAGATGACCGAGCTCAAGTACGAGCCCGATCCCCGGCTCGAGCACGCCCTCGACGTCCTCTTCATCCTCCATGCCGACCACGAGCAGAATTGCTCGACGAGCGCTGTGCGCAGCGTCGGCTCCTCACAGGTCGATCCCTACTCGGCGGTCGCGGCCGGGGTCGCGGCGCTGTACGGGCCGCTGCATGGCGGGGCCAACGAGGCCGCGCTGCGGATGTTGCGCCGGATCGAGTCCAAGGACAACGTCCCCGATTTCATCAAGGGCGTGAAGGACGGCGACGAGCGTCTGATGGGCTTCGGCCACCGGGTCTACAAGAACTACGATCCCCGCGCGACGATCATCAAGGTGGCCGTCGACGAGGTGCTCGAAGTGACCGGCACCAATCCGCTGCTCGACATCGCGCTCGAGCTCGAGAAGATCGCGCTCGAGGACGATTACTTCGTCTCGCGCAAGCTCTACCCGAACGTCGACTTCTATTCGGGGCTGATCTACGAGGCGCTGGGGATGCCGATGGAGATGTTCCCGGTGCTGTTCGCGATCGGCCGCACCAGCGGCTGGATCGCGCAGTGGCTGGAGATGGTTCAAGATCCCGAGCAGAAGATCGCCCGTCCCCGGCAGATCTACACCGGCGAGCGAGGCCTCGAGTACGTGCCGGTCGACCAGCGCTGAGCCCGTGATCGCAGTGTGACGAGCGCCACAGTAGCCGAGCTTACTTTGCGTAAGCTCGGTTTGTGGAGACGCTCACCCTGCATAGCGGAACGGAGGTCGTGATCAGGCCGATTGCGCTCGACGACGGCCCTCGGCTGCAGGTGGCCTTCGAGCGTCTCTCGCCTCAGAGCCGCTACCAGCGCTTCCTGACTTCCAAGCCGCGGCTGACGACGGCCGACACCCGTTACCTGGTTGAGGTCGACGGCTCCGATCACGTCGCGCTGGTCGCCACCTTGGCCGCCGACCCGGAGCAGATCATCGCCGTGGGCCGCTTCATTCGCCTGCCCGCGGACGCCGGAGCGGCCGAGCTCGCGATCGTGGTGCTCGATCAGTTCCAGTCCGACGGTCTGGGCACGGCGCTGCTGCTGGCGCTGGTAGACGCAGCCCTCGACCGCGGGATCAAGCGGATCAAAGCCGTCGCATTGGCCGACAACGTCGCCGTCCACAGGCTGCTCGATCGGCTCTCGGGCGAGCATTCGCAGCGCCGCTTCGGCGCGGTGGAGGAGCTCGAGTTCAAGCTCGCGGCTTAGGCCGCGGGCGCCAGTATCCTCGCCCGATGAGTCACTTGCCGGACGGGCGGAGCTCCGCTTACAGCTCGGCGGGCGTGGACTACGGCTCGCTCGACGCCGGCAAGCGGGCTGCGCTGGCGCAAGCACTCGGCACCTCGCGGCTGCTCGCGGCGCACGGCGGGCGGGCGATCGACCAGTCCCGGGGTGCGCCCGCGTTCGTGTTCGAGCTCGGCGACCGCGCGTTCGCCTTCGTGCTCGAGACGCTCGGCACGAAATCGATCATCGCCCGGGAGCTCCAGGCGCAGCTGGGAGTCACCGGCTTTCACAACGTCGCGTATGACACGGTCGCCGCGATCGTCAACGATCTCTGTTCGGTCGGCGCGCTGCCGCTGGTGGTCAACGCGTATTTCGCCACCGGCTCCTCGGAGTGGTACGAGGACCACGAACGCCATCGCGCGCTGCTGGACGGCTGGCGCCGGGGGTGCGTCGATGCCGGCGCGGCCTGGGGAGGCGGTGAGTCGCCATCGCTCGTGGATCTCGTCGCGGCGCCGGAGCTCGAGCTCGCGGGGTCCGCGGTCGGGCTGGTGCCCGACGGCGCCCGGGCGTTGCTCGGCGACGAGCTGCAGGCGGGGGATGAGCTGGTGCTGGTCGGATCCAGCGGCCTGCACGCGAACGGGGCCTCGCTCGCGCGGATGATCGCCCGCGAGCTGCCGGGAGGCTACGATACGCGGTTGCCGAGCGGGCGAACGTTCGGCCAGGCGCTGCTCGATCCGAGCGTGATCTACGTGCCGCTGGTTCGCGCGCTATTCGAGCACGGGATTCCGGTCCACTACCTGACCCACGTCACCGGCCACGGCCTGCTGAAGCTGATGCGGCCCCGACGGGAGCTCACCTACATGGTGAGATCGCTCCCCGAGCCCCCCGAAGTGCTGAGCTTCCTCGCCGGGCAGGCAGCGATGACGCCGGCGGCGGCGTACTCCACCTTCAACATGGGTTGCGGCTTTGCCGTTTACTGCGCGCCGGGCCACGGCGAGGAGGTGGTGCGGCTCGCGGCGGACGGCGGCCTCTCCGCGTCGCTCGGGGGGGATGTCGAGGAGGGCCCACGGCGAGTGATCCTCAGCGAGCTCGACGTCGTCTTCGAGGGCGAGGAGCTCGACCTGACTCCGGCGGGATAGCGTGGCATGGAGGCTGACAGTGCGCGCTGGGCCGAAGGTCGAGCGCCGGCGATTCGACGATCTCGACGCGGCGATCGCGGCGCTCGAGGCGCGCGGCAACGAGCTGACCGAGGACTCGCTCGACCCGGTCGACGCGAAGTTCAAGCGCTTCGAGCCGGTCCAGCTGGTGGCGGCGCGACTCGAGCTCGCGGGGCCCGAGCGGGTGCTCGCCAGTAAGCGCGGCGGAGTCGACGTGCGCGGCGACGGCTCGCTCGAGCCGTACCTGGGTCGGGTCAAGCGGACGGTCGTCGAGCAGCGCAAGGGGGAGAGCGCCTACCGGGCGCTGCGCCGGGCACTCGCCGGCGGCTAGGGGGCTCTGCCCCGCGGGGCTCACCCGTGTGGCGCTATGTATCGCCGTAGCCCGGCTCCCGGCGATACGAGGCGCCGCCCGCGTCCGGCCCGGCGGGCAGAGCCCCTACAGCACCAGCGTCTGGCCGTGGCGGCGCAGCCACAGTGACTGCTCGCGGTACTCGGGACAGCGCTCGCCTAGCAGCTTCCAGAAGCGCGCCGAATGGTCCATCACCTCGAGGTGGCAGACCTCATGCCAGACGACGTAGTCGAGCACCCGCTCCGGCGCGAGCAGCAGCCTCCAGTTGAAGCTCATCGCGCCGCTCGGCGAGCAGCTCGCCCAGCGGGTTCGCTGGCCGCGGATCGTGAGCGTCGAGTATGAGCTGCCCGCCTCGGCGCAGGCCCGCTGCAGCCGCGGCGCGATCTCGACTCTCGCGGCGCGCCGGTACCAGCGCTCGAGCGCGGGCGCCCGCGCCTCGCCGGCCGGCACGAGCAGCTCGAAGCCGCGGCGGTGCACTCGAGTCCGCCCGGGCTCGTCGACCAGCCGCAGCAGCGCCCCCAGGTACGGCACCTGGTCCCCGCGCTGCGCGACCATGCTCCGAGCGCGCGCCACCTCTGCCATCCGTCGCTCGATCCACGGACGCAGCTCGCTGATCGCGGCGGCCGCTTCGCGCTCGCTGGCGCGGCGCGGCAGCACGACCTCGACCCCGCGCGCGGGATCGACGGTCACCCGAACGCGTCTCGCGCGCTGCGAGCGGCGGATACGGTACGAGATCTCCACGGCGGGAGAGAGTACGGTGCGAGGCCGACGTGCCCTCGTTTCCAAAACTGTCTGAGCCCCTGAACGATGGAGATGTGGCGCTGCGCCAGTACGCCGAGCGCGACATCCCCGAGATCCTGATCGCCTATCAGGACGATCCGCGCTTGCACCTGCGGATCGGCGAGGAGCGGCCCCCGAGCGGCGCCGAGCTGGGCCGCCGGGCGGAGCGCGTGGAGGGGGAGCGCATCGCCGGCACCCATGTGCGGCTGACGATCCTCCTCTCGGGGTCGGACGAGTGCCGCGGTCAGCTGAGCGTCCACGGGGTCGACTGGGATCACGCTCGCGCGGAGCTGGGCATCTGGCTGACGCCGGAGGTGCGCGGACGGGGAATCGCGGCTCGCGCGCTGCATGTCGCGAGCGGCTGGCTGCTGCGCGACTGCGCCCTCGAGCGGCTGCAGATTCTGACCGAACCGGACAATCAGGCGATGCTAGGTGCTGCCCGGGCGGCCGGGTTCATCTACGAGGGGCTGCTGCGCGGCTACACCCGTGAGCGCGGCGAGCGTGTCGATAATGCCGTGCTGGCGCTGGTGAGAGCCGACCTCGAGGACTGATGCGGCACTGGCGCGTGAAACTCCCACCCGGCGTTCGCTCGCCGTTTGAGGTGTACGTCAACGGCGTGCGCCAGGAGCTCGGCGTGGACTACCGGATCTCCTCGGGCGAGCTGCTGTTCACCCGCGAGCTCGTCCGGCAGAAGCTGGGGCCGTGGGCGTGGTTTCTGGGCTTCTGGGGGATCGGCACCTACAAGCGCAACGACGAAGTCGACATCCGCTACGAATCGGCCGGCCGGCCGATGGTGGCGCACGCGCTCCAGATCATCCCGCCACCCGAACCACCTCGCGCCTGACCCAGGGGCGCAGCAGCTTCAGCGCCGACAGGATCGCGCGCGTCGCCGGCGAGCGGTTCAGGGTGTAGAAGTGGACGCCGGGAGCGCCTCGAGCCAGCAGCTCGGCGCATTGCAGCGTGGCGTAGGAGACCCCCAGCTGGTGCACCGCGTCCCGGTCGCCGGCTCGCCATTCGAGCGCCTCGAGCAGTGCCTCCGGAATCGTCGCCCCGCACATTCCGGTGATCGTCTTGATCTGCGCAAGGTCGGTGATCGGCATGATCCCCGGCAGGATCGGCACCTCGATCCCGAACCCCCGTGCCTCCTCGACGAACCGGAAGTAGAGCTCGTTATCGAAGAACAGCTGCGTGATCAGGAATGAGGCGCCGCTGTGCACCTTCTCCTTGAGGAAGCGCAAGTCGTGCGGCAGGTCCGGGGCCTCCGGGTGAATCTCGGGAAAGCAGGCGGCGCCGACGCTGAACTGGTAATCCGAGCGGATCAGCGAGACGAGCTCGGTCGAGTAACGCAGGCCACCCCGATGGGGTTTCCATTCGCTCTCGCCGCGGGGCGGGTCGCCGCGCAGCGCGAGCACGTTGTCGATTCCCGCGCCCGCGACCTCGTCGAGAATCCGCCTAAGCTGATCGCGAGTCGCCCCCACGCAGCTGAGGTGGGCCATCGCCTCGATTCCCACCTCCCGCTTGAGCCACTTGGTCACTTCCAGGGTGCGGTTCTGACTCGAGCCGCCGGCACCGTAGGTGACCGAGGCGAAATCGGGCTCGAGCTCGGCTAGCGACTCGAGCGTCGCCCGTAGGTTGCGCTCGCCCTCATCGGTCTTGGGAGGGAAGAACTCAAACGAGAAGACTGGCCGGTCGGCGGCGTCGATGATCTCGTCGATCCGCACGGTGGCGGCACTGTAGCAACCTTGACAGGAGTGTGTCAAGGTTGTCCCGCTGCGGGCCCGAACCCCCCCTACAGCTCCCGCCAGCGCTCCCGCCCGTCCTCGGACTCGTGCGTGACGCGTCCCTTGGCCTCGAGGTGGCGCAGGTAGCACAGCGTCTCTGAGAGCAGCCAGGCGGCGTTGGTGTCGGTCACCGCCTGCCCGTGGACGATCGGTGCGATCTGAAGCGCGGTCCCCGCCCCCGCACGCAGGGCGCCGAGGGTCGCCTCGAGACGCTCGCCAACCAGCTTCCGGTTGCCCTCGACGTGGCCGTGGAAATCCAGGAAGGGCCGCCCGTGACCGGAGAGGCAGAGCCGCACGTCGAGCTCGTCGACGACCGACAGGGACTGCAGGAACTCCCCGATCGGATCGGGCGTCCAGCCGTAGTCGAAGTACAGCGAGATCCGGCCGAGCACGTGATCACCGGAGATCAGCAGCCGGCGCTCGCGCTGGTAGAAGCAGACGTGGGAGGGAGCGTGCCCGGGGGTCTCGTAGACGACCCAGGTGCCGAGATCGGACTTGATCTCGACCCCGGAGAGCAGCGGCCGGTCGGGCTCGATCACCCGCGCGATCCCGGACGGGATGTCCCCCGTTCGCTCGGCGTACGCCCGCAGCAGCAGCTCCGCGACCCCGCTCTGGCGGCCGATCTCGAGCCGGTGCGCGAGCATCTGCTGGGAGTCGCCGGTGCGGATCGCGTGCTCGTGGTTGGGGTGCATCAGAAACTCGCACCCCACCCGGTCGCGAATCGTCGCGGCCTGTCCCCAGTGGTCGATGTGGGCATGGGTGCAGGCGAGCAGCCGCACGTGCTCGAGGCGGAGATTGACTTGACTGAGGGCCAGCTCCAGCTGCGCCATCGATCCTGGCGCGTGGATTCCGGTATCGATCAGCACCACCCCGGAGCCCGCGGCGATCGCCCAGGCGTTGCAGTGCGGGATCCCCGGCCACGGCAGCGGCAGGCGCAACCGCCACAGCCCCGGGATGACCCGCTCTCCGCGTCCGAGCTCGCGCCGTTTTGGCATGGCACGGACGATATTGACGGCGCGTAGACTGCGCGGCCTCAATGGCACGCCACAACCGCCGTCGAGAGCGACTGGCCGCTCCGGTCAGCGAGTATCGCGACGCCGAAGGCAACACGCTGAGGCTGCGCGCGTCGCTGACCCCGGGGTCTCGACGAGAATATGCGGCAGTGATCGGCGGCGGCATCGAGCGCGAGGACGCCTGGCAGCGGGGGGTCGAGTTCCTGTTCGAGCGGCTGGCCGTATCGTGGTCGATCTCGGGACTCGAGATCGAGCGACAGCGCGAGCTGCTGGGTCGCTACCGGCTGGCCTCGAGCGAGGAGCGCCGCTTTGTGCGCGATGCCCTGCGCGAGCACGTGAGCGAGCACTTCCCCGAGCTGCAGGCGCCATGATCGATCCGGACGCGTTCGCGCAGCTGCTCTGCGACTGGTGTATCGAGGCACGCGAGCGCGACCAGGTGCTGGTCCGGATGGGGGTCAATGCTCTGCCACTGGTCCGGGCGCTTCACCGTGAGCTGCTGGCTCGCGGTGCCTGGCCGCTGCTGCGGCTCGGCCAGGAAGAGCTGGCCGAGGACTTCTATCGCTCCGCAACGGAGACCCAGCTCGACTCGGTCGCGCCGCTGGAGCTGGCGGAGGCGCAGGCCGCCGATGCGCTGATCTCGATCCAGGCACCCTCGAACACGCGAGCGCTGTCGGCCGTCGATCCCCACCTGATCGCCCGGGTCGGGCGCGCGCGCCAGCCGCTGCAGGAGGCGCAGCTCGCGCTTCGCTGGTGCGGGACGCAGTGGCCGACCCCGGCGCTGGCGCAGCAGGCCGGAATGAGCGAATCCGACTACAGCGATTTCCTGAGCCGGGCCCTGTTTCTCGATCGCCCCGACCCGCGGTCGGCCTGGCGCGAGCTCAGCGCGCGCCAGCAACGCCTGCTCGAGCGTCTCTCGAGCGCGCGCGAGATCCAGATCGAGGCCGAGGGCACCGACCTGCGGCTGCATGTCGACGGACGCACCTGGATCAATTCCGACGGCAAGCACAACATGCCGAGCGGCGAGGTGTTCACCGGCCCGCTCGAGGACTCCGCCCAGGGGACGATCCGCTTCACGATCCCCTCGAGCCCCCGTGGCGTCGCGGTCGAGGGCGTGCAGCTGACGTTCGTCGACGGCGAAGTGGTCGCCGCGACGGCCGAGCGAGGGCAGGACTACCTGCGCGCGGCGCTCGAGACCGACGCGGGCGCCAAGCTCCTGGGCGAGCTCGGGATCGGTACCAACCACGGCATCGATCGGCCAACCGGTTCGATCCTGCTCGACGAGAAGATGGCCGGCACGGTGCACCTCGCGCTCGGGCGCTCCTACCCGGAGACCGGCGGCAGCAACGCCTCGGCGCTGCACTGGGATCTGATCTGTGACCTGCGTGCCGGCGGCGAGCTGCGCGCCGACGGCGAGCCGATCGCGCTTTCCTAGCACCGTCCTAACGGGGCATTGCGCCGACTGTCCAGTAGCGTGCGTAGTCGGTATGCGCCGCACGAAGATAGTCGCCACGATCGGGCCCGCGTCGCAGGACCCGCAGACGCTTGCCCGGATGGTGGAGGCGGGGATGGACGTGGCGCGGCTGAACTTCTCCCACGGCAACCGGGAGCTGCACGCCGAGAACGCGGAGCGGATTCGTGCAGCTGCCTCCGCGGTGGGCCGTCAGGTCGCGATCTTGCAGGACCTGCCCGGCCCCAAGATCCGGATCGGAGCCGTCCAGGACGGGCTCGCCGAGCTGAAGCCGGGCGAGGAGCTGGTGCTCGTCTGCGGCTCAGACAGCGTCGGGGACGGGCGCCAGATGTCGGTCAGCTGGGGCGGGCTCGCGGCAGCGGTCGATCCCGACGATGTCATCTACCTCGCCGACGGGGCGATCCGCCTTCGCGTCAAGAACGTCCGCGACGGCGATGGCGAGATCGAGACCGCGGTCGAAATCGGCGGCACGGTCGCCTCGCGTCAGGGGCTCAACATCCCCGGTTCCACCCGTGGACTGCCCGCGGTGCCCGAGCAGGACCTGGACATGCTCCGCTTCGGTGAATCGATCGGCGTCGACCTGGTCGCGCTGTCGTTCGTGCGAACCGCCGAGGACGTCACCAGCGTGCGCCAGCACACCCGGTTGCCGCTGATCGCGAAGATCGAGAAACCCCAGGCGGTCGACGCGGCCGCGGACATCATCCGCGCCGCCGATTGCGTGATGGTCGCTCGCGGCGATCTCGGGATCGAGTTGCCGATCTACGACGTGCCGATCGTGCAGAAGCACCTGCTGCGAATCGCCGGAAGGCTGGCGCGCCCCTCGATCACCGCCACGCAGATGCTCGACTCGATGGTCTCCTCCTCGCGTCCCACCCGGGCCGAGGTAGCCGATGTCGCCAACGCGATCCTCGACGGCACCGACGCGGTGATGCTCTCGCAGGAGACCGCCGTCGGCTCCTATCCGGTCGAGGCGATCGAGACGATGGCCTCGGTCGCGGACCGCACCGAGCGCGATCTGCCGTATCGCACCTGGAATGAGAATCGAGTCAGGCGCGATGCCCGCGATCCCGCCTACACGGTCGCCTACGGGGCCTGCGCCGCCGCCCGCGAGCTCCACCTGGCAGCGCTGGTCGTGCCGACGCTGTCCGGTCGCTCCGCGCGGCTGATCTCCTCGCACAGGCCGCAGGTTCCGATCTATGCCCTGTCTCCGGGGAAGGAGACGGTGCGGCGCTGCGGCCTGATGTGGGGGGTGCAGGCCGGCCCGATGCGCAGGCACGAGATCACCGAAGCGCTGATCGCCGACTCGGCTCGGCGGGTGGTCGAGCTCGGCTGGGTCAAGCCGGGCGCCCGAGTCTGCATCACCGCGGGGCTGCCGAGCGGGCGGCCGGGGACGACCAGCCTGATGCAGATCCAGCGAGTCTGACGCGCGGGGCATTGCGATCGGCGCGGATCACAGAAGCGGTACGTCCGCGGTCAGCACCTCGGGAACGTCCTCGGTGACGAGCACGTTGTCCTCGATCCTGATCCCGCCGAAGTCGAGCATCCGCTCGGCCAGGTCCCAGGCGACCGCCTCGCGATGGCGCGCCCGCAGCTCGCGGTCGCCGAGCAGCGCCCGGATGAAGTAGATCCCGGGCTCGATCGTGACCACGTGCCCGGGGAGCAGCGGCAGGTCGACGCGCAGCCCGGGGAAGATGTTCGGGTCGGGCTCCCGGCCAGCCAGGATCTCGGAGCCGTCGCGCACCCCGAGCCCGACCATGTGGCCGACGCCGTGCGGAAAGAACAGCGAGACCGCGCCACGCTCCACCAGCGTCTGCGGCCGGCCGCGCAGCAGGCCGAGCTCGACCAGACCCTCGGCGATCGTGAGCGCGGCGGTGAGATGCAGATCCCGAAACTCGCTGCCGGCCGTGCAGCGCTCGGTAGCGGCGCGGTTGGCGGCGCGTACGAGCTCGTGGAGCTCGTGCTGCTGCGCGCTGAGGCGCCCCGACACTGGGTAGGTCCTGGTGATGTCACTGGCGTAACCCCGGTACTCGCCGCCCGCATCGATCAGCACCAGCTCGCCATCGGCGAGCAGCCGCTGGCTGGGCGCGAAATGCAGCACCGCCGCGTTCGGTCCGCCGCCGACGATCGTGTCGAACGCCAGGCAGTCCGCGCCGGCACGCAGAAACGACGCCTCGAGCTCGATTTGCAGCGCTCTTTCGCTGACGCCCGGCGCGATCAGCTCGCCGATCCGGGCAAAGCCCGCTCCCGTCGAGCGCTCGGCGGCGCGCATCCGCGCCAGCTCGATCTCGTCCTTCTGGCGGCGGACATGGTTCAGCGCCGCGCGCAAGCTCGACTGCAGCCCCGCCATCGCCGCGACGCCTTCGACGGGCGCGCCCAAGCAGGCAATCGCGCGACCCTGGCGGCGCGCGAGCCATCCGGGAAGCTCGGACACCGGTACGCCTTCCTGGTCGTCTCCAATGGCGCCCTCCCAGACGAGCTCATCGCGGCTGACGGGGAGCACGAAGTCGGTCCATCCTTCTTGGGGGTCGAACGCGAGCACCCCTCCGGGACGCTCCCGGTCGGTCAAGTAGAAGTACTCGGAATGCGTCCGGAACGGATATGTCCGGTCGCCTCGGCCGGGGACGGGAATCCGCTCGCCGGCGCCGATCAGAACCAGCTCACCGTGGAGCCCCCACCGTGCGGCGACGGAGCCGCGCCGGCGCTCGAGAGCAGCGGTTATCGGATCCGCCGGGAGACCCGCCTCGCTCATCGCGGCGGCCGGCGGCGCGCGGGCGCTCGGCCTTTCGGCTGCTGTGGTCGCTCTAGCTGCGGCGCGGCCGGGATCGGCCGGAGGAGTGGCCGATCGGGATCGATCGTCGCCCGCTCGCCGTGATGGGTGATCTCCAGCGAGGAGCCGGCGAGGAGCGTATAGGTGGCCCGCTCACGGGTCACCTCGACCGTCAGGCGACGGCCACGAAACATCAGCCGGAACACCAGCCGCGTGAGCGCGTCCGGTAGCCGCGGCATGAAGCTGAGCTCTCCGTCGTGGTCACGCATCCCGCCGATCCCGTTGACCGCCGCGATCCAGGTGCCCGCCAGCGACGCGATGTGAAGACCGTCACGCGTATTGTGCTCGAGATCGTCGAGATCCATCCGCGCCGCCTCGCCGAAGTAGTCATAGGCCAGGTCCACGTGGCCCACCTCGGCCGCGATGACCGCTTGCGTGCACGCTGACAGCGATGAGTCGCGAACCGTCAGGCGCTCGTAATAGGCGAAGTTGCGGGTCTTCTGTTCGGCGGTGAACCTCTCGCCGCGCATGTGCATCGCGAGCACCAGGTCCGCTTGCTTGACCACCTGCTTGCGGTACAGGTCGAAGTACGGAAAGTACAACAACAGCGGGTACTGCTCGGGGGTGGTGGAGTCAAAGTCCCACACTTGGTGCTCGGTGAACGCCTCTGCCTGAGAGTGCACTTCGAGGGCCTCGTCATAGGGGATCGCCATCCTTTGCGCCGCATCCCGCCAGCTCGCGGCTTCCTCATCGTCGACGCCCAGCTCCGCGGCGCGCTGTGGATTATTCTCCACCGCTTCGGCCGCGAGACGGAGGTTGCGCTCTGCCATCAGGTTCGTGTAGACGTTGTTGTCCGCGATCGCGCTGTACTCGTCCGGACCCGTCACGCCGTCGATCCGGAAGCGGCCGGTGGCGTCGTGATGGCCCAGCGAGCGCCAAAGTCGCGCGGTCTCGAATAACAGCTCGATCCCGGCGTCGTGATCGAAGGACTGATCATCGGAGGCGCGGTGGTAGCGGATTGCCGCGTCGGCGATGTCCGCGTTGATGTGGAAGGCGGCGGTCCCGGCCGGCCAGTAACCGGAGCACTCCTCGCCGTGGATCGTGCGCCACGGGAAGGCAGCGCCCTTGAGCCCCAGCTGCGCCGCCCGCTCGCGCGCCAGGGCAAGCGTCCCATGGCGCCAGCGCAGAGCATCGGCGGTGGCGCGAGGGGCGGTGTAGGTGAGCACCGGCAACACGAATGACTCGGTGTCCCAGAAGGTGTGGCCGTCGTATCCGGGACCAGTCAGTCCCTTGGCGGCGATCGCCCGTTGCTCCCCTCGGGCGCCCGCCTGCAAGACGTTGAACAGCGCGAAGCGAATCGCCTGCTGCAGCTCGGCGTCGCCTTCGATCTCGACGTCGGCGCGTTCCCACAGATTGTCCAAGTAGCGCCGTTGCCCGTCGACGAGCCCCTTCCAACCGGTGTGCTTTGCGCCCGCCAGCGCCGCCCCCACCTGATCCCGGATGGCGGGGACTGAGCGCTCGGCCGACCAGCCGTAGGCGAGGAACTTGGTCATCCGTAGGGGAGCATCCGGTGACACCTCAGCGGTGATGATGAGGCGAGCCAGGTCGGGGTAGGCCTCGACCGACATCTCGGTTGCCGGCGGACCGTCGACCAGGTGGTCCATCGCCGCCCCCAGGCGCAGGCCGCTGGTTTTGGTCGCGTGGACGAGGATCGCGCGGACATTCTCGCTGGTGCCGAAGTACTCCGATTGCAGCGGCGCGGCGAGCGCTGCCGCAGCTCGGGGGTCGCCCGCCATCTGCGGGAGCGATTCGTTGCTTACCAGCTCCGACTGGACGACCACGGGGCAGGTCCCCTCGAGCGACTCGACCTGATACTGGATCGCCACGATCGATCGCTGCGTGAACGACACCATCCGCGTCGAGGAGACCCGCACCAGGCGGCCGGTCGGCGATCGCCACTCGGCCGTGCGGGTGAGCTGCCCGGCGCGGAGATCCAGCACCCGCTCGTGGCTGCGAAGCTCGCCGTAGCGGACATCGAACGGCTCATCCTGCACCAGTAGGCGGATGATCTTGCCGTTGGTGACGTTGACCACCGCCTGGCTGTCCTCCGGGTAGCCGTAGGCCAGCTCGGCCTGGGGAAGCGGCCGCACCTCGTAGAACCCGCCCAGGTATGTGCCCGGCAGGCCGTAGGGCTCCCCTTCGTCGAGGTTGGCGCGCAGGCCGACGTGCCCATTGGCGAGCGCGAACACCGACTCGGTCTGCGCCAGCTTCTCGAGGTCGAGTGAGGTCTCGCGAACCACCCACGGCTCCACCGGAAACGCCGGATGGTCGATCACGGCGACTCGAGCAGTTCGGCTAGATCGCGGACCACGATGTCGGCGCCGTGTGCCTTCAGGGCGTCGGCCTGTCCGACCCGGTCCACCCCGACAACAAACCCAAAACGGCCCGCGCGCCCGGCTTCCACGCCCGCCAGCGCATCCTCGAATACGGCCGCCTGAGCGGCCTGCACGCCGAGCGCTCGGGCTCCCGCGAGGTAGGTGTCGGGCGCCGGCTTGCCCTGCAGGTGCTCGCGCTCGGCGACGTTGCCATCAATGATCACTTCGAACAGGTCGGCGATCTTCGCCGCGGTCAGCACATCCCGAGTGTTGGTGCTCGACGAGACGACCGCATAACGAATGCCGGCCTCCCGGGCGGCCTTCACGTAGCGCACCGAACCCTGGTAGGGCTCGACGCCACGCTCGTTGATCAACCGCAGCACCAGCTCGTTCTTGCGGTTGCCGAGCCCGTCGATCGTGTCCGCCGAGGGCGGATCCTCCGGTGTGCCCTGGGGAAGCTCGATTCCGCGCGAGCCCAGGAATGAGCGCACGCCGTCATAGCTTGGCTTGCCGTCGACGTACTGGTTGTAGTCGCGGTTCTGGTCAAAGGCAACGAACTGCTCCCCGCGCTGCTCGGCGCGCCGACGCAGATATTCGTCGAACGTCTGCTTCCAGGCCTCGGCGTGGACCCTCGCGGTCTGGGTCAGCACGCCGTCCAGGTCGAACAGGCAGCTGGTCACCCCGTCGGCCAAGCCAAGCACGGGCGCTAGAGCTCCAACCGCAGCCGGCGAGCTCGCTCGCTTGCCAGCGTCGCTGCCAGCGCGGCCAGCCTGCGCCCTCGGTAGCGCGCGGTCCGCGACCTCGGGCCCGATAGCGACCCTTCGCGCTCGGAGTCCTGCCGCAGCGGTGCCGCGTCGAATTCGAGCTCGAAGGCCCGCGGTCCGATGATCACCGCCCCCCAGTGGTAGAGCGCTTCATACAGCGGTCGGACCACCGCATCGGGGGCAAAGCGCTCCGGTTCGTCGGTGAACACCGACACGGCCTTGTCGCTCAGCTTGCCGCTGCTCCACAACGGCTCGGTGCTCTCGAGAAAGCCCATCAGCTCAGCCGCTGGTCGCCCGCCGCCGATCGGGGTTCCGAACGCGATCCCATCGGCCCATTCGATGTCCGCCAGCGTCGCGTCCGGGTGGGCTCGACTCCCCGGTTCCCCTCCCGGAACGCGGCGCAGCCGTATCGTTGCGGAGGTCTCCCGCGCGCCTCCGGCGAACGCCTCAGCGACGTCGCGCAAATCGGCGCCGCTGTACGTGATGGCGACGTTTGCGCTCAACGTGGGTGCCGGCGGAGCGCGATGCCCATCGTGCGATGGATCCTATCGGGGCGCCGCGAGCGGTGTCGCGGAGCTACTGGAAGATCTCGGTCGTGCAGTCGCCGCCCGGCAGGTGGATCTCATGCGGTCGCGCGCCCTCGGCCTGCTCGTGAAAATCGACGAAGAAGTCGGGGTCGAGCGCATACGTGCCATCGCTCTGGCGGTTCAGCCTCGTCAGCCAGCCGTTGATCCCCGGGTAGAACTGGTTGTCCCAGGTCGAGTAGAGGGAGTTGGAGACGTAGACGCGGTCTCCGTCGAGCGAGTTCTGAATCATCTGCGGCCCGCCGTTGAGCGCTCCAGGGGCCTTCGGATGCCCGCCGTCACGCCCCAATAGGCCGCCCAGCCAGACCTGCGAGCGCAGCTGGGGGTTGGTCGGATCAGAGACGTCGTAGTGGCGCACGTCGCCATGAAGCCAGTTCGAGAAGAACAGGTCCTTGTCGTCGAGCGACAGCACCAGGTCGGTGATCAGCCCGGGCACTCCGCCCTCCAGCGGCCAGCCCTCGAGCTCCTCGTTGGCGACGTCGATCGCCTTCTCGGTGGCCCAGCCGCCATTGCTGCGCGCGAATCGGATGATGTTGCTCGACAGCGTCGCGCCGACGAACCCCTGGACCGAGTCGGGGTTGTGCTGCCAGCGGATCTCCAGCGGGATCAGCCCTTCGTCGCCGAGATCGATCGTCTGCACCTTCGCCCGGCGCTCGAGGTCCCAGAAATGCAGCCGGCGCCCGTACTTGCCGGCGAGGACATCCGCCGGGTTGAAGCCGTCCTTGAAGGTATTGGGCGCCCCCCACTCGCTCGAGATCAGCGCGTTCTGGCGCGGCTGGTACCAGAAGTCGTACATGAACTCGAGCCCGTTCGGCTCGCGCTCCCATCGCTCCGCGACCGAGAAATCGCGGGCGTCCAGCACCGCGAAGCCACCGGGGAGGTTGCCATCGGCGTCGCCGAGCATCGAGATCGTGACGATGTCGCCGGGCATGCAATGAACGGTGTGCGGGGCGCTCAGCCCGAGCTTCTGCTTGATCTCATCGCCCTCGATCACGTCCTTGATTCGCGGCGCGCGGGGGTCGGAGATATCGATCATGTGAATCCGCGAGGACCGCAAACCGGGCACGATCATCGTGTCGCGCTGCAGCTGCGAATGGCAGGCGGACGAGCACGCGTTCCAGCCGAAGTGATGGAGCTCGTCGCCGGTGTTGGGCATCTCCGTTCGATGCACGATCTGACCGAACGTGGGCGAGCTCTGATCCACGTCCACCACTGCGATGAAGTCAGGTCGGTCGATCCCGGTGCCCTCGTACAGGGAGGCCACGTAGACGAACTTCTCGGGCGGCTGCGCCCGGGCCGCTTCGGGGGAGGCATAACCGGGACCAGCGTGCTCGTGGCCGGAGTGATCGTGGACCGTCATCGTCAGACTCCTTGATCGGGTCGGGTACCTGCCCGCGCACCTGGCGAGCGCCTAATCTGCGGTAAGACAATCGGATTCATACTGTATCGTCGGGCCTTACGCGGCCGCCCGGGCGAAGAACTCGGCCTCCTGCCGGCCGAGCTCGGTCGCGGGAGGATCATCGTAGAACCACTCGCGGGCGATTCGGTAGAAGTTTCCGCGAGCGTGCAGCTGGGCGATGACCGCAAGCGTCAGCACCTCCATGCGACGTCCGAAGATGTGATCGGGAGGGGCCGATTCATGACGCAGCTGTCCGAAGTACTCAGAGCGCGGATCGCTCATGTCGATCAGGACCTGGGTCGCGTACTCGGGGGTCAGCTCGATGTACTCGTCCTCGGTGTACCAGGAGGTCGCGGCGCGGAAGTGCTCGAGCACGCGAGCGCGGTTGAACTTCTGCGGCTCCGGGAAGAAGCCGGTCTCGGTTCCGAGCCGCATGATCGTGTCGATGTCGCTCTCCATGATCGCCCGCGCGACCGCGATCTCGAGTGCGACCGCGCCCGCCGGCATTCGCTTGAACAGGCCGAAGTCGAGGAACGCCATCCGGCCGTCTGCGAGCAGCATCGAATTCCCGGGATGGGGATCGCCGGAGAACTGGTGATGGCGGTACAGGCAACCGAAATAGAACCGGAACAGGATCTCCCCGATGCGGTCGCGCTGCTCCTGCGGGTAGCCCTTCAGCTGCTCGAATCCGGTGCCCTCTACGTACTCGCTGACCATCACCCGCTCGCGGGAGAGAGAGGTCACCACCTCGGGCACCGCGATGAACGGGTGGCCCCGGAAAATCCGCGCGAGCGCGCGCTGGTTCTGCGCCTCGAGCTCGTAGTCCAGCTCCTCCTCGATTCGGTTGCGGATCTCCTGGCCGATCGCGTTCGGGTCCATCCCGGGCGCAATTCGCTTGGCAAGGCGCAGGATCAGGCCCAAGTTCTGCATGTCGGCGCGGACCGCCGAGGCCACCCCCGGATACTGAACCTTGACCGCTACCGCCCGCCCGTCGGTCAGCCACGCGCGGTAGACCTGGCCGATCGACGCGGCCGCGATCGGCTGCTCGTCGAAGTCCGCAAAAACCTCGCCCAGAGGTTCGTCGAGCTCCTGCTCGATCACCTTGCGCATGTCCTTGAAGGTCACCGTCGGCGCCGCGTCGCGCAGCGCCGCGAGCTTGTGTTGGAACTCATCGCGGTACTCCTCGGGGACGAGGCCGACGTCGAGAAACGACATCACCTGTCCGACCTTCATCGCCGCACCCTTCATCTTCCCGAGGGCCTCGACGATCTGCTCGGCCGCCTCGATGTGCCGCCGCTCGAGCGCGGCGTCGCGGCCCCGCTTGGTCCGGGTTACGTTGGCCGCGCGGGTCCCCGCCTGGCGGATCGCCTGTCCCGCCGCGAGGCCCCCAATCCTGGCGGTGCGCCCCACACGGGACGTGGGGATCTTGTCTGCCACAGCTACTTAGATGCTATCCGTCTGGCTTCTCAGCGCTGCACGCGCGATCCCGGAACGATGTCATCGGCGCCGTCTGGCCACCGCACCCATGCCTTGTGTCCGCCGTCGTAGTCATCGCCGAAAAGGATCAAGGTCGCTCGCTCGCCGAGCGCCATGCACTGCTCCCTGCCCTCGGGATCGAGCCCGCGCCAGATGCGGACGAACGCGTTGTGCTCGAGCTCGTCGGCCACCGTGGTGGGATCCGTGTGGCCGGGGTGGATCCTCGTTTCCGGAGGGAGCTTCAACAGCGTGTCCATGATCGATGACTTCAGATCCGCGTAGCTCGTCGAGCCAGGCGCCCGGACCCCCCCGACCGATCCCTTGAACAGAGTGTCGCCGGTGAACACGTCGGTGCCGTTGACCAGCAGCGACACCATCCCGGCCGTGTGGCCTGGGGTGTGCAGCGGCTCGATCTCGAGCGCACCGCTGTGGATCGGCTTGCCGGGCTCCATCGTCGCGGTGACGGCGGGCACGAACTCTCGCTCGAGCGGGTGGATCAGCACCGGCGTTCCCGGATAGCGCGCCGTCACCTGCTCGAGCTCAGCGACGTGGTCGCCGTGGCGGTGGGTCAGCAACACGTAGGTCAGCTCAAAGCGCATCCGCTCGAGAACCTCGAGCAGCGGCGCCACCGGCCCGCCCGCGTCGATCATCACTGCCTGTGAGCCCTGCTCGTCGGCGAGCAAATAGGTGTTCGAGAGCCACTGCTCGTTCATCGAACGCTCGATGATCACGTCCAACAGCCTATCGGTGGGGTAGTTTGTGGGTTGAAATGAGCCTGATTCATACCAACTACCGGATTCTCGACATCGAGCGCTCGGTCGCGTTCTACGAGGCGCTGGGATTCGAGGAGAAGCGGCGGGTCCCGATCCGCGATGAGGCGATCAACGTCTTCATGGGACTCCCCGAGGATGGCGAGGAGCCGCGCCTCGAGCTCACGCTCAACAAGGGACGCGAGGAGCCATACGAGCTCGGCACCGGCTACGGGCACATCGCGATCACCACCCCTGATCTCGACGGTACGCTCGCTCGCCTGGGGCAGCAGGGAATCGAGCCCGAGCGGCCGCCTTACACGATCAGGGACGGAGGGGGGCGGCTGTGCTTCGTGCGCGATCCCGACGGCTACCGGATCGAGCTGCTCGAGCGCGCCTGAGCCGCTAGTCTGAAGGGCGCCGATGGCGGACACGGGGACAATCGCCGCGCTGCTCGAGCGCTTTGCCCAGGCGGTCTACGCCCACGACCGCGAGAACCCCACCCATCACACCTGGGGGATCGGCATGGCCCACTTCGACATCGAACGGCTGGGGCTGGAAGAGGGCGAAGAGCTGCTGCCGGGGATCACGCTGCAGGCCGACGGGGGCGTGACCGGCAACTTCCGGATCCTCTGTGACGGCGACCACGACGAGAGCGCCGTGGAGGAGCAGGAAGAGGTTGTCGATGCGGTCGGCTCCGAGGAGATCCTGACCCCGGTGGAGTCCCCCGGCGGCGCTCCTCCGGTACGCCCGCCGTTGTAGGCGGGATCGCCGCGCGGCGCGCCCGCCCTTGTAGCCGGCCGGGCGGCGCGCGGCCCGTCCGCTATTTGGCCGCGACGTCCTCGAAGAACGAGCTCAGCTCGGCCGCAACCTCCTCGGGACGATCCTCGACCAGGAAGTGCGAGGCCTCGACCCCGCGGCCACGGACGTCCGGCGCCCATCCCAGCCACACGGTGAGCACTTCCCCGTACAGCGGCTCGAGCGCGCCCCGCGTGCCCCATAAGGCGAGTACCGGGCAGCCAATCCGCCGCCCGCTCTCACGGTTGGCTTCATCGAGCTCGCGATCGATGCCGGCGCCGGCGCGGTAGTCCTCGCACATCGCGTGCACCGCGTCGGGGTCGTCGAATTGCGCTCGATAGGCGCTCATCACCTCCTCCGGGTAGCGCCCGGGTTCGACGCCGAGGCCGATCGATCCGAGGTGGTACTCCAGGTAGGAGCGGGGAGCGCCCGCGATCAACCGCTCGGGCAGCGGCTCGGGCTGGGCGAGGAAGCCCCAGTGCCAGTAGGTGAGCGCGAACCGGGCATCGGCCCGATCCCAGACCTCGGCCGTCGGGACGATGTCGAGGACCGCCAGCGCCGACACCCGCTCGGGATTGTCGAGCGCCATCCGGTAGGCGACCCGTCCGCCGCGATCGTGCCCCGCGACCGCGAAGCGCTCGTAGCCAAGCGCGGCCATCGCCTGCAGCTGATCGGACGCCATCGCGCGCTTTGAATGAGAGGCATGATCGATCGCCGTCTCCGGCCGCAGCGAGGCTCCGTAGCCTGAGAGATCCGACGCGACGACCGTGAAGCGCTCGGCGAGTGCCGGCGCCGCCGCGTGCCACATCAGATGGGTCTCCGGATACCCGTGCAGGAGGAGCAACGGCGGCCCGCTGCCGCCCACTCGCGCGTGGATCGTGCCCCGCTCGGTAGGCAGGTCGAGGGTCTCGAAGCCGTCGAACATCAGCGCCAGCCTACCGTCCCGGCGCGCCGGCGCAATCGCGCCGCCCGCGCCACCTGATCGCTCAGGCGGGCGATCGTCGGGCAGTCGAGCCGATGCCGGGCGCCGGCGCGCAGCACCGACCCGGCGATCGCGTCCAGTTCCGGCTCGCGGCCCGCGGCGAGATCTCGCCGCATCGACGAGCCGAGCTCCGGATGCGCGGCAGCGAGCTCGCCCAGCGCTCCGGCGGGATCGACCTCGGCGCCGTCGGCGGCCGCGACCGCGGCGGCCTCGGACACGCACGCCGCGAGCGTCGCTGCCCACCGCTGATCGCTGCGCACGAACCCGATCGGCTCGTTCGAGGCGCTCGTGGTGAGCGCCAGCGAGCACAGCCGGACCAGCTTTGACCACAAGATCTGGGCCTCGCTCGCGCCGATCGTCGCGGGGATCCCGGCGCGCTCGAGTCTCGCCGCGAGCCCCGGCAAGGCGTCGCGTGCAGCGGCCGGATCGGCCGCCAGCTCCACCCGCGAGGAGGGACTGCTCTGCACGATCCGCCCGGGAGCCACCCTCTCGGACTCGATCCTGATCGTGCCGGCGGCGATCCGCCCCGGGGGAAACCACGCACGCAGCACCCGCATGTGGTCAAGACCGTTGAGCAGCGGCACGATCAGCTCCGGCTCCGCCCTCACCCGGCCGAGCGCCGCCTCGAGGGTGGTCGCCTTGGTGCTCACGAAGAGCACTTGGGCTGGGTGTGCCAGCTCCGTGGTGGCGAGCGGGCGAGCGGTGAAGTCGCCGAGGCTGACGCTCTCCAGCGCGATTCCGTCCGCGGCGATCGCCGCGGCGGTGTGCTCGGAGGCGACCACCGTCACCCGCTCGCCGGCGCGGACCAGGGCCGCCGCCAGGAAGCCACCGACGCCGCCGGGGCCGAGGATCGCGATCGTGCCCGAAGTCACTCTCCGCGGCTGCGCTTCCACGCCCTGCGCGCCTCGCGCAACGCCTTCACCACCTGGGTTCGCGCTTCCTCGGCCGTCTTGGCGGCTTCGAACAGCTGCTGACGGGTGCGACGACCTTGCGCGAGCAGGTTGAAGGACCACAGGCCGGTCTCGATCAGTCGTGCCGCGCGCTCGACATCTTTGATCACCGCGTCGCTCAGCGCGGCGCCGCGCAAACCTCCCTCGATCCAGCGCACCCGCGAGTCGAACGCGACCTGCCCGAGACCCACCAGTGCATACGCGGTGATCGACGGTTCCGGATCGCGGGGATCGACCTCGGCGCGAGCGGCCAACTCAACTCTTGCGACCTCCACCAGGCGATGGGTGAGATCGAGCCACGCGGCGCGCAGCGACGGTGTCGACTGGACCAGCTCGCGGAACCTGGGCAGCTGGATCACCAATTCGTCGGGGAGCAGGTCGAACTGCTGCATCTCTTGCCCCAGCGCCTCCACCACCACCTTCGACAGGGGCTCGCCGGGCTGGCGCTCTCGCAGCGCTCGGGCCAGCCGCTCGATCATCTCGTCCGCCTGATCGAGAAACATCGACTCCTTGGTCGGGAAGTAGTTGTAGACCGTCTTCTCCGATACGCCGACAACCTCCGCGATCTCGGAGACCTTGACCTGATCGAACCCTCGGCTCGCGAACATCGTCGTCGCGACGTCGGAGATTCGCTGCCTGGTCAGCCGCCGCTTGCGCTCGCGCAGGCTCTCGCCGGGTCGCCGCTGCTGGAGAAGCTGCTCCTGGGCGCGGCGCGTTCGGCTGAGCAACTCGGCGAGCTCGGGTCCGACCTCGTGCACCATCGCCTGATGGACGCGCTGATCGCCTGAGGCATCGGCCAGTAGCTCTTCGTCCAGCGACATGCGGAAGAGTTTATCGCAAATTTCAGTTGCAGAAATATTTCAGTAACTGTAGAGTACGCCCGCATGCTGAACGAAATCAAGCTTGCGGTACAGGCGCGCCAGTTGACCAAGCGCTTTGACAGCTTCACCGCAGTCGATCGACTGGATCTGCTGGTGGAGAACGGGACGGTGGTGGCGCTGCTCGGCCCCAATGGAGCCGGAAAGACGACCACTGTCCGGATGCTCGCGACGCTTTCACGACCCGACGCCGGTCACGCCAGCGTGGCCGGCTATGACGTCGTCGAGCAGGCGGCGCAGGTCCGTCGCGCAATCTCCTTGACCGGTCAGTTCGCGGCCCTGGACAAGCACCTCACGGCGCGCGAGAACCTGGTGCTGATGGCCCAGCTGCGCGGACGCCGCGCCTCCGAGGCCGCTGTGCGGGCCGATGAGTTGATCGAGCGCTTCCAGATCGGCGAGTTTCGCAACCGGCTGGTGAAGAACCTCTCGGGCGGTGAACGGAGGCGGGTGGACCTGGCCGCCGGGCTGATCGATCGCCCGCAGGTGCTCGTGCTCGACGAGCCGACCACCGGCCTCGACCCACGCAGCCGGCAGGTCGTCTGGTCGACGATCCGTGAACTGGTCCGGGAGGGAGTCACGCTGCTCCTGACCACGCAGTACCTGGAAGAGGCCGATGCGCTTGCCGATCGAGTGGTGCTGATCGACCGTGGCCGCGAGGTCGCCGCAGGCACGCCGGCGCAGCTCAAAAGCCAGGTGGGCGAGCAGCGCGTGGACGTGATCGCGGCGGACGCGTCCGCGTTCGAGCAACTTCTGGCGGCGCTCGGCGAGCAGTTCGAGCTCCGCCCCTCAGCCGAGCAGCGGACCGTCTCGATCGCGGCTCCCGAGGAAGCTGCGGATCTGGCGCGCGTCGCGGCCGCGGTGAGCGGCGCCCAGATCCACGTCGATGAAATCGCGCTGCGGCGGCCGACCCTCGATGACGCGTTCCTCACCTTGACCGGGCACACGGCGCGCTCAGAGGTCGCTGAGCCGCAGCCCGAGGAGCTGGCTGCATGACCGCGCTCTCCTCAACCCACCAGCGCGAGCTTCCCTCCGCGCCCCGCTTCGTCCGCGAGACCGCGCTGTTGACGGTCCGCAGCCTGCGCGCGATCCCTCGTGTGCCGGAGCGGCTGCTGGACGTCACGATCCAGCCGATCGTATTCATCTTGCTGTTCCTGTACGTATTCGGGTCAGCGATCCACGTCCCGGGAATCAGCTACAAGGACTATCTGTTTCCGGGAATCATCGCCCAGTCGCTCGCCTTTGGCGTGATCGGCGCGGGCGTGGCGACTTCTACAGACATGAACGAGGGCGTCGTCGACCGCTTCCGCTCGATGCCGATCAGCCGCCTGTCGATCATCAGCGGCCAGGTGATGGGTCAGTGTTGCGAGCAGGCCCTGGGGATGGTGATCGTGGTCGTGTTCGGGCTGATCCTCGGCTGGACCCCGCACCTGACCGCCCTGCATGCGCTCGAGCTGATCGCGCTGATGGCGCTTGCGATGCTGGCGTTCACCTGGCTGGGCGTCCTGCTGGGCATGCTGGTCAGGTCTCCGGACGCGATGCAGGGGGCGGGGTTCATCGTGATCCTGCCGCTGACCTTCCTCGCGGGCACGTTCGTGCCGATCTCGGGAATGGACGCGGTGCCACGGGCGATCGCGCAATGGGATCCGATCTCGGCCCTGGTCGCCGCGGTGCGCTATTTGACCGAGGGCTACCACTCGAGCGGCTCCTGGCAGCTCACGCACCCGGTCGCCGCGATGGCGCTCTGGAGCGTCGTGATCATGGCGGTATCGATGCCGTTGGCACTGCGGCGCTTCAACCGCACGCTGGCCGGATGAGGGTCGGTTAGCGCTGCGGCTTGCGCCGCTCCTCGAACCAGTGAGAGAGCTCCGAGATCGCATCGTCGAAGATCTTGCTGAAGCTGTCGTCGCTCTTGACGTACCCGAGCTCCTCGTCGCTCGCTCGTCGCTCGGACTCCGGTGCCGCGGCGACCCGGGCGTCCTGCATCACCCGGGCGCGTGCCGCCTGGGCCTCGCGCAGCTGCCGCTCCATCTCTGCGAGCTGTGCGTCGAGCTCCGGCGCGGAGGGCTTCGTTTGGCGGCCGCCCGGCGAGCTGCCTCGCGCCGTGCCGCTCCCGCCGTCGGCTCGATTCGCGGTGGCCGTCGGGCGCGAGCCGGCTCGCAGCGCCCGCACTCGCGAGTACGCGTCCTGGACCTCCTCGAAGCGGCGCGTGGACTCGGCCGAGCCCCCGTTGTGGTCCGGATGATGGAGCGCCACGAGCCGCCGATACGCGCTGCGGAGCTCGCTGTCTGAGGCGGTCGGGCTGACGCCGAGCGTCTTGTAGGGATCGAGCGCCATCGCTGTCGTGAATGGTGGCACGCGCGCTCGTGAGGTACGGTTCCGCGCCAATGCCCGTCGAGATAATCAGGGTGCGTTCTCTACGCGATCTCCGGGCGTTCGTAGCCCTGCCCTTCCGGCTGCACGCGGGCACACCGTGGATCGCGCCACTCAAGCTCGAGCGCTATCTGTTCCTCGCGCAGGCGCTGAACCCGTACTTCACCCACGGCGAGGCCGCATATTTCCTCGCCCGGCGAGACGGACGGGTGGTCGGGCGCATCACCGCGCAGGTCGATCATGCCTTCAACGAGTTTCACGGAAGCCGCTGGGGGATGTTCGGGTTTCTCGAGTTCGAGGACGACCGCGAGGTCCTGGAGGAGCTGCTGGGGATCGCCTCGCGGTGGCTGCGCTGGCGCGGATGTGAGCGGATGGTGGGTCCGATGGACTTCCAGATGAACGACGAGAGCGGCGTGCTGGTCGAGGGCTTCGAGCGGGAGCCGATGATCAGGCAGCCGTGGCACCCGCCCTACTACCAGCGGCGCTGCGAGGAAGCGGAGTTGAGCAAGGCGATGGACCTGTTGATGTGGGAGGCGGACATCTCCGATCGCGCGCGGATGAATCCGGTGCTTCCGCGGGCAGCCGAGCGCGCGCACGACAAATTCGGAATCCGGATCCGGAGGATGTCGCGGCTGCACCTGCGCCAGGAGATCGATCTATTCGCCAACATCTACAACGCCGCCTGGGCGCACAACTGGGGCTTCGTCCCGTACTCGAAGGAGGATCTCGACGAGTACACGCGCTCGCTTCACCTCGTCTATGACCGCGACTGGTTCATGATCGCCGAGAACGCGCAGGGGGAGGCGATCGCGATGGCGATCACGATCCCAGACGTCAATCAGGTGCTGGCGAAGATGGACGGCCGGTTGCTGCCGCTCGGCTGGTGGTACTACCTGAACAAGCGGAGGATCATCGACCGGGTTCGCGTCGGCTTCCTCGGTGTGCTGCCCGAGTACCAGCACACCGGCGCCGCCGCGGCGCTATACCTCGAGAACTTCAAGATGGGCGAGCAAACGCGGTGCGGGCAGGGAGAGATGGGCTGGATCCTCGAGACCAATAAGGCGATGAATCGTGGAATGGAGGCGATGGGCGGCCGGATCGTCAAGCGTTACCGGATCTACGAGCGGCTATTCGAGGGCGCCCGCGACTGACTTGCCGCCCGCGCTCGCCGGCACCGGGAGTAGGGGCTGACGCGTCTGCGCTCCGGCACGCGGCGGTTCGCCGCGTGGCTTCGCGGCGTGCTCGCACACCGGCGAGCGCCGCTGGTCTTGCTCGCGCTGGTTTGCCTGCTCGGGGTTGGCGCACGCAGCTTCCATCTCGGTATTCCGCCCAAGGGCCCGGGCGGCGCCGGGACGATTTTCGATGAGGCCTATTACGTCAGCGCGGCGCGGCTGATCGCGGGCGTGCCGATGACCCACGGAGAGAGGTACTTCCAGGCCGCTCCTCCCGGAACCGATCCGAACGCCGAGCATCCGCAGCTGGCGAAGATGGTGATCGCGGCGGCGATCGAGATCGGCGGCGACAACTCAACCGCCTGGCGGGTGACCGCGGTCGCGTTCGCGCTCGCGGCGTTGCTGTTGCTCTACTGGCTCGTTCGCTGCGCGGGCGGCGGACCGTGGCTTGCGCTCGGGACCACCGCGCTCGCCAGCATCGAGAACCTGTGGCTCGTCAGCGGACGGATCGCGGTGCTCGACATCTACTGCGTCCCGTTCATGCTCGCGGGGGTTGGCTTCTACCTGCGCCGCCGCCCGGTGCTCGCAGGCTTGCTGCTGGCGCTCGGCGCCTGCTTCAAGGAGGTTGCGGTGTTCGGCGTCGCGGTGGTGCTGGTGCTGGAGGCGCTGCGGGCGCTGGGGTGGCTGACCGCGGGGAGGGAGAGCGCCCCGAGCCTGCGCCGGGTGATGCGTCCGCTCACGATGGTGCTGATGACGGTGATCGCGTTCGCGAGCTTCATGGCGGTCCTCGATGCCGCGGTGACGCCGTACAGCGGTGGACACCCCGTCAACCGCGGTCAGGCGGCGCTCTGCAGCCATCTGTGGCTGTGGAAGGGCTCCTGTAACCACATCGCGTTCATGGTCAACTACGCCAACAAGCTCAAGAGCACCGGTGGCCCGCGGGGGATCGCCAGCTACCCGTGGCAGTTCTGGGGCGACGTCAAGCAGATCCCCTACTTCAAGCAGGCCGTGACCGTGTCGGTCAACGGCCGCGTCAAGAGCACGAGCACGACGGTCTACTTCCGGGGGATGATCAGCCGCGTGCTGCTGTTCACCAGTTGGGTCGCGATCCTGGCGAGCGTGTGGTGGGCGCTGCGCCGCCGCGACACGATCTCGTTCCTGGTGATCGCCTGGATCTTCGGCACCTGGGTCCCGATCGAGGTGCTGAGCCTGCTCGACTCACGCACCAGCTACCTCTACTACATGGTGATCACGATGCCGGCGCTGTACATCGCGGTCGCCCGGTTTCTGGCCTGGCGTCGGATTCCGCGGCTCGCCGTGGCCCTCTGGGTGGCGCTGTACCTGGCCGAGTTCGTGACCCTGTATCCGTTCAGGACGCTGAGCGGTCACTAGCGTCTGGGACCACGACGTAGTACCCGAGGTGCAGCTGCTCACGGTCGAGCAGCCGGCGGTGATCATGCTCCCATTTCCCGCTCAGCAGATCGGAGCGCAGCGCCTCGGTCGCTCTCTTGACCGACTGCTGATGCACCCGGGCGAAGACCGAGATCCCAGCCCGAACGCTCGGCTCGAGCAGCGCCTCCGGCCGCCGCCAGAACGCCCCGTAAAATCCGTCCACGCAGTCGTGGGGCGGGCACGGCGTTACATCGGACCGTCGGCGGAGCTCGAATGTCACGGTAGCCCGCGTGGCGCGGGTCAGCGTTACATCTTGCGGCCCGCGAGAGTCGGATGTCACGGTCGCCCGTGTGATGCGGGCTAAAGTGACGCGCGACCCCGGTCGGAATCGAATGTAACGGTAGCCCGCGTAGGTGTGAGGGTCGGGTGCGACGTTTGCCCGCTTGTTCAGCGCTCGCCGACTCCGCCGCGTCGCGCTCCTCGAAGACCCCCGGACGGCGCGCTGGCCGTCCGCTAAGGAGCGCTGATTTGGTGCTCCCGGGTGCAAACGCCGTCGCCGGTCATCGCTTCACGCCTCCCGCTACCGTCTTTGCCGTGGCGAGTGGACCCGGTTTGCTGGCGGTCGGTCCCTGGGACCCATCCCAGGTCGTCGTCTCCTGGCGCTCGGAGCCGTTCGAGCCGCCACCGCGGACGATCGAGGCGGCCGACCAGGCGCTCGACGCGCTGCGCGAGCGGGGGTCGCCGAGCCACGATGGGTTGGCGGCGAGGCTGGCCGCCTTCGACGCCGAGCGCGACCGCTTGCGGCTCGATCTGCAGCCGGCGCGCTGGGCGCTGCGGCTGCTTCCGACGGGCGCCGCCGGCAGCATGGCGGTCTTGTGTCTGGTCCGCGCCGCCGACGGCCGCTGGCTGGCGGGCCGGCGAGCGGATTGGCTTGCCTCGTGGGCAGGTCGCTGGGCACTCGGCGCCGGGGGATCTGTCGAGGTCGACGAGAACCCGGCCGACACGCTCACTCGCGAGCTGGCCGAGGAGTGGTCGGTCGAGCCGGACCGGATGCAGGTGCAAGTGCTCCTGCAGCTGCCCAGCAACGTGATCCTGCTGGTTGGACAGGCATGGCTCGCGGAGGGAGCCACGGTCGTCCCGGACGACGAGCATGACGAGTTCGCGTGGTGGCCGGCGGACGTCGACAGCTGGCCTGCGGAGGCGGATGAGCCGCTCCGGCGGATGGCAGGGCTGCTCGGAAACTCGTGCGCCTGATCACCTTCCGCCGGCTGGAGGTGGCGTCATTCGTTCATTCGGCGGTGTATCTGTCGCTGCTGGTGTGCGCGTTTGGGCTCGGCAATCCGCAGCCCGAGACATTCGTGCTGGGACTGACGCACGGATTGCTGTGGATCGCGATGTCACTGATCTGCATCGCCGCTGCACGCGCCCACATAATTCCCTACTGGCTGGCG
Organism: uncultured Solirubrobacterales bacterium; assembly: GCA_963830465.1. Classification (GTDB taxonomy): domain Bacteria; phylum Actinomycetota; class Thermoleophilia; order Solirubrobacterales; family Solirubrobacteraceae; genus Palsa-465. Next base: position 499,469 of record CAWHME010000004.1, read on the forward strand.
GTCACCGTCGCCGTGCTCGGGGGCCTCGGCCCGTTCGCCGGATCGATCGGATTCGTGATTGCCGATCGCCGCCGCCACAGCCGGAAAAACACCGCTGCGCCGGTCAGCACGCGTTACAGTTGAAATCCCGATGGCAGTAGAGACGAGCACGGTTCACGTCGTGATGCCCGCGATGGGCGATTCCGTTTCGGAGGGAACAGTCCTCGAGTGGCACAAGCACGAGGGCGACGCGGTTGCGGCGGACGAAACGATCCTCGAGATCTCGACCGACAAGGTCGACGCGGAGGTTCCCGCGCCGGCGGCCGGGACGATCGTGAAGATCCATGCGGCCGAAGGCGACACGGTCACTGTCGGGGCGCTGCTGGCCGAGATCTCGACCGATCCGGCAAACGGCGTCGAGCCGCCGGCTACCCCGGTCTCCGCAGAATCGCCGCCCGCCACGGAGGCCGAGGCGGCCGCCGCGGCGTCTACCGAAGCGGAGAACACCGCTGCCCGCGACGAAGCCGCCTCGAATGCCGGAGACCCGCCGGGCGCGAGCGTCCTCGGGACCCCGCCGGACAGCAGTGCCCCCAAGGCCCCGCCGGACCCCGGCGCTCTCGAGCCGGACGGGAGCGTCCGCGAGGCCCCGCCGGGGGAGACGATCGAGATCGTGACCCCCACCGGCGGTGAGTCGGTCACCGAGGGGACAATCCTCGAGTGGTCGGTCAAGGTCGGCGACCAGGTGCAGGGCGGTGACACGGTGGTCGAGATCTCGACCGACAAGGTCGACATGGAGCTTCCCGCGCCCGCAACCGGAACGATCACCGAGATCCTCGCCCAGGAAGGAGATTCCGTCAGCGTCGGCCAGGTGATCGCGCGAATGCGGACCGGCTCGGACGGCCCAGCGCCCCCCGAACCTGAGTCGTTGCAGGCGAGCGAGACGCCGGCCGCGACCGCCACCCCGCCGACCGACGGCGCCAAAGCCTCGCCCGTCGCGCGGCGCGCGGCCGCGCACGAGGGCATCGACCTCTCCGGAGTCCACGGCAGCGCGCGTGGCGGGCGGATCACCAAGGCCGACGTACTCGCGGTGGCCGGTAATGGTGCGACGGCCACATCAAACAGGGCGGCCCCCCCAAGGGCCGCCCCCATGACCGCTCCCGGCGCCCAGCCAATCCGCGGCGGCGCCGCCGCGCTCGCGCGCTACATGGAGCAGAGCCGCTCGATCCCGACCGCCACCTCCTTCCGCACGATCACCGTCACCACCCTCGACGAGCGACGCAAGCAGCTCAAGAATGCCGGCCACCGCGTCTCGTTCACGCATCTGATCGCATACGCGATCGCGCTCGCCGCGAGCGAGGAGATGCCGGTGATGGCGCATCACTTCGCCGAGCTCGAAGGCAAGCCGCAGCGGATCGACGACGGCGCTTGCAACCTCGGGCTGGCGGTCGACGTCGAGAAGAAGGATGGCAGCCGCACGTTGATGGTCCCGGTGATCGCCGACGCCGGCCGCAAGCGCTTCAGCGAGTTCCTCGAGGCATACAACTCGCTGGTGCAGAAGGCCCAAACCAACACGCTGACCGCAGATGAACTGTCCGGCGCAAACCTGACGCTGACCAATCCGGGCGGCATCGGTACGGCCGCGTCGGTTCCGAGGCTGATGGTCGGGCAGGGGACGATTGTCGCCACCGGTCAGATCGGGTACCCGGTCGGGCTCGAGCGGATCGCCCAGGCGATCGGCGCGGAGAAGGTCATGACGATGACCTCGACCTACGACCACCGGATCATCCAGGGCGCTGAATCCGGACGGTTCTTGCAGCGGATCGAGGCCTTTCTCCAGGGCGAGAAGGGCTTCTACGAGCGGGTATTCTCGGATCTAGGCCTCGAGCTCCCGGCCCTGCCGTCTGCGGCGCCCGTCCAGGCTGCGGTCGCGCCGCCCGCACAACCCGCCGCTGCGCCGCCCGCAGATGCCGCCCCCGTCCGGCCCGACGAGCGGCTGCTGCAAGCCGTCCAGGCCGCGACCTCACTGCTCAAGGCGCACCGCACCCACGGGCACCTCGCCGCGAAGCTAGATCCACTTGGCCGTGAGCCCGAAAGCGATCCGGCCCTCGATCCCGAGCCACTCGGGCTGACCCCGGAGCTCATGGCCCAGATCCCGGCCCGGATCCTGCGCATGTACGTGGAGGGAACGACGCTGCTCGATGCGCTCCCGCACCTGCGCGAGACCTACTGCGGACCGATTGCGTACGAAATCGAGCACATCGCCTCACACCGCCAGCGGCTGTGGCTGCGCGAGGCGATCGAGTACGGCTCGTTTCGCAAGCCGCTCACCGAGGAGGAGCAGAGGGCGCTGCTCAAGCGGCTGACCGAAGTCGACGCGCTCGAGCGCTTCATGCACAAGGCCTACCTCGGCCAGAAGCAGTTCTCGATCGAGGGCCTCGACATGACTGTGCCGATGCTCGATGAGCTGATCCAGCTCTCGGCCACTCGCGGGGCACGCGAGGTCGTGATCGGCATGGCCCATCGCGGACGCCTGAACGTACTCGCGCACAACCTCGGCCGGCCCTACGCGACGATCTTTGCCGAGTTCGAAGGCACCTCGACGCTCGATCCGATCACGACGCTGCCGCAGGGCGGCACCGGGGATGTCAAGTACCACCATGGCGCACAAGGCTCCTACCAGCTGCCCAGGGGGGAGTCGATCGTGGTGCGGCTGGAATCCAATCCCTCGCATCTGGAGTTCGTGGCCCCGGTCGCCGCGGGTGCGACGCGCGCCGCTCAGACCACCCGTCAGGGACCGCACCCCAATCAGGACTGCAACGCCGCGATCCCGATCATCCTGCACGGCGACGCCGCCTTCCCTGGCCAGGGAGTGGTCGCCGAGACATTGAACCTGCAAGCGCTCGACGGCTACACGGTCGGGGGCACGGTCCACATAATCCAGAACAATCAGGTGGGGTTCACCACCGATCCCGATGACGCCCGCTCCACCACCTGGGCATCCGATCTCGCCAAGGGATTTGACGTCCCGATCATCCATGTCAACGCCGACGACGTCGCCGCGTGCATCTCGGCTGTGCGGTTGGCGTTCGCCTTCCGCCAGGAGTTCGGCCACGACGTGCTGATCGATCTGATCGGCTATCGCCGCTTCGGCCACAACGAGGCCGACGAGCCGGCGTACACGCAGCCCGAGATGTACCAGATGATCAAGAAGCATCCACCGGTGCGCGAGCTGTTCGCCAGGCAATTGATCGAGCGGGGCGTGGTCAGCGAGCAGGAATCGACCGAGATGACCGACGGGGTCTGGGCGGTGCTGACCGAACGCCATCAACGGCTCAAGGAGCAGATTGCCGCCGCCAAGGAGGTCGAGCACGCCACCGGCGAGTACCAGCTCGACCGCACTCCGTCGCCCGAGGTCAGGACCGCGGTCCACGCCGAGCGCCTACGGGTCCTGAACGAGGAGCTGCTTTCGGTTCCCGACGGCTTCACCGTCCACCCGAAGCTGGTCAAGCAGCTCGAGCAACGTCGCGAGGCGTTTGAGAGCGGCAGCGGGATCGTCTGGGCGCATGCCGAGTCACTCGCGTTCGCCACGCTGCTCACGGAGGGGATCCCGATCCGCCTGACCGGCCAGGACACCCAGCGCGGCACCTTCAGCCAGCGCCACCTGGTGCTGCACGACCCGAGGACCGGCCAGGAGCACTGCGCGATGCAGCATCTCCCTGGGGCGCTCGCGCCGATGGAGCTGCACAACAGCCCGCTGTCGGAGATGGCCTGCCTCGGATTCGAGTACGGCTACTCCCAGGAGGGGCCGGAAACGCTGGTGCTGTGGGAGGCGCAGTTCGGGGACTTCGTCAACGGCGCTCAGGTGATCATCGACCAGTTCATCGTCTCCGGGCTCGCTAAGTGGGGCCAGACCTCGCGGTTGACGCTGCTGCTGCCACACGGCTACGAGGGCTCGGGCCCCGAGCACTCCTCGACGCGGCTCGAGCGCTTCTTGCAGCTCGCCGCCGAGGGGAACATCCGGGTGGCCAACTGCACCACGCCGGCACAGTACTTCCACCTGCTGCGCCGCCAGGCGCGAATCGCAAAGCAACGCCCGCTGGTGATCGGCACTCCCAAGAGCTTGCTGCGGCTGCCGCAGGCGACCAGCCGCGTCCGTGAGCTCGTGGAGGGCCGCTTCCAGCCGGTGCTCGCCGACCCGGACGTCGACCCCGAGCAGGTGACCCGCCTGATCCTCTGCAGCGGCAAGATCTACTACGAGCTCAGCGGCCACGAGGCGCGGCACAGCAGGCCGCAGATCGCGATCGGACGGGTGGAGCTGCTGTATCCGTTCCCGCAATCGGAGATCCTGGAGCTCGCTTCGCGCTATCCCAGGTTGACGGAAGTCGTGTGGGTGCAGGAGGAGCCGCGCAACATGGGCGCGCGCGCGTTCATGTCACCACGGCTGCTGCAGATCCTGCCCACGCATCTGCAGTTCGGATATATCGGCAGGCCTGAGCGCGCGGCTTCCGGCGAGGGCTATCCGGTTGCCCACGCGGCCGAGCAGCACCGGATCATCGCCACCGCGCTCGATCTCGAGGAGCCGGTCTCGCAGTACCCACACACGCTTCCCGGCGAGCGATAGCTATCGCCTCGCCGGCAGCGCGCGCGAAGAGCTATCGCCTCGGCGACGGCGGGCGAGAGCTATCGCCTCGCCCATGGCCGCCCGGCCGGTGCGCCGCGGCCGCCCACCCAGGCCTCCGCTGGCGTGACGGTGGCGACGTAGCCGTCCGAGCCGACGGCGGCGACCCAGGTGTCGAGATTGGCTCTGATGTTGGCCGCTCGCAGCACCTCCCGCAGACGCCGGTGCCTACTGGATGCTGATGGCGCGCGGTGCGCAACATGGTTCCCGAGGGCGCGTTTCCCGCCGCGGCACCGGCCAGGCGCCGCTTGCTGCCCGCATTTGGCACTCTTCTCGGATCCGCTTCCGCAGAGACGGTTCACGTCGCGACAACTCCCGTCGTCACCTGGCGCCCACGCTGGGCGTGCACGACATGGCAATCGATCTCGGCACCGCCAACACCCTGGTGTATGTCGGTGGCCGCGGGATCGTCGTGTCCGAGCCGTCGGTGGTCGCCTCCGACGTGGGCACCGGCGAGGTTCACGCTGTCGGCGCCGACGCGGAGCGGATGATCGGCCGCACGCCGGCGACGATCTCCGCCACGCGGCCGCTGCGCCACGGCGTGATCGCCGATTTCGAGGTCACCGAGGCGATGCTCCGGCACTTCATTCGCAAGGTGCTCAACCGCAAGATGGCGCATCCGCGGTTGATCGTGTGCGCCCCCTCCGGGGTCACGGAGGTCGAGAAGCGAGCGGTCGAGGAGGCATCGCTGGCGGCGGGAGCGCGCCAGGTTCACCTGATCGAGGAACCGATCGCGGCCGCGATCGGAGCGGGGCTTGCGATCGAAGAGCCGGTGGGCCGGATGGTCGTCGATGTCGGCGGTGGGACCAGCGAGATGGCGGTGATCTCGCTCGGAGCGATCGTGATCTCGCGTTCGGTTCGCGTCGGGGGCTACGAGATGGACGAGGCGATCACCCACTATCTGCGCAGCGTTCACCAACTCGCGATCGGCTCCCGCACGGCTGAGCGAATCAAGATCGAGCTCGCCTCGGCGATTCCGTTCCATCCCGAGAAAACCGTCGAGGTGCGGGGGCGCCACCTGCTCACCGGGCTGCCCACCGCGGTCGAGCTGACCAGCGGGGAAGTGCGCGCGGCGATCGCCAGCCCGCTGCGCGAGATCCTCCAGGCAATCAGAGATACGCTCGACCAGACGCCGCCGGAGCTCTCGAGCGACATCGCACGCGACGGGATCCTGCTCGCCGGAGGCGGCACCCTGATCCGCGGCTTCGCCGAGCTCGTCGCGGCGGAGACCGGGATGTTCGTGTACAGCGCCGAGTCGCCGCTGACCTGCGTCGCTGTCGGCTCAGGTCAGGCGCTGGACCACTTCGACCGGCTGAGCACCGCCAGCCGAGGGCGCCGCCTCGAGGTCACGCCCGACTGGAGAACGACGTAGCCAGCTGAGCGGCGTGGCGACCGCGCACGCCGCCAGTAGGATCAGGAACGCATCGACCGGCTCGCGGAACCGCGGCGTCTCAACGTTGACCAGCACCACGCTGATCCCGAGCAGCAGCGGGATCACCCAGAGCCACAGGGGAGCGCGGCGAGCTAGCGGCGTCAGCGCGCCGAGGATCGCCAGCACGCCCAGTGCCCAGAAGCTGATCACGCCGACCCGGGCGACCGTTCGCGACAGGTCGATCGCCGCATACGAGTCCCGCCACGCGAGCGCGCCCTCGAGCTCGAACAGCCGCAACGTGTTGTGGTAGGCGACCTCGAGTGGAGCCGTGGGGTGCGCCCCGATGTAGGCGAAAGCCTGGCTCGTGAGCTTGTTGCTCAGCTCGATCTCGGTCAGGTGATGCGAGCCGCGCGCGAGCGTTGCGTCCTGGGGGATCGAGACGTACAAGCGCCACTTGTAGGGGATCTGGCGGTACGCGGCAGAAGCCGGGTTGTAGGTGCCCGCGAGCGTGATTCCGTTCTCGTCGGAGACCGGGATCACCCAGTGCAGCATCACGGCGTTGCGGATCATCCAGGGGGAGATCGTGATCACCGTGATCGCGGCGAGGAAGATCGGCGCTTGGATCGCCTGCACCCTCCACCTCGGACGGCCCAGCCAGACGGCGAAAGCGAGCGGTAGCAAGATCACGATCGCGTTTTGGTGGGTGAGGGTCGCGAGGCCGATCAACAGGCCGCAAGCGGCGGTCCACGCCAACGGCCGGCGCGCTTGCCGTGCCCGCAGCGCCGTCCACGCGGCCAGCAGCACGAACACGGTCATCAGGTTCTCGGCTGCGATCGCTCCGGAGAGCTCGATGAAGACCGGATAGATCGCGGCGATCGCGAGCGCGAACAGCGCCACGGTGCTGCCGAACGCCTCCCAGGCGACAAGCCCGATCAGCCCCACCTCGACGGTGCCGAGCGCGGCTTGCGATATCCGCGCGGGATGGATCGACTTCCCGCGCCGGGTGGTGTGGCCGTCGAGCAGATCGACGCCGGCGAGGAAGTACGGGAACGCCGGCGGGAAGTAAGCGGTCGGGCCACGAGTGCCGCCGGCCCCGCCGCGGACGTGGCTGGCCCAGTAATCGCCGGTGTGGGCGATGTTGCTGGCGAGCGTCAGATACGTTCCGGCATCGTTGATCGGACGGTAGGACGTGTTCTGCACGTTCGCGAAGCGCAGCGCGAAGGCAAGGACAAGCAGTGCGGCGGCGATCGCCACGCGTGGGACGGACCAAGTCACTGGCGGTCAAATAAAGCGCGGAGCGCGTTAGTGCGTGGTTAGCATTTGCGAACCGGGCTGCTCGCTCCCACGGCGACGAACCTTCGCAACGTGTGTCCGCGTGGGTCCCCGGCGCGAACTTTCGCGAGTTGTGTCCGAGGGGTGGACACTAATTGCAGAAGTTCGTGATCACGGAACCCGAAGGCGGTCGGCCTGGCTCCGGCGATACAAAGCGCCACCCGTTCCCGACCCGCTGGGCAGAGCCCCTGTCGGCCGGCGGCCCTGCGGCCCCCCGGCCACACCGACCGGCGGGCTAATGGATCCCGACCATCGCGGCGCAATCCCAGGCGCCGGCTCCTGCGCCCTGCCAGATCCGCGTCGCGACCTGGTCCTGTTCGGCCTTGCCGACGAGGTAGGCGGCCGGTCCGGTGCCTCCGTACTCCTGCCAGGTGCTCGGAATGATCTGGTAATAGCCGGAGGCGCCGGCGCTGTTCGGTGGCAGGTTCTGGCCACCCGATTCGCAGTCCACGATCGGGGAGGGGATCGACCAGCCCACCGACGGGCTGAGGGCCGCGCCGGTACCGGCGCCGGCCGACGAAGGCGCGCTCACCGCGGCCTGCTGGACAGCCGCCTCCTGGGCCTGTGCCCGGGCGATCGCGGCCTGCAGTTGCGCGCCCTGGGCGCGGCTGGCGGCCAACGCTGCCTCGCGAGCGGCCCGTGCCCGTTGCAGGGCGGCCTGTCGCGATTGCAGCAGGGCGTTCATCGCGGCCAGAGCTCGAGCCCGGGTCGCTGTCGCCTGTGTGATTGCGCGATCGATCGCCTCGAGCTTCGCCAACCGTATCGCCGCGGCGTTTGCCTGCGCCTTGGCGATTCGCGTGATCGTGATGATCGATTGCTGCTGGTGCTCGGCCAGGCGAAGGAAGCTGAATTGCTCGAGCAGATTCTGAAAGCCCGTCGCGTTGAGGACGACCGAGACGAGGTCGGGCTTGTCGTTCTCGTAGCTGCTCACGAGCTGACGGGCGAGTAGGAACTGGGCCCGGGCGAGACGGGACTTCAGCAGCACGAGCAGGCGGCGCTCGCGAACGAGTGCGGCGTGCGTCTTTGCGAGTTCGACGCGATCGTGCGCCAGCTCTGCGCGAACGGCCGCCTCGCGAGTCTCGACCAGCGCGATCTGATTGCCGAGCGATCCGATCAGCTGCGAGAGGTTGTTGATGCTCGCCGAGAGGTTCTGCTGCTGGGCCTCGACCTGGCCAAGCTGGGAGTTGAGGTCGCCGATGCTCGGATCGGCGATGCTCCGCAGCGGCAGCGCTGCCACGGCGAACAGCGCCGCGACGAGCACCGTCGCGGCAACGGTGAGCCGGAGGGGGACAGTGCGCCGATCGAAGCTCATGGTCTGGGCCGACAGGGTCAGCCGTCACTCCCGATCAGGTTGCGACCGGCCCGACTGATCTGATCCCCGTTTCCCCGTCGCTACCAGGGAAATGGCGGCGCAGACGGTAGCACGGCGAGGGGCCGCAGGCCGGGCGGTCCTATGCTGCGCGAAGTTATGGAAACCGATCGCATCCTCGCGCGCGTCCGCTCGACCCCAGTCGGCTTCGTCCGGACCTACGGTGACGTCTCGCCGGGCGCGCCGAGGGTAGCGGGCGCCGTGCTCCACGCCTGTGGGGACGATTCCTCGGTCCCCTGGCATCGAATCGTTCGCGCCGATGGTTCGCTCGCCAAAGGGCCTCGCCAGCGCGCCTTGCTCGAGGCAGAGGGGGTCCCGTTCCGCGGTGAGCGAGTCGACATGCGGGTAGCACGCGTGCCAGATGTGGCTGCGACGTGAGATCACGCTTGCGGGTAAGTCGCGCGGGTTTCACGTGGTCACTCGAGAGATCCTCGCGGCGCTGCCGGAGCTCGAGTCGCTCGAGACCGGATTGCTCCACCTCCTGATCCAGCACACCTCCGCCTCGCTGGCGCTGAACGAGAACGTCTCGCCTGACGTGAGGCACGATTTCGAGGCCTGGTTCGACCAGGCCGTGCCGGCCCGCGCCTCGTACTGGACGCATGTGCTCGAAGGCCCGGACGATATGCCTGCGCACGTGAAAGCAGCGCTGCTTGGCCCGTCACTGACGTTGCCGGTCGCGGGAGGCCGCCTCGCGCTTGGGACCTGGCAGGGCGTCTACCTGTGCGAGCACCGCGACCGCGGGGGGCCTCGGTCGGTGATCGCAACCGCGTGGGGTGAGGGCTAGCGGCGCCCTCCCGGCGCGCCTGCTAGCCCACTCACCAGAGGCTGGTAGATATGGGGCGTATATGGCACAAGATCTACCACCCTCCGCACACGGGGCCGCTTCGGGCCGCTAGCGCCCCTTCCACACCGGCGCCCGCTTCTCCGCGAACGCCTGGGCGCCCTCGCGAGCGTCCTCGGAGGCCATCACGGGCTCGACGATCTCGCTTTGGCGCTCGAAGAACTCCGAGTCGGGCCACTCGACTGACTCGCTCACAATCCGCTTGGTCGCCGCCAGTGCCAGCGGCCCGTTCGCCGCGATCGTGCTGCCGAGCTCGAGCGCGGCGGCCAGCGCTTCCCCGGCCGGGGCCAGTCGGTTGACGAGGCCGAGCTCGAACGCCCGCTCCGCGTCGATCGGGTCGCCGGTGAGCGCGAGTTCCATTGCCACGTTGCGCGGCAGCGCCCGCGGCAGCCGCAGTAGGCCACCTCCGGCAGCCACCAGCGAGCGCTTGACCTCCGGAATGCCGAGCCGGGCACCTCGCCCTGCCACGATCAGGTCGCAGGCGAGCGCGACCTCGAGCCCGCCGGCGAGCGCAAAGCCCTCGACCGCGGCGATCAGCGGCTTGGCGGCGGAGCGCTGCGTGATGCCCGCGAAGCCGCGATCTCCGGCCCACGGTCGCTCGCCGGCCACGAACGCCTTCAGGTCCATGCCCGCGCAGAAGCCCTTGCCGGCGCCGGTCAGCACCCCCAGCGACAGCCCGGGATCGGCATCGAGCTCGTCAAGCGCTGAGGCGATCCCGTTGGCCACGTCCGCGTTGACCGCGTTGCGCTGGTCGGGTCGGTTGATCGTGATCAGCAGAAGGCGCTCTTGGCGCTCGGTCAGTACGGCTTGTTGTTCGTTCATGCCGCGAACAATCTCAGCTCCGGCTCGCGCTCGCCGCGCAGCATGTCCAGGTCGACCTCAACGCACTCGATCCCCCTGGCGCCGGCCAGCACTCGCGCCTGGCGCTTGATCACCTGCGCGGCCAGCACGCCGCGGCATGAAGCGAACGCCGGATCCCGCCGGATCCGCTCCAGATAACGGCTCAGTTGCTCGACGGCGTCGATCCCGGCGACTCGCTTGATCTCGACCGCGATCCAGCACTCATCGGCGTCGCGGCACATCAGATCGACCGGCCCGATGTCGGTGGGCCACTCGCGACGAACCAGCCGCAAGCCCTCGCCGCACCGCTGCGGCTGCTCGGCAAGCAGCTCCTGGAGGTGTGCCTCGACGCCGTCCTTGGCGAGCCCCGCCTCCGCCTCACCCCCGCTCATCTCATGCGTGACGTCCGATAGCACTTCCACGATCTCGATCTCCAGCCGGTCCTCGCTGCCTCCGGCGCGCTTGCGCACGACCATGCCGTGCGCCGACTCCTCCACCACGGTCGGGGGCGTCATCCAGTTCAAGGGCTTGACGCTCGGTCCTCCCGCGTCCGCCCAGATCATGAACGTGCCGTCGGCCTTGACCATCAGCAGGCGCACCGCCTCCGGCAGCGTCGTGGACAGGCGCCCCGTATAGCTGACGCGACATCGGGCGACAATCAGGCGCATCCCGGGACCATATGCCCGCGACCGGACGAGCCGGCGGGGAGCTCCGCTCGAGACCCGCCGCGCAGGTGTGCCGCGCGTCGCATGCCCGGAGCGCGGCGCGGCGGGCGCGCCTAGATGATCCGCACGGGCGTACCCACGGCGATGCGATGCGCGAGCCAGTTGTCGTCGGCCACTCCGAGGCGAACGCAGCCGTGCGAGATGCGACCGGGGATCAGTTGCGGCTCGTAGTAGGGGCCGTGGATCCCGACGACGCCGCCCTCTGGCCAGTCGGTCAGGGTCGAGTAGTCGGAGGTGCCGAAGGCGTAAGGGTAATAACCCGAGCTCGGGTCGTTGATCTTGAACACCTCGGTGATCCAGAATCTTCCCGGGGGCGTCGGGGTGCTGGGCTTGCCGACCCCCACCGGTGCGTGCCACTGCAGATGGCCACCCGAGTAAAGGGAAATGCGCAGCTGTTGACGGTCGATGACCAACAGCAGGTGGGTCAAGTGAAACTCGCCGAGAGCATCCCGCTGCACCCACCCGGTGCGGCCGTTGGGGCGCATCGGTATCCGCACTTCAACCCATTCGCGACCCTTGGCGTCCCAATAGGCCCGCAGCAACAGGTAGCTCTCCGGGAGTCCGGATTCGGTGCTCCACTTCAGCCGCGTGACGCGCGCGGAAGATGTCCGCGGCTGCTCGTAGATCGGCTCGTTGTCGTTCAGGTACGCCCACCGCGTGAACGTCGTCTCGTTCGAGAGCAGCTCCGAGGTGAGGGGACGCGCGGTTGCGCCGCGGAGCTTCGTTGCGACGCGAGGCGCGGTTGCGCCGGGGAGCTTCGATGGGAAGCGACGCGCGGTTGCGCCGGGGGCCCGCGACGCTTCGACGCCCGGCCGCGCCGCCGCACCTGCCGCGCAGGCCAGCATCACCAGCACCGCCGCCCCGGCGCATGCAAATCCTCGCAGCCGCCGCGTCACGACCATCCTCGCGAGCGAGTCACCGCGCACGGTCGACACTGCGAGCCCGGATCAGACCAGCGACGTCGTCCACGACGCCATGATCCCGCTCAGGCGCGACTCCCGCAACGCCCAGCCGGCCCGACCCGTTCGGGACGCTCCCCGGATGAGCCCCGGTCAGCGGGAGCGCCGGCGACGATGAGACGCGCCCAGGCGTCCTATGATCAGAATCATGCGCCACCAGCTGCGACCACTTTTCGACCGCGTTGTGATCAAGGAACTCGATCCCGACCGCCTTCGGCGCTCGGGTCTGGTGATCCCTCCCGGAACCGACGAACCGCCGCCACAGCACGGGATCGTGCTGGCGGTCGGCCCGGGCCTCGACTGGTGGGACCACGTCGGCGTGCAGATGCCGGTGAAGCCGAGCGATCACGTGGTCTTCCCGGCGTCGGCCGGCTCCTGGGTGGAGGTCGACGAGGAGCGGTTGCTGGTCTGCCGGGTCGGTGAGCTGCTCGGCGTGCTCGAACGGGTCGAGGACTGTCCGGGCTGCGGCGGTCGTCCCTTGGCCGCGCACGAATCCTGCCCGGTCTGCGGGCGGGAAGGGTCGGTCGCTCCCTAAAGTCGCTTCCTCCCCCGCCAAGGGTCCTGCGGCTCGATCAGGGGGCTCTGCCTCGAGGGCGGGGTCCGGGTGGCGCTTTGTATCGCCGGCACCGACCTTCTCGTCCGGGAGGGCTTCGACGCAGCCCAGGCGAGTGGCTGCGAGGCCCGGCCGGGGGCCGGACCTCGGGGGGATCGTGGCGGTGATCTGGTGTTGCAGGCCGCGGTACTTGGCGGTCGCAGGCGACGCGGATCGCCGGCCCCGTCCACCAACTTCCGCGATTACTGTCCGACATCCGGACATAAATCGCGAAAGTTCGCCCATCGAGGCCCGCGCCCCCGGCGTCCAGCGACCGGTCAACCGGAAGTCGATCCGGGCGCTCGACCGCGACGCGTCCCTCATAGACAGGCGCCCACAGAGGCCACGTTTTGTTGCCGCTTGCGGAACCTCGCCCCGCCGGGAGGGGCAGTTCTCATCTCGGCCTCTCATCCAGGCAGGGCCCTCAAGAGCCCCTCTTTCGGCGGATGCCAGCCGGGCGCCCCTACTCCGAGCGGCGACAACCAACGGATTTACCTATGAGCGCCCTCGCATCGCCGGCGCCGTCGCCGGCGGCGAGCCTATGCCGCGCTTCGCTGTGCCAACCCCCGCGGCCTCGACGCCTCGACCCGCGCGAGCAGATCTGAGACCTCGGGATCGTCACCGAGCCGTAGTGCCCGCCGGCATGCTTCGGCGCACTCGGCGAGACGGTCGGTCCGCGCGAGCGCGTGCGCGTAGGTCGACCAGGCGGCGGAGGACTGGCTGTCGAGCCGGATCGCGGCCTCCGCCGCGGAGACCTCGGCCCCGACATCGCCGGCCAGGTGGTGCGCGAGGGCCAGGTCGAGCAGGCCGTCGACCGATGGCGCGACCAGCTTCGCCCGCTCGAGCGCGGTGATCGCGCCCGAACGATCGCCCAGTCGCAAGCGCAGGCGCCCGAGCCGCTCCCAGGCGGAGGCATCGGCCGGTGCCCGATCGGTCGCCCGCGCGGCGGCGTCGGCGGCGAGGTCGATCGCGCCCATATCCTCGTAGATGCGCGAAGCGAACCGCTCCGGCGTCGGTCGGTCGGTGTCGACCCGGGCCCAGTCCCTGACCGCGCGCGCGGCTGCGGGAAGGTTCCCCGCCTGCCAGAAGGCGGCGGTCAGGAGCCGCAGCACCACTGGATTCGAGGGCTCGGCATCGCGGGCGTAAATCAACCGCTGGGCGGCCAGCTCGGCGTTACCCTCCGCGAGTGCGTGTTGTGCGGCGGTCATGAACCGCTGCACCCGATCGGCGGCCGCATCCGGCCGCGAGAAGTCGACGAATTGCAGGGACCCGGCGGGAATCGTCCGCACCCCGACCGCGAACAGCACTCGCGCCCACTGCTGAACGTCGTCGTCGTCTCCGGAGAAGTAGATCCCGGTGACCGTCCCCACGCCCCACTCGGGGTAGGAGACGCACCTCGCGTAGCGGTGCACGACCGAGTGGTCCGGCACCCGCGAGCCGAAGGGGTCATGGCGGGAGCGCTCCTCCTCGGCGGCTCTCTGGCGCTGTTCCTCCTCGTAGGCGCGGCGGCCCGCCTCCTCGCGAGCCTTCCGCGTCGCCGCCGCCGAGACCTTGACAGCGTTGCGGGTGACGCTCCCCCCGCGGGAGGATTCCGCCAGCTGCGAGAGCTGATCAGCTGCTTCGTTGATCGCCTGCAGGTGGCGCTGATGTTCGTGCTGGCGGCCGACCGGCGCGATGTCTGGATGCCAGCGCTTGGCCATCCGCCGCCGCGCGAGCTGAACTTCGCGCTGGTCGAACGGCGCCTCGAGCTCCAGCAGGAGCATCGCTTGCTCGACGTCGAGAATCCGAGGCATGACATCCCTACGTTAGCGACGAAAGCGATCGTTGGCCGCCGCCAGCGGATCGCAGATCGGAGCCCTAGTTGCTAGCCACTTGCTGCCCGTTAGCGGTCAGCTTGACCTCGATGTTGCCGCGGGTGGCGTTCGAGTATGGGCACACCTGGTGGGCAGCGGCGACGATCTCGGACGCCCGTCCCGCGTCCTCCACGCCCGGCAGGCTGACGTCGAGCGAGACGGCGATGTTGAACGCGCGATTCTCGCCCGTGACCAAGGACACCTGGCTGTCGATCGAGACCTCCCCGAGCTCGACCCGCTCGCGCCGCGCGACCGCGCCGAGCGCTCCCTCGAAGCAGGCCGCGTAGCCGACGGCGAATAGCTGCTCGGGGTTGGTGCCGCCGCCCTCGCCATCCATCTGCCGCGGCTGACGCAGTTGGACGTCGAGCACGCCATCGCTGGTCCGCCCATGGCCGTTGGCGCGTCCGCCGGTCACCGTCGCCTGCGCTGTGTAGAGCTCCTTTGCCATTTTCCCTCCAGTGTGTGTCGAGATCTGCGTGTCAGTGCGCGGCGACGTTCAGCGCGACCGCCGCTGCGAAGCACAGCAGCGCGGCGGCGCGCACGATCCCGCCGGCGCGAGCGCCGGGCCTGCCGGTGACCATCCCGACGATTGCCGCGATCATCAACCCGACCGCGATCACGGCGAACACGACCGCGAGCGCGCGCACAGCCCCGATCGTACTCGCCGGGCGCGCACGCGAACTCCCTCCCCTCCTATCCTGCATGGTCGATGTCCTCGCAGTACATCTTCACGACCTACAAACTCTCCCGCCGCTACCCGCCCGACAGGCAGGTGCTGAGCGACATCTCGCTGTCGTTCCTCCCCGGCGCGAAAATCGGCGTGCTCGGCTACAACGGCGCCGGAAAGTCGACGCTGTTGCGGGTGATGGCCGGCGCGGATACAGAGTTCGACGGCCAGGCCCAGCTGGCCCCGGGCGCGACCGTGGGGCTACTCGAGCAGGAGCCGGCGCTCGACGAGAGCAAGGACGTGCGCGGCAACGTCGAGGAGGGCGTCGCCGAGGCGCGGGCGCTGCTCGACCGCTTCAACGAGCTGTCGATGAACTACTCGGACGCGACCGCCGATGAGTTCGCGAGGGTCCAGGAGCGGATCGACGCGATCGACGCCTGGAACCTCGAGACAACGCTAGAGATCGCGATGGACGCGCTGCGCTGCCCTCCGCCCGATGCCGACGTCTCGACCCTCTCGGGCGGTGAGCGCCGTCGCGTCGCGCTCTGCAGGCTGCTGCTCGGACAGCCCGACCTGCTGCTGCTCGACGAGCCCACCAACCACCTCGATGCCGAGTCGGTGGCCTGGCTCGAGCGCTACCTGCACGATTATCAGGGGACCGTGGTGGCGGTGACCCACGATCGCTACTTCCTCGATAACGTCGCCGGCTGGATCCTCGAGCTCGACCGAGGACGAGGGATCCCGTACCAGGGCAACTACTCGGGCTGGCTCGAGCAGAAGCGCCTCAGGCTCGAGAGCGAGGCCCGGCAGGAGACCGCTCGCAGGCGCACGATCGACCGCGAGCTCGAGTGGGTGAGGCTGAACGCGAGTGCCCGCCGCAACAAGCCGAAGGCGCGGCTGAACGCCTACGAGGCACTGCTCGCACAGGATCGGAACGTAAAGCTCGATCAGGTACAGATCCACATTCCCGCCGGCCCCCGCCTCGGCGGCGTGGTGGTCGAGGCCGACGGCCTGCGCAAGGCCTACGGCGACCGGGTGCTGATCGACGAGCTCTCCTTCCATCTCCCTCCCGCGGGGATCGTGGGCGTGATCGGTCCCAACGGCGCCGGCAAGACCACGCTGATGCGGATGATCACCGGCCAGGAGCAGCCCGACGCGGGGATGCTCCGGCTCGGCGACACGGTGCAGCTGGCGTATGTCGATCAGTCCCGCGACGCCCTTGACCCGGACAAGACCGTGTGGGAGGAGATTTCGGGCGGCGCCGATCAGATTTCGCTCGGAGACCGCGCCATCAACAGCCGTGCCTACGTCGGAGGGTTCAACTTCAAGGGCACCGATCAGCAGAAGAAGGTCGCCAAGCTCTCGGGCGGGGAGCGCAACCGCCTGCATCTGGCGAAGCTGCTGCGGACCGGCGGCAACCTGCTGCTGCTCGACGAGCCGACCAACGACCTCGACGTCGACACGCTGCGCGCGCTCGAGGAAGCGCTGCTGGCGTTCGCCGGCTGCGCGGTGGTCGTCTCCCACGACCGCTGGTTCCTGGACCGGATCGCGACGCACGTGCTGGCGTTCGAGGGCGATTCCCAGGTGCGCTGGTTCGAGGGCAACTTCGAGGCGTATGAGAGCTTCCGCCACGAGCGGCTGGGCGCCGAGGCCGATCGCCCGCATCGGATCACCTACAAGAAGCTGGTGCGCGGGTAGGTGGTTCCGCGGCGCCGGCATCGGGCTTCGGTGCGGATCGGGGCTCTGCCTAGCGGGCCGAGGACGGGCGCCGCTGTGTATCGCCGGCGCGGGCCAACGTTACATCGGATCTGGCCGCGGTTTCGAGTGTCACATTAACCCGCGCCACGCGGGCCACCGTTACACCGCACGCGATCCGCCCGCCGAGTGTCACCTTAGCCCGCGGCGAGTCAGGGAAACCGCCGCCGCCGCGGGTTCCAGCCGGGCGCCGTGCCCGTGGTGGCAGCGCCGAGTACGCTAACGCGATGCCATCGAAAGCTGTCCTGATCACCGGCTGCTCCTCGGGCATCGGCCGCGCCACCGCGGTGGAGCTGGCAGCGGCGGGGTGGAAGGTGTACGCGAGCGCCCGGCGGCTGCAGTCGATCTCCGATCTGCGCGAGCGTGGGTGCGAGACGCTGTCGCTGGATGTGAACGACGAAGCTTCGATGAGCGCCGCGGTCGAAACCGTGAGCGCGGCCGAGGGTGCGGTCGGCGTGCTCGTCAACAATGCCGGCTACAGCCAGTCCGGCGCCGTCGAGACCGTCCCGGTCGGCCAGGTTCGCCGCCAGTTCGAGACCAACGTGTTCGGTTTGATCCGGATGTGTCAGCTGGTGCTGCCGGGGATGCGCGAGCAGCGCTGGGGGAGGATCGTCAACCTCAGCTCGATGGGAGGCAGGCTGACCTTCCCGGGTGGGGGCGTCTACCACGCGAGCAAGTACGCCGTCGAGGCGATCTCCGATGCGCTGCGCTTCGAGGTCCGCGGGTTCGGCGTGGACGTGGTCGTGATCGAGCCGGGGCTGATCGTCACGAAGTTCGGCGACACGGCGGCCGCGTCGGTATCCGAGACGGAGGCCGAAAGCGCCTACGCGGACTTCAACCGCAAGGTCGCTTCGACCACCGAAGAGGCGTACACGGGTCCGATGGCCAAGCTCGGAGGGCCGCCGGAGACGGTCGCTAAGGCGATCGCGCAGGCGCTCGCCTCGGACCGTCCCAAGCCCCGGTACGCCGTCACCCCGAGCGCGCGCCTGCTGATCAATTCGCGGCGGCTGACCCCGGATCGCCTCTGGGACCTGATGATGGCTCGGCAGTTCCCGACGCCGGGCGGCTCTTAGAGACCGTCCACGACAGCTCCGAGCTCGCTCGCATCCGCCGCCACTGCGTCGGCTCCGCTCAGCTCCTCGACGCCGTAAGGGCCGGTGGCGATCGCCACGCAGCGGAGGCCATCGGCGCGCGCGCAGGCGATGTCACGGGGCGTGTCGCCGATCACCACGGTCCGCTCCCGCGGGTACGGATCCCCGCGGGCGCCGGCGCGGCGGCGTGCGATCGCGGGCAGCGCCGCGCGGTCTTCGGAGTCCGATCCAAACGCTCCCTGGCGCGCCGGGAAATAGTGGCCGATCCCCGCCCGGCGCAACTTCAGTCGCGCGATCGGCTCGAAGTTGCCGGTCAACAAGCCCAGCCGCACCTCCTCGCGAGCCGCGAGATCGCCCAGCAGCGCTTGCATCCCCGGAATCACCGTGTGGGAGAGGTCCTCCGGGCACAGCTTCGCGTAGGCCCGGCAGCAGCGCTCGCGCACCTCGTCCGCCCGGTCGTCGATGCGCTCGGCCGACACCCCCGCCGCCAGCAGAATCTCCCGCGAGATCTCGCCGTCGGTACGGCCGGCGGCGGTGGGGCCGGACCGCCCGCGAGCCGCGCCAGCATCGACGCCGTGCACCTCCAGCAGCGCGACGCGCATCGCATCGCGATGAGCGACGGTGGCGCCCGTCACGAGCGTGCCGTCGATGTCGAACAGCAGCAACACGGCCGCTTCATCGCTCACCGCGCGAACGACATTCCCGCCTGCAGGCGCCGTGCGAACGCCGCGATCAACGCCGCGGCATTGCCGATGTCCTCGAGCGAGGCGAGCTCGACCGGCGAGTGCATGTACCTGCACGGGACCGACACCAGGCCCGTGGGCACGCCCGCACGGCTCACATGGATCGCGTCGGCGTCGGTGCCGGTGCCCTTGCCCAGCGATTCGACCGTGAACGGGATGCCGCTCTCCTCGCCGGCTTCGTGGAGCAGCTCGAAGACGCGCGGGTGCAGCGTCGTGCCGCGCGCGATCACCGGCCCCGAGCCAAGCGGATGCTTGGTGATCGGCCCGAGCTCGATTCCCGGCTGGTCGGTCGCGAACGTCATGTCGACGGCGATCGCCACTGCCGGCTCGAGCGCAAATGCGCTGGTGCGCGAGCCCGCGAAGGTGGTCTCCTCCTGGGCCACCGCCAGCGCGACCACATCTCCCGGCGCGCCCTCGCCCTCGGCCACCAGCCGCGCCGCCTCGGCGGCGACGTAGCAACCGACGCGATTGTCGAGCGCGCGGGAGACCACCCGCTCGTTGGGGAACTCGACCGGCCCCGCGTCGATCACCGCCACGTCGCCGATCCGCACCAGCTCGCCGGCCTCCTCGCCATCCTTGGCGCCGATGTCGATGTGGAGGTCCTTCAGCTCGGGCACGCGCTTGCGATCTTCGTCCCCCAGCAAGTGAATCGGCTTGCGGCCGATCACCCCGGGAACCGCACCGTTGCGGGTCGCGAGCCGGACGCGCTGGCCGACCAGCACGATCGGATCCCAGCCGCCCACCTGCCCGAAGTGCAGGTAGCCGTCGTCGTCGATGTGCGAGACATGCAGGGCGATCTCGTCGATGTGCCCGACGATCGCGAGCCTCGGGCCAGCGGCTGTCCCCGGCACTCGCGCTCGCGATGAGCCGACGTGATCGGCTTGCACGTCGTCGGTGAACGCGCTGCAGCCCTCGCGCCAAACCTGAGCCGGCCCGATCTCGTGACCGGAGGGACCGGTCGCGCTCAGCAGGCGCACGAGGAAGTCGGGCAAGGGCATCTCTCAGGCCTCCAACAGCTCGCGCAGCACGTACTGGAGGATCCCGCCGTGGCGGAAGTAGCGCTGCTCCTTTGGCGTGTCGATGCGAGCGATCACCTCAAAGCGCTTGTCGTCGGCCTCGACCAGGAGCTTGCGCGGGATCGAGTCCGCGTCCGCCAGGCCGGCGATCGTGAACGTCTCGTGCCCGGTCAATGCAAGCGAGGAGACCGAATCTCCCTCCTTGAACTGAAGCGGCAGCACGCCCATCCCGACGAGGTTCGAGCGGTGGATGCGCTCGAAGCTCTCCGCGATCACCGCGCGCACCCCGAGCAAGTGGGTGCCCTTGGCGGCCCAGTCCCGCGAGGACCCGGACCCGTATTCCTTGCCCGCGAGCACGACCAGCGGGACGCGATCGCCGATGTACCGCATCGCGGCGTCGTAGATCGACATTTCGGTCTGGTCCGGGAGGTGCGGCGTGATTCCGCCCTCGGTGCCCGGCGCGAGCAGATTCCGCAGGCGGATGTTGGCGAACGTGCCCCGCATCATCACCTCGTGATTGCCGCGGCGCGAGCCGTAGGAGTTGAAATCCCTCGGTTCGACCCCGTGCTCGATCAGGTAGCGCCCCGCCGGCCCGTCACGTTTGATCGCGCCGGCCGGCGAGATGTGGTCGGTGGTGACGCTGTCGCCGAGGACCGCCAGCACCCGGGCGCCCTGTATATCGGTGACCGCCGCAGGCTCCCGCGACAGGCTCTCGAAGTACGGCGGTTGGCGCACGTAGGTCGATTCCGGATCCCAGGCGAACAGCTCCCCACTCGGAACCGTCAGCGAGTTCCACCGCTGGTCACCGTCGAAGACCTGGTCGTAGCTCTTGCGGAACATGTCCGACTGGACCGCCTCCTCGACCACCTCGGCGACCTCGGCGGCGCTCGGCCAGATGTCCGCCAGCAGCACCGGGCGGCCGTGGTCGTCCTCTCCCAGCGGCTCGTCGTAGAGGTCGATGTCCATCGTCCCCGCCAGCGCGTAGGCCACGCATAGGGGCGGCGAGGCGAGGTAGTTCATCTTCACGTCGGGATTGATCCGGCCTTCGAAGTTGCGATTGCCCGACAGCACCGAGACCACAGCGAGGTCCTCGGCCTCGACCACGTCAGAGATCTCCTCCGGGAGCGGGCCGCTGTTGCCGATGCAGGTCGTGCAGCCGTAGCCGACCAGATGGAAGCCGAGCGCCTCGAGATACTCGGTCAGGCCGGCGCGGTCGAGGTATTCGGTCACCACCTTCGAACCGGGCGCGAGCGAGGTCTTGACCCACGGCTTCACCTTCAGGCCGCGCTGCACCGCATTACGCGCCAGGATTCCCGCGCCGACCATCACCGACGGATTCGAGGTGTTCGTGCAGCTGGTGATCGCGGCGATCACGACGTGGCCGTGATCGAGCTCGGTGTCGGTCCCGTCGGCCAGCGTCAGCGGCATGCTGGAGCTCGGGCGCTCGGCCACCTGGGCGCCGCCGGTGCCGCCTTGTGGCTCGTGCCCGTCGCCGTCGAGCTGGTGCGAGGAGACCGGATCGCTAGCCGGAAAGCTCTCCGCGACGGCCTCGTCCTCGGGATCCTCGTCGGGCAGAAAGCCCTCGAGCGCCAATCGGAAGGCCGGCTTGGCCTCGGTCAGCGAGACGCGGTCCTGCGGGCGCTTCGGGCCGGCGATGCTCGGAACCACCGCCGCCAGGTCGAGCTCGAGCTGAGCGGAGAAGGTGGGCTGCTCGGAGTGCTCGTCGTACCACAGCCCCTGCTCCTTGGCGTACGCCTCGACGAGCGCGATCAGTTCGGCCGGGCGCCCCGAGAACTCCAGGTAGCGGAGCGTCTCGGCGTCGATCGGGAAGATCGCGCAGGTCGAGCCGAACTCGGGCGACATATTGCCGATCGTGGCGCGATCGGCGAGCGGCAGCCTGGCCAGCCCCTCCCCGTAGAACTCGACGAACTTTCCAACCACCCCTCGCCGCCGCAACATCTCGGTCACGGTCAGCACGAGGTCGGTCGCGGTCGCCCCCTCGGTCAGCTCGCCGGTCAGCTTGAGGCCGAGCACCTGGGGGATCAGCATCGACATCGGCTGCCCCAAGGCCGCCGCCTCCGCCTCGATGCCGCCGACGCCCCAGCCGAGCACGCCAAGCCCGTTGATCATCGTCGTGTGCGAGTCGGTCCCCACAAGCGTGTCGGGATACGCCTGCCCTCGCTGCTCGTCCACGAACACCACCCGGGCCAGGTACTCGAGGTTGACTTGATGGACGATGCCCGTGTCGGGCGGGACCACCTGGAAGTTGTGGAACGCTCCCTGACCCCAGCGCAGAAACGCATACCGCTCCTGGTTGCGTTCGAACTCGAGCTCGGCGTTGACCTCGAAAGCTCGCCGCGAGCCGAACGCGTCGACCTGGACCGAGTGATCGATCACGAGCTCGGTGGGCACCAGCGGGTTGATCTTCGCCGGGTCGCCCCCCAGCTCGCGGATCGCGTCGCGCATCGCGGCGAGGTCGACGATCGCGGGGACCCCGGTGAAGTCCTGCATCACCACCCGCGCCGGCGTGAACGCGATTTCCTCGCTCGGCTCGTGCTTTGCGTTCCAGGTCGCGAGCGCCTCGATGTCCTGCGCGCGGACGGCCTCGCCGTCCTCGTTTCGCAGGAGGTTCTCGAGCAGGATCTTCAGCGAGAACGGCAGCCGCGCGACGTCGTAGGAGGCCTGGAGCGCGTCCAGCCGGAAGATCTCATACGAACGCTCGCCGACGGTGAGCGTCGCCTTGGCGTCAAAACTGTTCATGGAACTTCAGTCTCCTGATTTAGCAGCGGGACTCGTACTCTAAGCCCACCGTGTCCGG
Source organism: uncultured Solirubrobacterales bacterium (assembly GCA_963830465.1). Taxonomy (GTDB): domain Bacteria; phylum Actinomycetota; class Thermoleophilia; order Solirubrobacterales; family Solirubrobacteraceae; genus Palsa-465. The sequence goes on from CAWHME010000004.1 coordinate 522,099, forward strand.
CCTGAGGGGCCGAGGTCGCCCGCGCCGCGCCGAACGTTGCCAGCCCTCCTACAAACGTCTTAGCGACGTCTTCGTCCGAGCTTCGGTCCTCGCCCGAAGCTCTCCGTCCGAGACCAAAACCCTGCAAGGAGGCCCATGCCAGCTCTCACATTGATCATCGGCGCGCTCTCGCTCACTGCCGCGGCGGTCGCGGCCGCGGGCTTCTACGCCGAGGCCACCCGTGTCCCCGACCAGCCCTAGCACGGCGATGAGCACTGCCCTGACGATCAGCTCTTCGGGCCCCGCCGCGCGCACGGCTGCCGCCGCGCAGCGGCTCGACCTCGAGCTCGTGATTCCCGTCTACAACGAAAGGCGTGCGCTCGAGGGGTCGATCCGGCGACTGCACGGCTTTCTCTCGGAGCAGCTGCCGTTCACCTGGCGGATCGTGATCGCCGACAACGCGAGCAGCGATGGAACGCTCGACCGCGGCCGCGAGCTGAGCCACGAGCTGCCGGCGGTCGAGGCACTGCACGTGGCCGCCAAGGGCCGAGGGAGGGCGCTCCGCGCCGCCTGGTCCGAGAGCGATGCTCGAGTTCTCGCGTACATGGACGTCGATCTGTCGACCGACCTCGCGGCGCTGATGCCGTTGGTCGCGCCACTGCTGTCGGGTCACAGCGAGCTCGCGATCGGCACCCGCCTTCACCGCAGCGCCCGGGTGACGCGCAGCCGCAAGCGCGAATTCGTCTCACGCGCGTACAACCGCATCCTTCGCGGCACGCTGCGGGCGCGCTTCAGCGACGCTCAGTGCGGCTTCAAGGCGATCCGCGCCGAGGTGGCCCGCGAGCTACTGCCAGGAGTCCAGGACCAGGAGTGGTTCTTCGACACCGAGCTGTTGGTGCTCGCGCAGCGCCGGGGACTGCGGATCCACGAGGTCCCGGTCGACTGGGTGGAGGACCCCGACTCGCGTGTGAAGCTCCTCTCGACGGCGCTCGCGGACCTGCGCGGGGTGGCGCGGCTGATGCTCCACCGGCGCGAGGACGCCGCGCAGCTGGTCTCCAGTCCACGACCGATGCTTGCCCCGTGAGCACCGACTCGCTCACATATCCCGCGCCGCAGGCCCCGCAGTTGCGCGCACGGGCAGGCACCCGCGCGCGCCTGCAGCAGCTGATCTCGCGCCCCGAGCTCCTGCTGCTGCTCGGGACGACCGCGTTCCTGAACCTCTGGAACCTCAGCATCAACGGCTGGGCGAACACGTACTACAGCGCCGCGGTGCGCTCGATGAGCCGCAGCTGGCACGACTTCCTGTTCGCCTCGATGGACAAGAGCGGGCTGATGACGGTCGACAAGCCGCCGCTGGCGCTCTGGGTCCAGGCGCTGTCGGCTCGAATCTTCGGCTTTCACCCGCTCAGCATCTTGATCCCCGAGGCGCTGATGGGAGTGCTCGCGGTCGGCCTCACCTACGACTTGGTACGGCGCCGCTTCGGCCGCGCGGCGGGCTTCGCGGCGGGCCTGGTGCTGGCGCTGACGCCGATCACGGTCGCGATCTCCCGGCACAATAATCCCGACGAGCTGCTGATTTTGTGTTGCGTGGCGGCGCTGTGGTTCGCGCTGCGGGCGCTCGAGACCGGCCGTACCCGCTGGCTGGTGCTGTGCGGCATCTCTGTGGGCCTCGGGTTCGAGACGAAGATGGCGGTCGCGCTGTTCGTCGTCCCCGGGATCGCGCTCGCGTGGATGTGGATGCGCTGGGATTCGCCCGGGGGACCGCTGCGCGCCCTGCGCCAGCTGCTCGCCGGCGGTGTCGCGATGACCGCCGTCGGACTCGCCTGGCCGCTGCTCGTGACGCTGACGCCGGCGGCCGACCGGCCGTGGATCTCGGGTACATCCGACAACAGCATCTGGTCGCTGATCTTCGGCTATAACGGCGTCGGTCGCGTCGCCGGGCAAACCGGCGGTCCAGGCGGCGGGGCCGGGGCTGGCGGCTTGCGCGGCGGCGGCGGCGCAGGCGGTCTGCTCGGGGGCGCCACGGGCCCATTCCGGCTCCTGCAGTCGGGACTCGGCGACCAGGCGGGCTGGCTGCTCGGGTTCGCGGTCGCGGCGGGGCTCGCTCTGCTCGTCCTGACGCGACTGCGCCGGCGGGATCCGCGCACGGGCTGGCTGATCGTCGTCGGCGGCGCGTTTCTCACCAGCGCGATCGTGTTCAGCTTCGCCCAGGGCATCTTTCACCCCTACTACGTCTCCTTTCTGGCTCCGTTCTCCGCGGCCTTGATCGGCGCGGGAGTCGGCGTGATCCTGGGCCACGGCACGGCTGACCATGCCATTGGCAGGGCGCCACGGGTGCTGGCGCCGCTGGCGATCGGCGCGGGCATGATCACCGAGCTCGTCGTGCTGGGAGAGCTGAGTGGATCGCTCGCCTGGGTGAAGCCGCTCATGGTCGCGCTCGCCGGTGCATCGGCGGTGCTGCTGGCGCTGGCGCTCTCGCCACGAGTTCGCGCCGTGCTGCTCGCGGTGGCAATGGCGGCGCTGCTGGCGGCGCCCGCTACCTGGGCGGCCGAGACCGTGGGTCACGCCACCAGCAGCACGTTCCCTTCCGGTGGCCCTGCCAGCGCGGGGGTCGGCGGCGCGGGCGGCTTCGGTGCTGGCCGCGGCTTTGGACGCGGTCGCGGCTTGCGCGGTGGCCACGCCGGCTTCACGACTCCCGCCAGCGGAGGCGGTTTCGTCCCGCCGGCCGCCCTGTTCGGCGGCGCTCCACCGGCCGGCGGCCCTGGCGGCGGCGGCCGCGGAGTCGGGGCAGGACCAGGCGTCGGCGGCCCCGGCGGGATGTTTGGGGGCGACAGCACGAGCCTGGACGCCGCGATCAGCTACGCCAGGTCGCACGGCGGCGGCACGATCGGCGTCGAGAGCCAAAGCACCGCTGCCGCGGCGATACTGTCCTCGGATGCCGATGTCGCCGGACTGGGAGGGTTTTCCGGACGCGAGAGCAGCGTCAGCCTCGCTTGGATCGCCCAAGAAGTACGCTCAGGCCGCCTTCGCTGGCTCGTGATCGACGACGGCGGCGGCTTTCAGGCGCCGGGTGACACGCGCCCGGGCAGCGAGGCTTCGATGGACGCCGCCGCCAAGGTCTGCAAGCCGGTTGAAGTGACGGATTCCGGGAGCTCGCAAGGTAAGATGTACGACTGTCAGGGGCGGGCGCCGGCGATCCTCGCGGCAGCCAAGAGTTAGCCGACCGCCAGCGGAGCCCGCGCCTGAGGTAAATGTCCCGACCGGGAGAATCGGTGCGTCTTTCGCTCAAGCTGGCTTTGGTGACCGTCGCAGTGATCGCGTTCGCGTCGCCCGCCGCGTTCGCCGACACCAGCGAAAGCTCGAACTGGGCGGGCTATGCGGTCCATCGCTCAGGCGTGGCGTTCCGCGAGGTGCTGGCCACCTGGCGCCAGCCTGTCCTCAGCTGCGCGGCCGGCGAGCCCGGTTACTCGGCGGTGTGGATCGGCTTGGGCGGATACAGCGAGACCTCGAGCGCGCTCGAGCAGGTCGGGACCGAGGCCGACTGCAGCTTCTCGGGCGCGACCAGGTCCAGTTCGTGGTACGAGCTCGTGCCGGCGCCCTCGCGCGGGACCAGGCTGAGCGTGCGGCAAGGTGACCTGATCTCCGCCAGCGTCAAAGTGGTGGGGCATACGGTGAGCGTCAAGCTCGACGACCTCACCGCGCGCCGCTCGTTCACGAAGACGGTGCGCGACCCGACGGTCGACTTGTCCTCCGCCGACTGGATCCTCGAGGCTCCCTCGGACTGCGTCAGCGCGACCGTGTGCCAGACGCTCCCACTGGCCAACTTCGGCAGCGCCAGCTTCGGGCAGGCCACGGCCGTGAGCAGCACCGGGCGCAAAGGGTCGATCTCGAGCCGGGCATGGAGCGCGACCAAGATCAACCTGGTGCCCGGCGCTCGCCGGTTCGTCTCAAACGGCTCCGGCGACGTGGCGGGAGCGGCCACAACCTCGGCGCTCACCCCCAGGGGCAGCGCGTTCACCGTCAGCTATTACAACTTCACGCTCACTGGCCCGTTCTACGCCCGCCGGGCCTCGCTGAGCTCCGGATACCTCGAGCATCCCGGCCGCTGAGCGCCGGCCGGAGCCTGGCCGCGGTCGCGATCGCATCCCGCGCCGACGCGGGGCGATCGATTCGTACACAGCTCTTAGCTCTCTCCTACCGAGCTCTACGCAAACGAGGCGATTCTGGTTACCGGTGCTCACCAGCCTGTCCCCTCACCTGTTCTGGATCACGAGCCGCGCGGCCGGTTTCGCGGCGCTGATCCTGGCGAGCCTGGCCGTGTCGGTCGGACTGCTGATGAGCACCAAGCTCTTGGGGCGGCGCGGCCGCGACTTGCTCCCGATCCACGAAGCGCTGTCACTGTCGGTGATCGCCGCGATCGTCGTCCACGGTGCCGCGCTGCTGGGAGACAGCTACCTCCATCCCTCGCTCGCCGCGATCACGATTCCCTTCCTCAGCAGCTACAAATCGGCCTGGACCTCGATCGGGATCGTCGCCGGCTGGAGCACGATCCTGCTCGGACTGGGCTACTACGCGCGGCGTCTGGTCGGGGTCACGCGGTGGCGCAAGCTGCATCGCTTTACCGCGCTGGCGTGGCTGTTGGGTCTCGTTCACGCCCTCGGCGAGGGCACCGACGCCGGACAGCTGTGGTTTCTGGCGATGGTCGCGATCGTCGCGATTCCCGCGCTGATGCTGCTGGCCGCGCGGCTGCTCGGCAACGGCCGCAGTCCTCAGCGGCGCTTCGCCGGGTCGGCGAATCAGCCCCGATTCGCCCGAGCTCGTTTCTGACGCGCCGCGCGGTCGAGCACCAGCTTGCGAAGCCGGACCGCGTGAGGGGTCACCTCGGCGCATTCGTCCTCGCGCAAGAACTCGAGCGCCTGGTCGAGCGACAGCTCCCGCTTGGGCACCAGGCGCACCAGCTCATCGGCCGTCGATGAGCGGATGTTGGTCAGGTGCTTCTCCTTGCATGCGTTGACGTCGAGATCCTCGGAGCGCGAATTCTCGCCGACGATCATGCCCTCGTAGACCTCCTCCCCCGGCTCCACGAACAGCGTCCCGCGCTCTTGAAGGTTGAACAGCGCGAACGCCGCCACTCTGCCCCGGCGGTCGGCGACCAGCGAACCGGTGGGCCGAGTACGCAGCTCGCCGTGCCACGGCTCCCAGCCGTCGAACACGTGGTGCAGGAGACCGGTGCCGCGGGTCTCGGTCACAAGCTCGGTGCGCAAGCCGATCAGCCCGCGGGCGGGGACCAGGTACTCCATCCGCACCCATCCGGTGCCGTGATTGACCATCTGCTCGAGCCGCCCCTTGCGCAGCGCCATCAGCTGCGTGATCACCCCGATGTAGTCGTCCGGCGCGTCGACGCTCATCCGCTCGACAGGCTCGTGCAGCTTGCCGTCGAGCTCGCGGGTCACCACTTGCGGCTTGCCCACCGTCAACTCGTACCCCTCGCGGCGCATGAGCTCGACCAGCACCGCCAATGCCAGCTCTCCCCGGCCCTGCACTTCCCAGACGTCGGGACGCTCGGTCGTGCCGACCCGCAGCGAGACGTTGCCGATCAGCTCGCGCTCGAGCCGCGCCGCCAGCTGGCTGGCGGTGAGCTTGTCGCCGTCCTGGCCCGCCAGCGGGGAGGAGTTGGTCCCGATCGTGACCGACAGCGACGGCTCATCGACGGTGATCTGCGGCAGCGGGCGGGGATCGTCGGCGTCGGCGAGCGTGTCGCCGATCGTGATCTGCGCAATTCCCGCGACCGAGATGATCTCGCCGGGCCCCGCCTGATCGGCGGGCACACGGTCGAGCGCTTCGGTCACGTACAGCTCGCTGACCCTGACCCGCTCGACGCTTCCTTGCGCCCGGCACCACGCGATCGCTTCACCGCGGCGAATTGTTCCGTGACGGACTCGGCAGATCGCGATCCGGCCGACGTACGGCGAGGCGTCGAGGTTGGTGACGTGTGCCTGGAGCGGGTGCTCGGGGTCGTAGCGGGGAGCCGGGATGTAGTCGACCAGCAGCTCCAGCAGCGGTCGCAAATCCGTTCCGGGGGAGGTCGGATCGAGCGACGCCTGCCCGGCCTTGGCGTTGGTGTAGGCGATCGGGAACTCGATCTGGGATTCGTCGGCGTCCAGGTCCAGGAACAGCTCGTAGACCTCGTCCACGACCTCGTCGATCCGTGCGTCCGGCCGGTCGACCTTGTTGACCACGAGAATCACCGGCAGCCTCGCCGCGAGCGCCTTGCGCAGCACGAACCGCGTCTGCGGGAGGGGTCCTTCGCTGGCGTCCACGAGCAGCATGACGCCGTCCACCATCGTCAGGCCGCGCTCGACCTCGCCGCCGAAGTCGGCGTGGCCGGGTGTGTCGACGATGTTCAGCTTGATGCCGCCGTAGCGAACGGCGGTGTTCTTGGCGAGGATCGTGATGCCCTTTTCGCGCTCGAGGTCCATCGAGTCGAGCACCCGGTCGGCCACGTCCTGATGCTCGCGAAAAGCGCCCGACTGCCACAGCAGCGCATCGACCAGCGTCGTCTTGCCATGGTCGACGTGAGCGACGATCGCAATGTTGCGGATGTCTTGGCGGGTGGCCCGGTGGCCGCCGCCCGCGCCCGGGGCGGTCAGTCGGCTCGCGGGGTTCGAGTGGCGTCGCGCAACTGCACCCCGAGCGGATCCGGCGGGCCGGGCTCGAGGCTGCGCGGTTTCTCCTCGGCCCGTGGCTGCGAGCCCTGGGTGACCGCGTCCAGCATCGGCTTTACCAGATCGATCGGCATCGGGAACACGACGGTCGAGTTCTGGTTGGCGCCGATCTCGCGCAGCGTCTGCAGATAGCGCAGTTGCAGGGTGACCGGGTTCACGCCGATCACGTCCGCCGCCTCCGCCAGCTTCGCGGCGGCCTGCGATTCGCCCTCGGCGTTGATGATCTTCGCCCGCCGCTCGCGTTCGGCCTCTGCCTGCCGGGCGATCGCGTGCTGCATCCGCTCGGGGATCTCGACGTCCTTGATCTCGACCGCCGTGACCTTGATCCCCCACGGCTCGGTCTGCGCGTCGATCACGTGCTGCAGCGACTCGTTCAGGCGCTCGCGCTCGGACAGCAGCGTGTCGAGCTCGGCACCGCCCAGCACCGAGCGCAGGCTGGTCTGCGCGATCTGCATCGTGGCGGCGGAGAAGCTCTCCACTTCGGTGATCGCCAGGCTTGGATCGACCACCCGGTAATAGCAGACCGCGGTCACCCGCACCGGGATGTTGTCGCGCGTGATCGTCTCCTGGGGCGGAATCGTGAGCGTGACGGTCCGCAGGCTGACCCGCACCATCCGGTCGATCGTCGGGGTCAGCAGCACCAGGCCGGGACCGCGGGCATCCATCAGCCGCCCGAGTCGGAACACGACTGCGCGCTCGTACTCGCGCAGCACCCGGATCGATGCTCCCGCGGCGGTGAGCCCGAGCACGACGAGCACCACGAGGACGATGATGATTGCGGTGATCACCTGACCAGCTCCCAGTCCTCGGCCCGCCGCACCGAAAGCGTGAGCCCATTCAGGTACTCGACCACGACCGGGTCACCGGCGTTCAGCATGTGGCCCTCGTCATTGACCGGCGAGTAGCGGGCTCGCCACAGCGCGCCGTCGACGAGCACGCTCCCCATCGACTCGCTCCAGCTGCGCACCACGCCGACATGGCCGATCAGGCCCTCCGCGCCGGTTCGTATCCGCCGGCGGCGGACGGCCACCCCCTTTTGCAGCGTGAGCGCGAGCACGCCGAGCGTCATTGCCGTCAGGGCAAGCGCCGAGACCGCTCCCAGGATCAGCCCGCCCCCCAGGCCGGTGACCGCGAGCACCGCACCGGCAGCAAGCGCGACCATCCCTGGAGCGCCCAGCACTCCCAGCGAAGACACGTGCGCCTCGACCAGAATGAGGACCGCCCCCAGCACAAGCAGCGAAATTCCTAAAGCGGTCATAACTCAATGGTACGCCTAAGCGGCGCCGACCTGGCGAGCACTGTACGCCCTCTTACCGCGAGCCCTCAGAGCTCGAAGAAGACCGTCTCCTCGCGTCCCTGGAGGCGTACGTCAAACCGGTATCCCTCCGCGGTCTGCTGCGCGATCAGCGTGTGGCGGCGGGCGGGCGGCACGCCGGCGAGGACCGGGTCGGCGGCGTTGGCGGCTTGCTCGTCGGCGAAGTAGATGCGAGTGACCACGCGGTTCAGCATCCCGCGAGCGAACACCGACATGTCGATGTGGGGGGCTTGCATCACCCCGCCGGGGCCGGGGACCGGCCCCGGCTTGACGGTCACGATCTCATAGCGCCCATCGCCGTCCTCGAGGCCGTAGCGCGCGAACCCGCGGAAGCCCTCGAGCCGCGACCCGCCGCCATGGCCGTGCAGGTCGGCAAAGCGGCCCTCGGGGTCCGCCTGCCATGTCTCGAGCAGGTGGTCGGGAACCGGGTTGCCGTCACCGTCATACACCGCCCCGGTCAGCTTGATCGCGCCGGGAGTCCCTTCGGCGACCGCGAACGGGCCAACATCCCAAGGCAGCCCGATCGCGAAGTACGGTCCCACAGTCTGCGACGGGGTGGTGCCGAAGATCACTGTTCGAACGGGGTCGCGGCGGGGCCGCGGAGATAGACGTCGAATTCGTATGCCGCGGCCCAGTTGGGCTCGGTGCCGTGAATCGAGAAACGTGAGACCATCCGCTCCCGCGCCCGCGGGTCGGGGACCGAGTTGAAGATCGGGTCGTAGGGCATGAACGGGTCCCCGGGGAAGTACATCTGCGTCACCAGCCGCTGCGCGAATGCCCGTCCCAGCAGCGAGAAGTGGATGTGCGCCGGTCGCCAGGCGTTGTAGTGGTTGCCCCACGGGTAGGGGCCCGGCTTGATCGTGGTGAACCGGTAGCGGCCTTCGGCGTCGGTCATGCACCGCCCGGCGCCGGAGAAATTGGGGTCGAGCGGCGCCGGCCAGCGATCCCAGCGGTGAAGGTAGCGACCGGCGGCGTTCGCTTGCCAGATCTCGACCAGCGTGTCGCGCAGCGGCTTTCCCTCGCTATCGAAGACCCGGCCAGACACCGTGATCCGCTCGCCGATCGGCTCGCCCTCGTGCTGAACGGTGAGATCGTGGTCCTGCTCGCCCAGCAATCCCGCGGATCCCAGCTGCGGACCGGTGACCTCGGTGATCGTCTGCGGCAGGTAGATCAGTGGCTGCTTGGGATGGCGCCGGGCGGTCGACTTGTACGGCGGATAATCGAGTGGCGGATGAACGCCCGCGGGCTCGCGCACATACGACGTCGGCGTGTCGCTGATCGGGCTGTAGATCTGTTCGGTCTCGATCGCCTGGTCGGTCATCACCGCACTCCTTCGAGCACCATCGCAACACCCTGGCCGACGCCGATGCACAGGGTGGCGACGCCGTAGCCCCCTCCCCGATCGTGCAGCTCGTGCGCCAGGCGTCCGAGCACCCGAGCCCCCGACGCCCCGAGCGGATGCCCGACCGCGATCGCGCCGCCGCGAGCGTTGAGCTTCTCGGGGTCGAGCTCAGGCCAGCCCGCCAGACACGCGAGCGACTGCGAGGCGAACGCCTCGTTGAGCTCGACCGCGTCGATCTGGCTCCACGACAGGCCGGCGCGCTTCAGCGCCACGTTGACGGCCTCGACCGGAGCGATCCCGAAGACGTCGGGATCAACCCCGTGCACCCCCCGGGAGACCACGCGCGCGAGCGGTTCGCGGCCCAGCAGCTCGCCGGCGCGTTCGTCGCCGATCAGCACCGCCGCCGCTCCGTCGTTCAGCGGGGAGGAGTTGCCGGCGGTCACGGTGCCATCTTCCGCGAATGCGGGCTTCAGCTTCGCCAGTGCCTCGAGCGAGCCGTCGGACCGGATCGGTTCGTCGCGCTCCAGCTCCACTCCGGCTACCGGCACGACTTCCTTCATCACGCCTTCCGCGTAGGCCTTCGCGGCCAGCTGGTGACTGCGGAGCGCGAAGCGATCCTGTTCCTCGCGAGAGATCTCGTAGATCCTTGCGAGCTTCTCGGCGCTCTGCCCGAGAGAGATCGTCCACCGCTCGGGCATCTCCGGGTTCACCATCCGCCAGCCCAGGGTCGTCGAGTAAAGCGTCTCGTGACCAGCCGGAAAGCCCTTGCCCGGCTTCAGCGCCACCCACGGCGCGCGGCTCATCGACTCGACACCGCCGACGAGGATCAAGCCCGCGTCGCCGCACTCGATCGCGCGAGAGGCCTGGATCGCCGCCTCCAGGCTCGAGCCACACAACCGGTTCACCGTCGCGCCGGGGATCGAAGTCGGGAGCCCCGCCAGCAGCACCGCCATCCGCGCCACGTTGCGGTTGTCCTCGCCCGCGCCGTTGGCGTTCCCGAACAGCACGTCGTCGATGTGCGCCGGGTCAAGCGACGGCACGCGTTCCAGGATCGCGGTGACCACGGTGGTGGCGAGGTCGTCGGGGCGAATCGTCGCGAGCGCTCCCCCGTAGCGCCCGAACGGCGTTCGCACGGCCTCGTACACATACGCGGCGCTCATCGGCCGACCAGCTCCCGGAGTGCCGCGAGCTCCTCGTCGCTGGGGGGCTCGGTGACGCGGAGCCCGTCGGCTACCTCGAGCTCCCAGCCGGTCGCCTCTCGAACCTGGTCGGCCTCGACTCCTTCGTGGACCTGGACCAAGACCAGCTGCTTGCTGTCGGGATCGGGCTCGAGCACGCCGAGGTCGGTGATCACCGCGGTCGGCCCGCGGCCGCGGAACCCCAGCCGCTCGCGGGCGCCGGGACCATCTCCGAAGCCGACCGTGGTGACGAAGTCGAGCCGCTCGACGAAGGTGCGCTTGGTATGCGGGGCGATCACCACCACTTCGCCGCAGCTGGCGGCGATCTCGGGTGCTCCCCCCGCGCCCGGCAAGCGCGTCTTCGGATGCTCGTAGTCGCCGATCACGGTCGAGTTCAGGTTCGCGAACCGGTCAACCTGGGCCGCGCCGAGGAACGCCACGTCGATCAGCCCGGCTCCGATCCAGTAGTTGAACATCTCAGGCACCGAGACCACCGCGTCGGCGGTCTCAGCGAGCTCGCCGTCGCCGATCGACAGCGGGATGTGGAACGGCTTTGCGCCGATCGTGCCCGACTCGTACACCAGCACGAGCTCGGGATTGAGCACCATCCGCGCCAGGATCGCGGCCGTGCTGGGTCGCCCGACGCCGATGAACACCGATCTCGCGCCTCTCAGCCGCCGCGCCGCGACGACCGTCTGCACCTCGCCGGCGCTCGCCTTGGTGGCGGTCCCGACGCTCATTCCGGCGCCGGCGCCCCTCGCGCGAGCACGTGCTCGTGCATCCAGGCGGTGAACGCATCGCGATCGCGGCTCATCTTGTCCCAGAAGCGGTAGAAGTCATTGTCGCGTTCGGTGATCCCGAGACTGTACGACGGATGCGACCCGCCCGGCGCCTCGGCGACCGCGTCGATCACCCAGCCGGGGATCACCACTCCGCCGGGACGCAGTTGCAGCCGCTCGACAACTCGCTCCACCGTCACGAGCGAACGCTCGGCGGCGAGCACCGCCTCTTTCTGTACCCCGGGGATGCCCCACAGCTGCACGTTGCCCTCGCGGTCGGCTTCCTGAGCATGGACGATCGCCGCATCCGGGCGCAGCGCCGGGACGGCCATCAGCCGCTCGCCGGTGAACGGGCAGGTGATCGGCTTCACGTTGGTGTGCTTGACCAGATCGGTACCCGCGTATCCTCGCATCACCGCCATCGGCAAGGCCGCCGCCCCCGCCGCGAAGCGGTTGGCCATCCCCGCGTGGCTGTGCTCCTCGAGCTCCACCGGCCGCGGCCAGTCGTGCTCGATCGCGTCGCGAAACCGGTGTAGACCGCCGACGCCGGGATTGCCACCGTAGGAGAACACCAGCCTGCGGGCGGCGCCCATCCCGATCATCTGGTCATACAGCAGATCCGGCGTCATCCGGATCAGCTCGAGGTCGGTCCGGCCTTGGCGCAGCAGCTCGTGTCCGGCGGCGAACGGGATCAGATGAGTGAACCCCTCGAGCGCGACGCTGTCGCCGTCGCGGACGATTCGGGCGACGCCTTCCCGGAGGGAGACCAGCTCAGCCACGAGCCCCGCCGCTGCCGGTCAACACCCAAGCACCGCCGCTGGCGGTCAACACCCACACTCCCGTGCGAGATGCGAACGTCTGATCACATAGCGAACTCTACCGGGGGTGCCGCGGAGTGTCCCGCCGCCCGGCCGTCGAGCACTCATCGCTTGGGCAGCACCAGTACCGAGGGGTAGCGCTTACCATGGAGCAGCTCGACCTGCACCGCCTGCAGCCGGGTTGCCGTGACCGGATCCTCGCCGGTGCCGGGGTTGCGCTGGTAGCGCGGATGAGCCCCTGATGAAACCTGCAAGCGGATGCGGTGCCCGGCCGCAAAGCGGTGGCCAATCGGCCACAGTTCGAACTGCACGCGCCAGCTCCCGTCGTCGGTCTGCTCGTAGCGGCCGGGGGCGACCCGAGCCAGCGCATCGCACACGTTCCAGGAGGCGTTCTCCTGATCGACGTCGCAGACGCGGGCGAACAGGTCGAAATGCGGCGAGCTGGTCCGGGCCCAGAGCTCGACCTGCACTGGCCCGATCGCCTCGATCACCCAGTGCAGCGGGTCCGTCGTGTAGGTGAGCACGTCGGCACGCGTCTCCAGCGGACGGTTGTCCTGGACCGGCTCGCGCGTCAGCAGCGTCGGCCCCCCGAGCGACGGCGTCGGGTCGTTCGGGTCGTAGCGATAGCGGTCGGCGCTCGCGGGCTCGAGCGCCGGCTGGCGGTCGGCGCTCGCGGGCTCCGGGGCCGGCTGATCCTGAAGCACTCCCCCGGAGGCCAGCCACAGCCGCCGCTCGCCGGTGCCGGGCGGCGGCCAGCTCGGCAGCTCGCGCCAGCCGCCGCCGTCGCGCTCGCCGGTGACGAGCACGCGTACGGCCGAGCGGCGCACGAGCCGATCATCGTCGAGCAGCCGGGAGCGCAGCCAGCCGAGCCCCTCGCGGATGCCGGCGCCCGTGATCCCCGGCGCGGTGTGCGTCCAGGGGCCGATCATCAACTGCGCCTCGCGGCCGGCCGCCTGCAGCGCGCAGAAGTCCTCCAGCATCCACGGCAGGAAGATGTCGTACCAGCCGCCGACGAGCTGCACGGGCGCGGTCACAGTGGCCACTCCCGCCGCGTAGTCGCGCTGGACCCAGTAGGGATCGTCGCGCAGTGGATGGGCGAGCGCCTCTTGGAACCAGCGCACCGAGCCGCCCGTCGCTCGCTGATCGAACTCGGAGATCGGCAGCTCGGAGAACAGCGCCGGGAGCCGGCGAAGCTCGCGCGTGATCGCCAGCAGCGCGAGCCGGTGCTCCTGGGCGGCGACCAGCACCAGCCAGGTGGCCGCCGACTCCAGCGTGAGGCTGCCGCCGGCGTAGGTCTGGCCGTGGAACTGCGAGGCGCTGACCTGGATCGCCAGCCCAGCCAGGTCATCCCCGGCCTCGGGCGCCAGAGCCCACTGCACGAGCCCAAGGTAGCTTGGACCGATCATCCCGATCCGCTCCTCGTGCCAGGCCTGCCCGCGAATCCAGCGCAACGTTGCCAGGCCGTCGGCGCGCTCGTCGAACGGGCTGAACTCGCCGCCCGAGCCAAAAGTTCCCCGCACGCTCTGGATCACGACCTGAAGTCCCCGCTCCGCGAGCAGCCGGCCGAAGATCAGCCCGACCAGCCTGCGACGGCCGTAAGGTGAGCGCACCAGCACGGTCGGCTGGGCGCGTCCTCGAGCCGCCCGAGCGACCCAGCGGTCGGCGAGCAGCACCACGCCGTCGTCCATGGGCGCGCCGAGATCCTGCTCGCAGATCACGTCGCTGGTCTGCGCCTCCGGAAGCCGCATCCGCCGCGCGAGGATCGAGCTCGGGAGGCTCATCCCGTGATCGTAGGCGTATCGTGTCGCGTCCGTGGAGACGCTCTACGGAGGCGTGGAGACGGGAGGCACCTGGTCGGTGTGCGCGCTCGGCAGCGCTCCCGGGGACCTTCGTGCGATCGAGATCTTCCCGACCACCTCTCCCGAGGAGACGCTGGCGCGGATCGTGGCGTTCTTTCGGAGCCGCCGCGGCGCCGAGGCGATCGGAATCGGCTCATTCGGACCGGTCGACCTGGACCGGAGCTCGCCAACCTGGGGATACGTCACCACCACCCCGAAGCCTGGCTGGCGGCACACGCCGGTCGCGCCCGTGATCGCCGAGCAGCTCGATCTCCCGGTGGCGTTCGATACCGATGTCAACACCGCGGCGCTCGGGGAACAGCGCTGGGGGTCCGCTCGCGAGTTGCCGAGCGTCTGCTACCTCACGGTCGGAACCGGGATCGGAGCGGGATTGATCGTCGAGGGACGACCGCTGCGCGGGCTGATCCATCCCGAGGTGGGTCACATGCGGCTTCCGCACGACCGTCGCCGCGATCCGTTTCCCGGCCACTGCCCATCCCACGGAGATTGCTGGGAGGGGCTGGCCTCCGGTCCCGCGATCAGCGAGCGCTGGGGTCGCGCGCCGGCGGAGCTGCCCGACGAACATCCGGCCTGGCCGCTCGAGGCGGAGTACCTGGCGCTGGGAGTCCTGAGCATCGTCTGCGTGGCCTCCCCCGAGCGGATGATCCTCGGCGGCGGGGTGATGGAACGGCCGGGACTGCGCGCGGCGGTCGGTCGCCGGCTGGTCGCGCTGGTCGCCGGGTATCTCGAGACGCCGCTCCTGAGGGAGCGGGTCGACAGCTACCTGGTCGCCCCGGGGCTCGGCGACCGTGCCGGGGCGCTCGGCGCGATCGCGCTCGCGCAGCTGGCGCAGTCGCCCTGACCTACAGCTGGCTGTGAGCGGGAGCGGTGAACTCCTCGGCGAGGGTTTCCACGAGCATCGGCAGCGGTTGTGTTCGCGCCAGCTTTCGCTGCCTGTCGGCCCCCGTCTCGTGGGAGAGCTCGGTGACCGCCTCGAGTGCATCTTCGCAGCCGAGCTCCTGGGCGTGAGGCCGGCCGACGTCGAGCAGCTGCCGGAACAGCGTCCGGGCCGGTATCCGGCGCACGCTCACCGGCTCGATCAGCGCCGCGTCCATGCCGTCGCGAGCGGCGAGGAATCGGTTCTCCTCGAGGATCTCCCCCGCCTCGATCAGCTGCTGCTGGTGGTAGCCCTGCTCGAGCTCCAGGTGCGCGATCGTCTGGACCAGCGCGGCCAGGCCGCGGGTCCCCGCGAGCGTGCTCTGAGCATCCATCACCCGGACCTCGACGGTTCCGAACCGCGGCTGCGGGCGCACGTCCCACCACAGGAACGTCGGTTCCGGAAACGCCTCGCAACGCAGCAGCAGATCCACCGCTGCCGCGTAGTCGGCATACGAGCGGAACGGGCGCGGAATCCCGACCCGGGGGAACGCCTGGAAGATCGGCGTTCGGGCCGAGGCCAGGCCGGTGTCGCGGCCTTGCCAGTAGGGAGAGTTGGCCGACAGCGCCAGCAGCATCGGCACGTGCGTTCGCAGCCGGTTGTAGAGCGCGATCGCGCTGGCGCAGTCGGCGACGCCGATATGCACGTGCAGCGCGAAGGTGGGCTCACGGCGTGCCAGCTCGCGCATCGACTCGTAGACGAGCCGGTAGCGGGCGCCACTGGAGACCTCCGTCTCGGTCCACACCGCGAACGGATGCGTGCCGGCGCTTGCCACCCGCAGGCCACGCGCCAACACGGTCCGCTCGAGTGCCGCTCGCGCATCGCCGAGCTCGCGAGTCGCTGCCTCCACGTCTCCGTAGGGCTCTGTGTGGAGCTCGATCGCGGCCTCGTGTGTCTCCGCGGTCACCTTCGAGAGCAACGCCGGCGGCAGCGCGGGGAGGATCGAATCCATTCGCTGCGCGAGCGAGAAATCGTGCGGATCGAGCAGCATCACCTCCTCCTCGATCCCGACGGTGTACGGCCGCGACGGAACCCACCTCGCCCACTCGGGCAGCGCGGCTTCGTTCACCTGCTCCTCAGGCACGGGATCGGCGCCCTTGCTCAGTCGCGCGGCAGGAAAAGTGCATGACCGATGACCGCGTTATTCGCCAAGTGTCGCTGATGCGGCGCCGGTTTTCAGCCCCTCGACCCAAGTTATGCGCTCGAGCAACCAAACGGGCGAACGCCCAGTCGCGAATCCTGGACATTTGGATAATTTCATTTCCCCCGGCAGTGGGAAGACTGCGGACGTGGCGGTCCAGATCCACGCCCACGTACCGAGCGCCGAGAGCTACGAGCCGCGCCCGTTGATCGCGGTGACGACCTCGGAGGTGCGCACCGGGCTGTCGGTCGTGTCCACCCCCGAGGGCGAGCCGCCGCAGGAAGAGATGGCCCTCGGGCTGCGGTATCTGAAAGCGATCGAGTCCGCGGGAGGGATTCCGGTCGTGGTCCCGCCGCTGCAACCCGACGCCGTCGAGCCGCTGCTGGCATCCATCGCCGGTGTTTGCCTGTCCGGCGGCCCGGACCTCGATCCAATCGCCTATGGAGAGCGCCGCCACACCCGAACCGGCCCTACCTGGGGCGAGCTCGACGTGCTGGAGCTGGCACTCGCTCGTGCCGCCGACGCGCGCAGGCTGCCGATCCTGGCGATCTGCCGCGGCCTCCAGGTCCTCAACGTGGCTCGCGGCGGAACCCTGCATCAGCATCTTCCCGACGTCGTCGGCGATGGCGTCAGGCATCGTCAGCAGGAAAGCAGCGCGACGTCGACCCACGCGGTTTCGCTCACCGGCCCGAGCCTCCTGCGACAAGCCCTCGGCTGCTCGAAGCTTGAGGTCAACTCGTTTCACCACCAGGCCGTGGCCACGCTGGGCGGGGGCTTGCGGGTGACCGGTCGCGCGACGGACGGAACGATCGAGAGCATCGAGGCGCTCGACCGCGACTTCGTCGTCGGGGTGCAATGGCACGCCGAATGCTTGACCGCGCGCGTGGATCAGGCTGGCCTGTTCGCGGCATTCGTCGACAGTACCCGAGGTCTCTCGCAGGCGCGGGAGCGCTTTGCGAGCGTCGCCTGAGGCGCGGCGCACCAGAGCCCTCCACCCGACCCAGCTTGTCACCGGGCTGATTCGTCGGTCACATCCGCTCGTCGCGTTCCGTCATATCGAGTGACGAGCGCGACCGCCTGAGTGTGAGCGCTCGTCTTCACAGGCGACACGAGGAGCTTCAGATGCATGCGATTGACGTGGACGGGTTGTCGAAGACGTATCCGGGCGGCGTGCAAGCGGTAACGGGGGTCGATTTCCAGGTCCCCGCCGGGCAGGTGTTTGGCCTCCTCGGCCCCAACGGTGCCGGGAAGTCGACGATCGTGGGAATGCTGACCACGACGATCGTCCCCACCGCCGGAAGCGCGCGGCTGGCCGGCTACGACGTGCGGCGGGATCCGCTGCTGGCGCGGAGCGTCAGCAGCGTGGTCTTTCAGGAAGCGGTGATCGATCGCTCGCTCACGGGGCGTGCCCACCTGGAGCTGCACGCGCGGCTCTGGGGCGTGCCCGCGGAAGCGGCCAAGCGTCGCACCGAGGAGCTCGTCAGGTTGCTGGGGCTCGCGAACCTGGTGGACCGTCCGGTCGGGAGCTATAGCGGCGGCGAGCGCCGGCGACTGGAGCTCGCGCGGGCGCTGTGCTCGGCGCCGCGGGTGCTGTTCCTAGACGAACCGACGGTCGGGCTCGACCCCCGGATCCGCCACGAGCTGCTGGACGTGATCGCGTCACTTCGCTCGCGCGAGCAGCTGACGATCCTCCTCACCACGCACTACCTCGACGAGGCGGAGCGCCTCTGCGATCGCGTGGCGATCATGCACGAAGGTTCGCTGGTCGCGCTGGACAGCCCCAGGGCGCTGCTCTCCGGGCTCGGTCACGAGATCCTCGAGTTCCGCATCGACGGCAATCCGGACGGTGCGCTCGCGAGCCTGCGCGAGCGTCGGATCGTGCACGAGGACGCCTTCGCGATCGGCTCGCGCGTCACCGTCCCGCTGCACGACCGCCCCGCGACTCAGGCGCTGGCGGCGATCGACGGCGAGCGGATGCGCGTCTCCGAGATCGGCACCCGCGCTCCCACGCTCGACGACGTCTACCTGCAGCTCACGGGCAATTCGCTGGCCGAGGTGGCGTAGGCCCGCATGTCATTCGATCACCAGAGAAGGAGCCTTCCATGGCGACCATCGCAGAGCCAGTAGGAATCGCGTCTGCGCCCCGGCATCTCGTCCGCAGGACGAGTGCGCTGCTGACGCTGGCAGCTCGCCGGGCGATGCTGACCTCGAGGACGCCGCGCCAGCTCGCGGTGCCCCTGCTTGGACCGGCGCTGCTCGCGCTGATCCTCGCCCCTGCGTTGAAGAAGGCGACCGGGGGTCTGCACTCGCACCTCGACTACACGTCGTTCATCGGCGTCGGGGCGGTTGGGCTGGTGATCCCGCTCAGCTGCGTGTTCGCGGGACTGAGCGTGCTGGTCGACCGCCACAGCGGCGCTCAGCGTGAGCTGCTCGCCGCGCCGATCCCGCGCGCATATCTGGTACTGGGCAACATGATCGTCGCGCTCGGGCTGGCGGCGCTGCAGGCGCTCGTCGTTGTCGGGCTGTCCGCGCTGCGAGGTGGCGCCTTTCAGCTCACGGTGGCAGGCGGGGCCTGGTTTCTGGCGGCTGCGCTGCTGTTCACCGTGTTCATGTACGGACTCGCTGAGGCGGTGGCCAGTCGCGTGACCAAGGAGGAGGACTACGTCGGCGCCACGCCGGTGCTCGCGATCCTCCCGTTCTTCTTTGCCGGCGCGCTGTTTCCGATCAGCGCGATGCCGGCCCCCCTGACCGCGATCGCGAAGCTGATGCCGCTGACGCACGCTCTCGCGCTGATGCGCTACGGCCTGATCGACCCCTCGGGCAAAGGACTGCACGACATCTGGGGGATCAGCAACGTCACCGTCGAGGCGTGGCTCAGCTTGGCTGTGGTGGCACTGTTCGCCGCGGCGCTGGTGGCGATCTCGGTGCGAGCGTTCTCGCGTTCGGCCGTCAGCTGAAAGCGGGCCATGAGGGGCGGCCGCCCAGCGGCCGCCCCTCGAGGCGCGTCTGGGCTCAGACGGACCCGCGTCTCGTGGACCATCCCAGGCGCGGCTCATGCCGTCGCATACATCAGCGAGCCGGGCGTGGTCAGCGACTCCCCGGTCTCGAGCAGCGTCTTCAGCCCCGAGAGGATCATCGGCCAGCCGCCGTAGAGCTGATCGTTGGCGCCCTCGCGTAGCTGGTCGTGGGTGACGGTCAGCCGGCAGGAGTCGGCGATCTGCTCGATCTCCCAGGTGACCCTCGAGGTCCCCTCGCGCTTGACGTCCTCGCCCCACAGGGCATCGAAGCTCTGCACGAGCCGGCGCGGAGGATCTACCTCCAGGTTCTCCCCGGCGCAGATCGGGTTCGGCGCCATCGGATGCACCGACTCGTACCGGGAGCCCGGCGTCCACTCGGAGCTCACGCCGACGCCGAAGTTGTACCTCTGGCGGAGCTCGTTGTCGGTGATCGCCTGCCAGAGACGCTCCGGCGTGGTCTTGATGTAGATCTCGAACACCTTCTCCATCGTTTCCTCCTCGAGTTTGTGCTTGAGGTCGCTGAGCGTCGCCACCCACGGCTCTGCGTACTTGCTCACCCACCGGTCGTGGACGAGCCGGATCGGAACGGGGTTCAGGTAATGCAGCTTTTCTCGTCCGCGTTTCCTGGTCTTCACGAGCCCCGCCTGCTCCAGGATTCGCAGGTGCTTCATCACTCCGAAGCGCGTCATCGGCAGCCGGTCCTCGAGCGCAGAGAGAGTCTGGCCGTCCTCCGTGAACAGCCGGTCGAGCAGGCTTCGCCGGGTGGGATCCGCGAGCGCTCTGAACACCTGATCCATGGCGCCGATTATACGTGACCTAATGGTCACATGTCAACCAGGCGGCGGATACGGACACGAACGATGCGTGCAGGACCGCTCGCATTCGGGTTCTTTGACAGGGATCCCGCCGTTCGTGGCGAACGCATGCAGGCACAAGAACCGAGAGGAGGTGGCATGAAGGCTTTCGACAACAAATCCGGCGCCAAGCCGGAGGAGCCGGCCAAGCGACGCCCGCAGGGTTCGCTTTTGGGCGATCTAGGCGATCGTCTTACGAAAACGTTTTCGATGTCCGAGCGTCCCGAGGCGGCTGCCAAGCCGAACGGCCGGACCAACGCTCCCTTCGACGCGGAGCAGTCGCCGTCGCCGTCGCCGTCGCCGGAGAAGGTGACCGCCCCGCGGTTCTCGATCGTGCGTCAGGGCTATGACAGCGAGGCGGTCGACGAGTACGTGAGCGACCTCGAGCAGGAGCTGATCGAGCTCGACCGAGAGGTTGCCGACCTGCGCGCGCGGGCATCGACGGGACATGAGGTGCATGCCGAGATCGAGCGGGTCGGGGAGCAGACCTCGAAGATTCTTCTCGCGGCTCATGATCAGGCGCAGGAGACCACGCGCCGGGCGCAGGCCGAGGCGGATCGCTGCATCTCGGACGCCGCGTCGAACGCGGTCGCGATCACCGAGGACGCCAATCGCCAGCTGCGCCAGCTCGAGGCGGACAAGCGCGCGATCCGCGGCGAACGCAAGCGGCTCGTGGAGGATATGCGCGGCCTCGCGACTGCCCTCTCCTCGCTGGCCGAGGATGCCGACGGCCGCTTCCCGCCGGACCCCGACGGGAGCCGGCCCGAGATCACCGTCACGAAGACCGCCGCCACCCCTCCCACCGCTGAGTAGCGCTGTCAGGCGGGGCCTGGGCCCAGGCCCCGCCGCTGCAGTTCGAGCTCAGCCCGGGGATTGACCGCGCTCGCCTCGGCTGCTATCTGACGGCCCGCGTGGGCGTGAAGATCGCAATCGCCGTCGTCCTCGAGCTGATCTCGACGACGCTCATCAACCTGGCTTACGTTCGGGAACAGCACGCGGCCGCGGCGCTTCCCTCGATGTCGCTGCATCGGCCGCTGCAGTCGCTGCACCTGTTGCTGACCAACCGCAGCTGGCTGAGCGGATTCGCGGAGGAGACCAGCGGCTTCCTGCTGTTCGTGGCGGCGCTCGCGCTCGCACCGCTGGCGATTGTCCAGAGCGTGGGGGCCGGGGGACTGGGCGTGCTCGCATACGCCTCGGCCCGATCCGCCAAGCGACCGCTGCGCCGCCACGAGGAGCTCGGGGCGGCGATCTCGGTGCTTGGATTGATCGCCCTGGCGATCTCGCTGATCGGTCACAGCAGCGGCAAGGCCACCGGCTCCGCGGTGGCGATCGTGATCTGGCTCGGGGTGACCGCCGCGCTGGCGCTGTTGATGATCGGCGTGGGCCGGAGGCTGGTCGGCACGGCGGTCGCCTACGGGATCGCGGGCGGACTGTTGTTCTCGATCGGTGACATCTCGACCAAGGTGACCACCGAGGGCGGCGCCAGGTTCGCGTTCGCGATCGGACTGATCGTGGGATACGCGCTCGGCACCTCGCTGCTGCAGCTCGGCTATCAGAAAGGAGGAGCGCTGGTGGTTGCCGGCATCGCGACCCTGCTGACGAACGCGCTCCCGATCGCCGCTTCGACGATCGTGCTCGACGAGCCCGTTCCCCCCGGCATCCTCGGCGCGCTGCAGGTGTTCGCGTTCGTGGCGGTGATCGTCGGGGCGATCGCGCTGGCTCGGCCTGACCACCCGGCCGGTAGCCCGCCTACCGGCTCCGCTTCCGCGGGGGGCGCAACCGCCGAGCCCGGTGCTTCCGCGGGGGGCGCGGGGGCGCGCGACGCCGGTACCGATTCTGCGGGTCGCTGAGCTAGGCGAATGGCCCGCTGGGGATGAACGGATGAAGCGTTCCCGGCGACCCACGGACGGCCAGCGCACCCGCGGTGGTGAGGCGTAAGCCGGCCTCGAGGGCGACATCGATCGCCCAGTCCTGACCCCCGATGATCCACCGTACCGCCGTCTCGCCTTGCCCGTCGGCGAGCGCCAGCGCGCTCCACAGCAGCGCCCTCGCCGTTTGCTCCTCGCGCGCGACCAGCAGCCATACTCCGTATCCCGGCTGGACCACGGCGAACCCTCGTTGCTCTGAGGCCAGCAGCAGGGCGCCGCGGCTCAAGGCGAACTCGACCTCGGCGGTGTGGGGCGCGCCGCGAACCTCGCGTGAGATCGCCGCGAGTGCCTCCAGATCGGCCTCGCCGCCCGGACGCACCTTCGGATCTTGTCGCGGAAGCGCCCGCCGCTGCACCTGCCCTTGAGCGTCGAACGCCGGCAGCAGGGAGAATCCGGCCTGCGCATACAGCCGCAGCGCGCGGGCATCGTTGGAGCTCACGATCAGGCCTGGGCCGCCGTCGGCGCCGTACCGAAGCACGCTGTCGAGCAGCGCGCGCCCGGCCCCCGCACCCTGCATACGGGGATCGACCGCGAACAGCGACAGGCACCACAGCCGTTCCCGGCGCATCGCCTGAGCGGCGCCGACCACGCGCCCATCGCGCTCGGCGACGAAACAACCCTGCGGATCCGAGCGCAACGTATACGCGACGCGCGCCTGCCACAACTCCCTTGCCTGCTCGCGGCTGACATCGATTCCAAAAGCGGCAGCCGAGACCAGGGATGCGGCGGGAAGATCCGCGTCCTGCATCGCCCGCACTCTGGACGGCACGCTCGGGATTCTCTCACCGAGGCTATCTTCGCGGGGTGATCGGAATCGAAGATCTACGCGCCGCGGCGAGACGCTTGCAGGCGGTCGCAAACCACACCCCGGTGGCCCCCTCGGCGGCGCTCGATGAGCTGCTCTCGATTCGGGGGCTGCTGAAGGCGGAGTCGCTGCAGCGCACCGGCTCGTTCAAGTTCCGTGGCGCCTACAACAAGATCGCCTCGATCCCGGAGGGCGATCGCCAGCGCGGCGTGCTGGCGTTCTCCTCCGGCAATCACGCCCAGGCGGTGGCGCTCGCCGCCTCGCTGCTCGGGACCCGGGCGACGATCGTGATGCCCGCCGACGCGCCGGCGCTGAAGCTCGAGCGGACCCGCGCGTACGGCGCCGAGGTCGTGATCTACGATCGCTACAGCGAGGATCGGGAGCAGATCGCGCAGCGCCTCGGCCGGGAACGGGGCCTCGAGCTGGTCCGTCCGTTCGACGACCCGCTGGTGATTGCCGGCCAGGGCACGGCCGCGCTGGAGTTGCTCGAGCAAGCCGGGGAACTCGACCTGCTGCTCGCTCCGGTGAGCGGCGGTGGCTTGATCGCCGGTTGCGCGATCGCGATGAAGGCCTGCTGTCCGGGAGCTCGCGTGATCGGCGTTGAGCCAGAGGCGGCCGACGACTATCGCCGCTCACTGGCCGCCGGCCGGCCGATCGCGATTGAAGTTCCGCGGACGATCGCCGACTCACTCCAGGTGAGCGCTCCGGGGGAGCTGACCTTCGCGATCAACAGCGAGCTGCTCGACGGAATCGTCACCGTCGCCGACTCCGACCTGGTCGCGGCGATGCGCTTTGCCTTCGAGCAGCTAAAGCTCGTGCTCGAGCCCGGTGGAGCGGCTGGGCTCGCCGCGTTGCTTGCCGGAAAGCTCAAGCTCGAGCCGGGCGCTCGGGTGGGAGTGCTGCTCTCAGGCGGCAACGTCGATGCCGCCCGGTTCTGCGAACTTCTCGGATAGAGGCCGGCCGGCTGGGCCCGATCAGGCGGATACAGGCCAGCCCGGCTGGGCCGGATCAGGCGTGGTGCAGCGCGCCGGCGATCGCGCCGGCGAACTGCGGCGCTGCCTCGAGCGGCGAGAAGCGCGGCCACCTCGCGCCAGTCGCGGTGATCGCCCGGCCATCCGTGCAGCATCAGCACCGGAGCGCCCGCTCCTTGGCGGGCGTACGCCAGCCGGAAGCCGTCGACGGGCGCTGAGCGGAACATCAGGCGGGGACCTCCGAGCGCCCGCCGTAGGAGCCTCTCACCCCGTCTCCGGGCGTCTCAGACGCCGGCGATGACCGGTGATCTGCCACGGACCCGGGCTCAGATCGAGCACTAGGTTGACGATCCAGACGATCAGCGTGGCCGCCACGAACGTCCAGAAACCCGAGATCGAAAAGCCGCTGACGATGTCGTTGGTCAGCACCAGCATCAGCAACGAGACGAAGAACCAGGCGATCCCGAAGGTGAGGATCGCCAGCGGCAGCGTGACGAGCCGCAACAGTGGCTTCAGCAGCGTGTTGAGCGCGCCGAACACGGCCGCGGCGACGATCAGCGAGCCAGCGTTTGAGACGTGCGCGCCGCCGAGCACGAGCACCACCACCCCCAGCACGAGCGCGTTGGTGAGCCACGAGATCCCGAGCCGCAGGGGCAGCGACGGCATCCGATCAACGTCGGCTGTGGGGCGATCGTCCAGGCTCACGGGGCCAACCCTAGCCCACCGCCGCGATCAAGCCAAGCCGATGGGCGCGGCCGTGGGTCGAGCGCGCCCCTGCCCGAGGGTATCGATCGCGGCCCCCAATGACGAACTTTCGCGATTTATGTCCGAGGGGTGGACACAACTCGCAAGAGTTCGCGCAGAGGGCGGGCGGTTGGTCGCGCGTCCATCGGGGGCGGCAGTCGATCGCGCCTCCATCCGGGCGGGCGCGCCTCCCACTCGGCAGGGGTTTCCGCAGGGCGCGAATCTAACCGTGGGCCACGATCAGGCAGGCCTAGACTGGGTATCCGGAGAGGGAGCAGGTCCAGGCTCAAAAGGAGACATGCCAGTGAGCGATTCAGAGCGCCCAAAGACGACAACTGATTCCGGACTCCCAGCGACCAGCGACGAGTTCTCCGCAACCGTTGGCGCCGG
Organism: uncultured Solirubrobacterales bacterium; assembly: GCA_963830465.1. Classification (GTDB taxonomy): domain Bacteria; phylum Actinomycetota; class Thermoleophilia; order Solirubrobacterales; family Solirubrobacteraceae; genus Palsa-465. Next base: position 546,860 of record CAWHME010000004.1, read on the forward strand.
CGGCCCGATCCCGCTGCACGATCACTATGTCGTGCAGAAAATGCAGCACTTCAACCGAGAGCGCGTGCCAGAGAGAGTGGTGCACGCCAAAGGGGGAGGTGCGCACGGGTTCTTCGAGGTGACCGAAGACGTCAGCCAGTACACGAAGGCGAACTTCCTCCAGCCGGGCAAGCGCTCTCCGGTGTTCCTGCGCTTCTCGACCGTCGCCGGAGAGCAGGGCTTCGCCGACACGGTTCGTGACCCGCGTGGATTCGCGATCAAGATCTACACCGAGGAGGGCAACCACGACCTCGTCGGCAACAACACGCCGGTGTTCTTCGTCCGCGACCCCTCGAAGTTCCAAGACTTCATCCACTCCCAGAAGCGCCTTCCGGACACCGGTTTGCGAAGCAACGACATGCAGTGGGACTTCTGGACCCTCTCGCCCGAGAGCGCGCATCAGGTCACGATCCTGATGTCCGACCGCGGCACCCCGCGGACCTGGCGCCATCAGAACGGCTACAGCTCGCATACCTACTCCTGGATCAACGCCGTGGGCGAGCGGTTCTGGGTGAAGTACCACTTCAAGACGGTCCAGGGAATCGAGAACTTCACCGACGCCGAGGCGAAGGCGATGACGGCCGACGATCCCGATTTCCACCGCCGCGATCTGTTCAACGCGATCGCCGGCGGCGACGCGCCGGAGTGGCGGCTGGAGATGCAGATCATGCCGTTCGACGAGGCGGCCGATTACCGCTTCAACCCGTTCGACCTGACCAAGGTGTGGCCGCATTCTGACTATCCCCCGATCCAGGTCGGCCGTCTGGTACTCGATCGCAATCCGGAGAACTTCTTCGCGGAGGTCGAGCAGGCCGGCTTCTCGCCCGCGAACCTCGTTCCCGGGACCGGTCTCAGCCCCGACAAGATGCTGATGGCGCGGATCTTCTCCTACCACGACACGCATCTGCACCGGATCGGCCCCAACTACGAGCAGCTGCCGATCAACTCCCCGAAGTCGCCCGTCCACTCCTACAACAAGGATGGCGCGATGACCTACCACCATGCCGGCAATCAGCCGGTATACGCGCCGAACTCATTCGGCGGCCCGCAGGCCGACCCGGAGCGCGGCTCCGACCTGTTCTGGCAGGTTCCCGCGGGCGAGCTCGGGCGCTACGCCTACGAGAAGCACGCCGAGGATGACGATTTCGGCCAGCCCGGCACGATGTATCGAGAGGTGATGAGCGACACCGACCGCGATCACCTGGTCGAGAACATCGTCGGCCACGCGAGCCAAGACGTCACGCCCGCCATGCAGGCGCGCGTGATCGCATACTGGTCGAAGGTCGACGCGGACCTGGGCGCCCGCGTCGCAGCGGGCCTCGAGGGCGGCGATGGCGCTGCGATCAACGGCGCGAGCGCCGAAGCTCGCGAGTTGCTGGCGGGGCGGGCCAATCGCGCGTAGGAAGCGGCGTTCCAATCTGGGCGCTCTCAGCTGAGAGTGCCCAGGGGCGACCGCCTTAGCTGTACACGAACAGGCGCCCGCGCATGTTCTCCTCGCTCTGGGGATTGAAGTCCCAGAGCCTTCTGAGCTGCGCGCGCAGGTCCTCGGGCAGCCGGTCGGCGCCGTGGTGGTCGAGCTCGACCAGGTTGCCGGCGGGATCGCGGATGTAGAGTTGCACGACGTCGCCCGGCAGCTCGACGAGGTGGTTGCCGAACGCTTCGCGGTCCAGGGCGCCGCGTCGCTCCGCGGCCCGGTAGACCGGCTCAACGTCCTCGACGGTGATCCCGAGATGGTGGTGGCTCGTCGGCTGGATGTCACGCTCGAACAGGTGCAGCTGCGTGTCGCCTAGCGCCAACCACTGAACCGGGATCCCGAAGTTAGGGGTGGGAATCGGCTCGGCGCCGAGCAGCTCGACATAGAAGTCCGTCGACTCCTGGAGATCACGTGCGTTGACGCTGACGTGGTTGATCTGGCTGCTCACTCGCGCTCCTCCTCGATCGCCTGGGCTGCTTACGATACCTCTCGGCGCCGCAGGCAGCGCGGCGCCGCGAGACCAACAGCTTCAGCGCCGCGTGGCCGCGACCGGGGCGGAAGGCAGGGCGATCCGGTAGTGAACCCAGTCGGCGCCGCCGTTGGTCGCCACGACGCCATCGATGTAGTTCGCGCGCGCCGTCCCCGACCTCGTGGAGACATCGTAATTGCGCGTCTCGCCGCTGCAGTTGTAGCGGCTGGCGAGCGGAATCACGGTCGCCGGGTCGAGGACGGTTCCATCGGTGCTCCCCGGTACGGCCCCGGCGATGAACACGTCGCAGCGACGGTGATTGACCAGATTCGGGCCGACCGAGTAAATCCAAAACCGTCCGTCAAGATCTTGCACGATCCGCGACAGGTTGGGGTATGGGACGCTGCCGTAGACGACGTCCTCGACGGCGCCACCAGCGCCGATCACCAGCTGGTCGTTCTCATAGTCGCCGTGGGTGCCGGCGTCGCTGACGCTGACCAGGATGTGAGTGCGCCCCTCTGTGTCGACGTACGCGTCCTCGGCGGAGGCGCGATGATCGCCCTTGTAACCACGCGCGCTGGTCGCTGCGCGCCCCACGATGACCGATGTCGGGGGGCGGTTCAGGTTCGTCCACTGCATCTGCACCGTCTGGTCGAAGCAGTAATGGGTGCCGTTGGGGCAGGCGTAAGGTGCTTCGAAGGGCGCTTGCAAGATGTCTCGCGTTCCCACCACTCTGAGATCACTCAGCCCTTGCGGCAGCAAAAAGTCGTACGCATAGCGGTACGCGCTCACTAATTGCTCCGCGTGCCAAACACTGCTGCCGGCACGGCGGTAACCCCAGTCGACCGTGCCTGGCACATCGACACTCTTGCAGTGAATCCGCGTCCCGTTCAGATACCGGAAGTAGGGACAGGGAACGTTCTCCCAGATGAATGAGTCGCCGTGCGAGTCGATGCTCGCGGCGGGGTACAGAGAACCGGCCTCCACGATCGCCTTGCCTGTCAGCCAGTGGCCGCGGACGATCGTTTGACGTCCGGTCGCCGAGCTCCAGATCTCCGGTGCGCCGCGCCCGGCGCTGTTCCACGGTGAGATGGTGACTACGAACACCGTTCCGGAGGGCGACACGAGCACCACGGGTGGGTTGCCCGGTTCGTGGGCGGTGACGCCCGAGGTCACTACCTTCCAGCGGCTGCGCCCGGCGGGCCGCTTGGCGAGCACCCAGTGGAAGTGTTCACTATCCGGCCCCTTGGTCACATAGGTCGTATACAGGTCGCCGTTCCTGGTCCGGACCAGGCGATCGGCGTTGGCGCCCCAGGCGTTCGCGGACGGAACCGACGATGCCTTGCTGGTGATCAGATCTTGCTGCACCAGCGTCGGGGCGGCGGCGTGCGCCAGGCCGGCGCCGTAGACCAGCGCGAGCATGCTGATGCTCAGCGCCCCCAGGGGCACGAGGAGATGAGCACGAGCTGAGCGCAAACGCGACGACACTTACTGAACACCCCGAGTCGACGATGCCGGTGACTGCCGGCGGAAGCCTATCGGTCTGACCGTGGGTGAATGCCAATAGGGAACACCCTACGGTGGCCAGAGCTTCGTGCCTATGCAAAGGCGGAAGTTAGGCAGGTTTGTAACCCCTCGGCTCGAGGCCGCAGATGGTGCAGGCGAGTCAGGCTTCCACTTCGCGTCCGTCCTCGCCCCACATCGTATGGAACGTGCCATCTCGATCGGAGCGACGATAGGTGTGGGCGCCGAACAGGTCTCGGAGGCCTTGAATCAAGCTCGCGGGCCCGCGCGCGCGCCGGTAGCCGTCGTAGTAGGCCAGCGAAGAGGCGAAGGCCGGGGTAGGGATTCCCAGCTCGGCCGCCCGCGCGACCACTCGGCGCCATGGATCCTGGGCCTCGGCCAGCGCCTTGGCGAAGAACTCGGCGAGCATCAGGTTCGCGAGCTTGGGCTCGTCGTCGTAGGCCTCGCGGATGCGGTCCAGGAACCGAGCTCGGATGATGCATCCGCCTCGCCATATCGTGGCCATCGAGCCGAGGTGGATGTTCCAGCCCTCGTCGTCGGCGGCCGCCGCCATCTGCGCGAAGCCTTGCGCGTAGGAGACGATCTTCGACGCATACAGCGCATGCTCGAGATCGTCGGCCAGCGACTGATCGCCGTTGCCGGAAGCGGACGGACCGGCGAGCCGGCCGGCGGCGGCCTCGCGCTGGGTCTTCAGCGCGCTCAGCGTCCGCGCGAACACCGCCTCGGTGATCCCGGTCAGCGGAACCCCGAGCTCGAGTGCGTTCTCAGCGGTCCAGCGTCCCGTTCCCTTCTGCTCGGCCGCATCGAGGATCACGTCGACCAACGGCTTGCCGGTCGCCTCGTCGGTCTTCGCGAGCACCCGCGCCGAGATCTCGATCAAGAACGACTCGAGCTCGGATTCGTTCCAAGACTGAAAGCGCTGCGCGATCTCGGGAACCTCCAGCCCCACCCCATTGCGCAGCAGGTCGTAGCTCTCAGCGATCAGCTGCATATCGGCGTACTCGATGCCGTTGTGGACCATCTTCACGTAGTGCCCGGCACCGTCGGCGCCGACATACGTGCAGCAGGGCGTGCCGTCCACCTGCGCGGCAATCGCCTCGAAGATCTGCTTGACGGATTCGTCGTAGGGCTCGCGGTCTCCACCGGGCATGATGCTCGGACCGTTCAGCGCCCCCTCTTCGCCGCCCGAGACACCGACCCCGAGGAAATGGATTCCCTGTTCGGCGAGTGCGGCATGCCGGCGTTGAGTGTCCCGGAAGTTCGCGTTGCCACCGTCGATCAGCACGTCGCCGGAATCGAGCGCGGGCGCGATCTCGTCGATCACGGCGTCCGTCGCCGGGCCGGCCTGCACCATGCTCATCAGCACCCGTGGCCGGGCCAGGGCGCCGACCCAGTCCGCAACCGACTCGTGGCCGCTCAGCGGTCCCTCCGAGCCATGCTCGTCCATGAACCTCTGCATGCGGCTGGTGGTGCGGTTGTGGACCGCGACCGGGATGTTGTGGTGGGCCACGTTGCGCGCGAGGTTCGCGCCCATCGTCGCGAGCCCGGTGAGGCCGAAGTGTTTTTCGGAGGAGGAGGTCATCGCCGCAAACTACACCCGGGGCGCAACTGACTATGGGCTCGTTCGCGGCCCAGCCGCGCGCAGGGGCACCAGCGAACGGGCGCTCACCGTCAGCGATCCCGTGCCGTCGAGCGTCAGCGCAGTCGGGCCGTCCTGGGCCCTGTCGAGCTCGCGGTGCCACTCGAAGCCGCGCAGCGACTCCGGAAGCTCGAACTCGAGCGGCTCCCACCACGCGTTCAGCATCACCAAGAACGAGTCATCGGCGCTTCCCGTGTCGCCCGTCGTGCCGCTCAACGCCATCGTGATCGCTCTCGCGTAAGAGGCGCCCCAGTCCTCCGCGGTCATCACGCCGCCATCCGGTCGGTACCAGTCGAGGTCGACGCGGCCCCCGGCCGCCGCGGATGCGTCGCGAAAGAACTGCCGGCGGCGGAACACCGGGTGCTTGTGGCGCAAATCGATGACGGCGGCCACGAACTCGATCAGCTCGCCGGCTCGCGCGACTTGACCCCAGTCAAACCAGGTCAGCTCGTTGTCCTGGCAGTAGGCGTTGTTGTTGCCGGCCTGTGTCCGCGCGAACTCATCGCCGCCCAGCAGCAACGGAACGCCCTCCGACAGCAGCAGCGTGGCGAGGAAGTTGCGCCGCTGTCGGTTCCGAAGCGCAACCACCTCGGGGTCTTTCGTCGCCCCCTGACGCCGCAGTTCTAGCTCCGGTTGTCATCGGTGCCGTCACGGTTATGCTCGCCGTTGGCCTCGTTGTGCTTGCTGTCGTAGCTGACCAGGTCGGCGAGCGTGAAACCGTCATGCACGGTGACGATGTTCACCGACGCGGTCGGACGCCGCCCGCCGTGCCCGAACAGATCGCTCGAGCCGCTGATGCGAGTGGCGAGATCGGGGAGGTGCCGGCCGCTCCGCGCCAGAAGTGGCGCACCGTGTCCCGATACTTGCCATTCCGATTCGCTCCAGCCGGGAGGGAACTGGCCGAGGTCGTAGCCGCCCCAGCCGACGTCCCACGGTTCGGCGATCAGCTTCACCGCCGCCAGCGCCGGATCCTGGCCGACCGTTTCGAGAAACACCGAGTGGGGGTCGAAGTCGCTCTCCGTGCGTCCCAGGCTCGCCGCGAGGTCAATGCGAAAGCCATCGACATGCATCTCTTGCACCCAATAGCGCAGCGCGTCCATCACCAGCCGCAGCGGTTGGGGGAGGTGAACGTCAACGGTGTTGCCGCAGCCGGTGTCATCGACGTAGCACGAGCGGTCTTCCGCGAGGCGGTAGTAGGTGGCGTTATCGATTCCCCGGAAGCACAACGTCGGCCCCGATTCGCTGCCCTCCGCAGTGTGGTTGAAGACGACGTCGAGGATCACTTCCAGTCCGGCGGCGTGCAGGACCCGGACCATCTCGCGAAAGTCATCGACCTGGCCCCCTTCCGGGCCGCCGAGGAGTACTCGTTGTGGGGCGCGAAGTCGCCGATCGACTGGTAGCCCCAGTAGTTGCGTAGCCCGCGCTCGACGAGCTGTTGCTCGTGTACGAACTGGTGCACCGGAAGCAACTCGACGGCGGTCACACCGAGCCGCTGCAGGTGTGCGATCGCGGCGGGATGCGCCACCCCCGGCGTAGGTGCCGCGCAGCTCTTCCGGCACCTCGGGGTGGAGCTTGGTGAAGCCCTTTCACGTGGACCTCGTAGAAGATCGAGTCCGCCATCGCGCGGCCTGGCCGGCGGTCCTCGCCCCAGTCGTACTCCTCCGCTGCCACCAGCGACCGTGGCACGTATGGCGCCGAGTCGCTGCCGTCCGCTCGCCGTGGGTCGTCGGCGGCGTGGCCGAATACCGCCGGATGCCACGGGACCGCTCCCGAGATTGCGCGCGCGTACGGGTCGAGCAGCAGCTTCGCGGGGTTGCAGCGCGCGCCCGCAGCGGGATCCCAGGGCCCATGGACACGGAACCCGCAGCGCTGGCCCGGCCCCACGCCGGGGGCATAGCCCTGCCAGACAAACCCGTCGCCCTGGTCCAGAGGGAGGCGCGTCTCCTCACCGGCGGCATCGAACAGGCACAGCTCGGCGGCCTCGGCCACGCTGCTGAACAGCGCGAAGCTCGTGCCGCCGGCGTCGGCGCGGGCGCCGAGCGGCGCCGCGGTGGACGGCTCGAGCGCCCTGCCCGTCGCCACGATCGAGGCTTATGCGCTCGCTTTCGAGAGCTGCTGCTCGAGCTCGTCGGAGTTGGCGTCGAGCTCCTTGGTGATCTGCCGCTGGGCTCGCTCGAGCGCCTTCGCGATCTGCTCTTCGACCTTCGAGGTGCCGATTACGACCAGTCCCGCCTCTCCCTCGTCGAGCAGCTCGCCGATCTCCTTGACGTCGGCGCGCGACATCCCGCCCCACAAGTGGCCGACCAGTCCCCCAGCCGCAGCACCCACGACCCCCGAGGCGATGATCGACGGCGGAAACAGGATTCCGACAAGTGCGCCGACGCCTAGTCCCGTCCAGGCTCCGTGTTGAGTTGGCTTCTCGTGCTTGTGGACGTGCACCTTGCCACCTGATTTGGTGACGATCGCGGCGTCGTAGGTTCCAACCAGTCCCGCGGCGTGGAGGTCTCTCACGGCCTCATAGTCAGCGCGCGCATCCGCTTCGGATCCATACGCGGCCACAAACAGGAAAATAGGGTTATCAGCCACTCTAAGCTCCGATCGAATTGCTCGGCGCGATCCTATCTAGAGCGCCGGGCAGTCGAGCTCCTCGCTGCGGCCGGCGGACCACCTGAGGCGGCCTCGTGACGATGCGCTCACCTCGTGCCGGGTCCTCGTCGGCAATCGCTCGGGATCGAGAGCTGCGGTTATCAGAGGTGCTGGCGGGGCTCTCGCACGCGCTCGACATCACCGAAGGTCAACCGCGCGGTCACGCCGAGCGCAGCTGCCTGATCGGTATGCGGCTCGCCGCGTCGCTCGGGCTCGACGAGGCAAGCAGCTCGTCGATCTTCTACGCGCTGTTGCTGAAGGACGCGGGCTGCTCGTCTACCGCCGCCAAGGTCGGTCGAGCTGCGCTGCGAACGCGGATCGGCTGTGGTCCGCGAGATCGGCTTGAGCGAGGCGGCGGTGTCCGCGATCGAAGACCTCGACGAGCACTGGGACGGCGGCGGGTATCCGGCCGGGAAGTCCGGAGAGGCGATCTCTACCGCCGGGCGGATCCTATGTCTGGCCCAGACCGCCGAGGTGTGCTGGCAGCGGGGCGGAGCGTCCGCGGCCTGCGCGATTGCGCGGCGGCGGCGCGGAAGCTGGTTCGATCCGCGGCTCGTCGACGCGAAGTCGCCGTACACCGCCCGACACTCGGCCGGGGTGGCCGAGCTCGCGGTCGCGCTCTCTTCGCTGCTCGGCCTTTCCGCGGACGCGCGCGCGACGGTGCGCCGTGCGGCGCTGCTGCACGACCTGGGCAAGCTCGGCGTGTCCAACCAGATACTCGACAAGCCGGCTCGGCTGACGGAGCGGGAGTGGACCGTGATGCGCGCCCATCCCCGCTGGTCACGGGAGATTCTCACGCGGGTAAGCGCCTTTGCCGAGCTCGCGGGCGTCGCCGCCGCTCACCACGAGCGCCTCGATGGCAGTGGCTACTACGCCGGGCTTACCGCCTCGGAACTTGGCCCGATGGCGCGGATCCTTGCCGTCGCGGACGTCGCCGAGGCGCTCAGCGCCGACCGGCCATATCGATCCGCGCTGAGCGCCGATGAGGTCCTCGAGCTGATGCGCCGCGACGCCGGCCGCGGGCTCGACCCCGATGCGTTCTCTGCGCTGGGGCAGGCGCTTCCGGCCTGGTCGCCGCGCCGGGACTAGCCTCAGGCGAACGCGCCGACGCCGGTGATGTCGCGGCCCACAATCAGGGTTTGCATCGTCTCCGTGCCTTCGTAGGTATGAATCGCTTCGATGTCCGCCATGTGGCGGATGACGTGGTTTTCGAGCAGGATCCCGTTACCGCCCAGCATGTCTCGGGCGTCGGCGCAGATCTGCCGGGCCTTGCTGGTGTTGTTCAACTTCGCCAGCCCCGCGATCGTGTCGGTCATGTGCCCTCGCTCGGCGAGTCGTCCGATCTGCAGGCAGTAGAGCTGCATAGCGGTGATCTCGGCGAGCATCTTGACCAGCCGATGCTGGATCAGCTGGAAGCTGCACAGTGGACGTCCGAACTGCTCCCGGCGCTTTGAGTAAGTGAGCGCGGTCTCATACGCGGCGACCGCATGGCCGAGCGCCGCCCAAGCGCAGGTGCTCCGGGTGCCGGCAAGGATCTTGCCCGCGTCCTTGAAGCTCCTCGCGCCGGGGAGGCGGTTCTCGATGGGGATGCGAACATCCTCCATCGTGATCTGGGCCTGCCAGATCGCGCGCAGTGAGCCCTTGCCCTCGATCACCTGTGCGTCGAAGCCCGGAGTGTCCTTCTCGACCAGGAACCCCTGAACCTGCCGGTCCTCGCCGCGTGCCCACACCACCACCGCGTCGGCCAGGGTGCCGTTGCCAATCCAGCGCTTGGCGCCGTTGATCACATAGCCGTCGCCGTCGCGCCGCGCGCTGCTTTCAAGCGCCACCGAGTCAGAGCCGTGGCCGGGTTCGGTCAGGGCGAATGCTCCCAGCTGCTCGAGCGCCGCCATCGGCCCGAGCCAGCGCTGCTTCTGTTCCTCTGAGCCGAGCAAGGCGATCGACTTCATCGCCAGCCCCGACTGCACTCCAAGCACCGTCCCGAGGCTGCCGTCGCCGCGGTTGAGCTCCATGTGCAACAGGCCGCAGGAGATCGGGTCAAGGCCCGGGCAGCCGTAGCCCTGGATCTCCTCACCGACGATTCCCAGCTCGCCGAGGCGCCTGATCAATGGCCATGGCAGCTCGGCACGCTCCCAGTAGCCGCCGATCACCGGGAGGACCTCATCGTCGACGAACTCGCGCACCAGCCGAAGCACGTTCAGCTGCTGGTGGGTGAGCTGCTCGCGCAAGAAGAAGTAATCGGTCGACAGCGCGTGCCCGAGGTTTTCGAACAACGTCGCGGGAGTGGCGGTTGACATCGGTCCTCGCTTGGTCCGGAGGTGAGTTCGCTCTGCGTCGTGAATGATGACCTCGTACGCTCGCGGGAGGTCGTGCGGTAGTGGCGTTGCAGCCGCGCCTGGTTCAGGCGGCGTAGTGCTGACTGCCGAGAATGTGCAGCGAGACATACGGCTGATCGCCCACAACCCAGCTGTCGTGACCGGGCGGAACGTAGAAGAAGTCTCCCGGTCCCATCACGATCTCGCGGCCATCGTCCATTTTCGCGACCGCCCGGCCACTCAGCACGAGGCCGACATGCTCGACCGGACAGAGGGTCGCGCCAGTCGCGCTGCCAACGTGCTCGGACCACTTCCATCCCGGCTCGTAGCTGGCGCGCCCGAGCGTCATCGGGCCGACGCGATAGAGCTCGAATTTCCCCTTCTCGAAGGTGCGCACCTCGGTCGGGTTATCGAAGTTGATCAGCTCGAGGTCCAATTGCTCTCGTGGGTCGCGGTGGGCGGTTGGCGTCGGGGTTGCAGCCGGGGCCCGGTGGGTGGTTGTGGTCGGGTTACGGCGGGGGCGCCGGAAATCTGCTCACCGCCGCAGCACCGAAATCGAGCTAGTGGCGTGGCCGACGAGTTCCCCATCGCGGTCGCGCGCGTGCGCTTGCGCGAAGGCGACTCGGCGGCCCACCCGCATCACGCGCCCGTGAACCTCGATCTCGCCAACGTCCGCACGAAGAGGCTTGAGGAAGCTCACCTTGATCTCGATCGAGGAGAAGGAGGCGGCGGCCGGGAGCTGGGTGTGGACTGCGCAGCCCGCGGCGGTGTCGAGAAGCGTGCACAGCAACCCGCCGTGGACGGAACCACTCGGGTTGTAGGTCGACTCATCCGGGGTGCAGCGAACCAGCGCCTCACCGTCTCCGACGGATACCAGGCGGTAGCCCATTAGGCTCGCGATCGGCGGGGGCGGCAGACGACCGTCGACGATCGCTTCCAGCAGCTCACGCCCGGACAGCTCAGCCGCGGCAGCCGCCAGCGGTGCCGGGTCATACCAGTCCAACAGCCGGTTTCTCGCCGTGCCCCATGGAGCTGACTTTGAGACCATTTAGCCAGCCTATCAGACGGTGGGATGGTGCTTGGTCCCACCAACGGCAGCGCGGCGGCTCGGATTGAGAAGATCGAGCAGACACACGCAAAGCGAGGTGGTAAGCGATGGAGGCCCAGTGATGAGTGGTGTACAACCCCGCGAACCGGTCCGGTTTCTCGTGTTCTCAGCCTCGCTACGCAGCGGCGCACTCAACGAGCGGCTTGCGAGGCTGGCAGCGGAGACGATCACGGCCAACGGAGGCGAGGTCGACGTGGCGAAGATGTCCGACTTCGACGCGCCGTCCTATGACGCCGATGTGCAGGAGAGCGAAGGCTTCCCCCAGACGAGCGAGGAGTTTCGCGACCGCATCACCGCCAGCGATGCGTTCGTTATCGCCAGCCCCGAATACAACTTCTCTTTTCCCGGAGTGCTGAAGAACTCGATCGACTGGGTCTCGCGGTTCAGCCCGCAACCGTTCAACGAGCGCCACGGACTGCTGATGTCCGCGTCTCCCTCGATGGCGGGCGGCAATCGGGGCCTGTGGGCGCTCCGCGTGCCGCTCGAGCATCTCGGGTCGCGGTTGTATCCCGATATGTTCTCGCTGGCGCGGGCTCATCAGGCCTTTGACGACGAAAGCCACCTGGTCGACACCCAGCTGCAGGAGCGCTTCGAGCACAATATCGTCGGCTTCATGGATCTCGTCGAGGCATCCAAGCACTACCCATGCGTGAAGACGAGATGGGTCGAGTATCTCGGCGAGCATCCGGATCCGGTGATTGACCGAGTCGAATGAGCGTCGTCTTGTTCTCCGGCGTGGTCGGCTCGGCGTGACCGGGCGGCGGCGTGGCCGGCTGGTCGGGACCGGGACCCGGCGGGACGCCCGACGCGGCGCGACCGAAACCTCGACCCGGAAAACGTCCCAACGGACGCGGCCAAATCGGCGAGGGGGGCGTTTCCCTTCAGGTACAAGGCAAACAACCCAGTCGACTTTTGAAGGGCGTCGAGTGGGACGTTTTCCAGGCTGTAGCCGCCCCGCTCGCCGGTCCGGGCCGGCTAGCCACGCCGCTCCGGGCCGGGACGCCCGCTCGCCGCTCCAGGCCCGCACACCCTCGCCGCGGCGCGACTTGACAGGCCAGAAGCGCTCCGGGAGCGTTTGACGAGAGACGACGAGAAAGGACCGAGATGGGCAAGACCTACGGACTCAATGCCGTCGACTGGGAACAGCGCGTCGATATCGACCGGCTTCGCCATGAGCGGCTTGATCGCATCAAGCAACAGCTGGCTGAGTCGGATCTAGGAGCGCTCCTGTGCTTCGACATGAACAACGTGCGGTACATCACCGCGACCCATATCGGCACCTGGGCGATGGACAAGCTGACCCGCTTCACGCTGCTCGCTCAGAATGACGACCCGGTCCTCTGGGACTTCGGATCGGCTGCCCGTCACCACGAGCTCTATTGCCCATGGCTGAAGGGACGGTCCCCGGCCGGTATCTCAACGATGCGCGGCGCGATGTCGCCTGAGTCTGGCCGCGCGGAGGATGTCGCTCGCAAGATCAAGCTCTCGCTGGAGGCGCGCGGGCTACTCGGCGAGCCAGTCGGGGTCGACGTGATCGAGCCACCGATCCTGTTCGCGCTCCAGCGCGAAGGGATCGAGGTCGTCGACGGACAGCAACTGCTGGCGCAAGCGCGGCTGATCAAGACCCGGGACGAGATTTCGCTGCTCGACCACTCATGCATGATGGTCGACGCCGCGTACGACGAGCTCTACCGGGCCTTGAAACCCGGCATGCGGGAGAACGAGTGCGTCGGCCTGGTCAACAAGGTTCTCTACGACCTCGGCTCAGAGCACGTCGAAGGCGTCAACGCGATCTCGGGCGAGCGCTGCAGCCCGCATCCGCACGTCTATTCCGACCGCGTGCTGCGGCCTGGAGACCCCGCCTACTTCGACATCCTCCACAGCCATCTTGGGTATCGCACCTGTTATTACCGCACGTTCGCGGTTACGAGTGCATCGCGCGCGCTGCTCGACGCCTACAAGCGTTGCCGCGACATCCTCGATCAGGCGATCGCCAAGATACGGCCAGGCGTCACCACCGACGAGGTGGTGTCGGTCTGGCCCCGGGCCGAGGAGTTCGGCTTTCCAAATGAGGAAGCGGCGTTCGCGCTGCAGTTCGGCCATGGAATCGGACTCTCGATCTGGGAGAAGCCGATCATCAGCCGGCTGACATCGATCGACCACCCCGAGGTGATCGAGGAGGGCATGGTGTTCGCGCTGGAGACATTCTGGCCGGCGTCGGACGGCTGGTCGGCCGCACGCATCGAAGAGGAGATGGTGGTAACGAGCGACGGCTGCGAGGTGATCACGAGGTTCCCGGCGGAGGAGCTCTTGATCGCCGGACGGAGTGGCATCTTCACCGCCGCCGGACCGCTGCCGGCGATCCGCGAGATCGAGTCGCAGCGCAACAACCCCGACGTGCCGGCGGTCGAGGGCAATGGCCGCGGCCCCACCGGGGTCAGGGCTAGCGGTTCGCCGGTACAGCCGGGCTGAGGAGCTGCGCTCCGCCGGCCTGCGGCGTCCCGCCTACAGGTTCGCAAGCGTGCGGGCGAGCCAGCCGGTCGCGGCCTCCAGACTGGTGGCTTCGATCTGATGACCCAGCTCGTGCTCGTGATAGTCGACCTCGAGGCCGCCAGAAGCCAGTAGGTCTCGAGCGCGCCGGGCAAAGCCGACGTCGATCACGGGATCTTGGCGGCCATGGGAGATGGATACGCGCGTGTGCTCGCGATCCTCGAGCGAGGGCTCCCAACCGTCCACGACCGGGACGAAGCCGGAGAAGGCGAGAATCCCCGCTACAGCCGGGCGTTGGTGCCGGAGCCCAGTTGAATAGCTCATCACCGTCCCCATCGAGAAACCGCCGAGAACGGTGCGCTCAGGCGGAATCCCTGTCCGGGCCCACAGGCCGTCGTGGAGCGCGGCGAGCTTCTCAAGCGCCTGGTGAAAGGTGACCGGATCCGGATAGCCGACCCGCGGGACGACATACCAGTGGTAGCCCGGCGATCCGGCAAGCTGCAGCGGCGCCCGTGGAGCCACTACCTGCAGTCGCCGCTGCTCGTCAAGCAGATCGGCGAGCGCAAGCAGGTCCTGCTCGTTGCTTCCGCGTCCATGGTGGAGAATCAGCATCCCGGCTGCCTCGCCAGAGGCCGGCCGCTCGGCGTAGAAGAGCTCGCTCAAGGGTGGCTGCAGTTGAGGTAAGCGCCTCAGCGATGGCTCATGCGCCGATCCGCTGGCGGCGAACCACGCGTGGGTTCTCGACCGGGGTCAGCAGCTGCGCGATCCGCGAGCGCAGATGCTCATGCTGGGCTGGCAGCCGGAGCTCTTCGCCGAGGTGCTCGGGATCCTCGTCGACGGCGAAACCGGGCGACAGCGTGGCGAGCTCGAACAGGACAAGGCGCGGCTCGCGGAAGTAGATCGAGGTGAAGTAGTCGCGGTCGAGGACCTCCGTGACCCGACTGCCCGCTTCGCGCAGCAGCCGCTGCCAGGACAGCTGATCCTGGTCCCGGCAGGCCCAGGCGATGTGGTGAACGCTGCCCGCGCCCTGCAGCCCCTCCTCGGCGGGCGCGGGATCGTAAGCCCAAAGAAAACGGCGCCGCGCGCCGTCGAGGCGGTACTCCTCCTCGCCCAGATGGGTGAACCCGAGGACTTCCGTCAGCAGCGTGTCCTGCGCCGCCCGCTCCGGGGCGTAGGCGCGCGCGCCGGTGACGCCGAGGATCGCGTGCTCCGGCGGGATCTCGGGGTGCTCGGCACGCAATGGGGGGTTCTCGCCCCCGGCGACGGCGAGCGCGAACGCGAGGCCCTCGTAGTCGGCGAACCGCAGCGAGCGGGCCTCACTCCAAGACGCGTAGCCGCGAGCGCGCAGGCGCTCGGCCCAGAACTCGAGCGAGGCCTCCGATCCGACGCCGAGCTCGAGCAGGTGGATCATCCCCGCCCCAGCGCGACCAGGGGCGGCGCCCGGGAACTCGAACCAGGTGAGGATCGAGCCGGGCGTGCCGCGTTCATCGCCGAAATACAGGTGGTAGGCGTCTGGCTGGTCGAAGTTGACCGTCTTCTTCACCAGCCGCAGCCCCAGCACCTCTGCATAGAACTCGACGTTCCGGTGCGCGTCGGCGGTGATCATCGTGACGTGGTGGAGCCCCTCGAGCCTCATCGTCTCACTCCTTGTCGCTTGCAGGAGAGTATCCAACGCTTTGCCTGCGACAACGCGCCGCCGGAAGGCGGATAAGCTCGCGATTCGCAGTTACGGCAACGCGAGACGCGTACAGGAGACCCCGAGATGACTGTCCTAACTCCTTCGGCGCGGGCGGTGATCGAGTCAGATCACGTCGCGCATCTGGTTACGTTGAACCGGGACGGAAGTCCGCACGTCACGCTCGCGTGGGTTGCCCTCGACCAGGATGAGATCGTGTTCGCGAGCCTGCGTCGTTTCCGCAAGCTCCGCAACATCGAGCATGACCCGCGAGTGTCGCTGTCGATCGTAGGACTGGGCCTGTATCCGATCGGTTTGCGGGAGTACCTGGTGGTTCACGGACGAGCCCGGATCGAGCCGGGAGGGGCGGCCGAACTGCTTCGCCGCCTTGCTCGGGTCTATATCGGTCCCGATTCGACGTTTCCTCCGGACGAGGATCCTCCACCTGGATGGATCACCCGAATCACACCAGAGTCCCTAGGTGGCGCCGGCCCTTGGCTCGAAGGGCGATGAAGCCCAACCGGGGACGGGCGCGACGCTAGCGGTGCTCGAGCGCGAGACGTACGCCGAAGCCAATCAGCACGATGCCTGTCAGGCCGTCAAGTACAGCTCTGACCCGCGGACGGGTGAGGACGCCGGAGATCCTTGCCGCGAGCAGCGCGTAAGTGGACAGCCACACGAGCGTCATCACGACGAACAGGCCTCCGAGCAACAGGAACGGCAGCAGCACCGGCTCCTTGGAGGAGACGAACTGCGGCAGCAAACTGGTGAAGAACACCGCGATCTTGGGGTTAGAGAGATCGCTGAAAAGCCCCTGGCGAAATCCCATCAGGGGAGTAAGCCGCTCGCGTGAGCTGGTGCCGCGAAGCGACTCGTGGGAGGCGCGGTGGCGGGCGGCCCGCAGCGCCTGCACCCCGAGCCAGGTGAGGTAGACGGCGCCGATCAGCTTCAGGACGGTGAACGCGATCGCCGATTCACGCACGATTGCGGCGACGCCAAAAGCCGCCGCGACCGTCCAGATCAGCAGGCCGGTATTAACGCCGAACGACGTTCCCAGCGCCGCGCCCCGACCGTGGAGGATGGCGTTCTTGGTCACCAGGACGGTGTCAGGGCCCGGCGCAAGAATCACAACGAGCGCAATTCCCACGAATGCCAGAAGGTGAATCCCCATCGACGCAATCCTCGCACAACGTCAGCGAGACTCAACCCGCTCCGCACACGAGGAGCCTCTCCGCCCGCACACGAGGAGCCTCTCTCGGCTCGACAACGATGAGCGCTCTGCAAAACGAGGCGCCCCTCCGCCGAGCGAACGACGACCCTCTAGATCACCGCGAGATTGAGCAAAAACTCGTCCCGGAGGCCCTTCCGGCCGGCGTCGGTAACGCCGACTGCCCGCGTCCCGGGCAGACGGCCCAGCCATTGCCGCTCGAGCAGTAGCTCAGCTATCGCGGCGCCGAGTGCGCCGGCGAGGTGCGGACGCCGCTCGGTCCAGTCCAGGCATGGACGGGCAAACGCCCGGCGCTGCTTGTACAGCGCCTCCACGTCGAGGCCCAGCCCCTGCAGGCGCTGCCGGCCCGATCCGGTGATCAGATAGCAGTTGTCGCCGAGTTCGATCGCGCCCTGCCGCTGCAGGCAGTCGGTCAGCCCAACGCCGAGCGCACCCGCGAGGTGGTCATAACAGGTCCGGGCGCGGGCGATCGCCTGCCCGCGATTCGATTCACGCAGGCTCGAGGCGTTTCGCGCGGGGGCGATCGTCAGCATCGCCTCGATCACCTCGGCTACGTGCGGGCTGGCGATCCGATATTGGCGCTGGCGACCATGCTGCTCTACCTTCACCAGCCCGCCGTCCAGCAGCCGCGAGAGGTGTGAGCTCGCGAGCGAGGGCGAAATCCTTGCCCGCGCGGCGAGAACCCCCGCGGTCAGCGGGCGACCGCCGATCAGCGCCAGCAGCAAGCTCGCGCGATTGGCGCTCATCAGTTCAGCCACCGCGGCGAGGTCTGCGTCGGCGAACATCGCTACACGATAGCGCCCTATGTTTCAACCGCAGTTGAAGTGTGAAGCACGTAGGCTGGAGCCAATGAAGACCGAGAGCGCACCGCAAACAGCCCCCTCCGCGCAGGGTTCCTCGGAGAATAGAGATGGTCGGCGGGCGGACCGGGTCGACCCTCGCTCTCGCACCTGGACGTTGGCGGCGACGAGTCTGGGGTTCGCGATCGTGCAGCTCGACGTCAGCGTCGTCAACGTCGCGATCAAGCCGATCGGGGCCGCCTTCGGCGGCGGCGTCAGCGCCATGCAGTGGGTGGTGAGTGCCTACACGGTCACGTTCGCCGCCTTCATCCTCAGCGCCGGAGCGCTTGGGGATCGGATCGGAGCAAAGCGGGTATTCATCGGCGGGTTCTTCCTCTTCACCGTCGCCTCTGCGGTCTGCGGCCTGGCTCCGAGCGTGGGAGTATTGATCGCGGCCCGGGCGGCTCAGGGCGTCGGCGCGGCGGTGCTGGTGCCGTGCTCGCTGACGCTGCTGAATCACTCTTTTCCCGAGCCGGGCGAGCGAGCGCGAGCGGTGGGGCTATGGGCGGCGGGCGCCAGCGCGGCGCTGTCGGCCGGGCCACTAGCAGGCGGGGTGCTCACCGCCGCCTTCGGCTGGCGGGCGATCTTCTTCATCAACGCGCCGCTCGGGGTGATGGGGATCCTGTTGACCGTGCGCTGGGCGGCCGAGACCTCCCGCGCGCCCGATCGAGGCGTCGACGTCTGGGGTCAGCTGGCCGCGATCGTCTGCTTAGCGCTGCTGGCCGCCGCCACGATCGAGGCCGGCTCCCACGGCTTCGGGAGCCCGGGGGTCGTGGCCGGGTACGCGGTTTCCTTCGGAAGCGGGACGGCGTTCGTGTTGCTGGAAGCTCGGCGGAGACAGCCGATGCTGCCGCTGAGGCTGTTCCGCTCAACGACCTTCAGCTCGTGCGCGGCGATCGGGCTGCTCCTAAACGTCTCCTTCTACGGGTTGATATTCGTCCTCAGCCTGTTCTTTCAGCGCGCCCAGCATCTCTCGCCGCTGCAAACCGGTCTTGCCTTTGCACCGATGACGGTGGCCGTGATAGCCGCCAACGTGCTCGCGCGCCACCTGGTCGGTGCGCTGCGCGCGCGGTGGGTGGTTGCCTTGGGCGCGCTGCTGATGGCCGCTGCCAATGCGGCGCTCCTGGACGCCGGCGCTGGCAGCTCGTATCCGCAACTGCTCGCGCAACTGGTCGGCCTCGGCTTCGGAATCGGGTTGATCGTGCCGGTGATGACCTCCTCGCTGCTCGGCAGCGTCGATCGCTCCCGCTCCGGAGTGGCTTCCGGAACCCTGAATACGGCTCGCCAGACCGGCAGCGTCCTCGGCGTAGCGCTGTACGGGTCTCTGATCGCCGGCGGACGCCTGATCAGCGGCTTTCACCTAGCACTGGCAGTCTCCCTGGGCCTAGCTGTGTGCGTGCTGGCGCTGACCGCGGGGATCGAGGGCGACGCGACTCGCTGAGCGGAGTGGTCGCGTCGCCCGCTCCGAGTCAGCCGCGAGCGCGCCGACAGCCGCCGCAGAACGCAAGCGTATGACTGCCCTCGGAACCGACCTCAATGGAGGTGATCCTGGCGCCTCGCGGGACCTTGGCGACGTGCGGTGTCGGAGTTGGCTTCTGCGTGCCCACGTTGCCCGCGCTTCCGAGCTCACCGTACTGGTTGTCCCCGAACGCGAACAGCTGGCCGCTCGAGGTGAGCACGAGGCTGTCGGTCAAACCGGCGTTGATCTGGGTGATCACTCCAACCCGCCCACGGAGCGCCACCAACTTCGGCACCGGGTTCGGTTTGCGGGTGCCGGCGTTGAACGTGCTTCCGAGTTGACCGTACTGGTTGTCGCCGAACGCGAACAGCTGGTGGCGGGAAGTGAGCGCGAGGCTGTGCTCGTCCCCGGCGGAGACTTGCGTGACGACGCCGACCCGCCCCGGCAGGGTGACCAGCGTTGGCACCGGATTCGCGCCGTAGCTGCCGTTATCGGCGGTGTTGCCAAGCTCGCCGTAGTAGTTCTCGCCGAATGCGTATAGCTGGCCGCTCGAGGTGGCCACGAGGGCATGCACGCCTCCGGCGGAGATGTGCGTGATCCGCCCCACCAATCCCGGCAACTTCACTTGCCTGGGAGTTGGATTTGCAACGCCAAAACCGTTGTTGATGGTGTTGCCGAGTTCGCCGTTCTGATTCTGTCCGAACGAAAACAGCTGCCCGCTTGCGGTCAGCGCCAGCGTGAAGTCATTCCCGGCCGAGATCTGCCTGATCGCCCCGACCCGCCCCGGTAGCCGGACCACCCTCGGAGTCCAGTCCGGCCTGAAGTTTCCGTTGTTGACGAAGATGCCGACCTCTCCATCGTCGTTCTTGCCCCAGGCGTAAAGCTGGCCACTGCTGGTGAGCGCGAGGCTATGGCCCTCTCCGGCGGCGATTTCGGTGATCGTGCCGACCCGTCCCGGCAACCTGACCAGAGCCGGTCTGGGATTGGACCTGTTGGTGCCTGCATAGGTGCGGTTCCCCAACTGGCCAAAGACGTTGGAGCCAAATGCATAAAGCTGGGAGGAGGTGCTCAGCACGAGGCTGTAGCCGGAACCAATGGCGATTTGCTTCACCGAGCCACGCTCTCCCCGGAGCGTGACCGGGTTCGGCTTCGACGAGCTGCTGGTGGCGTTACCGAGCTCGCCATAACCGTTGGCGCCGAAGCCGTAGAGCACCCCGCTAGTCGTAGCCGCGCCCGCGGCGTTGGCAAGCGCGAGCAGCGCCGTTACCGACACCACAACAAATAGGGCCGCCAGCCGCCAGGTGTCAGCCGCGGCGCGGACGTTCAAACGATCGAACATGCAATCACTCCCTACCTAAATCCCCAATGAGCTTTCCGTGCCGACCCCCTGTGCGACGTGTCCGTGTCGGCGTGCGCGCACTTTACACAGTTTTTACTAAAAATGTGCCGCACCGGGAGAGGCAGGCATGGTGCCCGCCGGAGGGGAGGGGCGGGGTGCCCGGCGGAGGGGAGGGGCGGGGTGCCCGGCGGAGGGGAGGCGCACGGTGCCCGGCGGAGCACACCCCTCACTTGCCGAGCGTGGGATCGATCAACCGCGAGCCGGCGCCGACCTCCGGGGGCTTTGCGACGCCCAGGGCGGTTCAAGCCCGCCCCGCGGTCCTAATCGAAGCTCTTGCAGCCGACGTAGTAGAGCCACGGCCCCTCGCCCTGCTCTCCCTCGTGCACGGTCCGGCCCTCGGCGTCGATGCACTCCACCAGCTCGTAGCCGGTGTCCCGTAGCTGGCGCCGCTGGTCGGCATGGTTGATGTAGTAGTGCAGGACGCCAAAGTCGCCCTCTGAGTCGTTTAGCAGCGCGTGGTCGCGCTTGCGATATTGCAGCGGCGCAAGGCGACGGCGGTTGCGCAATCGGCGGGGCAGCCGGATGAGCCCTTTCAGCGCGCGGTCGGGCGGCGTGCTCATGAGCTTCGAGGCCACGCTCGCGTGCGGTCCCGGTGGCCGTCCTTGTTCGACGTCCGCCAGATTGTGAGCGGAGAAGATCAGCATTCCACCGGGCTCCAGCAGCGCCCAGATGTCCCGTAGCACGCGACGGCGATCGGCGTCCTCGAAGCCGCCCAACACGTTGTCCGCGGCCACGACCGCGTCGAACGGACCGGCAACGGTCTCGTTGAGCGCACCGATCTCGCCGAGGCGGACGTCAGCCTTGGGATACGCGCTGCGGCAGTAGCGGACCATCGCCTCTGAGACGTCGATCCCGACGACGGTCTCCGACAGCGACACCAGGTAGCTGAGGACTCGTCCCGCGCCGCATCCCAGCTCGAGCACGCGTCCTGAGAGCTTGCGGTGGCAGCGCGCAAGCACGATCACCTCCGCCGGCCGCAGCCTGCGGTGCGCATACTGGGCGACAAACTCGCCGCTCCGCCAATGGTCGTCGTGGATGTCGACGATGCTGGGCTTCTGTTCGGCCGCCTCGAGCCGCCCCCTTGAGGTGCTCGCGCGGCTGATGCCATGGGCACTGCTCGAAGCTTCGTTCACGGCCGGTTCCTCCTTACCGCGCAAGGGCCTGCGGGCGCGGGCCCACTCGCGTGTCGTTTGCGTGCTGCAGCGCGGGCATATGCTCGGCTGCCTCATCCGACGCCGAGCGAAACCGGTTCCTTCCCAAGATGAGAGAACCCGTACGGGGCGCCGGCCGGCTGCGGGGAATCCCCCGGCGCTCGTGCCGTGTCTTCTTGACGGGCTCCGGCGCCAGGTCCTAAGCTCGGCGAAGTGAGGAACATCGCAGCGCCAAGCACAGGTCGGTCGAAGTGGCAAGGCTGCTGAGCGGGCAGGGGGAGCGCAAGGCAACGTTGCGAGAGCTGCTCGCGGCCGAGGCGATGGTTCCCGCCCCCGGCTGCTACGACGCTCTCGGCGCACGGCTGGTGGAGGAGGCGGGATTCCCCGCCGCTTACATGACCGGCTTTGGCACCGCCGCGTCCCGCTTGGGACGGCCCGATGTCGGGCTGCTGACGCTCTCTGAAATGGTTGACAACGCGCGCCGCATCGTTCAGGCAGTCGAAATTCCCGTGATCGCGGATGCCGACACCGGCTACGGCAATTCGATCAACGTGATCCGGACGGTGCGCGAGTACGAAGCGGCGGGCGTCAGCGCGATTCACCTGGAGGATCAGGTGATGCCGAAGAAGTGCGGCCACATGGACGGCAAGCAGGTGATCCCAGCGGCGGAGATGACGGCCAAGGTTTCGGCGGCGGTCGCGGCGAGGCGATCGCCCGAGTTTCTGGTCATCGCCCGCACCGACGCGCGCGCCGTTGAGGGGCTGCAGGCCGCGCTGGATCGGGCCGAGCGCTACCGCGAAGCGGGCGCCGACGTCTTGTTCGTGGAAGCTCCGCAATCTACCGAGGAGATCGAAGCGGTCGCCAGTCGCTTTCCCGATGTGCCGTTGCTATTCAATTACGCCGAGGGTGGTAAGACCCCATCGGTGAGCTACCAGTTCCTGCGTGAGCTGGGGTTCAAGCTGGTGATCTTCCCGATCAGCACGCTGCTGGTGGCGACGGCCGCGATCCGGTCGGTGCTGGCCAAGATCAAGGACGACGGAACCCCGATCGAGGTTGTCCCTTCACTGCTGCCGTTCGATCAGTTTCTTGACTTCATCGGCCTCGGCGAGATCCGCGAGCTCGAGCGCCGCTTCGCCGAGGTCGACGGTGCGGGGCCTTGAGCGAACGCCCGCGGGTGCAGCCGCGAATCGCTCTCTCGCGCGCCAAGGACCGACTCGACACACTCCCGCTGTACGAGCGTCCGGTCCGGATCGACCGGGTGAAGATTTTGTGCGCCGGTTGGTTGTTCCACCTGCCGTGGTTGCGCCGCTTTGACGGCTACACGATGTGGAACCTGATCCTGTTGCGCTCGGCGGCGTTGTTGGCAGACGACGAGTTGATCTGCCACGAGCTGTGCCACGTCTGGCAGATGCAGCATCGTCCGCTGCGCATGCCTCTGTCCTATCTGCGATTCGGGTATGCGCGCAATCCCTATGAGGCTCAGGCCCGCCGTGCCAGCGCCATCCAGTGAGCTCGTGACAGCGAGCCGCGCGAGAGCTGCCCTCAGCGGCGATCGATCAACACCTCGCCGCCGCGATGCGGCGTCACGACCAGCATGCTGCGCTGGGCGCGCTCGCCTTCAGGCCGGGCCGGCCTGATCGACAACGCCGCCGCCGCTCGGAGCACCTCCCGCATCTCCATCTCCGCGAACGGGGCGCCGGCGCATCGTCGAACGCCTCCTCCGAACGGAATCCACGCGAGCGGGTTCGCCGGCGCGCCCTCGAGCCACCGCTCCGGCCGGAAGGCGCCGGCCTGCGGCCAGAGGTCTTCGCGGCGCGACGCGAGCCACAGACAGGCTGCGACCTGGATGCCCGCGGGAAGCGCCCATCCCCCGATCCGCGCCGGCTCGAGCAGCCGGCGCGGCGCGATCGTCAGCGGCGGGCGTGCGCGCAGAACCTCTTTGACGACTGCGTCGAGGTACGCAGGGTCGCCCTCGCGCAGGCGCGCCTGCACGAACGGGTGCCGGGCGATACGTTCAAACGCCCACGCGAGCGCGGCCGACGAGCTGTCATGGCCTCCCACCAGCAGCGCGACGAGCTGATCGCGCAGCTGCCGATCGCTCGGCGCATTGCCATCCGCATCGCGCTGTTCGAGCAGCAGCGCGAGGACCGAATCGGCGCTGCGGGAGTGGTCGAGCTGCGCCGCTCGTGTTCGCGCGAGGAACCCGAACAGCACCTCGTCGAAGTGCTCGACCGCGAGCCGGAAGCGACCCCACGGGCTGTGAGGTCCTAGATCGCGCCGCACCAACGCCATCGCCAGCATCCGCGGCATTGAGCGAACGCCGTCGAGCGTGCGTGCGATCACCTCGCGCAGTTGCGCGAGGTCCGCGTGACCCCGGGCCCCGAAGACGACTTGGAGGATGACCTCGAGCGTCAGCTGGCGCATCCGCTCGAGCGCGATCACCCGCCCGCTCCAGCCGTCCAGCTCGCGCCGCGCAAGCTCGGCGATCATCGGCGCGAAGGCGCGCATCCGCTCGCCGTGAAATGGGGTCTGCAACAGTCGCCGCTCACGGAGGTGCGGCTCGCCGTCGAGCAGCAAGATCGAATGCGGTCCCGCAAACGGGCGCAGGAACTCCCAGCTCTGCCCGGCGGGCGCGATCGCGGGGTCGAGCCGAAACACCTCGCGAACCGCGTCCGGATGCGAGAACAACACCATCGGCTCCTCGGTCCAGTAGGTGCGGATCGTGGCCGGATCGCCGAAGCGCTGATGCACCCCGCTCAGGAAGGCCGCCGGACGCGCCATCCAGGCGACGGTCTGCCAGGCGGCGGGGGCGCGCGGGCCGGGTGGCAGATCCATACACCGATCCTAGGGTTCGCCCGGCAGCGACGACGGTTCGTAGAGTTCCGGCAGCGGGAGCTCAGGGATGAGTGAGCCGCCAGGTCAGCGATGGCTCCGAGATCGAGCCAGAGGAGGCAAGTCCCGACGAGGCATGTTGCTCTCCCGCGGTGAAGATAGCCGCACCGATCTCCTGCCCCGCCTTGATCGGCACCGCGGGATGGTGCACGGTCGCGATCGTGTACTTGATCGGCAGCCCGCGCCAGCCGACGAGCGAGACGGACCTGACGGCGGCGACCGTGATCGGCTTCGCCCATGAGCTGTTGATCGTCGCAAGCGAGTCGCCGCGGGTGACTAACTGGTGCCTGACCACGACGCGGCGAACGCTGGCGAGCAAACTGGTACCTGCGTGGAAGGCGGCCTCGATGATGCTCGGCTGTGCGGGAGTGGCGAGTTGGTGCAAGACGGCGCCCACGATCGTGACGGTCCGGCCGCCGAGCGTCTCGTGCGCCGCGAACACAAAGCAACCCCCCGCCTCCGAGGTCGATCCCGTCTTCACCCCGACGATCCCATCGCGGCCGAGCATCCCGTTGACGTTGAACTGCCGTCCCGCTACCGGCAGGGTCACCTCCGGCATCGCGACGATATGTGCAAACGCGGGAATCTGGAGGGCCAGCATCGCGAGGTGCACCTGAGCGCTCGCGGTGCTCACGGTTCCAGGCTGGAGGCCGCTGGGATCGGTGTAGCGCGTGTGCGTCATGCCAAGCGACCGCGCCTTCGCGTTCATCTTCGCCACGAACGCGCCCTGGCTGCCCGCGTCCCATCTCGCCAGCAGCACGGCGATGTTGTTCCCGGATGGAAGCAGCAGGCCCTCGAGCGCCTGGCGCAGGCTGATCGACTGCCCAGCCCTGACCGCCACCACCGACTGACCGGCGGCCTTATCGGCCTGGTAGACACCCACGTCGGCCGGCGTTATCGCGATCTGCGGCCCGTCGCCGTTTCCCAGGGGATGATCGCGCAGGACGATGTAGGCGGTCATCACCTTTGCGACGCTCGCGATCGGCGTCGGCCGCCCGGAGCGGTGCGAGGCGATCAAACCCACACCTCGCACTCCGGCCGCCGCCTGACCCTGAGCCGGCCACACCAGCGCGGGCGACCGACCCGCGAACGCCGCGGAAACAGGCATCGGCACGACGGACGGTGCCGGCAGCGAGCGCTCCAGCGTGAATACGACGTAGCCGATCGCCAGCAGGACGATCAGCGCCGCTAACGCTCCCCATCGCCATCGCGGTAACCATCGCCTGCCGGCGGACGGATCCCGCGCACCGGCGCCCACCTGCGTAAGCGGCCCTCGGCCTCGGCGCCGGGAAACGCCTCTCAGATCGAGGCGCAGCGGCCCACGAGCGGCCTCGAGACGGCGGGAGGGAAGAAAGCGCACGCGAAACCTGACCTCGGTCACTCAGACGACCCGATCCTCCTCATGCATAGCACCCGTTCCGGACGGTCGCAACCGGCTACCGCCGGGCATACCGCAACAACGGGAAACTGCGACCATGTCGCGTGCATGTCCGATGTCGTCCTCGGAGGGCTGGATGCGGCTGGCTCTGGGTAGCCCCGTGTACTGCGCCGATGGTTTGTATGGCGAGCTGGCCGATGTCGTCATCGACCCGATCTCGCGGAGGGTGACCCATGTGGTCGTGCAGCCGGGCCATCGCCACGACCTTGCCCGGCTGGTGCCGGTCGAGGCCGCGCACGGCCGCGACCGCTCGAGCGCGGAGGTCTCCCTCGACTACACGGTGGCGGAGGTCGAGCAGCTCGAACCGCTCCAGAGGTCGGCCTATCTGAGGATCGGCGACGCGGTAGTCGAAGACCCCAACTGGGAAGTCGGGATCGAGGAGATTCTCGCGCTGCCGTATTACGGAACGGTGATGCCGGGTGATTTTGGAACCGGCATCACCGCGGGTGGCTATGACGATCACGTCACCGACGTCTACGACCGCGTCCCCAAAGGGAACGTCGAAGTACGTCGTGCGAGCGCCGTGATCTCGGCCGACGGTCATCACCTTGGCCACGTCGACGGCTTCGCGGTCGATGGCGAGGACCGGATCACGCACCTCGTGCTCGAGCATGGCCATCTGTGGGGCAAGCGCGAGGTCACGATCCCGATCGCTGCCTGCGCCAGGATCGAAAATGACGAGGTCACGGTGAGTTTGTCCAAGGACGAGGTCGGTGAGCTGCGCCCGGTTCGGCTCAAGCGACACAACTGACGGTCGGCAGCGCCAGGTCGCACACCGGCCGCTATCGCAAACCGGCGCGTGGCGAGCGACTACAGGGCGACCTGTGAGCCCATCATCACGGTGCGGGCACTCGGCAGCCCGAACGCCTCGATCGGAGTGGTGCCGTTCCGAGCCATCATGATGAACAGGCGCTTGCGCCAGCGGTTCATGCCTGGGGCCTCGGTCGGCGTGATCGTCATCCGCGAGACGAAATACGAGGCGTGCTCTAGATCGAGGTTGCGCTCGAGTAACCCTCGTTTGCGCGCGAGCGCGAGCGCGGCCGGCACGTTCACCTTCTCCTGGTATCCGGCCCGCAAGGTCAAGTGCTGGACCTTGAACAGCCGCTCACCGAGCGGTTCAACCGCAAAGCGGTCGCTTTCGTCGACACGCGGGACGCTCACCGTGTCAACCGAGACGAGCACGACCTTCTCGTGGAAGGCATGGTTGTGCTCGACCATTGCTCGCAGCGCGAGCGGGGTGGTTTGCTTGCCGGGGTTCAGGAAGATCGCCGTCCCGCGCAAGCGCGCGAGCGGTGGCTTCATCACGCACGCTGCGCTCAGGAAGTCGCCCAGCGAACCCTCCTGCTCGGTGCGGTTGCGGGTGACGATATCTCTGCCCCGTCGCCAGGTGATCATCACCATCGCGACCAGCAGACCGACGCCGAGCGGAAGCCAGGCCCCGTGGCCGATCTTGGCAATGTTCGCGAGGAAGAACGAAATCTCGACGGTCAGGAACAGCGCCCCGAGGGCGATCAGCCTCAGCTTCGAGGTTCGCCACAGTGCCCTTGACACGGCGAGGTACAGCAGCGTGTTGAGTACGAACGTCCCGGTCACCGCAACGCCGTAGATGTTCGCGAGCTTCGAGGAGTGCTTGAACCACAGCACCAGTGCCGCGACGCCGATGCACAGAGACCAGTTGATCAGGGGAACGTAGATCTGGCCTTCGAGCGCCGAGGTGTGTTTGATCCTCAGGCGGGGGAGGAAGCCCAGCTGAACGGCTTGCTTGGCCACCGAGAACGATCCGGTGATCGCCGCCTGAGAGGCGATGATCGTCGCCGCCGTCGCGAGTATCACCATTGCTATCCGACCGCCGCTCGGTACCAGCAGATAGAACGGGTTTGCGATCGTGCTTGGATGCGCGCGGATCAAAGCGGCCTGGCCGAGATATGAGAACACCACCGCCGGGAACACGATCGAGAACCAGGTAAAGCGGATCGGCCCGGAGCCGAAATGGCCGCGGTCGGCGTACAGCGCCTCCGCGCCGGTGACCGCGAGCACCACTCCGCCGAGCGTGAGAAATGCGGCGAACCCGTGGTCGACCATGAATCGCACGCCCCAGATCGGCGCCAATCCCTGGACCACTCCGGGGTGCTGGACCACCTCGCGTGCGCCCAGCACGCCGATCGCGGCGAACCACACCATGATCACCGGCCCGAACAGCCACCCAACCGCACCGGTGCCGTAGCGCTGCACCGCGAACAGCGCGACCAGGATCGCAAGCGAGATCGGCACCACCAGGTGCGACAGGCTCGGCGTCGCCACGTTGAGCCCTTCCACGGCCGAGATCACGGAGATCGCCGGCGTGATCATGCCGTCACCGAAGAACAGCCCGGCGCCGAAGATCCCGAGCGTAACCAGCAGCGCGGCACGGGGAATCTTGCGGCGCTGGATCAGCGCGGTGAGCGCCATGATCCCGCCGTCGCCGCGGTTGTGCGCGCGCATGATGAAGCCTGCGTACTTGACCGAGACCTCGATCACCAGTGCCCAGAAGATCAGCGACACGACTCCGTAGACGCCGGCGGCGGTCGGGCGGGCGGCGTTGGCGTGGGCGCTGAAGATGACCTGCTCGGTGTACAGCGGGCTGGTGCCGATGTCGCCGTAGACGATCCCGAGCGCGCCGAGCGCGAGCAGTGCCCGGCCGGCATGAGCGATGACATCGCGGTCGTCATCGGCCGCGGCCTGGAGGGCCGCGGATGGACCCGTCTCCTTGCGGCGGGGCGTGGTCGTGACCGGCCAGTAGCCGAGCTTGTGCGCCGCCTCATTGAAGCTTCGCTTCACCCCGGAGGCGGTCCTCGCCGGCCGGCCGTCCTGGTGCTCCGGTGGTCCGAGTGGGTCAGCGGTCTGGTGCTCGTCCGGCGCTCGTCGCCCGGGAGTCATCCGAGCCTCTCCGCCGCCGCCGCGACGCTCGATGTCCGCACGCGGAGCACCTCTCGGATCTGTTCACCTTCCACGATGCTGGCTTAGCGTACGCCAACGAGACGCTGAGAGCCCGCCGGCACGCGTAGAGATTTCATCAAGATAGAGGTGAAAGTAGGCCTCCTTGGCCGCATCGCACCCCATGATCGAGATCACTTTGGGCGCGTCTGGCATCTCAGCCGTCGAGCACTGGATCAGGTGAGCACGTGAGTCGTGCCATTCGATCGTTGTCGCGCCTCGCCTGGCCACGGCTCACCGCCCGGCGGGATCGCCTCGACGGTCCATTCCCCGACGAGTGGCTGGAGCCGCTCGAGCGCCTCTTTGGCCGTTGTCTGACTCATCCTGCCTTCCTCCTTGCCGATCTGGGTACGCGGTCTGGCTGACCGCCCGCCGGTGATAGCGTGTCGCGCGCGAGGACACGGGTGTCAAGCGAGATTCGCGTAGAGAAGAACGTGATGGTCCCGATGCGCGATGGCGTGGCGCTCGCGACCGACGTCTACCGTCCCGTTGGAACCGGCACGCTGCCGGCGATCGTGCAACGGACGCCGTATGACAAGGAGTTCTCGGCGTTGCGCAATTACTCGTTCGAGGTGATGCGTGCCGTTCAGGGAGGGTATGCGGTCGTCGTCCAGGACACGCGGGGGCGCTATCGGTCTGAGGGTCAGTTCGATCCCTTCTTCGACGAAGGCCCGGACGGCGCCGACACGATCGCCTGGGTCGCGGCGCAGCCGTGGTGCTCGGGAAGAGTGGGTATGGCGGGCGGCTCTTACTTCGGCGCCACGCAGTGGCGCGCGGCAAGTGAGCAGCCCGAGGCGCTGGAGGCGGTCGTTCCGTACGTCACCGCTGCCGACTACCACGAGGGCTGGGCGTATCAGGGCGGCGCATTCGAACTCGGCTTCAACTTGAACTGGACCTTGGGTTACCTCGCGCTGGGGGAGGTCGTGCGCCGGCTCGGCGCCGGGCAAGACGCGGCGAGTGAGCTTCAGCGGTTGATAGCCGCGATCGACGACAACGAAGCGCTCTATCGCGGGCGCCCGTTGACCGACGTGCCGCTTGTCTCGGAACTTGCTCCCTATTACCTGGAGTGGCTGGCGCATCCCGACTATGACGACTATTGGCGCCAGGTCGCTCCCAAGGAGCGATACGGCCAAATGACCGTTCCGGCGCTCAACATCGGCGGCTGGTACGACCTGTTTCTCGGCGGCACGATCGCGAATTACATCGGGATGAAGGAGCAGGGTGCGACGCCGGCCGCGCGGCGTCCTCAGCTGGTGATCGGCCCCTGGGCGCACGGCGATTCGTACGGCTGGTTTGCTGGGCGCAGCTATGGCTTCGTGGGTAACTACCTCGCGCTTGACCCCACCGCGCTGCATCTGCGGTGGTTCGACCACCATCTCAAAGGCGTTGACAACGGTGCGGATCAGGATTCTCCCGTGCGGATCTTCGTGATGGGCATTGACGCCTGGAGGGACGAGGAGGACTGGCCCCTGCCCGACACCTCCTACACCCGCTACTACCTACATAGCGAAGGCCACGCGAATACGGGCAGCGGCGATGGTTCGCTGTCGAGCGTACATCCGGACGACGAGCCGCACGACACGTATCTCTACGACCCCCGGAATCCGGTGCCGACGGTCGGCGGTGCGACATTTCTCCCCGGGCTGTTCGTCGCCGCCAACGCGGGGCCCATGGACCAGCGGCCGATCGACGGACGCGCTGACGTCCTGACCTACACCACCGCTCCGCTGGAGCGCGATCTAGAGGTGACCGGGCCGATCGAGTTGGTGCTGTTTGCGTGCTCCAGCGCCAGCGACACCGACTTCACCGGGAAGCTGATCGACCTCTATCCTGACGGTCGCGCCGAGATCCTCACCGACGGGATCTTGCGAGCGCGGTACCGCGATTCGCTCAGCCGGCCGAAGCCGCTCGATCCGGGCGAGGTGTATGAGCTCCGGATCGACTTGTGGGCGACCTCCAACCTGTTTCGAGCGGGGCATCGACTCCGGCTGGACGTGTCGAGCAGCAACTTTCCCCGCTTCGATGCCAACACCAACACCGGGGGCACGATCGCGACCGAGGGCCCCGGCGACTCCGTCGAGGCGATCAACCGGGTCTTCCACAGCCGGGCGCGTCCATCGCACCTGGTGCTGCCGCTCATCGATCGCGCCTGAACCGCTGTCCTGTTGTCAACCGCTCCGCGAGCCGCTCCGGGCGACGCTGATTCGTGCCGCCACCTCGAAGGCGGTTGCGGCGTGGATGTCGACCGTGTCGCGAACATCCGGGGCGTAGCCGCCGGCGAGAACGACGCACACCGGCAGTCCCGCGCCGCGCAAGGTGTCGAGAACCAGCGCGTCGCGCCGACGCAGGCCGTGCTTGCTGAGGCCGAGCGTCCCGAGCCGGTCGCCTTGCCACGGATCAGCGCCGGCGAGGTAGAAGGCGATCTCGTATCCGCCACGCGCGAGCGCGGTCCCCAGACCCCGCTCGAGCGCCATCAGGTACTCGGCGTCCGCGATGCCGGCGGGCAGGTCCACGTCCAGGTCGGAGGGGACCCGTCGAAACGGGTAGTTGCGGGCGCCATGGAGCGACAGCGTGAACGCGAGCGGGTCGGGGCCGAGCAGCTGCGCCGTCCCGTCGCCCTGGTGAACGTCGCAGTCGACGACCAGCGCTCGCCGGGCGAGGTTGGCCTTCCGGACGGCGCCGAGCGCAAGCGCGACATCGTTGAACAGGCAATAGCCGCGCGCGAAGTCTCGCCCGGCGTGGTGCGATCCGCCGCCCAGATTCATCGCGACGCCGACCCGCAGCGCCTCGTAGGCCGCCAGCACGGTCCCGTTCGAGACACGCCTGCCGCGCAGTACCAGCTCCGGCGACCACGGCAGCCCCAGCCCTCGTTGCTCTCGCAAGCTGAGCTCCCCGCGACGGATCCGCCCCAGCAGGGCCGCGTCGTGCACGCCGGTGAGCGCCGCCCACGGTGCTGGATCCGCTTCGTGAATCTCCTCAGGCGTGCACACGCCCTCGCGGAGGAGCCGCTCGCGCAGCAGCCTATGTTTGCCGAGCGGATATTTGTGTTGCGCCGGCAGCGGGAACAACCAGCGGTCATGGGCCCAGACGTGCATGCGGAATCTTCAATCGCCGACAATACGGACGCCGCCACTGAGCTTGCCGCGAGTAATCGAACAGGAGCGTAGATCATGCCCAGCGATGACCAGATCAACGAGCGAATCGAGCGGCTCGAGGAAGAGCGGGAGGCTCTGCGCCGCGACGAGAGCACGACTCATGAATCGGTTACCGGCGACGCGCGCCGGCTGGAGGAGATCCGGGTCGAGCTAGACCGGCTGTGGGACTTGCTGCGTCAGCGCCGGGCGCTGCGCGACGCGGGACAGGATCCCGACACCGCGCACGAGCGCAGCGCCGACACCGTAGAGCGCTATTGGCAATAGGTGCGTCGCCGACCGTGATCGCGACCAAGCTTCGCCGCCGGCGTGAGCCGCCCAGAAGCTCATCCCCGCCGGCCGGCGGCGATGACGTCCGCGCTGTGGGTGTTGAGCACGTTCGCGGGCGCGGCGGCTCCTCGGCGCGCGGTCGCGACTGACAAGACCATGTTGGCGAGCCCGCGCACGGAGTGTGCGTCCGTCGAGCAGACGAGCTGCACGCCGGCGCGCAGCGCTTCGCGAACGTGGTCGCCGCTGAGATCAAGGCGGTCGGGAAGCCCGTTGACCTCGACCGCGATGTGTTCCTCGAGCGCCAGCTGGTAGACGCGCTCCAGATCGAGGGCGTTCTCCGGCCGGCGGTGGATGTAGCGCCCGGTGGGGTGGCTGAGGCAGCGAACGTGGGGATTGCGCAGCGCCTCTTCCACGCGTTTGGTCATCTCGGGCCGGGCCATCCGCTGGCCGCCGTGGACGCTGGCCTGGACCCAGTCGAGCTCAGCGAGCACCTCGTCGGGCAGATCGAGGCGGCCGTCAGGGAGGATGTCGCACTCGATACCTCTCAGCACCCGAAACGGCGCCAGCTGTTCGTTTGCGGCGACGATCTCCTCGCCTTGACGCCGAACGTCGTCTGGCGTGAGGCCACGGACAGCGCCCACCGCCGGTGTGTGATCGCAGATCGCCACGTACTCATAGCCGCGGTCACGGGCTGCGGTGGCCATCTCCTCGACGCTGGCGCGGCCGTCTGACCAGGTCGTGTGACAGTGCAAATCGCCGCGGATGTCCGCGAGCAAGACGAGACACGGCGGCTCACCACGAAACGGTTCCTCACGCAGCTCCGGTGGACACCACGGTATTCCGAGTGCCCGGTAAACGCCCGGCTCGTC
The DNA here is from genome assembly GCA_963830465.1 of uncultured Solirubrobacterales bacterium. Classification (GTDB taxonomy): domain Bacteria; phylum Actinomycetota; class Thermoleophilia; order Solirubrobacterales; family Solirubrobacteraceae; genus Palsa-465. The sequence continues at coordinate 579,909 of CAWHME010000004.1, forward strand.
GGGCGCGTCCGGGAGCGGCTCCAGCGCGGCTACGTAGCCCTGGGACCCGGTCGCGCGGAGCAGCTCGGCACCGAACCGCTCCGGTTCGCTGACGATCAGCTCGATCGGCACGCCGTCGATCGTCACGCCGACGGCCCTTCGGGCGGCACGCTCGAGCACCGCGACGATCTGAGCGAGCGTGCCGAAGCGTGCGAATGCGGGTTCCGGATCCCCGGCCGCACAAACCACCGCCAGCCGTTCGCAGGAGTCCCGCCAGCGCCGCGGATCGCCGGCGATCTCCCCCTGCAGCGCGGCCGCGATGCCCCCGGTCAACTCGAGCGCCCGGCTCAGCAGCATTCCCTGGCGCGGACGCGAGTCGTGCTCACGAGCCAGTGCCTCGCGCATCCGCGCCTCCGTCGTAGGTCCAATCCCCGGCACAGCGCGCAAACGTCCCGAGCTCACCGCGTCGCGAAACTCATCCGCGCTGTGCACATCGAGCGCTCGCGCCAGCTGAAGCGAGCGCTTGGTCCCCAACCCCAGGTATCGCCCGAGCCCAACGAGATCGGGACTCAGCTCGCGTTCCAGGTCAGCGAGCTCGGCGATCGCGCCGGTCTCGATCAGCTCGCGCAGCCGCGCCTCGATTCCCGGGCCGATGCCGCGCAAGGAACGCGCCCGCCCGGCGACCACTAAGTCAGCGACGGGAACCGCTGCGCTACGAACCGTCTCCGCCGCGCGACGGTAGGCACGAGCGGTGTAGGGGTTGGCCTCGTCGAGCTCGAGCAGCATCGCGAACGAGTCGAGGCGATCGGCGATCTGAACGTTGTCCACAGCGGAAATCTTCCCGCGACCGCCGCGCGAGGAGGGCCCTTGTCATCGGCTCGGCGCCGTTCTAGCCTCTTGCGCCGGCGTCAATGCGAGGAGAAGCTAGATGGCTGACGTTGTGTTCGTGGACCTGAGCGTCCCGATCCAGGAGCCGCTGGAGGGGGAGCTCGAGGGAGAGCTCGCCAAGGCGCTGGCGGCGACGATCGCCTACGAAGATCATCTCCAGTCGCTGCCGATCGTCACCCGGATCTTTGGGTGCACGCCCGATGATCTACCCGGCGGGCAGGGTTGGGCGAACGAGATGGTTGTGCTGTCGACGCACGCGGGCACGCACATGGACGCACCCTGGCATTACTTCCCCACCTGCGCGGGCGCCCCGTCCCGGCGGATCGACGAGGTGCCGCTCGAGGACTGTTTCGGCGACGGTGTAGTGCTCGATCTGTTGGGCCATGAGGCCGGGCAGCGGGTCGATGTGGAGGCCGTGCAGGCGGCTGCGCAAGCGGCTGGTGGCCTGCGTCCGCGCGACATCGTGCTGCTGCACTTCGGGTATGACCGCATGTTCGGGACGGCCGAGTACTGGAACCGGTACCCAGGCCTCACCGCGGACGCGACACGCTGGATCATCGAGCACGGAGTGAAGGTGATCGGTACCGACGCGGTCGGGTTCGACCGCGATTTTCCCTCGATCGCGGCTGATTTTGCCGCCGATCGCGATCGGTCGAAGCTGTGGGAAGCCCATCGAGTCGGGATCACCCACGAGTACTTCCAGATCGAGAAGCTGACCAACCTCGAACGGCTGCCGACGCGTGGCTTCAAGGTCGCGTGCTTTCCGGTGAAGATCGCCCGGGCGAGCGCGGCGTGGGTGCGGCCGGTGGCGATGATCGGCCTCTAGTGAGGGACCTGCTGATGTCATCGACAAGGAGCGCCAGTGAGCCGGATTCTCACCACCCACGCGGGTAGCCTGCCCCGTCCCGACCATCTGACCAAGCTGATGTACGCCCATCAGGAAGGGGCGAAGTCGGACGCCGAGCTCGAGCGCGCGGTCGCCGGCGCGGTTCAAGAAGTTGTGGCGATGCAGGTGCGCGCCGGCGTCGACGTCCTCTCAGATGGCGAGATGGGCAAGGCCGGCTTCGTCAATTACGTAAACGAGCGGCTGACGGGTTTCGGCGGCCAGGCGGCCCCATGGGTGATAGAGGATCTGGCCGAGGCGCCTGAGCTGATCGCCGAGCAGTACGGAGGGGAGGCCGGCGCCCACATCATGCCCGCCAGTTGCCAGGGCGAGGTGAGCTATGTGGGGCACGCGCTCCTGGAGCGAGACATCTCGAACCTGAAGGCCGCCCTCGACGACCATGATGCCGCGTTCATGCCGGCAGCCTCACCGGGTGTGATCGCGGTCTGCTCGCCCAATGAGCACTACGCCGATTACGACGCCTACATCGATGCGCTCGCCGATGCGATGGCCGAGGAGTACCGAGCGATCGTCGAGGCTGGACTGCTGCTCCAGCTCGACTGCCCCGACATCCCGATGGCCGCCCACACGGAGTTCTGGTGCAAGGGAGAGGTGCAGCGGCGCGGTCTGCGCGGCTTCGCGGAGCGCAATGTCGCCGCGATCGACCGAGCGCTTCAGGGGATCGATCCGCAGCGCGTGCGTCTGCACATGTGCTGGGGTAATTACGAAGGGCCGCACCACTTGGACGCGCCGCTCGGGGAGCTGATCGATCCGGTCCTCGCGGGCGCGCCGGCGATGATCTCCTTCGAGGCCGCCAATCCGCGTCACGAGCATGAGTGGGAGCAGTTCGAGACGACACGGCTTCCCGACGACAAGCTGATCCTCCCGGGCGTGATCGACACGCTGACGAATTTCGTCGAGCACCCGCGGCTGGTCGCGCAGCGGATCGAGCGCTATGCCCGGCTGGTCGGCCCCGAGCGAGTGATCGCCAGCACCGACTGCGGATTCGGAACGTTCGTGGGGTTCGGACAGGTCGGCGCGCGGGTGGCCGAGATGAAGCTCGAGGCGCTCGCGCAAGGCGCGGCGCAGGTGCGGGTGTAATGCGGCTCGTCACCTTCGAGCTGCCTTCTCCGATCGGTCCGGTCCGCCGCACCGGCGCGCTGCACGGAGAGGCGGTGATCGACCTCAGCCTGGCGCGGGCCGCGGCACTCAGAGGGCGCCCGCGCGCTCGCACGATCGCGCTCGCCGAGGTCCCGTCCGACATGCTCGAGCTCCTGCGCGGCGGTACTTGGGCGCTCGAGACTGCCCGCGAGGCCGTCGACCACGCGGTGCAGGCCGGGGTCGAGGAACTCGACGGGGCGCGCGTCCGCCACACCGGCGTGCGCTTGCTGGCCCCGCTCCCGCGTCCGAACAGCCTGCGCGACTACCTGGTCGTCGAGGAACACATGCAGGGCGCTGTCGACGTCGGCGTGATGAAGGCGATCCCCGAGGAGTGGTATCAGCTGCCGGCCCACTACAAAGGCAACGTCGACGCCATCTATGGCCCCGAGGACGAGGTGCCATGGCCGCCGTACACCGCGCAGCTCGACTACGAGCTCGAGATCTGCGCGGTGATCGGCACCGCCGGCCGCCATGTCAAGGCGGCGGACGCCTCCCCGATGATCGCCGGCTACACGCTCTACAACGACTGGAGCGCAAGGGACATCCAGACCCGCGAGATGCGCGTCGGGATCGGCCCGGGCATCGGCAAGGACTTCGCCAGCTCGATCGGCCCGTGCATCGTCACGCCGGACGAATTCGATCGTGACACAGCCCGCCTTGAGGCGCGCATCGACGGCGAGACCTGGTCGAGCGGGACGCTGGGCACGATGCATTTCTCCTTCGAGGAGATCATCGAATACACGAGCCAGGAGGCGACCCTGCAGCCCGGCGACCTGCTCGGCAGCGGCACGGTGGGGAAGGGCTGCGGGCTCGAGCTGGGGCGCTGGCTCACCGAGGGAGCGCTCGTCGAGCTCGAGGCGGAAGGCATCGGCATCCTGCGCAACCGCGTGGCGTACCGGCGATGACGGCCGCCCGAACGGACGGATGCGCTCGCCGGCTCAGGCGCGGTCCGATCAGCGGCTGGGATTCCGGCGGCACTGCCGCGCCGCCGCACGATAACCCAATTTTGCGTCGCTGATCGTCGCGCGTGCGCCCTGATGGCCGGGCAGGAGGCGTCTCGTTACAGCTCGCGGCGCTCGAAGCTGAGCATCGCGGCGGCAAAGACGATGAGAAACCAGCAAGCCACCCACAGCAGGTATGGCCAGGACGGTGCCGCCTGGGCGTAAAAGGGATTTCCCTGTCCGCCCTCGGCGAGGTGTTGAGCGATCAGCGAAGCTGGTTGCAGGTAGTAGATCGCGGCGTGCCAGAGGCCGTCGGTGGGCAGCAGGATTCGTCCTACCTGCCCCACGGTTCGCAGTCCTCCAATGTTGAACGCGGTGCCGAGCGTGCCCACCACCCCGGCCAGCCAGCCGGCGCCGAACATCGCGACGCCGATGACACCCGCGGCGATCACCGGCAACCGGGTGCTCAGCAGCAGCGCGAAGGTCAGCAGCAGCGCTCCCTCGGCGAACAGGCAGAAGCCGACCAGCACGGGGTTTGGTGCAAGGAAGCCGCTCGCCCAATCAACCACGGCGAACTCGAGCGCGCAGACGGCGCCGGCATAGCCCGCCAGCAACGCGGCCAGCCCGAGCCACTTGCCGAGCAGCACCTCGGTCCGCCGGATCGGGCGGGTCACGACCGTCATCAGTACGCCGGAATCGAGCTCGGAGGAGATCGCCGGCGAGGCGATCGCCGAGGCGCTGAGGGCGAGAACGAAGCTGAACATGAACATGAACAGGATCAGCGCCTGCGGAACCGCGAGGTTGGTCTCGCCGGAGGTGAGGTTCTGGGTCTTGGTCAAGCGGTCAAAGCCCCACGCGCTGAGCCCGACGATCACGACCGTGATCGCGAGGAAGGCAAGCAGGAGACGGCGTCGCACGGCCTCTTTGATCGTCAGCCCGGCGATGGTCAGGGTCGCGTTCATCGCTCGTCCAGCAGCTCGAGAAAGCGAGCTTCGAGGCTCTGGTGCTCGGGGATCACCGCCTCGATCCGCCCCCCGTGTGCGATCAGCTCATCGACCAGCTCGGCGATCCGGGAAGAGTCGATGCCTTCGACCACGATCCACTGATCCTGCCGGTGCCAGCAACCGAACCGGTCAAGGCCGCTCTCCCAGCCCTCGCCGAGTCCTCGCACCTTGAGCCGCACCCTGTTGTCGCGACCGAGCAGCTCCTCGAGTCTCCCGGTCGCGATCGCGGTCCCTTTGTCGATCACCGCCACGCGATCGCACACGTGCTCGGCCTCTTCGAGCAGGTGGGTGTTCAGGAACACAGTGGTTCCCCGCTCGCGCAGGCCGCGAATGATCTCGCGCACGTCGTGGCGGCCGAGCGGGTCAAGGGCGCTGGTGGGCTCGTCCAACACGACCAGCGCGGGCTTGCCGAGCAGCGCCACGCCGAGCCCGAGCCGCTGCTGCATGCCTTTCGAGAAGGTCCCGACCCGGTCATCGCCGCGCTCGAGCAGGCCAACGGTCTCCAGCGCAGCTCCCGCCTCGTTCCTCCACGACGCCTTCGGCAGCGCGAGCAGCCGGCAGTGAAGCCGGAGAACCTCGTTGGCGGTGAGCAGCGCTTGAAACCGGAACAGCTCGGGGAGATATCCGATCTGGCGCCTGGTTTCACGGTCACCCACGGGCGCGCCGAGGACGAGCGCTTCGCCGCTGGTGGGACGCACCAATCCGAGCAGGAGCTTCACCACCGTGGTCTTGCCCGCCCCGTTCGGTCCGAGAAATCCGAAGACCTCCCCGCGCTGCACCGTCATCGACAGCGAGCTCACCGCGATCGTGGCGCCGAAGCGCTTGCTCAGCCCGAGGGTGTGAATCGCAGGAGAGGCGACGGTCTGGTCGGATCGCTCGGGCAACGAGGAGCTCCTCGCCTCCGCGCTCCCGATTGCCCCTTCGGCCGCCGAGCGTTCGCGCGTACCGGCCGCGGTGCTCTCAGCCGAGTTCGTCTGCGACATTCAGCGCATCTCGCGAATCGAGGATTCCCACGACGACACGGAGCATCCCTTGGCGGTCCTCCCAGACTACCCCTGCCGCCGCGTTCGACGAATCACTGAGGAGTATGCCGGGCTGCCCGGCAACCTTGACCGAGTGGACCGATGCGCCTGACGGCACCGGCACCGGCAGGACTGTCCTCAGGTCACCAAGCAGGCGGATCTCCGCGGCCAGCTGCGGGGGGATCTCGGGCTGTGCCAGCAAGAACGCTTCCAGCTGGCCGATGCTCGCACCCGTCGAGCGCGCCGTCGGCCGCGGCATCGTCGCGATCGCCAGCGTGGGAATGTCCGAGGCGCCCGCGGCGCCGTATTGGGCGAGGACGGCCGGGCCGGCCGCAAGCCTCACCGAACTGCCGGCAAGGCTCCCGGCGCTGGAGTTGAAGCTCACGATCGCGCTCACGCGGGGCTGAACGACGAAGTGTTGGGGAGCGCCCACTCCCGCCGGAAGGTGGGGCGGCAAGGGCATCCGGAAGCCCGCTTCAGATGTGGCTTGGGCAACCGAGGACACGGGGTGCGGCTGGCCCTGGGAGGACCATCTGATCGTCCCGAAGCGGGTGCTGGTCGATCCACTTGGGGTCGTGAAGCCGCCCAGCGTCTGCTCGTCGCCCAGCCCCATGAACGCCGTGATCGCGCGCAGGTCGCCTCGGCTAAGTGAGACCGCGGCCACGTGGGTGGGCGCGAAGATCGTGGTCAGCGTGGCCGCCGCGGCCGAGCCCGCGACCACGATCCCGACCGCGCCGATCGCCAGCCCGGCGCGCAGCGACACTCTCGGCAACCGCGCACGCCGCCCGGGAAACCCAGATCGCGCCCCGTGACGGCGGTTTCCATTGTCCGAGCGGGCGGGCAGCTCGCGCCGCAGCCGGGCCCACGCGAGGTCCACATCCGATGCGACCGGCGAAACCGACAGCAGCTGAGCCGCGCGTTCGGCGTCCTGCGCGATCAGCGCGCGCCGCGCCCCGCAGCGCACGCAGCCGGCAATGTGCTCGATGACTCTGTCGGGAACCGCCAGGGGCTCGTCATCGAGCCGCCGCAGCACCCCGTCAGGAGGGTGTCTCACGGTCCATCTCCTTTCGCAGTGCGGACTCCGCCCGTCTGAGCAGAGTGCCCACGTGTCCAACCTTCACTCCCAACGCGTCCGCGATCTCGACGTAGCTCATGCCACCATGGCGCATCACCAACACCGCGGCCGACCGGCGCGGGAGACGGCGCAAGACCCGACGAAGCTCCGCTCCCGTCTCCCGCTCGATCACCATCTCCTCGACGCTCGGCACGGAGCTCACGGGCGCCACCAGAAGCTGACGCTTGTCCCGGCGCCGCTCCCCTCGAAGCACGTTGAGCGCCGTGTGCACCGCGGCGACTCGCACCCATCCCGCAGCCTGCTGGTAACGGCCCGGGAAGCGACGGTAGGCGGCTAGGAAGACCTCCTGCGCGACGTCCTGCGCCGCCTGGACATCGCCGAGCACGCTTTGTGCGAGGCGCACCACGGCCCCGTACTGGATCCGGAAGAACTCCTCGAAGTCAGCCAAGCCCGTTTCCCGATCAGGCCGCTTCGCCCGCTCGTCATTTCGCGCCAGCAACCCGATCACACCCGATAAGCACCACCGCCGCCAAGAATGTGACACGTTGGCGGACGCCGCGCCACCGATCCGGCGAGCGGATCGAGCTCGAGTGACCGACTACGCGGATCCGTCGCGCAGCGCCAGGTGCTCGCGAGCGGGGTCGGCGATCACGGATTGCGGCCCACGAAGAATTCGGCGTTTGGCGCGGTCGTCGGTTGAAGGTCCGAGTCGAGCAGCCCCTTCCGTAGCGAGTTCATCTGGGCGTCGTGAATCCGCTGGGTCGGCTGTCGCAGCGGCCCTCCGTTGTAGCCCTGCAGCCACGCCTGGAACTTCCAGGCTTGCCGGTTGATGAAAGCGCCGCCGTGTAGTTGCGCGGCGAGCGCCGCCTTGGCTTTGCGTGCCGGATGGATTTGCCAGAATGCTTCGGTGGCGCCGTCGAAGTTTCCCTCGCGCAGCAGCCGAAAGATTCGGGGAATCATCGGGCCGAAGAATTCGTGGTCGCTGGTGGCGGTCAGGCGGAGCGGCATGACCTGGGCCAGCGGAATGAACTCTCCCTCGATCGGGCAACTGATGACGACCTGCTCGCCGAACCGGCGCTGGCACTCGATCACTCCCATGATGCTGGGGAATCCACCCTCGGCTTTGATCGCGACGATGTTGGGGCAATCCCTGATCAGCCGAGCGAGCGTTGTGGCAGGTATGTCAGAGGGGTGGATGCGGGGCGAGAACCCCCACAGATACATGGGGAAGAGCATCACCCCGAGCGGGGTGGCGTCGCAGATCGCTTTCGTGTAGTCGTAGATCTCCTCTTCCGTCTGCGGATAGAAGTTCGGCGGGTAGGACAGCAGGACCACCTCGGCTCCGGTGTCCTCGGCGATCGACAGGGCCCGCCTTGCCTGCTCCAGCGTGCTCCAGCTCGAGTGATGGAAGAACATCTGCTGCTCGCGGGCCTCGTCGTGAGCGATCGCGCAGAACTCGCGGTACTCGTCCTCGCTGATCGCGACTTCGGAGACGAGCAGCGCTCCGTCGAAGCCATGCTCGAGCTGCTTGCGTACGTCATGCCGGACAGCTGCCTCGTTAATCGCGGTGAGATCGCCGGTGAACGACGGGATGATCACGTTGACCACGCCTTCGAGATGCTCAAACGCCCAGTCGCGCGCTTCGCCTCGGGTGTAGCTCGCCATCGTCTATCTCCTGGGTTTGGGCGATAAGCACAGTTTGGCGGTAAATCGATGGATTGGATGCTATCGCTTGACAGCATCCAGAGGTGCGGCCTACATTCTCGGGAGCGAAACCGGCCCCTTCAGCCGGCCGGTAAGGAACCTCAGAGCCCTGACCGTCGAGCGATGAGCCAGACAACGTTTCTCAGCGACGCTGACGTTGAAGCGCTGCTGGCATGGCCTGAGCTGATTGCTGCAATCCGTGACGCATATCGCGTCTCGATCGACGAGCGCGCTGTGCCGCCGCGCACGATGGCCCGTTCGAACGGAGCGTGGTTACGCTCGCTTACCGCTGCGCCACCCCACTGCGAGTACATGGGGGCGAAGTTGATCGCGGCCTCGCCGCCGCCACGGCGAGCCAGTTACCTGATCGCCCTGTTTGACCGCAAGACCGCCGCGCTGGTAGCGCTGATGGACGGAAACCGGGTGACGGTCAGCCGCACCGCGGCGACCTCGGCGCTCGCTGTGGACGAACTCGCCCCTAGGCGGGCTTTGCGGGTTGGCCTCGTCGGATCCGGGTTTGAGGCCAGAAACCACATATCCGCGATCAGCGCGGTCCGCGAGTTCGAGTCGGTGGCGGTTTACAGTCCGACCGAGGCAAACCGGCGTCGCCTCGCGAACGAAATCGCCGGCACGATCTGCGTTTCGTCCGCGGCGGCTGACTCGGCCCAGGACGCCGTCGCTGATGCCGACCTCGTCATCGCCGCGGCGCGCTCGCGCGACGAGTCGCCGACGGTCCAGGGCGCGTGGCTGGCGCCCGGTGCGACGGTCGTCTCGATCGGCTCGACGCTGCCAGAACAGCGCGAGGTCGACACGGAGGTCATCCGCCGTGCCGCCGTGATCGTGGCCGACGTACCGACGGAGGTAGCGAGCGACACCGGCGACATGATCGCCGCCGCCGATGAGCGCGTCGAGTCGGCTTCCAAGATCTTCGCGCTCGAAGCGCTCGTCCAAGGTCACCTGCCTGCGCGAGAGGATCCCGGTGCGATCGTGCTCTACAAATCCGTCGGCTCGGCGCGACAAGACATCGCGGTAGCCGAACTATGCCTCGATCGCGCGCGAGCACTTGGATTCGGTACTCAGCTCGCCAACACGATCGAGCCGGTCACGAAATGAGCACCCGCGCGATGCAGACCGTCGGCAAGCGGACGCTGATTGCTGGTGATGCGATCGCGGCTGGTGAGCTCCGCGTAACCGATTCCCCCACCAGATACTGCATTTCGACGGCCGCGCTACTGAGTCCGCGAAGGCGTTACTGAGCCTCCCGTCCTTTAGACGCGAGCTCCGGCGGCGTGAGAGGCGAACTTCTGCGATTCCTGTCCACCCCTCGGACACAAATCGCAGAAGTTCGAGTATTGGCCTCCGTGGCGAGGGGAGCGATTCAGGCGGCCGCAACGGGGTAGAGCGCGCCTATGGTCCACTTGGGCGACACGCGAGGAGTTCTCGCTAGATCGGCAGGACCGAGCTGGCAGCCCACGGAGGGGCTGACTGGGTCGATCGGCATCGGGGTCGCCGCCGGGCTAGTCGCCGCCGCGAGCGTGATGTTCGGCCGCAAGGCGGTGATCACCGCCAAGATCGGCAAGGGGCATCCCCTCAAGCACCGCGTGCTCGACATGGCGGCCGGCGCGATCCAGCCGAAATATCCGCTGGACGCGATGAGCACCTACCTCAATGGCTTCCATATGTACGCCGATGAGATGGGCCGGCAGGTGGAGGCGTCGCATTTCTGCATCCACCTGCGCCATGACCTGCACCAGTGCGTGATCTTCGACCGCAACGCGCCCGATGCCCGCCTGATCGGGATCGAGTACATCATCAGCGAAAAGCGCTTTCGTGGCCTCCCCGAAGCTGAGAAGCGCCTGTGGCACAGCCACCACTACGAGGTGAAGTCCGGGATCCTGGTCGCCCCGGGGATCCCTGATCTCGCGGAACACGCCTACTTCACCGACCTCGTGACGACGTACGGGAAGACATTTCATACCTGGCAGTACGACCGCGACGACGACTTCCCATATGGCATTCCGCAGTTGATGATGGGCCTGACGGGGGACGGGCAGGCCAACGAGGCACTGATCCACGACCGCGACCGCAGGCTCGGCATCTCCACAGCACATAAGCGGCAGACCCGGGCTGATATCCCGAGTCCCGAGGTGGTGGCGGGCGCCAACTCCTGGGAGAGCGGCCGGACCGTGCAGACACGCCTGCAGGAAATGGACTTCAAGCGCTGATCGGACCAGACCCGGGGTCACTTTGCCCAGGTCGGCGATTGCGAGCTCGGCGAGCGCGACCACCGTTTTCTGCGCCGCCGGTGGCAGCGCCTGGAACCTCGCCGACCCCTCCACGTATTGCAGCGTCAGGTTTGCGAGGTTCTGCGGCGTGTCCGCGATGATCTGCTGCGAGAGCGCCGCCGCTAGACAGCGGTGATCTGGTTTGAGCCAGCCGGCAGGCTCGAGGTCTGGCAGGAGGCGGTGCCGGTGGTGGCGCTGATCGGGTCAGAACCGCATCCGGTGATTTGTGTGGTGCCGTCGTCGAATGACACGGTGCCATCATCGGGTGCAGGGGAGACTGTCGCGGTAAAGGTCACTGGCAGCGTTTGGTACGCCGGATTTGACGAGGATGTCACCGTGGTCGTGGTTGCAGCCTGAGCGGGAATCGTCCAGGAGATCGAGACCCCCGGCGTGCCACCGGTGTCGACACCGGTTGTTCTCCCGGCGCGAGCATTCGAAGAGCCGCCTCCGCCTCCGCCACCCCCCGCTGCGGTGGTCGACCCGGAACCGGATTGCGACGCGCCGTCGCCACCGCCACCCCCGGCCTCCGGACCCGCCCGCGCCTGCACCGGCACCGCCGCCGTTCCAGCCGCCGGTTTCAGAGTCACCGGCCCCACTCACCTCGACGTACAACTTCGAACCCGGCGTGACCTTGAGGGTGGCGCTTGCGGTGCCGCCATACGCGAACGAGCTGCCATTAGAGCCACCCGGGGCGCCGACGACGGAGACGCTCACACTGTTGGCTCCCCCTGGGACTGTGAACGTCTGCTCTCTATCTGAAGGGAAGCACAACCGAGCAGCGAAGCAGCTAGGCTCGAATCGATGCCGAGCGAGAGGTTGATCGGACACGTCGGGGTCGACGCCGGGATCGTCGCGGTGGGCGATCCGTGCTACCTGGTGGCCGGCGGCTCGCCACAGGATCCGCAGTGGCAGGACGTCGTGAGGCAGATATTCGATGCGGAGAACCCGCGCCGTATCGAGGGAACAAGCGCCGTGCAGGTAGAAGGCACGATCATGACCACCACCGCTGGCGGCGACGATTCCTACCCTGTCTATGCCGAACTGGACGAGCAGGGCCAGGTCATGAGCTTGCGCGTGGATCTGAGGCCCTCCGCGACGTAGCTCTCGCCCGGAGCCCTGGCGCGATCTGGCGAGCCAGGGCCGGATCGAGATCCGCCATCCACGCCAAGACGCTCGAGCATCTGCCCTATCCGGAAGCGCTCGTGCTCGCTCCCCTCGAGCGCGTTACGCTGCCCGAGTCATCGTCGGTGCCAGCGGCATCGGCCAGTCGCGACAACCAGGTCTCGGCGGTATTCGTGGTTCAGCGGTTGCCGCTCGTCGTAGCAAACGGGCCGTTGGTCGCGTCGGATCGCCGTTCATCGAATACGGGGTTGCGCCCAGCTGCAAGCAACGCTTCGATCGTTTGACCCGAGAAGAGGAGGTTTTGATGGAAGCAGGTGCAGCTGGTGCCGCCCCCCGGCGGGAAGCTGATATTGCCCCCGCGCCCGCGGTAGCCGATCCGCTCGAGCGGGCGGGTGGATGGTCCCCGGCCGATCCGTTCCCGGTCGGCGCCGGTGCGTTCGCGTTGACGACGTTCATTTTGAGCATGGCCAACTCCCAATTGGTCAAGCCGGGCAGCCTCGTGGCTGCGCTAGGAGTTGCGCTGGTGTACGGCGGCCTCGCGCAGCTGCTTGCCGGGATGTGGGAGTTCCGTACCGGTAACACCTTCGGGGCGGCGGTGTTCACGTCTTTCGGAGCGTTCTGGATTTCGTTCTACATCCTCGTCCACGTCACGCCTTCGGCCTTGCTGCTGCCGCATGCGGTCTCCGTTTATCTGTACGCATGGACGATCTGGACGTTGATCCTGTTGATTGCCGCGCTGCGGACGACGGGTATCGTCGTGCTCATCTTCTTGCTGCTGTTCGTGACTTTCCTGCTGCTGGCGATCGGGTGGGCCAATCTGCCTAGCTCCTCCGGCACCACGTGGATCAAGTGGGGAGGGTATCTGGGGCTCGCCACGGCGGTCGTCGCGTGGTACGCGGCGTTTGCTGCGGTCATCAACTCGACGTTCGGTCGGCCAATAGCGCCGATGTTCCCCCTCAATGTTTGAGAGGCGTTAGCACCGCTGGTTCGAGCAAGGGACAATCGCGACACAGCTGGAGAGCGCCGCGAGCGCCGACTGACACGTCGGCGCTCGCGCGCTGTGCACGCACGGCGCCCGCGCGCTGTGCAAGAAACTCCCCACGTGATAAACCGTAAAGAGTCGCCACTCGAGAGGAGACCCAATGAGCTACAGCGAGGACCCCACCCAAGGACGGCAGGCAGGCGAGCGCCCCGGGGAAGACCCCTCTGGAGGCCGTGAAGTGGGCGAAGAGCCATACGAAGATCCCTCGCAAGGCCGTGAGGTCGGCGAGGGTCGCGGAGAGGACCCGAGCGGAGGCCGGGAGGTGGGTGAGCAGCCCTACGAAGATCCCTCGCAAGGCCACGAGGTGGGCGAAGAGCCATACGAAGACCCCTCGCAAGGCCGCTAGATCGGCGAGCAGCCCTTCGAGGATCCAAGCGAATAGCCCGCCGTCAGCTAGACGCCTGATCGTTTTGCGCGGGTGGACGTGCCGGCTAGGGCAAGGATGAGGCGAGGCGCGTACGCGACACTGGCGGCGGGCTGCCTCCTACTCGATCAGAGAATCGATGATCACGTGCCATCTTCCCCGACGATGATGGGCGTTATCTCGATGTAGACGGTCTGCACCCCAAGCTTGCTGCCGAGCCCCTCATACAACCGGCGACGGATACCGTAGTGGCGGTCGAGCGCCGCCTCGGCGACCCCGTTCTCTTCGCCGGGGAGGATCCGGCCGACTCCCTCGGTGAACGGGCCGGTTGGCCTTCCGCGGATGCTGCACGGCGCAATTCGGACGTGCGGATCGTTCCGCAGACGCTTGACCTTACCGGCGTCCGCAAGACTTCGAACGTACACGCGACCGCGTTGCAGACCGAACCACATCGGAGTCGGCACGGCATCTTCCGATCGCCGGAAGGTGACCACGAGCGCGTACTCCGCGCCCCGCAACGCGTCGAGGGTTCCGGCCGTCCCCGAGCGGGCTGCCGCTTCGGCGGCGCGAGGGTCGCGCAACCGATCGAGCAGCCGATCTTGACCGCGGCTAACGCGGTGCGCGAGGTTGAAATGGGTCATTGGGGGCGAGCATTTGGTCGCGGTGCAGTCCCGCCGGCGAGCCGCTAGAGCCAGATTCGCGCAGTGAAGCCTCTCGGCGACTGGAAGAACTCGATGCGCCAGGTCAGTTGCCGGGCGACCCAGAGGCCGCTACCGATCCCTTCGCGCGGTGCGAGGTAGCCGGCGGCGGGATCGTCGAAGCCCGGGCCTCGGTCGGTGATCTCGCAGACGAATCGGCCGTTCGCCGTTCCGATGCGGATGTCCTCGATGCCGTGGCCATGCTGTATGGCGTTGCTGGCGATCTCGGTGACGGCGAGGAGCGTCTCGAGTGTTTTCGCTTCGCCGAGTCCGGCGGTGATCAGCTTCGCCGCGAGGCGTTCCCGGATCCGCTCGCTCTCGCTTCCGAACGGGATCGATTCGAGCTGTGGGAGCGGCTCGGGAGGCGGGGTCATTCGCTGCAGTAACTGGTCCGGGTCCTCGTAGAGGCCGCTCGCGGTCCACCTGGTGCGGTCGACGACCTCGGGGTGGGTTCGCCACACGCCCTCGATGATGAGGTCGGGAGTGCCGTTGCCGTTGTAGGTGCACAGCACCCAGGCGGGCAAGTGACCGAAGGAGCGGTTGAACACCGCCTCGTAGCCGGTCCAGAGGTCCCACTCGCGCGGGTCGGGGCCGAACTGGACGTCGGCAACGGCTCGGAGCTTAGGGGTCCTCTGCAGCTGTTCCGCATAGAGCTTGTGGTAGGCGGCCAAGGCTCGAGCGGGCCGCGTGTAGGCCGAGCCGACGTCGACGAACTTCACCGCTGCAGCGTCGGTTTCGAGCGCGTCGCGCATCATCGCCATGCCAGGCTTGGTGTGCGCGACGATCGCCCCCTCGCCCGCTTCGAGCCCCTCCTTCAGGAACGGGACGGCACGCGCGAGGTACTCGCCGTCGGAGTCGTAGACAAAGGCGTTGTGCCGCAGGGCTGTGCCGTCAGAGCTCATCGTGGATCAAAGCAGGGGCCGTTCCTGGGGTCGGGATATCCAAGCCCAGATGTAGTAAGACGCCGGCAGTGCAGTTCAAATCGCGGCGCTCCCGATGGGCGCCCGCTGGGCAAGCGCCTGGCGCAGCTTGCTCAGGGCTCCGGCCTCTATCTGCCGCGCCCGCTCGGCCGTCAAACCGAGCCCAGCACCGATCTCGGCCAGCGTCCGCGCTTCCTGGCCGAGCCCGTAATGGCTGCGGATCACCGTGCGCTCGCGCTCCTCTAAATCATTGGTCAGGTCAAGCACCCGGTGGATCTCGAGCGCGTCGAGGACCCTCTCGTATGCCTGCTCGGCGACGGGGTCGACGATCGTCTCCCCAACGGTCGGGCCGGAGGGGTCATCCGCGCTCAGCCGGTCCTCGAGGCCTCGCGGCATGCGCTCGGTCGCGCGCAGGCTTTCGAGCTGCGCCGGGGTGAGGCCGGTAGCGGCCCTCAGCTCCTCGACGATCGGTTCCCTGCCCTCTGTTTGCAGATACTCGTTGCGCACCGTCCGGATCCGCGTGAGGTCGCGTGCTGCACGATCGGACAGGGCGACCGGCCGCGTGAGCTCGGCGACGAGCTCCTGCATCGCCTTGCGCACCCAGAATGAGGCATACGCCCAGAACGGCGTGTCCAGCTCGGAGTCGTAGCGGCGCGCGGCGAAGAGCAACCCCGCCACACCCTCCTGGAGAAGCTCGCGACGCTCGACCCTGCTGCCGCGAAAGCCGCGCGCGAGGTTTGCGATCGCGGGCAGGAACGCCTCGACCAGTCTGCGGCAGGCGGCGGCGTCGCCGCACTCGGCCGCGATCACCAGATCCCGCTCCTGGCGCGAGGTCAGTCTTTGCTGAGCCAGTACGAATCCTCCGGTCCCAAGGAAGGACCGATTGTCGCATTCCGGCTTGGGTTGACCCCCGGTCGGCTTACTGAGGCTCGTCACGGGACCAACCTGACCCACGGAGGTCGACATGAGTAGCGTCCGAGACAAGAGCCAGCCCGCGACCGAGACGGCCGGTCCCGAGGCAGTCGACCTGGAGCTCGAGGTCGTGGTCATCCCAGTTTCAGACGTCGATCGGGCCAAGGACTTCTACGCGAGACTGGGCTGGAGACTCGACGCCGATGTCGTCACCGGGGAGGACCTCCGGGTGGTGCAGCTCACGCCTAGGGGCTCCCCTTGCTCGATCATCTTCGGCGCGGGCGTCAGCTCGGCCGCGCCGGGATCGGCCCAGGGGCTGCACTTGATCGTCTCGGACATCGAGGCCGCGCGCGAGGATCTCGTGCGGCGCGGCGCGGACGTAAGCGAAGTGTTCCACGACGCCGGGGGCGTCTTTCACCACGCCGGCACGGCGGAGCGGGTCAGCGGTCCGGATCCGGAGCACCGCAGTTACAGCTCGTTCGCCTCGTTCGAAGATCCGGACGGTAACGGCTGGGTGTTGCAGGAAATCACGAAACGGTTGCCCGGCCGGATCGATCCCGCCGGGACCTCGTTCGCTTCAGCGGGCGACCTGTCGAAGGCGCTGCAGCGCGCCTCGGCGGCGCACGGGGAGCACGAGACACGAATCGGCCGGGAAGATCCCGATTGGCCGGACTGGTACGCCGAGTACATGGTTCGCGAGCAGGCAGGCGAGGAGCTTCCATCGTGACCGGCCACCACTACGACGTGATCCTCCTCGGCGGCGGGGCGCCGGGAGAGCACTGCGCCGGCGCCCTGGCTGAAGGAGGCCTGCGCGTCGCGGTCATCGAACGCGACCTGGTGGGCGGCCTGTGCACGTACTGGGCCTGCATCCCATCCAAGTCGCTGCTTCGCCCCGGGGAGGCGGTTCACGGCGCCCGCGAAGCCGGTGCCAGAGCCGATGTGGACGTGTCGGCCGCGCTCGATTGGCGCGACTTCATGGTCTCGAACTACTCCGACACGGGCGCTGCCCAGTGGCTGGCGGATCGCGGGATCGCTCTGCTGCGTGGTCGCGGTCGCCTCGCCGGGACAGGAGTGGTCGAGGTCGAAGGCGTGCGCTACACCGCCGAGCACGTCGTGCTGGCCAACGGCGCCGATGCGGTCGTTCCCCCCGTTCCCGGCTTGCGAGAGCTCGAAGGCGTCTGGGGCACGAACGAGGCGACCGGGATGAAGGCGGTGCCCGAACAACTCGTCGTGCTCGGAGGCGGTGCGGCCGGCGTCGAGCTGGCACAGGTGGTGCGCCGTCTGGGCGGTCAGGTGGCGCTCGTCGAGGCGGCCGATCACGTGCTCGCGCGGGAGCCGGCGCCGCTCGGCGTGGCGCTCGGCGAGGCGCTTCGTCGGGACGGAATCGAGCTCGTGCTCGGGGTGCATGCGATCGCGGCGTCCCGCGACGGCGAGGACTTCGTGCTGCGGCTCGAGAATGGGCGGGACCTGCGCGGTGATCATCTGCTCGTGGCGACCGGACGGCGCCCGCGCGTCGAAGGGATCGGACTCGAAACCGTCGGCCTCAAGCCCGACCACCGGGGAGTTCCGGTTGATTCGCGGATGCGCGCGGGCGAGCGGCTGTGGGCGATCGGCGACGTCACAGGCATCTGGCAGCTGACACACGTCGGCGAGTATCAGGGCGAGGTAGTCGCCTCGAACATTCTCGGCGAAGCACGGGAGGCCCACTACGAGGCAGTACCACGCGTCACCTACACGGATCCTCAGGCCGCAGCCGTGGGCGCGACCACGGGCAAGTTCACGGCCACCGCTCAGCTCTCCGAGGTGGCCAAGACCGCTACGTACACGCACGAGTATGCGAAGTCGAACGGGTTCCTGACCCTGCTCAGCGACGGAGAGCGGATTACCGGCGCGTACGCGCTGGGGCCAGAGGCCGGGGAGTGGCTGCAGCAGGTGACGCTGGCCATCCGAGCCCGCCTTTCGCTCGAGGTCCTGCGGGACACGATCCAGCCGTTCCCGAGCTTCTCGGAGATCCAGGCCGCCGCGATCAAGGCGATACGCCAGGAAATCACCACGGCAAGCGATCCGCTCCCGGCGCAGTCGCGATCGTGATCAGCGAAGGAGACGACCGTGGCATTCCCAGTCCGGGTTAACGTGACCATTCCGGGCGGTGTGGTCTACGAGACCTACCTCGTCCAGTGAACGCGCCGGTTGCGATCATCACCGGCGCGTCGCAGGGCATCGGCGCAGGTCTCGTAGCTGGTTACCGGCGCGCCGGATATGCCGTCGTCGGCGTCGCCCTCTCGCTCCCGTCGACGGGCGACGACGAATACTCCGCGATTGCAGGCGACATCGCTGACGCCGAAACCGCACAACGCGCGGTCGCCGAGGCTCGCGATCGATTCGGGCGGATCGACACGCTGGTCAACAACGCCGGCATCTACATCGGGAAGCCGTTCGCGCAGTACACGGTCGAGGACTACGTTGCGATCACGGCGGTGAACCTGACCGGGTTCTTCCACATCACCCAGTTGGCGATCGAGCAGATGGCCGAGCGGGGCACCGGGCACGTCGTCAACATCTCCACCTCGCTGGTTGACCACCCGGACGGCAGGCGGCCCTGCGTGCTTCCCGCCCTCACAAAAGGGGGCCTCGTGGCGGCCACCCGGTCGCTGGCGATCGAATACGCCGCACATGGCGTCCGCGTTAATGCTGTCTCGCTCGGCGTCATCAAGACACCGGCCCACGACCCGGCCTCCTATACGGAGTTGGAGGCGCTGCACCCGCTGGGCCGCGTCGGCGAAATCAAAGACGTCGTCGACGCGATCCTCTACCTCGAGCGTGCGACGTTCGTCACCGGCGAGACGCTTCACGTCGACGGCGGCCAGGCAGCAGGGGGCTAGCACGTGACATTCGCGAGCAGAGCCTGATGTCCCCGCCCGAGCGGACCAGGACCAGCGACGGCAGGGTCCCCGTGGCGAGCGCAGCTCTCAGCGCCGGCGGTGACGCGACCACCGCCGCCGTACCAGAGCACGCGCGTGTAGCGGGCAAATTGCTGTCGGTCAATGTCGGCACGCCAAAGAACGTGTCCTGGCAAGGCAGGACCGTGCTCGTCTCCCACCACCGCCCGGGCTTTATTTCCGGGTGCTCGAGGAGGGCGACGTGGAAGCCGCAGACGAGATCATCAAGCTCGTTTCTGGTCCCGAACGGATGCGCGTCGCGGAGGTCGAAGGCCTTCTCTACCTCCCCGGGCACACGCGCCAACAGCTGCTCCGAGCGCTCCGCATCCCGGCGCTCAGCCCGGGCTGGCAGGCGTCCTTCCGGTCTCTGCTCGAGAGCGAGCCCGGGAGCGGCAACGTCGGGCTTGCGCCTACGAGCCCGCCGCCCGCCTGGCCCGGATTCCGTCAGCTGACGGTCACCACAATCACCCGCGAGAGCGACGCGGTGATCTCCATAAGTCTCGAGGACCCCGACGGCACCGCACTGCCGGCCGTTCGTCCAGGCCAGTACCTCACGGTGCGGGGGCAGCCCGACAGGGAGCGGCGTTCGATCCTCCGTAATTACTCCCTCTCCGGGCCGCCCGACGCGGGTTACTATCGCATCACCGTCAAGCACGAACACGACGGTGTGGCCAGCGGCTACCTCCATACCCGGCTTGCCGTCGGCGGCTCACTCGACGTCGCGGCACCACGCGGCACCTTCATCCTCGATCGGACGCACGCACCGGTGCTGCTGATCAGTGCCGGGATCGGGGCCACTCCCGTGCTAGCCATGCTCCAAGCCTTGGCGGAGGAGCATTCCGATCGGAACATCTGGTGGCTGCACGGCGCACGCAACAGTCGCGAGCATTCGTTCGCCGTTGAGGCACGGACTCTGCTCGCCTCGCTCCCGAACGCACGCTTGCACGTCTGCTACAGCCATCCCGGCCCGAATGACCGCGAAGGCCGCGACTTCGACAGTTTGGGTCGTCTCACCGCGACACTGCTCGCGGAGCTTGATCTACCGCGCGATGCTCAGGCATACCTGTGCGGGCCCCTACCGTTCATGGAAGAGATCAGCGCCGGTCTCGTGGCGGTGGGGATCGACGCCGGGCGCGTCCAAACCGAACCGTTCGGTCCGGCAACGGGCCTGACGCCGGGGATCGCAACGACGTCTGCCCGGGTGCCCCATCCGCCTGCGAGCCAACCCGGAACGGGACCGGCGATCGAGTTCGCCCGTAGCGACCTCACGATCCCATGGAGCAGCGACTACAGCAACCTGCTGGAACTCGCCGAAGCATGCGACGTATCCGTTCGCTGGTCATGTCGCACCGGCGTCTGTCAGACCTGCGAGACCACGATCATCGCGGGGAGTGTCACCTACAACCCCGACCCGCTCGAACCTCCCACCGACGGCAGCGTGTTCATCTGCTGCTCACAGCCCCGCGAAACTGTCGTGCTCGACCTGTGACCGACGACTTTAGGCTACGCTGAAGACGCGATTCTGAGGAATCAGTGAAAGGCCCCCAAGGGGCTGGCAAGGTGCGGGGTAAACGGCTTGAAATGGTAGGGCTTGGCGGGATCGAAGCCGGCCTTGCGGGCGGCACTCTTGTCGGCGAATGGGGTCAGCGCGGTGACCGCCTGGATGATCTCGGTCCACTTCAGCGTACGCTCGTAACCGTTGTTGTTCGGCGGGTCTGCCGGCTCGGCGTGGCCCTGGATGCCGGTGATCTTCTCGATCGGACCGCCGTCTCGCTTGGCCACGTCTCCCGCGAGAACCCGCGCGAGCGTGCGATGGTCGCTTTCGATGCCCATGATCCGCGCCGCCGTGACACGCAGGTCGGCGGTGCTGAAGTTGCGCACACCCACCCAAGTAGGCCGCGATGAACGCGTCCTCGAGCGAGACGAGCACGTTCAGGGTCGTCTGTGCATCGTGGAACATCTTCGGCGGGTAGTAGAAGGTGGTGAATGGGGAGGGCTTGCCGGTCACGCCCTGCTCCAACGCGTAATGCGACATCTCCTCCTGGCGGGCCGCCTTCAGATAGCCCTGGTCGTCTGAGGGCAGGTGTCTGAAGAAGGGCGACTTGGCGATGATGTTCGTGTACGTCGTGACCGCAAGTGCCTCGGCGATCTGAGCCGCTTCGACGATCGCGACATCGCCGCTGGTAGCGCCAGTGCCCGCACCGGCCGCGAACGAGGGAATCAGCGCCTGCACGGCTGATGCCCCCAGCACTGCGCCGGCTCCGGCCGCCGCCGTTCTGCCAAGAAACCGTCGGCGATCGACTCCCAGGTCCTGCTGCCCTGCTGACATGTCCGGTCCCCTTTCACGAGAGCCTGGTGCTTTTGTGGGGACTTACGCAGGGCACCGATGACCGGATCACAGCCGGGGGTTCCTGCGGATCGCCGGGCCGAGCTCAGGCCAGTAGGGGAAGGGTCAGCTCGGTGGACTGACTCGTCCGCATCAACACCCGGTTCACGAGTCACGTCGTGGACCAGATTGCACCGTCTCGAGATCGTTTCGGTAAAGATCGTATGCGGCCGAGTACTCCATCACCCGTGCCACGTCCGCGATCAGCTGATCGCCATAGCCCGCCCGGCGCAGGAGGTGAAAGCCCATCTCCATCCCTGAACTGATCCCGCCTGCTGTTACGATCTGACCGGCGTCGACAACTCGGGCGCGACTCACCCGGCAGTCCGGAGCGAGCTCGGCCAGCCGGGCGATCGGCACCTTGCCGTTGGGGCCCGACTCGACTCGGTCCGGCTCTTTGCGATTGGTCGCGGGGACGCCGTCGAGCAGCCCCATGCGGGCGTATACCCATGAGCCCGTGCACACACTGGTCAGCAGGCAGTCCTCGGGAAGCGCGGAGATGAACTCGTGTAACCGCTGGTATAGATCTCCTGGCGGGTGCCAAATCCGCCCGGGATCAGGAAGGCGTCCATCGCCGGGCGGTCCTCGAACGAGTAGTTCGGTAGGACGGTGAAACCCGCCTGGGCCTGCACTGGGCGCATCGCGTCCGCGATCAGGAACGCGTCGAGCTCGGGGTCGTAGCGCCGCGCCACCGACCACACGCCGTAGGGCGCCGCGAAGTCCACGATCTCGGCTTCCTTGAACACATAGATCCCCAATCGAAATCCCGCCATCTATCACTCCCTCTTCTCGAGTCCTCGCTGCGACGCTTGCACCACCGGGATGCGAGCTCCACGCACCATCGGCAGCCACGGCCAGCCTGGTTAGCGTCAAGTCTGGACGATTTCCTACCCGAACCTCCCTCCGGGGCCAGGGACGCGAGGGCGTGTTCTCGGTGTGCCGAAAGCGAATCGCGGCCGAGTCGCTCCCCGCGCACAGCGCTCGCCAGGGCACTCACCGCGAACAAACAAGGGGTGCGCGCCTGCCTGTCCGTTACGCGTCTGCCCGTTCGTCACTGAGGAAGAACGGGCTGACGAGCCGGCCACGCGAATAGGAGGACAGATGACTGACGCGCCCGCCACCAGAGATGGGCTGGCCTCATCCGGCAACCTCGAGATCATCACGCGCTTCGAGCACGCGTTTCGCGAGGGCGACCAAGCGACGATCGACGAGCTCTGCGATCCCGGCCTGGTCGACCACAATCCGGCGCCCGGTCACGAGCCGACGCTGGCCGGTTTCAAGGAGAAGGTAGCTGGCTTCAGGGCGATGTTCCCCGATCTCGAAGAGGACCTGCAGGACATCGTTGCCAGCGGCGACACCGTCGCCACCCGGTGGGTCGTGACCGGTTCTCTGCAGCAGGAGTTCATGGGGATCCCGGCCACCGGCCAGACGATTAGGGTCGAAGGGATGAACTTCTACCGCCTCAAGGATGGTCGCGTGACCGACATCTGGTCCCAGTTCGACGGCCTCGGCATGATGGAGCAAGTCGGAGCCATCCCCGCCTGACGCGCGGACACGCTCCCCACGGGAGCGGGCCTTGCGATCTGAAGTTGGCGAGACCCACCGAGCGGGAGCCACAGCTCGCGCCGCCTCGTCCGCCGGCTCAGACGAATAGACCGGTTTTCTGCTGCGCGGTCCGTTCCTCCTCAGGCGGTGCCTGCACGATCGGGAAGGATTCGAACATCGACGGCGGCATCGCCACGTTCTTGTAGAAGACGTTCGAGCCCTGCTGAGGTTCGTAGCGGACAGGCTCCCAATCGGGCTCATAGTTGCGGTAGCCACCGGCGTTGATCTCAACGCGCATGCCGCTCGGCTCACGGAAGTACACGTAGTCTTGCTCTCCCATTCCGTGGCGGCCAGGACCGAATTCGATCGCAACGTCCTGGTTGAGCAGCACGTCGGCGGCGCGAACCAATTCGTCGCGCGAGTTCACGAAGTATGCGAAGTGGTTGATCCGTCCGGTAACCGGTGTGGGGTCCCAAAGAATCCCGAAGTCATGGGCGCGCTCACATACAGAGGTCATGCAGAACACCGGAAACTCGGGTCGGTTCGGTGTGACCGTGTACTCCATGAACCGGTGCCCGAGGGTCTCGCGGTACCACTGAGCGTCACCTCCCGGGTTTGCGGCGGTGATCGTCACGTGGTCGATGCAGCGCGCTCCAATCCCCCGGGGAACGTACCGCTGCGGGCGGTTCGGGAACGGCGACTCCATGCCCGGGGGTGGCGTGTAGCGCTCGACCTCCCAGAATACCTCGTGCAGATGCCCGCCGGGCGAGCGGTAGCGGAAGGCGCGGCCGTGACCGACCGAGTGCTCGAACCATCCCTCGCCGGCGCCCGCCGACTCCAGTCGGGACACGGCCGCGTCAAGTTCCACGGGCCCCGCAGCTCGCCAGCCGATATGGCCAAGCCCGGTCTGTTCGCCTTCGGTCAGCTGCAACGTGTGGTGAAATCGATCCCCCCAGGCGCGCAGGAAAACGGACTGGCCGGCTCGAGCGGTCTCCTCCAAGCCGACCACCTGCGTCCAGAAGTCCAGCGACTCCTCCGGGGTGGGCGTAGTCAACTCGACGTGGGCCAGCTGAGACAACAGCGGTAGGGACATTTCGCATCTCCTTGATCAAGCGGCGTCTTCATGCCCAACTATGGCGCCCAAAGGCTTTGCTCCCGCTGAACGGGTGGCTAGTTTGACGCCTATCGAGCCAGCCTACGCTAACGCATGCGTCACTCGCCCAACCGGTGTGATCACCTCCGGCCGTTCGGAGCTCGCCGACTGAGAGCAGCGACCGCCTCCCGATGAGTTCAGCTGATCTGAACCGGTGTGCCTTCGACGGCCTCGCGTGCCAGCAGATCGATCGCACTGTTGTCAATTCGAATACAGCCGTGCGAGCGGGCGCTGCCGAGCGGGTCGAGCAGACTTGCACCGCCGCGACCGTGAATCGCGACCTGCCCGGGGCCACCATCAAAGTTGTCGAGCACCGGCGAGAACGCGGTCAACAGTAACGCCCAGGTACCGAGAAAATCGTTGGGGCTCGGCTGGGCCACGCGCTCATAGACCGCATACAGACCGGCTGGGGTGGGTGTGCTCGGCTTGCCCACGACCGCGCGCCAGGTCTTCAGCGTCCGGCCGTCGCGCAGCACCGACACAGTGCGTGCTCGGAGCGAGACGTCGATCCGCCACGTAGTGCGCGTCAGTTGTACGTAGTCTGAGTCGATCCAGCCTGACACGCCGTTCGGGCGCTGCGGCAGC
Organism: uncultured Solirubrobacterales bacterium; assembly: GCA_963830465.1. Classification (GTDB taxonomy): domain Bacteria; phylum Actinomycetota; class Thermoleophilia; order Solirubrobacterales; family Solirubrobacteraceae; genus Palsa-465. The sequence continues at coordinate 604,517 of CAWHME010000004.1, forward strand.
AGAACCCGCAGCCAGGTGCTGCCATCAGGAGTGACTCGGGCGCCGAGGACGAGCAACACGACCGGTCCATCGTCGCCGAACGCGGTCGCTGGGACGACAGTCCGCACGCGGCCAGCGCCGGGTGCGGTCCGAGCCGGGGTGGGGATCACGATCCGCGCCACCCAGGCCGTTCGTCGAGAAGGAGCACCGGGGAGCGCTGCCGCCTTCGCAGGGCCACTCGACACGAGCGCCAGGAGCGCTGAGGCACAGAGCGCGCTGACGCGAGCCGCCCGCACGCCAGGCTGTCAACCGGTCACGGGGACGGGGCCGGGCGACGGCGCGGCGACCGTCACACTCGCCCGCGCGAGCCTCGTGTGCACCCCGTCGGCGGTCGCGGTTGCAACGTTCGTGCGCCGGCTGGTGCCACCGGTGGTCACGAGGGCTCGGACTTTGACGACAAAGCGCCGCAACTTGCCCTTCGCCAACGACGCGATCTTCCAGCACGCGATGCCACGCCTGAATGTGGCGTGGTCCACCGCAATGAAGGCCATCCCGGGACCGAGCCGATCACAGATCTGCAGGCCCAGCGCTGGCTCGGGACCTAGCGACCGCACTCCGATCACGAAGGAGAAAGCTTGGCCAGGCATCACCGACCGCCGGCTGGCGGTCTTTGAGAGCCGCAGCGCCGCGGGGCCGGGTCTCACATTCGTCGCGACGCGCGCAATATTGTTCGCGGCGTAGGGGTCGGGCGTGGCGGACCGGACGCTGGCGGAGTTGCGCAGCGCGCCGGCCGCGGTGGTTTCCGCGACGATCGTGATCTGCTCGCTTGTGCCCCTCGCAATCGAGCCGAGCTTGCATGCGATCGGGTGGCCGTGTGAGCACGAGCCGCCATGAACCCGGACCGAAACTAGCCTGACGGATTTCGCGAACGCGTCGGTAACGGTTGGGGTCGCCGCCGTGGCCGGTCCGTGGTTGGTCACGATGATCGTGTAAGTGAGCGGCTGGCCGACCCGCGCAGTGGTGTGATTGACCTTCTTGACGATCGCCAGGTCAGCGTACGCGGCCGGGGGTGAGGGGCCGGCGCGTGGTGTGATGACCGCGTCAGAGCTGAGTAGCGCTGGTCGAGCGATCGGCTCGGCGGCTGTCGCGGTCGCGGTATTCGCAATATCGGTCTCGACAGCGGAGGCGGCAACGGTCGCGGTGATCGCCACCAGCACCGTGCCGCTCGGGAGCAGCGTTCCGAGCTGACACTTGACCGTTTGCCCGGAGGCGCTACAGCTGCCTTGGCCAGCGTTCGCGGACACGAATGACAGGCCACTTGGAAGTGGGTCAGTGATCGTCACGCCGGTCGCGGGGCTCGGGCCGTTGTTGACGAGCGTAAGCGTGTAGCTCACCGGTCCCCCCGCGGTCGGAGTCGGGTTCGAGGCGGCCTTGGTCAGCTTGAGGTCGACCAAGGGCCGGACATCGATCGTCGCGGCGGCCTGGTTGTTGCCCAGGTTGGGGTCAAGCTCATTGCCCGACACGGTCGCGAGATTGCCGACGACCGTCCCTGAGATCGCAGCGGTGGTGCGCGCCTTGATCGTCACCGAGGCGCTGTCGCCATTGGCAAGCGTGTCGACCACGCACGTGACGGTGCCACTCTCGTTGTCGCATCCGGGTGAGGCGTCGAGGAAGTCGAGCCCGGCCGGTAGCGAGTCGCGGATCGTTACCCCGGTCGCGTCGTTCTGTCCGGCGTTGCTCGCCGTGAGCGTGTAATCGACCTCGTCGTCGGTGCCCGGATTGGCGTCCGAGACGGTCTTGGTCAGAGATAGGTCGGCCTGCGGGTTGACGGCGACCGCGGCAGCGTTGTTGTTGTCGGATGGATCGAGATCCGGGAGCGCGGGGAATCCTCCGGCGGCGGCCGTGGCGACGTTGGCCCTGTTCGTTATCACCGCACCCGCGAAACCGGGCTCGATCCGGCCGACGAACGAGGCCGTGCCCACCTGGTTTTCCGCGACCGGGCCGAGCGCGCACGTCACGGTCCCGCCCGCAAACGTGCACGAGGTCGAGGACACGAACTGGATCCCTGGCGGGAGGGTGTCGGACACGACTGCGCCGGTCGTCCCGAGTCCGCTGGGACCGCTCGTGCTCTCACCAACGGGACTGCTGTTGGTCACCGTGTAGGTGAAGGTGACCAAATCGCCCACTTTCGCGGTATCCGGTGAGGCGGTCTTCGCGAGCGAAAGGTTGGCAACGTTGCCAACCCCGATCGTGGCACTGGACGAGTTGTTCGTGGGATCCTGGTCGGGGGTCGCGCTAGACACCGTGGCCGTGTTCAATGGCGCGGTGTTTGCCGCGGCGGCGCCCACCAGCACGGTCAGGTCGACGGTCGTTGGCGTCGCGCCTGAGGCGACCGTACCCAACGAGCAGGTGACCGACACGGGCGCGCCAGAGGCGACGCAGCCGGCTGGCGTGGACGCGAGCGTGATGCCGGCCGGAAGCGTGTCGGCCACGCTGACCCCCGTGGCGGCGCTCGGCCCGTTATTGGTGACCGTGAGTCTATAGATGAATGTGTTGCCTAACTGCAGCGGATTGGTCACCGGCGTCGCGCCGTCGCTCAAGAAGGCAGCCTTGGCAATTGAAACGTCGGCCACCGGACCGACTAGCTGGCTCAACGTGGCGGTGTTGTTGCTGAGGTCCGGATCGGCCGTGTTCGAACTGACCGTCGCCGCGTCGGCGATCGACTGTCCGGCGCTGCCTGCCGCGGCCGTGCCGGTGATCGCGATCGTGACAGGCGAGCTGCCGGTGGGAGGAAGTGTTGCGAGCGTGCAGACCACGGTTCCGCCCGCGCCGCCTGGCACCGTGCAGCTGAAGCCCCCGCCCGCGGCGCCGGTGGCGGTGAACTGACTGGGAAGCGAATCGTTGACGACTACGCCGCGCGCGGTGTCCGGCCCGTTGTTGGCCACGGTCAGCGTGTAGCTGTCGGCACCGCCCTGTATCGGATTGGCCGGGCCCGTCTTTTCGATCGACAGGTCCGCGGTGCCCAGGACCGTGACGGTGGTCGAGTCGCTGTTGTTGGAAGAATCCGGGTCGGGCGTCGAGCTCGACACACTCGCGGAGTTGGGAAGCGTCGTGTCGCGGGCGGTGACCGTAGCGGTGATCGTGACCGTCGCGGTGCTATCTGCCGCGAGCGTCCCCAGCGAGCACGAGACCGTCGCATCGCAGCTTCCTTGGGTGCTTTCCGCGTCGACCACGCTGAAGCCGGCGTTGATGGGATCGCTGACCGTCACGTTCTGAGCGGACGAGGGCCCGGCGTTCGCGACCGTCAGGGTGAACGTGAGGGTCTCCCCACTGAACGCGGTGCTGTCATCGACGGTCTTTGTGAGCGACAGGTCCGCGAGGCCGTTCGCGCCGCCGCCATCGCTGGCGCTCGCGTCCGCCGAGCCGCCGCCCGACACGGTCGCGGTGTTCGAGATCGTCGGCGGCGCGGGGTCCCGCACGGTAGCGTCGACGAGGATCGGCGGGTAGGCATCGTTGGCCGCCAGCGGGTCGCTCCGCGAGCAGGACAGCGTCAGCCCGTTGATGGCGCAGTTCCAGCCCACACCGCCGGCATTCGCGAGCGCACTGAACGATCCTGCGGGGAACGGGTCGGTGACGGTGACTGAGCTATCGGTCGGCGAGTTACCGACGTTCGAGACAGACAGCGTGAACGTGGTCGGCTGACCGGCAATCAAGCTTCCCGTATGTGTCTTCGCGATCGAAAGCGAGGGCGCCGCAACCGTGTCGATCACCTGCGGCGAGGCGTCCGTGAACGGCGTGCCGAGCGTGAACCCGGTGAAGGTCGCGCCAGCCTGGTTGATGATCTGCTGGCCGGGATCCGTGTCCGGATTGATCGTGACGTCGAAGGTGACCGTGTCGGTCTCAGCGGTCGCGATTCTCCCGCCAGTCGTGGCATCGGCACCGGCGCCAAGCCGGAAGATCACCTCCCCGGTGGCGGAGTTGAACTCAGCCGGGTCGTCCCCGAGGGTGTCCGAGGGATTCGGGTTCGTCGACGCGAGCGGGCCTGCGGTGATATGCAGGCTGTCAGGAACGTAAGTTGTGCCTGTGGGGATCTGGTCGCGCATCACGAAGTTGGCCGCGGCGTCGGAACCCGTGTTCATGTATGAGACGGTGTAGCGCAGAATGTCGCCGCGGCGGTCAGGGCCGCCCAGGTGGGTGAGGTTGGCGACCGATTTCGCGCTGGTGATGCTCGGCGCGAACAGGTCGGTGGCGAACGTCACGACAGCGGGGAAGTAGGTATCCCCGCTCGTCGTCACGACGATGTTTGCCGAGGTCGCGTTGTTCGGGAGGATGCCGTTCGCGTTGACCAACATCGAGTCGTACGCCCAGTTGTTGCTGTCGCTGGGGTTTCGCGTCGTCACGTTGGTCCCGAGACTCGTGATCGAACTGTCGAAGAAGTTGTTTGCCGGGCTGCCCGGATCCGAGAGCTTGGTGCTGTTCAGCGTCGCGCTATCGCCAGTCAGTCCCTCGTCGCCCTCGTAGGCGACAAACCCGAGCGTGGTCCGAACGGGGCCCGTCGGTGGGGTCCGGAACCCCCCGACCGGGATCGTAACTGGAGGCGACCCCGACGAGACCGTGATGAAGCCGTCGTCAACGGTCAAGTTGCGGGGCGGCTGGGTGGGGTCTCGGTAGGCGACGACGAGCGTCCAGCCGGCATAACGGTCGCCCCCCGTGCCGGCCTGCACGTCCGCAACGGAATATGTGCCCGCGCCAGCGGCCTTCACCTGCGCCGTGACATCAGCGAACGCGCCGTAGCGAGTCTGTGCTGGGGCGGGCGAGTTGTCGACCTGGCTGGCTGTGATCGTGGAGTAACCGGACCCACCCGGGACCTGCAGCCCGACCTCATTGCGGATCGCAGCATTCGGCGCGGTAGCAGGAGCGGGACCGGCGCTTACATTGCCTCCCGCGCTCGTGTCTGCGCCCCAGTAGAGGCCTGCGAACAGCACCGTGGCAGTCGACGGAAGCGACAGCGTCGCCGACGAGGAGTCAAACGACGCACCGATTCCCGGAACCGTACCGGGAGCCGTATTGACGTACTGCATGTTGTAACTGTTGTTGTTGAGCACGTTGTTGGTGCCGCTCGAGATCGGTGGCGTGTTCCGGGACGCGGTGCAGCCGCTCGCGGCCGCCGGGCACACCATCAGCGCATTCGCCGCGAACGCGATGTTGCCGTTGTCGTTGGTGCTGAAACGCGTCGACATCGACCGGTCGGCGAGTGCCGGCGCCGCAGTGGCGAGCAAGAAGACGAGCACCCCGAGAGGGGCTAGAACCCGGGCAGCGCCAGCTCTCCGGGTGCCACGAGACGGGGAGCTGGCTCGAAGGCTCCCTGAACGCAGCAACGCCCCTGCTGGCGTCGTCAGCACGGCGCCAGCATAGAGCCGGCGACATAGCCGCGCAAAACGGCTCGTAACAGGCGTTACCACCCTCTCACCGCATCATTGGTCACCCGGTCACCGCGCTTGCGTCGAGGCCGTTCAGCCACGCGCGGATCGATCGACTCGCCGGGGCGTCGCCTTCCTGATACCCGGATATGGCACTCGCGGGCCCCGTCCGGGATCGACCCACCGTAAGTCACCGACCGAGGCGCTCAGGAGTCACCGCCATCGCCTGTGTGCGCGGCGGTCGGTTCGATCGCCTACGGATTGCCGCTGACATACCGCACCGTGTTCGCGCTCTACTGCTAATTTCACCAGAGTCGTTCAGAGGCGATCTGCGCTCCCTGGACGAGTGCACCCAGTTTCAACCACGCCGCCGCGGGATGGCAGCACTCCATGCCGACGAATGTCCCAAAGCCGCAGTCGGTGGCGGCGATTACTCGCTCCCTTCCGACGATGTTTGCGAAACGCTCGAGCCGCTGAGAGATGAGCTCCGGGTGCTCCACGTGATTGGTCTTGACGTCGATCACGCCGACGATAAGCGCCTTCTCGTCGGGGAGCCGGATCTCTCTCCAAGTCTCCCACTCGTGCTCGTGGCGGGGATTTGCTGCCTCTACGTAAATGAACTTCGCGCTCGATCTCAGTACGAGATCGGCGATGTCCTTAAGGGCGACGTCCTTGTGGTGAGGTCCCCTGTAGTTGCCCCAGCAGACGTGGTAGCGCATCTTCTCCGGCGGCACATCGTTCAATGCTTCATTTAGCACCTCAATGCTGGTGGCGAGATGCTGGGACGGATCGGAGAGGTCTGAGCCTTCGACGTGACAGTGGTAAGCCATCGCGGCATCCGGCGAATCGAGCTGGAGATTGAACCCCGCTTCGACAATCGCCTTGTATTCAGGCGCGAGCGCGCGCGTCGCCGCCTCGACGTACTCCTGGTGCGAAGAGTAGTAGTGGTTGGGGAAGTTGAACGCCACGTGGCCCGGCGTGACCGCGGGAATGAAAGCGCTGTCACTACTCGCGCCGTTGAGCGCCGCCTTGAAGTCGTCTATTTCCTTGCCGACCGCGCTGGCGTCGCGCGGTTCGATGGGTCCAGTGAGCACCGGCAGCCGAAAGTGCTCGAAGGCCTCGGTGCCGAACACGTCAGGGATGATCTCGGGAATGTCTCCGAGGTCGGTGGCCATGAACTGTGCCTTCCCCTCAAATCCCGACATTCGCTGCAAGATGTAGTTCGAGAAGCCGACCTTCCCGAGTTCCCCGTCGCTAATGACGTCAATGCCGATCTCCTGCTGGCGCTTTACCACGTCGGCGATCGCATCGCGCACACGGTCGTCGAAAGCGGTCTCGTCAATCGGCTTCTCGTCGAGCACGTCAAAGAGCATCCTCGCGAGGTCGTCTGGACGCGGCAGGCTCCCGGCATGCGTGGTCTGTATGTGGTCGGTATTGATTTGCACGTCTCTCCTCTCGGATGCTCAGCCGCGCGTACCGCTACATCGGTCGTGCGCGGCGCTGCGGGGCTCTCGTGAATGGCGGAAGGACATAGCGCGACTTGCCTCGGGGTCACGGGTTCGGCGACCACGAAGCCATCCCCCCAACGACCGTGATCCACCGCGAGGTGAGGCGCGGAGGCGCCGTGAACGTCATCGCCGATCAGCAACGCCCGCCACCCTACCAGGGTAGGTGATCACCCAGATCGCCGCGGCGAGGAGCAACCTGAAGACGGCCCTGATCCGGTCCCGTAAGCCGTGTTTTGGGCGGCTCGGCGCTGGCGGCGGAGATGAAGCCACCGAAGACCAGCAGAACGTAGGGGCGTGCACCCAGGTGCGGAGCGACCGACGGTATGTCGGGCGATCGGGCATGGCTTCTCCTGGACCGTCATCAAGCCGGTCTCCGCCTGCTCGAGATCGGGATGCACTCCACTGAGCGCGAGCATCAACAGGGTCGTACCCCATCTTGATCAGTCGCCGGATCGCGGTTCGCGAGAGCTTTTTAGCTGGCGCGGGTCTCGGCCGTAGAGCGCAGCGGTGCGCATGGCATGCGCATCTCCTGGTAGAGGCAGGTGAGATCGCCGGGCGGTTGGTCGGCTTCCCAATGATTCACTGGAATGGGGGCAGCTTGTGCGGACCAGCCGCGTCGCCGGCTGGACGACCCAGCAGAGGCCGGACAGATCCTCTCGACCGCTTACTTCTCGACCGTGCTCCGCTGGATCGACTCCGAACCACCGCCCTTCTCGCTCACCGCGCAACTCGACAAGATGCTCGACATCATCCTCCGCGGCCTGCTCGTTTAGCGGCCACCGCACCAGTTCTCGCGACAGCGCGCTATCTCCACGACGGACTCGGGCTCGGTGCGCGAGGTCGCCCTCGACGATTGTGTGTCAGATCAGCTGTAGTGAGCGGCGACGAGCTCGTCGATCGTCGCGACCAGGGAAAGGTCGCCGACGATGCTGTTGCGCATGACGGCAACAGCGACGCTCGTGTCGATATCGGCGTAGGCGGCGGTGCCGTTGGAACCGATCATCCCGAAGGTCGATCCCAGGCGTGACTGGTGGCTGCCGAGGCGGGCGGGGCTGTAGCCGAGTGCCCACGTGGTGTCCATACCCATGACCTGGTCTGGGCCGGAAAACGCGGGCCGGGCGATCGTCTGCAGATGCTTTGACGTGATGAGCCGGACACCGTCGATGTGGCCAAGCAGGGCGGCGTACATTCGCGCGGCGGCGCGGGCAGTCATCGTGCCCTGCGAGGGGATGTCGGCAGCGAGGACCTCGTGGCGGTTGGCGAACGCGGCGGACGGTTGCACGCCAGGAGGAATGGCCAGGTCCGGCGGCGAGCCGGGCGCTGGTGGCGGTGGAGCGCCGCCCTCCGGGCCGGCGCGAGCGACTCGGCCCAGAAGATGGTGGGGCACGCCAAAGTGCAGCTCGTCGGCGATCCCGAGCGGCGAGGCTATCTCCTCGTACAACACTGTCGCGAGGGTGCGTCCGGTCGCTCGGCGAACAAACTCGCCGAGCAGAAACCCGAAGGTCAGGGCGTGATAGCCGGTCATCGTGCCCGGCGGCCACCACGGCGGCTGCTCGGCAACAAACGCGCACACCCGGTCCCAGTCACAGAGCTCCTCGGGAGTGATCTGCGGCCAGAGTCCTGGCACTCCGGCTGTGTGGGTCAGGACATCAGCCAGCGTGACGCCGTCTTTTCCGTGCGCGGCGAACCCCGGCCAGCGGTCCGCCACCCGCTGACCGTAGGCGAGCTCGCCCCGCTCGACGAGCACGTGCGCGACCGAGGCGGCAAGACCCTTGGCAGTCGAGGCGGCGAAAAACAACGTGCCGGGGCTGACCGGATCGCCGGTGTGCTGATCAGCGACACCGGCGATCGCATCGACAACAAGATCGCCCTGGTGGTACACGGCGACCTGAAGTCCGATTTCCTCGCCTGACGCGATGAGATCATCGATCCTGGCCTGGACCTCGGCCTGCAGGCCGCTGCTCACGCGTCAAACCGCCAAGTCGTTTGGCTGAAGCTGTCGCCCTTGCGAAATCCCAGGCCGCGCAGGGGCCGCACCCGGAACACGATCGCGTACCCACCAGATGCCTGGTGCACGAACCCGCCCTCGCGGACCGCGTACTCCCACGTCTTGGTTCCGTACTTGGCCGCAAACGCCCGCGCGACCGGCTCAAGCTCGGCGTCGGCCGTCATCCGCTCAGCCCTGCCCTCCAGCACCACGTCAAGGGCGCCGTCAGTAAAGTCGCTGCAGCCCGTGGTCAGGATGCAGAGCGGGTTGGCGGCGAGGTTCTCGGCCTTTCGCTCATCGGGGCCGGTGGCGAACCAGATCGCGTTGTCGAGCCAAACGGCGATCAGCGGCGTGACGTGCGGGCGGCCGTCCCGCCGTACGGTCGAGAGCCAGAACGTATCGGCGGCCACGATCTCCTTCAATCCGGCCGACCACGGCGTCGGCTTGGCATCCGGCTCACTGAAGCCGTGGATCTCAGCCGGCACCTCGTCAGGCGGCACCTCCATCACAACCTCCTTCCGTTCGGGCGACCAGCGGCGCGGCACGCCGTACGACAGCAAATAGACATCGTCATGCACCATAAGACCGCAGCCGAACTCAGAATTCATCGCGGAGCAGGGGCTGGCTCGTCAGCAGGGGATGCTGTCTGGGACAAGCTGCAGGCCGCTCAAACGGTCGATCCGCCCCGCCTCCGCCGTTAGCTCAGGCGAACTCTCGGGCCGCCCAAGTCACAGGACGGCTGACCGCCAGGGCGTACTCCAGCAGGGGGTCCGGGTCAGAAGTGCTGCGCGGCGTCGGCCAGCCCCTTTTGGACGTCGTCAGGAGTCATGACCGGGAGAAGCTCGATCGACGCGCCGACGGTCATGAAGAACGGCTCGGCGATCGCTGGGATCTGAGACGGCTCCTCCAGATCGAAGAAGATCAAGCCAGTCCGCTTTCCATCGATCGCCGTGAAATAAGCGGCCTCCGGCTTGATCTGCCCCATGTGAAGACCGGGATTACCCAGCCCGCGTCAGAGGCGATGCCAGAGGCCCGGCTTCACGCTTTTCGGCGCCTGGCGCATAGACTGCCACCGTTCGGCCGACACTCCCATGGACTCGAACATGAACCGTCTCTACTACGCCCCGCAGGGTGGCCTTCCGGCCCAGGTCGAGCTGCTTACCGACCGGGCGATGTTCACCGAGGCCTATGCCGTTATCCCGCGCAGGACGATGCGCGACATCGTCACCAGCTACCTGCCGCATTTCCACCACACGCGCCTATGGGTGCTCGCCCGGCTGCTGTCGGGCTTCGCGGAGACCTTCTCGCTACCTGGTCGAGGTCTCCGCCGGAGGGGGCAGCGACCGGCCTGAATCCGACCCCGCTGCTGAGGCGGTGCTGTTCGTCGTCGACGGCGAGATCGAGCTCTCGATCGAAGGTCGCTCGCATCGCCTCGATCCGGGCGGCTATGCCTACGTGCCGCCGGCGATCGGCTGGACGATCTGGAACCGTGCTGACCGGCCCGCGCGGTATCACTGGATCCGCAAGGCCTACCAGCCCGTCGAGGGTCTCGCGGCGCCCGACGCGTTCGTCAGCCACGATCGCGATGTCACTCCCCATCCCATGCCCGACAGCGAGGGGCGCTGGGTGACTTCGCGGTTCGTGGATCCCGAGGACCTGCGCCACGACATGCAAGTCAACATCGTGACGCTGCATCCGGGCGCGGTTATCCCGTTCGCTGAGACTCATGTCATGGAGCACGGCCTGTATGTGTTGGAGGGTAAGGCGGTCTACCGGCTCAATCAGGACTGGGTCGAGGTGGAGGCGGGCGACTTCATGTGGCTGCGTGCCTTCTGCCCGCAGGCCTGCTATGCCGGCGGCCCGGGCGTGTTCCGCTACTTGCTCTACAAGGACGTAAACCGCCACGCGCCGCTCACGCGGCCGCTGTGAACGACCTTCAGCCGCGGCTGCGGGGCTCCGGCGTGGCTGGAGCGCGCCTACGGGATCTCGCGCACCATGACCAGACTGGTACCGCCGGTGGCTCCGGTCTGGCGTCCGGCGGTGATCACCACACGAGCTCCCGTCGGCAAACCGGCGAGCTCCTTGGCCGAGGACAGGGCGCGCTCGACAAGCTCGTCCACGCTGGCGGCCACGGGCATCGCGCGGGGGTGAACGCCCCATTCCAGGGCGAGCTGATCGGCCACCGCCGGGGCGTGCGCCAGCGCGATGATCGGGCGCCGAGGGCGGTATTTCGCGCATGCTCTGGCCGCGCCGCCGGTCGTGGTGGGAACGATCAGCGCGACCGCGTTGATGTCGTCGGCCAGCTCTACGGCAGCGTGCATGACCGCGGCCGCGGCCATGTCGCGTGTGCGCACGGCGCCGTGGATGTCCGGCGCCTCCTCGGCCGCCTCGGCCAGCTGGGACATCGCCCGCACCGCCTCCACCGGGTACTGGCCGACGCTGGTCTCGGCCGACAGCATGACCGCCGAGGTGCCGTCTATCACCGCATTGACCACGTCGGTGGCCTCCGCCCGAGTTGGTTCGGGGGAGTTGATCATCGACTCGAGCATCTGGGTGGCCGTGATTACCACCTTGCCGGCTTGGGTGGCACTGCTGATCGTTCCTTTCTGCATCAGCGGCACGCGGGCGACGCCCGCCTCCACTCCGAAGTCGCCGCGAGCCACCATGATGCCGTCAGCGACGGCGAGGATCTCGTCGAGATTCTCGAACGCCTCGACCTTCTCGATCTTGGCCATCGTTCGTCCCGTCCAATCGTGTTCGGCCAACCGCCCGCGCAGCTCCTCGATGTCCGCGGCGGAGCGCACGAACGACAGCGCCACGTAGTCGGCTCGCAGCTCGGCGGCGAGGGGCAGATCGGCCTTGTCCTTCTCCGTGATGGCCGGTAGCTCTGGGCGGGCGCAGCTGACCTTGATGCCCTTGCGGGGCGCGAGTTGGCCGGCCGCGATCGTCCGGGCCACAACCTCGCCGGGGCCGAGCGACTCCACGGCCAAGCGGGGAACGCCGTCGCCGACCACGATCTCCGAGCGGTCGGTGACCAGCCGGGGAAAGTCGGCGAAGTCAACGGATACCCGGTCCTCGGCGGCCGGATGCTCGAGGCCGGTGAAAACCACCGACTCGCCCGCGGACACGAAGCGCGGCGACGTGTTCGCCGACAGCCGGATCTTGGGGCCCTGGAGATCGAACAGCAGTCCCACCGGTCGCCACGCCCGCTCAGCCGCGGCTCCTGACCACGCCGGCGCGGCGGCGCAGCTCCTCCGCCGTGCCGTGCGAGCAGTTCAGGCGGGCGCAGTCCAGGCCGGCGGCGATGAGCGCATCGATCGTGCCCTCGGCATCGGTGGCCGGGCCGAGCGTGGCGACGATCTTGGTTTGCCGGTGAAACACTTCAGTCGAAGGCGACACCGGCGTCGGCGCGTCGTCGCGGGTGATCGTGGCCTGGATCAGGCCGTAGGGACGATCGTCGGCGTGGAAGACCACGTTCTCATTTTCCTGGCCAAACGGCGACAGGTCGACCAGCTTGTTCGGCAGCGAGAGCCGCACCTCGGCGATCTCCGGCTGGGCTTCGATCAGTGCCATGCCCATCTCATACATGGTCTGCTGCACCGACAGGCTGTAGTGGCAGAAGCAGGCGCTTTGCTTCGGCGAATGAGCTTCCCCAACGCACTTCCTCGGTGTGGCGCCACTCAGCTGTGACCAGCGTGGCGAAGATCCGGTCGCGGGTCTCCGCCAGCGTCGTGTAAGGATCGTTGATGTAGCCCCAGAATTCCGACTCGGTCGTCTTGGGGACGCCGAGGTTGGTGATGCCGGACACCACCGACGTCGACCCGTTCTCGCAGTGCACGAGGCAAGTCCGCTCGTAGGAGCCCTCGCGCATGAACGCGTAGGGGTGCGGGCGACCATCGGCCGCCAGTCGCGCCCAAGGGTATTCGCTGATCGCCACGCGGGCGTGGCTTATCGGCTCGACGTCGTCCACGAAGTGGCGGGCCAGGCGTAGCGCGAACGCCTCGATCTCGCCCACCCCCTCGCCGGCGAAGGCGTACACGGTGTTCTTCTGAGTGTCGGTGGGCAGGATGTTGGCGTTGTCACCTTGGTATCGCACCGCTTCCATGTCTCCAGAGAGCAGCGAGGTGACGTTCAGGTCCGAGATCTCGTGGCGGTCGTGGTGCTTGTTCACGCGCACGCAGCGCACCTCGGCCTTGCCGTAACGGTTGGGTCCCAGGACAACAGACATAGCTCTCAACTCCCTCGGTAGGTGGTGTAGGAGAACGGGCTCAACAAGAGGGGCACGTGGTAATGCTGGTCAACGTCGGCGAGGTCGAAGGTCACTGCCACCTCGGGATAAAACGTCTGCTGGCCCGAGGCGGAGAAGTAGGCGCCGGTGTCGAACACCAGCCAGTGGACCCCCGAGCCGAGCGGCGCCGGCGTCAGATCGCGGCAACGCCCGTCGTGATCGGTGAGGCCATCGGCCAAACGCTGCCAGTCGCCGCCGGTGCGCCGCTCGAGCACTACCGGGACGTCCGCCGCGGGTCACGCGCGGCGTCCAGCACCTGGGTGGTGATCTTGCCCATCAGCCCACCCGCCTCGGCCGACGCCGGAGGCGGGCCCGGCGGGTGGCAACGCAGCCGGTCGTCATCGCGTCACCGCCATCGCCAGCGCGAGCTCCTGGCCCGCGCGTTCGAGCTCCTCCAGCGTGCTCGCCTCGCGCACGCCGGCCACCCCCAGCGCAGCAATCTCGGCGGCCTCCAGCGCGCTCGAGCCGACCACCACGTGCAGGGGGCGGGATGCGGCTGCGCACCGGCGGGCGACCTCAGCCACCGCCTTGCCGGTCAGCGTCTGCTCGTCGAGTCGACCCTCCCCGCTGACGGCTGTATCGGCCTCGAGCAGGCGCTCGTCGAACGCCACCGCATCGAGCACGAAGCGGGCGCCGTCGACCAGCTCGGCGCCGCAATACGCCCACAGCCCTCCCGAGAGTCCGCCGGCTGCGCCGGTCATCGGCCGCCCCCGTGGATCGCGCGGGGCGGCCTGGGCGATGGCATGTAGCCGCTCGCTCAGCCGTGCGACCGTGTCCGGGTCGGCGCCCTTCTGAGGCCCGAAAACCCGCGCGGCGTCCTCGAACGCCACGCGTACGTCGCACAGCACGACGATTTGCGCCTGAACGCCAGCCTCGCGCAACACCTCGACCGCGCCCGCCCCTCCATCGGTAGTGGCGCTGCCGCCCACCGCGACCAGCACCTTGCGGGCGCCGGCGGCGACCGCGGCCGCGATCAGCTCTCCGGTGCCCCGCGTCGTTGCCGCCCAGGCGTCGCGCTCGTGCGCGGCCACGTGGCGCAGGCCGCTGGCCTGGGCCATCTCGACCACCGCCTGACCATCCTCGAGCATCGCCCAGCGCGCCTGAACCGGTCGCCCAAGCGGGTCGGCCACCTCCGCGGGATGCACCGAGCCGCCCAGCGAGGCCAGCAGCGCGTCCATGGTCCCGTCGCCGCCGTCGGCGATCGGCAGCTCGTCGGCCTCGGCCCCGCCGCGGCGCACGCCGGCGGCGATCGCCGCTGCGACCTGCGGAGCGCTGAAGGTCCCCTTGAAATCGTCCGGCGCCACCAGTGCGCGCGGCAACTCAGTTCACCCCCCTTAGAAGTCTCACGCCACCACCGCCTCAGCGGGCTCAGCCGGTTCGGACACGAGGTCGGACAGGCGCAGGTTCGCGATCTTGGCGATCTCCACCGGCGCCGTCGCGCGCTCCTGCAGCGGCGAGTTCTCAAGCCGAGCAAAGCCGCTCTGGAGGATCGTCTCCCTGGTCTGCCCGGGGGCGCGCACGGCGACGATCAGCGGAAAGCCAAACCGCTGCTCGTAGGCGTCGTTCAGCGCGGTGAACTGCTCGAACTCACGCGGCGAGAGCCGATCCAGCCCCGCGCTGGCCTGATCGTGCAGCGACTCCGGGCGCAGCCCGGAAACCGCCATCAGGTCGTCCAGGTCTTCGCTGGAAATTCCCATCTCGGCCGCCCTGTCGTCGGGCTGCGCGAGCTGACCCAGCCGCGGATAGGCGTGGATCAGCTCGAGCTGCTCCTCGGGCGAGGCGCCGAAGAGCTCATCCTGCAGCGCGCGACGCAGCTCGATCATGCTTGCAAACGGCCGACTGCCGTAGGCCCGTTCGACCACCCACGCCGGTCCCTGGAAGATCGGCCCGAGGTTGGCCACGAACGCCTCGCGGTCGAGCTGGTTCACCTCGTCCCGCGTGAGCCGGCGTTTCGCATGCAAGACGAGCAGGTCCTCCCGGAGAGCCGGTGTGCTCACCAGGACCTCGGGTCGGGCCCGACGCACGTTGAACAGCAGGTTCAGCAGCACGGCCACGACGGCCCCGGCGCTGATGCCCGAATCGAGCACCGTGCGCACGCCCGAGGGGAAGTGGGCATAGAAGTCCGGCACGCCGACCGGGATCAGCCCCAGGGCCAGGGTCACGGCGACGATCGGCAGGTTGGCATTTCCTTCATAGTCGACCCGAGCCAGGGTGCGGATGCCGCTGGCGGCAACCGTCCCGAACAGGACGAGGCCCGCACCGCCCAACACCGGGAGTGGGAGCGAGGCCACGGCCGCGCCCAGGAGCGGGATGATGCCGCCGATCAGCAGGAGGGCCCCGGCCACCGCGACCACGAAGCGGCTCTTGATGCCGGTCACGGCCACCAGCCCGACGTTCTGAGCGAAGGCCGTGCACGGGAATGTATTCCACACCCCGGCGACTGCCGTCGATGTGCAGTCGGCAGCCAAGCCGCTACCCACCCCGGCCACGCCCTGGGGCGGTCCACGACCTCGCCGATGGCCAGGATATCGGCCGTGATCTCGGTCATGATCACCAGCATCGCCAGGACCATCGAGAGGATCGAGCCCACCACGAATTCCGGGGAGCCGAAGTGAAACGGGCCGGGGACGTGCAGAATCGTCGACTTGGTCACCTGGCTGAAGTCGTCCAGGCCGAACGGGATTGCGATCAGGATCATCACGATCAGCCCTAGGAGGATCGCCGCGCGGCTGAAGAACCCGGGTAGGAACCGGTAGATCAAGAGGATCAGCAGCAGCGTCGCGGCAGCGAAGGCGATGTTCTTCTCGGTCCCGAAATTCTTGGCGCCCACACCGCCCGCACACCACTGCGTGGCCGTGGGCAGCAGCGAAATGCCGATGATCGTGATCACCGATCCGGTCACCACGGGGGGAAAGAAGCGCAGCCGGCTGAAGATCGGCGACAGCACCAGCCCAACCACGCCGGCAATGATCACCGCGCCGTAGATCGTCCGCAGCCCCGTGATGTGACCGTGCACGGTGCCGATGGCGATCATCGTCGCTACCGGGCGAACGACACGCCCTGGACGATCGGCAGCTTCACGCCGATCTTCCACACGCCTAGGGTCTGCAGCAACGTGGCAAGACCGCAGATGAAGAGGCTGGCCGGGGTGCTCAAGCTGAGCCCCGCCGACACCGGTTACGTGGTCAGCTCGACCCTGGTTGCGAAGCCGGGCTTCGCCTTCGTCGAGGATCGAGTTTGGGTCCCGGCCCCGGACCGAGATCACCAGCGGAAAGCCAAATCGCTCTCCGTAGGCGCGGTTGAGCTGTTGAAGGCGCCGGGCCTGCTCTCCGGTCAGCCGGTCCAGCCCGGCAGCGGCCTGCTCGGCGGCCGACTCCTCGGTCAGCTCCGTCTCACGCGCCTGGTGTCCGCCCAGCTCGGGGTGGGCGCGCACCAGCGCCAGGCGATCGTCCTCGGACGCCTCCCGCATCACGGTCTCGAATGCCCCAGCCACGGCCTCGAAGTCCGCAAACGGACGGCGAGCCAAGGCCTCCCGTGGCACCCACGGCGAGTGCTCGTAGACGCCGGCGAAGTGGGTCACGAAAGCCTCCTCGTTCAACGCCCCAACGTCGGCCACGCTCAGAGACTGCGCACCGGTGCTCACACCACCACCGCCTCGCTCGGGTCGGGCACGGGGTCGGCCGGGCTATGCCGCTGTAGGAACTCCATCGCGCTCAGCTGCCGATCTCGTGCTGGGCCCAGTCCTCGATCACGCGCAGGAGCGCGGAGTGGTCCTCCGAGCCGTGGCCGCGCATGCGCAGCGCCTGCAGCATCTGATCGACGATCGCGGTGACCGGCAGCGGCACGCCGTATTCCCGGCCGGCTGCCAGCGCAATCCCCAGGTCTTTGTGGTGCAGGTCTATGCGAAACCCGGGTTTGAAGTCGTGGCTCAGGAAGTTCTCCCGGCGCATCTCCATCACTCGGTTGGCGGCCAGGCCGCCCGAGAGCACGTCGAGGATCCGGGTGGGGTCCACCCCCGCCTTGGAGCCCAGGACAAGCGCCTCGGCCACGGCCTCGATGCTGAGCGCGACCACGATCTGGTTGCAGGCCTTGACCACCTGCCCGGCGCCGACGGCGCCCACGTGGACGATCGTCTTGCCCAGGACCTCGAACAGCGGCTTTGCCCGCGCGAAATCCTCCTCGCTACCGCCGGCCATGATCGACAGCGTCCCCTCCTTGGCGCCCACGTCCCCGCCCGAGACGGGCGCGTCCACCATGGCCACGCCCTTCTCGGCCGCGGCGCGGGCGAGCTCGGTCGTGACCACGGGCGAGATCGTGCTCATGTCGATGATCAGCGTGCCCTCGCGCGCGGTGCTGAGGACCCCGTGCTCGCCGCCGACCACCTCGCTGACTTGTGGTGAGTCGGGCAGCATGGTGATGATCGTGTCCGCCTGCTCGGCCACCTCGCCGGGGTTCTCCGCCCACTGCGCGCCCCGGCTCTCCTGCTCCTCGGCACGCGAGCGGTCCCGGGTGTTGACCACGAGCTCGTGGCCCGCGCCGAGCAGGTTGTTCGCCATCGGGCCGCCCATGATCCCGAGCCCGATGACGCCGATCTTGTTCGCCATCGTTTCTCCTTTCAGTCCAGCAGTGCGATTGCGCGCGGGGCATGAGCGGCGACGTTCGCCAGCTCCTCGAACTCGGTGACGTTGTCGAGCTCTGTGCCCATCGAGATGTTTGTCACGCGCTCGAGGACGACCTCCACCAGCACCGGCACCCGGTGCTCGGCCACCAACTCGGCTGCAGCCTGGAAGGCGGGCGCCAGCTCGTCGGGCTCGGTCACGCGAACAGCCTTGCAGCCCAGGCCCTCGGCCACCTTGACGTGGTCGACGCCGTACTGGCCGACCTCCGGCGCGTTGACGTTCTCAAACGACAGCTGCAGGCAGTAGTCCATGTCGAAGCCGCGCTGGGACTGGCGGATCAGGCCCAGATAGGCGTTGTTGACCACCACGTGGATGTAGGGGATGTTGAACTGGGCGCCGACCGCCAGCTCCTCGATCAGGAACTGGAAGCGTAGTCGCCTGAGAGCGCGACCACGGTCGCGTCGGGGTCGGCCACGGACACGCCCAGGGCCGCGGGGGCAGTCCACAGCGGGCCGGCCTGGCCGGCGTTGATCCAGTGCCGGGGCGCGAACACGTACAGAAATTGGGCGCCGGCGATCTGCGAGAGGCCGATCGTGCTCACGTACCTGACGTCGCGGCCGAACGCCCGGTCCATCTCCTCGTACACCCGCTGGGGCTTGATCGGCACGTCGTCGAAGTGGGTGCGACGCTGCAGCGTCTGCTTGCGCTCGCGGCATCGGTCACCCAGTCCGAGCGGTCGGGTAGCTTTCCCGCCTGCTTGCGCTCGGCGGCGAGCTCCACGAACAACTCGAGCGCCGCCTTGGCGTCGGACACGATCCCGTAGTCGGGCGCGAACACCCGCCCGATCTGGGTGGGCTCGATGTCGACGTGCACGAACCGGCGGCCCCCGGCGGTAGGTATCCAGTCCGCCGGTGTGACGGTTGGCCCAGCGGTTGCCGATTCCCAGCACGAAGTCCGAGGCCAGGAAGTTCGCGTTCCCGTAGCGATGGGCGGTCTGCAGCCCGGCCATCCCCACCATCAGGAGATGGTCGTCGGGGATCACCCCCCGGCCATGAGCGTGGGATCACCGGCACTTTCACCAGCTCCGCGAACTCGACCAGCAGCTCGCTGGCGTCGGCGTTGATGATCCCGCCGCCGGCGATGATCACCGGGCGCTCGGCCTCGGCAAGCATGCGCAGCGCCTGATCGATCTGCGCGCGGGTGGCTGCGGGCTTGTACGCGGGCAGGGGCTGGTAGAGGTCGGGATCAAATTCGATCTCGGCCATCTGCACGTCGAAGGGCAGGTCAAGCAGCACCGGGCCGGGACGGCCCGAGCGCATGAGGTGAAACGCCTGCTGGAAGGCGCCGGGCACCTGGGCGGGCTCGAGCACGGTCATGGCCATCTTCGTGACCGGCTTGGCGATCGAGGCGATGTCCACCGCCTGGAAGTCCTCCTTGTGCAGCTTGGCCACTGGCGCCTGACCGGTGATGCACAGAATCGGGATGGAATCCCCGAGCGCCGAGTAGAGGCCGGTAATCATGTCGGTCCCCGCCGGGCCCGAGGTGCCGAGGCACGCGCCGATCTTGCCTGCCACCGCGCGCGTGTAGCCCTCGGCCATGTGCGAGGCCCCCTCGACATGACGGGGCCAGCGTGTGCTCGATCCCCCCGCTGGCGCGCATGGCGGCGTACACCGGGTTGATGGCGGCGCCGGGGACGCCGAAAGCGTGGTTCACCCCTTCGCGCTTGAGGATCTCTACGGCGGCGCGGGCGGCTGTCATTGGGCGCATCAGCAGTTCCTTATCTGGTTGAGGGGTCGGGGCCCAGGAAAGGACCTTTCGGGTGGGCCGGATTCAGCTCGCCGCCGGCGGCGCGCCGCAGGAGCATGCCCTGCGCAGGGCCGTCGAGGTCGACCTCCCGGCCCCGCAGCCAGACCGTTGGCACGACTCCGCTCAGCTCGTGTCCGGCGTAGGGCGTCAGTCGGTGGCGATGGTGCAGCGCGGCCGGGTCAACCGTGAACGTCTCCTCGGCGGCGAAGCGCACCAGTCGGCGTCGGAACCGACAGCGAGCGTGCCCTTGCCGGCCAGGCCCACCAGCTGTGCCGGGCCGCTGGCCATCCACCGGACCACGTCGCCGAGCCCGTACCTCGGCGGCGGGCATGGGTCCAGACCCCGGGTAGGCTGAGCTGCAGCGAGGCGATTCCGCCCCAGGCCCGGCCCAAGTCGCCGACCTCCAGGTGCTTGAGCTGGGGCGGGCACGGGAAGTGGTCTGAGACCACGCAATCGATGACGCCCTGGCCGAGCGCTCGCCACAAGGCCTCCCGGTTGACGCCCTCGCGGATCGGGGGGGTGCATTTTAACTGGGTGGCTCCCGCCGGCACCTCCTCGGCGCTCAGGACCAGGTAGTGCGGACAGGTCTCGACCGTCACGCGCACGCCCTGCGCGCGGGCGGCGGCGATCGCGGGCAGGGCCTCGGCTGCGGAGAGATGGAGCACGTGCATGCGCGCCCGGTGGCGCCGACTGAGCTCGATGATCTCGGCGATGGCCGCGGTTTCGACCTCAGGCGGGCGCGAGGCCAGGAAGCCGCCGTAGTCTCCACCGTGCGCCGCGGGAGCGCGCTCGAGCGTCCGCTGATCCTCGGCATGAACGATCGTCAGAGCGTCGAGCGGCGCCAGCTCGGCTAAGGCGTGCTCGAGCTCCCTGCCGGTGACGTAGCCGACCTCGACCAGTCCCGAGTCGGTCATGTAGCACTTGAAGCCGAACACGCCCTCGGCGTGCCGTGCCGCCAGCTCGCCGAGGTTCTCGGGCACCAGCCCGCCCCAGAATCCGACGTCGACGTAGCACCGGCCCTCGGCCTCTGGCGCTTGGTCTGCAGCGCCGCGTCGGTCGTGGTCGGCGGCACGCAGTTCAGCGGCATGTCGATCAGGGTGGTGATGCCACCAGCGGCGGCCGCGCGAGTGGCGCTGAGGAAACCCTCCCACTCGGTGCGCCCCGGCTCGTTGATGTGCACGTGGCTGTCGACCAGCCCGGGCAGGAGCGCGTCTTCGCCGCAGTCGATGGTCTTGGCGGCGTCGAGCTGTGCGTCGTAGGGGGAGACGGCGGCGATCACGCCGCCGCGCACGGCCACGCTCGCCGGTCGCTCGCCTTCCGGCGTGACCGCGCGCCGCGAGCGCACCACCAGGTCAAAGCGCTCAGCCACTGCGCTCCCCTTGGTAGTCCCGCCAGCCTCCATGTTCGGTGATATCGATGACGCCCGTGCCCCGCTTTAGGACCTCGGGGCGCAGCAGCATGGCGAAGCTCAGGCGCTCGTCTTCGAGCTCGATCGTGCCCAGCTCGAGCTCGGGCGGCTCGGCCGGCAACAGCGAGTGGTGCAGCATGTCCATTGGCAAGTCGTAGAGCTCTCCCGCGATCGCCGCGCCCCCCGCGGCGCCGGGGACGAGTGCCGGGAACTCGTCGCGGACCGAGTAGAACCGGTACTTGGGAGCGGTGCGGAGCTCGCCGAGCAGCGGTACGCCCTCGATGTGATGGTGCACCGGGCCGCCGCGCATGCCGCCACCGTTGAGGAACATCGATGGCACGTCAGTGCGCTCCCCCGGTGCTCGCCGGAAAGCTGGCGCCGCGGCCCCGCGCCCTGCTGCCCACCGCGGTCATGGCCACTCCTCGCCGGCACCGCCGGCGGGCGAGAGCGCCCGGGCAGACGGGGGCAGCCACCCGAGGCTCTCGGCCGAGGGCCCCTCCGGCTTGTACTCGCAGCCCACCCAGCCGTCGTAGCCGCCGTTCTCGAGCGCCGAGAAGATCTCGTCGAAAGGCAGCTTTCCGGTGCCGGGCTGGTGGCGCCCGGGCCAGTCGGCGACCTGCACATGGCCCAGCCGGCGGCCGTGGGACGATGCCAGCGCGACCACGTCCTCGCCGTTGCTGGCCAGGTGGTAGGTGTCGAACAGCAGAGCCATGTTCTCGACGCCGGCTTCCCGCTTCACCCGGTCGACCACGGTCAGGGCGTCGCGGGCGGTCAGCAGTGGGTAGTCGCCGTTCTCGCCCTTGGCCAGCGGCTCGATCAGGGCCACGCCGCCGAACTCGGCGATGGCCCGCCCGGCGAAGGCCAGGTTCTCGACCGCCGTCTCGTCCTGCTCGGCCGGATCGACGTCCGGGAGACGCTGGCCGTACAGGGCGTTGAATCGGCGGCAGCCGGTGCGCTTGGCGATCGACACCAGCACCTCGACGCTCTGCTGGAACTCCTCTCGGCGCGCCGGCCACGACACCAGACCCCGCTCGCCTCCGGACATGTCGCCGGCGAAGAGGTTCAGACCGACCAGGCGCAGGCCGGCGTCCTCGAGCGCGCCTACGAACGCGTCCACTTCCTCATCACTGGGCACGGCCACCGAGAAAGGCCACCAGAACTCGGCCGCCTGAAACCCGGCCGCCGCGGCGGCGGCCGGCCGCTCGAGCAGCGGCAACTCGGTGAACAGGATCGAAAGGTTGACCTCGAACTGAAGCGCCAAGAGCTCGTCGTCCTTCCTGCGGAACGCCCCTGATCGGGCTGAAGCCATCGCACTCGGCGCTGCCACACGATCGCCGTGAGTCACCCCGTCAACAGGTGAGGATCGAGGGAGCTGGCGAGGGGGTTATATTCCGCATAGCGAGATAAACTTTCTGCAACGCGGAAGAGAGTACCGCGACTGCTAGCGTTCGTCAAGGCCCTACGAAAGCTTTGTTGGGCGACCTGGGGCGCCCAATAACCTTTCCTGGCAGGGCACTGCGAGAAAGGCACTGCGAGACGCGCGGCCGTTGGCCGGGCCTACAAAGAGGAAGACCATGGCAGCGCGCCGGAGCACGAAGGGAGCGGGCGGGAATACACAGCGGTCGGGCGGGGTGCAGTCGCTGGAAAGAGCCTTCGACCTGCTCGATCTCATGGCCGACGCCGGCGGCGAGATGGGCCTCACCGAGCTGGCCGCGGAATCTGGCCTGCCCCTCCCGACGATCCATCGCCTGATGCGCACGCTGCTGTCCCGCGGCTACGTCCGCCAGGCGCCTTCGCGCCGCTACGCGCTTGGCCCGCGGCTTATCCGGCTCGGCGACAGCGCCGGTACGATGCTCGGTGCGTGGGCTCGTCCTCAGCTCGCCGCGCTCGTCGACAGCGTAGGCGAGACCGCCAACCTGGCCATCCTTGACGGCGCCCGTGCGGTATATGTCGCGCAGGTCCCATCCGCCCACTCGATGCGGATGTTCACCGAGGTCGGACGCCGGGTGCTGCCCCACTGCACCGGCGTGGGCAAAGCCCTGCTGGCCCAGCTCTCAGATGTCGAGATCAGCGCGATCCTGTCCGCCACCGGCCTGCCCGCCCAGACACCGAAGACCATCACCGACCCGGCCACGCTGATGCACGAACTGCACCAGACCCGCCGGCAGGGGTACGCGCTCGACAATGGAGAGCAGGAAGTCGGCGTCCGATGCGTGGCGGTTCCGGTTCCCGACTCCCCGACGCTCACCGCCCTATCGGTCTCCGGTCCGGCCAGCCGGTTCACCCAGCAGGCGGTATACGACTACCTGCCATTGCTCAAGCGCACCGCCGAGAAGCTGTCCGCCACGATCTCCTTGCAGGCAGCGGGCTAGCACCGGAGCATCGGGCTACGCCGGGGAACGCTTACAGCGCTTTTCGGGCGGAGCCAGCCGGATTCGAACCGGCGACATCTCGCTGCGATTCATTCCGAACACTTCGATCGGACGACCGGTGGGGCAAGCGGGGGGAGTCCCGGCGCAGTCAAGGGAGACGGCTCAGGCTTGGTGACAGCTGCAGCTCGTCGGCGGTTGGTGACGACTGGGAGCGCCAAAGTGCGCAGCGGGCGAGGGTTATTCGTCGGCCGCGATCACGTCACAGAACACGAACCCATCGCGCTCCACGGTCTCGCCGACCTGGCACGCGATCGGCGCGGTGAAGATCGGACCCGCGTGAACGAACGTGTGGAACTCGCCGTTCTCGCCGCACGGGTCGACGTCCGGCGGGAGATCGGCGAGCAGCTCGGCATCGAACCGCCGGCCAGCAAACGACGGGTCGAGCCGGCGGGGGTCGACGCACACGAGGACCGCCCCGAACCCCAACGTAATGAACTGGCGGGCCAACGCGCGCGTGTCCCGTCCCCACAGCGGGAAGATGGCCTGCTTGCCGACCCGACTCAGCCGCTGCTCTCGATAGGCCCGGATGTCGGCGAGGAATAGATCGCCGAACGCGATCGTTCGGGCCTCTGCGAGCGGCGCCTCGGCCAACGCCTGTCCGGTCCGCTGCTCATAGACGTCGTTGGAGCACGCGGCCGGGATCTCGACCTCGACTAGGGGCAGGCCGGCCGCCCGCGCCTGACTGGCGAGCAACTTGCGTCGGACGCCGTGCATTGAGATCCGCCCGTAGTCGGCCGTCACCGTTGTGATCAGCGCACGCGGTGCCGGCCATGACCGTTCCCGCAGCTCGTGCAGCGCGAGCGCCGAGTCCTTCCCCCCGCTCCACGACAAAGCCGACACAGCCCGACCGTACCAAGCGTGGCCGGCCCCGGCGGCGTACGGAACCGACCTCGGGATGCTCCCAGGCGCACTGAAAGCGAGGGCCCGCGCCAGTGTCGGGCTTTGTCGCCGACAAGACGGTGAGCGAGCGGGCTGCTTGTGGTCAGGAGCGAGGGCGACGATCCCGAACGGCTCGTGTTTGATCGTCGCCTCGAGTTCGCCGAGCTCGCGTCTCACAATCGGCGCTGCGATGCTGGGTCAGAGAGGGGAGCGGTCGTTCGCGCTGCGGCTGCGGACCGAGGCGCCGCGGCTAGCGATTGGGGGGAGGGACGGGGACGATGTTGCTCGTGTACGCGTAGGAGACGGACGCGAACAGGGACGCTGGATACGGCGGGCCGATGGGAGAGTTGACGAGCACCACCAGCTCCATGTCTCCCGGCAGGTAGAACAGCACGCCCTGTTCGAGTTTAGGGCCTCCCCACCCCCCGACCTTGGCGTAGAAGGTACCGAGCCGCGTCGGGATGGTCCAGTCGATCCCGAAGCCGGAGTAGAGCATCCCCTCCGCCTGCTCCGCGCTCATGATCGTGCCGGCGCGCCGGAACGTGCCCATCACTTTGAGGACGTCGTCGACCGTCATGTGCCAGCCGGTGCCGCCCGCCATCGTCGTGAGATCGCCCGAGTTCCAGCCGTTGCCGGACACCGGGAAGTTGTACGCGAGCGCGTCGCCCGTCTCGTGAGCCAGCGTCGCATCGGTCACCCCGGAGGGCTCGAACACGTTCGCCCGGACATAGGCCTGATAGGCCGAGAGCGTGGCCACGTCCCAGAGCGTGTCGTTGAGATCGGACAGCAGCCCACTCCAAATAGCGCTCGGCGCGATGTTGCCGTTGATCGTCGAGATCAGGATCCGGCACAGCCCGAAGTTCATGTTCTGATACCAGAACTGCTCGAGGTGCGTCGTCCCGGCCGCGATCGCGGCCTTCATCGACTCGAAGTCCGACGGGCCGGTAAGGGAGCCGTAGTTCAGGCCGGAGGTGTGCGTCATCAAGTTCGCGAACGTGATCTGGTCCACGTTTGGTCCCTTGACCCAGTAGTCGGGCAGGTAGTCGATGATCTTCGTCCAAAAGGGCAATCCCTGCTCGTACAGCAGCTTGGTCGTCGCGATCGCGGTCGGCTGCTTGCTCAGGCTGGCCACGTGCTGGCGGGTATCGAGCGTCCAGCCCTCGCCGCCGTCCTGCGGCTCCTTAGCCCAGTTGTACTCGAGCGTGGCGATCGGCGCGCCGTTCTCGTTCAAGCGCATCGCGTAGCCGGCGACCGAGCCGTTGAGGACCGTCTCGATCACGTTGACAAACCCGCCCACGTCGAGGGCGTAGTCGTGGGAGACCACCGGCGGCCCACCGATCGTGGCCGGCACCCGCTCCTCGTCGCGACCCCGGTCGGAGCTAACGCCGACAACGTTCTCCGGCCGCATCACATGAGCACGGATCATCGCCTCGTCGAGCTCGACGCCGTGGATCACCTTCAGCGCGGCATCCACGCGGTCCTTGTCGGTCAACTTCACGGCTTCGGGCATGGCTCTCTCCTTGGTATGAACGGTGCGTCGCGACCGGCGGCGGCCCTGGACGGCCGCCCACCTGAGCGGCGTGCCGCGTCTTGGCTTTGCTGGTCCAGGCTGTGCTGGTCCTCACGACCGAGGCTCGGTCTTGGTTCGTGCACCGGGCGCCCGCTTTGAGATCGGCCCGCTCTGGCTGATGCGTCTACCTGGGCGGGCGTTCATCGGATGTCGCAATGACCGACCGCCAAGCTACGCCTAGCACCTCCGCTCGCGCATCCGGGGGGGCACCTAATCCTGGCTCGCACGTTCACCGGCTCTCAAAGGATCCGTCAAACGGCGTCTGGACGGCGATCGGACCTCGCCATGTCGGCAACCCAAAAGCGCAGGCAAGGCGACGGTAGCGACGGATTGAAATCGGGGGGAAACGGAGAAGGCTCGCGCGAGTCCCACCATCATCGCGAGCCTCCCAACAGAACGAGACCCGAGAGCGGCTCTCCGGAGGTTCGGACGCAATGCGGAAGTTGACCAGCAAGCCTGAATTGAAAGCCGCGGCGACGGTCCTAACTACGATTCGGTACACGTGTAAGACGCCACGTGGCTACGGCGAGTCCCGGTCGGGTGGCCGCGAATCCGACCGCTGTCTACCTGACGAGCAGGTTTCCGACCTCGTCGACCACTTCTTGCAGGCCCACCTTGCTATGCGAACCCGCCCTAGCAGCGGATGCTGAACGTCCCGAACGCGTTCTCGTCCACGACACCATGGAGCAGCGGCTCGTTCTCACGCCCCGGGGGTGAGTTTGTGGCAAATGATGCTTTAGATCGATTAGGCTCGCGTCCGCGACAGTCGTTCCGCATCAGCGACAGTAGGAGGCGAGATGAAGTTCGACGTCTACAAGACCTCAGCGGGGAACAGCCGGTGGCGCCTGGTCGCCGGCAACGGCGAGGAGGTCGCCAACAGCGGCGAGAACTTCGCCAGCCATTCAAACGCCACCCGGGCCGCGGAGGCGTTCAAGGGCAACGCGAAGAACGACGAGTACGAGATCTACCCGTCGGGCGACCAGTGGCGCTGGCGCGCCAAGTCACGCAACGGCCAGATCGTTGCTTCTTCCGGCGAGCCGTTCGTTAGCGAGGCCAACGCCAAGCGCGCCGCTGACAACGTCCGCGACAACGCTGGCTCCGCGACCGGTCCGTAAGCGACTCAGCCAACCATCTGGTCAGCCTGAGCTCCCCGGCGACCCCGAGGATGGCCCGAACCGCCTCTCTGGCGCTCGCGCTAGCCCGAGTCGGTGTGGGCGAGCACCGTGATCGTCGCGGTCCGGCGCACGGTGAAGCCGAGGGCCTGGTAGAGGGCGATCGCGGGAGTGTTTGAGGTCATCACGTGAAGGAAGGGCTGCTCGTCGCGAGCGCGGATCCGGGCGATCAGGTCGCTTACGAGCCGCGACGCGAATCGCTGACCGCGAAACGCGGGGAGCGTGCAGACGGCGCTGATCTCGCTCCAGCCCTCCATATGCATGCGCTCGCCGGCCATCGCCACGAGCACCCCCTCGCGGCGCAGCCCGAGGTAGGTGCCGAGCTCGATCGTGCGCTCGAGGAACGGCCCCGGCTCGGTCGCGGCGACGAGCTCGAAGATCTCCGGGACGTCGGCGGCGGCGAGAATGACCGCTTCGGGATCCGGCTTGCCGATCGCGCCGGAGCCGAGCATCTGCGTCACGCCGAACCGACGTACCTCCGAGCAGCCGTCAGGCGCCGGGCCGTCATGGACGATCCCGACAAAGCCGCCGGGGCCGATCAGATCAGCGCCGTCGCGCCAATCCTGGGCGGTCGCGTCAGTCGGCACTGCAAGGAACGGGGCGACATCGGGCGGGTAGCGGCGGGCGCGGCCACGCACCACGGCGAGTCCTGCTTGATGGGTGGTGAGCGCTGCATAGACGGGATTGTCGAGTACGTGAGCGATCGGCACCATAGGATCTTCTCCATGACCGTCGTCAAGATCAACGCGATCACCGTTCCGGGAGCGCTTCTTCAAGTGGCGGCGGTCGTCAGCGCGGGAGTGAAGGCTTTCGCCGCAGCCGGGCCTTCGGACCTGTGATCGCTTCGGCGACTCAAGAATGGTGCGCGGGTCCGGGTGGCTGACAAGTGGTTTGCCACGGAACGCGATCGGATTGTCGGATCCTCGCGGGCCCTCCGGACTGGCTTCGCGCGTGTGGGAGGTCAACGTTGTGGGATGTCCGGCGGTCGGAGCCGGGGAGCACGGGAGTAGACAACCGCTACGGAGGCCTCGAATGCTGCGATGCACAGCAAAGCGGGCCCCGCGCCGAGCCGGAGCAGAAGCGCCCCGGTCACGCCACCGTGAATACGCCGAGGACGGTCGCGCCCCGTCGGGCCCGCGCCAGCCCCGGCGCCCGCGCAGAGCCCGAGCGGAACGACAGAAGATCAGTGAGTGCCTTGACCAGACTAACCTGCACCGCCGTGGTGGGCGTGTCGGGGATCCCCGCCTCGACCATCGCGCGGCTGCGCCACCCCATCGCGCCGGCGAGCAGCACGACAGCGATCGTCCTGTCGTGCTCGGGGAGGCTCCCGGCCCCGCTAACGATGACGGCGTACACGCCAGTGCCGGCGAGCACGGCGACCTCGCCGGCGAGCGCGATCATAAACCAGCGCCGCCCGCGTCCAGCCATCGGCACGATGAGGGCGTGGGCCGCCGCTACCCCAGCCACGAAAGCAGCTAGCGCCTCGGCGGGAGGCGCGATCGGTATCCCCGGTGCGTTCGCGACGCCAAAACCAAGCAGCAGGACGTTCCCGGTCGCGAGTGCGGCAAACGCGCGTCCCAGCCCAATGAAAGTAACCGCATCGACCGCGCCGGTGGTCACGGTCAGGGCGAACGGCACCACGGTGATCCGGATCTCGCTCCGTACCGGGTCAGCTTGCATGCCGCCATTGTCCCGATGGTTCGATCACCGCGCCAAACCCGTGCAGCAGCCTGCTCTCCAGGGCGCAGCGAGGATGTCTAGCGCCCTGACGTTGAGCTTGGGAGGGCCCAGATTGAGGGGAGTTCGCTAGTCGCTCCCCGGTTGGTCTGCGAAAGGCGCTGCGGCTGTACGACGAGCTGGGCCTGCCGGCGGCAGCACAGGTCGATGAGGACCCTCCCTACCGCTGTACGAGCCTCGCCAGCTCGAGCAGGCACGCGTGAGAGCGACGATCCACCCGCTGTCAGGTCTCGCTGGCGGAGATCAAGGGATCTTGGCAAGGCGTCCTTGACCTAGTAGGCGACATCGTCAAAGCCGGAGTGGATCCACCGGATTGTGCTTAGCAGTGCCTGGCGGCCGTGTGTGCCACGCGGCTCGCGTCGCGCCGCCGGACGTGCGCGGCACGGTAAACCTGGCGCCGGTTCAACCACGGCAGTGGCAGCGCGGCCTCGGTCGTATCGGCCGGCAGCTTGCATAGGAAACGAGCCGAGACCCGGTTGCTGTCGCAGAGGAGCCGGTTCCGGGGCCCTCTGGACCTTCTCCGGTCCTAACGCGACCATGCCGGGCCCGAGATCGTTTGTACCTCGGAGGTCCGTTGCCGCCGGAAGTGCTCGAGGATCAGAACGCTGACGATCGCGACGTACACACACCACAGCGAAGTCAGCTCGTCGGCTCGAACTACCGCGGTCACGATCACCCCGACGAGACTGACCAGGCCGAACCATCGCAAATACCGGAGGCTCGATATCAGCGCCGGCCCGCACGTCACGGCGATGTACAGCAGTCCGATGATCGCGTCGTTTGGGGTATGTGTCGTGTAATCGATGCAGCGAGCCTGCTGTTGTGCTCCGACTGGATACGCCGTGACCTGCCACAGCAGGTAAACGCCCAGCAGCGCACCGACGCACGCCATCGCGATCATGACCCGCGATCGCCTCCGGTCTGGCTCGAGCAGCATGAATCCGAGTGGGACAATCGCCGGTAAGACGGCGTGCGCGTAGAGGATGTAGGCCTCCTTCGCAGCGTCGCCCAGCCCACGCGAGACCTGACCCCGGAGCGCGAGCCAGACAAAGCCTTCGACGAGCTGATGGATGCCAAACAGCAGCGGTAGCGCGCCGACGACCAGCTCGCGCGGCGCGCGCACGCGGCGCAGCGTCTGAACTCCGACGCCGGCAACGACCGCGCCAGCGAGGAAGTCAGCCTGCGGCGAAAAGCACACGCGCCTGACCCTAACGCCACATTACGCCGGCCGTACATCGACCCGCCCGGGAGGGGCCTCGGCGCCGACCCGCGCTCGACGCTCAACGACTATCGCCAGGTGCTCGACGCTTACTTGCTCCCGGGCGAGGATGCTGAGACTCCGTACGGGCGCGCATGGTTCGCGCCGACCGTTGCGCGACCTGCGGTCGAGCGACGTGAAGGCCTGGCATGACTGCCTGCCATATGGACGGACGGCGGAGAAGCTGCTGATGATCGTCCGCGCCGTGCTGGCTTACGTCCGCTCCCGCGGTTGGATCGAGGGCAACCCAGCGGCGTCGATCGAGCGTCAGGCGGTGCGCTACTCGGGCGACTACGAGTGAGTGAGATTGGCTGAACGGCGGACTCGGCCGGCGGAGTTGCTGGTCATCTCTCCCCTGGGCAACTGGGCCTGTTCGCTGTGTGGCGACCAGGACGGTCGTTGGCTGACGATGGAGGACTCCGGGCCGGTGTGCATGGCGTGCGCGGATCTCGATCACCTGGTTTTTCTTCCGCCGGCGACGCGGTGCTGACCCGGCGCGCGAAAAGAGCGATCTCTCGGCAGTGGTGGTGCGCTTTAGCGGTGCGCGGCGGCGCTATGAGCGTCACGGGATCCTGGTTGAGGAAGCGTCTCTCGAGCACGCCGAGGAGGAGCTCGCGGACGAGGAGACAGGGGCACGTCGGCGCCAACGCGACGCGGAGCGGCGTGGCCGACAGGACCTTGAGCTGGAGGAGAGGATGGCTGAGGAGATCATGCGCATGTTCCCGCGCTGCCCTCGCGGTCGGGCGCGGACGATCGCTCATGCATCATTGCGAGGCTCGGGCAGGGTGGGACGCTCGGCCGCGGGGCGAGCGCTCGACGCCCATGCGATCGAGCTTGCGGTGATCGCGGCCGTCCGCCACGAGGAGACTCCTTACGACGAGCTACTGATGGCCGGGCTCGACTGGGCGCTCGCGCGCTCGCGCGTGGAGGCCGAGATCGAACGCGTCCTCGCTGCCTGGCGCTGCGAATGACGGGTGGTCTATCGAGTAGCGCGGATTCCGAGGCCGTCGTTCAGGCGATCTTGCTCCCCGTC
Source organism: uncultured Solirubrobacterales bacterium (assembly GCA_963830465.1). GTDB lineage: Bacteria > Actinomycetota > Thermoleophilia > Solirubrobacterales > Solirubrobacteraceae > Palsa-465. The sequence goes on from CAWHME010000004.1 coordinate 635,613, forward strand.
CTTCCGATCAGCTCGCTGACCTCGTCACACGATCGCTGCATCCACGCGAAAGCAACCGCGGCGAGTGCCGCGCGAGCCGCTCGTTTTGAATGTGATGAACGAGGGCGGGGCGCCCGAGGCGGTAGCTGGGTGAAGGCGGTCGGTCCTCCGCGTCGAACAACGTAAGTCAGGCGCGCGCGGTTGTGGTCCGCGCGGCCGGCTATTCGAAACGAAGGACCGACCTTGCTCACGGTACGCCGTGGGGCGGGCCGATCCTGCTCGACTTCCTGGAAAGGAGGGAGTTGCTGTGCTGCACGTCGGGTTGGACCTGAGTCGCAAGCGCGTTGACGTGTGCTTGATCTCGAGCGAGGGGGAGCTGGTCGAGCATTTTCGGGCGCCATCTGATCGCGACGGCCTGTACGGGCTGTCGCGGCGGGTTGCGGTGTATGACGAGCCCGTCCGCGGGGTCGTTGAATCGATGAACGGCGCGCGGTTCGTGCACGACGAGTTGGTCAGGTATGGGTGGGAGGTGTTGGTCGCCGACGCGCAGCGGGTCAAGGGCCTGGCGCCGTTGGCGTGCAAGACCGACAAGGTCGACGCCCGGGTACTGGCGGAGCTGTCGTTCCGTGATCTGGTGCCGGCGATCTGGCTGCCCACGCCGGAGCTGCGGGCCGAGCGGGAGCGCGCCCGCTGGCGGCTGCACCTGGTCAAGCACCGCGCGACGCTCAAGAACCGCGTTCACTCGTCGTTGATCGCGTTCGGGCATCAGGTCCCGATGGCTGACCTGTTCGGCGTCGCCGGCCGCAAGCTGCTCGCCGAGTTGGATTTCCCCGAGCCGTGGCGTGGTCACGTTCAGGCGAGCGTTGAGTTGATCGACGAGCTCGAGCGGCGGATCGGCGAGATCGAGCGATGGCTGCGCCGCTCTGGCGCCGATCATCGCTACATCCCGCTGTTGATGACCGCCCCCGGGATCGGCTGGGTCACCGGGTTCACGATCGCTGCCGAGATCGGCGACATCAACCGCTTCTCCTCGCCGACCAAGTTGACCGGGTACACCGGCCTGTGCCCGCGCGTGAACCAGTCCGGGGAGATGGACCGACGCGGCCCGTTGTCCAAACGCGGCCCGCGATATTTGCGCTGGGGGCTGATGGAGGCCGCGATCGCCGCCTCCTCGCACCCGCTCTACAAGGAGCGCTACCAGCGCACCAAGCGCCGCCTTGGCCGTCAGCGAGGCGCGAAAGTCGCCCAGATCGAGCTCGCCAGAAAGCTGACCGAGTCGATCTGGTACATGCTGACACGCAACCAACCCTTCAAGCCCTTCGCTCCGGCAGGCGCCATTTTCGCCCTGACTGCATGACAGTCCATTTTTGAGTTGCGCCACCGGAGCGAGCACCGATCACACCTGGTCCTCGAAGTCGACGAAGCGATAGAGAGATGAGCACCGCTCCAGCCTGCTACCCCACCCGCGCCCCGTAGGATTCGCTGGCACCCCATCCGGCCCGGGGCTCAGCCGGCATCCATGCCGGCTGGCGACCACCTCTCGCAAGCACGCTCCGTCCCGCCGAAGCACAAGGGGCCTTGACAACGGGCCCTCGTTCATAGAGGGCGAAAGCGGAAGTGACGTCATCTCATCGAAGGGCTACCGGGACGCCTGGCATGCGTGGATGGAGAAGCGAGGGATGGCCTCGAGGACTGCGCGATCGTCCTCAGGACCCGGAAGAGATCGCCCGTCGACAATGTCAAGGCCGGTCGAAAGTAGGCCACCCACGCCGGTCGAAAAGTAGGCCACTTGAGGGTTGGGGATTGATCCGGCTCGGGGTTCAGAGGCAGAGCGACCGTCGTCGCGAAGGCCGAGTCCGTAGGCGAGGCTGAGCGGCGATGGTCGCTTTAACTAGGCGTGCAGGTCCAGGCGCCAGTCGTTGCAGGTCATGAAGTGGCCCTTCGGGAACTCGAACTCGCACGCGTCGAGCAGTTCGAAGCCGAGATTGCGGCAGATCGCGTTCGACGGCGCGTTGTCGAGGTTCGGGAAGGCGTGCATGAAGCGGTGGTTGTCGTCGCGCTTGGCGAGCTCGATCGCCTGCGCGGTCGCCGCGACCGCGATGCCGCGGCCCTGGAACTCCGGCACGACCATCCAGCCGACCTCGTAGACCTGCTCGTCGCGCCACTCCTTCGTCCAGAAGCCGACCGAGCCGACGCCGGCGCCGCTCGCCACGTCGACGATCTTGAACATGCGATCGCTCCCCAGGCGCTCGTAGCGGCCCTGGCGCTCGCGCAGCTTGTCCGGGCTCTCGGGGCCGCCGAGGTGCTCGGTCATGCGCGGGTCGCCCATCAGCCGCTCGAGCAGCGGCAGGTCGCCGCTGCCCCAGGGCTCGAGGGTCACCGTCGCGCTCACTCCGCGGATCCTAGTTACCGCCTCGATGCGGGGATCGGTCGGTGACCGGCGCGTTGTGCGGCGTTCTGCGGCGTGATCGGTCAGCCGATTTCGGCGGGTTCAGCGACCGGTCGGGCGTCGAGGAGCCAGGGTTCGAGGTCGTTCATTACCAGCGCCTGGCGGGCATACAGCTTGTGGGATGAACGTAGTGTCGGTGACGGCTGGTGTCGCGATCGTGTTCGGGATCGCGCTCGACATGGCTCTGACCGTCCTGCATCCGACGATCCGGGGGGCGTTCAGTCATCGACTTACTCGCGGGCTTTGGCGGCTGATTCGCGCGCTGTCGGTGGTTACCGGGTCTCGCCGGGTGCTGACCTTTGCCGGTCCGCTCGCGACGGTTGCGCTGTTCGTTGCGTGGCTGGGCGGCCTTTGGCTGGGGTTCGCGTTGATTTACCTGCCGTTCGTGGATCGATTCTCCTCCACCGTGCATTTTGTTCACAAGGGCGTCTTCACGGCGCTCTACGGCAGCGCAAGCGTGCTCACGACTCTCGGGCTCGGAGACGTGCTGCCTACGCAGAACGGGATACGGGTCGCGGTAGTGTGCGAAGCCGCAGCCGGGGTGGCGACCGTCAGCGCAGCGATCAGCTACGTCCTGTCGGTCTACCCGCTCGCCACGCAGACCCGCGCGCACGCGTTGTACCTCTCCGACCTCCGTCTCAGGTCGCCTAGTGCGGCGTGCGAGTACATCGCGGCCACCGGAAACACCGGCGTATCCGAGATCCACCAGCGGCTGATCGACGGTCATCAGAGCCTGCGCCGGTTTCCCGTGCTCTACTACTTCCATCCGGACGCCGAGGAGGAGTCCGTGGTGCGACTGCTCGAAAGCGCCACCGTGCTTTGCGCGGTTGCGCGTTGGGCGCCGCCGGGTGAGGTGACTCCCTACGGGTTCCGACTAGCCGAGGGGCTCAAGACTACGCTCGAGCTCATCCGCACCGACTACCTCGCGAAGTACATTGCTGGTCAGATCGGCCAGCCCGAAGACCAGCAGGTACCTGCGGAAGAGGCCGCGAAGACGCTTCAATTCCTCCGCGGGCAGCTTGCTTCTCCTCTCGCCGAAGCTCCGCCTAACACGCCCGACGCCGACCAGTTCGCGCGCTTCACCTCAAACATGGATCATCTTCTCGCGGGCTTAGCGCGAGCGCATGTCTACGAACACGAGCCGCTGCTCCGCCGTTTGGGCAACTCCGCTGAACCCTCCAGGCAAGAGAAATCCGCGACAGCGCCGATGACATCGGCCTTTACCTCCTCGCGGCGTCCAACTGGCGGGGACAAGCACGCGGGGTGACGCCCTCCGCCTCAGGCCGTGTCGCTCGCAAGGGTTGACGCCGCCTTGCGCGACTCAAGGCCAACTGAAGGCGCCCCGATGAGCGGCCCCCGATTGTGCGCCAGCTCGGCAGGTACCGCTCACCTCGAAGGAGAGGAAGCGTGGATGTGCCGGTCGGCCCCGAACATGCGTTCGATCTGAGAAGGATGTCCCAAAGCCGTGAATGGTCGCTCGAGATGTCCCAGCTTTGCCGTCAACGTCCCCGTTTGGGTGACACGCGGTCCTAGGCAGGGCAGCGGCGTCCCGTTTTAGTCCCAGAAGACGCGGGTAATAGGAATTTTTGGAACTTGAAGCGAGGGACGGAGCAATGGCAGAGCCAGTACCGGCTGGGAGTGACGTTTCGGCGAGGACTTACCGCTGTAAGCAGTGCGGGTATCAGCCACAAGTCGGTTCAACGCGGCATCTACCCCCTTGCCCGAAATGCCACAACGGATCTTGGCACACAGAATCCGGCGGCGACAGTGTTCATGACCCGTATCCGAAGCGATAGGTCGCGCTCGCCGAAAGACCGCCCTGGACCGACCGGTTTGATCTAGGAGCGATCCGTGGCCGACGTAGATTGCTCGATCACGATCAGGGCCTACGCCGAGCAGTTGCTTGAGGACGAAGACGCGAGAGTCCAGAGCGTCATGACGGCCTCCCGTGGGGCTTATAGCCGGGCGCGCAGCAAGAAACGAAAGCGCGACACAACCACGGACGGAGGGCTTCAGCGCCGCCTGCGAGGCGCCGCAGTCGCGGCGAGCGAGGGGACCGAGATGCTCGGCGAAGCGCCGCCGACGGCAGCCGAAGCTGTGCCGGCCGGTGACGCCGCGCGACGAGGGTCAGTGACTGAAAGGGAGCGTCTTTCGCGGTGCGCGGACGCCAATTCGAGTTCGAACCCGTATCCAACGAGCCGGCGGAGCACGGAGGAAGGAAGGAAGTGATGGAGAGCGGTCGCAGCCAACGACAATCGCAGATGACTGACCAGTCGGTGGCGGACGCATCCGGCAACGGGCGCGCGCCGGACGGCCCAACCGAGCTGGGTACAAGGGCGTGGTTTGGCGTCCTCAAGCGGTCAGCCCGCGGGTTCAGCGCCGATAACTTGACCGACTGGGCGGCGGCGCTGACGTACTACGGCATCCAAGCTATCTTTCCCGCGCTGCTGGCCCTTGTCTCGATCCTAGGGCTGGTGGGAAAGTCAGCGACCCAGCCGCTCATCCAGAACCTGGACAAGGTGGCTCCTGGACCGGCCGAGCAGATCTTCACGAGCGCGATCCGGAACCTACAGCAGAGTCGAGGCGCCGCGGGGGCGCTGGTAATCGTCGGCATCGGCTTGGCGCTGTGGTCGGCATCGGGCTATGTCGGCGCCTTCATGCGCGCTTCTAACGCGATCTACGGGGTCGCTGAGGGTCGCCCGTTCTGGCTCAAGCGTCCGATTCAGGTGGTGGTCACACTCGTGCTTGTGATCCTGCTGGCAGTTAGCGCTTTGGCGGTTGTGCTCACGGGCGGACTGGCTACCCAGGTCGGGAAGCTGTTGGGGATCGGCGGGAGCGCGATAACGATCTGGGATCTCGCAAAGTGGCCCGTGCTGCTTGTGATCGTCGCCGTGATGTTCTCGATCCTGTACTGGGGCGCGCCTAACGTGCGCCACCCGGGGTTTCGATGGGTCAGCCCTGGCGGCATCGTCGCCGTCGTGATCTGGGTCATCGCCTCAGCCGCATTTGCCTTCTACGTGGCCAACTTCGGTTCGTACAACAAGACCTACGGCAGCCTGGGAGGCATCATCGTGTTCCTGGTGTGGCTGTGGATCTCCAACGTCGCGGTGCTCTTCGGCGCCGAGCTGAACGCCGAGCTGGAACGCGGGCGCCAGCTCGAGGCCGGCGAGCCGGCCGAAGACGAGCTGCTGGTTACTCCGCGCATGGCAGTGAAAGGAAAGGAGCGGTGACAAGCGCGACGCCACCTGGCGTTCAACTCCGTTCTTCTCTACCGGGCGTACGCGGTGAACGGTGGATTTGATCACGTGAGCCGCCACGGCTTCGCCCGCCTCATCGGCTCGTGGCGGGGGAGGAGGAACGTCAACCCCGAATAGCGGAGACTGAAGGCATGCACCTAACGATCATCGTCATCGTTGTCGTAGTCGCCCTGATTCTGGTGCTGCTGGCGGCGATGCAACTGCGTAAGCGCACACGGGCCGCGAAGGCCGTCCGGCATCGGCGTAAGGCTCAGATTTTGCAGGAACGCGCATTGCAGCAGCAAGCCGAGGCAGACGAGGAGGCAGCCCGCGCACACGAGCTAGACCACGGCCGAAAGTGAGGGAATGTGAACGTTTGCTTGCCGTAGGGATTATCGAACTCGGCGACTGGCACTAGGTCGTCGAGCGTGACACCTGTCCACGCTCCAAACAGGATGCTGCCGCGACGGTAGCTGTGCGCTCGGGTAGGTGCATCATCGCTCGCGCACTGGGCTAATTGTCGCTGCGATGTCAGGTCATGATCGTTGGCGGCAAAAGCTTCGCCGTTTGCATTCCGGTGAAGCGCGACAATGGCATTCGGTAGCTCTCGGAGGACGCGTAAGTCGTCGCGTTAGCACCGCAGACTGGGCTACCGATTCCGGCACCCGTGATCGACGGCCACAAGCTGATCGGCGTGGTCAGGCAGGCCGATTTGCCGAAGGGGTTGACGACGTGAAGGTCAGCGCCGCCGCTCATCACCTCGCGTGCGGTCTTACCCATCACATCTCCTCTCTGATAGCTATCGATGCGCACTAGCTACCCCCACCACCTCGCCCCAAAATCCACCCGTGCAAGCGGTGAACTGTCGGCGTGTCGGTCGGTGGCGAGAGCGCTTGGATCCGAGCGCAAAAGATGTCGACTTCTCTTTCGGGACTCGCGTTAGATGCCAGTGACTAGCGGGTAGTTGCGGGCTTGTAATTAATGGCACGCATTTGCGGGTGAAGGGAGACGTGATGGCTCAGACGGCGGTGGGGAAGCCCGAGCTTCGCACGGTCGAGACGTCGATACCGGCGCGTATGGACCGGCTGCCATGGTCGCGATGGCATTGGCTAGTCGTGATCGGGCTCGGCACCGTATGGATCCTCGACGGCTTGCAAGTCACGATCGTTGGCTCGATCGCCGGACGGCTGACTGAGCACGGCAGCGGCATCAAGCTGACCGCCGCCGAGATCGGCTTGGCCGGCTCTGCCTACATCGTGGGCGCTTGTCTCGGCGCCCTGTACTTCGGCTCACTCGCTGACCGCATCGGCCGCAAGAGGCTGTTCATGATCACGCTGTTGGTTTTCCTGGGCGGCTCGATCGCCACCGGCTTCTCCTTCAGCGTGTGGTGGTTCATCCTCTTCCGCGCGGTCACGGGGGCAGGTATCGGCGGTGAGTACTCGGCCATCAACTCGGCCATCGACGAGCTCATCCCCGCTCGGGTGCGCGGGGCGGTTGACCTGATCATCAACGGTTCATACTGGATCGGCACGGCGATCGGCGCGGGTTTGTCCGTCGTCCTGCTTGACCCGAGTGTGTTCGCTAAAGATGTCGGATGGCGTGTGTCGTTCTTCCTGGCCGCGATCTTCGGCATAGCCATTCTGCTGGTACGGCGCAATGTGCCAGAGAGCCCACGGTGGATGGTCATCCACGGCTACGACAAGGAAGCCGAAGTGCTCGTGGCCGACATCGAGTCGCAGGTCATCGCATCGACCGGTCTCGAACTCGACCCGCCACACAGGACGTTGAGGATCAAGCAGCGCAAGAGCATACCGCTGACCGAGATCGCCGCCACCTTCTTCAAGCTCTACCCCCGGCGCACAGTCCTGTGCTTCTCACTGTTCACCGGCCAGGCGTTCCTCTACAACGCCATCTTCTTCACCTACGCGTTGGTCCTGACGAAGTTCTACCACGTCAGCTCCGCTTCGGTGGGCTGGTACATGCTGCCGTTCGCGGCGGGGAACTTCGCCGGTCCACTCCTACTTGGCCGGCTGTTCGACAGGGTCGGGCGCAAGCCAATGATCGCGGGCACCTACATCCTCTCCGGCGTGCTGCTGGTCATCACCGCGTTCCTGTTCAAGAACGGGACACTGACCGCGGTGACGCAGACGGTCGCGTGGTGCGTGATCTTCTTCTTCGCCTCGGCCGGCGCATCGGCGGCGTATCTGACCACGAGCGAGGTCTTCCCTATGGAGACCCGAGCGCTGGCGATCGCGTTCTTCTACGCCTTCGGAACCGTGGTCGGCGGGGTCGGTGGTCCTATCCTGTTCGGCGCCCTAATCGCTAGCGGCAAGCCGAGCGACGTGTTCGTCGGCTACATCATCGGCGCGGCGCTCATGATCGCCGCTGGCCTGGTTGAGGTCGGACTTGGCGTAGAGGCGGCAGGTCGCGAACTTGAGGACATCGCCGCCCCGCTGAGCGCCCAGGAGGCCGAGGAGCAGGAGACCGCCGAGGCAGCGGATCCGCTGACCGTCGGCGGAACCCAGGAGCAGCGGACGCGCGAGCACGACGGGGCCGCCGGGCCGCCGGTCATCGAACCCGGCGACGTCGTGGAACAGGGGGAGCTGGAGCACGGAGGCTGGCACCCCCGGCCGACCCGACAAATCAACACGGGAGTGTGACCGATGGAGAACTCACCTGAGACCCACCGAGCGGAACCGGGTCGCGCGACGAGCCGGCGGTCGTCGACGTTTCGGGACCGAGGCCCCAGGAGCTGGTCGCCGCTGCAACCGGGCTCAAGCTACGACCCCGACGAGGACCGCTACTGGCTCGAGCGGGAGGTTACGCTCCTCGAGCGCGCTCTCCAGGAGCAAGGGGAGATGCGTCGCAGCGAACTCGGAGAGCTCGTGGGATGCAAGTACTGGGGTCCTGGACGCTTCGCCCGGGCATTGCGCGCGGCGGTTGACCAGGGCCGGGTAAAACACCCGGGCTTCGGGCGCTACGGACCAACCAGCTAAAGACCTCTCTTCGGGTCCTCGCGCAGCCGCGGGTTGCCGTGGACAGCGCCGTGCTGCCAGCATGGCAGCCGCCCACGATCGCCTGCCGTCCCCCGGTACTGATGGTCACCGGCGGTGAGGCAGGGCTACTGGATAGATCGCCGCTGCTAACGCCGTTGAACCGGATCGGACAGCTGCAGTGGTCGTTAGCTCGAACGCCCTTTGCGGCGCACGCGGCCCCGGGCACCAGCACCGATGGCGCCAGCCAGCGAGCACGACACGGGAAGAGCCGTAGAGCCCCATCGCGTACCGCAATGCCGGTTCGGAATAAAACCAGCCATTTCGGGGGCTGCGCGCGCGCTTCGGGGTTGCCGCCCACGGGGCAGTGTCGCCCAGACGAACGCGTCATCGAGGCGCCTTTTACAGACCGAGCCTAGAACCAGATGGCGGCCGCAGCTGTTCAGAGCGCGCTGACAACACTCGAACCCGCCATCGCTCTGTACGTCGGCATCGCTGGTGGGTTCGAAGAGCAAGGCGTCGCGGCTGGCGATCTCGTGATCCCGTCGACCGTCGAGTACTACCAGGCCGGCAAGGCCGCGGCTGAATTCACCCCTCGCAACCGCCAGTACCGCTGCACGCGATACCTCTTCGGGGCGTCTCGTCAAATCGCGCGCGAAGCTCATTGGTTGCGCCGCCTGGACGCGGTGCCGGACCCGGCGCCATCGGTTCACTTCGAGCCGCTTGCGAGCGGGGACCACGTTGTCAAGTCTCTCGAGTCGGAGACCTACAAGCTCATTCGCGCTCAGCATGAAAGAGTCGTCGCTGTTGACATGGAGGCAAGTGGCTTCCTGCTCGCAGCCGGCCAACATCAGGGGCTCGAGAGCGCCGTGGTCCGTGGCGTGTCCGACCTCCTGTCGGACAAAGATGGGAAGCGCGACGCCGAGCGCCAGCCTGAGGCAGCTCGGCGCGCCGCGCGCGTTCGAGATCCTCGCCACAACTCCCAGTGACGTTCTGAGGATCTGTGCGCAGCCGGTCCGGGTTGCGCCCTGGGGGTCCGTCGCCGTTGCGGAACCGGCGGATGATGCGCGACCCCGGGATCGGGCCGACGATGGCGACGACGTGAGCGGCGTTGCGGTACAGCTGGGGCAGCAGCTCGCCCCGATCCTGGACGTGCCACGCTGGCAACACCAGACGAACGGCATCTTCTTTGGTAGTCCCCCCGACATTCCAGCCGACTTCGACGAACGACTAGCGGCCGCCCTTGCGTGGATCGCCAGTCGCGTTCCCGCGGAGGGCTTAGAAGGCGTCCTCGACGCCATCGCCAACCTGGGAGCGGTGATTCGAGACTTCCGGGACGTATTCCACAAGAAGGTTGAGCTATCGCTGAACGGTCAGCTTCTTCGTGTCCCGCAGTTCTACAGGCAATACGACAAACCAATTTCACAAAGAGAGCGGTTACTCGTTGAGTTCGAGCAGCACGTGCTGCTCATCAAGGACCTCGGCGTTGAAATGACGCGAGCACTGAACCTGGTAAGCGAACGGATACGTGCGCTTGATCCGCGGTACGGGGTCACTGAGGGGGCTGCGGGCGTCTTCGCGGGAGCGGACGAGTCGCTAGTCGTCGTCAGCTAAACGGAGGAAGAGCGGCGTTTGCCTCGCCCATATCCAGGCTTGGCGGAGTTCGAGGCAGTCCTTCCATCACGCGATGGATCGTTCGGGCCGTACCGAAGCCGCGAGGAGGAGTGGCCGGAGACGGCCCTTGGGCGGCTTGAGGCAGCTCTGGAACGCGAAGAGTTTGCGGACGCGCAAGGTGCGGCATTCGACTTCGCGGCTTTGGTTGCCGACGTCCTGCCGGAGGGCGAGGTTGTCGAGGTCGCCGCCGGCCAGGGGCGCGGGCACCGCGTCCGGATCCAGCGAGTCACCGTGCGCTGGAACTCAGCCGACGGGACCCGTGTGGGCGAACCGGTCCACCACCTAACGCGCACCTACGTGACACCACGTGGCCAATCAGATTCCCGTCGGGAGCGGCTGATCGGTACGCCGGACCGAGGCGTCGTTGGCGAGGTCATGGAGGCGGCTGGGTCCAGATTGTTGGAGATGACCCGAGACGCTGACCTGACTCCATTTGCGAAGGAAGCACACGAGATCCTCGAGCGCGTTGAGGAGCTGACGCGCTAGGGGTACGGCTCGTACGACTCTGCGGTACGCAGCACACCAAGATCAATCAGGTGTCGCCGAGCAAATCGCATCGCGACCGCATCTCCGCACGCCTGACCGTGCCGCCGTCTGGGAGGTCGGCAGCGTGGTGTTCGTGGGTTACCGCCAGGATGGAATCGGCGCGGCGCGTGCGGCTAGAGCGGGGCCTAGGCAACCACGCCCGGGGGCTGGTGGCCGCGCTGCCGCGGTCCCGGGCGTGGGGCGTGAGCGGTCGGGGGTCCGGGTCGCGGCGCGGGTACCGGTCACCGCGACCATCCCGCCCCGTGCGATGAGCCGCGCCGCTATAGCGCGGCTCCGCGGCGCCCAGTCCAGGCGCGGAGTCCGCGCCGGCAGATCGTGAAGCGGGCCAGCAAGAACAGCGGGATCAGGATCCACAGGCCGCTGATCACGCCGACGATCAGGTGAATGGCGACGATGGCTAGGATGATCGGGACGATCGGGATCATCCGCAGGGGGCCGAGCAGCTCGAAGCTGGTGCGGGCGCCCGAGCCGCGCCGCGTCGGATCGGCCGGCAGGTCGCGGGTGAGTTCGGCCAGCTCGCCCACGGTCTTCGCGGCGTAGCACCTGTCCAGGCGCTCCTGGAATTCCTCGGGGTCAATCCGGCCGTCGGTGTGGTGCTGGCGCAGCCGGTCGGCGGTCGCCTCGCGGTCGGCGTCGCTTGCGCGCAGGTTGGGGTCCCGGATCATGTGGCTGATCGTGTCGTATCCGTACATCGCTGCTCCCTTCAGTCTGTGTGGTTCGGTCGCGTGCTGCAGGGAGAAGGTTGCTCTCCGGCGGGCGATTTGTCGTCGGACGAGCGGCGGCTTCTGTGCTGCTCCCGGCGCCTGACCGCAGCGGCAGCGTGTACTCCCGTCGGCGTAGTCGCGGCTGCGTCCGGGAGGCGATGACGACGCCGGCGGGCGGGGCTATCGTGCGGCTGTGACCTCGTGGGGCTGGATCCGCCGCAGCGACCTGCGCCTCGCCGCGGTGTGCGGGGTGATCCAGATCGCCGCCACAGCGGGGGCGGCGCATCACGTGTCGCGCACCCATAGCTGCTGGTGGGCGTCTGGGTGCAATCCTGCGACGGAGCTTGATGCCGGTGCCTACGCGCTGCTGGCGCTCGGTCCGTTGGCGCTGGTCCTGCGGCGGCGGTATGTGTGCGAGGTGCTTGTGTTCGTGTTCGCGGTCACGGTGGCGTACGTCGCGCGTGGCTACCTGCTCGGACCGAACTTTCTGTCGCTCGGCTTCGGGATCGTCTCGGCGGTGTTCGCGGGGGAGCAGGTGCTCGCGTGGGCCGCGGTCGGAGTCGGGTGGCTGGTGTTCCTCGGGCTGCCGTGGGCGCTCGGGCACTCGGGCGGCCCGAAGGTGCTGGCGGCGCTGGCGATCGCTGCCTGGCTGCTCGTGGCGCTGGCCGGCGCCGAAGGGATGCGCGGCCGCCGGGAGCGCTTCGCTCAGGCCACACGGGCGCGCGAGCTCCAGGCCCGCCGCCAGGCAGACGAGGAGCGGCTGCGCATCGCCCGCGAGTTGCACGACGTGCTGGCGCACAACATCTCGCTGATCAACGTCCAGTCCGGCGTCGCCCTGCACCTGATCGACGAGAAGCCCGAGCAGGCGCGGATCGCGCTGACAGCGATCAACGAGGCGAGCGCCGACGCGCTGCGCGAGGTCCGTTCGGTGCTCGGCGTGCTGCGCAGCACCCGCGAGCATGCGCCCCGAGCGCCGACGGCGGGCCTGGACGGCCTCGACGAGCTCGTCTCCCGCACCACCGCGGCTGGCGTCGGGGTCACCCTCGAGGTGCACGGTGAGCGCCGGCCGCTCCCGGCGAGCATCGATCTGGCAGCGTTCCGGATCGTGCAAGAGGCGCTGACGAACATCGTCCGCCACGCCGGGGCCAGCGCCGCCACAGTCGAGCTGACTTACGCTCCCGACGAGCTGATCGTGCAGGTAAACGACAACGGACACGGCCCGGGCGCCCCAGGCGACCGCCGCGAGGCGTCGGCGCCGCCCGGCGAGGGCGGTGGCAACGGCATCCCGGGCATGCGCGAGCGCGCGGTCGCCCTCGGCGGAACGCTCGACGCCGGCCCCCGATCCAGCGACGGGTTCCGTGTCCGCGCGCGGATCCCGCTCCCGGGCAAGTGACCGCCGTGATCCGCGTCCTGCTGGCCGACGACCAGGCACTGCTACGCGCCGGGTTCCGCGCGCTCCTAGACGCGCAGGAAGGGATCGAGGTCGTCGGCGAGGCGGCGGACGGGCGCGAGGCGGTCGAGCTGACGCGGGCGCTCACCCCCGACGTCGTGCTGATGGACATCCGCATGCCGACGCTCGACGGAATCGCCGCCACGCGCACGATCGCCGCGGACCCGACACTCGCCGGCGTCCGGATCGTGATCCTGACCACCTTCGAGCTCGACGAGTACGTGTTCGACGCGATCCGCGCCGGGGCTGCCGGCTTCCTGGTCAAGGACACCAAGCCGAGCGACCTGATCGACGCGGTGCGAGTAGTGGCCGCCGGCGAAGCGCTGCTGTCGCCGTCGGTCACCCGCCGGCTGATCGGCGAGTTCGCCGCGCGGGCCAAGGAGCCACCGCGATCAGCCGCGCTCGAGGAGCTGACCGACCGCGAGCGCGAGGTGATGGCGCTCGCCGCCGCCGGCCTGTCGAACGAGCAGATCGCCGAGCGACTCGTCGTCAGTTCCGCCACGGCCAAGACGCACGTCAGCCGGGCGATGATCAAACTCGGGGCCCGCGACCGCGCCCAGCTCGTCGTGATCGCCTACGAGTCCGGCCTCGTGCGACCCGGCTGGTCCGGGTGACCGACGGGCGCGAGTGGCCGCTCGTCGAGGAGAAGACGATGACGTCCGGCGGCACCCCGCGCGGAGACCGGAGCCGCGGCTTGACCGGATGAATCCTTCTCCGCTCAGGCCGCCGCGGGTCGCGCTGCTCCTTTTGGGACGCTTCAATCGTTCGGACAGTAGCCAGCGCGCGATCGCAACGCCCCACGAACGCCCTCGTCAGCGCACGCGGGCTCGGACGATCGCTTGGCGCCAGAAGCACTTGTCCCGGGCCCGGGCGGAGTGCTGGTTGGTGTGCAAAGGGGCGGTCACGCCGTGGCCCGAACCGAGGTCACTCGTGGGTGCTGCCGGACACGACAGGTCAGGCGCCCGACGTTTCAGCGGCGGCGTCTGCCCTCGGCACGCGGCGTGGGCCGGCAGGCGCTGCTGCTCGACGCCTCAAGCGGTCACGCCGGCGCGGCTACTGGTCCGCGCGAAGAGGGGCAGTCTGGGCGAGACTGCCGCGTGGGCGACGGAGCAGGAGCGAGTCCTCACTCTGACCGGACTCACCGATTGCGCTGGCGATCGTCCCGTGGGCGATGTCCCGGACCGCCTCTCGCGGGCGGAAAGGCGAATAGCGCTCTGGCGTCGTTTGTTTGCTAACGCCCTCGTCAGGCCGTGAGATACTCACAGCGTGCCGGCCGACTGGCGCACCCACGGTGTCCGCGTCGTTCGCGGCGACGCGCTCGACACCAACACGCCGCAGACCCCGGGCATGACGCGCGCGGCGGCGATAACGACCGCCCGTGCCGGCGCCGAGAAGCTGTGGGCGGGCACGGTGATCATCGAGCCCGACGCCAGGACCGGGGCGCACCACCACGGTCCGGTCGAAAGCGTGATCTACGTGGTGTCGGGGCGCGCGCGGATGCGCTGGGGCGAGCGCTTGGAGTACGTCGCAGAGGCTGGGCCGGGCGACTTCATCTACGTCCCCCCATATGTGCCCCACCAGGAGATCAACGCCGAGCCGTCGGAGCCGCTGTCGTGCGTCCTCGCGCGCTCCGGTCAGGAGCCGGTCGTCGTGAATCTTGACCTCGACGAAGTCGAGTCCAACCCGCAGCAGGTGCATTGGGTCGACGACATCCACCCGGCCCCCTGACGCTTTCGCGCCGACCAGGCGGGTCGAGCCCCGCGCGACGCTCCCTTCGCTTTGACACGCGCTCGCTTCTAGCTCGAGTTGCAGGACTCACGCTGGCCGGTCGCGCGAGGTGCGGCGCGCTCGAGCAGCTCGCCCGTGGCGAACACGAGCTCCGCGCGGAAACCGCATGTTCGCTGACGATTCGAGACGCCGCGGACCCGCGCGATCGGAATGGCGACATTCCGCGCTTCGGACCGGGCTCGCCCTCGGCGCCACGCACGATCGAATCCGCCAAATCGGAAAGGCTTGCATCCACGCACGACCGGTCGCGTCGTCTGCCGAGCCGAGCGGCACCGTGGCTTCCGCTCTGCGGCGCCGGCCGACCGAAGCAGGAGCGGTGACCTCGCGACTGCAGCGCGGCGAACCAGAAGCCTCGTTAGGTTCTCGAACCAGTGCGGTCGTCTGACACCCACGACCGTCCCGCTCCCGTCGCTGTGTTGGTGCACCCGCGCGGGCGCTCACGGGATCTCGCGAACCATGATCAGGTTCGTCGCTCCGGTGGTTCCCGTCCGCTGCCCCGCGGTGATCACAACTCGCGTCCCGGCCGCGAGGCTGGCGAACTCCTTCGCGGTCATAAGCGCGCGGTCGACCAGGTCGTCCACGGTGCCAGTGACGTCCATCGTCTGCGGGTAGACGCCCCATTCGAGCGCGAGCTGATTCGCGACAGCCTGAGTATCAGGAAGCGCAATGATCGGGCGCCGGAAACGGTATTTAGCGCACGCGCGGGGCGAGCCCCCGCCTGATGTCGGCACCAGCAGCGCGGCCGCGTCCAGCTCATCCGCAAGTTCAACCGCGGCGTGCATCACTGCGGCAGCGGGCGTGTCCCGTATCTCCCGGGCCCGGCCGTGGATTTCGGGCACTTCCTCAGCAGCCTCGGCGATCTGCGACATGGACCGCACGGTCTCGACGGGGTAGTCGCCCACGCTCGTCTCCGCGGAAAGCATCACCGCGGAACTCCCGTCGATAACCGCATTCGCCACGTCGGTCGCCTCGGCCCGCGTGGGCTCCGGCGCATGGATCATGGACTCCAGCATCTGGGTGGCGGTGATCACCAGCTTTCCGCCCTGGGTGGCGCGGTAGATCGTGTCCTTTTGCATCAGCGGAACGCGAGCCACCCCGGCCTCGACGCCGTAATCACCGCGAGCCACCATCACGCCGTCGGCGACGCCAAGGATCTCATCGAGGTTCTCGTACGCCTCGATCTTCTCGATCTTCGCGATCGTCCGCGCACCCGCCGCATGCGCGTCCAGCTGCGTGCGAAGTTGCTCGATGTCGGCCGCCGAGCGGACGAACGACAGCGCGACGTGATCGACGCCCAGCTCCGCAGCGACCGCTAAGTCCTGCAAGTCCTTGGCGGTGATCGCCGGCAGCTCGGGTCGCGCGTATGTGACATTGATCCCCTTGCGCGGCACAAGCTCGCCTTCCGAAAGCGCCTTGGACACCACCTCTCCAGGTCCCGACGATTCGACCATCAGGCGCGGCACACCATCGCCGATCACGATCTCCGAGTGCTCAGTCACAAGCCGCGGGAAATCAGGGAAATCGACCAGCACCCGGTCATCGCCGACACCCTCACCCATGCTCGCAAAGGTCACGAGCTCACCCGCGCGCACAACGCGCGGAGCCGTGTCGGCCGCCAACCGCAGCTTCGGTCCCTGAAGGTCGACCAACACCGCGACCGCTCGACCAGCGCGCCCGGCCGCCGCTCGAACCTCAGCCACACGTCGACGCAGCTCCTCGGGCGTACCGTGGGAACAATTCAGCCGTGCGCAGTCAATCCCCGCCGCAATCAGCCCGTCGAGCACACCCGGAGGATCGGTCGCAGGCCCCAACGTAGCGATGATCTTTGTTCGCCGGTTGAACATCCGCCGAACGATGTTAACTATCGAACACGATCATGAGGTTGGCGCGAAAGAATGCGAGTCCCCCGGCGACCAGGGGATCGCTGCGGTCCGCGTGTGGCACGCGCCCGGATTCGGCCCAGAGGAGACGTCCGGACAGACGCATGCGACGACGGCGCGATATCTGAGAACGAACGCCGCGCCGCACAAAATCCAGACTGCCGATGTCACGCACCACCAGGCGCGGCGCCGGCCGGTGGGCCGCCGACCGTGGCTTCTCCTTCCCCTCGACAGTCGGCTGAAGCAGCAGTTACAGCCCGGTGGCCGGATAGGCGATGAAGCGGCACTCTTCCACGCCTCGGCTGTCATGTCGACCGTGGCCGTTCGCCGGCGGCGGGAGAGCGCTCGGACATGAGTTGAGGTGATGTCCGAGGCAAGCGGGCGGTTGCGGCTAGCGAGATCGTCGGACTCAGCTGGGTTCCTCGAGGTCAAGCTGATCGAGGTGGCCGTCCAGTCGAACAGCGACGCCGGCGCGATCTCAACCACAAGGCTTCGCGTCGACGTTACTCGTCGTTTGCTGGCGATGGCGTCTGCACCCCGAGCTTTCTGAGCGCGCGGTGCTCCATCTGCCGGGCGCATTCACGCGACACACCAAGCGCCTGGCCCACGCCGGCGAGCGTTCGAGGTGGTCCCCCGCCGAGGCCGTAACGAAGTTCGAGCAGGCGTCGCTCAGCATCACTCAGGTCACGTGCCTTGACGAGCCTTTCATGGAGCGTGTCGACCTTCAGAACCATATGAGTTCTATTCGTCGGCGCCGCCCACGAAGGCTCACCCATCTGGCCGGCCTCGCCCGGGTCGCTGCTCACTTCTGCTCTGCGTCCGTGGCCGACCGGAGCGGGACTCCGCGCTCAAGTGCCCCCTGTTGGCGACGGAGCAGCGCTCTGGAACGAGACTGGCGACGAACCTGATATGGGACTCAAACCATCAGGATCAACCGCGCGCTGCCCGCCGATGAGCTCGCGACTTTCGTCAGCTCCCTCGCTCAGCGGATCGCCGGGTTCCCGGCCGCCGCCCACGCCGTCGTCAAGGACCGGGTAAACGCGCTCGCGCTCGCGCCAGTCGAGGACTTTCGCCGCGACTCCGATCTCTTCGGCGAGGCAGTGCGTGCTCCTGAGGCCCAGGCACGGATCGCGGCAGCGCTACGGCACGGCCTCCAGACGCGCGACGGTGAAATGAACCTGGGCCCGGAGCTGGGTGACTTGACCCAATCCGGGCATCCTTGAAGCTCAGGGGCTGACATGTCGTCAAATCCCCGACCCCCGCTGAGTTACGACGTATTCGTCGCACCCGAAAAGCCGTTCAACGGTCCGGTGCCCCGGGTTGGCGATTCACCGGCTTGGGATCCCACAACCTCCACGTTGATCTTCGGTGCCCGTGACGCCGTACTTGTCGACGCGCTCGCGACCGTCCGCGAGGCGACCGTGCTCGCCGACTGGGTGGCGCTGCACGACCGCCGGCTCACCACGATCTACATCACGCACGGCCACGGCGACCACTACCTTGGGCTGTCAGTACTGCTCGATCGCTTTCCGGATGCGCGGGCGGTAGCTACAACGGGAACGGTCGAGCAGATCCGCAAGCAGCTCACGCCGGAAGCGTTGAACAGTGGTTTCCGCGCACGTTTTCCCGGTCAGATCGCCGACACGGTTGCGTTGGCGGAACCACTCGGGGCGGCGCAGTTCGAACTCGAAGGGCTCCCACTCGTCGTGGTTGATGCCGGGCACACCGACACCCTCGACATGACCTCGCTGTACGTGCCGGACCTCAGCCTGATCGTCTCCGGCGACGTCGCCTATAACCACTGCCACATGTTTGTCGGCGTGACGACCGCCGACAGCCGGGCCGAATGGATCGCTGCCCTCGACCGACTGGCCGCGCTCAACCCGGCCGCCGTCGTCGCAGGTCACAAGGACCCAACCCGCGGCAATCCAGCCTCGATCCTTGACGAGTCCCGCGGATATCTCGAGTACTACGGACAGGTACGCGAAGCAGCCCTATCCGATCAGGACTTGTTCGATGCCATGGTGAGCCGCTATCCCGACTGGATCAGCCGCCAACAGTTCCTGCTGATCGGCTGACGGACATGCCCCCTCCCGCCGCTGGCAGTCTGGTTGAGACCGCTCCCCTCCGCTCGACCGCGGGCCACATCACTGGCCGACTCCGAGGCCGGCCGGCGGCGTGCCCGCGCTGACACGAAGGCAGGGTCCGGCACGAGGCCGTAACGGGTCTCGGAAATCGCCAATTGCAAGACGCTGAGGCAGAGCTCGGCGCGGAGGGCAGGCGCTTGCCGAGCGGACTCACTCCAGCTATCCCGTCGTCGCCGATGCGGTCGGACCGTCGACGGCTTCTAAAGGGTGGAAGCGATCGTCCGCAACAGATGATCAGAAAATCGGGTGCCTTTGTCGCCCTGGAGTTAGCCTCCAATTTGGCTTTAGGGACAGTCCTAGAATGCGAACGAGGAGTGCAGAGCCGTGACCGAGGACACGCCATACATTGACTTCGAGAACCTGCCGGCCCCGAGCGAGGGCTTCGTCGTCACGCTGTTCATCACCGTACGGAGCGTTGCTCGATCCCGCGCGTTCTACTCCGAGGTTCTCGGCGGCCAGGTGGTGCTGGAGGAGAACCCGTGCATGGTCAAGCTCTCAAACTCGTGGGTGATCATGAACCCGGGCGGTGGCCCCACCCCGGACAAGCCGGACATCTCGGTCGTCGACTACACGTTTAACAATGCGGTCTCCATCTTCATGAACCTGCGCGTAGCCGACATCCAGGCGTGCTATGAGGAGTGGAGCTCAAAAGGGGCCGAGTTTGTGACGCCGCCGATCGATCGCGGTGCTGAGATTCGCTGCTACGTGCGCGACCCCGACGGCTACCTGATCGAAGTGGGGCAGTCCACCGGACTGCTCGAAGGCAGACTCGCCATGAGGCGGCCCGAGGATCTAGCGGGCTAAGTCGATCGCATCGTCGCGAGGCTGTCCTGAAATAAGCCGCGATTTCAGTCCTCATGCGTGGCGGCGCAGCCGCCCCAGGACGCTGTCGGAAAATTGCCACACCTGGCCGACTCTTTGTGAGTGCACGACAAAGGCACGGGTGCCGAGGGCGGTTTTCCGCGTACGTGCAGGTCTCGGGCCGCTACGGGACGATCGCGCACCGTCGCGAGCGACCCCTTTTGCGTCGTTCACACGGCCAAATCTTTTCCGACCGGATACAAGCTATTCCCGGGCTGCGACCATTACCCGTGCGGGGAGGAAGGCTGGGAAACCGTGGCCGACCTAGCGCTCAACTAGGCGCCAGACCCAGGCTCGGGGGAGCTCGATGACAGCGCCGAGTCGTCGGAGCCTGAATCGCCGCTGAGGACGGCCCGGCCCCCCCGAACCCAGAAGTCGCCCACTACGCGCCGCGCTGGACCGTCGCGCAAGCCGCCACCCCGCCGCTGCGTGAGCGAGCCGGCCACGCCGAGCGATCGGGGAACGTGCTGGCCGCAACCCACCGATGAAGGACCCACCATGGAGAAGGCACTCGCAGTGAACTTCGCCGAGGACTGCAAAGCCTACGCGCCGCGGTCGTTGATGAAGGATGGCGACCCGAGGCCAGCGAAAGCGCCTGAGCCGTCGCCGCTGTAGACGATCACGTTGGGCTTCACCTGAAGGTCCTTGCCTTGAATTGGAGGAGCGAGGCTGGTCGGGATTGCTGGCAGCGAAGTGTCCGCCGCGGCCGACGCAGTACGTGTGGTTTGTGCAGCGTGTGGCGTAGTTCGGACCTGCCCCGGTCCAAGCAGGAGACCCGATGTCGCTTTCGCTGCGATGGCGGTTCGGTTAGCGTCCTGCTCGCCGTTGTGACTGACGAGAGCCGTATCGCCAACCTCCGGAAGGTCGAGCATGTCGTCGTGCTGCTGCTCGAGAACCGCTCGTTTGATCACATGCTGGGATACCTCTCGCTGGAAGGTGGTCGCGGCGATGTTGATGGTCTAGGAGCGGAGTTCACCAATCAGCATGATGGGCGCACGTACCGGGTCCATCATCTCGACAGCACCGCGCACGCGGACGATCCGGAGCATTCCTCCGATGCGATCGACCTGCAGCTTGGCGGCGGCAAGATGGACGGGTTCGTGGCGAGTTTCGCTAGGTCGCTCGCCCGCGCCGGCGTGCCCGACGGGGATCCGGGTCCGGTGATGGGCTACTACAACGCGGACGACGTCCCGGTCTACGATCACCTCGCGCGGGAGTTCGCGATCTGCGATCGCTGGTTCAGCTCGGTCCCTGGCTCGACCTGGCCCAACCGCCTTTACGCGATCTGCGGTCGCGCTGCCCGCAGCCGCGATGACCTGCCGCCGCACGTGGCGCCGATGTACAGGCAGCCGTCGTTCGTTCGGCACCTCGACGCGCACGAGGTCTCGTGGCGCTGGTACTCCTTCGAGACGGGCACGGTGCGCCTTGCTGACGCTCATTACCGCCTGGGCCGCCAAGACCGGTTCGCGTTCTTCAGCCACACAAACCTGAACTGTAAAGAGCGGCTCGAGCGGAGCATCGACATAGAAGCGCCCAGCTTCATCGAGGACGCCGCTCGGGGCACGCTGCCATCGGTCGCCTGGATCGACCCGAACTTCAGCAACTTCAACCCGATCGGCTTTCAGCCCAACGACGACCACGCACCCGCGGACATCACGGACGGCCAGGAGCTGGTGCTCGCCGTCTACCACGCGCTCGCGTCCGGGCCGCAATGGGAGAAGACGCTGCTGATCATCTTCTACGACGAGCACGGCGGCTTCTTCGACCACGTCCACCCGCCCGAGGCGCCCGACGACGACCCGGGGATGTTCGGGCACTACGGCGTGCGCGTGCCGGCGCTGATCGTCTCGCCGTGGGTCGAGCGAGGCTCGGTCTCGCACACGGTGTTCGACCACACCACGATCATCAAGACGATCCTTTTGCGCTTCTGCCCCGAGGCCCTGAGGAAGCCAAAGCGCGACCAGCGGCCGTCGGCGCGCCTCCGAACCCACGGGCAACCAAGGTACATGGGAACACGCGTCGCGACCGCCAACGACCTCGGCGAACTCCTCGCCCACGGCGCGCCGCGACCACCACCCGACCGCTACGCCCTCATCCAAGACGCCGCCGCCCGTGCGGCCGCGAGGGCCGAAGGCACATCGACGGACCAGGACGTGCTGACGCGCCAGCCAGAGACCGACCTTCAGAAGCGGATCGCCGCCGCCAACCGCGAGCTGAGACGACTCGGGCACCCCCCCGACCGGCCGTAGATCCGCTCACGCCCGAACGTCAAGCGTGCGCTAAGTTCGGCGCGCCACCGGACTCGGACGTCTGCGGACCCTGCGTTCGGGTCGGCGCGTTACCCGGGCCAGGACGTCAGCGGGCACCTGCCTCGCGCGGGAAGCGTGCATCTCGCAGGCGACTGCTTACTTGTCCCTCATCGGGCGTGTCAAGTTTGTTGATGTTCATCGCTTGGGGGCGGGTGGGGGTGCGTGGGCGCGTTTGGGGGGTGGGGTGTGTCCGCGGACGCCCAGGCTTACTTCGGTCCTCGGCCCGGGTTGGCTTCGGGTCGGCGACATGATGTGTGATGGGGTGTTCCGGCAGATGGTGGTGCGGCCGCTCAGTCTTTCTAGGCGGTTCCCTGCGAGGGGTCGGCAGCAGTCTGTCGGGAGCCGGCCGCGGTTCATCGTGTGATCTCGGGCTTGCCGCGTGACGGTCGATGGCGTTCAGTCGACGATTGGTTCCAGCGCGTGGTCGCCGAGTTCACGCAGGAGGTGGTAGGCGCGTTTGAGCAGCTTGCGCGCGATCGCGATGCACGCACGGTTGCCGCCGATCCGCTCCTTGGCCTGCAGGTAGTACTGGCGGTCGGGGCTGCGTGCTCCCGCCCGGGCGACTTGCGCTGCCTCGTATAGCGCCCAGCGCAGCGCGGGTGGTCCTTGCCGGGAGAGGTGCCCGGGGGCGCGGTGATCATCGGATTGGTGGACGGTTATGTCCAGGCCGGAGTAGCGGACCACATCGCGCGAGTTCTGAAACCGGCGGGGGTCGCCGAGCTCGGCGAGGATCGTGACCCCAGTCAGCGCACCGACCCCATAGATCTGATCGATCATGGCGCGACAGCCCGCTTGTTTGCGCGCGTACGCGCGGAGATCCTGATCAAACGGCGCCAGCTGCACATCGATCGCGTCGATCATGTGCAGCGAGATCTGGAGTTGCTCGCGCGCGGCGGCGGGGAGCGCCAGAGCAGCGAGCCATTCGCGTCGCTCCAGCGTCAGCAGGTCGCGCCGCTGCGGGAATCCGTGGTGATAGAGCACCGCCTGAATTCGTTGCTGCCACTCGCAGCGCTGATGCGAGAGCGTGTGCCGACAGCGGACACGGGCCCGGAGATCGAGCAGGTGTGCCGGGGGAATCCACGACTCCGGGAGCCGCCCGATCAATAACAGCTCGCGCAGATGCCGGGCATCGGCCCAGTCGGTCTTGGCACGCTTCTTCTTGCCCTTCAACGCGCTCGCCTCCGCCGGGTCGGCCAAGTGCACCTGCGCACCGACACGCTCGAGCTCCTCGACCACGAACCGCCAGCCAGTCGTCGCCTCCAACGCCACCTCGAGCGCCTGACCCTTGAACTGCGCCAAAAACCTCCGCACCCCGCCGCGATCTCCCGGCGCGACCCGCGCCCGAGAGATCTCACCGGTGACCGTGTCGATCCACTCGGCCGAAATCTGCGCGCGATGCTGATCCAAGCCCATCACCAAAGACACGCCGCCACCTCCCCCTCGATAGCCCATCCCGGTCCGCTCCTCCCACGGCGAGCAGCGTTCAGCCCGACCCATCGCATAGCGTGAGCCACGGTCGGTACCTCCTATTCGAATGGCCGGCCGCGCGGGTTACAGCCGCGCGCGCCACCTACGCCGTTCGACGCGGAGGGCCGACCACCTTCGCGGCCGAGTCAACGCCACCCGGGACATGACATCTTTCGCGATCTGCGATCTCAGACGCGGCGACTCCTTCGGCGACATTCCGCGCCTTCGGATCGGGCTCGCCCTCGGCGCCACGCACGATCGAATCCGCCAAATCGGAAAGTGCTGCATCCACGAAGCAGGGGACTCTCGGATCGCAGCAGCGGGACCACCGAGGCTTCTGCTCGGCGCGGGATGCGGCTGTCTCATCGACCCCGAAAGGCTCGCTTTGGCGCGGATCGAACTAGGAGCGCGGTGACATCACCTGTCGCGGACGGTGCCAGGTTCGTGTCGCCGGACAACGTCCGACGAAGCGGACCGACTCGCGCAGGCTACGGGACGAATTCTCCACGGTACCAGCGCGGGATCGGCTGCCTCGTGTGCACCGGCTACGGCCACCCGATGCCTGGACTGGCCTCCAAGCAGGCTCGTGCCGGCGGCCACCGGATACCCGCGGTCGCGCCGCGCTCGGCGGAGTGGCATCGCCCTGGCTGTCCGCAAGTCGATGGACCCTAGACACCGGCGGGCGGTTCTATGC
>CAWHME010000005.1:0-210834 GCA_963830465.1 uncultured Solirubrobacterales bacterium
GCGCTGCGGATCCCTCAAGTCGACGCCAACCCGAAGTTGCAGCGGCGGATCCGCGCCGGCGAGGTCGACGGCCGCGCTGCTCGAAGGCTGGAGCAGCAGGCGCTCGCCGCCGTCCGTGCCTATGACCGCGGCGAGGCGAGCCTCGACACAGCGGTCAGCGCGCTACGCGAGTACGAGGTGCTGCACGACGATCGCTACGACCGCACAACCCCATACACCGAGATGCTCAGGGACGCGCCCTGGCAGTCTTGTGACTGCGAGATCTGCAGCGGAGTCGGAATAGAGGCCGCGATCTTCCGCGGGACCGAGCGCAACAAGCGCCGCGGCTTTCACAACCTGCACATGTTCCGCAAGCGCCTCGAACATGAGTTCGCGGCGGCTGGTCCGCAGTCGATCGGCGTCGGATGACCAGGCTCACCGCAGCCAAACCCGCGCGGTACGAGCTTCGCCTACCCGCGCTCGCGATCAGGCAGAACCCCGACGAACGCTCTATAGCTTCGCCGTTGATGGAAAGAAGCTGCCCCTTTTGCCGCCGTATCTCGGGTGAAGCGCGACGCCGAGCACCAACTCCCGGGCTACCAGCGAGCTGAGTCCATCGAGCACATCCGCACGATACGACGCTACCTCGAGACCGCTGATGCAATGATGCCGAACGCGCTGGTCGTCGCGTTCGACTCTCGCGTGCGGTTCGAACCGGTCGGGCCACTGACATGCAGCGAGACCGAACTCGGACACCTGATCGTCCCGGTCGACGAGTCCGAGACCGATGAGGAGAAGCCAGCCTGGATCGTTGACGGCCAGCAGCGCACGGCCGCGATCCGCGACGCCGAGTCGACGCTTTCCTGTCTGTGTCACTGCGTTCATCACCGAAGCTGATGGAACAACGCTCACAGTTCATCCTGGTTAACTCGACTAAGCCTCTGCCCAAGGGATTGATCCACGAACTCTTCCCAATCACCCGGCGGGAACTGCCACTGCCACTGCAGCAACGACGATTCCCAGCCTAGATCCTCAACCGGCTCAACTACGACAGCGAATCGCCACTGCAGGTCGGATCCGTACGCCGACGACCCCAAAGGGAGTGATCAAGGACAACTCGGTGCTGAAGATGCTCACGATGAGCATCGAGGACGGGGCTCTCTACGAATGGTTCGATGGCGAGCACGGCACGGGCGATATGGAGTCGATGCTCGTACTCCTCAAACGCTATTGGAGTGCAGTTGCCAGCGCGTTTCCGGATGCCTGGGAGGCGCAGCCACGCCGATCTCGGCTCGTGCACGGGGTCGGGATCGTGGCGCTCGGCTGTCTAATGGACGAGATCTCGTACCGGCTTGACGCCGCGCTCCCCACGTCTGAGGAGTTCTCGACCGAGCTCGCACGGATCAGCGACCAATGCGCTTGGACCGAGGGGTTCTGGCAGATCGGCGCCGGCGAACGCCGTCGCTGGAACGAGCTTCAGAACACCCCGCGGGACATCAAGGTATTGAGCGACCACCTCGTCGGCAGCTACCGACGGGCGATCGCTGACGACCTTCCGGCACGTGCCGTTGCCTAGAGGCGGGGAACTCAACGGCCGTGGGCTGACCACTGCAGCCCTCGCTGACCGACTGCGTGAGCGTTTAGAGGAACTTGATGCCGAAGCCGTAGTGATCACCCGCGCGCTGGCGGCTCTGGATGGCGGTTCCTACCGGCGGATGCGGAGGCCCGCATCGCAGGATGGCGCCGCCCACGCACCGGTTGCCCCGCGTGATCATGCCAATGCCAAGCGGGCGGAGCACCCAGCCGCCAATGAGTCGGCGGTTGATGCCCGCGTGCTCGAGGCGCTACGGGACAGCATCGGCAGTCGGGCCAGCATGCTCGCCCTTACGAGCGGTCTTAGCGTCGAGACCGTACGTCGCAGTCTTGAGTCGCTCGAGCGGTGCGGGCGGGTGCGCCGGGACGGATTGGGCTGGCGGCCGTGGACAACTAAGCATTTGTGTGATGGGGCAGTTGCCGCGCTAGGCCGCGTCCATCAGTGCCTGGCGCACTGCCGTAACGAGGCTTGACCATCCCTTACCGCTGGCGTAGTGCAGCCGGTCGCCCGCGGCTGCCTTGATCGCATCGTAGGCGGCGTGCTTGGCCGCCTTGCTGGCCACAACGACGATCGCGGCGCGGCGCGCGCGATCGCGCAGTTGGTTTGATGCGACCTTGCTGTCGTCGGCCCACACCGTAGCCTCGTACTCGCGCCTGCAAGTAGGCACGGGCGCGCTCTCCGGCCGCAGCGACGAGCGTGTGCAGCAGGACACTGCGTCCCCGTAGCGCGGCGAACAGGTCGGCATCGTCTTCCTGCGGCTCGTGAGGCGCGCTCGCAGCGTCCCGAGGAGTTCCTCGAGCCCTTGGCGACCCTCGAGTAGTTCGACGAGTTCGGCCCACACCTCGGTGGGCACGAGCGGCCGCGACCGCGTGGCGTCCGGGAGGAGCGGGGCGACAATGCGGCGCAGCGCGGCGTCGCGGTCGTCCTCCGAGGGGGCCGGAGAGGTGAGAAGCAATTCGACGACGTCGACTACCCAGCGCGCCAGTCGTGGCGGAGCGGAGAGTCGCCCGAAGAGTTGCTCCATCTGCCCCGCCAGAGTCGAGGTAGGCGTCGGGAGTCCACCCCGGCCACCAGCAGAGCGCTCGCGACGTCAGCGATCGCGTCGAGGTCGGCCGATCCTGGTGACGGCTCGGCGCTGAGCGCGTAGGCGAGTCCAAGCAGCACTCGCTGGCGCCGCCGGGCGACAGCATCGGAGTCCGGGCCACTCGGCAATACCGCCCGGACCAGTTGCGGCATCGCGTCACGAAAGGCGGGCTCCCCGGCGAGCACCTCGATCGGCTCGGCCCAGTGCTCGATTTCGGCGTCATCGTCGAGCGCCTCGGTCCACCGTTCGGCGCCGCGGCGTCGCACTTGGTCCGGCGTCCGGGTTCTCCGGGTCCTCGTACAGCGGCAGCGAGCCACGACCCCCAATCGTCGACCCGGCGAGACCCAGCTCGCGCGGAGTGTCCTCGGCGGGCGTCCGCCGAGTCGGCGCGATGGTTGTTCGATCGTGCGGGCGATCGCCTCGGCCTCGTCGCGACGAACCGGGTCATCCAGCCGATCGGCGCGTACGCCTGAGTGCGTCGATCCGCACCACCGGCTCCAGGTCAGGCTCTCGCGGGCCACGACGTAGGCGGCGGCGTTTTCGCCGCCGTGCTGCAATTCGCGGATGGTGTCGGCCGCGAGGCTCGGCAGGCGGCTGACTGGGGAGCGTTGCCTCGAGCGCGGGCCGCTCGCTCTTGGGAGCCTCGGCGATCACCTCCCGCATGGCGGCCAGCGGGACGGGGTCGATCGTGCCGTAGTGGATCAGCCACGCCAGGCGGGCTTCTTGGCTGGCGGCGAGGCGGTGGTCGCGAAACACGCCGCCGAACTGCGGGGCGACGTCGTCGCGGTGGGCTCGGCGGGCCGCTTCGATGCCGCGCTGGAACGGTCGGCCAGCCACCGGTGCCAGCAGGCGCGGATGAGGTCGTGCTCGACGGGTCCGGGCAGGCGAAGGTCGGGCAGGCGGTGGCGGATGGCGTGCTCGATGGCGGCCGTCGAAGTCTCCGGAAGCGATGAGGATCCGCGACTCGAGCAGGCTGCGGTTGACCAGGCTGAGTCGGCCGGTCGCGGTTGGCCTCACTGACCAAGGTGGCAGCGGTCGCCAGGTCGGTGCGCTCGATGGCGTCCTCGAAGTCGCGGAGGATCCGCGCCAGCGGACGTGGCACCGTCGTCGCCGTCTGCGGCTGGCGCTCGCGGACGGCCAGCATCCGATCGAGCGCCTGCAGCCCGGCATCGGTCAGAGCTCGATCGGGATCAGAACTGCCTGTACGGGCGCGCTTGCCGCGAGCGCGTGCACCTCGTCGGTGAACGGGGCGCCGGGCGGCAGGTAGGCCGACGGCGGGCGGCCGCGCGCGTAGCTCGGGCCGAGGAACGCGCGAATCTGGCTCTGCGCGTCACGCGCGGTGCGCGCATCGCCGGACAGGACCAGGACGAGTACGCCGTCGACCTCGCCGCGAATGGCGAGGCCGAGCACTCCGTCGGCCAGTCCGTCTCGCTGCAGCAGTCGCTGCGGCACATTGGGCGACCCGATCGGGCAGCGAGTCTGCAGATCTCCCTCAGGCTGTCCAGCAGCGCGCCGCTCATCGCTGCCCCGCCGTCGGGTAGAGCTGCTCCATCTCGTTCACGGCGGTGGCGACGAGCTCGGGATCGAGGTCGAGGGAGACGTCCTCGGCGTTACGTTCGTATCCAGAGCGCGTGAAGTTCATCGAACCCCACAGGACGGCACGTTGGGTGACGAATCGCTTGCGGTGCAGACCGTGCTCCTCCTGGAAGACGACCTCGTCCGCGAGGTCGATACGCAGCTGATGCTCAGCATCGAGCGCGAGCGCAGCTCGGCGTAGTGCCTGTGGGAACGGCTGATTGGCCGGGTGGTCATTGGTGGCGACGGTGAGGCGGGTGCCGGCGAGCAGCAGTTGCGCGAGAACCTCGGAGAGCAGGATCTCTCGCTCCGGCCACGCCGGCACCAGGCTCCCGACTTCGCCGCCGCGGTTGTCGATTACTGGCGCGTCGACGATCCACGCCGACACCAGCCAGATCCGCGGAGAGGGGTCGAGCAGTTCGGCGATCAGCAGGCTTTGCAGCAGGTCGCGGATCTGCCGCGAGGACTGCTGGGTGGTGGTGGCGATGGTCCGCCTCATGCGGCGGCCTCGGGCAGTTCGAGAGTCACCTCGATGGTGTCGGCAGTGCGGGCAGCACCGACGATGCGCGGGTAGCCGAAGACCGACCCGACGTCGATCGCCTGGGTGAGAAGTGAGTCGATGACATCGCGCAGTTCTGTGGTCCGATCGCTCTGCCCGACCAGGCGAGCGCTGCCGGATCGCGCCAGGATGTCCTGGATGCGTTCACGCGCGCCGTCGCTGAGCGGCACGGCTTCACTGCCGTCGTGCAGGGCGGCCTCGAGCAGTAGCCGTTCGGTGGGTAGGTCGGCAGTGAAGCGCGAGTACGCGTCGAGGCTGGCGCGCCGGGCGTCGCGGCCCTGCGGCCAGAGCAGGCTGTAGATGTCCTCGAGCGTGGACGCTTCCTCTCGCGACAGCGCGTAGGCGAGTGCACGCGCGTCGATCTCGATTCCGAGGCAGTCCTCGGTGCGCTCCCACAACTCGAGCGCCTCCCGCGTCAGCCGGTCGGTGTCGGGGGAACTGCCGGGTCTGAGCACCCGCAGGTTGAGGGTGGACATGACTCCGTGGTCGTTGGGCAGGCCGAGGTCCCGCAGAGCGGCGCGCAACTCGGCTTGCGCGTCGGCGGCGCTCGCCGAGACTGCGGGCCTGGCGAACGGCGACGAAGGCTGCGGCCAGGGCGGCGTCGTGTTGGCTTGCCTGGAGGATGCGGCGCGCGGTCCAGCCGGTGAACTCGAGATCGCTTGGTCCGACCGCAGCGGCGACAAGGCGTGCCAGGCGTGCGGGGTCCTCGCTGGTCAACGCGCGTAACTCTTCGATCGTGCCGCCGCTGCCGACGTCGGGTTCGCACAGCCACACTCCGAATTGCTCGTCGGCCATGTCGCTGGCGTCGGGTTGGGGGAGATCGATCACGAGGCTCTCGGCGTCGAACGTGGGGGCCATGCGCTGGAAGGCCTCGCGAACCGCAGCGGCCATCGTGGCGAGGGTCGCGCGCTGCAGGTAGGTCGAGAGGTCCCGTGGGGCTGCGGTAACCAGTCGCTCGGCGAGAGCGTCAACTGCGGCGATAGCTGTCTGGTCCTCGATCAGTGCGCGTAGGCGCGCGGCGCCGCGCGACTCGTCGTCATCATCGGGGTCGACGGCGAACACGGCCTCGAGGGCGCGAAGCAAGCATCGCTGCAGCCCGAGGTCGCGCACGCGCCGAACGGCTGCGCCAAGGTCTTCAGTTGCTCGCCGATGGCCACGGAGGCCAGCGACGCGAGGTAAAGAACGACCAACCAGCCGACTGAGAAGCGCGAGGAGTGGCTTCCGAGGTAGGGATCGTCGAGAACGGCCCGCTCAAACCACGCGGTCCATGCGGCGCGTCGGGCCGCTGGGGTGAGCTGCTCTGGGATGGCACTGCTTCGCACGAGTAACCGCACGGCGTCGACCTCAGCGGTGAAGCCGACGGCTGCAGGGCGCCCCTCGTGCATGATGTCCACCTCGGCCTCGATCCCGTCCTCGACCTCGGCGGCCACTTGCGGGATCGCGCGGATCGCGCTCACTTCGGCGTGCAGGGCGTGTGTGTGAAACTCAAGTCCGCTGAGGATCCCGTGGAGAGACGCGGTTCGTGGTACGGCTACCTGAAGCGGCTGGCCGCTCGGTGTGAGGTCGTGTGCCACTTTGCGCGAGCGTTGGCAGACCGCTTATCGACGGCGGCGAGGCTCAACTCGATCTGCCAGGGTCGCAGCACCGGACGCGGCGCTGGCTCGCCTGCGAGTTGGACTTCGGCAACCTGCTGGTGCAGTGGGACCCATGTGCTGATCTCCGAGCGCCGATCCCCGTCGTCGTCAGCTTCAGGCAGGGGGACCCAATGCCACTCGTCGAGGCGCTCGACCCCGTAGCGTCGCGACACGCGGCCGGGGACGAACTCGCCCAGCGCCTGCTGAACAGAGAGTCGGTCGGAGCGCGCGGGGCGGTCGTCCCGACGGGGTGCGAGGATCTCGACCTCGGGCAGGTTCAGGTCCGAGAACAGGGCGCGCGGCGCGTGCTCCGGAAGTGGTGCGTCGCGGATCAGCAGATCTTCCTGGCCTGTGGCTGTCTTCCAGTCGCGCTCCAGACGGCGCAGCAGCGTTGGCACCACATCGGTCATCACGGCGCGCGGGGGTTGCCACATGGTCTCGGTGGCCTGGGTGGGGCTGAGTTGGAGACCCTGGCGGATGTGACGTCCGAGCGACCGCTCGACGCGGGGATCATCGAGCACGGCGCGCAGGCGCTCCGCGACGGCGACCTGTCGATGGGCCCGTGGGGTGCCGGCCTCCGCCCGGTTGGAGAGGTCAGCGCGCGCGTTCAGGCCGGGCACCTCAAGCGTGAGCCAGTCGAGCAGGGCGTAGGCGGCTTGCATCTTCAGGACGTGCAGGTTGTCGAGCGGCAGGGTGTCCGCCGTGAGAACCGGAGCGAAAAGGGATTCGTAGGCCTGGTACCGGAGGCGGTCTCTGCCGTAGTCGCTAAGCACAACGATGGTCCACGGTCGCATCGCGAGTTGACGCCCGGCGCGTCCCTTGCGTTGGACGAACGCGGCGTCATCGCGAGGCGCTTTGTGCTGGAGCACCGCGCCGACCTCGGGATCGTCAAATCCGACCTCGAGGGAAGCAGTGGCAACGATAACGTCGGCGGCAAAGTCCACGCCGACGTCCTGGCTGCTCGTGCGCGTCACGTGGAGTCGGTCGCCGGGCCCGAGCGGCCAGCCGAGCTGCGACGGCAGCCGCCAGATCTGGCCCTCGCGGTCACGCGCCGCACGATCGGGCTCGATATTTTCAGCGCGCAGGCTGGCGAGCGGCGGTCGGCCGCGCCAGCCACGCTCGGCGCTGCGGAGGTCCCAGAACAGTCGGTTAGTCACGTCGAGGTTGTCCGTGAAGGCGAACAGGCGGCTCCCGCTGGTTCCACTTCTTTCACGAAGGTTGCGCGATTCGAGCAGCCGCTCAAGCAGGAAGGCCGTCTGGATTGTGGTTGACAAGAGCGCAGTGCCCGACACCGGGTTGCCGCGCAGGACCATTCCGTACTCGGCCGCCTGCTCGGTCATGTCGCCAGGCTGCGGGGAGATCTCCTGGACGTCGGGCAGGCCGGTAAGCATGGCGAGGAACGCGGCAGGCGATTCCAGCGTGGCCGACAGACCGACGATGTGGAGCGGCGCGCCGGGGCCAAGCGCGTGACGCCACCGTCGAAGCAGCAGCGCAACCTGGGCCCCGTGGACGCCCCCGTAGGTGTGAACCTCGTCGAGCAGTAAGGCGCGAGGTCGCGTTGCTGCGGTGTGCCCGATGAACACTTTTCGCAGCGCGGCATCCGCCAGACCCCGGTTGAGCATCTCCGTGGTGGTGAACAACAAGTGCGGGGAAGCGGCGCCGATCGAGGATCGCGTTAGGGCGATCTGCCCATCTCGTGATCGCCATCCGCACTGCGGGCACTGAAGGATCTCGCGCTCCGCGCGTAGATCGGCGTCTGTCCATATGAGATCACGGCCGCAGCCACATGGGCAACGCAGGTACCCGCACGTATAGCCGCCGTCCGTAGGCGACCACCCAGCTCGCTGGGGGTCGCGCGCGTTCTCGGGTACGTAGCTGGCGCGGAGGACCGTAGGGCCGAACAGTGCGCCAACAGCGGTGAGCGGGCCACCGCTTGCGGTGATCCACTCCACCTGGG
The DNA here is from genome assembly GCA_963830465.1 of uncultured Solirubrobacterales bacterium. Lineage (GTDB taxonomy): Bacteria > Actinomycetota > Thermoleophilia > Solirubrobacterales > Solirubrobacteraceae > Palsa-465. The sequence continues at coordinate 8,383 of CAWHME010000005.1, forward strand.
CCAGCGCCTCCGACAGCTGGTCCTTCAGCAGTTCGTTGCGCGGATAGAGAGCGAGCACGCGGGCCCACCGCTGGTCGTCGCGGCCGTGGACAGTGAAGGCCAAGGCGGGCAGGTAGAACGCCTTCGTTTTGCCGCTGCTGGTGCCGGCCGATATCACGGTGGCCGAGACGCTGCCGCTGAGGAGCTCGTCTCGGATCCGTCGGGCCGCGTCAACCTGGAACTGTGCGAGCGTCAGCGGTCGGTTGTCGGCCGTGAGCATGCTCGACAAAGCGCGTCGTTCCTCGTCGGTGAGCGGGTGTTGGGCAGCGAGACCATCGATGAACTGCTGTAGCGGCACGTCGCGCCGCGGGTACGTTCTCGGTCGCGCGACGACACGGAAGTCGTTGACCAGTGTGGGCGCGGTGCGCCACGGCCGGGTGGGTGTCAGTTGTCGGTTGCGGGCAAGCAACCTGACGCTCTCGCCAAACCGGGTCCGCCACTGTGCTTCCTGCTGGCCGACGTCAAGCACGAGGTGCCAGTCAATTAGTGCGTCGAGCAGTCGGCGTCGCTCGGCAGGATCGGCGATTTCCTGGGCCGCCAGCGCCTCAAGTTCCGCGTCATTCATGATGCCGTCGACTCGCCCCCAGGAGAGCGCGCGAAGCTCTTCCTGCTCAAGGCGCCACAGCAAGCGGTCGTGCGGGGCATCCACGTGCTGGCTCACCGGCGCTTGATCGCGAACAGGTGGTCGGCACCATGCTCGATCAGCCATGGTGCACCTCGAGTCTGAGCTCGACGAGGCTGGTGCCGTCCCCCTCGTCGTCGCTGGCGGCTCGCCAGAACTCAACCACTTCCTCGGGCACTGAGTGTCCGTCGAGTTCGTCGGCGACGTCGCGGGCGGCGTCGATGCGTTGCTTCAGCCGCTCCATCCGCTCGGCCGCGATTGGCTCAGAAAATTCGGTCTCGGCGGCCAGTGTGTTCAACGCCGAGAGGATCTCCTGAGCGGCCCGTTGGCCCTCGGGGAGGTGAGCAAGAACTTCGAGGTCGGCGCGTCGATCGGCCGGCCAGAGCGACTGTAGCCAAGCGTCAAGCAGCGCCGACTGAGCCGTCTGCAGGGCTTGGAGGAGTTCTTCCTTGCGATTGACGATCGCGGCCAACCCACCTCGTTCGTCACCGGCGGTGCGGGCGCCGTAAGCGACGAGTATGTCGTCGGTGGCGGAACCAGCGGTTCGAGTTGACTTGCGAGGGCGGCTACCGAAGCAAGGACAGCGTCACGGGCCGGCTCGGGAAGCAGATCCCGCCACGGCGGGCACGCGACCGCATACATAGACAGCTCCCGTTGGGCCAACGAGACACGCTCTTCAACCGTGGCGAGGGCGGCATCACGGTTGACGTCGTCGGCCGCCTCGCCCGCCTGCGTTACGAGCAGTTTCAAGGTTGCGGCCTCATCTAGGATCATGTCGAGACGCCGCACCAATCGAACAACTCCCGGACTACCTGCCGGACGGCGTCGCCCCTTTCTGTGCCGTTGCCACCGTCGCGCTGCGCAAGCGCGTCACGGGCCACCTGAGCTGACGCTGTAAGGATGCCGTTAGCGAGGGTGAGGTAGCTGAACACCTTCCCCAGCGTCTCGCGATCGAGCTGAGCTAGTCGCTGCACCGACTCGAGACTGAGCCCGCGCTCGGCGGCGCGAACGGCGGCCCAACCACCGCCACGCGCGTCGTTTGCTTTGCGTGAGCTTGGCAACTCGATCAGCTCTAGGTCCTGCTCGTGGCTGTCCATCCGCAGCAGATGGCCAGCACGCGCGGTGGCGATCGCGTCGGACACGGACTCGACGATGTTCTTCAACGGCAGGCTGTCCTCGCTGCCCACGATCTCGCCGATTCCCGTGAGGATGGTTTTGGCGGCTGCCGCCTCGGCCTCGATCGCCTGCTCGGCGAGGTCCTTTAAGCCTTGCGTGGCGCGCGGCCAAGTCCGTGTCACGGAAGCGCCGTCGCAGGCCAGCGGGGTCGTTGGCCAGAGTGCGTTCGTCGAATGCAGTCGGGTCGATGACGGTCGGCGCGCCTCGTCCGCCCTGGCTCAGTGTTGCCGCGGCGCGGATCCTGTCTACAGTGAACTTGTACTCCGTCACGGCTGCCGTTCGGAGCGCCATCCATGCCGAGGTGTAGTCGGACTCGCTCGCGTTGCGAAGGTCGACATCCTGCAGCCACGGCAGGAGCGGTGCATCAATCGCGCGCAACTCAGAAGCGAGGGCGGCGGCAGCCAGGTTCATGACTTGCGCTGCTTCGGTCAGGTAGGCGGTACTGCGAGTTGCCGCGTTAGCCCGCTCGCCCACGGCTCGTTCGCTGCGGTCGACGAGGTCACGGATCAGCACGAGGTCGGCGACGCGGTCGCGGCCGGTGGCTCGGCCTTGCGCACGGCGGTAGATGGCGAGGAGGAGCTCCGTGTTGGTCGTGCCTGGCTCCAGCGTGACAAGCGGCTCGCCGCGTGCTGCCATAGCACCGCCCCCTGCGCTATTGCCAATGTAGATGGCCATGTTGGCTTGCTGCTGAGCGACGCTGGCCCGGATCCCCAGGAGAGTCAGGATCTCGCCCGAGCGATAGCCGATCTCCTCCCAGCGAATCCCGGCCAGCAACTCCTGCCACATCCAGTTGCGCAACAGTCGGGCGAGTTCAGTTCCGAGCCTCGTGTTGCCGCCGGCCCAGCGTAGGAGTTCCTGCTCGGCCTCGTCGCGTTGGGACGGCTTGGGCGCAGGCTCGGGCGGTCGGTCGACCTGGCCCGCCTCTGCGGTGCCGTTACCACCTCCGATGTCCGCGCCCACGTCTCTCGACGGCAGCGTGACAGGCAGAGCCAGTGCACTGAGCACGGCTTCGGCGTCCTCCTGCTCACCGATCCAGGCGCGCAGAACAAACTCCGCGCGCTGGCGCTCGGGCTCGTCGAGTCGGGCGTCTTCGAGCGCCCTGAGTTGCGCGATAGTGAGCTCGGACAGTTCCCGTCGGGCGACCGCTGCCTCGACCCGCTGGCGCCACCGCTCCGACGCTGGAAAGCGGTGGCTCTCTGCAGGCTCGTGCTGATCAAGAACGGGTTCGACGACATCGCTGAGCACAAATCGCGGGCGCACCTGTGGGTCGGCCAGTCGCGATAGGCGGAGTGCGGCGGTCTCGCTCAGTGGGAAGAGGCCGTGGCCGTGCGAGTTCGTACCGAATGTGGCGTGGCATGGGGCTCGCCATCGCACTGATCGCAGAAGTTGCCCAGGCCATCGCGAAGCTCGTCCTGAGGCATCTTGCGGACGGCCTCGATCCCAAAACGGGCGGCGTTCATGTAGCGGCCTATCAGGTCGGGAGCGCGTTCCACCGCCTCCGTTCGGGGGACGTCGAGGTCGAACATCTCGGCGTCCCAACCTCGGGCGCGGGTGGCCAGCGTTGCCGGGGCTTGCTCCTCCCAATAGTTGGACGTGACCGCGAGGGCGATCCGCATTGTGCACAACGGTGCCTCGCCGGCGCGGCGGGCGGGGGTAGTCATCGCATCTACGAGGTCGAGTTGGAGACCACGGGCGATCGCGATGTCCTCGAACAGCAGGACGAGTTGCTTGCCGGCGGCGGCCAACGAGCGGCGAAAGTCGTTCAGCAGGTTGGTCAGGGAGACCGAGCCGAGGCCGATGACCTTCGCCGACGCGATGTCGAGCGCGTCCGAGAGGATTCGTGCAGCCGCATCCTTCATGCTCGGCATGCCAGGCGGCGGCGGCAGTTCGAGAGTCGTCAACATCTGACGGGCATACGGCCCGACGTTGCGGACAGCACGGAGGTCCAGGTCTTCCTCGCGGAAACCGAGTTCCTCCTCATCGTCGCCTTCGGGGCGGCTGTAGCCGTCGACGATGTCTCTGGCGAGTTGGTAGACCGCACCGCCCGGTCGGGTCAATCGCCGCTGTACTGCTGTGTCATCCAGCAATGCGGGCAGGGCCAACCGGTCACACAGAGCCGTACGGACATCATCGGGCACATCCTTGGCCCGCCGCCAATCGGTGCCGAGCCCGAACGTGAGCAGTTCGGCGATTCGGTGTACCAGGCGCGTGGCGATGTGTTCGAGACGCTCGGAGGGGTCGAGTCCTTCCTCCTGGTTCCGCGCCTCGCGTAGGGCGACCAGTAGGCTCTCGAACTGCTCTCCCTCGACTCCGTGGAAGATCCGCTCGACGACGCTCGGCAGACTCGTGCCCTCGCGCGGGATATGCCGGACGACCAGGTCCTCGCGATCGGGAATCGTCGCCCACAGCCAGCGGATCAGGTGCGACTTGCCGGTTCCCGGCGCACCGATGACCGGCAAGATCAGAGTGCCTTCGTCGGGCTCGAACTCCAGGAAGTGTTGCAGCAACTCCCACTGGTTGCTGGGCTGTCCGGGCGCAGCGCTCGCGAGTTCTCCCTGGTGCGGTACGCGCCGCCGGCGAAGCACCGGCTCCTCGTGGACCGCGAGCATTAGCACGTCCTCCTGCACGCCGACGTCCGTCACAACCAGGCTCTGTTGGCCAGGCTTCCAGCAGGCCGGCCAGGGCTCGCGGATGGTCATCGGCGGATCACCCTGGCAAAGCCGCGCGTCTCACCATCGGGGAACTCCAGGAGCGTTCGGCGGTTGGGGTCATCCCCCACCTCGAGTTCGATCAGTCCCTCGTGTTGCAGGCGCAGCAGAGCGAGCGTCAGCGACTGCGGGACAGCGTTCTCGGTGGCGAACCGGTCGGGGGTCTCAGCCATTTTGGCGGCCACCGCTGCGCCGACGTTGCCGATGGGCAGCCAGGGCAGGCGGCGCGCGATCTCGGCGACGACCTCGGCTGTGGACATTGCAGGTTCTGGCATCACGTTGGGCAGTATCGATCGGACGAGGTCCGTCGGATCGGGCAGCAATTGCTGGTCGACGATCGGCGACTTCGCGTACGGGCCGCACCCAGCCATCGAGCTAACCGATCCAATGTGTTGAACGGAACGTCGCTGCGCAGCAGCAGACGGTCTACGCCGAATTGGTGGTCGAGGACTGTCGACGCGCTCTGCCATCCTCCTATCGGCTGCTCAAGCCCTTGCAGGCGAAGCCAGGACAGCGCGAGCTCAGCATGAAACTCGAGTTGCTGGCCCCCCTCACGCACTTGCCACGGGTCGTCACCGTCGGGCACGACGAGCAGTCGCTGGGCGACCTCCGCCCGAAACGCCTCTTCGCCGAGACCCGGCTGACTAAGTCGCAGCCCGCCATCGAGGTCCGCCTCCACGAGTTTGAGGCTCTCGAGCGCAGTGATCGTTGGTCTGACGTGGCGGCTCACGCCGCCGGCGTCCGCGCCGGTACGTCGGATCAGCCCAGCTGGGGTCAGGCGCGCAACAAGGTCGTCGCGCTGTTGCCCGGGACGCGCCGCTAGCTCGCGGCGGATCACCGACCACACGGCCGGGAGCACGGTCTCATTTAGGTCAGACACGCGTGAGGCGGCCGATCATCTCATGGACGCTGGGCAGGCCCGGCCGCAGTTCGGTCATGGTCATGTCCTCGCGCTCCTCCGAGGCCTGCCCTAGAGACATAACGGCAATCGCGGGGTGCGGCAGCGCGTGGAACGCGCGATGCGCATCTGGGGTCGGTCGCTGAGGGTCGAGCAGCAGCAGGGTCGGAGTCGACGGGAGGTACTCGGGCTCGTTCAGCGCCTCGGACAGTTCGGTGAGAAGGGGTGCGTCGAGGGCTACGCTGAGAACGAGATCTCGCAGCGCACGGGTAATTTCTCTGGCCTGGCGGACACTCTGGGGGCACACGAGGCTGCGGACGCCGAGTCGGTGCGCAGCCACCACGAGGCGCCCGTATTCGCGCTCCCAGCCGGGGTCGCCGTCACTGACCGCAATCGCCGCGCCCAACGGCTCGGTGAGCTGATCGAGTTCGGGGGTCGGTGCGCGGGCGACCGGGCTCGGGCGGAGTGGCAAGGGCGGTGTCGGTACCGGGCAGTCCGAATGACAGGCGGCACAGCCGCCGCAGGCGTAGTGAGCGGTGATGGGTTGCGAGAGGACGTCGGGCGCCACGAAGGTGTAGAGCGCCTCGAGGGCCACGCACACGTGGCCAGTGTGCGCGACCTGCAGCACGGCCTGGAGTCGCTCGTTGACGCCTTGATAGGTGCGCTGGCGCATCTGCTCGAAGTCCTCCCATGCCTGGAAGGCTTCTAGGTCGTGGCGCAGAAGCCGAACGGCGATCATGACGCTGTTCGCCTCGGTACGTGTCGTCCCGACCAACTGAATGAACCCAGCGCGAGCCATCGAGGACAGCGTTCGCGAGTTCCACCGCTCGTTCTCGTCCGAGTGCTCGATCAGCCCGATTCGCAGCGAGGCCAGCGGGATCCACAGCAGTCCGTCGCGCGTCTCGGCGTCGCGCACCATGCCCTGCCAGTGCTGGCGCGCGCGCTGGACCCCGATTAGCTTGACCGTGCCCACGCTGCGCGCTACGGCGGCGTCGCTGTGTGTCCACAACATTAGGCCGAGGGCCGCGCGGCCGTCGCGGCCGGCGCGTCCCACCTCTTGGTAGTAGCGGTCGATCGTCTCGGGCAGACAGGCGTGGATCACGGTGCGCACGTCGTTGACGTCAATGCCCAGTCCAAAGGCTGAGGTGGCAACTGCGATATCGGCGCTGATTGGCTGCTCGCCGTCGCCCCGCAATGCCCGCACAGCCGCGCGGCGCGCCTCGTCTCCCGTCTCGCCCGCCACCCTCACGACGCGCTGGATGCCGAGCCGGCGGATGAGCAACTCGAGCTCGGCGGCGTCCTCGCGAGTGGTCGCATAGACGAACATCGGGCGTGGCAGGTGGCGGACGGCGTCGGCGAGGAAGGCGAGGCGCTCGTCGCGATCGGTCGCCTCTGCGACCAGGTAGGCCAGTTCCGGACGCAGTGCGGCCGCACCGCCGGCGACCAGCTTTCGACCATCTTCGCTGAACAGCGCCGCGAGCGTCTCGACGTCGCTGCGGGCGGCCGTCGCGGTGAGCAGCAGCGTGCGAAACACGTGGCTATTCTCGGCTGCCGCGTCCCGCAGCCGACGGCGGAATCCGGCCAGTGCCTGGAAGTCGGGGCGAAACTCCGTGCCCCAGCTGGCGACGATGTGCGCCTCGTCGACGACCAGTTGCCCGAGTTGGCCAGCCTGGGCGGCGACAGTGAGCGCTTCCCCGAGTGCCCCGAACAGGGCTTCGGGCGAGGTGAACACCACCCGCTGACTGCCATCGCGCACGCGCTGCAGGACCTGGAGCCGCTGAGTCCTCATCCGTGCGTTCTGCGCAGCGCCATAGAACGCGAAGGGCTCCTCGGCGTCGGGGGCGTTGATGGCGCGCAGGCGCTCTCGTAGTTGCTCCTCTTGGTCGATCGCTAAGCTCGTCGTTGGCACCACCACGACAGTCGTCGCGCCCGGCCCTACGGCGAGTGGGTGCAGCAGGTCGACGAGTGATTTGCCGCTTCCCGTAGGCAGAAGGATGAGCACGGTGGCGTCAGGTGGAGCGCTGATCACCGTGCGCACGGCCTCGCGCTGCTCGAGACTGAGGTAGCTCCCGAGCCCGGTGGCGTACTCCCACACCGGATCCCCGGCCGTCGCGTCCTTGACCCGACGCATCAGGCGACTCGCAGGGAACGCGTCGGCCGGCTCCTCGCTCGTAAGCCACGCCGGCCGCCACGGGGCGACCGCGGTGATTCGGAGTTGCTCGGCTGTGTTTCCGGGCGCCGTGGTGACGCCAGCCAATCGCCACTCCTCTACTGTCGGCCAGGGCGAGGTTGCGGGGATGCTGAGCGCTGAGGGCAGCGGTTCCTGTCCCGCCTGCTCTTGCCAGCAGCGCAACGTGTCGCGAACCATCCCGGCCAGATCGCCAGGCCCACAGTCGCGTGCGGCGGCGGCTTGCAGGACAGCGGCAAGTCGCGGCGTCTGAGCAGCCAGCGTCGAGGGCGGCGCGTCCGGCCACGCGGCAAGCGCCTGCTGGACGAGCACGAGGTCAATCACCAGTATTCGTCCCCCGGCAACGGCTCTGAGGACACGATCACGACACCCGCCGCGTCGATCCCGGACGCTGGACGCGCCAGGCCCTCGCTGAGCGCCGGGCCCAGTGCGCGTTCGACGGCCTCGGCGTCGTGGCTTGCCGCATCCACCCGAGCGGCGAGGCGCGCGAGCGTGTCGTCGCTGTCCCGAGCAGCAGCGGCAGCGGCAGCTGCGCAGCGCTCTCGGAGATCGTCGCGGCCGAATGCCGTGGCGATCGCTCGCTCGGTCGCCATCGCGCACCAAGCAGGCCACTCGGCACGACCGATGTGCTCGTCGATCCGCGACCACTGCGTGGGGCGAATCGTCTTGTCCTCGCGCAGTTCGTGGTAAGGGGCGTCGAGGATCTGCAGGCGCTTCTGATCAACGACTTCGCTCAACATGCTATCGAGCCAGACGCGGCTGACCGTAGGCGCGAGGTAGCTCTCGGCTCTACGGCGCACCGCGTCGGCGGAGATGGGTTGCAGCTCGCTGGCCGCCGAGAGCGCCGTGTTGATCTCCGGCCGGATCCGTACATCGAGACAAACGGCGAAGAACTCCGGCTGTCCGCGCCAGTAGTCCCGGGCTCGCCACAGGGTGAACGCGCGCCCGCGGTCGTCGAGTTCGGTGAACTCCCAGAGTGCGTCGATGAATGGGTCGCCCGGGCCGAACAGCTTCAAGCCTCGGTTCGAGGCGGCCACGCGCCGAAACGTGCCCTGCACCGAGCCGCCGGACATCGCCACGCCGAAGCGCTCGCCGAGGTCGCTCCAGGCGACTAACGGAAGGTCGCTGTCGCTGAGGGCCGCAACATCGGGATCCTCGAAGCGTGTGAGCGCGAACCGGTGTTGGCCGGCCAGTTCCTCGTGATGGAAGCGTAAATGCGCGGCGCTTGACCCGTCCCCAGCGGCCCACCGGATCACGGAGTCCTGCCAGGCGAGTGTGGCGGCCGACAGCTCGGCGCCCTCGACCGTCTCGAGCAGGCGCAAGCCACGATCGTCGACAACCGTCTCGTCGAGCAGTTCCGCCAGCTGCACAGCGCCGAGCTCAGTTTCAAGCTGGTCCGCGACCCAACTCTCCTGCGCCCGCAGCCCGTCAGCTCCCTCGCGGACTCCTGCCCCGATCAGGTGCGGCATCATCCGTGCGATCGCCAACTGCAGGCTCGCGATCGACTCGCGGAACACGCCGAAGCCGTCGCGCAGCAGGTCATACCAGCCGTTGTGCGGCGTGTCGGCGTCGTCGAGAAGGACGAACTGGCGCGCCGTCATCCCCGCTCCGAACCGGTCGAAGCGTCCCAGCCGCTGCTCCAGCCGGTTGGGATCCCACGGCAGTTCGACGTGCAGAACCGCGCTCGTTGCTTGCAGGTTCTGTCCCTCCTCGCCCCGGGGATCTATTACCAGTACCGCTCCAGCCTCTGCCTCGCTAAACGCTCGGACAGCGCCGAGCGTCTGCCCGTCGAGGATGAGCAGCGGCGCCCGCAGGTCCTCGTGCTCCAGGCGAGCAAAGATCTGCTGGGCACACGACTCGGTTGTGGTCACGATCACCACCCGTTCGCCTTCTGACACAAGGCGTACGGCCTGCTCGACCACGACGCGCATTCGTGGGCAGTCCTCCGCGCGCTCCTGTGCGCTGATGCGCAATGCGTTAAGTAGTTCGCGCTCCTCTTCGTCGGGCGCCGATCCTCCGGCTTCATTCAGACGCTCAACGACCGCCGTCACGGCTGGTCGCCCGCCGCGGACAGGCGCTCCACGATCCCGGCAGCCGCGGAGATGAGTTCCTTAGCCTCGGCACCGAGAGCGCGCTCGAGGCGCGCGAGGACGTGATCGTGCCACGCCGCGTAGGCTTCGGCGACCGTCGTGACCGCTCCGGTGACATGGACGGGGCTCGGCGTCAAACGTCCCAACACGGGGAAGTCCTCCGCCAAGCCGGTGCCGCGGCGCGTGCGGATCATTCGGCTGTAGATCCGATGTGCCTCGCTGATGTGCGATCGGGCGCGACGCACGGCGACCTGTAGCCGCTCGCGGTCGGAAAGCTCGAGCGCAGCGTCGGTCTCGTCCAGGAGGATCTGCAAGTGCGGGTCGTCGGACAGCACGGTGCGCAACCCGGCGATCGCCTGGCGCAGGAACACGGGCGCGATGTCGGCACGCAGGCTGCCGTAGTACCCACCGATGTCATCGCGTGAGGCCAGCATCCGCGCGAAGACCGCTGGGTCGCCGAACGTGCGCGCGCCGGGGGCCAGCAGCGACAGCAACCGCTGCAAGCTGACCGGCTCCTGTTGCAGCGGAGTAGCCGAGAGCAGCAGCAGAGCTTGCGCGCCGTCCGCCAGGGCGCACAGCGCCCGATACTCGGGGGTATCCGCGCCTCGCTCGGTGAGCCGGTGGGCCTCGTCGACCACGACGAGCGAGAAGCCAGACGCCGACTCAGCTGTGGCCAGATCGTCGAAGCCCCAAAGTTCGAACGCGGACTCGAATTCCGAGACGAGTCGGAACTTCGACTCCATCTCCTCTTCCCACTGACGCTCTAACGCCGGCGGCACGAGCACGAGCGCTCGGTGGCGGCTGCTGTCCAGCAGGTGCTGACGGACGAGGAGCCCCGCCTCGATCGTCTTGCCGAGACCCACCTCATCGGCCAGCAGGTAGCGGGGGGTGGCGTCCGAGAGCACCCGGCGGACCGCTTCGATCTGGTGGGGATGGGCCTCGATCGAGGAGGAGGAGATCGCTGTCATGCCCTGATAGGCACTCGCGCGCGCGGTGTAGGCCTCGACGAACGCGTGGCGTCCATCGTGATAGCGCCGGCTCTCGACCCAGCGGCCGGCGAGCAGTCGGCTCGCGTCAGCGATGGGCTCACGCCACCGGACAACGATCTCTGAGTCGGCAACGAACCGTTGCTCGTGCGCTACGCGAACGAGCGCGCGGCCGGTATCGGGATGGTGGTCGAGTATTCGACCGTGCTCCCACCCGATCCCACCCCGCCAGTGCACGCGTGTCTGCGGCGGCAGGACGCCTCGCCGGAGGTCTCCAACGTTTTCGCTTATTACGACCGTGCCCTCCGGCCCAGGAACGTCGAAATAAGCGACGTCTGCTCGATCTCTTGACGTCGCGCGCACGCGTCCGAAGCCGCGATCGCGGCTCTCAACGAGCATTCCAACGCTCAAGGCACGAGATGAAGCTGGCGATGTCACAGTCGCGCGGGCCCCGAACGTTCGTAGCCTTCGGCTCGCCTCTCAGCGCTCGCGCCCGAGTGCATTTTGGGTGACCGTTCGTCCACGTGTGTGCGGCGCACTGGCCCGTTCCGCTCACCCGCGAGCACGACCGGCTTGGTCAAGCGGTATTCGAGTCCGGCATCGCCATCCCCAGCATCAGCGACGGAGTCTGCGAGACCTGCACAAAATGACTCGTGGCAGACAACCTCATGGACGATCTCGTGAGTAACGGCGAGCATCTCGTCGTCGGCATCCAGTGCGCACAACCTTTTGCGGCTCAATCGGAAGAGTTCGGTCTTCAACTGCTGTCGAGCGACTTCTGATTCGGCCACTGCTGACGCGATCCGCGCACCCGCGTCTGCCTGAGCCTCTGCTAGGTGAACGTCCGCGCGGAGCTGCCTCGCGTGCGCAAGGAGCTCATACAGGCCGAAAGCGCCTACCAGAACGCCAAACGACAACCACACCGCCCGAGCGACGGAGGGTGCCACTGCAGTTGCGCCTACAGCCAACGCCACGGCAGACGTCGCGCCGTACGCCGAGCGGCGTCGGCGGGGGCTCCGTGACCTCCACGGCCTTGCGAGAATCGTTGCCAGCTTGAAAACTATGTGGGACTCCGGTGACCGTTCTCTGCGGTCCGGTCTTTGGAGAGAAGTCCCAGAGCCGGCATGCGTTGTCGGATCGGACTCGCCCCCAAATCCGACGCTGCGCGTAGTACAAACCCTGCGCGCACCACACCTATCGTGGGCGCTCGCGCATCGTATGACACCGTCGATCGTAGGTCAAGAGTCGCGAGACCTAACCGCAGCAGGAGCAACCGCCGCGCCGAAAGTTCGACGTCACGTGAACTCGTTCCGCCCCACGCTGACACCCGCGAGGTAGCTCCGCCCGCCGCCCGGAATCGGATTGCCGGCTGCGCATTCACGCCGAAGCAATCCTCCCTCGGAGAGTGGCCCCCGTCTGGGCTTCGCGCGCAGCAGATGGCGCGTTCGCTCTCTCGCCCGGCAGCAACCGATAGCCCGTCCGCCGAGCCATGGAGTCTCGCGGTCGGAGCCCCACGGCAGTAATCTCAGACGCCGGCAGCACGTTCTGAGGCTGCGGATCGCGGCAGGCTGTGTGTGTGATGCCGGCGGTCGCAGTGGACGTGGCCCTGGAGATTTACGTCCGCGAGCAGGATCGGCGGCCACCCCGGTGGTTCACCCGCGTGAACGACATCATCTCCGAGCGGGTGGAGGCCTCATCCGGACCCGGTTAGGTTTCGCGTCGCGCACAAGCGCTGCGGCGACCTCATCGTCTACCGGCGCGACGCGAGTACCTGTCGTTTCCAAACGGCATCCTGCCGTTCGTAAACGACAGGTGGATGATCCGCGCGGTTCAGACCGACTCACTCAACCAAGATCCAAGAATCACGGACTAGCCTGGCAGCCGACGGGTCGCCTTGCGGTGCCGAGCAGCGACGATCAGCGGATCACTCGCCGGTTCGGCCTCGTCCGCCCGCTCGCAATCAAGTGCGCCGCCCATGCTTCTACCTCGGGACGAAGCCAGAGCATGCAGCGACCGCGGCCGAGGCTAACGACGGGACGTGGCATATCGTCGTAGCGGTGCTGGTAGACGCTAACCGTGTTTGGCGCCGAGAGGCCGAGTATGTCGGCGACGCCTCGCGCGTCGATGAGATCTTCGGTGGCGACGAGCGGCGTCACGTTCGCGAGCGTATCTCCAGGGTCGGATCCGTCCGGGGCACTCGCTAGATTATAAGCGTCAACAAAGAGACGGCCCCGGCGGTGTTCGAGCACCCCGGGGCCTGGCCGGAACCTATGAGGAGGTCCCGACATGCAACAGACTATTCCGTCGCCGCTTGACGAACTCGCGGGCAAGGCGACGATCACTATCGAGCAGACTGCCAAGCTGCTCGGACTCGGCCGGACAGCGGCCTATGACGCCGCCCGCCGAGGGGAGCTGCCGACCCGACGGCTCGGTCGTCGGCTGATCGTCCCGGTCCCCGCCCTGCTCGAGTGGCTTGGAGCGGCGTGATGCAGGGGCACATCCATAAGCGTGTCCGCACCGACCGCCACGGCAAGGAGACCGTCCGCTGGTACGTCGTGATCGACCGCGGGTTCGACCACGAGGGACGACGGCGGCAGAAGTGGCACGGCGGCTTCCGCACCCGTCGTGAGGCCGAGGCGGCGAGGGCGAAGCTCGTCACCGACGTCAACACCGGTTCGTTCGTCCTCCCGGGGCGGACGACGCTCGGCGATTGGATCCGCGATAGCTGGCTTCCGATGACCGAGCCGCGGGTCAAGCCGTCGACGTTCTTCTCCTACCAGCGGAACTTGGAGATACACGTCTTGCCTGCGCTCGGGTCGAAGCTGCTCCAGCAGCTGACTCCCCCGATGCTGAATGTTCTGTACACCAATCTGGCGACCGGGTCAGAGACGCGGAAGCCGCTAAGCGCGAAGACGATCAGTTACATCCACTCGACCCTCCACAAGGTGCTCGCCGACGCCGTCGACGCCGGACTGCTCGGAAGAAACGTCGCCGCCGGTGCCAAGCCGCCGCGGCCGGCACGGCGTGCCACCGGCGGCATCAGCGCGTGGGAGCCGAACGAGCTCGCGCAGTTCCTCCAGCTCGTCAAGGAGACGCGGCTCGGACCGATCTGGCGGCTGTCGGCGATGACCGGCATGCGCCGCGGCGAAGTGCTCGGCCTCCGTTGGTGCGATCTCGACCTGGACCGGGCTCGCCTGTCCGTCAGGCAGGCGCTCGTCGCCGTCGGCTACGACGTCATCCAGTCGACGCCGAAGAGCCACAACGCGCGGGTGATCGATCTCGATGCCGAGACGGTCGCCCAGCTCAGAGCCCATCGGGCGCGGCAGGACGAGGAGCGGGCGGAGTGGGGCGCCGACTACCAGGACCACGATCTCGTCGTAGCGAAGGAGAACGGCGAGCCGATCCACCCGCACACGTTCAGCCAGTCATTCGAGCGGCTGATCGAGAAGGCGAATCTGCGGCAGGATCCGCCTCCACGACCTCCGGCATACGCACGCCACACTCGCCCTCAAGGCCGGCGTCCCGGTCAAGGTGATCAGCGAGCGCCTCGGGCACGAGTCGCCGGCATTCACGCTCAAGCAGTACGCCCATGTGATCCCCGGCATGCAGGCCGAGGCTGCCGCCCAGGTCGCCGCGATGATCGACAGTCCGCCCGGATCCGTTTGACATTCGTTTGACAAACGCCCGAAACGACAAGAGCCCCGGAGCTCCGGGGCTCTTCGTTTATACGGAATTTGCTGGACTTTTAAATAGCGGGGGCGGGATTCGAACCCGCGACCTTCGGGTTATGAGCCCGACGAGCTACCAGACTGCTCCACCCCGCGGCGGACTGACGATGATAGCTCAATGCTTGCAATCGAGGTAGATCGCCGGTCGCCGGATTGGGGCGACTCCGACCCACGGCTGGCGGGCCTCGGGCAGTGTACGTGGACGCTTCACAAACGATCGGGCTCCGGACGCTGGCGGTCGAATAGATCGACAACCAGCAGATCTCGGGTCGTCGCCGGTGGGCGACGGTCCTCGCTGGACGGGAGCGAACTTCTCCTGGCTGCGGACTCTTATCGCTATGGAGAGCCACAGCGCCGAGCAGCGAATCGAGCGGTTCGGGTCCGAGTTGCTCGGCATGTGCTGGATGCTGCTCGCGCTCATATCGAAGCTCGGCGACGCCTCGCGGGAGTACGCCCATCGTGTAGGAGGGCTGGCGCTGGTGGTCGGGGACACGTCGTGTGGGACGACCGCCACGGCGTTTGGATCCGTCGAGCAGCGCGAGGCAAGGCGCGATGCGGGACTCGATGTCCGAGTCATTGAGCATGTGCAGCTCGCCACGAAGGAACCACCGCAAACTCGAGTGGATGCCAGTGGCCAAGCCTAACGCCGAGCCTTCACGACGGGCGAGGGCGCCGCGCCGCGAGCGGGATGTCCTGGCGACGGCTGAGTTTCGGCGTTGGTCAAGCAGCTTGAACGGCGAGCGCAGAGCCAAGGTCAGCGGGGTCATCGCTCGCATCGCCGCCTTAGGCCCGACGCTGGGCCGGCCGCATGTGGATGCCATCCACGGGTCGCGGCTGCACAAGCTCAAGGAGGCGCGAATCGACCGCGGGACGCGGGTCCTGTTCGCGTTCGACTCGAACCGGAACCCTGTCATGCTGATCGGCGGCGACAAAACCGGGAGATGGAACCGCTGGTACCCGGAGAAGATTCAGCTCGCGGAGCGTCTGTATCTCGATCACGAACGAAGTATGGGAAAGGAAGCTCGGTGTCTGAGCCAACGAGAAGCTGGAAGGACGTCCTCTCAGATGAGCCGGTGAACGAGAAGCGGGCCGAGATCTATGGGCGCCTGATGGAGGCACAAGAGCGAGTCGCTCGCGTTCAGTACCAACGCGGCACCGCTCACGAGCTTGTGCGGGCTGCGCTCGATGCGGCGGACGAAAGACTCTCAGAGCTTGAGCAGCGCGAGGATCTCTATCTCTCCGCGCTCGGGCACTACGTCGAGGCACTCGGAGGGCGTCTCGAGTTGCGCGCCGTATTCACCGACCAGGAGGTCCTCGTGTGGCGCTCCCCCGACGGACAGGAAGGCCGCCATTAGGGTATCTCCCGGGTACCGATATGGCGGAGGCATCGAACCCACGAGCCTAAACATTTGGAGCCCCCTTCACCAAGTGCATTTGACTGAACCCACGCGTCGCGTCCTGGCCCTCGCACGCGACCACGCTCAGGCGATGGGCGAGGATTTCGCCGGCACAGGGCACATCTTCTTCGCGCTGGTCGACGAGCAAGCAGGGGTCGCCGCACGAGTTCTGAGCAGCCTTGGTTTTGAGACGGGCGAAGTGGACGACCTCCTGCACGGCCCTCGAAGCGTGCGCGAAGAGCGAGCCGATGGCCCTGCTTGGCTATCACGACCGGCAAAGATGGCAGTCGAGTGCGCACTTCAGGAAGCGCTCGTGTTGGGGCAGCGGGACGCTGAACCAGAACACCTGCTGCTAGGACTTCTTCGGACCACGCACGTCTATGCCCACAGCGCGTTCGTGCGCTTGGTGGGGTTCGAGGATCGCCTGCGGATTCGAAACGAGACCCTCCGGTTGGTGGCTCGTCCACCCAGCGCTCATGAAGTTGCATGGCGGAAGGCCAAGGCGCGCGCAGGTCCACACAGCGAGTTCGAGGCTTACGCACTTCGCGCTGTGCTCGATGTGCTGAAGAGCATGCCCGACGCCGATCGATCGTCCGTGGCTAGGCTGACGTTGAGGCTAATCCTCGAAGAGGACAAGCCTGAACGTCCCGAGATCGACGCGGAATGGAATACGCGGGTGGAACTCGATCATCGAGACCGTCCTTCCGGTTACCGCATCCGCATTCCGCAGCCGGGCCTTTGCGGTCAACCTGCCGAGCAACTGCGTCAAAGCTGGGTGAATTCCGTGGTGGGATCCTCTGGAGTCACATCGGCTCCGGGAGAAGCTGAAATGGAGTGTGCGCTCTTGCTGCTGGGTCGGCGGCTCGCGGAGCTGGTTAACGACACTGATGAGGTGTGGGAGCAGCTCGGCCGCGGCGTGCCAATCGTCGTGATGCCACCGCGTCGCCGTGTCACGCGGGACGCTGAGCCGGGCTAGACCTTCCCCTATCGAGCGTCGTCGCGGGGGCGGAGGACCGCGGGCGCGGAGCCGAGCGAGCCGCTCGTCGACGTCACACAGGATCGAGACGGCACTGACCACTCGCCTCCCACCTCACCGCCTGCAGTAGTTGCCTGATTGGGCCGGGCGAGCGCGTGAAGGGCGCCGTTACGGCGTCCGTCCCGTGGCAGCGATGCAGATCTGTTTCAGATCGCGCTCACAATTGACACGAATCGGTCTAGATCCGTCACCTGGATTGCCGCATGCTGTCCGCATGGCAACACTCAAGCAGAAGATCGCGGCTGAGCAGAAGGTGCGCGAGTTGCTCGAGGGAAGCGACGTCCCGTTACCGGATGAGATCGAGTACCGCTACACCTGCATTCGGTTGTTCTGGCTCAAGCCGAAAGTGGTGCTGGTCGTTGATATCGATGAGCCGCCGGAGAGCCTTGACGGCGCCGCGTGGGATGGATTGACCGAGGAGCTCTGCGCCCAGTGCGGGGACGGGCCAGCGGAGGATCTCGGTGCCGAGTGGCGGCATGAATCGTCCGATTACTTCGACGTACAACCGCGAGATACATCGCTCGAAGGGCTGGGAGAGGACAAGCGAGTCTCGAGGTTCTTGGCCGGCCTGACATACGAGCGAGACTCCGAATCCCTCCACATCCTGGGCTGGCATTGCGAGCCTGACGATGCCGACCGCCCGCTAGGCGAGACCGACACGGACGCGGCATGACGACGAACTTCCTGACTCACTCCTCGACAATCCCTGCGCGCGGGCGGGCCCCGCCGCCCGCGCGGGTGAACGTCACTCTCTCTTCTCAAATCTGAATAGCGATGATCTCCTTTCGGAGCTGTCGGTAGACCTCTCGGTCGAACGACCCGGCGATCGGAGCGCATACGGCCGCTCCCGACAAGGCGGCGGCATCGGCGATCAGCTCTGGCCAGGGGCAAGCGTCGAGCAGCCCAGCAATCAGGGCCGCGGAGGCGGCATCGCCGGCGCCGGTTGGGTTGCCCTGGAGCGGAGCCGATGGCTGGGCCTGCCAGGCTCCCTCTTCGGTGACGCCGACGAGTCCGTTCGCGCCGTCGGTGATCACAACCGCGCCGGCGCCGCGGTCCCGTAGAGAGCGCCCGGAAGAGGCGAGCCGAGCACTGGAGGAGACGCCGGTCTCTGGCGGTGGTGTGAGGGCCTCGGGCGATGCGGCACCCCCCGGCGCTGCGCCGGCCTCAGGCGGAGCGGCGAACTCGGGCAGCGCGGGCGCCCCGGGGAGCGCGGGCGCCTCGGGCAGCGCGGGCGCCTCGGACTGCGCGGGCGCCTCGGGCAGCGCGGGCGCCTCGGACTGTGCTGCGGCCTCGGACGGTGGGGCGGTCGCCGACAGCGCGTCGGCCAGCTCGCTGGCGTTGATCTTGACGACCGCCGGACCCGCAGCGACGCCGCGCAGGAGTGGCTCGCCCTGGGTATCGAGGAGCACTGGAATCCCCTGGGAGACGGCGAGCGAGATCAGCTGCGCGTAACCGTCAACCGGTGTCCCGGGCGGCAGGCTGCCCGCGAGCACGACCCCCTCCGCGTCCTCGGTCAAAACCTGAACACGGTCAACGAGGCCTTGCCATTCCTTGGGCGACACGTCAGGCCCAGGCTCTGAGAAGCCGGTGGCCTCCCCTTCCTCGTCGACGATGATCAGCGTGTTCCGTGAGCTGGCGGCGACAGGCACCGTCTCGTCCGTGAGGCCAGCGGCTAAGAGCTCCTCGCGTGCGGCCGCTCCGGTTGCTCCGCCGGCGAAGCCTGTCACCACGACCTCTCGACCCAGCGCATGTAGGGTGCGGGCGACGTTTACGCCCTTGCCGCCCGCCTGACGGAAGACTGAGCTGACGGCGGTCGTCGCGCCCACGCGCACGCGATCGACGCGGTAGGTGATATCGACGGCAAAATTGGGCGTGACGGTGAGGATCATGGAGCGACCAATTCGACCCGTACCCCGAGCATCGCAGCTGACGACATCCCCACGCGTGCCCAAGCCCCGACCGACCACCGAATGACTGGCCTCGCGGCCACCGCGACAGACCGGCCAGAGCGACCACCGAATGACTGAACTCGCAGCCACCCCGACCGACCGGGCCACGGCCCTCGCGCACTGGGCCACGGGACTCCAACCCTCGGAGACCGACCTCGCGCTCGCGCGTCGCTCGCTCCTGGACACGCTCGGAGTCGCGTACGCCGCTCGCGACCACTCGCTGCGCCCGCTGTTCACCCAGCTTGGCGACGCCGGCCGTCTCGCGGCGCTCGCGCACGTGCTCGACTTCGACGATCTGCACATGCCCTCGACGACGCACATCAGCGCGATCTGCGTTCCGGTCGCGCTCGCGACGGGCGGCGACGCGCGCGCCTACCTGGCCGGCGCAGGCGTCATGGCGCGACTGGGTACGACGCTCGGTTGGCGACACTACCGCGCCGGCTGGCACGCGACCTGCACCGCCGGCGCCCCGGCCGCGGCGGTGACAGCGGCGGTCGCGCTGGGGCTCGATGCGGAACACACCGCGGTGGCGATCGCGCTTGCGGTCCCCGCGGCCGGCGGCGTGCAGCGCGCCTTCGGCAGCTCGGCGAAGGCGCTGCAGGTTGGGTTCGCGGCGGATGCCGGCGTGCGCGCGGCACGGCTCGCGCAGGCGGGCGCGACCGCCGACCCGCGTGCGCTCGAGGACTGGATCGCGCTCACCCAGGGCACCAGCGACCCCGGGACCCAAGCTGACACCCGCGACGCGGTTCCCGACGGCCTCGCGATCAAGCTCTTCCCATGCTGCTACGCCTTGCAGCGGCCGATCAGCGCTTTGATCGAGCTCGGTCCTCCGGTGCCGGCCGAACAGATCCGCCAGCTCGCCGTTAGGACCCCGAACAGCTCGCTGGCCCCGCTGATTCACCACCAACCGAGAACCGGGCTCGAGGGAAAGTTCAGCCTCGAATACGGCCTCGCTGCGACGCTGCTCGACGGCTATCCGGACCTCACCAGCTTCACCGACGCGGGGGTGCAACGACCGGATGCCCGCCGGCTGATGGAGCTCGTCGAGACAACAGCTGCCGAGGACGGCGACGGGCTGCTCTCCGGCGAGTTCGAGCTCGAGCTCACGCTCGCCGACGGACAAACGCTGGGTGCGAACCTCACGCTCCCGCCTGGAGCTCCTGGCCTGCCGCCCACGGACGGCCAGCTCCACGCCAAGCTGGAGGCTTGCGCCGGCCCGGACGCCGCAGAGCTGGCGGCGCTCAGCTGGGATACGGCTGCGCAATTTCTCTCGGATGCACAATCGGCGCTCCGCTGATGGCGATATTCAGGCGCCGCGGCCGCCCTAGAACCTTGATGGAGCGGGCGGACCATCCACCCACTCCCCCGCCACGATCGTGCCGCCCGCGAGCAGCTCCTCGTCCAGCACCACGAGATCAGCGTCCATCCCCACCGCGATCGCGCCCTTACGATCGGCGAGCCCGAGCGCGCGCGCGGGAGCCGACGATGCGAGCGAGACTGCCGTCTCGACCGGGACTTCGAGAAACTCGACCGCATTGCGCACGGCCGCATCCATTGTCAGCGTGCTACCGGCGATCGAGCCGCCCTCGGGTAGCCGAACGGCGCCACGGTGAACCTCGACCTCCCTCCCACCGAGCCGGTATCGCCCATCAGACATTCCGGCAGCTTCCATCGCGTCGGTCACCAGCCGAATCGCACCAGCGCCCTTGGCGCGGTACGCAAGCCTCAGCGCGACGGGGTCGACATGGATTCCGTCGCAGATCAGCTCGCAGCTGACTCGAGGTAGATCGAGCGCAGCCCCGATCGCGCCTGGTTCTCGATGATGAAACGGGCGCATGCCGTTGAACAGATGTGTCACGGAACTCGCGCCCGCCTGCATTGCCGAGCGCGTCTCTTCATAACTGGCATCGGTATGGCCAACTGAAACCACCACGCCTTCGGCGACCAAGGTGCGCACCAGCTCCTTCGCGCCCGGCATCTCGGGAGCTAGGGTGACCATCCGCACCGTGCCGTTGGCGACTGCGAGCAGGCGGCTCAACACTCCTGGATCGGGCGCCAGGAAGTGGGACGGGTCCATCGCGCCGGGCCGTGCGGGGCTCAGGAAGGGACCTTCGAGATGTGCGCCCAGCACGCACGCGCCGCCCGGACTCCAGGCGAGCGCGCAGTGCGCAATCGCACCCAGCGCCGCACCCAGCTCATCGACCGGCGCCGCCACAGTCGTCGCGAGGAGCGCGGTAGTTCCGTGGCTTGCATGGAACCGGGCCACCGCCGCGACCTCCTCCGGGTCCGAGGTGTTGCACTGCGCGCCGCCGCCACCGTGCACATGGGTGTCGATGTAGCCAGGAACGACCCACCGCTGCCCCACATCGACCATCGCGCAGTCCGCAGACCCACCCGAGCCGCCCGGCACGCTCCCAGCGATCGCCTCGATCCGCCCCTCCCGGATCACGACCTCACCCGCCACCACGCCGGACGGAGTCACGATCCGCCGGCTGCGCAACCTCATGCTGTCTTCACACTTCCCAGGCGCCGAGCTCGGCCTCTTCGATCCCGACAGCCCGCCAGGCCGCGATCGCGGCGCCGCAGCGCCCCGCCTCATCCCCTAGCTCGGCAGGCACCACCGGCGGCGGCTTGCCGAAGCGGGTCTGTTCCCGCAGACGCTGACGGAGCGGGCCGAACAGACGATCTCCGGCCGCCGCCATGCCCCCGCCGATCACCACCAGCTCCGGATCGAGCAATGCGGTGTAGTTCGCGATCGCCAGCGCCAGCGCTTCGATTGCCTCGCCCCAGATCAGCCTGGCGACCTGATCGCCGGCGACCGCGAGGCCGGCGACCTGCTCCGCGCTCACATCCCGGTCGCCGGTTTGCTGCGCGTGCTCACCGCCGACCATCGCGCGATAGCGGCTCGAGATATGTCCCGCCGACGCGAGCGCCTCGAGGCATCCGGTCCCCCCGCAGCCACAGACCGGACCACGCGGGTCGACCGCGACGTGACCGAGCTCGCCGCCGCGTCCGCGTGCACCGGTGTACGCGCGACCGCCGATCACGACCGCAGCACCGATCCCGGTACCCAGCGTAAGCAGGAGATAGTCCTGGTGGCCTCGGGCCGCGCCGAACAGCCCCTCTGCCATCGCCCCGGCGCGCACGTCGTGGCTGACGCTCACCGGCACTCCCAGGCGCTGCTCAGCGATCGGTCCGATCGGCAAGTTGTGCCAATGCAGGTTCGTCGCATCGATCACGGTCCCGCTGGGCTCGTCGACCAGACCCGGAACCGCCAGGCCAACCGCGAGCGGCGGACCCGGCGGGGCGCCGCCGGGCCGATCGCCCAGTCCGTCCGACTCCGCCAGCTCGCGCGCCATCTCCAGCACCGCCTCGACGACCGCATCCGCGCCCGTCCCGACGACCGCACTCGACTCCCCGCCGACGACCGCATCCGCGCCCACGTCGTCGACGACCCCATCCTCCCCCGCCCCGACTGCTGTCGCCCGCCGCGCCACAGACAACACCCGACCGCGGCGGTCGACCAGGGCGCCTTTCAGGTTGGTGCCGCCGACATCGATCGCGACGACGCTGTCAGACATCCCCGTCGAGCACCACTGAGCGCGTCAGATGGCGTGGCTGGTCGGGGTCGAGTCCGCGCGCACGCGCCAAAGCCACCGCGACCCGCTGCGCTAGCACCAGCTCCGCCAGTGGATCGAAGCGAGCGCTCACCAGCAGCGCCTCGGTTGCCTCGACCTCTTCCGCGAGACCGGGCGGCAACGCGGCCAGTGCCCACACCACAGTACCGGGGCCGGCGACGCTGATCGGGCCGTGGCGGTACTCCATCGCCGGGTAGGCCTCGCTCCACGCGCCCGCCGCCTCGCGAACCTTCAAGGCCGCTTCCCGCGCCACTCCCACGGTCCACCCGCGGCCGAGAAACACCAGCTGGCGCACCTGCACCGGATCGAGCGACAACCGCTCGGCCAGCGCCAGCTCCGCATCGGCCACCGCGGCCCCCAGGCTTTCGCCCAGGTGGGCTCGGAACAGTGCAATCGTCGCAGTCGCAAAGCGCGTTTGCACCACCGCTCGCTCGTCCGCGAACGGCATCGCGAGCGTCCGCGTCGCGGCCGCCGCCAACGGACTCTCCCCGTCCGCAGTGACCGCGAGCACGGGCGTCGAGGAGCGCAAATGTGCAACGGCCTCGAGCACTTCAGTGGTGGTGCCGGAGCGCGAGAGCGCAACCGCGAGCGAGTAGCGCCTCCCGGCCGGCAGCTCCGAAGCCGGGAACGCATCGCTCTCCCCGTGGCCGGCGGCCTCTCGAGCCGCCGCTACCGCTTGCCCCACATACAACGAGGTCCCGCACCCGATGAACGCGACCCGCTCCCCTGCCGCCGGCAGCAACTCGGCGCAACGGCCCGCGAGCGCAGCGGCCTCGCGCCATACCGCCGGCTGGCTCTCGATCTCCTCGACGACGTAGCTCACGTCACGGTGACCTTGGAGAGGCCTTGCGGGCTGTCGGGATCGTGGCCCAGCCGGAGCGCTAGCGCATGGGCCAGCTGCTGCGCTCGCACGACCGCCACGATCGGCGCAAGCGCCTCTGGAATGTCTGGCGGCAGCCGCATGTCGGCTTCCCGGTCGGGCGAGATCATCAGCACGCTCGCCCCTCGGCCGCGCAGCTCCGCCACCAGCTCGACCACGTCCTCGCGCGCCGGTCCGGGAGCGTTCAGCGCCACCACCGGGAAGCCCCGGGTGACGGCGGAGATCGGGCCGTGACGAAGATCGGCCGCGGAGTAGCCGTCCGCAAGCAGCGAGCAGGTCTCCTCGATCTTGAGCGCGGCCTCGAGCGCTGCTCCGTACATGAACCCGCGGGCGACCACGATCAGGTGCGAGGTGTCGACGAGCGCGTCGGCGGCGAGGCCAGGCGACTCAGGATCACCGAGCACCTCCTCCACCCATGCAGGCAGAGACGCGAGCTGGTCGGGCGAGAAGGGAACCGGTCCTAGCGCAGACGCGAGGATCGCGAACGCCGCAAGCTGCGCGGTGACGGTCTTGGTGGCGGGCACCGCCATCTCCTCGCCGACGCCCAGCTCGAGCACCGCCCCCGCCGCCTCGGCCAGCTCGCTGTCAGGGTCGTTGGTGATCGCCAGCGCTCGTCCTCCGGCTTCGCGCAGCAGTCTCACGGTCGTCACGATCTCCGGCGTGCGGCCGGATTGACTGACGCCGACTACAAGCTGCCCGCGATAGTCGACCTCGAGCCGGTACAGGGTGTGCAGGCTCGGGGCGGCGAGACTGACCGGCTTCCCGGTCGCGGGCTCCAGCAGATAGCGGCCATAGGTCGCGGCGTGATCGGAGGACCCTCGCGCGACGATCGTGGTTCCGTGGAGCGGCTCGGCCGCGAGCGCGCGGACACGTTCCCCGATCTCATCGGCGCGCTCGACGAGGGCCCGCAGCCTCGCTGGCTGCTCGGCCATCTCCTGCGCCATCTGGCGGCCGTTCATGTCGCCGCCACCCGCTCCTCCCGCTGCACCCGGTCGAGCTCTGCCAACGTCTCCTCCTCGGGTGGCCAATGACCGCCGTGCTCCCAGTAGATGCGGATCGCCTCGAGCGGGCGGCCCTTGGTTTCCGGCGCCATCACGAAAATGAACACGAACGACAGCGCCGCGAGCCCGAGGAACAGCGAGAAAGTGCCGAGGCCGCCGAGCTTGTGCAGCACGGTCAAGAAATACCGCGAGATCAACAGGTTGGCGACGAGGTCGGCGGTCAGCATCGTCGAGGCGCCGGCGGTCCGCAGTCGCGCCGGAAAGCTCTCCGACGCGTACACCCAGACCATCGCGCCGAAGCCGAAGTTGAAGCCGGCGGTGAAGAACATGATCCCGAGGAAGGCCAGCACCGAGGAGAGCCCGCTGAAGGAGCTGCCCTGGGCGTAAAGGATCACCAACAGCGCGTTCGAGGCGATCATCACCCCGACCCCGATCAACAACGTCAAACGGCGCCCGATGCGGTCGACTACCAACACCGCCGCGACCGTCGCGAAAATCGAGAACACCTCGATCCAGCCTTGAATGAACAGCGGGAAGTGTCCCTGCCAACCGATGTCATGGAAGATGAACGGGCTGTAATAGGTGATCGCGTTGATCCCGGTGATCTGAACCAGGAAGCCGAGGACGAGAACGAACACGGTCGGACGCAGGTATGGGATCCGCAGCATCTCGTGCAGTTTGCCTCCGCATTCTGCGCTCAGGTCATTCTCGATTTCGCGGACGCTGCGCTCAGCATCGGCACTTGGGTCGACGAGCCGAAGCGTGCGAAGTGCATCCTCGCGCCGCCCGCGCATCAGATACCAGCGCGGGGTGTCCGGAAGTCGGAGCAGCACTAGCAGCACCACCGCGCTGGCGACCGCCGAGAGGCCCAGCATGACCCGCCAGGAACCACTGCCCGCGAGCAGGTAATCGGCGAAGTACGCGACCATGATTCCCGCCACGGTCGCCACCTGATAGCCGACGATCAACGCCCCGCGGTTCTTCACCGGCGCGGACTCGGCGATGAACACCGGCGCGGCCACTGTCGAGACACCGATGCTGACGCCGAGCAGGAAACGCGTGGTGTCGAGCCACGCGATGTCCTGGGCGACTCCTTGCAGGATCGCGAACACCGTGAAGCCGATCGCGATCAGCACCATCGCCGGTTTGCGGCCAAAGCGGTCGGCGATCGGATTCGCGATCAATGCGCCGAGAATCAGGCCAAGACCGGTGAACGTGGTGATCCATTCGGTAGCCGATGTCGATAGGTGAAAGTGCGCCGGGACGAACAGCAGCGCCCCGGCGATGCTGCCGGTGTCGTAGCCGTAGACCACACCTACCGTGGCCGCCGCCAGCGCGACCGTGATCGCAATTCCACGCCCGCTGCGAACTTCCATCCTCGCCATGGGCTCTCCTTCCTCTCGCTGCCGCGTTACGTCTCCCCGACCGGACAGAGCCCAAAACCACCTCCAGCTGGAACACGATTCAAAACCACCTCCAGCGGCCACGCGATCAAAACCACCTCGAGCTGCGACGCACTCGGGGGAGGCTTATTCGACCAACGCCACGCGTCTCCACTAGCGTTCCGATCGTGACGCCAGCCGTCGATCGTTCAGGCGTGCCGCCCCGTCCACCTGGTCCCGCACGCGATCACGCCGCGCCCGCCGCTCCTCGCCGCCGCCGATTAATTGGCCTCCGCGTGATCGTCGCCGTAGTGGGAGCGGCCCTGATGCTGGCGATCTTCGCCGACATCGGCGGCACTACCGAGCCCTCGACCGTGGTCACCGTGGACAGGGGCGCACGGGGGCAGACGGTCCCGGCGGGGTTCTTGGGGCTGTCGCTCGAGTACTCGGCGCTCGAGGCATATGCGGGAGCCGATCCTGATGCGGTCGACCCGCTGCTCACGAGAATCATCAAAAGCCTGTCTCCTGGCCAGTCGCCGGTGATCAGGATCGGCGGTGACAGCACCGATCAGACTTGGTGGCCGGTCCCGAACCAGGTGCAACCACCCGGGGTCAGGTACACGCTTACGCCGGGGTGGACCCAGGTCGCGAAGGCGGTCGCGGGAGCGACCGGAGCAAAGCTGGTATTGGGCGTCAACCTGGAAGCGGACGATCAGACGCTCGCGAGCACCGAAGCGCAAGCACTCGTCAACGGCATCGGCACCCAATCGATCGCGGCGCTCGAGCTGGGCAACGAACCGGAGCTGTACGCGAGCTTCCCCTGGTACCGCGCGGTGGACGGGAGTGAGGTCCCGGGCCGGCCGCCCAGCTACAACGTCGCGACGTTCATGTCTGAGTTCGCGCAGTTCGGGAGCGTGCTGCCGCCCGTGGTCCCGCTCGCGGGGCCCGCGATCGGCGGCCGCGTATGGCTCCAGCAAGTGCCGACGTTCGTCGGGAGCGAACCGCAGCTGGGACTGGTGACGATCCATCGCTACCCGCTCGAGCGCTGTGGCCTCCCAGCCGCGTCGCCGCTCGGCCCGTCGATCGCCAACCTGCTGTCGCCGTCTTCCTCTCAAGGGCTCGCCGCCGGCGTCACCCCCTACGTGGGGGCGGCGCATGAGCGCGGCGTGCCGCTCCGCGTCGATGAGTTGAACTCGGTCGCCTGCGGCGGTCAGCCAGGCGTAAGCGACACCTTCGCCTCGGCGCTCTGGGTCCTGGATACGATGTTCCAGCTGCTGCGCGTCGGCGTCGACGGCGTCAACATCCACACCTGGCCGGGCGCCGCCTACGAGCCATTCGTGCTGACCAAAAGCGGGGCCGGCTGGCACGTATACGCCGAACCCGAATACTACGGACTGCTGCTCTTTGCCCGCGCCGTCCCGGCCGGATCGAGACTGCTGCCCGTCTCCGGGCGAATGAGCCCAGCGATCAACGTCTTCGCCACCCGAGGCGCCGACCGCCGGACCCGGGTGGTCCTGATCAACGCCGGCATTTCAGGAGCCCGGATCGTCGATGTCTGGGCTCGGGGCATGGTGGGCAAAGCCGCCCTGCAGCGGCTCCAGGCGCCGAGCCTGCAGTCCAATGCCGGTATCAAGGTCGCGGGGCAAACCGTCGACGGGAACAGCGCCAGGCTGGTCGGCCGGCAGAAGAGCCAGATGATCAAGCCGCTCCATGGCGGCTACGCGGTTTCGTTGCCCGCCGCAAGCGCCGCGTTGCTGACGCTCCCGAAGACGTAGGCGCGCGAGCTCCCAGCCGAGCCGCGGTCCCGCCCCAGCGGCGGAAACCAGCCCCCGGAGGTCGGGGCCGGGGGCCGACGCGTAACGATCGGCCCCCAGCCCGGCTCACTCACGGCGCCAGCAGGCGCAGCGAGTTATCGCCGTCGTCGACGAAGTAGACGCCCCTCACTCCCGGTGAGACGGTCAGGCCAAACAAAACTCCCGCCCCGCCGGCGGAATCGGCGGCCTTGACGGCCACCTGCCGGCCTTCCGGCGTCGTCTCGACGATGTTGCCATCGCCGCCGTTGGCGGTGAGGATGTCGCCGTTCGGCGCAAGCGTCATCCCCAGCGGGCCCTTGAGCGAGCCGCCGACCGAGACCGTACGCCCGCCGCGGCGAGCGGGAGTGGTTCGGTTCGCCGCATTCGCGACTGCCGCGATCCGGTCCTCGGGGGTGTCGGCGACATACAGGCTCCCGTCCCTACCGAGCGCCACGCCGGTCGGCCCGATCACCAGCGCGTTGGGATCGGTTCGTTCGGGGAACCCGGTGGCGATCACGCGTTCGCTCAACACCAGTGGACGCTTCCCGGCCACCGTCCGTAGTCTGAGCCGCACCACGGTTCCCCTGTCGACCACCGTCGGCGAGTGGGCCACGGTGCCGTTGAGCACGTTGGTCACGTAGAGCGTCGTCACGGAGCCCTGCTCTGAGGCGGTCATGTCCCACGGACCGTTGATCGGTCCTCCAGCGATCGTCTCGATCAGCTTCCCACGGCTGCTCAGTACCAGCAGGCAACCTGCCTTCGCGGTCGCAGATGAGCCGTTGGCCGTCGGCAGACTGCCGACGATCACAAAGCCGCTGCGGGTGACAGAGAGCGCAGTAGTGAGCCCGATTCCCCCCGGACACGCACCAGCGGGCAACTGCTTTGGGTCAATCCGCGCGAACACCGAGGCTGTACCCGGCGCTCCCATGCTCCCTCGCGGCGGGATCTGGACGATCGTGGTGCCGGTGCCCTGGAGATTCTTCGAATTGTTGAAGTTGCTTACTAGTAGATCGCCGCGCCGAAGCGAGCCGGTGCTGCGTGGCACCGTGACTATGCCGTATGGATTGACGTCGCGGTTCGGCGGGACGGTCGTCGCGAGTGATGAGGGATTCGGCTTGAACGGCGCGATGAATGGGGAGCTCGCGGCCTGAGCTCCGGCCGCGCCGAGCGCAAGCAACGCCGATACGCAGCCGAGCACCCACACCGGTGTTCGGCGTGCCGCTTGCGCCAGCACACCGGCACGCGCCGGTGGTGGGTAATCGTGACGCCTCGAGACGATGGGCTGAGCGGAAACCACTGTCCTGCCTCCTTACTCCGAAACTGGGGTCTAAGGGGGTGACGCCGGCCCGGCACCGAACCTTCCCGGCTCCGCGCAGGCGCGGCCGAAATTCCCGACGGGCGCTCCTCCGGGTAGGGTCTGAAGTGAACGGACCGCGGGGTCAGCCCCGGTTTGGAGGACTGATGGCGTGGGGAAACCCTTGAGTACTAGAGAGAAGGGAGTGGTTCATGCCGACTAAGTCAAGTGGCCGCGGTGCCGGCGGCGCCGCACAAGAGACGGTCGACCGGATCCGGGAGCTGAACGAACGGATCGTCGAGAACGCTCGCAAGGCGGGAAACACTTACCTGGACGCCTACGAGAGCACGCTGAACACGATCGTCAGCTATCAGGAGGGCCTGGCCAATGCGACGCCGGTCGATTGGGTCCAGAGTGTGCTCGAGGCGCAAGCAAACTTCACGCGTGAGATCGGCAATCTCTACGCGTCGACCGCTCGCGACGCGCTGAAGGAGTGAACGTGGGGCGCGGGTCAGCTACGCGTCGCGCGCAACCGCTCTAAGGTACGGGACCACACCGGGCCAAACCACCGATAAACCTTGCAACCCAACGTAGGAGGGAAGGATGGCCGAAGAGCGGCGAAGTACTCCGAGTGAGGAAGTCCGGCGCCTGTTTGAGGAATCCGAGACCCGTACCGGAAAAGCATTCGAAGAGGTCGTGTCCCGCGGAAGCTTTGGCGAGCTGCTCGCTCGGATGACGGAAAACGTAGTTGCGCTGACCAAGATCAGCACCGATGTATTCGATCTCACGCTCCGCAACATGCGGCTGGCGGGACGCCAGGACGTGATCAAGCTCTCGCGGCAGTTGAGCCGGACCGAGGACAAGCTCGAGCTCGTCCTTCAGCAGATCGAGGAGTTGGAGGACGAGTTGCGAAGCGACGGCGAGGAAGACGCGCCTCGCGGCCGCCGCAACAGCCGAAGCCGCCGCGGCGGTTCGGCGAACGGGTCGCCGGGCAACGGAGGCCGCCGCCGCGCCAGCGCGCAGGAGGAGCAATGAACCCCGTTCAGCAGCTGATGAGAGCGCCCGGAGCAGCGCTCGAGTTCACGAACATCCTGCTGACGCAAAATGACTCGACGATCGGGACGAGTCCCAAAGACGTGGTCTGGACCCACCGCAAGACGACGCTCTACCGGTATCGCAATCCCAACCGGCGCCATCCGATCCCGGTCCTGCTCGTATTCGCGCTGATCAACCGGCCGGACATCTTCGACCTGCGACCCGGAAACTCGTTCGTCGAGTACCTCCTCAGCGAAGGCTTCGACGTCTTCCTGATCGACTGGGGCTATCCGGAGGAAGAGGATGCCGACATGGGGATCGACAAGTTCGTCTGCGACGAGCTGAACTGGGGCATCCGTGAAGTGCTGCGCGAAAGCGATCAGGATGAGGTGAGCCTGGTGGGTTGGTGCATCGGAGGCACTCTGTGCCTGCTCTATGGCGGCTGGTTCCCCGACAACCCGGTGCGCAACATGGCGCTGTTGACTACCCCGGTTGACACGCGCCAGGGCAGCTCGCTGTACGGGACCTGGGTAGGACCGGACTCGTTCGACGTCGATTACGTCGCGGACGGCTACAAAGTGGTTCCGGGTCAGGCGATCGATTACGCCAACAAGCTGATGAAGCCCGTGACCAACTACTGGACTACCTACCGGCGCCTATGGGACGGCGTTCTCGCGGGGGAGGCAAGGCGGGAGGCGTACCAGACGATGGCCCGCTGGGTCGCGGACAACCCGCCGTTCCCGTCGGAAGCGTTCCGGCAGTGGATCACTTGGATGTACAAGGAGAATCGGCTAGTGCGCGGGCGGATGCGCCTGAGAGGTCATCGCGTGGACCTGGGACTGATCGACCAGGACCTGCTCGTCGTGACCGCCGGCGCCGACCACATTGCCCCTCCGAGCGGCACCAAGCCGTTGCTCGAGCTGGTGTCGAGCCCGGACATCACCTGCATCGACCGACCGGGAGGGCACATCGGCTTGATGGCCGGTTCGAAAGCACGCAACGAGATCTGGCCGGACATCGTGGAGTGGCTCGAGCCGCGCTCGCAAAATAAGAGGAAAGGGAGAGGCGATGGCAGTTGAGACGGGTGAGAAGCTCCGGGCGTCGACCGGAGAGCAGCTGAAGGATCGGGTCGCGCTCGTAACCGGCGGGACCCGCGGAATTGGCGCGGCGATCTGTCGCAGTCTCGCCAACGCGGGAGCGACAGTGGCGGCAGGCTACGGACGCGACCAGGAGCGCGCCGAGAGCTTCCAGCACGAGCTGGAGCATCTCGGAGTCGAGGCCACGGTCCACCAAGGGAACGTCGCCGTTTCCGATGACTGCCAGCGGACCATCAGCGAGGTCATCGAGCGGCATGGCCGGCTCGATATCCTCGTCAACAACGCCGGAATTACCTCCGACAAGCCGATCTTGAAAATGGGCGTCGACGACTGGGAGAAGGTCATCAACGTCAATCTGTCCGGGGCATTCTTCATGTCCAAGCCGGCGATCGAGCACATGCTCGAACGTGGCACCGGAAGGATCGTGAACATTTCCTCGATCATCGGGCAGATCGGCAACATCGGGCAGACCAACTACGCGGCCTCGAAGTCGGGGATGTTCGGCTTCACGAAGTCGCTTGCTCGTGAGGCCGCGTTCAACTTGCAGAAGGCGGGCAAGCTCGACGAGCACGGGGTCGGATTGACCGTCAACGCCGTGGCCCCGGGATTCATCGAGACCGAGATGCTCGACTCGGTTCCGGAAAAGGTGCTCGACAGGATCAAGAAGCAGGTTCCCCTGGGACGCCTCGGGCGGCCCGATGAAATCGCGCGGGTCGTGAATTTCCTGTGCGCGGACCAGTCCGCGTACATCACCGGGCAGGTGTGGGGAGTCAACGGCGGCCAGGAGATGTAAGCGATGAGGGCGGCGGGCGCGCGAGCCGGCGCGCCCGTTGCCCTCTCTTTCGGCCGAAGGCGCGGCGCCCCGCCTTTACGGCCGCGGGCGGCGCCTCAGGCCCCTCAGCTGCAGTGGAGGGCCAGCGCGCAAATGGCGCCCTGGCCCTCGCGTGCAGTCCTAGTCGCCGTTACGGATGATCGTGGCCTGGCCCTGGCCGCCTCCGACGCACAGCGCGGCGAGTCCGCGATGAATGTCTGAGCGCTTCATCTCGTGCAGTAGCGTCACGAGGATCCGGCCGCCGCTCGCGCCAATCGGATGGCCAAGCGCGATCGCGCCGCCATGGCGGTTGATCCGGGTCGGCTCGAGACCCATTTCCTTGATCACGGCCAGCGACTGTGCGGCGAATGCCTCGTTCAGCTCGATCAGATCGATGTCCTTCAACTCGAGTCCGGCCTTGTCGAGCGCCTTGCGCATCGCTGGAACCGGGCCGATGCCCATGATCTTGGGCTCGACTCCGACCGAGGCGTAGCTCTCAACCGTGCCATAGGACTCGAGCCCCCGCTTCTTCGCCTGCGTGGCGCTCATCACGAGCACCGCCGCCGCGCCGTCGTTCACCCCCGAGGCGTTGCCGGCCGTTACCGTGCCGTTGTCCTTGGCGAACGCCGCGCGTAGATGCCCCAGCCCTTCCGCGGTGGTTCCGGGACGGGGGTGCTCATCGGTCTCCACCATCAGGGTCTGACCCTTCTTTGCCGGCACCTCGATCGGCACGATCTCGCTCTTGAAGAGGCCGTCTTGCATCGCGGCCTCGGCCTTCTGGTGGCTCGCCGCGGCGAACTCGTCTTGCTGCTCGCGGCTGATGTCGTATTGATCGGCGAGGTTTTCGGCGGTGATCCCCATGTGGATGTCGTTGAAAGCATCGATCAAGCCATCCGAGAGCATCGAGTCGATCAGCTCGCTGTTGCCCATCCGGGCGCCGAACCGGGCCGTCGGCATCAGATACGGAGACCGAGTCATGTTCTCCATTCCGCCGGCGACGATCACCTCCGCATCGCCGGCGCGAATCATCTGCGACGCGATCGCGACCGATTTCAAGCCCGACCCGCACAGCATGTTGATCGTGGTGGCCGGAACTTCCTTCGGAATCTCAGCGCCGAAAGCTGCCTGACGAGCGGGATTTTGGCCTAGGCCTGCTTGCAATACACAACCAAGCACGACCTCATCGACGTCCTCGCCCGAGACTTCCGTGCGCTCCAGCACGGCGCGAATCGCGTGGGCGCCGAGCTCAGTTGCGGGCACATCCTTGAACTGTCCTCCGAACGTCCCAACGGGCGTCCGCAGTGCGCCCACGATCACGGCATCTTCCATCAACGTCTCCCTCGTTCGTATAAGTCTGTTAAGCCTCGGATACCCAAGAACGGAAGCTTAAACCCTGGCGTTCTCCACGTGGCGGCTGACACAAGGGACCCGATGCCGGGACGGCCGATCGGACGGCAGCGGGCTCGTCGATTTGTCCATCAGTCCTGTCGATAAGGAAGAATTAAAGAAGCGTCGGCATGCAGCCGGCGTTTGATGCGCAAGGAGGTTGACTATGAACGGCACGTCGCAATGCCCCCCTGTAGCAGGCCCACTGATGGGCCCCGGCCTGTTCGACAGCTGGCTTGAAGGCTGGTCTGCCGCCGCGACAGGCGCCAGTGACCGCGTCGCCGCGATGCTTGGAGGAGCGTCCCGGACGTTCGACATCCCCCGCTGGCTGCAGCTTATGGCGAAACGGGACCGCCCCACGTGGACGACTCCGCACGAGATCGTCTTTGAGACGCCGCTCGCCCGCCTGCGGGACTTCTCCGTCAGCGCCCCGCGCGGCTTGGTTCCCACGCTCGTCCTGCCGCCACAGGCGGGCCATGACTCGTGCATCGTCGACTATTCGCCCGAACAGAGCCAGATTGGCGCAATCCTCGAGTCGGGGCTGACCCGGGCGGTTTCGCTCGACTGGATCGGCGCAACCCGTCACACCGCGGATGCTTCGATCGAGGACTACATCGAGGTTGTCGACGGGGCCGTCGAGCACTGCGGAGGCCGCGTCAACCTGATCGGCGACTGTCAAGGCGGCTGGCTGGCGACGATCTACGCCGCCCTGCATCCGCAGCGCGTCAACTCGCTGACGATCGCCGGCGCACCGATCGACTTCCACGCCGGCGAACCGGTGATCCACAAAGTCCTTCGGCGTCTATCGCCGGGTGGGAACCTGCGTTTCTACGAGTCGCTGGTGGCGGCCGACGGAGGGGTGCTAAAGGGCGAGCGAATGCTCGCCGGGTTCATCATGATCCAGCCGGCAGCCGAGGTCTCCCGGCAACTGGAGCTGCTGCAACACCTCGATGACGCCGCCTACATAGCCCGCTACCGCGAGTTCGAGGACTGGTTCAAGCACACCCAGGACATCCCCGGCGCGTTGTATCTGTGGGCAGTGCGCAACCTCTTCCGAGACAACGCACTGATTAGCGGATCGCTGTCGGTGGGCGGCCGGCAGGTCGATCTCGGAAGCCTCGATATGCCACTCAACCTCTTGGCTGGAGCGATCGATCACATCACGCCCCCTGACCAGGTGTTCGCACTGGAGTCCCACGCCTCGACGCCGGCCGAGCAGGTGTTGCGGCGCGTGAGCACCGGCGGTCACCTGGGCCTGTTCATGGGACGCGAGGCACTGCGTGAGCACTGGCCACCGCTGTTGGGGGAGGTGCTCCGGCACTCCAAGCGCCGCGCGCCGGTGCGAGTGGGGTAGGCGAGGGCCTGGCGGTGCGGAGAGGGATCGCCAACCGAGAAAGGCCGGCGCCGTAGTCGACGCCCCCGCTGAGAAAGCCTCAGACGACTGAAGCGGCGCGGTCTGCGAGCGCGGCGCTCGCGAGCACCAGTGCAGCGAAGACGGTGACGGCGGCGACCACCACTGCAAGCACGGTGCCAAGCTTGAGCCTGAACATTTTGTCTCCTTCGGACTCCGGTTGACTAACACCGCCATCGTCCATCCCGGTGGGGCTCCCGGCTAGCGACCCTAGGGGTGGATTGGTCACACCTGTACGCGCTTCCGCGCGATCAGGTCGGGGTCTCGTGGGCCCGAGTGGGGGCCGCCTCCGCCTGTGGGCCAGGGGCCTGCCTGGGTCTCGTGGAAAACGACGATTTTCCTGGTTATCGTCCCAGTCGACGTGGTCAAATCGGCCACTGGGTTGTTTGCCTTGCACTTCAAGGCAAACATCCCAGTCGAGCTGGAAGGGCCGTCGAATGGGACGTTTTCCAGGTGAACAGGCGGTCGATTCGTGGGTCGAAGGCCCGCTCGCCCTACTGCCCCGCCGCATTCCGATACCTCGCCACCGCCAGCGGCGAGAACACCGCCAGGATCGCCAGCGCCCACAACACGGCCAGCCAGACGTTGTTGCCCGCGGGCAACCCGAGCCACAGCGCCCGCATCGCGTCGACGGTGATCGTGAACGGGTTCACGCGTGCGAACGCTTGCAGGGGAGCCGGCATTGTGGCTACCGGGACGAAGGCGGAGGAGATGAAGGTCAACGGGAACACGGCGATGAAGCCGACCGAGTTGGCTGCCTCGGGCGTCGACACCAACAGCCCGACGAACGCGAACACCCAGCTGAACGCGAAGCCGAACAGCAGCAGCAGCCCGATCCCGGCAATCACGTGCAGCACGGTGGAGTGAAACGAGAAGCCGATGATCACCCCGGTGACGAGCAGCACGGCGATCGAGAGCGTGTTTGTGACCACGTCGGCGAGCGTGCGACCGGCCAGCACCGCGGGGCGCGCCATCGGTAGCGAGCGGAAGCGGTCGATCAGGCCCTTGTGGACATCCTCGTTCAATCCGAGGCCGGTGACGAAGCCGCCGAAAGCGATGTTCTGGACGATGATCCCGGGAATCAAGTACTCGACGTACGGGATCCCGCCGGTGTTGATCGCGCCGCCGAACACGTACCGGAACAGCAGCACGAACATGATCGGCTGAACGGTGAACGCGAGCAGCAGCTCGGGTGCACGCGGCAGGCGGATCAGGTTGCGCTCCGCGATCACCAGCGTGTCACGCACGAGCCGCATCATCAAAAGCCCCGCTCCTCCACGGCCTCCCACCCGAACACAAGCCGCGTCACCCGACCTCCTGCTCCTCGGATGAGCCCTCCTCAGCGGCGTGTCCGGTCAACGACAGGAACACGTCATCGAGCGTCGGACGCCGGATCGCCAGATCATCGATGCCTACGCCCGCCTCGCTCAGCCGGCGCACTGCCTCGACGATCGCGCCGCGACGCTCGCGCACCGTGAGCTTCAACAGCGAGTCCTCGGCGATCGGAGCCTCGTCCGACATCGGGGTGAGAGCGTCGAGCGCTGACTGGACGTCGGCCCCCTGATCGAGTCGCACCTCGAGCCGCTCTCCGCCGACGCGATCCTTGAGCTGGTCGGAGGTGCCCTCGGCGATCAAGCGTCCCCGATCGATCACCGCGATCATGTTCGCGAGCCGGTCGGCCTCGTCGAGGTACTGAGTTGTCAGCAGCACGGTGGTGCCTTCCGAGACCAGCTGCTCGATCACCTCCCACAGGCCCAACCGGCTGCGGGGATCCAGCCCGGTGGTCGGCTCGTCGAGGAACAGCACTGGAGGCTTCGCGACCAGCGCCGCGGCCAGATCGAGACGGCGGCGCATGCCGCCGGAGTAGGTCTTCACGGTCCGTCCCGCGGCCTCGACCAGGTCGAAGCGCTCGAGCAGCTCCGACCCGCGAGCGCGGGCCACGGCGCGGTGCATCCCATACAGCCGTCCCACCATCGTCAGGTTCTCGAGCCCGGTCAGGTTCTCGTCTACCGCCGCGTACTGGCCGGCGAGGCCGATCCGCTCGCGTAGCTCGGCGGCGTCGCGGACGACGTCGAGGCCGACTACCTGCGCCGTCCCCGCATCGGGCTTGAGCAGCGTCGTCAGCACTCGCACGAACGTCGTCTTGCCGGCGCCGTTTGGGCCCAGCAAGCCGAGCACGGTGCCGCGACCGACCTCCAGGTCGACGCCCGCCAGCGCGGTCACCTCGCCGAACGACTTCGACAGCCCGCTGACCTTGATCGCCGGCGTCGCCGGCGCGGCAACTGGACCGCGCCCCGTCGGCGATGATGCGTCTCGACCAGCGCGCACGGATATGGCGAACGTCGCTGGCGCTACAGCTGCCGGGAGGACCAGAGCACCGCGGACAGGACCACGGTCACGATCGCCACAACCAGCCCCACGATCCATCCCTGGCTCTTGCTCGAGACCATCACCGCCGCGATCGCGACGCCGATGCCGACGATGCCCGCGGTGGCGATCAGACGAACCAGGAACCGCTCGGCGCCCAGTCGCCTGTGCTTCCGCTCGGGGAGCATGTTCTGGCCGCCGCGGCCGCCCACGTCCGCCGGTGGGACACTCGTAGCGCCGCCGCCCACATCCGCCGCTGGGCCGCCGCCGCCCACATCCGCCGCTGGACGAGCCGCAGGCTCCTCGGTGACGGGATCGGGCTCGACCCCTTCTGCCGGCCGGAGGCCCTCGTCGGCTGGTCCGGTGCTGTAACTCACCCCGTAATCCTCCCCGCTCGGCGGCCCTCCCTAACGCGGGAGCGAGCGAAACTCGCCACCTGCAACGCATGTAGCATCACTGGCTTGTGAGGAAGCACAAGGGTTGTGTCGCGTTTGCCGCCACGACGCTCCGCCGTCGATGACGGATAACCAGCACGAGTTGACAGTCGCCGACGTAGTCGGCGCGACGATTGCGGCTCAAGGTGTGAGCGATGCCTTCGGCGTACTCGGGAGCGGCAACCTGATCGCTACCAACGCTCTCGCCGAGGGCGGCGCGCGCTTTCATCATGCCCGACATGAGGGTGGGGCCGTCTGCATGGCCGACGGCTATGCCCGCGTGAGCGGTCGCGTCGGGGTCGTGAGCGTCCATCAAGGTCCCGGACTGACGAACACGATCACCGGGTTGACGGAGGCGGCGAAGAGCCGGACCCCGCTGCTCGTGCTTGCGGGGGAGACGCCGGCGGCCGCGCTCACGAGCAACTTCCGCATTGACCAGCACGATCTCGTCGAGTCGGTCGGCGCGGTTGCGGTCAGGGTTCACAGCGCGAAGACCGCGCCTGACGACTCCCAGCGTGCCTACCAGCGAGCGCGCCTCGAGCGCCGCCCGGTCGTGTTGATGCTGCCAATCGACATCCAGGCGCAGGCTGCCGGCACGACCGAGCCCTCCCAGCCACCGCTGCCGTCGCTGGCGCCGCCTGAACCTGCACGGCAGCCAGTCGAAGCGGTGGCGGACATGATCCAAGCGTCAGAGCGACCGGCGATCATCGCCGGTCGTGGTGCAGTGCTCGCCGACGCCCGGGATGAGCTCGACGAGCTGGGCCAGAGAATCGGCGCGATCCTGGCCACCTCCGCTCCCGCGAACGGCTTCTTCGCGGGACTGCCCTATGCGCTGGGGATCTCAGGCGGATTTGCCTCGCCGCTGGCCGCCGACCTACTCGAGCGGGCGGACCTGCTGCTCGTGTTCGGCGCGTCGGTCAATTACTGGACCACCAAGCATGGGAAGCTGATTGGGCCGAGGACGAGAATCGTTCAGGTCGACATCGAGCCGACGGCGATCGGGCGCAATGTCGTGTCCGAGATCGCGCTTCACGCCGATGCCAGAGCGGGCGCGGCGGCGCTCAATCGAACGCTCTGTCAACGCGGGGTCACCAATGTCGGCTTCCGGACGCCCGAGCTCGCCGACGAGATCGCCCGCCGGCGCTGGGATCGCGAGCCCTACGACGACGGGGGAACCGACGAGTGGATCGATCCGCGAACCCTGACGATCGAGCTGAACAAGCGGCTGCCGATCGACCGAGCGGTGGCGGCTGACTCCGGACACTTCCTCGGCTATCCGTCGATGTACCTCGAGGTGCCCGACGCACGCGCATGGGTGTTCGCGAATGGTTTCCAAGCGGTCGGCCTTGGACTCGGCAACGCGATCGGCGCCGCGATCGCGCGGCCCGACCGCCCTACGGTCGCGGCGATCGGCGACGGCGGCGCGTTCATGGCGCTGGCCGAGATCGAGACGGCCGTTCGGCTTGGGCTGAAGTTGCTGGTGCTGGTCTACGACGACGCCGCCTACGGCGCCGAGGTGCACCATTTTGCGCCAATGGGGCGCGACGTCTCGCTCGTGCGCTTCCCGGATGCGGACCTGGCGGCAATCGCGAGAGCCGCCGGGGCCGCCGCTCATGTCGTGCGTAAAGTCGATGATCTCGACGCGGTCGGCGAGTGGCTGAGCGATTCCGCGCCGCGGCCGCTTGTGCTCGACGCCAAAGTCAACCCAACGATCTGCGCGGAATGGCTCGAGGAGGCCTTCCGCAGCGGCTAACCCAAGGAGACGACCGCTATGTCCAGTCTCGAGACCTCACAGATCGCCTCGCTGCTCGATGGGCTCGCCACGGGCTCGGTCGAGATCGTGGACCTGACACAGCCGCTCAGCGAATCGACGCCGGTGATCAAGCTGCCACCGCCATTCGCGAATACCCCCAAGCTGTCGCGCACCGAGATCAGCCGCTATGACGACCGCGGCCCAGCGTGGGCGTGGGACGTGCTCGAGCTCGGCGAGCACACCGGCACGCACCTCGACGCGCCGATCCACTGGATCACCGGCAAGGACGGCGACGACGTGGCATCGATCGCGCCCACGAGCCTGATCGGACCCGCTTGCGTGATCGACAAGAGCGCCGAGACGGAGTCCGATCCGGGCTATCTGTTGACGGCCTCGGATCTGGAGGCCTGGGAGGCGGAGAACGGCCGCGTCCCAGAGCGCGCCTGGGTCCTTTTCCGTACCGGCTGGGGAGCGAGAGCACAGGATGAGGAAGCGTTCTTGAACGCCGGCGAACAGGGCCCGGTAACCCCAGGGCCCGACGTGGAGGCGGCACGGTGGCTCGCGAGCGAGCGTCCGATCAGCGGCTTTGGCGTCGAGACGGTCGGGATCGACGCCGGCTCCGCGGGCGGCTTTGACCCGCCGTTTCCGGTTCACAACTTCCTCCTCGGAGCCGGTCGCCTCGGGCTGACTCAGCTGGCGAACCTCGATCGCCTGCCGATCACCGGCGCGCTGATCGTCGTCTCGCCGCTGAAGCTGGTCGGCGGCACCGGCAGTCCGAGCCGGGTGTTCGCGCTCGCCCCTACGCGGTAAGGCAGCGCGCGGCGATCCACTTAGGAGGCGGGAGTGAGCGAGCGAGGTTTGATCACGATCGAGAGTAGGCATTCGGTCGCGGAGACGATTGATCGGCTAGCAGATGCGGCAACAGCCGCCGGCCTCAACGTCTTCGGGCGTGTCGATCACGGCGCCGGCGCGGAGCAGGTCGGAATGCCGCTGCGAGCAACGCAGTTGCTGCTGTTCGGCAATCCCCGCGGCGGAACGCCGCTGATGCAGGACCAGCAAACCGCCGGGATCGACCTGCCCCTGAAAGCGCTCGCCTGGGAAGACGCCGACGGAAAGGTGTGGCTGACCTACAACGAAGCGGCCTGGTTGGCGCAGCGACACGGGCTCGAGCCGAGCTCCGAGCCCGCGGTCAAGGCGATCGCTGAGGCGCTCGGCAAGCTGACCGCCGCAGCCGCCGGTTCATAGCGGCCGCGGCCCGTCCGCAGAGGGCGCTTTCGGCGCCGCGAGCAGGGTCTGGGCAGTTCATGTGGAAACGCACACGCGGTGCACAGTGCGAGCTGCTGTGTTGAAGCGGGCCGCTGAAGTGCTGCTGAGAGTAAGCCGGTCGAAAAGGAGGAGCAATGGAGCGCGTTGAGCTTGACCCGCCGGAGCTGTTCAAGCATCCGGCATTCAAGCGGGTAGTCACGGTATCGGGCGAGATGAAGCTCGTCTTCATCGCCGGTCAGACCCCGTCGGACGAAAACTACGAGTGCGTCGCCCCCGGGGATTACAAGGGTCAGTACTTACAGGTGATGAAGAACCTCGATCTCGCGTTGCGCGCAGCCGGCGCGGAGTGGGACGACGTCGTCTACCGCCGGATGTTCGTGCGGGATGTCGACGAGTTCCTGAAGATCTTCTTTGATGAAGACCTGCCGAAGTACGGGGACGGCCGTCCTCCGAGCACCTTGATCGGGGTGACGCGACTCTCGAATCCGGCGTTCCTGGTCGAGATCGACCTGATCGCGGTCGTCAATCCATCCGGCGGCTCGAGCTAGCCCAGCTCGGCTGCGTGATCCGGGGGACGCCTGCAAGCGCCCCGAGCCCGCGCGGGCCAATGTGACACTCGACCCGACGGGATAGACGAATGTCACGTTAGCCCGCGCCAGGGCGGCCCTAGGCGCTTGGCGAGGGCGGATCATCCTGGCGCGCTTGGCGAGGGCGGATAATCCTCGGGCGCTTGGCGGGGGCGGGCACTCCGCGCGCGCCTGGGCGGGGGCGGGTATCCCTACCGACCGCCAGCTGGCCACTCGGTCCGACGATCGAAGTGTCGCTGTGAGGGCTCCGCCAGCTCGTCATACAGCGAGTGAAACGTGGCGACCGCTCGTGAGCGAGCGCGGGACAGCGGCGCGAGCTCATCAGGCAACTCGGGATCAAGCTGCGGGAAGCCGCGGAACAGGTGAATCAGCCGGGTCCTGACCGCAAACACCTGTGCGTCGGAGAGGGCTGCCCGCGAGCGAGCGCGCGTGAACGGTGAGAACCCCGTGTGAAAGGCCTCGTAGCGCTCGACCAGCCCGCTCAGATCCCAGGCTCTCGAGGCCAGCGCGGCGAGGCCCGAGGCGGCCCCGACCTGGGCCACGAACAAGGTCGCGAATTCGGACAGCTGGAGCTCACCGAGAAGCCTTCTCACCTCATCGGAATGGTCATGCGGAGAAACCCAGACGCTGTCCTGGACGGAGCCGAACCCGAGGAACCGCAGGCGCCGGGCCAGCCGGCTGCGTTGCAGACGGCGAGCTTCGGGAATCTGATGCCAGAGCACGGTCCAGGCACCATCGTCGTCCGGCGGCTCGCCGAGCGCGAAGATCCGCCCGTCGCCCTCGTCGAGCACGCGGTTGCAGCGGGAGGTGAGCCGGTAGTGAACGAGCCGACCGGCGCGCTCGCGGGCGATCAGGCCGCGGCGAACCAGCCGCGTCAGCGCCACCCGAGCGGCGCCGGTCGAGAAGCCGAGCTCACCGAGCAGCAGCACCAGCCCGCCGGACCACACGCGGTCGCCGAATGGTCGTACGTATGTTCCCAGCATCGTGATCACGAGCTCCTGGGGTTGGAGCGCCTCGGGGTCACGTGAACCGGCGTGGCCTCGCTTGCGCCCGGAGACCAATGCCGGATCGGCTCCTCGGCGACGTGCGGACAGCCGCACCGAGTTGGCGGCCGCTTGGGGATGCCCGGACGCCCCGCTCACGACCCCCGCTCGGCCCCCGCCGCCACCTCGGCCGCCGACCCCCCCGCCGCCACCTCGGCCGCCGGCTCAGCCACCTCGAATGTCCGCTGCAGCTCCTTCCGAATCCCGTCGTCCCGCCCCGCCGGCGGCTTACGGGAGCCGGCCCGGTACTGCGGCACCCACTCGACCCCGTCGTAATCCTGCTCGGCGGCGGCATGCAGCGTCCAGTGGGGGTCGTAGAGATGCGGTCGGGCCAGCGCGCAGAGGTCCGCGCGCCCGGACAGCACGATCGTGTTGACGTCGTCGTAGCTGGAGATCGCCCCTACCGCGATCGTCGGGATTCCCACCTCGTTGCGGATCCGGTCGGCGAACGGGGTCTGGAAGCTGCGGCCGAATGCCGGCTTCTCCAGCGGGCTGACCTGACCCGAGGAGACGTTGATGATGTCGCAGCCGTGGTCGCGGAGCATTTGCGCGAACGCGACCGCCTGGTCGGGGTCGAAGCCGCCCTCGACCCAGTCGGTTGCGGAGATCCTGACGCTCATCGGCCTCGCCGCCGGCCACACCGCGCGGCACGCGTCGAACACCTGCAGGGGGTAGCGGGCGCGGTTCTCGAGCGACCCGCCGTACTCGTCAGACCGGGCGTTGGCCAGTGGCGAGAGGAAGCTCGAGAGCAGATAGCCGTGCGCGCAATGCAGCTCGAGCATGTCGAACTCG
Source organism: uncultured Solirubrobacterales bacterium (assembly GCA_963830465.1). GTDB lineage: Bacteria > Actinomycetota > Thermoleophilia > Solirubrobacterales > Solirubrobacteraceae > Palsa-465. Next base: position 51,170 of record CAWHME010000005.1, read on the forward strand.
GCCTCGATCGCGCCGACCGTGGCGCGCACGAACTCCTCGCGCACGATCTCCATGTCGCCGGCACTCATCGGCTGGGGCACCTGATTGCCCGGGCTGTACGGGATCGGAGAGGGCCCGAGCACCGGCCAACCACCTGAAGGGAGCGGCTGATCGATGCCTTCCCACATCAGCTTGGTCGAGCCCTTGCGCCCCGAGTGCCCGATCTGGGCCGCGATCGCGCAGCCCCCGTGGCCGTGGGCGAACTTGACGATCCGCCGCCATGCCTCGACGTGTTCCCGGCGGTAGATCCCGGCGCATCCCGGCGTGATCCGCCCGCCCGGCGAGACGCAGATCATCTCGGTCATCACCAACCCGGCGCCTCCGAGCGCCCGGGAGCCGAGCGCCACAAGGTGAAAATCTCCGGGGGTGCCGTCCACCGCCGAGTACATGTCCATCGGCGAGACCACGACGCGGTTTGGCAGCTCGAGCGAGCGAAGCCGAAACGGAGTGAACATCGGCGGCCGCGGCCGTACTCCGCTGGTGGCCGCGAACTCCTCGTCGACCGAGCGCACGAACGCGGCGTCGCGCTCGCGCAGGTTGTCGTAGGTGACCCGCCGGCTGCGGGTCAGGAGGTTGAACGCAAACCGCAGGGGCTCCTGCTCCACGTACCGGCCAAGGCCCTCGAACCATTCGAGCGAGGCCTGCGCGGCGCGCTGGGTGCTCTCGACGACCGGCCTGCGCTCGGCCTCGTAGGCGGCGGTTGCCGCCCATACGTCATCGCCGTGGCCCCGAAACGCCCAGGCCAGCGCGACCGCATCCTCCATTGCCAGCTTCGTGCCCGAGCCGATCGAGAAATGCGCCGTATGCGCCGCGTCCCCGATCAGAACCACGTTGTCCACGCACCAGCGGCGGTTGCGGACCGTCAAGAAGTTGATCCATTTCGAGTTGTTCTCGAGCAGCGAATGTCCGTCAAGCGCATCGGCGAATAGCGACGCGCAGAACTCGACGCTGGCCAGGTCGCTGACTCCCGGTGGCAGCTCGGCCGGCGTCAGCTTGTCCAGGCCCGAGCGGCGCCAGACGTCCTCGTGAGTCTCGACGATGAAGGTGCTCATCCGCTCGTCGTACGGATACGCGTGCGCCTGGAACACCCCGTGCTCGGTCTCCTCGATGAAGAACTTGAACGCGTCGAACACGAGGTCGGTTCCGAGCCACATGTAACGGCACCGGCGCGGCTCGAGCGAGGGGACGAAATCGCGCGCGAGTACTCTGCGCACGGCGCTCGAGGCGCCATCGGCACCGACGATCAGATCGGCCCAGCCGAGCTCGGAGACCGAGGGCGCCTCGCACTGGAAGCGGATCTCCACCCCTAGTCCGGCGGCGCGCTCTTGCAGGATCGCCAGCAGCTCGCGCCGTCCCAGCGCGGAGAACCCATGCCCTCCCGAGGTGATCGTGCGCCCGCGATGATGGATGTCGATGTCGCTCCAGCGGGTGAAGCGCTCGGTGATCGCCGAATAGGTCTCGGGATCAGCGTGCTCGAACACGGTCAGCGTTTCATCGGAGAAAACCACGCCGAAGCCGAACGCGTCCGTCGCCCGGTTGCGCTCGAACACGGTGATCTCGCAGTCGGGCGCGACCTTGCGCATCAGGATCGAGAAATAGAGACCGCCGGGCCCCCCGCCGACTACGGCGATCCTCATCGACTCACACCCCCAGATCGCTCAGATGCTCGTACTTCAACGCCAGGCCGCTCACCACGTTCTGCATCAGCGCCAGTGCCGCGCGGACGTTCGCCTGCGCGATCGGCGGCAGGCCATCGTCGGCGCACAACGCCTTGAGCTCCTCGTAGACCGCCAGCAGCCGCTCCTCGCCTGCGCTCAGCTCGGCGCCAAGGAGATCCACGGTCATCCACCCACCCCCAGCGGCCCATCGCGATGGTCCACGGTCCGCTTGGCCTTCAGTTCAAAGCGCGGCAGCTCCCCTGCACCGGCCCGTTCGATCCGGAAGTTCAACCCCTCGTGCGCCAGCGCCAGGCGCGAGTGCAGATCGCCTGAGAGCGCGTCCCATCGCTCAGGGCCGCAGGTCTGCTTGCACTCCACTCGCAAAGTGATCTCGTCGCGAATCCCCTCGTGCGTGATCACCGTCTGGAACTCGTCGACCTCGGGAAACTCGCGGACGATCGCCTCGATCGCCCGCGGGTACACGTTCGTGCCGCGGACGATCTTCATGTCGTCGACGCGCCCGAGGATCCCGCCTTCGTAGAGATCGAAGCCCCGCCCGCAGGTGCAGCTCGAGGCCGGCACGCGAGACACCAGGTCGCCGGTGCGGTAGCGCAGCAAGGGGATCGCACCGCGCCCGAACGAGGTCACCACACGCTCGCCGCGCTCGCCGAAGCCGACTGGCGCAAGCGTGACCGGATCGACCACTTCCTCGACCAGCTGGTCTTCGATCAGGTGCGTGCCCCCCGGCTGGTGCTCGCACTCGAACACCATGATCGTGCCGATCTCGGTCATGCCGGCGGTGTCGTACGCCTTGGCGCCCCACTGCTCCTCGATCAGCGCCTTGGTCTGAGGGATCGAACCCGCCGGCTCGCCCGAGAGGATCAACCGGTTCACGGCGGAGCTGCGGAGATCGATCCCCAGCTGCGCGGCCTCCTGCGCCAGCCGTAGCGCGTAGGTGGGCGTCGAGGCGACCACGGTGGCCCCGAACTCGACGATGTGACGCACCCGCGCGTCGGTGCTCTGCGCGCCCCCCGGGACGGTCAGCACGCCAACCTTCTCCATCGCATAGTGAAGGCCCCAGAAGCCGATGAACGAGCCGTAGCCGAACGCGATGTACGCGGTATCCGCGGGGCGCACCCCGCAGCCCCAGACCGCGTAGCACCACATCTCGGCAATCCAGGCCCAGTCCTTGCGGGAGTCGATCGCCCGCAGCGGTCCCCGCCCGGTCGTGCCTGAGGTGGTGTGCACGCGGATCGCGCCGTCGGCTGCGATCGCCGGCAGCTCGCCGTACGGCGGCGCGGATTCCTGCGAGGCCATCCAGTCATCGCGACCGAGCAACGGCAGCCGCCGCAGGTCATCGAGCGAGCGCAGCGACGAGGGATCAAAACCCACGTCCGCAAATCGTCGGCGATACCATGGGCTGCGCGCGGCCGCCCACTCGCATTGCGTCCGCAGCTTCGCCAGCTGCAGTTCGGCGAGCTGCTCGCGAGCGAGCGTCTCGGTCTTGGGGTTCCAGTACGGGCTGTCGCCGGCCACCACGTTCGCGCCGCGATGATACCCGACATTGCTGCGGAGTTCGGTGTCGAGTATCGTCGATGCGAGCATGACCCGGTTCCGCGGCAGCGCGCCAGTGACCGAGGAGTGGAAGCACTTCGATTTCCGCTGTAGCAGCGGCGTCGCCACGATCACCTTCAACCGCCCGGACAAGTTGAACGCGCTCACCTTCGAGGCGTACGCCGACCTCCGGGATCTGCTCTCCGAGCTGCCCCGGATGGACGCAGCCAGAGCTTTGCTGATTACCGGAAGCGGCCGAGGTTTCTGTTCGGGCGGCGATGTCGAGGAGATCATCGGCGAGCTGCAGAGGCTCGAGGCCGCGGAGCTGCTCGAGTTCACCCGGATGACGGGCGCGGTCGTGAAGGCGCTGCGCGAGTGCCCGCTGCCGGTGATCGCGGCCGTCAACGGGATCGCCGCCGGCGCCGGCTCGGTGATCGCGCTCGCGAGCGACTTTCGCGTGCTCGCCCAGTCGGCGTCGTTCGCGTTCTTGTTCACCCGCGTGGGGCTCTCGGGCGCCGACATGGGCTCGGCATACCTGCTGCCTCGGATCGTGGGCCTGGGCCGGGCCACCGAACTGCTGATGCTCGGCGACAAGATCGACGCGGCGCGGGCGTATGAGATCGGGCTGGCGACGCAGATCGTGCCGGACGATCAGCTCCCCGAGGCCGCGACGGCGCTGGCACGGCGGCTGGCCGATGGTCCGGCACTCGCTTACGCGAGCACCAAGGTGATGCTTGCGCGCGAGCTCGACATGCCGCTCGCCGGCGCGATCGAGATGGAGGCTCTGATCCAGGCGCTGTTGATGAAGAGCGACGACTTCACGGAGTTCTACAACGCCTGGAGCCAAGGGCGCAAGCCGCGATGGAGGGGAACATGAACCGGATCGTGAACGCCGACGGGCTACCCGAGCCGCGGGGCTTCTCGCACGCGGTCGTCGCCGATAACACCGTCTATCTCGCGGGCCAGATCGGCGACGGCGAGACCTTCGCCGAGCAGTTCGATGGCGCGGCCGGAAAGCTGATCACCGCGCTCGAGGCCGCCGGCGGCAAGCCCGAGGACCTCGTCTCCTTGCAGGTGTTCGTGACCGACATACCCGAGTACCGCGCCTCGCTTGCACAGCTCGCGCGGGTGTGGCGCCGGCGCTTCGGTCATCACTATCCGGCGATGGGCTTGTTCGGCGTCACCGGCTTGTTCGAGCCGGAGGCGAAGGTCGAGCTGATGGGGATCGCCGTGCTGCAATCGTGAGCGCCGCCTTCGATCTTCACCTGAGCGAGGATCAGCGCGACCTCTACGAACGCGCCCGCGAGCTCGGCGAGCGCACCCTGAAGCCGATCGCCGATCGCGGCGAGCCGGGGCGGATCAACCGCCCGCTGGTCGCAGCGCTGGCAGAGCACGGCCTGCTGAGGCACCTGTTCGCCGGCGGCAAGCAGGTGCGGGCGATCGAGCTGTGCCTGATCCGTGAGGCGCTCGCCCGCGGGTCGGCCGAGGCGGAGACTGCGTTCGCGCTCCAGGGGCTCGGCGCGTATCCGATCCTGCAGGCGGGGACCGAGGCGGTCAGGTCCAGCTGGATCCCTCGCGTCGCCGACGGTACCGCGGTCGCGGCGTTCGCGTTGACCGAGCCGGACGCCGGCTCGGATGTCGGCGCGCTGTCGCTGAGAGCCGAGCGCGACGACGACGGCTACCGCCTCAGCGGCGAGAAGCTTTGGATTTCGAACGCGCCCGAGGCGGACATCTACACCGTGTTCGCCCGTACCGGCGAGGGGCGCCGAGGGATTACCGCGTTTGCCGTACCCGGCGATGCGCCGGGATTAACCGGCGAGCGCAAGCAGATGCTCGCGCCGCACGCGATCGGGTCGCTCAACTTCCGGGGCGTGCCCGTCAGCGATGAAGACGTTCTCGGCCAACCCGGCGAGGGCTTTCGCGTCGCGATGCGCACGCTCGACTTGTTCCGGCCGAGCGTCGGCGCGTACGCGATCGGCACCGCCCGCCGCGCGCTCGAGCTGGCGATCGAGCACGTGCTCGCTCGCCACACGTTCGGCAAACCGCTCAAGGACCACCAGGCGGTGGCGCACCGGCTAGCCGACCTCAGCGCGCAAACGAACGCGGCGCGGTTACTCGTCCACCAGGCCGCGCTCGCCCACGACTCCGGCACTCCCGATCCGGCGCTCGCAGCGATGGCGAAGTTGCTCGCCACCGAAACCGCCCAGCACGCTGTCGACGCCGCGGTCCAGTTCCACGGGGCTCGCGCGCTCGAGCAAGGCCATCCGCTCGAGCACCTCTACCGAGACGTGCGCGCGCCCCGGATCTATGAGGGTGCCTCGGAGATCCAGCGTGAGATCATCGCTCGTGGGCTGTTTCGCGCCGCTGAGCAGCGCCGTCCGAGCTCACAATGAGCCGCACGGTCGTCGTCACCGGAGGCGCCAAGGGCATCGGCCGCGCGATCGTCGATCAGTTCACCGCGCTGGGCGATGACGTCGTCGCGCTGGGTCGAGATCGCCGGGCACTCGCCGAGCTCGACGTCCGCACCGCCGTCTGCGACGTGACCGACGAGCTAGCGGTAATCGAGACCTTCCGGCGCCTACGGGATGTCGACGTGCTCGTCAACAACGCCGGCTTCGCCGAGAGCGCTCCGCTCACCAGGACCACGCTCTCCTCTTGGGCGCGCCACTTCGATGTCAACGTCACCGGCCCGTTCCTCTGCATGCGAGCCGTCGTCCCCGAGATGCGGGCCCGCGGCCATGGATCGATCGTCACCGTGGCCTCGACGGCGGGACGCATCGGCAGGCCGTACACCAGCGCCTACACGGCCTCCAAACACGCCGTGGTCGGATTGATGCGCGCCGTGGCCAGCGAGCTGGCGGGCACGGGCGTGCGTGTCAACGCGGTGTGCCCGACGTACGTCGAGACCGAGCTGACCGAGCGAGCGATCGCGCGGATCGTGAAGTCAACCGGACGCGACGAAGGCGAGTGCGAAGCGATCCTCGCCGGGATGTCGCCGCTCGGGAGACTGCTGAAGCCCGGAGAAGTCGCCGATGCGGTCGTGTACCTCGCCTCCGACGCGGCGGCAGCGATCAGCGGGCAGGCGCTCGTGATCGATGGGGGCGGGATCCAGAGCTGAATACGCTCGGCAGCCACGTCGCCACCGCGGCGCGAACAGCATCGAGATCGCTGTTCAAGCTGTGGTTGCCCCGCACCGTGACCACACTACGGCCCTCACTCGAACTCGGAACACCGAATTGGTCGGAGGCGCCCTGCACGACGAGCACCGGCAGCGAGACGGCATCGAGCTCATGCTGGCGCGTCGGTGCCGGGCTTCGTGAGGACCCCGCGCGCCGCGGCGGCGCGAGCGGAAACGCCAGGCAGAGCACCGCGACCGCGCCGGTGTCCGTCGCCGTCCGGCACGCCACCCGCGCACCGGCCGAACGGCCGCCGGTGATCAGCGGCAGGCCCCGGAGCTGGTCCTCGTGCAACCGCGAGACGACCGCTTTCCAGGCCTCATCGAGCGCTTTGGCAGGGGCCGGAGCGCGACGGCCCGCGACGCTGTAGGGCTGCTCGATCAGCGCGCCAACGCACTGGGCCGCGCTTGCAGCGTCGAGCGCGGCCATCAGATCGGGCGCGTTGACGCGACCGCCCGCGCCGTGGCCGAGCACGACCGCGCCAACCGGATCCACGGTCTGGTGGAGGTACAACCTCGCCGCGCCCTGCGGAGTTTCGACCTCGATTGCCTCTGGCGGAGCAGCCGATTCGAGATCCGGCGCCTCGGGCGGAGCGGCGGAGTCTCGCTCCCATTCGCGCACCAGTCGCTTGGGAGCCTGCGCCATCCAGGCCTCGGTGATCAGCTCGCGCAGCTGCTTCTCATCGATATCCGACAGCCACGCCAGCACTGACGGGCTGGTCTCCCAGTGGGGAGTGGTGAAGAACGTCTGCGGGTTCTCATCGAGCAGCGCCGCGCGCTCCCCGGGCTCGCTCCTGATCGCGAGCAGCTCCCCTCGCCGGCGGCGGATAGCCTCTTCATCGGGCACTCGCATCCGCGGGTTGTGGCGGACCAGCACCTTACCGTCGACGCGCCAGGCGGGATGGTCGCCCGCGGCGTCGAGCTCGGTCCCAGGCAGGGCGGCGGCGATCTCGCACACCTTCTCCCATGTCGACACAGGGGCTCCTTCCACTAGGCCAGCAGTTGCGCCAACGCCTCGATTCCATCCCACACGTCGACGAAGCGAGTGGTCAGCGGTGAGCAACCAAAGCGAATCACGTCGGGGCGACGGAAGTCGACCACGACGCCACGCTCGATCAGGTCAGCACACAATGGTTGCGCCTGGGGGTGCACTAGGGCGACGTGCGCACCGCGCCGCCCGGCCTCGCGCGGCGAGGACACCGTCACGCCAGAGCGCGCCAGCCGGGCGTCTGCCAGCGCAATCGCCAGCTCGGTGAGCGCGACCCCCTTCTCGCGGATTCGATCGATTCCAGCCTCGGCCAGCAGCCGCACGCCTTCATCGACGCCCGCCAGCGCGAGCACCGGCGGCGTGCCGGAGAGGAAGCCCTGGATGCCCTCCGCGACCTCGTATCCCGGCTCCATCGCAAACGGCTCCCGACGGCCCAGCCAGCCCCAGATCGGCTGACGGAGCTCGTCCTGCAGCTCACGCCGGACATACATGAATGCCGGCGCTCCGGGGCCGCCGTTGAGGTACTTGTAGGAGCAGCCGGTGGCGAGATCGGTGCCGTCGTCGTCGAGCGCCAGCGGTACCGACCCGGCGCTGTGGCTGAGATCCCAAAGCATCAGCGCGCCCGCTTCGTGGGCGAGCGCGTTGATCTCTGCCATTGCGGCGATGAACGCCGACCGGTATGAGGTGTGGGAGAAAGTGACAAGCGCCGTGTCCGGGCCGATCACCGTGGCCAGCGCCGCGGCGGTCGGGCCCAGCTCCGGATCGCTCTGGAGCCAGTCGACGGCCAGTCCCCGGGCGCGGGCGAGGCCTTCCAGCACGTACCTGTCGGTCGGGAAGTTGTCGAGGTCGGTGACGATCCGGTGGCGATCAGGCCGCGCGTCGAGCGACGCCGAGACGAGCTTATAGAAGCAAACCGTCGTCGAATCGCCGACGACCGTCTGCCCGCGAGCGGCGCCGAGCAGCGACGCGCCCAGCCGGTCGCCGATCTCCACCGGCAGTTCCATCCAGCCCTCTTCCCAGGCGCGGACCAGACGCGAGCCCCAATCGTGCTCGGCGATCGCTGAGAGCCGCGAGACCGTCTGCAGCGGCAGCCGTCCGAGCGAGTTTCCGTCGAGGTAGACGAGCCGCTGGTCGTCGATCAAGAAGCGATCGCGAAAGCTCCGCAGCGGGTCCAGCGCGTCGCATCTCTCGGCGTGTCCGCGGCCCAAAGCGGCAGCTTGACTTTTGATCATCGATTTCGATACTACGATTTTGGATCGTTGCCGACTGTCGGTCGCCTGACCGGTTCGGGTCTCAACGCCCCAGGTACGCCCGCTTCAAATCGTCGCTCTCGAGCAGCTCGGCGGCCTTGCCCTCGAGCACGATCGATCCGGTCGCGAGCACATAGCCGCGGTCGGCGATCGACAGCGCCATCGCCGCGTTCTGCTCGACCATCAGGACCGCGACGCCGGATTCGTGGACCTCCTTGATGATCCGGAAGTTCTGCTGCACGAGCGCGGGCGATAGGCCCATCGACGGCTCGTCCATCAGCAGCAGCCGCGGCCGGGACATCAGGGCGCGAGCCATCGCGACCATCTGCTGCTCGCCGCCCGACAGCGTTCCCGCGAGCTGGTGGCGCCGTTCGTACAGCCGCGGGAACAGCTCGTGCACGCGAGTGAAATCCGGCTCGAGGTCGGCTCCGCGCCGCAGCACCGCCCCCAGCTCGAGGTTCTCGCGGACTGTCATGTGTGCAAACAAGCGGCGGTTCTCGGGAACGATCGCCAGGCCGCGGGCGATCCGCGCGGGGACGTCGAAGCGGTTGATCTCCTCCCCGTCGATCAGCACCCGCCCGGAACGCGGGCGCACGATCCCGAGCACCGTTTTCAGCGTTGTCGATTTGCCGGACGCGTTGCCGCCGAGCAGGCACACGAGCTCTCCCGCGTCGACGCGCATCGAGACGCCCTCGAGGATTCGCATCTGCCCGTAATAGGTGGTGACGTCTTCGAGGCTCAGCAGCATCGGCTCACGCCTCCGCGAGCGCCTCGGGATCACGCCCCAGGTAAGCCTCGACGACTCCCGGGTGGGTCGCGACCTGATCGAAGCTGCCCTCGGCGATCTTCACCCCATGATCGAGCGCCGCGACGCGATCGGAGATCCCCTCGACCACGTGCATGTCGTGTTCGATCACCAGGATGGCCAGCCCGCGCTCATCGCGCAGGCGCGAAATCAGCTCGGTCACCTCGTGCGTCTCGTTCGGGTTCATGCCCGCGGCCGGCTCGTCGAGCAACAGCAGACGGGGCCTGGTCGCGAGTGCTCGCGCGATCTCCAGCCGGCGGCGATTCGCGTACGAGAGCACGTACGCCGGTTGCTCCCAGCGGTAGCCCATCAGGCGCTCGCCGAAGAACGACAGCACCTCCTCGGCGAGCGAGTCGACCTCGCGTTCCTCGCGACGAGCCCGCGGTAGCCGCAGGATCGACTCCGGCGGCGACGCTCTGGTGTTCCCGTAGGTCGCGGACTTCACGTTCTCCTTCACCGACATGTTCAGGAACAGGCGCAGGCTCTGGAACGTGCGCGCGATCCCCACTCTGGTGATCTTGTGCGGACGTTTGCCGCCGATGCTGGCGCCGGCAAAGCGGACATCGCCGGCGCTCGGCTTGTAGAGGCCCGTGATCACGTTGAAGACACTCGTCTTGCCCGCCCCGTTGGGGCCGATCAAGCTGACGATCTCCCGTTCACCGACGCGCAAGTCGAGCTCCCAGAGGGCCCTCAAGCCGCCGAACGAGAGCGACAATTTGTCGAGTTCCAGGAGCGGCGCGGGGGCGTCCACTTACACCACCTCCACCCGCCTGGTGCCGAGCAGACCGTAGGGGCGCGCGGCCATGGTCACGATCAAGATCGCTCCCAGCATGATCTGGGTGGTGATCGCGGGATTGACGATCAGCCGCGACTCCCAGCAGCACGCGGCGATGTAGACGGTCGGGATCGCGACCAGCAGGCGGCGAACGCCTTGCATCCGCACCAGCGCGATCAGCGCGCAGATCAGCACCACGAACAGCACGTTGCCGTATCCGGCGGGACGAGAGGGAACGATCACCCAATTGCTGACCGCGGAGCCGATCCAGCCATGGCTGCCCGGCGAGCCGGCGACGGCCGAGCTGGACACAGCCGCGACGATCGCGTGGACGGCGAACCCGAAGGCGACGATTCCGGCGAGCACCGCGATCAGGTAGCGCCACGGCCGCACCAGCGCGATCAGCGCGATCAGCACGATCCCGTAGAACACGTAGGCGGAATCGGTGGGGCTCGAGAGCATTTGCTCGAGCACGGTCACCACGATCCCCCCGGCGATCGCGCCGGCGATGCTGCCGGCTCCGCCCAGGATCAAGCAGGCGTAGATCAGGATCAGGATGTTTGCGGTGAAGTTCGTCGGGAAGACGCTGGTCTGCTCCGCGGCGAACAGGGTGCCGGCGAGCGCGCCGACAATCGCCGAGAAGCTGAACGCCATCACCTTGACCTTGTTGACCGGGATCGTCATCGCCTCGGCGGCGAGCGAATCGTCGCGCACCGCGCGCCACGCTCTCCCGGTGCGCGAGGTGTCGAGCAGGTGCAGGATCCCAGCCACCCCCGCGGTCACGACCAGCGCCACGTAGTAGTAGCCGCGCGGCGAGCTGATCTGGCCGCTGACGCCGTGCAGCGAATCGAGGCCGAAGATCCCGTTGACCCCGCCGAGCGTCCCGGGATCGACGTTGTTGACCACCTCCACAAATGCCTGCCCGACGAACAGCGTGACGATCGCCAGGTAGTCGCCGCCCACCCGCAACGCGACCAGCCCGATGACCACGCCGAGCACGCCCGCGGCGATCAGGACGATCGGGATCGACTCGAAGGCAGCCAGGTGGACGCCGCCGCTGCCGGCGCTGCCGAGCGCGGTCGAGGAGAACACCGCGTAGCCGTAGGCGCCGAAGCCGAAGAACGCGATATAGCCGAGGTCGAGCAGGCCCGACCAGCCGACCGCGATATTCAGGCCGAGCGCGAGCAGCGCATACAGCAGGCTGTTGAAGCCGACGGTGAGGATGTTGACGTTGCCGGTCAGCTGCCCGAACACGACACCGACGAGCGTCACCAGCGCCAGCCGCGGCCACCAGCCAACGCGAGCATCGAGTCGCGCGAGCGATCGCCGCCATCGAGTCCCTGAGTCGCGGCGCTCTGCGGCCTGCGCGACCCATTCGTCCACGCCGATCTGTCGTGACTGCCTCGAGGAGCTCCCGGCTTCCCCTGGCGGCGTTTGCTGCTCGCTGCTCACATCACACCTTCTGCAGCGTCCGCTGGCTGAAGATGCCGGTTGGGCGAATCAGCATCGTCGCGATCAGGATCCCGAACACGATCAGGTCGGAGTACTGCGAAGAGATGTAGGTCTGGCTGAACGCCTCGCACAGGCCGATGAAGATCCCACCGACCATCGCCCCCGGGATGCTGCCGATCCCGCCGACGACCGCCGCGGTGAATGCCTTCAGCCCCGCCAAGAAGCCGAGCGTGTTGGAGATCTGGTTGAAGGCGAGTCCTGACATCACGCCGGCGACGCCCGCCATCGCCGAGCCGATGAAGAACGTCAGCGCGATCGTGCGATTGACATCGACCCCGAGCATCTCGGCTGCCTCACGATCCGAGGCCACTGCGCGCATCGACTTCCCGAGCATCGTGCGGTCGACGATCAGCTTCAGCCCCACGCACATCGCCGCGGTCAGGGCGAAGATCAGAATCTGGACCGTGTCGATGTGCAGATCGCCGATCCGGATCCCGTTCGAGGACGAGATGAACGAGTTGGTCTGGTAGCTGCGCACGAAGCCGCCGAACAGCAGCAGCACGGTGTTCTCGATCACGAACGAGAGCCCAAGCGCGGTGATCAGCGGCGCGATCCGCGGCGCGTCGCGCAGCGGCCGGTAGGCGAAGCGCTCCATCGCCACGCCGAGTGCGCCGCACCCGCCCCCGGCCAGCACGAACATGATCACCAGCAGCAGCGGCACCGGAATCACCAGCGCCGCAGGGCCGCCGAACCACTGGATCACGAAGTAGCCGATGTAGGCCCCCACCATGTACACGTCGCCGTGGGCGAAGTTGAGCAGCTTCAGGATCCCGTAGACCATCGTGTAGCCGAGCGCGATCAGCGCGTAGAGGCAGCCCGTGGTCAGTCCGTTGACGACTGTTTGAATGAAGACCTGCACGATGTTTGTGCGGTTTCTAGCGCTTCTGACGCCGACGGCGCCACCCGCGGAACCCGCGAGCGACGCCGTCGGTGGTTCTCAGTCCCGGTCCCTCATTTATGGCTTACTTGGGTGGGATCTCGACGTACTTACCTGCGCTGTTGATGTGGAACAGGTATCCCGGGTGATCGACCAAGTTGCCGTTTGGCTGGAACGCGATCACGTTGCCGAGAGGAGTCTGGGACGCCGGGATGTTGGTCTTCTTGATCGCCGCCAGGACGTTTGACCGGCTCGGAGTCTGTCCGGACTTGCAGACCGACGAGATCGCCCTCATCACCACGTCGGCCGCGGCGTAGGTCGGGAGACCGAACGACCCGTAAGGGCCGTACTTTGCCACGCCCGTGACGATCGATTTGTCGAGCGGACTCGTGGAATCGGCGATGTCCGGCCCGAAGTTCGACACGTAGGTGCCCGGAATCGTGAACTGTTTGGGCGAGTTCGTCCCATCGGTGCCGAACAAGATCGTCTTCTTGCCTTGCTGCTTGGCGTCGAGGCCAAACTGCTGCGCGTTGGCGGCGGTCTGCCACGGCACCACGGTCACCCCGTCGTCCGGCTTGAGTTGCGAGGTGACCAGCGATGAAAGCGCGCCCGAGAGCGTCGCGCCGGTGTCCGTGCCGTTGTAGGTCTGGTGATTGACGCTGATCCCAGCTTTCTGGAGGATCGGCATCATCACCTTCACCAGGCCCTGAGAGTAAGCCTCATCGTCGTCGATCATCAGCACCGCCTTGGGTTTCAGGTGATTGACGATGTAGTTCGCGTCCTGGGGGCCCTGAATATCGTCGTCGGGGACCACCCGGAAGAAGGTCGGGTTCTTGCCGCTGGCGGCGAGTGCGGGGAGCGTCGCAGAGCCGGAGACGAACGCGATCCCGGCCTTCCCGAACAGCGGCCCGACCGCTTCCACTTCCTGACTGCCCGCCGGCCCCACGACGGCCACCGCGCTCGAGGCGATGATCGACTCGCCCTTGGAGACCGCGATCGACGGGGTCAGCTGCGTGTCGTCCTGAGCAAGCGTGACGTTGGTCCCGTTTGCCTTGTTGTCGTCGGCCACCGCCAGCTGCGCGAAGTGAAGCTGCTCGAGGCCGACCTGGGCGACGGGACCCGTGAACGGTCCCTCCATCGCGATCGACGCGGTGCACGTGCCGCTCTTGGAGCCGCTGCTCGCGACGGCCGAGCCTGCGCTCGTGGAACTGCTGCTTTTGCTGCTCCCGCAGCCCGCCGCGGCTACCGCGACGAGCGTCAGGGCAGCGACCGACAAACGTCCCTTCATGGATTGGCCTCCTCCTCGGAATTTCCTTCACTGCTTTGCTGTGGTCGCGACGCCTCCAGCCGCGGTGCGGCCGCATGTGCGGGGGTCCCGTCCGGGTAGTAAGCGGCCGCCGGCGAGCCGGCGGGCGCAAGCACCGCGACCACCCGCATCACTCCCGGTCCCCTGTTCTCGAGACAGTGCACGACGCGGGCGGGGAGTTGGATGCAAGAACCAGCCCGCACTGGCATCTCCTCACCCCCGACGAGCAGCGCACCTTCGCCAGCCAGCACGTAGATGACCTCGTCGTAGGCGTGGAAGTGGTCGGGCGCACGCCCGACGGGGATGTACCCGACGAAGTGCGTGGCCGAATCGAGTCCGCTGGTTGGGTCGGCGACGATCCGGAACTCTCGCGCCGCGGTCGCCGCCTGCGCGCCCTCATCGGCCAGCCTGCGGACGACCGCTCGCTTCCCACGCGCCGGCGCGGGGGGGCGGCCTGGCGGCGGCGCAATCCGGACTGCCACCAGCTCGAGCGGATCTGGATCGCGGTTCTCGATCACATACATCTCCCCGGGCCCGAGCTGGGCGCCGCTCTCGCGTTCGAGCTGGTGCGAAGTCCCGTCAACATGCAGCACGCCGATGCCGGAGATCACGAACAGGACCTCGTGGGCCGCTCCAGTGGCGCGCGCGCCCGATCGGCCCCTCGCACAGGAGAGCACCTGTTGCTCGAACGGCCGCAAGGTGAGCGTCGTTCGCGCCTTCAGCGCTTCGCCGCCGACGGCGTACGCGGTCACGGCGCGCGAATCAACGACGCGCGGCTCTGAACCCAAGCCCGGGATCGCCATGGTCACCTTCGCAGATTCGCTTCCGTGCGGTCGACTACCTGCAATCGCCCTCAGCTTTTCTCGAGCCTCGCCTCGAGCGCAATCGCTGTCCCAGCGAGCGCACGGGAGACGGGACAGGTGGCCTTGGCCCGCTCGGCCACTTCCAGGAACGCCGCCTCGTCGATTCCGGGCACCACGCCTACCGTCTGCAGCTCGATCCGCGTGATTGCAAAGCCGCCCTCTTGCTGCTCGAGCAGGACGCTCGCAGTGGTCTGCAGGTCCGCCGGCGGATGACCTGCTTCGCTGAGCGCATTGGCGAGCGACATCGTGAAGCAACCTGCCTCGGCGGCCCCGATCAGCTCTTCGGGATTTGTCGCCCGCTCGACGTCCTCGACTCGTGCGCGAAGCGTGAATGGCCCCTCGAAGGCGCCGCTGCCGAGGCCGATCCGGCCCCCGCCCTCAGGGACTGAGCCTTGCCAGCTGGCCTTTGCCTTGCGGGTCACGCGGATGCTCACCGCACCCCTTTCGCGATTGTTTGATTTTGTAGTCTTGATCAAATCATCGGCGGTTTTTGAGCGCAAGCGGCGGTAGCTTGCGTTTTCGTTAGCGGCGACGGTCGCTGCGCCGAATCGCAAAGGAGCAAGCGTTGGCCCCGCTGCTGGGCGAAGTCAGTGGTCTTGAGTCGGTGCGAGGTCGCTTTTCCTCGCTTCAGCACGGGTTCGCGTTCTTGGATGCTCCGGCCGGCACACAAGTCCCCGACGAAGTCGGAGACGCGATCGCGCTCGCGCTCCGCGAAGCCAGCGCGAACCTCGGGGCGGTGTACGCGACGAGCCTCCGGGTCAAGGCGATCCTGGAGCAGGCGGAGGCGAATGCCGCTCGCTTCCTCGGCTGCGAGCCGCAGGAGGTCATCTTCGGGCCGAACATGACCACGCTCAACTTCGCGCTCTCGCGAACCGCGGGGCGCGCCTTCTCGCCCGGCGACGAGATTCTCGTCTCATCGCTGGACCACGATGCCGGGGTCGCGCCCTGGCTGGAGCTCGCCCACGACAAGCAACTGGTCGTACGGCACATCGAGCTCGCCGGCGACACGACGCTCGATTTCGAGGATCTGGAGTGCAAGCTGGGGCCGCGCACGCGCGTGGTCGCCTTCGCCTGGGCATCCAACGCGGTCGGGACGGTGGTCGACGCGGGGCGGGTCTGCGAGCTTGCGCATCAGGCGGGCGCGATTGCCTGGATCGACGCCGTGCACTACGCGGCTCACGAGGCGATCGATGTGCGTGCGGTCGACGCCGACGTGCTGCTCTGCTCCCCGTACAAATTCTGCGGGCCGCATCTGGGAATCGCGTACGGACGCGCGTCGCTGCTCGAGACCTGGCGGCCATACAAGGCGCGTCCGGCACCGACGACGCCGCTCGGGCGTCGCTTCGAGACCGGCACGCTTGCATACGAGCAGCTGGCGGGCTTCAACGCGACGATCGACTACCTCGAATCGATCGGCGGCTTTGAGCAGATCACTCCGTACGAGCGGTCGTTGGGTCAACGCTTCCTGGACGGCATCTCGGACGCCGTGACGGTCTACGGGCTCCCCGGGATGGACGGCCGCGTGCCGACCTTCCTGGTCAACGTCGATGGCGTCCCGGCGGCACGGATCGCGGCGCAACTGGCAGAGCAGGACATCGGCGTCTGGGCACACGACAGCTGGTACGCGCTCGACCTCTACCGCCGCCTCGGCTATGACCAGGACGCGGTTCGGATCGGCTTCATCCACTACAACACGCCGGGCGAGGTCGACCGGCTCCTCGCGGCGCTCGAGGCAGCCCGCAGGTGAGCTTCGAGGCGGCGCGCGAGCGCGGCCTTCACTTCCGGCCACCGGTCGTCGATCACCGAGTAGTAGGCGGAATCGCGCGAGCTGCCGTCGCGGAGCACCATGTGCTTTCGCATCACCCCCTCCAACTGAGCTCCCAGCGCCTCCAGCGCCCCGCGCGAGCGCTCGTTGCGAGCGTCGGCCTTGAACTCCACTCGCCGCAAGCCGACGAGCTCGAACGCGCGCGTCAACAGCAGCAGCTTGCATTCCACGTTCGCTCCCGTGCTCCAAGCCGATCGCGCCAGCCAGGTCCAGCCGATCTCGACTCGCAGGTGCTCGAGCCGCAGCTCGAGAAACCGGGTGGAGCCGATCGGGGCGCCGCTCGCCCGGTCGATGATCGCGAACACCACGTCCGCGGATTGCACCGAGTCGGTGATCCAGCCGCCCACGGCATCGCGTGACTCGCTCAGGTCGTGCGGCATCCAGCGAAACAGCTCGTGGTCGCCGTGCGCGACCTCGAACAGGCCGTCCACGTGCGAGGGCACGAGCGGCTCGAGCACCACGAGCCGCCCGACGAAGCGATCTATCAGCTGATCGGCCGAAGGTTTCTCGCGCTCAGGCAGGTGGCCGCTCCCGCTCGGCGTCGAACAGCTCGACCAGCCGGCTGCGGACGTCCCAGAGCTTCGGAATCTGGCGTTGGCCGATCAGCTTGCCAAGCACCTGTACCGGAGTCCCCTGGGTTCCGATCGTCTCCTCGCCGAGCGCCCGTGCAACGATCGTGTAATGGCGAAAACGCCACACCCAGATCCGCTCGTCCCACTCGATCATCGACTCCGCAAGCTGGTAGAGCTGTTCGTGCTCCCGGCCGCGCTGATAGAGCTCGGACAGCGTCAGCCCGGCCTGCTCGAGCAGCCGGTCAAAGGCCTTGGCGAGCCGCTGCGTCACCCGTGGCACCTGGCGGAACCCCGGCGAGTCAAAGCCGCTGCCGTGGCCGAGCACGACCCGGATCTGGTGATATTCCCAGGGATCCATCTGGTTGAGCATCTCCAGCTGCGAGGTGACGTACTGCAAGCACAGGACCGAGCGCCGCAGCAGCCGTAGCGCCGGCGGCACCTCGGATCGCTCCAGCGCCGCCGCCGCCCCATCGACCTCGCTGACCGCCAGCTTCAGCCACAGCTCTGAGGACTGATGCACGGTCTGGAACAACAGCTCGTCGTGATGAACTCGCTCCTCGGGAGTCTTCTGCAGTGACAGCAGCTCGTCGGTGCGCAGATATCGTTCGTAGTCGCTGTCGCCGCGGCCTGGAAGGACCGGAGCCTTGAGGTCCTCGCTCACCCCTGACCACCCTTCAGAATTTCGGCCAGCTTGGCCAAGTCGATGTTCCCGCCCGAGACGATGCAAACCACGTTCCCGGACCCGGCCTTGCCCGCCAGCGCGGCGGCAGTCGCCAGCGCGCCGGCGCCCTCGGCGATCACCCGGAGGCGCTCGGCGAGCGTCCTCACCGCGGCGGCCGCGTCGGCGATCGGGACCGCGAAGGCGCCGTCGAGGAGCGGTGCGACGCGCGGCCACATCGAGTCGAGCACCCGCCGGCTGCCCGCGCCGTCGACGAACGAAGGCCGGTAGTCGATCTCGGTCGGCGCCCCGGCCGCGAGCGCGGCGGCGAGTGCCGCCCCGGTCGCCGGCTCGGCCGCGTAGACCTTGGTCTCTGGCCGCAGCGCGCGGATCACGCTCGCGATCCCGACCGTGAGGCCGCCGCCCCCATACGGGATCACGACCGCGTCGGGATCGGACAGATCCTCGAGGATCTCGAGACCGATCGTGCCGTTGCCGGCGATCACCGCGTCGTCCGCGACCGGATGCACGAACCGGCCCGGGAGGCCGTCGATGCTGCTCGTCACGATCGCGTCCCACCACTCCTCGTAGGGCAATTTCACAACCCGTCCGCCGAGCCGCTCGATCGCCGCCAGCTTCGCCTGCGGGGCATGCTCTGGCACCGCGATCGTGGCCGGCAGCCCGAGCTCGCGCGCCACCCAGGCAACCCCTTGTGCCATGTTCCCCGCGCTGGCGGTGAGCAGGCCGCCAGCGCGCTCGATGTCAGGGGTGCTGCGGATCGCGTTCGCCGCACCCCGGATCTTGAACGAGTTGACCGGCTGCAGCGTCTCGAGCTTCAGGTGGATCTCGGCCGGCGCCCCCTCCAGGCGCAGCGGCACGAGCGGGGTACGGACCGCGACGTCGGCGATTCGCTCCCGTGCCGCCTGGACCGCGGCCAGCTCGATCACAACTCGACCTCGACCCCGAGTCCTCGCCCCCGGGCGCGCCTGACCGCTAGCTCCGCGGCCGCCAGGTCCTCGACAGCCAGCCCGAGCGAGCGAAACAGGGTCAGCTCGTCGTCGCTCTCGCGGCCGCGCGCGCGGCCCGTCAGCACTTCGCCGAGCTCCGCACGAACATGTTCCGCCCCGCCGATCACGCCCTCCGAGAGCGCCAGCCTGAATTCGCCGGCCTCATTGCGCAGCGACTCGCGGCTGTCGCAGAACAGCGCGCTTGCGGCGACCGTTTCGAGATCGAGCTCGCGCGCATCGGGAGTGCTCGCGCCGACCGCGTTTACGTGCGACCCCGGCGAGAGCCACTCGCGCTCGATCACCGGCTCCCGAGAGCTGGTCGCGAGGACGACCACGTCGGCTCCCCGGACCGCCTCCTCGGCGCTCGGCGCGACGCTCGCCGGCACCGCCGCCTGGCGAGCCAACAGCTCGCGGGCGTGCGCCTCGGTGGGCGAGTAGACCCGCACCGACTCAAACCGTCTGATCGGGAGCAGCGCATCCAGATGCGCTCGCCCCTGCACCCCCGAGCCGAGGATCGCCAGCACGCGGGCATCGGCGCGGGCGAGGAACCGGGTCGCTACGGCGCTGACCGCGGCTGTCCGCACCTCGGTGATCGCCGATGCGTTGACGATCGCTGCCGGAACCCCCGTCTCGCCGTCGAACAGCGTCACCGTGCCTTGATGGGCATCGAGCCCTCGCGCCGGGTTATCCCGGATCACGCAGATCGCCTTGAGCGCGAACACCGCCTGATCGCCTCCTCGCCAGGCGGGCATCAGCCCCATCAACCCGGCGGCGCCGGGCGCGGCCATCACCGGACGCAACGGCATGTATGCCTCGCCGCGTGTGTGCGCGGCGAGCACCTCGGCCATCGCAGCGGCACAATCCGCCGGCGGCAGGGCGGCGATCACGTCCTCGTAGTTCAAGACCAGCATGCTCATCCTCTGAACACGGTGTCGAGCAGAGCCCGTTCATCATCGCTCAATGGATGCTCCAGTGCCTCGCCGATCGGCGTCAGCTGCGCCGGCGCCCCCGGCCCGGTGACCACCTGCGTGACGCGGCCATCTGAAAACAACCAGGCGAGCGCCACCGCTGCCATCGACGTGTGCCGTCCGGCCGCCAATCCGCGTAAGCGCTCCACCGCGGCGAACGTCGCGTCGTTGAGGAATCCCTGGTAGGGCTCGGGGCGCTGCGTCATCCGCGAGCCGCTGGGAAACGGCTCGCCGCGGCGGTACTTCCCGGTCAGCCAGCCGCCCGCCAGCGGGCCAAACGCCAGGTAGGCGAGATCGTGTTTGGCGCACAGCGGGAGCAGCGAGTCCTCGTCGCCGCGGTCAAGCAGCGAGTGCGAGTTCTGGATCGCCTGCGGCGCACCGGCGGCGAGCGCCGCCTCGAGCTGTGAGGCGTCGAAGTTGCTTACGCCGTAGGCCCCGATCAGCCCGGCCGCACGCTGCTCCTCGAAGGCGGTAAAGGTCTCCTCGAGCGGCACCTCGGGGTCGTAGTCGTGCGCGAGGTACAGATCGACATGGTCGACGCCGAGCCGCTCGAGGCTCGCGTCGAGCTGGGCGGTGACGCGCTCGGGCGAAAGCCCCCGATCGGCTCCGGCCGCCATCGGATTGAAGGTCTTGGTCGTCAGCCGCGGTCGCATCCCGCGGTCGCGCATCCATGCCCCGATCATAAGCTCGCTGCGTCCGCCGCCGTAGGCGTCGGCGGTGTCGAAGTGGGTGATCCCGAGCTCCCACGCCGCGTCCATCAACGCGAACGCCTGCGCCTGATCGAGGCCCTGCCCGAACAACTCCGGAGCCGAGCCAACGCCGCCGAAGTTGCCACAGCCAAGCGCGACCCGCGGGAGGGTGAGGCGATGCGCCGTCACATCGATATTTGATCAAAGCGCCGAGACAGCGGTAGTGGCAACCTGCTTGCAGGGATCGACCCCGGCGCTAACGTTGCGGCTAGTGCCGGTTTTGGAGGCTCGGGGGATCACGAAGACGCTGGGCGTGGGCCGCGCGGCCCGGCGAGTACTCGACCTCGCGAGCCTCGAGGTCGAGGCCGGCGAGGTGGTCGCGGTGCTCGGCCGGTCGGGCAGCGGCAAATCGACCTTGCTCCACCTGCTCGGCGGTCTCGACAAGCCCGATGCGGGCGAGATCGTGCTGGCCGGCCAGGAGCTCACCGCTCAGCGGCCTCGGAGCCTGGCGCGGACGCGGCTGCGGCACATCGGCTTCGTGTTCCAGTCCTTTCACCTGATCGAGGAGCTGAGCGGAGCGGAGAACGTGTTACTGCCCGCTCGCCTGCCGGGAGCGCGCCGGGGTGGCGAGCGGCGGGCTCGGGCGCTGATCGGCGAGCTCGGTCTTTCCGCGATCGCCGACCGGCGACCGCACGAGCTCTCCGGCGGTGAGCAGCAGCGGTTCGCGATCGCGCGGGCGCTGGTCGGCGACCCGGAGCTGGTGCTCGCCGACGAACCGACCGGCAATCTCGACCATGACAACGGTGCGATCGTGCTGGCGCTGCTGCGAAACCTGAGCGATCGCGCGGTGGTAATCGTCACTCACGAGCCTGAGGCGGCCGCGATCGCCGATCGCATCCTGCACCTCCGCGACGGTCGGCTCGAGGCCGCGCGAGCGCCCGCGGCCCCTGCCGAGCAAGCGCCCTCGCCCACGCGGCTCAGGCAATCGGCGTGAGCAGCGCGTTCGCGGACGCTCGCCTCGGGCTCCGTCTGCGCCGCCGCCGGTCGCTGCTCGGCGCGATCGGGATCGCGCTGGCGGCGGCAATGCTCGGCGCCTCGCTGGTCGTCTCCGACAGCCTCGGGCTGGGCTTCGAGCGCGCAGCAAGCGCGGCCGGCCTGCCAGACATAATCGTGCGCTTCAACCCACAGTCCGCCGGCCGCGTCGCCCAGCGGATCCAAGCATTGCCGGACATCTCCGGTTTCTCGCTGCGCCAGGAGGTGACCGACGCGGAGCTCGACGTCGGCGATCACAGCAGCGACAGCGCCTCGGTCGAGATCGTCGGGCCCGGTCGCCGCGGCTATGCGATCGTCGCCGGGCACGACATCTCGCCGGCGCAGCCCGGCCAGGTCGTCGTCGAGCGAGGGCTGGCGACCGCCTGGAAAATCGGACTGGGCAGCTCGCTCGAGATCGGCGGGCTCGGCAGCGAGCGCGTCGTCGGCTTCTCACAAGCGCCTGACAACGTCTCCTACCCGCTCGCGGTGCCGCGCGTCTACGTCTCCCAGGCGACGGTGCAAGCCAGCTTCGGCGCGGCGACGAACCCGACGGTGAACCTGGCGCAGATCTGGCTGCGGGACCCGCGCTACCTGAACGAGGTGCTGGTACAGGCCCGGGCGATCAGCTACGGGCTTCAGGGGCTGCAGTTCGTCACCCGCTCCGGGGTGCGCGTGCTGCTCGACCAAGCGGCCGGCATCGTGATCGATTTGCTGGTCGCGCTGTCGTTGATCGCGCTCGCGACGGCGGCCGTGATGCTCGCTTCCTCGGCTCGGGCGGAGGTGCAACGACGTCTCGGCGCGATCGGCGTCCGTCGCGCGATCGGTGCATCACGCGGGCACCTGACCTGCGCGCAGGCCCTCGAAGCGGCCCTGGTCGCGGCCCCCGCGGCGACGGTCGGGATGCTCGCCGGCACGTTGGCGACCTACGGGCCGACGACTCGGTTGCTGACGATGCTCAATGAGCCGCCGGCCGGGGTTGGCCTGCTGGGGCCACTGCTCGGCGCGTGGCTCGCGAGCGTCGCGATCCCGGTGGCCGCGGCCGCCTGGCCAGCTTGGCGAACCGCGGGCCGGCCGCCCGTCGAGCTGTTGCAGGGCGCCGAGCTCGGCCCGCGGGGGCGGGAGCGGCGGCTTCGAGGGTTCCGGCTCTCGGCCGCGGGGCTGACGATTCTCGGCGGGCGCCTGGTCGGGGCTCGCGTCGCGCGGCTCCTGAGCACCGCCACCGCGCTTGGCTTCGCGACCGGGTTTGTGCTGCTGATGCTCGCGCTGGCGTCCGCGCTGACCGCGCTCGAGACGAACCCCGGCGAGCTTGGCCAGCGCTACCAGCTGACCGCATCGCTACCGCCCTCGGCAGTACCGCGGATCCGTGCGATCCCGGGGGTGCAGGCGGTGGCGCCGCGCTATGAGGAGCTGGCCGCCGACTCCTTCTCGCTCGGCGAGACGATCGACGTGATCGGCTATCCGGGCAACCACGTGAGCTTCGAGGCGCCGCCGCTCGCGCAGGGCACGCGAATCGGTGGACCAGACCAGGCGGAGGTGGGCGTCGGGCTCGCCGACGCGCTCGGCCTCTCGCCCGGCTCGACCCTCGCGCTCGAGCTTCCCTCGGGCAAGGAGCTGCGGCTCACGGTCAGCGGCCTCGTCAGCTCGCTCGACCACGACGGCCGCGTTGCCTACGTCCCCGCCGCGGCCCTGCTGGCGGACGATCCGAACGTTCCCGAGGTGCTCGCGATCCGCGCGTTTCCGGGAGCCAACCTGACCGCGATCAGTGACGCGCTCGGCCCCAGCGCGGCCCCGGCGACGACCGCGACCGGACACGGAGTAGCGCTCGTCGACACGTTGCGCGCGATCCTCCGTGCGGTCGCAATCGTCGACGGCCTGGTATGCGTGTACGCGCTGATCCAGGCAACCGCGCTGACGGTCCAGGAGCGTCGCCGGACAATCGCCGTGCTGCGGGCTTTCGGGGCCGGGCCGCCGGCGGTGCGGCAGCTTCTGACGGGGGCTGTCCTGGCGCTGGTGATCCCGGCCGGGCTGCTTGGAATCGTGCTCGAGCGGCTTGTCCTGGGACCGGCGATGTCGCGGCTTGCCGCCAACTACGCGTCCCTGCCGCTTGCCGCCGGGGCGCTGGAGATCGCCGCGGTGCTCGCGGGGCTCGCGCTCGCCAGCGCAGTCGCGGTCTTCTGGGTGGCACGGCAGACGACGCGCGAGGCAGTGATCGCGGGGATGGCCGCGACATGATCCCAGGGGTGGTCGCGAAGTGAGCGGCGGGGTCACCAGGCGCGACGCCCTGCGCCTGGGCGCAGCTACGGCGGCGCTGCTTGCGGGAGGCTGTGGCAGCTCACGCTCGGGCTCCTCCGCCTCCGAGAGCGGCTCGACGCTGCGCTCGACCTGGGCTGACCCGGACGGTACGGGGGTCCTGCGGCCGGGCGCGGGCGAAGCCTTGATCGCCCGCACGGAGCTGGGTGCGCCTGAGCCCCACCGGCGGGCGCTGGCCGCGGTGGCCCACATCACTGACGCCCACGTGCTCGATGCCTCCTCGCCGGCGCGAGTGACGTTTCTCGACCGCCTCGGACCGCCGTTCCAGTCGACCTTCCGGCCCCAGGAGACGCTCACCGCCCAGGTCCTGGCCGGCGCGGTGCGGGCGGTCAGGGCGCTCGCTCCCGATGCGGTGATCCAGGGAGGCGACTTGATCGACAACGACCAGCGCAACGAGCTCAAGCAAGCGCTCGAAGTGCTCCACGGCGGCACCGTACAGCCTGGTAGCGGACCCCGCGGCTACTTCGGCGTCCAATCCGAATCCAACGCCGACCCGTTCTACTACCGGCCGGACCTCGATGCTCCCCGCCACCCCGGACTGCTGCAGAGGGCGGTCCGGCGATTCACCAGCGTCGGCCTGCAAGGACCGTGGTATCCGGTGCTGGGGGATCACGACATCCTCGTCGCCGGCGAGGTCGTCCCGACCGCGCAGACCCGCGCCCTCGCGCTCGGCGACGAGGCGGTATGGGAGCTGCCACCCGGACTCACGCTGCCACCGGGGATCTCGCTGGGCAGCGGGTACTCACCCGACGGTCCGCTCGAACCGGCGTTGGTCGATCTGCTGCTCGGAAAAGCACTAGCCGGTCCAAAGGTCCCGGTTCCGGCGGATCCGGGCCGCGCGGAGATGGACGCCGATCATGTGGTAGCGGGGCTGCGAGCGGCGAGCGGGGGTTCGCGGGTCGAGGGCGGGGCTTTGCGAGACGCGAGCGGGGGTTCGCGGGCCGCGAGCGGTCTGACCCTGGACTACTACTTCGATGTCGGGTCGAGGGTCCGGGTGATCGCGCTCGACCTGGCGCGCCGGGCCGGTGGCTCGGGCGGCCTGGTCCGCCCCGGCCAGCCCGCGTGGCTGTCCTCGCAGCTGGCCGCGGCGGGAGATCGATGGGTGATCGTGGTCTCCCACCAGCCGCTCGCCGGGTCGCAGGGAGGCGAGCAGCTGCTCGCGCTAATGGACCGCGATCCACGCGTGATCGCGGCACTCGCCGGCCACACCCACCGCAACCAGATCTCGCCGCGGGCAAACTTCAGCGGCGGCTACTGGTTGATCGAGACCGCGTCGTTGATCGACTACCCGCAGCAGGCCCGCGCATTGCGGGTGATCGAGACCGCCGGCGACGGGGTCGCGCTGCAGAGCTGGATGCTCGACCACAGCTTCCCCGGTCCGCTCGGGACTATTTCCCGCCAGCTCGCGTACCTCGATGCGCAAGGGGGAAGACCGGAGGGTTTCTCCGGCGGTCGCTTGGACCGCAATGTGATCCTTTATCGGGCGGGCTAGACCAGGCCCAGGCGAGGACGGGCGGTTCGACGGGCCTGAGAGCAAGTTGAGTCGAAAACCACCCGGAAGAGCCCCCTACCCGACCACGGTCTCGATCGTGTCGATCGGCTCGAGCCCGGCGATCTCGCTCCGGCGATGCTCCCAATGCGGCGGGATGCACATGTGCGTGCCGAGCTGATCCTCGGCCTCGTCGATCTGAAACCCCTGCGGCGTCGAGTACGCGAGCTCGATCAGGGCCCCGCCCGGGCTGCGCATGTAGACGGAGTAGAAGTAGCCGCGATCCTTCACATCGGAGACATCGGTGAAACCGAGCCCGACGATCCAGTCCTTGACCACTGCCTGATTCTCGGCGGTGACCGCGTCGAGCGCGTGGTGATGAATCGTGCCCTCGCCGAAGTGCCATGTTCCCTGCGGAAAATCGGGCTGCTCGACGAGCTCGAGCATCCGCCCGTGGCCCTGGTCGTCGCCGATCTGAAACTGATGGTGTCCACTGTCGGAGCGGAGCAGCGTCCCACCGAGCCCCTCGGTGATGAAGAACGTCTGCGGGTCGGGCTCGCGTACCGAGGTGGTGGTCCCGTACGCGCCTCGGATCGCGTGCTCCGCGGGGACGTCGCCGTCCACGTAGGGCTCGCGCGAATCGGGCTCCGGATCGCCCACGATCGTGTAGTCGATTCCGCACGGATGCTTGAAGTTCAGCCGCTCGGTCCCGAACAGCTGGGTGCGCTCTTGATCGACGCCGGCCGCGGCGAGCCGGTCGGCCCAGAACCCGATCGAGTCGACGGGCACCGATAGCAGCAGCGTCTTCAGCTGGTTGGTGCCTCGCTTGCCCATCCATCCCGCCTGGCGGTACGGGAAGGCGGTCAACAGCGTGCTGATGTCACCGAGCCGGTTGCCGTAGTAGAGGTGGTAGATCGGGAGCTCGCCGTCGAACAGAACGGTCTTCTTCACGCTCTTGAGCCCGAGCAACCGCACGTGGAAGTCGTAGTCCTCTTGCGCGCCCCCTACGCAGAAGGTCAGGTGATGGGTGCCGCGAACAAAACCTGGGTTGGGCATCGAGTTGCTCCTCTTCCTCGCTCCGACTGGCCGTCGATCTTACTTCTCCGCGGTAAACACGCCAGAACCTGAGGATTGACCGTCGATCAGCCAGCGCGCGAACTGCCCTCCGGGCATCACGCGTGCTTCTGCCAGGGAAGCGATCCATGCCAGCAGCTCGCTTACACCGTGCCACCAGGCATCGTCCACCATCAGGAAGGGGTGCAGGATCATCGTCCGCAGCTCGCGCGTCGACTGCAACCGCCCCCACATCAAGTCGGCCACCTCGGCGGGAGCACGCGGGACGCGGCGCTCGCCGTGGCGCGACCGTAGCGGCGCAAATTCCTCCATCAGGTAGTAGGCGTCGACTAGCTCCCAGTCAAACGGCACCCACGCAAGCCCCTCGCGCAGGCCGGCGTCAATCCCGGTTGGTGAGCACCAGCTGATGCCGTTCTCGTGCAGCAGCCGCGGGGAGTTCTTGGTCAATTCTCCCCCCGGCGGCCGAAACCCGGTGACCTCGATCCCGAGCGTCGCAAAAGCATCGAGCGAGCGCTTCAACGCCTCGAGTTCCCGCTCCGAGGTCAGCTGCGACCAGGACTCGTGACGCCAACCGTGGATCCCGATTTCGTGGCCGCGCCGGATCATCTCGTGCAGAGCCTCCGGATACAGCTCGCAGTTGATCGCCTCGACGAAGAACGTGGCGCTGAGGGCGTTTGCATCAAGCTCGTCGAGCAGTCGCGGTAGCGCCACGGTCACCGACGGATGCCTTCCGAGAGGCGCCCCGTGGGGCCAGGTTCCACGCTCCAGCTCGCTCGCCTCGCCGAGGTTGTCGAACGTCAACACCAGCGTCCGAGACGGCTGCTCAGAGCCGAGGCTGATCGACTCCGCGCGCACCGCCGGACCACGACAGCGCTAGCGCGCCGAGCGCAGCACCGCGTCGAGCAAACCCGGGAAGCGCTCCTCGAGGTCCGCCCGCCGCAGCGAATTCAGCCGAGCCGTGCCTTCCTGGCGCTGGCGGATCACTCCCGCCTCGCGCAGCACACGAAAGTGATGGGTGCAGGTCGACTTCACGACCGGAAGATCGATGCTCTTGCAGGTCCGCTCCTCGCCGGCAGCGAGCTTGGCGACGATCCGCAGCCGCATCGGATCGCTGAGGGCGTGGAGGACGGCAGCGAGCTCGAGCTTACCGCGGTCCGGGTGCGGCAGCGACTCGGAGGCCGCGATTGCCTTCTTCGCCTGCGACGCGATCGCCCCCTTGAGCGGCGACGCGATCGCCTTCTCGCCCGGCGACGCGATCGCCACCTCGGCCGGCGACGCGAGCTCCTGTTCCGGATGCGACGTCGCGATCGATCTCGCGGCCTCAGTGATCACGGTTGTCATCCCCCTCGGCGGTCAGTGTCTTCTACTACGATTGTACGACGTACATCGAACATTTTGTTATGATGTTCGAGATTCATCGTACCGCGAGTGGAAGAGTCCGATGGCAGAAGCTGCCCCAACCGCGCAGCGCACAAACCCAGGCGGCACGGGAACCGCAGCGACCGCGCAATCGGCGACTGGCGCCCGTCAACCGCGCGGAGAGTCCCATGACCAGCACCTGACGGCAACGCTGTTGCTGTCCTGCCTGGCGCAGTTCATGGTGATTCTGGACGTTTCAGTCGTCAACGTCGCGCTGCCGTCGATCCGCCACGCGCTTCGCTTCTCCGAGCAGGATCTCCAGTGGGTCGTGAACGCGTACACGGTCACGTTCGCGGGATTCATGCTGCTGGGCGGCCGCGCCGCCGACCTGATCGGTCGCCGCCGGGTGTTCGTCAGCGGTTTGCTGTTGTTCGCGCTGGCATCGGTTGCCGGAGGGTTTGCCCAAAGTCAGGTCCAGCTGATCGTGGCGAGGGCCGTGCAGGGCCTGGGCGGGGCGGTGGTCGCGCCGGCCTCGCTCTCGATCCTGACCGCCACCTTCTCGGAGGGAGCGGCACGCAACCGCGCAGTCGGGATCTGGGGGGCGATGGGCGGCGCGGGTGGCGCCGCCGGAGTGCTGCTCGGCGGCGTGCTGACCGACCTTCTCAGCTGGCGCTGGATTCTGTTCATCAATGTCCCGATCGGGCTAGGTGCGGCGCTGCTCGCCCAGCGCTACGTCGCGGAAGGCCGCAATCCCAAGCGTGCTCCCGGTTTTGACTTGGTCGGGGCGCTTACCGCGACCGTCGGCCTGTCGCTGCTCGTGTTCGGGATCGTGCGCACCGATGTCACGGGCTGGGGCTCGCTCGAGACGATCGGGATCATGGTGCTCGGGTTGCTGCTGGTGATCGTGTTCGTCGCGGTCGAGGGCCGGTTCGCGACCGCGCCGCTGATGCCGCTGCGGATCTTTGCCTCGCGCACGCTGAGCGCGTCGAACCTGGTGATGTTCCTGATCGGTGCATCGATGTTCGGGATGTGGTTCTTCCTCTCGCTATACGTGCAGCAGGTTCTCGGGTACACGCCGATCGAAGCGGGACTGGCGTTCTTGCCAATGACGCTGTGCATCGTCGCCGGCTCGACGCTCGCCTCCCGCTGGGTGAGCCGCTTCGGAGCGAAGCCGCTGCTGGCGGTCGGACTGGTGTCGCTCACGGCTGGGCTGCTCCTCTTCACTCGTATCTCGGTCCACGGCACCTATCTCAGCGATGTTCTGGCGGCCTCGCTGCTGGCCGCGATTGGCGGTGGACTCGCACTAGTGCCCGTGACGATCTCGGCGGTCGCCGGCGTGGTGCCGAGCGAGGCCGGCCTTGCGTCCGGGCTCGTCAACACCTCTCGACTGGTCGGCGGCGCTTTGGGGCTGGCGATCTTGGCGGCGATTGCCACAAGCCGGACCAACACCGACCTGCATCGCGTGATTGGAGAGCAGGCAGCACTGACAAGTGGGTTCCGGCTCGCGTTCTTGATCGCGGCCGTGTTCGCGGCGATTGGCGTCGCGGTCGTCGCGTTCGGGTTACCGCGAGTTCCGCGGCGATCGCAGAGTCCCCAGGCCGTCGCAGAACCCTTGCACTAGCACTCGGGCGACCGTGTCGCGCCAAGAACGGTAAGAATCCGCCTCTATGGCTCGAGTGTTCGTCTCGCGCATGATTCCAGGGCCGGCGCTCGACCGGCTGAAGAGCTTGCATGACGTCGAGGTGTGGCCGGATCACCTGCCACCCAGTGCTGAGGAGCTCGCCGCGCATGCGGCTGAGGTGGAAGGGCTCCTCACCTTGCTCAGCGATCGCGTCGACGAGAACCTGCTCCAGCACTGCAAGCTGTTGCGCGCGATCTCGAATTATGCCGTCGGTCTCGACAACATAGATCTCCCCGCCGCCACAGCGCACGGGATCCCGGTCGGCCACACGCCCGATGTGTTGACCGATGCGACGGCCGACCTCACGTTCGCGCTGTTGCTCGCGGCGGCGAGGAAGCTGCCCGAGGCGATCGCAGCGGTTGACAGCGGCGGTTGGGCCACTTGGGGGCCGGCGAGCTTTCTCGGGAGCGAAGTCCACGGGACGACGCTGGGGATCGTCGGCCACGGGCGGATCGGGCGTGCGGTGGCGCGGCGCGCCGCGGGCTTCGAGATGACCGTGATCTACGCCAGCGCCGGCGGTGGCCAGCCGCTCGAGGAGGTGCTGGCGCAGGCGGACTTCGTCTCGCTGCATTGCCCGCTGACGCCGGATACCTATCACTTGATCGACCGCCAGGCGCTCGCGCGGATGCGCTCCACCGCGATCCTCATCAACACCGCCCGCGGTCAGATCGTCGATCAAGTCGCGCTACGGGAAGCTCTGACTGAAGGGGCGATCGCCGGCGCCGCACTCGACGTCACCGATCCGGAGCCGCTGCCGGCGGGCGATCCGTTGCTCAGCGCTCCGAACCTGCTGATCGTGCCGCACATTGGTTCGGCGACGCGGGCGGCGCGAGAGAAGATGACCGAGCGGGCGGTCGAGAACCTGCTCGCCGGTCTGGAAGGTCGAACGATGCCCTACCAAGCCAACAAGCTGGACTGACGTTGCGGGTCGCGGTAGTCGACATCGGGACCAACTCGACTCGGCTGCTGATTGCCGATGTGGTCGAGGGCCGGGTGACGGACGAGCTCGAGCGGCGGACGACAATCACCCGCTTGGGCGCCGGGGTCGATGCCGATGGGCGGCTGCGCGAGGATGCGATGCAGCGGGTCTACGCAACGCTCGACGAGTACCGGCCGTTGATCGACAAGCACGAATGCGATGCGGCGGTGGCGGTGCTGACGAGCGCCGTGCGCGATGCGGCCAACGGACCCGAGTTCGCGCGCACCGTCGAGGAGCGCTACGGGCTGAGAGCCCAGGTCCTGGCCGGCGACGAGGAAGCGCGGCTGACGTTCCTGGGGGCGACCAGCGAGCGTGACCCAGAAGATCAGACGACGACGATGGTGATCGATATCGGCGGCGGTTCGACTGAGCTCGTGATCGGCGTCGCGGGCGAGCGGATCTTCAACGTTTCAACTCAGGCCGGCGTCGTTCGCCAGACCGAGCGCTATTTGGCCTCCGACCCGCCAACGCGCGAACAGCTCGACGAACTGGCAGCCGACGTGCGCTCGATCGTCGCCGACGCGGTGCCCGGCAGGCATCTGGAGTCGGTCGCTCACGCGATCGCGGTCGCCGGCACGGCCACTTCGCTCGCGGCGATTGCCCAGCAGCTCGAGCCTTACGACCCGAACAAGGTGCAGGGCTACCTGCTCACCCGCGAGCAGTGCGACGAGATCCTCGAGCACCTCGCAGCGTTGACGCTCGAGGAGCGACGGGAAGTGCCGGGGCTGCACCCCGATCGGGCACCGACGATCGTCGCGGGGGCCGTGATCCTCACCGAGGTGCTGAGGGTGTTCGGGCTCCCGCGGGTCGAGGTCTCAGAGCACGACATCCTTCGTGGCGCCGCGCTCGGGCTGGCGTGAGGAATCGGACGGGGTCCCGGGCCCGGCCTGGCGTGAGGAATCGGACGGGGTCCCGGGCCCGGACTGGCGTGAGACGTAGGACCGGTCCCGGGCCCGGGCTGGCGTAGAGACGTCGGTCGAGACCCACTACCGCGGCGACGGCGATGGCACGGTCCTCAAACATATGTCTAGGTAATTTGGAGCACCACCTGGACGGATGTACGATTGTCGGCGCTCATTTCAGCGAGGATTATGTCGCTCTGGGCAAGGTTCGGAGGTTCCGATCCTTAACCAGACAACATAGGCTCGGGCGAAGCCGCAGACATCGGCGCCTCCCGCCGTCCGAGCCAACAAATGGCCCCCTCTGGCACGTACCCCTGCCCGTCCCGAGGGGCCAACCTGGATCGGAAGCCGCCCGCTGAAATGCGGGCGGCTTTCGTTCCGGGGCCGAACCGCGAGCGCTAGCCGCTCCGCTCCGCGCCGCGCCGAGGCGGGTCGACGTGACATTCGAATCTCCCCGTCGGTCGCGCGTAACAGTAGCCCGCCCTGGACGGGCTAGCGGGACACTCAAATATTCCCGTAGATCGAACGTGACGTTTGCCCGCTACACGCGGGCTACCGTGACACTCGACCACGGGGCGGGGCCCGATGTAACGGTAGCCCGCGCCAAGCGTCGATTTACTCCTGCTTCCTCGCGGCCGGCCCATCTCGGCCGGTGAAGCTCACCCGACTCGGGTCCGGGATCAGAGAACGTCGAGCGAGGTGCCCGGCCCTCGGGATCAGATCCACCTCGGCGTCGAGCGCCCCCGCGAATGCCTCAAACACCCACTAAGCCAGTTGCGCCCGGCGCGGATACACCACGCTCGGATCCGTGAGCACGTTCACGAGCGCGGGTTGCCGGCTTTCGAATGCCCGCTCGAGCGCCGGCCTCAGCTCCTCGGGCTCGCGTACCAGCTCGCCGTGGCAGCCAAGGGCCTGCACCATCTGGTGGTAAGGGGTCTCGGGCCGCAGTTCGGCTACCACCGAATAGCCATAGAGGAATTCCATCGGGTACTTCTCGAGCGCCCAGATGCCGTTGTTGCCGATCACCGCTACAACCGCGACGTCGTGGCGGGCGAGGGTGTCGAACTCCATCGCGGAAAAGCCAAACGCGCCGTCGCCGAGCAGCAGCACGACCTGCCGGTCAGGGTGCGCGAGCTTCGCGGCGAGCGCGTACCCGGGTCCCGAGCCCAAGCAGCCGAAGGGTCCGGGGTCAAGCCAGCAGCCCGGGCGATAGGAGTCGATCAGCCGGCCGGCGAACGAGACGAAGTCGCCACCGTCGCCGATCACGATCGCGTCCCGGTCGAGCATTTGCGCAAGCTCGCCGTAGATGCGCATCGGATGCAGTGGTGCCCTGAGGTCGGTGAGCTCAGGAAGCTCAGCTGCTCGCTTTTCGCGCTCCGTTTGCCGCAGCGAGGCGACCCATCGTGCCCGCTCTGTCCGCGCCGATCCTCCTGCCGCGAGGCCGCAGAGGGCGCCCAGCGTCGCCGGTAGCGCTCCATAGAGCTCGACCGAGACTGCCCGCGGATGATCGCGCTCGGGCTCGGCGACGTCGATCACGATGATCTCCGCGTCGGCGCTGAAGGCCGCGCCGAACCCGAGCCGGAAGTCGAGGGGGACACCGATCAGCACCGCCACGTCGGCATCGCTGAGTCCGGCGCCTCGCGCGCGCGAGAAGCACAGCTCGTGGTCGGCGGGTAGGCAGCCGCGCGCCAGGCCATTGAGGAAAACCGGGATCTGCAGCTCCTCGGCCAGCTGACGCAGCTGATCCTCGCCGCGCCCCCAGTAGAGGCCGGTCCCGGCCATCACGACCGGCTGCTCAGCCTCGCGTAGCAGCGCGGCCGCGCGCTCCAGGTCTCGCTCCGACAAGGCGGCACTCGGGGGCGCCTTGAACTCGGCCGACGAACCGGGCTCCTCGGCCTCCATGAACACCTGGTCCAAGGGAAAATCGATGAACGTCGGGCCGAAGCGCGGCGTGCTCGCCACCCGCATCGCCTCGTCGACCAGCGCGCCGATCTCGCTCGTCTCAGCGGCGGTCGCGGCGAGCTTCACCAGCGGACGCACAATCGGCAGATGATCGATCTCCTGCAAGGAGCCTTGACCCCAGCGGAACTGCGGCGCCCGGCCGCCCAGGACCAGCATCGGTGAGTGGTTCTGACTCGCCGACGCGAGCGCGCTCATGCCGTTCATGACTCCGGGGCCGGCCGTCAGGGCACAGACGCCGACCTCGCGCGTGACCTTTGCCCAGCCTTCGGCCGCGAACGCCGCGGATTGTTCGTGCCGCACGTCGACGAGCTCGATCCCCTCGGCGCGACAGCCGTCGTAGATGGAGAACAGGTGGCCACCGGACAGCGTGAACAGCTTGCTCACGCCATGTGCCTTGAGGCGCCTGGCGACAATCAACCCACCATGCACCTTGTCGGTGGCTTCCGTGGTCACGAGACGGCAGACGCTAGCGAAGCGCCGAGCGCGATCCCTCCAAACGCAACGCGTTGACGATCCCGCCGGCGAGGATGAGCAGCGCTAGCACGTAGAACCAGCCGAGCACGATCAACACGAACACGATCGTGGTGCCGAAACGGGCGATCGTCGAGATGTTCGACAGGTACACCGGGAACGCGTAGTCGACCGCGCCGATCGCGATCGTCGCGCCGATCGCCCCCGGCCAGACCGCGCGCCAGGGCATGCGCCAGTTCGGCACCTGTGAATAGATCAGCGCCAGGCAGGCAAACAGAAGACCGAGACCGATCGCAAGCGAGGCGGCGTACACGATCGCGTTGACGCGGGCCAGATCAAGCGGCAGGTCGTCGACTCCTGCCCGCAGGATGCTCTGCGCGGTGGGCACGGCGACGGTCGCGGTCATGAACAGGAGCACGACCCCGACCATCGCGAGCCCGAAGCGCTTCTGCTGGAGCCAGCGGCGCGATGGACAGCCGTAGATCCGCGCAAAGGCGGTGTCGAGCGCGCCCCAGAAGGAGGACGCCAGCCACAGGCTGGCGAGCAACGCGAGTACGCCGGTGCTGGTCGTCTTGTCCTGAATCTGGTCGAGCAGGGTCCGCAGCGTATGCTCGGTCGCGTTCGGAAACACTCCGCGAAGGTCAGTCAGCATGCTCTGCTGGACCGCGGGACTCGACAGGACCTGCCCGGCGATGAACAGCCCGAGGAGCGCCACGGGGATGATCCCGAGCAGCATGTTGTAGGCGACCATCGATGCGTGGCCGGTGATGTTGGCCTGCATCGCGCGGACCCAGAAGCGATGGAGCACGCGAAACGCTCGCGCGAGTCGGTCACGCGAGGCCGTGCCCGGACTCCTAATCCGATCCCGGGCGGCGTGCATGCGGGCGCGTACCGGGTCCCGGCGTGCGACCGCCCGCACCCGGTCAACCGGATTCAGCATGGGGAAAGTATGCCCGCAGCGATGGACACTCGCCACCACTCGAGCGCTCGCCGTCGTGCGGCGGTCCGCGGCGCATCGTCGAGGTCTTGCGAACGTGGCCGTTCGTTAGACTCGTCCTCGGTAGGTAGGAACCGTCCACGGGAGACATCCCATTCCGCACGTACCACCGCCCAAACGTCATCCCTATGACCAATGGTCGCCGGACGCTCGCGCGCTTGATCTGGTGGGCGACAAATGGACGTTATTGATTGTCCGCGACCTGGCGGCGGGACCACGCCGGTTCGTGGAGCTTCAGCGCGTGCTCCCTGGGATCTCGACCGAGCAGCTGCGCTCTCGCCTGAACCGGATGGTCGCCGACGGGATGCTTACACGGAAGCGATATCGGGAAGTGCCGCCACGGGTTGACTACGAGCTCACCGACCGCGCGCGCGGGCTGATGCCGATCCTCGGCGCGCTGGCTCGCTGGGGCTATGAGTGGGCATGGAGCGGTCCCCGGGCCAGCGAGTGCGTCGACATCGGCGCAATCTTCAGGCTCGCGCCGGGGCTGATCAGCGGCCGGGAGGCGCTGAGCGGAACGGTCGAGCTGGTGATCACCGATGGCGGCGAGGAGAACGGATCAACCTCGTACCTGATGGACCTCGGCGATCGCCGGGTGGTGATGCTGGAGCGCCCGCCCGCGCACGCCGACGCGCGCGTCTCCGGCGACACGGCGGCCTGGATCATCGCCTTCTCGCCCGATCAGGATCGACGCCGCCTGGAGATCAACGGCGACCAGCGGCTCGCGGAGATCGTGCTCGACGAACTGGCTTCGAGAAGCTCGCGCTCGATCGCGGCCACCACTGCGGCCGCCTAGACGCTCGATCGCGGCCACCACTGCGGCCACCTAGACTCCGCGGCCACCTAGACCCCGGCGAGTACCCGGGGCGGGACTCGAACCCGCAAGCTCTCGCGAGCGGCGCATTTTAAGTGCGCGGACTTTGCCAATTTGTCTACCCGGGCCGGTAAGCGGATGTTAGTGGCGGGAACCGCAACTATCTCGCTGCTAGCGTGTCGAGGGCCCTGAGGGACTCTGCGCACACAGGATGGAAGTCTCCGCACTCAAATACTCGGGGGGGGTCGGCCTGCACGGTCGCTCCGCCCTGCTCCGGCTGCAATCGGACGAGCGGCTGGTTGCGCTCGTGCGCCGGGGAAACAGCTCCGCATTCGAGGTGCTGGTCGGCCGCTACGAGTCGCGGCTGCTTGCCTTCTGCCGTCACATGCTCGGCTCCCGCGAGGATGCCGAGGACGTGCTGCAGGAGGTTCTAGCCGCTGCGTTCAACGCGCTGCAGAGCGACGATCGCCCGATCAATGTGCGGCCCTGGCTATATCGCATCTGTCGCAACCGCAGCCTCAACCATCTGCGAAGGAGTCAGCCGGTCGGGGTCGACTCGATGGATGTCCACCTCTCGGACAACGGCGCCAGCACCGCCGACAAGGTCCACGACCGAGAGGAGTTTCGGCTCCTGGTCGGGGATATCCACAGCCTGCCCGAGACCCAGAAGACGGCGCTCGTGCTCCGCGAGATGGACGCGCTTTCCTACGAGCAGATCGCCGAGGCGATGGAGACGAGCGTCCCGAGCGTGAAGTCGCTGCTGGTTCGCGCGCGGATATCGCTCGCCGAGGCGGCCGAGGCGAGGCTGCTGTCGTGCGAAGAAGTTCGGATCGAGCTCGGCGAAGTCGCTGAAGGTCTACGGCGACGGCCGAGCCCGCTGGTCCGGCGCCACCTGCGAGCCTGCGCGCGCTGCGAGGCGTTCCAATCGCACCTGAAGCAGACCAACAAAGCGCTAGCGGCGTTGCTGCCGCTAGTGGGGCCGCTCGCGCTGCTCAAACGGTTCGCGCTCTCCCACCTGGGACATTCCGCCGCAGGTGGCTCGAGCGCGACGGCCGCGGGCTCGAGCGCCGGCGCGCTCGGCTCCTCAGCGGCGATCGGCTCGGGTGCCACGATCTCATCGGCGGGCAGCGTGATCTCGGCCGGCGTCGGGACGATCGCCACCAAGGCCGCGGCGGGTCTGGCCGTCACCGCACTGGTCACGGCGGGAGCGGTGGAGGTTTCCCACGACTCGCGCCGGCACGTCCACCATCCGACGCTTGCCGCTGCGCGGCCTGAAGCCGTAACGTTCTTGCCCCCGGCGCCGCGGTCGGTGCCGCGGTCGGTGCCGCGGTCGGCTCCCGCGCCACGAGCGATCGCGCACTCACATTGGACCGCCGCGGCGGCCGGCGCGCCGCTCGCCGAACCGCACCCCGAGCACGTGAAGACGGCAGCCGCGGGCAAGCGGAGAACACCGGCGGCGGCCAACGCGAAGACCAAGGGCCCGCTTACCACCGCTGAGGTCAAGAGCACCGACAGCAAATCCGCGCTCAGCACACCGGCGCCCAAGCCAGTCGCGAACACCCCGGTCCGGAGGCCGGTGACGCCGGCCGCCTCTGCCCCGCCGCCCGCGCAGCCGCCGGGCCGCACGCAAACCGAAACCGACCCGACGATCCTCACCTCCAGCAGCACCTCGACCCCGCTTTCCGCTGCTCCCCCCACGCCCCAGCCCGAGACCACGACCGGCGGGCCAACCACCGGCACGACCACGACCACCACGAACTCGACGGACAGCGCAACCGCGACCACGAGCTCGACGGAGAGCGAAACCGCGACCACGAGCTCGACAGACAGCGCAGCCGCGACCACGAGCTCGACGGTTACCGTATCCGCGCCGCCAAGCGCGCCCGAGCCGGGCAGCGCTTCGGGCAGCGATGCCCCGGGTGCCGGCGGCCGAGGCGGGATGCAAGCGCCACCGTCCCTCTTCGGACCTTAGGGCCCGGGCTCACCGCCAATCAGCAGCGCGCCCCGCTGCGACCCGTCTACCTCCACCGGGTAGTCGCCGGCACGCTGGCCGGCGATCCTGATCGAGCCTTTGCCGTTGGCCGGGACCGTCAGCGAGTGCGGCACCGGGGTGCGCAGCAGCACCTTGTGAGCAGCGCCGTCGCCGGAGATCAGCGTCAGTTCGATCGCGATGAACGCCGGCGAGGAGACCGTGCGCGGAGTCAGCGTGCCGCCCTTGCCGATCGTGAATGTGGCGGGGACCCGGACGTTGGAAGCGCCTCCCGCGGGTGGACTCGAGCTGGCTCCAGCGGGTGGACTCGGGCTGGCTCCACCCGTAGGGGCGCTCGGCGACGAGGAACTCGCGGGAGCATTTCCCGCACTGGTCGACGAGGCCGGCCGTGCCGAGCTGGTCCGCGTGCCGGTGGCGGCGGTTCGACTTCTCGTGGCGGCCGGTCGCGCGCTTTCGGTACGGCTGCTGGTCTCGGAGGCGGAGGTGCTCGCGGTCGAGTGGGCGGTCGAGGAGCTCGCCGCGGCGGCGCTGCTGGAGCTGTGCGAAGAGCTTCCGCACGCGCCCACCAGCACAGCTGCAGCCAGGCACACCGACGCGATTCGCAGGCGGGTCACCGGCCTGAGCATAGGCCGTCGCCGGTATGCGCAGGACAGTCAAGCCACGTCGTAGACCGCCATCAAAGCGCGGTGGTAGGCATCCTCGCTCAGGAGCTCGCGCGCGAGCGCCAGCGCTTCCTGTCCTCGCCGACGCCGCAGGCCGGCGTCTTGCCACAGCGCAGCCAGCGCGTTCGTCCAGGCGCGACGATCCTCGACCGCGATCACCGAGTCGCGGGGAACGCGCTCGGGGATCCCGCCGCGATCGCTCACCAGCACCGGAACCCCAGCCGCGAGCGAGTCCAGCGCGGCGAACGGGCATGCCTCCTCACATCGAGACGGGACCATCACCACCGCTGCCCCCGCTCGCAGCTCGGACAGCCGGCTGTGATCCACCCAACCGGCGAAATGCACGTCAGCACCGCTTGCGAGCTCCCGTAGCCGCTGCTCGTCGGGGCCTTGGCCGGCCACGATCAGCGGCACCGAAGCTGCCCGCGCCGCCGTGATCGCGATGTCGAAGCCCTTCTCCTGCACCAGCCGGCCGACCGCCAGCGCATATGTTCCCTGGTGCGCGCGCGACTCCGATGCGAAGTCAGCGGCGGGCACGAAGTTCCCGAGCACCCGGGTCCGCTCCGCGGGCAGCCCTAGCTCGTGCATCCGCGCTCCCGTCGCCTCGCTCAGTACGACGAAGCGGTCGGTATTCGCATACAGACGCGACTGCTGACGGTGCAGTCCGGCGGCGTAAACCGCCGCCTCGCCCACGGAGCCCCGGCAGCGCAAGAGCAAGCCCGGAAGCGTGTTCGAGCCGCGGCAGCGAAAGCACGGCCTGCCGTCCCGGTAGGCGACCGCGATCGCGCAGAACAGGCGAAAGTTGTGCAGGTGAAGCACGGTTCTGGCCCCGGCGTCACGGGCGGCGGCAAGCGCCCGCCAGCCGAACAGCGGATGCAGGTTGTGGCCATGGACTACCTCGGCGCGAGCGCGCCGGACGGCCGCGCCGACCTCGTCGGGGCGGATGCCGCCGGCTAGCAAACCGCGGGCCGCCAGGCGCTCGGGGACACCCGCGCTCGAGCGCTCGAGCAATTGCACGTCGTGCCCGCGGGCCGATAGAAGCGCGATGATGTTGGCGACAGCTCGTTCCTCGCCGCCTTCGGCGCGGTAGCGGTTGTGCAGCATCAGTATTCGCATCGCGACGATGTCTATCGAACCCCCACCCGATGGCGATCGCCCTGCTCACCACTTACCTCTCCCCGTATCGGACGCCGCTTTACGAGCAGCTCGCGCGGCGCCACGAGCTCGAGGTCCTGTGCTACGGCGGCGGCGAGCGCTACGTCCCGCCTTGGTTCGCGGATCTCGACGCCCAACTCGCTGAGGCCAGGTTTCCCGCCCGGCGGTTGGGAGGTCTGAGCGACGCGCTGACGCTGGGACGCCGCTACCAGACGGTGATCGCTCCCTTCGCCGGCGGGGCGCTGCTCCCGGCGGCGTACGCCGGGACGAAGGTATTCGGCCGCCAGTTCGTGCTCTGGGCGTCGGTGTGGGTCCAGCCTCGCTCCGCGACGCACGCGCTCGCGCTCCCCGCGATCCGCCACATCTATCGTCACGCCGACGCCGTACTCGCATACGGCGAACACGTCAGACGGTTCGTGGCCCGAATCAGAGGCCGA
Source organism: uncultured Solirubrobacterales bacterium (assembly GCA_963830465.1). Taxonomy (GTDB): domain Bacteria; phylum Actinomycetota; class Thermoleophilia; order Solirubrobacterales; family Solirubrobacteraceae; genus Palsa-465. Next base: position 91,005 of record CAWHME010000005.1, read on the forward strand.
GACGAGGACGTGTTCGTCGCTCCTCAGGCGGTCGAGCCGGAGTTGTTCGCCCGCGAGGTTCCGCGAACAGAAATAGAGGCCTTCAGGCTCCGGCACCGGCTCCCGGACGGTCCGCTCTTGATCTACGCCGGGCGGCTGACCACCGCGAAAGGGATCGAGGTGCTACTGCGGGCGTGGCCGGGCGTGCGCGGCGAGGCGACCCTGATGATCGCTGGCGACGGGCCGCTCGCCGACTATGCCCAGGGCATGCGGGGGGTCCGGTTCCTAGGCGCCCTGCCGCGCGCCGAGCTGCCCGCGGCGTACGCCTCCGCCGAGTTTGCGGTGGTCCCGTCGGTGCCGACGGCGCGCTTCGTCGAACCGTGGGGGCTGGTTTGCAACGAGGCGATGCACCAGGCGAGGGCGGTGATCGCCACAAATGCTGTCGGCGCGGTCGCCGGAGGGCTCGTGCGCGACGGCGAGACCGCAGTCGTCGTCGCCGCCGGCGACGGGCCCGCGCTCAGCGAGGCGATCGATCGGCTACTGGCCGATCGGGCCCTGCGACAGCGGCTGGGCGCGGCCGCGCGAGCGGCAGTCGCGGCGTACACCTATACGGCGATGGTCGAGGCGTTCGAGCGCGCCCTCGAAACGGCTGCCAGCCGCAATTCTTGAGGTCCTCACTGCCCGACCGAGAACAGCGCCTCGAGATCGTGTCGCGAGTAGACCTCGAACGCGACCATCGTCTGGGTGCGGACCACGCCCTCGAGCTGCGAGATCCGTCCGGTGACCACCTGCGCGAGCTGATCGTGCTGGCGCAAGCGGAGAATCGCGACGAAATCCCATTCGCCGGTCACCGAGTAGGCCTCGGCGACGCCCTCGATTCCGGCAAGCTCTCCGCCCAGGCTCGCGAGCGAGGACCGCTCGGCTTGGATCAGGACAAGCGCGTGCGTCACGTGGAGTGAGTCTCGCCGGGCTCGAGCAGCACGACGTTCGACTCGGTCGCGGACTCGACGTCGGACTTGAATGCCGCCGCGTCGGTCTCGATCGGCGGAAACGTGTTGTAGTGGCAGGGGATCACCGTCTTTGCGCCGATCAGTCCCGCTGCGTCGACCGCGTCGGTGCGGTCCATCGTGTAGTGGCCGCCGATGCACATCAGCGCGTAGTCGATCGGGTTGCGCTTTCCGACCAGCTGCAGGTCTGAGAACACGCAGGTGTCGCCGAGGTGGTAGATGATCGTGTCCTTGAAGTTGATCAGCAGCCCCGCCGGGGTGTTCGCGGTCCCCTTGGGAGTGGTCGAGGTGTGCCAGGCGGGCACCAGCTTGACCCAGCCCCAGTCGAACTTGACCGTGCCCCCCATGTTCGGGTCGAACGCATCGACACCCTCCTCGCCCACCTCGTTGGCGATTTCGACGATCGCGACCACCGGCGCGCCGGTGCGCTTGGCGATCGGGACCGCGTCGCCGATGTGGTCCGCGTGCCCGTGCGTCAACAAGATCGCGCTCGCGGCGATGTCCTCGGCGGAAATTGCGGCCTTCGGGTTACCGGTCAGAAACGGGTCAACGAGAACGGTCGTGTCGCCGTCGGAGAGCGCGAAGGCGGCGTGGCCGAGAAAGCGGATGTCCATCGAGAATCATTCCTCCTTGCGAGGTGTAGCGTTGAGCGGGTGGCCGAGCTCCCGCGCCAATTCGAAGCCTACGGCGACGCCGACCAGCATCGCCAGCCGAGTTTCCTCGGCCAGCAATGTCCGCACGGCTCGGAAGCGCTCGGCAGCGTCGTCGGCGCCGGTTGCCGCGCGAACCGCCTGCTCGTGCGCGGGATCGAACCAGCCGCCCTCCGCGAGTGCCTCCGCGATGACGCGCTGGAGCGAGGGGGCGGCTTGAGCGACGAGATCTTGCGCCATGCGCAACCGCTCCGGGTTGCTGATCGCTTCGATCGCGGCATCGAGCTCGGCGTCTGTGAAGGCGCGGTCCGGCACTGACTTCGAGGATCATACGGACGAGATGGTTTCACTGACCTCGCTCTCACACGGCGCCGGCTGCGGCTGCAAGCTGCCCGCAGCCGAGATCGGGCCGCTGCTCGCGACTCTGCCCACCAGCAGCGACCCCAGGGTGCTCGTCGGCTTCGGGACCTCCGATGACGCGGGCGCCTATCGCTTGCGCGACGATCTGGCGATCGTCCAGACGGTCGACTTCTTCACTCCGATCGTCGACGAGCCGTTCGACTTCGGGCGGATCGCGGCGGCGAACGCACTCTCGGACATCTACGCAATGGCGGCGACGCCAGTTGGCGCTCTGAACCTGGTGGCGTTCTCGCTGGGCCAGCTCGGCGGCGAGGTGTTGCTCGAGATCCTCCGTGGCGGGGCGGCGATCGCAGACGAGGCGGGGGTGGCGATTCTGGGGGGCCATTCGATCGATGATCCCGAGCCGAAGTACGGCATGGCCGTAACCGGCGTAGTCCATCCCGACAAGCTGCTCACCAATGCCGGGGGCAAAGCCGGCGACGCGCTCGTGTTGACCAAACCGCTCGGAGCGGGAGCCGTCTCCACCGCGTCCAAACGTGGCCTGCCCGCCCCGGTTGCAGAGGCGGTGGCGGTGATGACCGAGCTGAACCGCGACGCCGCGGGCGCCGCGCTCGGCGCCGGAGCGCACGCGCTAACCGATGTGACCGGATTCGGCCTGCTCGGTCATACGCACGAGCTGGCGCTGGCCAGCGGCCTCGCCGCCGAGCTCGACGCGGAGGCAGTACCCGCGCTCGGGGGCGTCCTCGAGCTGCTGGCTGATCCCCAGGAACAGGCAGTCGCCGGCGGAACGCGCCGCAACCGGGCCCACGCGGAGCAGTTCGCCACCTTCGCCGAGGGCACCTCGCGGGCGAGGCGCTGGCTGTTGTGCGACGCGATGACATCTGGCGGGCTGCTCGCCGCCGTTCCGGCCGGCGCCGCCGGCGAGGTGCCCGGAGCGCTCATCGGGCAGCTCGTGGAGGGGCCGCCCGGAAGCATCAGCGTGGTCTGATCACGCCTCCTGGCGCAGGCGGGCGAGCGGGAGGCCGATCGCGATCCCCGCCAGGACCCCGACGCCGTCGGCGATCCAGCTCGCGCTTGTCGCGACGAGCGGCATCAGCGCCACCACTGCCGCGATCACCGCGGTTCCGATCAAGTCGCCATCGACCTCCTGATGAGCGCGTAGCTCGAACAGATCCGGGATCACCCACGCGACCAGCATCGCCAGCGCAGCGCCGTTTGCGCCCATCACTACCGGCACCTGATAGACAGCGGCCGTTGCGGCGATGCCGCCGACGCCTCCCACGAGAAACAGGGCCAGCACCGCGAGCGCGCCGTGCCGACGCTCGAGCAGCCAGCCGAACAGCGCGATCGTCCCGAGCGCGGCAAACGCATAGCCAGTGTTGTCGTAGGTGAAGGCCGCCGTGAACAGACGCCACCAATGGCCCCAGGGCTTGCCGGCGACCACTAGCTCGACTCGAATCGTCGCCGTGGTACGCCACAGCAGGCACCCCGCGAGCCCCGCGAGAACGAGCGCGATCGTCGCGTACGGGCGCGCGTCGGGCCTGATCCCGGGAATCTCCCCGGGGCGCAGGCGCGGAAGCGAGGGAGCGGGCGGGCGGCGCCTTCGCTTTTCCGCGACCCGACCGTCCCGATCGATCTTCGGGGCACGCTTGCGTAGCCGACTGCCGCAATACGGACACTCGGTTATGTAGGGGCTCACTTCCGAACCGCAGCTCTTGCAGATCACGAACAGGTCCGGGCCGCCGGTGCTCACAACAGTCGATTGTAAAGCTGCTCGAAGGGCGATTTGACGCCACCTGCCAAGAGCGGCTCCAGACCGCGCGGCAGGACTAACCTTTGGCCGATCCGAGGTTAGACTGGCTGGCAGTTTTCAGCTACGAGAAGGGACGATCAGATGGCATTGGGCTATCACGGCAAGCTGTACATCCTCGCGTTCGATCATCGGGGGTCGTTCCAGAAGAAGATGTTCGGGATCGAAGACGACCCCACCCCAGACGAGGTCGAGCAGATCTCAGACGCCAAGCGGGTGATCTTCGAGGGCATGCTGGAAGCGGTGAATCGCGGCGCCGAAGCAGGCGCGACCGGCGTGCTCGTCGATGAGGAGTTCGGTTCCGATATTCCGCAGCGGGCCAAGGAGCATCAGCTGAAGCTCGCGATGCCGGTCGAGAAGTCCGGCCAGGAAGAGTTCGATTTCCAGTACGGCGACGATTTCCCGGCCCACATCGAGAAGTTCGACACGGACTTCTCGAAGGTGTTGGTGCGCTACAACCCGGACGGCGACCCTGGGATGAACGCCCGCCAAACCGAAAGGCTCAAGCGCTTGGGGGAGTGGCTGCACGCCAACGGACGGAAGTTCCTATTCGAACTGCTCGTGCCCGCCACCGATGAGCAGCTCGCGAGCGTCGACGGCGAAACCGATCGCTACGACGGCGAGCTACGCCCCGAGCTGATGCGTCGCACGATCGAAGAGCTGCAGAACGCGGGGGTCGAGGTCGACGTCTGGAAGATTGAGGGTCTCGACGAGCGCGACGATGCCGCGATGCTCGCCGAGCAGGCCCGCACCGGCGAAGGGCGGGAAGGGGTCACCTGCGTCTTGCTGGGGCGCGGCGCCTCGACCGAGAAGGTCGAGCAGTGGCTCGAGCAGGCGGCGCCGGTCGAAGGCTTCATCGGCTTTGCGATCGGCCGCTCGATCTGGTGGGACGCGCTGAAGGGATGGTTGTCCAAGGACCTCGAGCGAGAGGCCGCCGCATCGCAGATTGCCGAGAACTACCTACATTTCGTCGAGGTTTACGAGAAGCAGGCGGTGCACTGAACCCAGGCCCAGGCCCCGGGGGTGCGGCCCACCGCACCCCCGGATCGGCGCCGCACCGTCGTCCGACGCCAGGGTTCCCGCCGCCCCACGGCCAGGCTTCCCACCGCCCGTGGGGCTGTTAGGCTCGCGCTATGGCGATGAAGATGCGCCAGAGCCTCGCGCAGCTCGAGCAGGAGTTCCTGCACGAGTCTCAGCGCGACCGTAACCGCAGAGAGAGCCTGCAACGCCGAGCGCTGCGACGCTCGCGCAAGCGAACCCACCTGCGCGAGCAGCGGCGCAGCTCGGTGCACTTCTGGCTGCTGATCCTCGCGCTGATCGCGACCGCGCTGATCGTCACCGCGGCGATGTTCGAGACGCTCTACCGACTGCTCGCCTGACGGACTCAGGCTCGCCGGCGGTTTAGCCCGCGTCTCCCAGGCCGCGGAGCGCCGCGTCGACTTCTTCGCGCACGCCTTTGGCTCCGCCGACGCGTTCCTGCTGGATCTCGAGGTAGACCTCTTTGCGGAACACCGGAATCTCCCGTGGTGCCTGGATGCCGATCCGCACCTTTTCTCCCATGATTGCCAGCACCGAGACCTCGATGTCATCGCCAATCATGATGCTCTGGTTCGATTTGCGCGTCAGCACCAACATGGGATTTCCTTGCCTCCCTGCTCGCCTAGATGGTTAGAAGCAAACCCGGCCGGCTCCTTCTCGGTTCGAGCGGCACGTTCGCCCGCGGGTCAGCATAGCGGGTGACATCCGCTACGCACAAGCGGCCCCAGCTGGCCTGGCAAGATCCCCGCGACCGGTTTCGGTCCATGCGCAGCGGAGCTTTTCGCCGTCCACTGTACTAGTCTCCGCGGCCGTAGATGACCCGTAGATCGTTACGGCCCGAGCTCAATCGAATCCGTGCCTGGGTCCGCCAGGGAAGGACCGACGCTTGGATCGCGCACCAACTCGAGGTGACGGTGCAGCAGATTCAGGCGTTCAAGCGCGAGCAAGGCCTCGAGCCGGGCGGCGAGACCGAAGGCGTCGGCCCGAGCCTCGAGTACGACGACGAGATCGACCTGCGGGCCGAGGACGATGCCTTGATCGCCGCCGAGCTCGAAGCGGCCGAAGCTGAGCGCTCGGAAGAGGAAGAGGAAGAGGAAGAGGGAGAGGAAGAGGAAGAGGAAGAGGAAGACGAGGCCGAGGAGGACGAGGAACGCCCTGCTCGGCGGCGACGAGGCAGAAGAGGGGGCCGTGGCGCCCGCGGTCACAGGCGTTCGACAGGTCCGCTCGAGGCGACTTTCGACCATGGCGAGGAGGGCTACGGCCTGTGGCTCGACCCGGCGGTTCAGGACGACCCGATCTACGCCGAGTACTGGGCGGGGCACAGGCCGGTCGAGGTCGCGATCGAGGAGGACCAGATCGTGATCAGGCGGGCCGGCAGCGAGGAAGCCGACGACGAGGAATGAGGCCTCTGGGCCGGCTCAGTCCCCGGCGATCCGCCGCCCGTGCGCGTAATCGATCGCCTCGCGCGCGTAGCGCGCAAACGCGGCGCCCGCGACCGTAGTCACGTCCCACGCCGCCGGAGCCGACGGCGCGACCTCGGTGGCGAGCTGGAAACACCAATCGGTCCCCTGCTCCATGTACAGCGCGGTCAGCTCCTGCAAGGTGAAGATGCCTCCCAGTCGGCGCCGGAGCTCCCCGACGATCGCATCGGTGACCCTTTCGAGCACGGCGCGATCCGAGGGCTCGGCGCTTGCCAGCCGGCGCTGTCCCTCCTCCCAGAGGCCGATGACATCTTCGAACCTGACCGGCTGGGGGCTCAATGCCCCCGGGCCACTAGTGGTTTGGCATGCCCGTGATCACGTAAGGCCGCTCGCCGGGGCGAACCATTCCCAGGGCGCGCGCTTCCCGCTGAATCGTGGCGGGGTCGTTCAGCTGCTGCTGCTGTCGCTCCAGGCTCTTGTTGGCGTTGACCAGACGGTGAACGATCGACAGCTGCTGCTCGGCCTGCGCGTGAGTCGAGAAAAATGCAATTGCGTCCTGAATGTAGAGGCCGGCGACCACCGCCAGCACCACCAGTAGTCCGACCCGGCCGATCCGATCCCAGCGAACCCTGACCCGCGGGCTCCTCGAGGGAACCCGACGCGGACGAGTCCGTGTCCGGGATTTCGGTCTGGGCGCTGCGGTTGCGAAGCGGGCTGACGGCATCCCGTGAGCCCTTCGTTCGACGTTTCCGGACTCCTTCCTGCTGCAGCGGTGCGTGCGGAGCCGTGAGCCGACCTCTCAATCTCGGAACGCCTTGCGTCCGAGGTACTCCGCGTCCGGTCCGAGCGCCTCTTCGATCCGCAGCAACTGGTTGTACTTCGCCACTCGATCCGAGCGCGAGGGGGCGCCGGTCTTGATCTGGCCACAGCCGGTCGCGACCGCCAGGTCGGCGATCGTCACATCCTCCGTCTCGCCGGAACGATGAGAGATAACCACCGTGTACCCACTCTCGCGGGCCATCCTGACCGCCGAGAGCGTCTCGGTCAGCGTCCCGATCTGGTTGACCTTGATCAGGATCGAGTTCGCCACGCCGCTGTCAATCCCGCGCTTCAGCCGCTCGGTGTTGGTGACGAACACGTCGTCGCCGACCAGCTGAAGCCGTTCGCCGAGCCGCTGGGTCAGCGTGGCCCAACCCTCCCAGTCATCCTCGGCCATCCCGTCCTCGAGCGAGATGATCGGATAGCGCCCGACGAGCTCGATCCAGTAATCGGCGAGTTCGGTCGCGCTCAGCGTCCGGCCCTCATGCTCGAGCACGTAGGCGCCGTCACGGTAGAGCTCGGAGACTGCCGGGTCGATCGCGATCGCGACTTGCTCACCGGGGACGTATCCGGCGCTGCGAATCGCGGTGACCAGCACCTCGAGCGCCTCCTCGTTTGAGCCCAGATCGGGAGCGAAGCCTCCTTCGTCCCCGACCGCCGTCGACTTGCCCGCTTCGTGGAGCGTCTGCTTGAGGTGGTGGAAGACCTCTACCGCGATCCGCAGCGCATCGCTGAAGTTCCTGCCCCCCACCGGCACGATCATGAACTCCTGAAAATCGACCCGGTTGTCGGCGTGCACTCCCCCGTTGACGACGTTCATCATCGGCACGGGCAAGATGTGGGCGGTCTCTCCGCCCAAGTAGCGCCACAGCGGCAGCCGCTCCTCGGCGGCGGCTGCGTGAGCAGCGGCGAGTGACACCGCGAGAATTGCGTTGGCCCCGAGCCGCGACTTGTTGGGCGTCCCGTCCAGCGCGATCAGCATCCGGTCGAGCGCCGCCTGACTGGAGGCATCCTGACCGCGGACCGCGGTCGCGATCTCACCGTTGACGTTCTCGACCGCACGCGAGACACCCTTGCCCATCCAATCGGCACCGCCATCTCGGAGCTCGGTGGCTTCGAACTCGCCGGTCGACGCGCCCGAGGGCACCGCCGTGCGGCCCCATGCACCCGAGCGCAGGCTGAGCTCCACCTCAACCGTGGGGTTGCCACGGCTGTCGAGGATCTGCCGAGCGTGCACGTGTTCGATCTGGCTCATGGGGGCGTTCGGTCTCCTTCGCTGAGTCGCGCGCGGGCGTAGTAGGCGAGCTGCTCGCCGGCAGGCAGATCGTTCCAGCTTCTGCCTTCCGATGCGGCCAGCTCGACGCCGTCATCGACCCGTGCGCGAAATCGATCGGAGGCGGCGCGCAGCGCCAGCTCCGGGTCGACATGCAGCTTGCGAGCGATGTTGACAGCGGCGAACAAGATGTCGCCTAGCTCGTGGAAGCGCTCCTGCGCGGTGCTCGCCGCCTCGAGCTCGAGCAGCTCGTCTCGGATCGACTGAAGCGGTCCAGCGACTCCCGGAAAATCAAATCCGGTGGAAGCGGCGCGCCGCTGCACCTTGCGTGCGTAGAGCGGAGAGGGAAGGTTGTCGGGCACCTCGCCGAAGACTCCCTGCTCTCGCCCGGGCTCCTCTCGCTTGATCTGGTCCCAGTTACGGAGAACCTCGCCGGCGGTCTTGGCTTGCAGGTCCCCGAACACGTGAGGATGGCGACGGATCAGCTTCTCGGTGACCGCACGAGCGACCTGCGCCAGGTCACCCGCCCCCCGCTCCTCCAGCAGCAGCGAGAGGAAGTACACCTGGAACAGGACGTCGCCGAGCTCGTCGAGCAGCTTGCCGTCGTCGCGTCGATTCGCGGCGTCGGCCAGCTCGTAGGCCTCCTCCACCGTGTGCGGCACGATCGTGCGCTCATTCTGCTCGCGGTCCCACGGACATTCCTGGCGCAACCGGCGGGTGATCTCGTCGAGCCGCGCCAGCGCAGCCCCTGTCTCCGGTGCCCCGGAGGTCATCTCTAGCCCGTCGAGCTGGTGGACGGGGTGCTCGTTGTCGAGGAGGACTTGGGCGCCTTGTACCCGTTGCAGTCGCTCATCGAGTACGCAGCGCGGCAATTGGTCTTACCGAGCCACTTCTTCTTGACCTGGTTGTCGACCGTGCTCTGCGCGCCGGACTGACTCTGTGTGGTGAGGAGCTGCTTGATCTGCGGCGTCGCCTGAGCCAGCGTTTGCTGGGTAGCCGGAGTGATCTTCGTCACCTCGAACACGTAATAGCCGTTGGCGAGCTGACCCTTCACGGGCCCGAGTATCTTGTTGACCGGCGCCGCAAATGCGGCACTACCCAGAGCGGCGTCCTGCTGTCCCTTGGTGACGCTCGTCAGCTGGCCGCCGTTGTTCTTGGTGGTGGGATCGATCGAGTACTTCTTCACCACCGTCGTCCAGCTCTGCCCCGACTGCAGCGCCTTCAGCGCCGCCTGCGCGTCAGCCTGGGTCTTTGCGAGCACGATGCGGATGTTGCGGGTCTCCGCTGACCCGTAGCTCGACTTGTGGCTGTTGTAGTAGGCCTGGATCGTCGCCGGGGTAACGTTCGAGCTTTGCGTTTTCACCAGGCGCTGCAGGATCAAGTTCACCCGCACCCGATAGAGGATGTCCTGGAGCGTCTCGCCAGTCTGGCTTAGGAACGACTGAAACTCAGCGTTCGTCTGAAACTGCTGCTGCTTCTCCTGGTTGAACTCCTGCTCGACCTGCGCGTTCGTGACGTTGATGTGTTTGTCGGCGGCTTGCGCCTGGTACCAGTAGGACTGGATCAGGAACTGCATCACCTGCTGCGAGAGCGAGGTGAAGAGTTGGCTGCACTCGCTGCGCAGTTGCGCGGTCGTCTGCTTCGCGACGCCCGGGATCGCCTTGCGCGCGGCGGCGATGCAGTTGTTGAAGTCGGGCGGGTCGTTGGGGACGATCACGGGTTGGCTCGGGCTCTGAGAGCTGCCCTTGGCCGCGACGTACATCCAGTGGTTGAAGGCCTGGAGCGTGATCGGGTTACCGGCCATGTCAGCTACCGAGTTGTCCGGGACGCTGCTCCCACCGCACGCCGAGACTCCAGCGCCGAGCACAAAAAAGGCGCCAAGCGCCAGGATGAGCCGCGGAAACTTCATTAGTTCGGCGATGGTAGCGAGCCTTGGCGAAGAAGCCAGTAAGAACCGATCGGCTGCATTACGCCGCTTCGCGCGTGAGCGCGAGCAACACGTCGGCCGCCTTGACGACCGCCGGGAAGCGCTTATGCGGATCATCCGGGACCCGCACCGAGAGCTGTGACTTGCCCGACTCATACAGCGCCTCCGGGATCTGCTCGCGGATGCGCTTGGCGCGCACCGAATCGAGCTCGACCGGGGTAACGGCCAGGCGTCCGCCGCGGAAGGTCACCGCGCGCGCCCCCGCCTGACCCAGTTTGATTCGCGCTTGCTGCAGCGCGAGCAGGTTGCGCAGCGGTTCGGGCAACTCCCCGAAGCGGTCCTCGAGCTCCTCGCGCAGCACCATCAGATCGGCCACCTCGCGCGACGCGGCGATCCGTCGGTGCACGTCGACCTTGGCATGCTCGTAGGGGATGTAGCTCGCCGGCACGTAGGCGTCGACGTTGACGTCGAGCCGTACCGGCTCCCACTCCTCCTCCGGCTCGGCGCCGTCGCCCGCGGCCGCGACCGCCTCGTCGAGCATCTGCATGTAGAGCTCGAAGCCCAGCGCCGCCACGTGCCCGGACTGCTCGTCGCCGAGCAGGTTGCCGGCGCCGCGGATCTCCAGGTCGCGCATCGCGATCTTGAATCCGGCCCCCAGCTCGGTGTAGTCGGACAGCGCCGAGAGACGCTGCGCCGCTTCTGCGGTCAGCGCCGCGGCGCTCGGGTACAGCAGGTACGCGTAGGCTCGCTCGCGCGAGCGGCCCACCCGCCCTCGGATCTGGTAGAGCTGCGCGAGCCCGAACGTGTCGGCGCGCTCGACGATCAGGGTGTTGGCCTGGGGAATGTCGATCCCCGATTCGATGATACTCGTGCACACGAGCACGTCCGCGTCGCCTCTCAGGAAGCGGAGCATCCGCTCCTCGAGCGCGCGTTCGTCCATTTGCCCGTGCGCGACCTCGAAGCGCATCGATGGACACAGGCCCCGGAGCCGCTCGGCGGTCTCGTCGATCGATTCCACCCGATTGTGCAGGAAGAACGCTTGCCCGCCACGGCGATGCTCGCGCTCGAGCGCCTGCTTGACCAGCTCTTCGTCGTACTCGCCTACATACGTCTTGACCGGACGGCGCCCTTCGGGAGGAGTCTCGATCACGCTTATGTCGCGCACTCCGGCCAGGGACATCTGCAGCGTCCGCGGGATCGGCGTCGCGCTCATCGAGATCACGTCGACCTTCAGCTTCAGCTGGCGCAGCAGCTCTTTCTGCTTGACGCCGAAACGCTGCTCTTCGTCGACGATCAGCAGCCCCAGGTCCTTCGCGCGGACGTCCCGCGAGAGCAGCCGGTGGGTCCCGATCAGGATGTCTACGGCTCCTTCGGAGAACCGCTTCACCGCCTCTCGCTGCTCGGCGGCCGGGCGGAACCGCGACACGTGGGCGATCGTGACCGGGTAATCGTTCAGCCGCTCGCTGAAGGTGCCGTAGTGCTGCTGCGCGAGGATCGTCGTGGGCACCAGCAGCATCACCTGCTTGCCGTCCTGAACGGCCTTGAAGGCCGCCCTCAGCGCGACCTCCGTCTTGCCGTATCCGACGTCGCCGCAGATCAGCCTGTCCATCGGACGTGGCGCCTCCATGTCGGCCTTGACGAACTCGATCGCGTCGCGTTGGTCGGGAGTCTCGGTGAACGCAAACGCATCTTCGAACTCCCGCTGCCAGTCGGTGTCGATCTGGAATGCGTATCCCTCGCGCCGCTTGCGCTCGGCGTAGAGAGTGAGCAGCTCGCCGGCAAGCTCCTGGGCCGCCCGGCGTGCGCGCGCTTTGATCGTGTCCCAGCGGTTCCCGCCGAGCTTCGAGAGCGGCGGGTGAGCTCCGCCCGCCCCTACGTAGCGACTGATCTTGGCGAGTTGGTCGACCGGGACGAATACGCGGTCAGATCCCGCGTATTCCAGATACAAGTAGTCGCGCGTGACGGAGGCCACGGTCTTGGTCTCAAAGCCGGCGAAGCGCGCGATCCCGTGGTCCTCGTGAACGACGATGTCCCCGGTTCGCAGCTCGGTGAAGCTGCGCAACACGCCGCGCCGCCGGCCTGCGTCAGGTCGTTCTGGAACCCGGCGCCGGCGGAAGAGACGATGCTCGGGAACGACCGCGAGATGAAACCCTGGCGCGATGAACCCGCTCTGCAGTCTCGCGTGCGCGAACGTGATCGCTCCCGGCGAGGAGCCGTTGCGTCCCTCCTCGAGCCAATTGACCTTCAACCGTCCGAGGTTGTAGGCGGCCCGCTCGCCCTCGCCGCGCCGCGCGAACGCGACCACCGTCCGGTATCCGGACCGTGCCAGTTTCTCCAGCTCCGGCTCGGCCTCCTTGACGCCCCGCGCCGCGATCTCGGCCGCCTGCGCGCGGAACGAGAAGCGCTGATCCTGGTCGATGCTCGACAGCGCGATCCGGGCTCGCCGGCCGAGCGCCTGCGCGATCGCTTCCGGGTTCTCGTAGAGCTGATGCGCATCCTCGTCGTGGAACGCCGCGCATACGTCCTGCCAGTGGTCCGCCAGCGCCGGCGCCACGTCCTCCTCACCGGCGATCAGCACCCGAGCGTCGGGCGCAACCAGCTGAAGAAACGGATGAAACTGATCGACCGGCAGCAGCTCGGCGATGTCCGGGCGGCTGCCTTCATCCTCGAGCGCCGCGATCTCGGCCAGCTCGCGATGCTCTTCGGCCAGCTCGGCCGCCGGGGCGACCTCCACCCTCTCGGCATCCCCCAGCGATCGTTGCGTGAATGTGGAGAACCACCGCAGCGACTCGATCTCGTCGCCGAACAGGTCGACGCGGACGGCGCGGTCCTCGGTCGCGGGAAACACGTCGAGCAGCCCGCCCCGAATCGCGAACTGGCCACGATCCTCGACCTGGTCGACCCGCTCGTATCCTGCCGCAACGAGATCGACGGCGGTCTCATCGAGGTCGAGCAGCTCGCCGGCGGCCAGCACGAACCCACGCGGGCGCAGGGACGGATCCGGGACCTTCTCGGACAGCGCCACCGCGCTGACCACAACGATCGGCGCGTCGTCACGGCCGGAGTCGAGCAGCGCGTCGAGCGCCGCGATCCGCAGCCCCACCAGATGCGGCGGCGGCGCCAGATGCGACTCATAAGTGACGCCGCGACTGGGGTAGTAGCGAACGCTGCGGGGATCGAGCCACGCCTTCAGTCCCGCCGCGAGATCGCGCGCGGCGCGATCGTCACCGGCGACGACAATCGCCGGTGTGTCAGGTTCGCCGTCGAGCAGCGCCGCCAGTAGGTACGGCCGAAGCGCCTGCGAGACGAACGCCCGGCCCCCGTCCCGCTGCAGCTTTGCGGTCTGCGGGTCCTCGCTGGCATAGGAGAGAAGCGTGCTGAGCATCCACTAATCAGTCTAGGAAGCGGCTGAGCCCTCGCGGAGCACGTCTTCAGCCGCATCCGCCCCCCGCTCGACCAGCGACTCGACCTCCTCACGTGGCTCCCGGAAGCGCCCCAGCACGTACGCCGCGACGCGGTCGGGGTCGGTCGTCGAGGGTCGCCCTACGCCCACCCGCACCCGCGCGAAGTCGGCCGATCCCAGCTCCTGCTTGATCGATTTCAGACCGTTGTGGCCGGCCAGCCCTCCGCCCACCCGCGTGCGGATCTCGCCGAACGGGAGATCGATCTCGTCGTGCAGGACCAGCACGTGGTCGAGCGCAACCTTCAGCGCGCCGCGAGCCGGGCCGACAGACCGCCCAGCGTCATTCATGTAGGTCTGTGGCAGCAGGACCGCGACCCGCGGCCCGCCGGGACCAGCCCGCCCCTCGGTTAGCAGGCCGCGATAGCGCGCCTTTGGCTTCGGCAACTCCCAGCGCCTCGCGAGCGCGCCCGCGATCTCAAAGCCGACGTTGTGGGGGCTTCCTCGGTACTCGCTGCCGGGGTTGCCGAGCCCCACGATCAGCCAGTCGACAGGGGCACCACGACGGCGCGCCAGTGGCATCGGGCAGCGACTCCTCCGCCAACGGTGGCTTACTCGCCGGCGCTCTCGGCCTCGCCGGCGCCCTCCTCCGTCGCGACCTGCTCGGCCTCTTCGGCGGTTGCGCCTTCAGCGACCAGCTCGGTCTCCTGTTCGATCTCCGCCTCGGCCTCTGCTTGCAGGCGAGGCGGCGTGATCGTCGCCACCACGGTCTCTGGATCGCCGACCACGGTCACATTCGCCGGTGGCACGATCGACTCGAGCGTGACGGTGTCGCCGATCTCCATCGTCGAGACGTCGTGCTCGATCGCGTCCGGAATGTCGGTCGGGAGTGCCTCCACTGCTACCTCGCGGGTAACGAGCTCGAGCACGCCCCCCTCCTTGACGCCCGGCGAGTCGTCGGCGCCAACCAATTCGAGGATCACCGTGGCTTCGATCGCCTGGTCGAGCCGCACCCGCAGCAGGTCAACGTGAACGATCTCGCCGCTGACCGGGTGACGGGCGAGCTCCTTGACGACCACCGGCGTGGTCCCGGCCCCGTCGACGCTGAGGTCGAGCACCGCGCCCGCATGAGCGAGCGCCTGACGCAGCAGCCGTGCCTCGACCTGAAACGCGATCGGATCATCGCCCGCGCCGTAGACGACCCCGAGAACCTGTCCTTCGCGGCGCAGGCGGCGCGCCGCCCGCGAGCCGTCGGGCTCACGGCCGGAAACGGAGAGGGCAGTGGTCGCGGAGGTAGCCATCAGCGGCGAACGATGGTAGCGGCCCCCAGAAAAAAGGCCTCACACGACGAATGCGGGCGGGATCTTCCGCGAGATCCGCGGGCCTACCGGAAGCGGCGTCGCTTGCTCTGAAACCACGTCTTCCCAGCGCTCTGCGCTCGCGGTAGGCTGTACCTATGTCAGCGGTCACGCAGCTGGTGCTGATCATCGGCGGAATGCATCTGCTGATGATCGTGTGCGTGGTGGTTCTGCTGATCCCGGCGCTGCGCGACCAGCCCGTGGAGCCGCGCAGGGCCTCCGATGACGGCCCGGATGACGGCTGGGGCCATGGGCCGCCTCGGCCGCCGCGCCCGCCCGAGGTCCCGACCGGCGGCATCCCGCTCCCCGACGCCGTCCCCGCGCGAGCACGGCTCCGCGACCACGACCGGCTGGGCGACCGCATTCCAAAGCGTGAGCGCCGACCGAGCAGAGAGCCTGAGCGCCGGCCGGTTCACTCCTAATAGTCCGCCGGGCACGCCTGGTTGCTCGGAATCCGCTCGCTGAGCTCGAGCAACTCGACATGTAGCCCGCGCAGCACGTTCCCCGCTCTGCGCACCTTCATGCACTGCACGATCGGCAGCGAGCCGCCGGCGTTCCATGCAACCCGCGCGGTCCCGAGCGTGCCACCGAGCGAGAACCCCGCTGAGGGCTGAATCTGGATGATCGAGACCGTGCCCGGGCGCTCGAGCACCGCCGCATCGCGTGCGACCCGCGCTCGGCAGGCAAAATTCTCGCGGCAGCCGCTGATCTGGTCGAGCATCGCGCTCTGATCGCCTCTCGCTTCGGCCTGCACGAGGCTCGTGATCGCCGAGCGCTCGGCGCCGTCAGCGCTGAACGCGCGAGCGAGGAGCCCGCTGATGATGAGGAACACGACGACCGCGAGGGCGAGCAGAGCGATGATCCGGGAACGGCGCACGGGCGCCGAAGGCTAGTCTCCAGGGTGGGTTGGGGCCGGCGGTTACGCGCCCGGAAACTGGTCCTCGCTCAGTTCGAGAAACCGCTCGACCGACGCTTCCTGGTGGTCAAGCCGCTGCGCCAACGCTCGCGCGTGCTCGGCGGCCCGCTCGAGGAAGTCCTCGACGCACCGCTGCGGATCGTCAGCGAGCGGATAGACGTGCGTCAGATCCTGCTGCGCGCAGGCGATCCCCATCGGCGGCTGGCCTTCGGCGAGCGTCCTCGCACTGCAGACCGGGGTGACGAGCAGCTGAGCATCGCGCGCGACCAGTGCGGTTGGAAGCAACCGGTGAGCCGGAAGGCGCACCGACAGCTGTATCGAATGGTCGACCGCCACCTCGGATCCGATCAGCTCGACCAGCGGCTCCCGCCAGACGTCGAGGACCACGTCGGCGCCGACCAGTGCATCGCGCAGCGCCGTGGCCTGCTCGACGTACAGCCGCTCTGCCTCCTGGCGATCGCCGGCATCGGCCAGGTCGAGGTCGCAAGGCACGCGCAGAAGCTCGTTCGCCGAGACCGTCATGCCGGCGCCGCGAGCGCCCCGGGCGACGTACGTCTGAAGCGTCCCCAGATCTCGGCGGCCGTGAAAGATCACCGTCACCGCCTCGCTGACGGGGAGGCCTCCCACCCGGAGTGACACCGCCACGCCGGAGGACTGGTCGAGCAAAGCACGCCGGAGCAGCTCCTCGGCAGCGTCGCCCGGTTGCTTGGGAACCTCGTCGGGCATGCTCTCTGCTCCTTCAGATCGCTCGAATCACGCCTCGAATATTTACCCACAAGTCGCGGCGGGAGCACACCGCCAGCGGGAGCATCCGCTCCGCGCGGTCTTGGCCGAACGGAGCATCGCCGGCACGGGTAGGCTGCATGGCGCAATGAAGATCCTCTACAAGCCGTTCGCAATCATCGCCGGGATCATCAGCTCGCTGATTGGGCGCCGGGTGTTCAAGCAGCTGTGGGCGCGGATCGACGACTCCGAGCCGCCGAAGCCGACAACCGCTGAGACGAGCATCGGCAAGGTCCTCGGCGCGACCACGCTCGAGGCGGCGACGATGGCGGGCGTCGCGGCCGTGATCAACCGCGCCAGTGCCAAGTCGTTTCATTACCTGACGGGAATCTGGCCGGGCGAGGAACGCCCGAAGAAGCCCGAGGAAGACGAGAAGAGCTAGCTAGTTTGGTTCGGCGGCCCAGGGCGCCAACCCGGCCCGGACCCAATCCGGAATCGAAGTCTTTCTGAGCGTGCTCAGCTCGACGAACACGTGCCAGAGATCGCCCTCGACGAGCAGCTCCTGGTCGCGAAGGACCTGATGCTTGGTGTGCATGCTGGTGTTCCCGAGCCGCTGCACCTGAGCGGTCAGCTCGAGCTGGTCGTCGAACCTCGCCGAGCCGCGGAAGCCGACGCGTGCCTCGGCGACGACCAGGTCGATTCCTCGCGCGACCATCGCGCGGTAGCCGCCGTCGAATGACCTGCGCCACAGCTCGGTCATGCTGACGTCCATGTACGCGAGGTAGTTCGAGTTGAACACGACACCCTGCGCGTCGCACTCGATGTAGCGGACGCGAAGCGTATGGGCGAATGCTTCACCCAAGCGCCGCGCCGCCTCCGCGAAGGGTGAACCCCCGTTCGGCGAGCTCGTCGAGCGCGTCCTCGAAGGCACCGAAGTCGCGGCGCCTCAGCGCGTCGATCGGCCTTCCGCCGGGACCGGTGGCCCGCACCCACCGCCGCAGCAGCGCGGGCGGGGCTGTGTCCGAGACGGCGGCGAGCAGGTCGAGCAGGATCGGCAGCTCGCGCCGGTGCTCGATCTGCCCGGAGAGCAGGGTCAGCGGGCTCACGTCCAGGATCTGACACAGGTCATCCTCGCTCAAGCCGAGCATCTCCATCAGGCGCGCGGCGCGTTCGGTCTGCGGCTCGCCGCTGCTCACTCAGAACAGCTGGTTCTCGCCGCCGAACACGTCGCTCACGGAACCGTCGGTGAAGATCTGGCGGATCGAGCTGGTCAGCAAGTCGGCGCACGACAGTACCCGCACGTTGTCCGGCGCCCGCGGTGGCAGCGGAATCGTGTCGGTCACCACGATCTGCTCGAGGTTGGCCGCCGCAAGGTTCTCCCAGGCGTTGCCCGAGAAGACTCCGTGCGTGGCGGCCGCGTACACCCGTCGCGCGCCCGCGTCGTGCACCGCTTCCGCGGCGGCCTTGAGCGTCCCGGCGGTATCGATGATGTCGTCGACGAGCACCGCGGTCTTGCCGGCGACGTCGCCGATCACGTAGTTGATCGCGGCAACCTGCTGCGCCGGGCGCTCCTTGTTCAGGATCGCCAGATCGGCGCCGATCTTCGACGCGAAGTTCTTGTTCAGCTTCACCCGGCCGGCGTCCGGCGCCACGACCACAAGGTCCTCGAGCCCGAGATCGGCGAAGTACTGAGTGAGCATGAAGAGAGCGGTCATGTGATCGCACGGCTTCTCGAAGAACCCTTGGATCTGTCCGGAGTGGAGATCCATCGTCAAGATCCGGTCGATTCCAACCGCCTCCAGCATCCGGGCGACCATCCGCGCGCTGATCGGCTCGCGCGGCGCGGACTTCTTGTCCTGGCGCGAATACCCATACCAGGGAGTGACCGCGATCACGCGATGGGCCGAACCGCCGACGGCAGCGTCGATCAGCGCGAACAGCTCCATCAGCGCGTCGTTGGCATCGAGACCGTTCTCCCGATTCGCGCACGTCGGCTGGACGATGAACACGTCCGCGCCACGAACTGACTGTTCGTAGCGGCAATAGACCTCGCCGTTGGAGAACGTCTTGAGCGTCACCCCGCCGAGCGCGACACCGAGCTTCGATGCGATCTTCGCCGCCAGCTCGGGATTCGCCCGGCCGGAGACGAGCATCAACCGTTTGTCGTAGTCAAGCCGCAAGCCGGTTGCCGCGGGACGCGTCTCGAGTACGGTCATCGTACCGGCGAGTGTACGCTCGGGTGCTGACGGGCCAAGCACGGCTACTGGCCTATTTGCGGGCTGGGATTGGCCGTGGCAGGGGCCTGCTGCGCCTCGGCCTGGCGCTCCGCAAGCCGCTTGCGGCGACGCTCGATATACCCCTCGACGTTTTGCTGGCGAGCCCGGGCAATCCCGAGCGCGCCGGGCGGAACGTCGTCCGTGATCACCGAGCCGGCGCCGGTGTAAGCGGTGTCGCCGATGCTGACCGGGGCCACCAGCATCGTGTTCACGCCGACAAATGCGCGATCGCCGATCTCCGTGCGGTGCTTGTGGGTGCCGTCGTAGTTCGCGGTGATCGCACCCGCTCCGATGTTCGAGTCCTCGCCGATGTCCGCGTCGCCGATGTACGCCAGATGGGGGACCTTGGAGCCCCGTCCGACGTCGGAGTTCTTGATCTCGACGAACGTGCCGGCCTTCGAGCCGGGCCGCATCACGGTGCCGGGGCGCAGATACGCGAACGGCCCGACGCTGACACGATCCCCGACCTCCGCCTCGGTGATGTACGAGTGGACGATGTTGGCCTGCTCACCGACGCGGGCGTTGATCAGCGTCGCGTGCGGACCGATCGTCGACCGGTGCCCCACCACGGTGTTGCCGAGCACGCTCGAGAACGGGGCGATCACCGCGTCCTCGCCGATCTGGACGTCGACGTCGATCACCGCGGCGGCTGGATCGACGACGGTCACGCCGGCGAGCATGTGCCGCTCGGTGATCTGCTGCTGGGCGGCCGCGCGCACGCGCGCCAGCGCCACGCGGTCGTTGACACCCAACATCGCGGCGGGATCATCGATCTCGTAGGCCACCGCGGTGCGCTCGTGCGAGCGCATGATCGGAAGCACGTCGGGGAGGTATCTCTCGTGCTGGGCGTTGTTGTCACCGACTTCCTCGAGCGCCTCGAGTAGCGCCCGGCCCTCGAACGCGAAGATGCCGGTGTTGACCTCGCGAATGTGGAGCTCGAGCTCACTCGCGTCGCCGGCAGCCTTCGTCTCGACCACGCACTCGACGGTCCCGTCGGGAGCACGAATCACCCGTCCGTAGCCGGTTGGATCCTTCAGCACCGCCGTCGCCATCGTCGCGGCGGCGCCCGAACGGGCGTGCGCCTCGGTCAGTGCACCGAGCGTGTCGGCGCTGAGGAGCGGCACGTCGCCGTTGACGACGATCACCGTCGACTCCCCTTCGATGTACGCGGCGGCGGCCTGGACCGCATCCGCGGTCCCGCGTGGTTCCCGCTGAACGGCGACGACCACGTCCTCATCGAGCGCCCCCGCCAGTGTCCGCTCCGGCCCGTCGACGACCACCACCTTCGACGCCCCGGCGCGACGTGCTGCGGCCACGGGCCAGGAGATCATCGGGCGACCGCACAAGGGATGCAGCAGCTTCGGCGTCGCGGAGCGCATCCGGGTTCCTTGACCCGCGGCGAGGATGACGACGACGGGTGCGCTCACGAAGAGGAGATCGTAGGCGATTTGGCGGCGTGACCCGTACTCGCCCGGCCCGGCTACGCCGCGCTCGCCGCCGCTGCGGGCGCGAGCGATGCCCACAGGTACGCGAGCGCGTACGCCCGGTATGGCCGCCAGCTCTCGGCCAGCCGTTCGGCATTGCCGGGACGGCCGTCACACCCGAGCCGCTCGAGCGCGTGACGAACCCCGAGGTCGGTTGCGATGAACGCGTCAGGGTCGCGCAGCGCCCGGATCGCGATATATCCGGCCGTCCAAGCGCCGATCCCGGGCAGCGCCAGCAGCTGACGACGGGCAGTCTCTCGATCGCTGCCCTGGTCGAGGACGAGCTCTCCGCGGGCCAGCGCCTCGCACACCGCGATCACCGCCCGCCGTCGGGAGCCCGGCATCGCGAGACGCGCCGGATCGAGCTCGGCCAGGGCGCGAGCAGTCGGGAACAGGTGCGTCACCCCCGCCACCGGCCGCTCGAGCGGGTCACCGTGGTCGATCACCAGCCAGCGCGCGAGCGTCGACGCGCCCGCCAGCGAGACCTGCTGACCGAGTACCGCCCGCACCGCGAGCTCGTCGCCGTCGACGTGTCCGAGGACCCGCCGTCCAGGCACCGCGTTCACGAGCGGGCCGAGCAGGTGGTCCGCGCCGAGCGCCTCCACCACCGCCTCGGAATCGGCGTCGAGGTCGAGTAGCGCGCGGGAGCGCTGCACCGCGGGAGCTAGATCGCGGAGGTCCTGAAGCCAGTACGTCGCGCGGAGGTGATTCTCGCCTCGCGTGAGCCGAAGCTCCACCACGCCCGAGCCGTGCGGTAGCCGCAGACTCCGCCGGTAGCCGTGCTCGAAGACCTCCTCGACTCCGGGCACCGCGCGACGGGCGAGAAACTCGATCGCACCCTCGCCGTCAAACGGGCGGCGGTAGGGCAGCCGGAGATCGATCCGCTCCGGAGAATCGGTCTGGGCTGCTCGCGGGGCACGGGCGCGCAGCGCGTGGGCGTGGTGCGCGCGGGCGCGCAGCGCGCTCGGCGTCATCGCGAACACCTCCCTCATCGTGCCGTTGAACTGCCGGACGCTCCGGAAACCGGCCGCCATCGCGACCTGGCCGACCGGCTCGGACGTGGCCTCTAGCAACAAGCGGGCGGTCTGCACGCGCTGCGCTCGCGCCAGCTTCCGCGCACCGACGCCGAGCTCCGCCACCAGCTCGCGGTGGACGTCCCGCTGTGAGCTACTCAGCCGCTGGGAGAGGCCCGGGATCCCTTCCCGATCGACGACGCCGTCCGCGATCAACCGCACCGCGCGGCCCGTGAGATCGCCGCGTCGATCCCACCGCGGGTCACGGAACTCGAGCGCCCGCCACAGCCGCTGTTCGTCAGCAAGCACTTCGCCGTCCCACGGTATTCGAAAGCTGGGGAGCCAGGGATCGAACCTGGGCCGGGTGGTCCAAGGCCACCTGTGCTGCCGCTACACCACTCCCCATCCGGCGGTGCAGGTTCACGTTATCTGATCGAGGTCCGCGCGGGACCCCAATCCCAACCGACCCGAGACCCCGCTCACCTGTACGCCTTCAACACTCTCCCCACCGATTCCGGAAGCAGCGGATCGGCCAGCGCAGCCCGTACGTCCGCCGGCCGGTGCAGCGCTCGCTCGACGCGAAGCAGCCCGAGCTGGGTCCCGCCGTCCCCGGCCGCGGCGGTCGCGAGCGCCATCACATCGGGGCTGCGCCAGGTGTGCTCGGGCAGCGCGAACAGCTTCGGCAGCGGTCGCGGCATCCCGATCAGGTAGAAGCCGCCGTCCATCACCGGCCCTAACACGACTTCACAGCCCGCGTTGAGGTCGTCGATCGCGGCGGTGGCGTGATCGCGCCGCAGCTTCGGCAGGTCCGGCCACACGATCAGCAGCGGCCCGTTCGAGCGCGAGTAGACCCGGCCGGCGGCATCGGCCAGGCGGCCGGCGATGCCCTCGCCGTTCTGGGGAAACAGTCCTGTGTCCGGTCCCACTAGCGCGCGCAATTCGCGGCCCGCGTCGGGCGGATCGTGCGCAATGTGCACGCCTTCAGGTGAGATCGCTCGTGCCCAGCTGACCGCCTGGACGATCAGCGCCGACTGCAGCGCGACGCAGCCTTCGGGCCCGAGCAGCGGCTCGAGTGCGCGGCGAACCTGGCCACGGCGTGGAGCCCGCGCCATGATGAGCACCGTCGGCGGTGCATCAGTCATCCCTGTTCGAACCGATAGACGGTGCCAACCGGCGGCAGCCGCTCGGGGCCCAAATGCGCCAGCGCGCCGCGAATGAGGTCGGCGAAGATCGTCGCGCTGCGGCTCATCAGCTCGATCAGCGTGGACACCGGCGTGGGTTCGCCCGGCCTGACGTCGTTGGCGTAGTCGGTGACGAAGCCGACCAGCGAGAAAGGCAGCTCGAGCTCGCCGCACAGCACCGTCTCGGGTCCCGCAGTCTGGCTCACCGCCGAAACGCCGCACATCGCCAGCTGGGCGATCTCGCTGGGCGTGTTGAATCGCGGGCCATCAACGTGCCCGTACGTCCCGCCGTCGCGGGTGCGGTGGCCCAAGTCGCCGGCAGCGGCGAGGAGCGCGTTCCGGATCTGCGGCGAGTACGGCGCTCCGTGCAGGATCCAGTGTGCCCGCAGGGGGTCTCCCGGCTCGGTGAAGAACGTGCAAAGCGAGCCGTCCGGCAGCCGGTTGGAGCTGAAGTGCATGTCGTCGAAAACGATCAGCTCGCCGAGCGCCAGCGACGGATCGACCGCGCCGCAGGATGTGCAGGCGATCACCGCCGTGGCTCCAAGCTCCCTCAGCGCCCAGACGTTCGCTCGATGGTTGACCTGGTTGGAGAGGCGCGCGTGGCCGGCGCCGTGCCGCGAGACATGAAGTGCCTCGACGCCGTCGTAGCTGCCCCGCGTCAGCGATGCCTCGCCGAACGGCGTTCGGAGCGAGACCGGCTCGGCGGGATCGAACCCCGGAAGCGCATGGGCGCCCGACCCGGTGATGATCCCGACCGACATGCTGCGCGATGCTACTCGTTCCCCCGATTCCCACCGACCGGCAACCCCGCCCGTCCCGCTGAACCGCCGACCCCGATTACCGAGGAACGCGACCGCCTTCGGCGCCCGGCTCGGTCGCCGGCCCGCCGGGCGCGGCGATCCCCAGCACCCGCATCGCCTTCAACCCGAGCGACAGCTTCTCGCGGCCGTCGGTGGAGGACACGTCGAGCCCGGTCAGCTCGCGCACCCGCTCGAACCGGTAGCGGATCGTGTGACGGTGGGTGATCAACCGGGCCGCGGTCGCATTGACGTTCGCGTCGCACTCGAGGAACGTGGACAGGGTTCCAAGCAGATCGGTTTCGTATTGCTCGTCGTAGGCCACCAGCGGTCTCACGGTCTCGCTGTAGAACCGCTTCAGCTCCGAGGGATCGCTCATGTACGGCAGCAGCAGCTGATAGGTCCCGGTCTCCGCGTACCCGAGCTCGAGCCGCTCGGGATCGCCCTCGACGACGTTCGCCGCCAGCAGCGCCTCGTTGCGCGCGCGACTCAGATCCAGGGGATCCCGGGCCTGCCGGCTGCGGCCGATCGCGAACGCGAACCCGGCCAGCCCCGACTCGAGCTCACGCAGGATCGCCGATGACACGCGCCGCCCGACCTCGCCGTCGCCGTCCGGTGCGAGCACCACAATTTCGCCGGGATCATCCTGGCTGGGCGCGGCGATCGAGCCGTGGGCGATCGAGCGCGCTCCCCGCCCGGCGACCGCGAGCAGCCGCCGGCGCCAGTCGTCTTCGGTCGGATTGCGGGGATGCGCCCGGACGACCAGCACGCTGCCACCGGAGACCAGGTCCGTTCCCAGCTCCTTGCCGCGGGCGATCAGGTCCTCGCGGCCGGCGATCCCCCTGTCGAGAACGGCGCGCTGGAAGCTGGTGGCCGCCTCTTCGGAGGCGCGCTCGGGCGCGCGTACACGCTCGACCTCAGAGGCGATCAGGGTGCCGACGAGCCGCAGCAGCGAGCCGTCGGGAGTGTGCTCGCGCGCCCGCATCCGCAGCCGGCCGACCGTCTTGTCAGCGACCTTCAGCTCGAGCGTGCTGACGCCGTCGGTGTCTCGCATCAGCGACCGCTCGTCGGCGGGCGAACGCGCCGCGACGGCCAGCACGCTGGCGGAGCGGTCGATCAGGATCAGGCTTGCATCGAGCGCACGGGCGGCGGCACGCAGGATCTCGGGCAGGCCCGCGCCGGCCTCGACGGCGTCGGTGATCGCGGCGAGCGCCTGTAGGTCAGGAGCACTCACCCCTCGGCGCGGAGCGCTGTCAGCCACCTCGGTCACCCTGAATTTTCGGGCAAGCGTTCAGAACAGGCGCGGCCACTCCAGCACGATGACCGCGCCGAGCAGGACGCCGACTCCGACGCAAGCAGCCAGCACATAGAAGGACAGAATCACCGCGGCGACGCGATGCAACGGGCGCCGGTACGCGCTCACGGCTGGAACGAGCACCAGGGCGCCGAACGCCACCAGTCCGAGCACGCCCAGGCAGGCTCCAACCAGATAGGTGATCGTTTCATTGCTCATCGAAGTCCAATTGTGCCCGAACCGCGAGACATGTCGACCCCGCCGGGCGGGGGTGCCCAGAAAGAGGAACGATTAAGCGAACTCGGGGCTTCCGAATTCGGCGCTCACCGGCACCGCCGGGATCGAGCCCGGATACCGGGCAGCCAGCTTCTCGGCCGCTGCGCTGGCCCGCGCCCACCCATCAGCGCCCCAGTAGAGGCCCGCCGCGGTCGGCCCCGACCCGCACACGAGCGCCTGATCGGCGCCCGCCGCCCGGATCGCGTCGAGCGCGGCCGCGATCGGGGGGTACAACGCCACCGCGGCCGGCTCGAGATCGTTTACCAGCAGCTCCGAGGGCAGCATCCCGCCGGGGACGAGCGCGCGCCGGAGGTCGCTCAGCAGTCCCTCCAGGCTGCCGGCCGCACGCGGCAACGCAAGCAGGTCGGCCTCCCGGTACACGGCCGCGGTCGCCAAGCCACCGCTCTGCGGCACGACCACCAGCGCATGCGGCGCGAGCGCAAGCAGCGGCTCGACGATCTCGCCCGCGCCGGTTCCCAGCACCAATCCCGGCGCCAGCTGCGCGGGAACGTCCGAACCGAGCGACGCCGCGATCTCCGCGACCTCCTCCGGCCTGCCCGGCGCCAGCTCCACCGCCATCCGCAGCGCCGTGGCGGCGTCGGCGGAGCCGCCAGCCATCCCGCCGGCGATCGGAATCCGCTTCTCGATCTCGATCCGCACCGGCGGCGCATCCCACCCTCGCGCCCGCAGCGCCCTCAGCGCGAGCAGCGCCAGATTCGGATCCTCGACGCCCGCACACACCACCTCATCCGCGCCGCCCTCCGCCGACAACAGCAGCTCGTCGCACATCGAGACCGACTCGAACAGCGTCACCAGCTCGTGCCGGCCATCGCCGCGCGGCGCCCCCAGGAACAGGCACAGGTTGACCTTCGCGGGGGCCCTCGCGCGGAGCCTCATCCGTACAGCCTCCGTCCAAGCTCGCGAAACTCCTCCGGCGAGAGCCGCTCCGCGCGCTCATCGGCCGGGTGCCCGATCGCGACCAGCACCTCGCGAAGCGACTCACGAACCTCCGCACCCCTGCCAGAAGCCAGCGCCACCGAGCCGGCCAGCGCCTTGCGCCGATGCGCGAACGCCTGCTGCACGAGCGCTCGCAGCCGGTCATCGGCGGCCGGCCCCAGCCGCCGCAGCCCGACGAGCACCGAGTCGACCTTCGGCACCGGCCGAAACACGGTACGCGCGACCGGGCGCAGCACCCGGACCTCGCAGGCCAGCTGCGCCAGTACGGACGGAATCCCGTAGCTCGCACTTCCAGGCACCGCCGCAAGCCGCTCCCCGACCTCGCGCTGCACCATCACCACCCAGGCGCCCACCTTCGGCAGCTCCTCGATCGTCCGCAGCACAACGGTCGCAGCGACCGAGTAGGGAAGGTTGGCCACGACCTTCGTCGGCGCCGGGTCGAGCGCGGCCAGCTCGACCTCCAAGGCGTCCCCCATGACCAAGCTGACGTTCGCGAACGGCGCCAGCACGCTCGTCAGCGGCTGCTCGAGCCGGCGGTCGAGCTCGACCACGTGCAGGTGCGCCACGCGTGCGGCGAGGCGCTCCGAGAGCACGCCGGCGCCGCCCCCGATCTCGAGCACCACATCCCGCGGATCAAGCGCCGCGGCCCGCGCGATCACGTCCAGGATGTTGCGATCGACGAGGAAGTTCTGGCCGAGGCGCCGCTGCCGGGAGCTCTTCGCGCTCACGGTCGAGAACGCCCTCCGCGGCGCGCTCGACCCCGGGCCGGGGCGCTCACCATCCAAACACGCTGCCCGCGGCGCGCTCGACTCCCGCCTCGAGCTCGGCGTACCCCACCCGACGCTCGACCGCGAGCGTCCGAGCAGTGTGGACGACGTTCGCGGGCTGGTTGGCCTTCCCGCGAACGGCCTGCGGCGCCAGATAGGGGGCGTCCGTCTCCACCAGCAGCCGCTCCACCGGCACGCGCAGCGCCGCTTCCCGCAGCGCCGCCGCCCGTGGATATGTCACGTTGCCGGCGAACGAGATCCACCAGTCACCGTGCGAGAGGCACTCCTCGATCCGCTCCGCCATCGAGAAGCAGTGAAGGACGACCCGCACGCCGCGAGCATGTTCCCGAAGTACCGCGAGCGTGTCGTCGTCGGCGGCCCGGGTGTGGATCACGAGTGGCTTGTCAGTCGCTCGCGCGAGCTCGATCTGGGCGCGGAAGGCACGCATCTGGTCGGGCCGGGGAGCGTAATCGCGGTAGTAGTCGAGGCCGGTCTCCCCGATCGCCACGCACCGCTCGTGTGCCGCGAGCGCCTGCAGTTCGGCCAGGTCGGCGTCGTCGAAGCCGCTCGCCTCGTTCGGGTGGCGCCCGATCGCCGCGTATACCTGCGGGTAGTCCTCCGCGGCGGCAAGCGCGGCGCGGCACGACGCCCCGGTCGTCCCGACCGTGAGCATCTTCGTGACGCCGGCCTCCACGGCGGCGGCGACGAGCTCGGCGTCGGGCGGCTCGCACGCGTCCAGATGGGTGTGACTGTCGATCACCGCTTCGGGAACAGTGGCGCTACCTCGCCGACGGTCCGGCCCCCCGCCAGCTCCGCGAACTCCGCCCCGTCCAGCGCAAATGAGGCCGCCCCCGTCAGCGAGCTCAGTAGCAACTCGGTGGTGTGCGGCATATACGGATACAGCAACACGGTCACCACTCTCAGGCCCTCGATCAGCGAGGCGAGGGTGCGGTCGAGCGCGTCCGCGTCGCCGGTCTCCCGGGCCAGCTGCCACGGCGCCTGCTCCTCGACGTAGCGGTTCAGGCGCCGCACCTGCCGCCAGATCAACTCCAGCGCCTGTGTCACCTCCGCGCGATCCATCAGCTCGACCACGGCGGGGGGCAGTCCCGCAAACTCCTCATGTAACCCCGTGTCAGTGTGCACCGAAGGGATCACCCCGTCGCGGTAGCGGTGCACCATCGCAATCGAGCGCGAGGCCAGGTTGCCGTACTCGTTCGCAAGCTCGGCGTCGTAGCGCGCTCTCACAGCTTCCATGCCGACCGCGCCGTCGGAGCCGAACGCGACGTCCCGCATCAGATAGAAGCGAAGCGCATCGGTTCCGAACACGTCGATCACCTCGAACGGATCGAGCACGTTGCCGAGCGACTTGCTCATCTTGCGCCCGTCGGCCCCGAGCAGGAAGCCGTGGACGAACACGTGGTGGGGGAGCGGAAGCTCGGCTGCCATCAGCAGCGCCGGCCAGAAGACCGTGTGAAACTTGAGGATGTCCTTGCCGATGATGTGGTATGTGGGGGGCCAGAAGCGCGCGATCAGATCGCTTTCCCCCGGCTTCGCGGGCGGCGGCGCGTAACCCAGAGCCGTGTAGTAGTTGAGCAGCGCGTCGAACCACACGTAGAACACGTGGCCTGGATCCCAGGGCACGGTCACTCCCCAATGCAGCCGCGCTCGCGACAGCGACACATCCTGCAGCCCCTGGGCGATGAACGCGCGCGCCTCGTTGAAGTGGTGCGGCGGCATCACGAAATCCGGATGCTCCGCGTACAGCCGCTCCAGCGGCTCCTGAAACCTCGAGAGCGCAAAGAACCAGTTCTCTTCCTGGTGGCGCTCGAGCACGATCTCGTGGATCGGGCAGCGGTTGCCTTCGAGGATCTCGTTCTCGACCTTGAAGTCCGCGCAGCGGGGGCAGTACCACCCCTCATACAGCCCCTTGTAGGTGTAACCGTTGTCATGGACGCGCTGCAGCACCTCCTGGACACGGAGCTTGTGCTGCTCGTCGGAGGTGCGGATGAAGAAGTCGTTGGAGGTCTCGAGGCGCGGCATCAGCGCCTTGAAGCGCTCGGCGTTGATGTCGGCCAGCGTCTTTGGCTCGAGGCCCTGCGCCCGTGCCGCGTCTGCGACCGGCTCGCCGTGCTCGTCGGTCCCGGTGAGAAAGAACACGTCTGCACCGCGCTGGCGCATGTGGCGCGCGAGTACGTCAGTGGCGATCGTGGTGTAGGCGTGCCCCAGGTGAGGCTGCGCGTTGACGTAGTAGATCGGGGTGGTGATGTAGAAGGACACCGCTCCCAAGGCTATCCTGCGACCGCGCCTCACCGCGACCGCGACCCCCCGAGTGGGGCTCTGCCTCCAGTGCCGGCGCATGGGGCGCTGTGCTCGCCGGAGAGCCGGCCCACCCTATCCCTCCGCGGTCAGCTCCCGGTAGAGCGCGTTCGCGCTGCTCCCGGTCAGCTCCGCTACGACCCGCGCAGCCACCCGCGGCCTGCTGCCGGCGTCGACCAGGGTGCGCACCGCATCGACCGCGGGCCCGAGATCGGCTGCAATCTCCGTTGCAGCTCCCACCACGAGTGCCACCTCGCCTCGGGGAGGGT
This sequence comes from uncultured Solirubrobacterales bacterium, assembly GCA_963830465.1. Lineage (GTDB taxonomy): Bacteria > Actinomycetota > Thermoleophilia > Solirubrobacterales > Solirubrobacteraceae > Palsa-465. Next base: position 120,316 of record CAWHME010000005.1, read on the forward strand.
GTTGCTCGTAGCGAGCCGCGATCTGCGCGGCTGTTCCCCTCACCACCTCCTCATGGATCTTGGTCAGCTCCCTGCATACCACCACCGGCCGCTGCGGATCGACCGACGCGAGCACCGACAACGAAGCGGCGATCCGCCGCGGAGACTCGAACGCGACCAGCGTGTCAGGCGCCGAGAACAGCTCCACCAGCTCGGAGCGCCTGCGCGGCAGGAAGCCCGCAAACCGCCAGCGGTCTGCGGGCAGGGCGGATGCGACCAGCGCCGAGAGCGCGGCGGAGGGCCCCGGCAGCACCTCGACCGCCAGCCCCGCCGCGACGCAGGCCTGCACGAGCACGAAGCCCGGATCGGAGACCAGTGGCATCCCGGCGTCCGAGACGAGCGCGACTACCGCGCTCTCGCGCATCCGCGCAACGAGCTCGCCGGCGCGCTCGCGTTCGTTGTGCTCGTGGTAGCTGACCAGATGGGCGTTGACGCCGTAGCGGTCGAGCAGCTTGCGCGTGCGGCGGGTGTCCTCGCAGGCGACGATGTCCGCCTCGCGCAGGGCGGCGAGCACTCGCAGGGTGACGTCCTCGAGATTGCCGATCGGCGTCGGGCAAACGATCAGGCGCCCGCCGTTTGTCATCGTCGCGCGCCCAAGCTGTCGTGCGCCATCACCGCGGCGCCGATCATTCCGGCCTCCACCCCGAAGCGCGCGGCGACGATTCTGACCTCGTCGCGAGACGGCGGCAGTGCGCGGCGGGCGACCATCGCGCGCGCGGGAGCGAGTAGCAGCTCGCCCGCCGCGATCACGCCGCCTCCGACCACGACCACCTCGGGATTGAAGATGTTGACGAAGTTCCCGATCGCCACCCCCAACCGCTCGCCGACCAGCTCGATCGCCTCGATCGCCGCGGGATCGCCGTCGTGCGCCAGCTCGGTCACCAGCGGCCCGACCACGTCGCGACCCTCGGCCAACGCTTTGCCGAGCCGGGAATCGCGGCGCTCGCGCGCGATCCGCAGCGCCTCCCGGGCGAGCGCTGTACCCGACGCCAGCGACTCGAAGCAGCCACGGTTTGGACAGTTGCCCTGACACGGAGGCCCGTCGATATCGATCACCATGTGACCGAGCTCGCCCGCCGCGCCAACCGCTCCGCGGTAGAGCTCGTCGCGAAGGATCAGCCCCCCGCCAATGCCAGTCCCCAGTGTTATCACCACAGCTTCGCTAGATCCTCTGGCCGCTCCGGCGCGGTGCTCCGCCACCGCCGCGGCGTTGGCGTCGTTGTCGACGATTACGGGGACTCCCAGGCGCTCGGCCATGATGTCGCCGAACGGAACATCGGCCAGCGGCAGGTTCACGGCGATCACGCCACGCCCGGTTCGCTCGTCCAACAGGCAGGGAATCCCAAACCCCACGGCCGCAACCTCGCCGCCCGCCGCCTGGCGAGCCTCCTCGACCGCGTCAACCGAGATGTCGAGTAAGGCCGACTGGTCGAGACCCGCCACACTACGCTGGACTCGGTGATGAACGCGAAGATCTGCATCGACGGCACCGGCCAGCAGTTTTGTCCCGCCCATGTCGACACCGATGGTCCGGCGGGCCGGCATGAACGTCACTATATGTGCTGAATGCGAAGCGAGACCGAAGAGCGCCAATACAACCTTTATCGCTCCTCGCCGCGCGGGATCCGAGCGGTGCTGCGAGGCGAGGAGGACGTCGACCTCGGTGCTCCCGGAGGGCGTGACGGCGAGCCGCGGGACGGCCGGCGAGGCTGGCTCGGGGGGCGGCTCACGCCACGGCGAGTGCTGCTGTATCTGGCGCTCGCGATCGGCGCCTGGGTGCTGGTCTCGTTCGTTTTGTTCATGATCAGCGCGCAGGAGCAGTCCGGGACGATCCCCGCCGCGGCCAAGGCCGAGCTGACGAGCGGCGGCAACATGCTCACCTCGGCCAACACGGTCCTGATCCTGGGGACCGACCAGCGACCAAAGACCGGACCGGGGTCCAAGGAACCGGGCTCTGACTACAACGACACCGGCAGCAACTCGGACACGATCATGCTGTGGCGGGTCGGCGGTGGCGTCTCCAGGCGCCTGTCGATCCCGCGGGACACCGCGTTCGACGTCCCGGGCGTCGGGGTCGCAAAGATCAACGCCGCCTACTCGGTGGGCGGTCCCGCGCTGGCGCTTAAGACGATCAAGCAGTTCACCGGGATCAAGATCAACCACATCATCATCGTCAACCTCGCGAACTTTCCAAAGTTCATCAATGCGATCGGCGGGATCACGCTCACCACGGACAAGGTCTGCTCGAACATCAGCGGCGGCACCGCCGACGGCGGCTTCACCCTCAAGCTCAACGCGGGCACCCACCACCTCAATGGCGAGCAGGCCTTGATCCTCGCCCGCACCCGCGAGAACACCTGCAATCCCAGCGAGAACGACCTTACTCGAGAGATGCGCCAGCAGCAGATCCTGAACGCGATCAAGTCGAAGCTGGTCTCGCCGTCCACGTTCTTCCACCTCCCCTGGGCCTCCTGGTACGCGCCGCAGGCACTACGCAGCGATATGGGCGGCGTGACGCTGCTGAGCTTGTTCGCGGCCTCTGAGCTCGGCGGCTCGGCCCCGGTGCAGGTCCTGAAGCCGAACGGTTCCGAGCAGCTACCGAATGGTGGCGACGCATTGACGGTCTCGCCGCAAGCCGTTCACGGCGCCGTGCACAAGCTGATCAACGGCTAAAGCGCCCACCTCGGCCGCTAATCGGAAGACGAGGAAGCCGTCGCCGAGGACTCGGCCTTCTTCGAGCTCGAGCTCGTCGACTCTGGCTTCGAGGCTGCCCCCTCCTTCTTTGGCTTGTCCTTGGCCTCCTGGGCCTCGCGCTCGCGCGAGCGCTTGCGGGTCCCGTAGTCGGTGTTGTAGAAGCCAGAGCCCTTGAAGTGGACCGCAACCGGGTGGAACACCCGCTCGACGGGTGCCGAGCAGGTCTCGCAGCTAATCACCGGATCGTCCGACATGCGCTGCATAACCTCGAAGGTGTGCCCATGCTCGCAGCGGTACTCGTAGATCGGCATTGCTTTACCAAGTATAGCTTCCCGGTCTTGGCACTCTCAAGGGGAGAGTGCCAAGCGGCGCCGGGCGGCTAGCATCGGGATCGATGGCTCCCGACCCGGTCACGATGGAGAAGATCGTCTCGCTCTGCAAGCGGCGCGGGTTCGTGTTTCCGAGCAGCGAGATCTATGGCGGGCTCGGCTCGAGCTACGACTACGGCCACTACGGCGTGCTGCTCAAGAACAACGTCAAGGAGCAGTGGTGGCGTGCGATGTTGCAGGAGCGAGAGGACATCGTCGCGCTCGACTCGGCGATCATCCAGCACCCCAGGACCTGGCTGGCGAGCGGCCATCTGGCCGGCTTCACCGATCCGCTCGTCGACTGCCGCACCTGCAAGCTGCGCTTCCGCGCCGACCACCTCGATCAATCCCAGTGCGGCCGCAAGCCCTCCAAGCGCCCGGGCGAGACGCCCGAATGCGATTTGACCGAGGCTCGCGAGTTCAACCTGATGTTCGAGACCACGATCGGTCCGGTCAAGGAAGCCGGCTCGACCGTCTACCTGCGCCCGGAGACCGCCCAGGGAATCTTTCTCAACTTCAAGAACTACCTGCAGTTCTCCCGCAAGAAGCCACCCTTCGGGATCGCTCAGATCGGCAAGAGCTTCCGCAACGAGATCACCCCCGGGAACTTCATCTTCCGCACGCGGGAGTTCGAGCAGATGGAGATGGAGTACTTCGTCGCGCCCGCCGACGCTGAGCGCTGGTTCGAGCACTGGCTCGAGCAACGCGTCGACTGGTACACGCGGCTCGGGATCCGCCCCGACCACCTGCGCCTACGCGGGCACGACCCCGACGAGCTCTCGCACTACTCGAGCGCGACCTCGGACGTCGAGTATCTGTTTCCGATCGGATGGTCAGAGCTCGAGGGGATCGCCAACCGCGGCGACTTCGACCTCCGCCAGCACGCCGAGTATTCAGGACAGCGGCTCGAGTACGTCGACACCGCAAGCGGCGAGCGCTACGTCCCGCACGTGATCGAGCCCGCCGCGGGGGCGGATCGGGCGCTGCTGGCGTTTCTGGCCGACGCGTATGACGAGGACGAGATCGAGGGCGAGCGCAGAGTTGTGCTGCGGCTCCATCCCGTGCTGGCGCCGGTCAAGGTCGCGGTACTCCCGCTGGTGCGCAAGGACGGGCAGCCGGAGCTGGCCAGCGAGGTATATCGCCAGCTTCGCGACCGCTTCCAGGCCGAGTATGACGAGGGTGGCGCAATTGGTCGCCGCTATCGCCGTCAGGATGAGATCGGCACTCCCTGGGCGGTAACGATCGATCATCAATCGCTGAGCGACCGCACCGTCACGCTGCGCGACCGCGACAGCTTGGCGCAGGAGCGGATCGCAATCGATGCCCTCGCCGACGAAGTGCAGCAGCGGCTGCGGGCGCCTTGGAGCTCGCCGAAGCTCGACCGGTAGTGTCTGCTCACACGGTGATGGTGACCGGCGGCGAGGCTCCGGCCACGTTGCTCGCGTCGGCGCTGGTGCGTGCGATCAGCACATACCGCCCCGCGCGGCGGATCGTGAGCCTGGACGCAAATTGCCCCTGGCGGACGGTCACCCGCTTGCTCGCGAACAACTGCCGGTGGGCGCCTTGAAGGCGGTAGATATCGACGGTCACCCTTCGCTTCCCCGGCGTCACCGTTCCCGCGACCTGCAACGGCGTCATCGATGCGAGCGTCAGCGTGACTTTCGGCGCGAGCGCGACAAACGCAAGCGCGGACACGGTCGCGGGCGCGGGCCGGTGCAGGGCCCTCAGGATCGCGTTATCGGTGAGTGTCAGCGACGCGTTCCAGGAGCCATCCGCTCCGGTCGTGGCGGTCTGGAGCGTGGTCTCGCGACCGCCCGACCCGATCTGCTGTAGCTCGATCGGGGCGGTGGCGATTGCCTGTCCCGAGAAGCTGGCGAGCCGGCCCGACAGCGAGATCGTGGCCCCCGCGACCAGCGTGCTGGACGGCGCATTCAGGCTCACCCGCGCCTTATCGATCGCGAGCGCGCCGGCGCGTGCGCGGATCGAGGGCAAGCGCGCGTAGAGGGCATCCCCGGGACAGTCGGTCAGGTCCCCGTCGCGGTGGCCGGCGATCCGAGGCAGCGAGACGTGCGCGCCGGGGGCGAACGGCGTGTAGAAGGCGTCGGAGGGGTTGACGACCACGGTGACGCGGCCGCTCGCCGGGAGCCCGTGCAGGGACAGCTTCCACGCCAGAAACCGCTCGAGCGTGACGATCGCGGCAGCCGAGGGCACCACATCCATGAAGCTCCCGATCACCGCCACGCCGGTCGAGACCGCGTTGTAGCCGCCCGCATGGGCGCCCAGCACCGGGAGGTCGATGCCGCCGGCACGCGCCTCCCAGATCCTCCCGTAGGCGTCGATCATGAAGTTGTAGGCGATGTCGTTGTAGCCGCGGGCGAAGCGGTGGTAGTCATAGATCGAGGTCAGGATGCTCGGGACCTGCCCGCTGCCGTAGCCGTTGGGCGTCTCCGTGTGATGCACGAACGCGAGCTTGACGGTGGCGTACGACGGCGGGACCACGGGCGGCGCATGGTCGCCGGCCCAGCCCGCACGAGCGATGATCGGCGGCTGGCCGGGCCCCGCGGCGAGCACCGGGGACGCCAGCGGCAGGGCCGCGGCGACGGAAGCGAGATCGGTCCGTCCCGCGACAAAATGCAGGACCGCGCCGCTCACCGGCTCTGAAGAGCGCAGCTGGACGGTTAGCGCGGGCCCGGTCCAGATCGGCTCGCCGAAAAGCCTGGATCGGTCGCGCACCGTGTCGGGTTCGTGGCCGAGCACCGACGCGATCGCCCACGGCCCCCAGCGACCATCCGCGCCGCGAGTTCGCAGCTCGATCCGCGCACCCGCCGGCTTGGACCACTGGATCCCCACCAGCGAGAAGCGGCGCGGTGCACGCAGCGGCGGCGAGATCCCCGAGAACGACCCCACGGCGCGACTGAAGACGCTGCCGCTCCCCGCGACCGTCTGCGCCAAACCCGCCACCGGCTCGAGCAAGAGCCCCGCGCCGAGACCGGCGGCGGCGCCCAGCGCCGCACGTCTGGTGATTGCCATGGACGCATCCATCTACCTACACAAACAACGCGACCCTCGCGCCGGTTGCGGTGGATCGCGTGGAGGCGCGGAGCAAGCGCTCGCGCCACCGACTGCAACGGGCGGCGGCTACCCGCGAAGACAGATGCTAGGCGGCGCTAACTGGGGAGGTTGGAGGGGTGCTGCTGGGGGTCGCCGGCGGGGTGTACTCGAACTGCTCCTCCTTGCCGAACAGGGCATCTAGCACCTTCGAGCGAAGCTGCTCGGAGACGGCCAGCGCGAGCCCGGCCGCCAGCACCACGATCAGCAGCTTGCGTCCCAGCCGTAGGCCCTTGCCCTTCTTCGGCGCCTCGGTCAGCGCGAGCGTGGCGTCCCGGATTCCCTCGAGCGCCGTGAGAATGTCGGACTGAAGATCCTCGTCGGCGAGCAGGTCCCTCGCCGAGGGACTGTTGCCCGCGACGCGGCCGTAAGCGCTCTTGCCCGATCCGAATGCCTTCTGGATGTTCTGACGAAGATCTTGATCTTCGACCAGCCGCTGGATATACGGGTTCCCTTTGGCGACGTTCGCCACGTCGGCGGCGTTGAACGACACCGCCTTGTTTTTTCTGGATGCCATGGCTCTCCTCGTTGCGTGGGGATGAGGAAGTCAGCATACGCGATGGTGCTCGCTCGCTGAGGGGGAATGACCCCTTACACCGAGCGCAGCGCCGCGGCCTGACGACGGGCTGGACGCCGCTGCAGCGCCACCTCGAGCACCTCGCCGATCTCGGAGACGAACACGAAATCGAGGTCCTTTCGCAGATGCTCGGGGATCTCGTCGATGTCCTGCTCGTTGAGCGCCGGAGCGATCACCCGGCGGATGCCGTTGCGCTGAGCCGCCAGCGCCTTCTCCTTGAGTCCCCCGATCGGTAGCACCTGTCCGGTGAGCGTGATCTCCCCCGTCATCGCCACCTCGGAGCGCACCGGACGCCCGGTCAGAAGCGAGGCGAGCGCGGTCGCGATCGCCACCCCCGCGCTAGGTCCGTCCTTCGGCGTCGCTCCCGCGGGGACGTGGATGTGAATGTCGTGGGTCGCAAACCAGTCCCCGGCAAGCTCCGGAAACAGCTCCCAGGCATTGCTGCGCAGGTAGGAGAGCGCCGCTTGCGCGGACTCCTGCATCACTTCGCCGAGCTGTCCGGTGATCGTGAGGCGGCCAGATCCCGACATCGCCGAGGCTTCGATGAACAACACCTCGCCACCCACCGGGGTCCACGCCAAGCCGGTCGCGACCCCCGGGCGCGAGGTTCGGCGGCGGGTCTCGGAGAAGAACCTGCGCTTGCCCAGGAGCTCCCTGAGCCGCGGCTCGGTAATCGTCACCTTCCTGTTGACCTTGCCCTCTGCCACCTGCCTCGCGACCTTGCGCACAGCGCTCCCGATCTCGCGTTCGAGCTGGCGCACACCTGCCTCGCGCGTGTAGTCGGAGATGATCGCGCGAAGCGCTGAATCGGTGAACGCGATTCGGCTACTGGTCAGTCCGTTGCGCTCGATCTGGCGGCGGACCAGGTAGCGCTTGGCGATCTCGAGCTTCTCAGCCTCCGTATAGCCGGCTAGCTGGATCACCTCCATCCTGTCCCGCAGCGGCCCGGGAATCGTGTCGAGAGTGTTCCCGGTGGTGATGAACATCACGTTCGAGAGGTCGAACGGGAGATCGAGGTAGTGGTCGCGGAAGGACTGATTTTGCTCTGGGTCGAGTACCTCCAGCATCGCGCTGGAGGGATCGCCGCGGAAATCGGCGCCCATCTTGTCGATCTCGTCGATCATCAGCAGCGGGTTGTTGGCACCCGCGTCGCGCAGCGCCCGGATGACCACTCCCGGCAGCGCACCGATGTAGGTGCGGCGATGACCTCGGATCTCGGCTTCGTCGCGAACGCCGCCGACGCTGATTCGCTCGAACCTGCGCCCCAGCGCGCGAGCGATCGACCGGCCGAGCGACGTCTTACCCACCCCGGGCGGCCCGATGAAGCAGAGGATCGAGCCGCGCGCGTCGGGCTTCAGCGAGCGCACCGCCAGAAACTCGAGGATTCGCTCCTTGACCTGCTCGATGTCGTAATGGTCCTCGTCGAGGACCTCGTGCGCGTGCCGTAGGTCGAGGTCGTCTTCGGTCGCTCTGTCCCACGGCAGCGAGGCGATCCACTCGAGGTAGCTGCGCACCACTCCCCACTCCGCCATCGCCGGCTGCAGGCGCTCCAAGCGGCTGAGCTCGCGGTCGACCTGCTTGCGCACCTCCTCGGGCAGCTCGATCGCGGCGAGCTGGTCGCGGAGCGCGCTGACTTCGGCCTGGACCTCGTCGGCTTCGCCCAGCTCGTCCTGGATCGCCTTCAGCTGCTGGCGCAGGAAGTACTCCCGCTGGCCCTTCTCCATCTCGGACTGCACCTGAGACTGGATCCGCGATCCGATCTGCACCACCTCGAGCTCGCGCGCGAGGATTTCTGACAGCCGCCGCAGCCGCCTGCCGACGTCGACCTCCTCGAGCAGCTCTTGCTTTTCTTCGGTCCGCAGACGCAGCGCACCCGCTATCAGGTGCGTGAGCGTGCTCGGGTCCTCGACGTTGGCGACCATGATCTGGAGCTCTTGTGGCAGATACGGCACCTGCTCGACGATGCTCGTGAAGGTCTGCTGCACATTGCGCATCAACGCAATCAGCTCGGGCGACTGCTCGACCACATCCGGCACCTCGGTTACCTCTGCCACGAGGTACGGATCGGTGGCCACCCAGCGCTCGACGTGCACCCGCTGTCCCCCCTGAATCAGCACCCGCAGAGTTCCGTCCGGAACCCGGATCATCCGCGCCACCGAGCCGAGCACTCCGACCGAATAGAGGTGCTCGGGCTGCGGCGCCTCCACCTGCGTATCGCGGCTGGCGAGCATCACGATCGTCCGGTCGCCGCGCAGCACCTCGTTGATCAGCTCGATGCTGCGCTCCTGACCGACGTTGAGCGGCAGCAGCATGTCCGGGAACGGAACCGTGTCGCGCAGCGGCAGCACCCCCACCGCTCGCGCGGCCTGCACCGCTCGCGCGCCTACTTCGACCTCGCGGGGGTCGCTTCCCGGGACCGCGACCTCGATCACTGCCGCTCGATCGTGTCGACTTGAACCGCACGCAGGCGCAGCTCGGTCAGAACCAGTGGCAGCTCCACGCGCAGTATGCCGTCCTCGTATTGTGCCTTGGCCTCCTCCGCGCGGACATCAGCACCGAGCTCGACGACGCGGCGGAACGGACCTCGCTCGATTTCCACCTGCTGGTAGACCTCGCCCTCGAGTGCCGGGCCGCGCCGGCCGGCGAGGATCAGCTTTCGCCCTTCGATCTCCAGATCGAGCTGGTCGATCTCGATTCCCGCCAGCTCCGCGGTGACGATCGCTCGCGGCGGGTTCGAGACGTACGCCACGTCCACGGCCGGCAGGAATCCACCGCGCCTGCGCGACAGCCGCGTGCGCTCGAAGATGTCCCCGAAGAGCTCATCAACCTCGCGCCGCACGCGATCGAAGTTCCCGAACAGGTCTCGCTCCGTCATCGCCGGTATGACACTCTAACCAGGTCGGGCGCGTGCGGATATCAGATCGCGAGCCGTCGCGTCGTCCGCCGTTCGCTAGCTAGTGGCCGTCGCCGCCGGTTGCTAGTGGCGGTCGCCGCCGGCGCCGTCGCGCCTCGAGGTGTCCATGATCCAACCGAGCAGCACGGCGATCAGGACGAACGCGATGAATCCACCGATCAGCGGCCAGTACATGGGCCGAACGATATCGGACCGGCTGACCCCTCAGGCATGCAGGGACTCCTGCTCGTTGGCCGACGGGAACGCCCACGCAACCTGCATGCGTCGCTCCTGGCGGAAGACGAACCGCATTTGCCGGGGCGGCCGCAGGCCATCCGGATGGTTCGGGCGGTACGTCGCACATGGCCCGCTCTCCGACAGCGCGCAGAGCAGGTTCTGGTGGAAGAAGCAGCTCTCACAGCTCGCCTTCGCAACTCTTGTGCGCCCATCTGCCATGCGGGAATTCGACCCCCTGGTTGTTATGCCACCGACGACGGCGACCATCAAAGCGAACTCCGCCTGCGCCTTGCAACCACGAAATCCGGAAAACGCAAGAACTTCACAACTTCGGTAAATACCTGGAAACAGCGGGAATATCGTGCCAGGAAAGAGGAACCCACCGCATTTTCCGTAGCTTTCACACGAGCACATGGCAAGCGATCACTCCCTGATCTCAGTCGCCGACTACGAGCGCGCCGCCGCAGACCTGCTCGAGCCGCCGGCTCACAGCTACTTCTTCGGCGGTGCCGGCGACGAGATCACGATGCGCGAGAACCTCCGCGCCTGGCGGCGGTTCGCGATCAGGCCCCGGATGCTGATCGGCGCGGCTGACATCGATCTCGGCGTGACCGTCCTCGGTCGCCCTCGCCCGCATCCGCTGATCATCGCCCCGATGGCCGCGCAGGGACACGCCCATCCCGAGGGCGAGCATGCGACCGTGCGGGCGGCGGCCGCCGCCGAGGCGATCATGTGCCTATCCACGTTTGCAACCTTCGGCGTCACCGAGCTCGCCGTCGCCGCTCCCGAGGTGTGTCGCTGGCTGCAGCTGTATGTGTTTGCTGACCGCGGGGTCAGCGACGAGCTCGTGGCTCAAGCCGTGCAGCGCGGGTACGAAGCGTTGGTGGTGACCGTTGACCTGCCGGTGATCGGGGTCCGCGAGCGCGAACTGCGGTTCCCGATCGAGCAAGGGCCGAGCGACATGGCCCGGCTGATCGATCCCTCGCTGAGCTGGAAGGACATCGAGCGCTTCGCCTCGAACTGCCCCCTGCCGGTGATCGTCAAGGGGATCCTCACCGCGGAGGATGCGCGGCTGGCTGTCGAGCACGGTGCGCGCGCGGTGGTCGTCTCCAACCACGGCGGCCGGCAGCTCGACACAGTCATCTCCTCCGCCGATGCGCTCGGTCCGATCGCCGACGCGGTCGCCGGCGAGGTCGACGTGCTTGTGGACGGAGGAATTCGGCGTGGTACGGACGTCCTCAAGGCGCTGGCGCTGGGCGCGCGGGCCGTTCTCATCGGACGCCCGGTGCTGTTCGGGCTCGTGGTCGGCGGGGCCGGCGGGGTCCGGCAGGTGCTCGAGCTCCTGATCGCCGAGCTGCGCACGGCGCTGGCGCTCGCCGGCGCAGCCAGTGCGGCCGGAGTGGATCCGGCACTGGTCGTGCCGGCACCCTGGGAAGTGCCACTTCGTTGAACATCCTGATCACCGGTACCAGCGGTTACATCGGCTCGCGCCTGGCTCCGCGTCTGCAGCAGGATGGCCACGCCGTTCGAGGGTTCAGCCGAGATCCGAGACGAGTCCACCCTGACATCCCGGTGGTGAGCGGGGACGCCGTCTCCGGGGCGGGTCTGGATCAGGCGCTCGAGGGAATCAACACTGCTTACTTCCTGATCCACTCGATGGAGCCGGCGACGGACGGTGCATTCAGCCTGCGCGAGCGCGCGGCGGCCACCAACTTCGCGGCCGCCGCCGAGCGCGCGGGTGTGAGCCAGATCGTCTATCTGGGCGGTTTGCTGCCAGGAGCCGGCGCCGTGTCGCCACATCTGTCGAGTCGGCTTCAGATCGAGCGCATACTGCTCGCCTCTTCGCGGTGCGCGGTGGCGTTCAGGGCCTCGATTGTGATCGGAGCAAGCTCGCGGCCGTTTCGCTTCCTGGTGAGACTGATCGAGCGAATGCCGGTGCTCGCGCTGCCCGCTTGGCGCACTAACCGCACTACTCCGATCGATGAGCGCGACGTGACCGAGCTCCTGGCCCGCGCCGCCGGGAACGAGAGCGTCTGTGGACAGTCACTCGACGTTGGTGGCCCTGACCTCGTTTCTTATGGCGAGTTGATCGAGCGCATCCGTGAACACATGATCATCGATAGGCCGACGATCTTCTTACCCGGTCTTAACCTGACGCCAATCGCGAGCCGCATCTCCGCGCTGATCGCCGAGGAGGATTACGAGCTGATCGGTCCGCTGATGGAGGGTCTGGACAGCGACCTGGTGCCTCGCGACAATCGCGCCGTCGAGCTTTTGGGAGTGAAGTTGCATTCGCTCGACGCGGCGATCGAACGGGCTCTGCGCGACTGGGAGGAGACCGACGAGCTGGCTGCACGTTAGCCGGCCCGTTAGTGTCCCGACTCCATGGCCGCGGTTCAGGTCGCAATCACCATCAACGTGCCCGTCGAGGAGGTGTGGGAGGCGGTGATGGATCCCGAGCGCCTCGGTGAGTGGGTCACCATCCACCGTTCGGTCAAGGATGTCTCCGATCGGCCGCTGCGCAAGGGCTCGGCGATGGAGCAGGTCCTACACATCCGTGGCGTCTCGTTCCACGTTCACTGGACGCTTGTCGACCTCAAGCCGCCCAACCGAGCCGAGTGGGACGGCCGCGGTCCCGCTCACTCGCGTGCGCGAATCGTCTACGAGCTCGTCAGCGATGGCGAGGACCGCACCGCGTTCGAGTACACGAACGAGTTCACCCCCCCGGGCGGCCGGCTCGGGAATGCCGCCAGCAGGGTGATCGTGGGTGCTGCATCCGAGCGCGAAGCGAACGGTTCACTGTCCAGGCTGAAGGCGCTGCTGGAGCGCGATTGACGCGTACGTAGTAACTCGCGTTATCTTTGAGTCTGAAAACCTCTCGTCAATCACGCCTCAAGGAGATTCGATTGCCAGATTTCGTCGACAGTACCGTGAAGGAACTTGACAGCCGCATGAGCATGCTCAAGGAGGAAATGGCCAGGCTCGAGGCCGCACGGGCAGCCCTCGTCGGCAACACCCGCCGTGGTCCTGGACGCCCCCGTGGCTCCTCCTCCGCATCCACCACGACCCGGCGCGCCACCCGCCGACCCGGTCGGCCCCGCGGCCGTCGCAGTGGCACCCGTGGCACTCAAGCGCTCGAGCTGGTCCGGAGCCAACCGGGCATCACGATCCCGCAGATTGCGGAATCGCTGAAGATCGAACCCAACTACCTCTATCGGGTGATGCCCAAGCTCGTCGCCGAAGGGCGGGTCAGGCGCGAGGGCCAGGGGTGGCACCCGGCGCAGTAGCCGTGTGAGGGGGCCGCGCCCGACACGGCGCGGCCCTCTTCACGGAACACTAGATCAGGCCCAGCTTCTCGATCGCCTTGCGCTCGTCCCTCAGCTCGGCCACGGTGGCGTCGATTCGCTCACGCGAGAAATCGTCAATCTCGAGGCCCTGCACCACCTCATAGGAGCCGTTCGAACAGGTGACGGGAAAGCTGGAGAACACTCCCTCGGCCACGCCGTAGGAGCCTTCCGAGGAAATCGCCATCGAAACCCAGTTCCCGGCGGTAGTCCCGAACCGCCAATCGTGCACGTGGTCGATCGCCGCGTTGGCGGCGGATGCCGCGCTCGAGGCTCCGCGCGCTTCGATGATTGCCGCGCCGCGCTTCTGCACGGTCGGAATGAAGTCGTTCTCGACCCAATTCTGATCGTCCACCAGCTCGGCCGCGTTCTGGCCGTTGATCTTGGCGTGAAAGATGTCCGGATACTGAGTCGCTGAGTGGTTGCCCCAGACGGTCATATTGGTGATCTCGCTCACCGACACCTTAGCCTTGCTGGCGAGCTGTGCGAGCGCGCGGTTATGGTCTAGCCGCATCATCGACGTGAACCGCTCCGGGGGAATGTCAGGCGCGTTGCTTTGTGCGATCAGACAGTTCGTGTTAGCGGGATTGCCGACGACCAGCACCTTGATGTCCGACGCGGCGTTGGAATTCAGCGCCTCGCCCTGCGGCCTGAAGATCCCGCCGTTTGCTTCCAGCAGGTCACTGCGCTCCATTCCCTTGCTGCGCGGGCGAGCGCCCACGAGCAACGCAATATTGATGCCGTCAAACGCTTTCTTCGGGTCATCGAAGATGTCGAGTCCCGCAAGCAGCGGGAACGCGCAGTCGTCCAGCTCCATCGCGGTGCCCTCGGCTGCCTTCACCGCCTGTGGGATCTCGAGCAGCGACAGCTGCACTGGAGTATCCGGGCCAAGCAATTGTCCGCTTGCGATCCGAAACAGGATCGAATACCCAATCTGGCCGGCCGCGCCGGTCACCGCGACTCGTACTGGGGTGTTGCTCACTGGTGGTTCATCTCCTTCGTATAGGTAATTGATCCGGCCCGGTCGCCGTCAGGCTCGATGCTATACGCGGCCGCGCTGGCGGACCTCCAAGCCGTATCAGCCTCCGGCGCGCTGAGCGCTCGTCAGTTCGATCCCGTACACGTCGCCAAGCTTCTGTCTGAGGTATGACACGAACGGTCCAACCTCGATCGGAGCGCCGACAATCCGCTTCAGCAGCTCATCGGTTGAGAACTTGGAGCCGTGCCTGTGAACGTGTTCGCGCAACCATTCGCGCAGTGGCGAGAGCTCTCCCGCGGCGATCAAGGCGTCGAGGTCATGCACATCCTCGTGTGCCTGCCGCCACAGCTGGCCGGCGATCAGGTTGCCGAGCGCGTACGTCGGGAAGTAGCCGATCAGCCCGGCCGCCCAGTGCACGTCTTGCAGGACCCCCAGCGCATCGGAGGGCACATCGACGCCCAGATACTCCTTCATCCGGGCGTTCCACGCCTCCGGCAGATCGCCTACCGGCAGCCTGCCCTCGATCAGCTCCTGCTCGAGCTCAAATCTCAAGATCACGTGTAGCCCGTAGGTCGCCTCGTCCGCCTCGACCCGGATGTTCGAGGGTTCCACCCGGTTGACAGCGTGGTAGAGGGTGTCGGCGTCCGCCGGGGTCCCGAGTACCTCGCTGATCATCGGCGCGAGCACGCGCGAGAACGCCTTCCCGCGACCGACCATGTTTTCCCACATGCGGCTCTGGGATTCGTGCATCCCCAGCGAATCGGCGTGGCCCAGTGGGGTCCGCTGCAGCGAGTCGGCGATGCCCGCCTCGTAGAGACCGTGACCGCACTCATGCATCGCACTGAACAGCGCCGAGGCGTAGAAGCTGTCATCCCAACGCGTCGTGATGCGGACGTCGCGCGAGCTGAAACTGGTTGCAAACGGATGCACCGCATCGTCGATCCGCCATCCTTGACGGTCGAACCCCATCAAGCTGACCACCTCGTCCACCAGGCGTCGCTGGCGTTCGATCGGGAAATCGCCGTGCAACGAGGAGGCATCGACGGAGTGTTCGGTGACCAGGGCGATCAGCGGCACCAGCTCGGACTTGAGCTCGGCGAACAGCCGCGCGACCTCGGCCGTCTTCATTCCAGGCTCATAGTCGTCGAGCAGCACGTCATACGCCTGCTCGAAGTCATCAAAGCAATCCACGTAGCGCCGTGCGAGCTCGAGGTTGTGCTCCAGGTACGGGACGAACGAGGCGAAGTCATTTTCCGCCCGCGCCTTCACCCAGGCGTGATGTCCGACCGAGGATGCTCTTGCCAAGTCCGCGGCGAGCTCGTTGGGGACCCGGCGCGCCTTGTCCCACCGCCGCCGGGTCACAGCCACTAATCGGGCGTCGTCGTCGTCGGGAGCGGTCCCGTCCAGCTCCACTGCAGCCTGATCGAGGAGAGCGCCGGTGTCATCGGAGACGAACAGCTCGTGATGGATACGGTGCACCGTCGCGATGGCCTCGGCGCGCGCGCTCGCGCCGTTCGCCGGCATCATCGTCTGCTGGTCCCACTCGAGGAGCTCAGCGGTGCTGGCGACGTCGGTGATCTCCGCCAGGCGCCTGCGCAGTTGGGTCAGTTTCTCAGGCATCTGTGTTCTCCGGTCTCGATTGCTTGTCTGGGCGAGTCGGCCAAGGTCATCGAAAAGGCTCGATCTGCCTTGCGCCTGTGCGACCATTGCAGCATGTTGCGCCGCTCTTCCATCAAGCTGATGGACGTCTTCGGAATTCGGATCGGGGTCGACGCGAGCTGGTTCGTGATCTTGTTCCTGATGATCTTCCTGTTATCAGGGTCCTTCCGTCAGGAATTGCACAGCTCCGACGGGGTCGCCTACCTGACTACCGTTGCGACCGTGCTGGTGCTTTTCGGTTCGCTGATCGTCCACGAGCTCGGCCACGCGTTTGCGGCGCGGCGCCAAGGGATCGAGGTACGGCGGATCGAGCTGTTCCTGTTCGGTGGCCTCACTCAGATGAGCCGCGACGCCGCGACGCCGGCGGAGGAGTTCAAGATTTCCGCCGCCGGGCCACTGGCGACTTTCTGCTTTCTGCTCGTCTGCCTCGCTGTCGACCTCGCGATCGTGGGTCCACACCGTCTGCTCGACGCCGCGCGGCTGGTCTCCGTCGAGATAACTCCAGTGCTGCTCGCGCTCAGCTGGCTGCTGTTCTGGAACGTCTTATTGTTGATATTCAACTTGGTACCCGCGTTTCCGCTCGACGGCGGCCGGATCGCACGAGCGCTGATCTGGCGTATGACCGGTGATAAGGCGCGTGGCACGCGAATCGCCGCCAAGCTCGGGCAGGGGTTCGCGGTGCTGCTGGCCGGGATCGGGATCTGGCTGCTGCTCGCGTACGGCAGCTTCGGAGGCCTGTGGCTGATGGCGATCGCGTTCCTGCTCGGCCAGTCGGCGCGAGGTGCGATCGTGCAGACCGCGCTGACCCAGCGAATCGAGGGCGTGCGAGTGTCGGACATCATGGATCGCCACCCGGTCGCGATCTCCGCTGACACCCCGGTCAGCGAGGCCCTCGATGAGTTCTACCTGCGCTATCGCTGGTCCTGGTTCCCGGTCGTCGACGAGAACGGTCACTTCGTGGGGATCGCACGTCAGGAACGCCTCCAGGATGCAATCGACAAAAGTGAGGGGTGGCTGACGATCGGCGCCGTGGTCGACGCGGGAGAATCCCGCACCTGGCGTGTCGCGGAGGACCGCCCGCTGAGTGAGCTGATCTCCTCCGAGCCGCTCGGACGGCTGGGGGCGCTGATGGCCGTCGACGCTGAAGGGGTGCTGCGCGGAGTGGTCACGATCGAGCAGGTCCGCCGGGCGCTGCAATCCGCGCTCGGCTCCCCGGCGGCATGAGCGCCGTCCCGATCTGAGCACCCGCGGTGGTCGTGCGGGGCACCCACGTGGTCGTCGAGCAGGTCTTCCGCGAGCAGCGGGCTCGAGTGCTGGCTGCGCTGATGCGTTCGCTGGGCGACTTCGAGCTCGCCGAGGACGCGCTGCAGGACGCCTTCGCGACCGCGCTGGCGCGCTGGCCGCGGTCCGGCACTCCCGATTCTCCTGCTGCCTGGCTACTCACCGTCGCCCGTAACCGCGCGATCGACCGGCTGCGCCGCCAGAGCACCGGCGATGCCAAGCTCCGGCAGCTAGGACCGGCGTCGGAGCGCGCCGCCGAGCTGCCCGCGCCAACCGAGCGCTTGGTGGAGGTCGGCGATGAGCGCCTCAGCCTGCTGTTCACCTGTTGCCATCCGGCGCTGGCGAGCGAGGGACGCGTCGCGCTCACCCTGCAGGCGGTCGGCGGCCTGACCGCGGCCGAGATCGCAAGAGCGTTTCTCGTTCCCGAGAGCACCATGGCCCAGCGGCTGGTACGCGCCAAGCGCAAGGTCAGAGACGCGGCGATCGCGTTCGAGGTTCCCGGCGACGACGCGCTGCCCGACCGCCTCGAGGCGGTCCTCTCGGTGATCTACCTGATCTTCAACGAAGGCTACGTCGCTACGGGCGGTGACGATCTGCAGCGGCCCGCGCTGTCGGGCGAGGCGCTGCGGCTGGGCAGGTTGCTCGCGGCGCTGATGCCGGGCGAGCCGGAGGTCCTCGGGCTGCTCGCGCTGATGCTCCTGCACGACTCCCGCCGCGCTGCCCGCACCGGGCGAGCTGGGGAAATCGTGCGGCTGCCCGACCAGGATCGCTCGTGCTGGGACCGGGCGGAGATCGAGGAAGGCGCGGGCGTGCTCGACCGCGCGCTGGCCTTCCGCCGTCCCGGCCCCTACCAGCTGCAGGCCGCGATCGCCGCCGTCCACGCGCGCGCCGATAACGTCGAGAAGACCGAGTGGCGCCAGATCGCGGCGCTGTATGCCCGGTTGATGGAGGTCGCTCCTTCGCCGGTCGTGGCGCTCAATCACGCGGTCGCCGTCGCGCAAACGGGATCGATCGATGACGGCCTCGCACTGATCGACGAGATCGGAGGGCTGGAGCGCTACCACCTGCTGCACGCCGCCCGCGCCGACCTCCTGCGCCGCCTCGCGCGGCACGAGGAAGCTGTGGAGGCCTACCGGCGCGCGCTCGAGCTAGCGACGAATCCCGCCGAGCGGAGCTTCCTGCTCGCACAGCTGGAAGAGTCGCGGGCACAGCTGGAGCAGTCGCGCGCAGGCGGCGGAGCACGGTGAAGCTGCCCGCCCCTCGCCTCCCATAGAATCGAATACGTGCCTTCTCATGACGTTTTGATCATCGGCGCCGGCCTTGCCGGGCAGCGTGCCGCACTGGCCGCCGCGCAGTCGGGCGCGTCGGTGGCGATCATCTCCAAGGTCCACCCGGTCCGCTCCCACTCCGTTGCCGCCGCCGGGGGAATCAATGCGGCGCTGAACCCCGAGGACACCTGGGAGTCGCACGCGTTCGACACCGTCAAGGGCTCGGACTATCTCGGTGACCAGGACGCGATCGAGATCATGTGCCGCGAGGCCCCTGACGAGATCCTGTGGCTCGAGCACGCGGGCGTGACCTTCCACCGCAACGAGAATGGAAATCTCGGGACCCGGGCGTTCGGTGGCGCCTCGGCGGCTCGGACCTACTACGTGGCCGACATCACCGGCCACGCGATCTTGCACGTGCTCTACGAGCAGCTGATGAAGCATCACGCGATTCTCGACCGCTACGAGGAGTGGTTCACGACCGACCTGCTCCAGGACGACGAGGGTCGCTGCGTCGGGGCCATCTGCCGCAATCTGCGTGACGGCCACCTCGAGGTGTTCGACGCCAAGGCCACGATCCTGGCCAGCGGCGGCGCCGGGCAGGCATACAAGCCGACCACCAATGGGCTGATCGTCACCGGCGACGGGATCGCTCAGGCCTATCGGATCGGCGCGAAGCTGATGGACATGGAGATGATCCAGTACCACCCGACGACGCTCGCGGGCAATGGGCTGCTGATCACCGAGGGGGCGCGCGGAGAAGGCGCTTGGCTGCTCAACGCCGAGGGCGATCGCTTCATGGAGAAGTACGCGCCGAACAAGATGGAGCTGGCCTCGCGCGACGTCGTCTCACGCGCTGAGCAGACCGAGATCGACGAGGGACGTGGGTTCGACGACGGGACGGTCGCGCTCGACGTCACGAAGGTCCCGCGCCGCCGGACGCTCGAGGCGCTGCGGGAGATCGTCAACATCGGCCGCGACTTCGCCGGCACCGACATCACGCGCGAACCGATTCACATCCGCCCCGGCCAGCACTACATCATGGGCGGCGTCAAGACCGACGTCGACGGCCTGACCACGATTCCGGGGCTGTACGCGGCCGGCGAGGTGGCGTGCGTCTCGGTCCATGGCGGCAACCGGCTGGGCGCAAACTCCCTCCTTGACACGCTGATCTTCGGCCGCCGCGCCGGCGAGCACGCCGCCGGCCGGGCGATGCACATGACGATGCCCACCTCGCCGGTCTCGAAGCTGGCCGACACTGAGCGCAACATCGCGGCGATCATCGACCGTGAGCCCGGCGGCCCCCGACTCGCGGCGATCAAGAACGAGCTGGGCGAGGCGATGAACCAGTACGTGGCGGTCTTCCGCGATCAGGAAGGCCTCGAGAAGGCCTACGAGATCGTCCGCCGGCTTAAGGAACAGGCTCCCAAGGCCTCGATCGACGACCGCGGTCAGATCTTCAATCAGGACGTGATTGCCGCGATCGAGCTCGGGTACATGCTTGACGTAGCTGAGGCGACCGTGGTCGCGGCGCTCGAGCGCAAGGAGTCGCGCGGCGCCCAGTTCCGCACCGATTTCCCCAAGCGGATGGACGACGAGTGGCTCAAGCACATCGACATCTCGGCCAATGGCGCCGACACGCCGAAGGTCAGCTACTCGCCGGTCACGATCACCCGCTGGGAACCTGAAGAAAGGTCCTATTAGGAGGCCCTGATGTTCGCCGACTCGCAAGCGCTGAGGATCCAATGCCCGCCTACACGCTGAGAATTCGCCGTTACGACCCGCAGTCGGGCGAGGCGGCTTATTGGGACGAGCATGACGTCGAGATGCCGGGGACCCAGTCCGTGCTCGACGCGATCCTCAAGATCAAGGACGACACCGACGGCTCGATCGGCATCCGTTGCTCGTGCCAGCAGGCGATCTGCGGCTCCTGTGGAGTACGGATCAACGGCAAGCCCGGCTTGGCATGTAACACCCACCTGCAGGAAGCGGTCAAGCGGGCATACGGGACCGGCTGGAATCCGCCCGAGGAAGGCCAAGAGAACACGATCATCTCGGTCGAGCCGATGGGCAACATGCCGGTCCTGCGCGATCTGATCGTCGACATGGACGATGTCCACTGGAAGAAGGTCCGGCGGGTGACGCCGTGGCTGATCAACAAGGAGCCGGTTCCCGAGCGGGAGTACATCGTCCCGCACGAGAACATGGTCGACGTCACCCAGACGATGGCCTGCATCCAGTGTGGCGCCTGCGTGTCCGACTGTCTGGCGATGGAGGTCGATCCACTGTTCGTCGGCCCTGCCGCGCTGGCCAAGGCCTATCGATTCGTCGGCGACCCCCGCGACGCCGAGCACTTCGAGCGCCTCAAGGACCTCTCCGAGGACGAGCACGGCATCTACGACTGCACTCACTGCTTCAACTGCATCGATGCCTGCCCGAAGGGCGTCGACCCGATGAGCCAGATCATGCGGCTGCGTCGCACCGCCGGAAGCGACTACCAAATCAACGACCGCAACAACGGCCATCGGCACGAGCAGGCGTTCGTGGGCTTGGTACGCGATTACGGGCTCCTGTACGAGGCCGAGCTGCTGCCTCGCAGCTACGGCGGTAACTCCTGGTTTGGCAAGTTCCATCCCGCCGCGGGAAGGGAGCTGCTCTCGTCGCTGCCATCCGTGGCCAAGGGTGTCATTCGCGGCAAGGTCAGCCCCAAGGGCGCCTTGGTCGGTCACAAGCTGTCAAAGCCCGACCTGACCGCGATCAAGCGGCTGTACGGGCGGATCGAAGGCCGCGGCAGGCGCAATGAGCTCAACCTGTACGTGACCGGATACGACGACGAGCCGGAGACCGCGGCGGCGGAGGACGGTGCGGCGGGGCGCGAGGCACCTGCCGAGCCATCGGCGCCGACCACCAACGGGCAGGAGGGCCAGACACCCTCCGAGACGGCCGCCCCAACCACTCAGGAGGACAAGTGAAGGTCGCATACTGGCCGGGATGCGTGAGCCGCGGGTTCACGCCGGAGCTGCACGGCTCGATGGCGAAAATCGCTCCCTTGCTGGACATCGAGCTGCTCGAGCTCGATCGGGCCGCATGCTGTGGAGCGGGCGTGATCGCGGAGCACAACCAAGAGCTGGCGGACACCCTCAACGCGCGGACGTTCGCGCTTGCGCAGCGAACCGACGGCGAGCTGATGATGAACATCTGCTCCACCTGCCAGGGCGCGCAATCGGAGTGCCAGGAGCGCCTGGACGCGAACAGCGACTACCGCGAGCAGATCAACTCCAACCTCTCAGAGGAAGGGTTGCGCTACGAGCGTGGCCTCTCGAACAAGAACTTCCTCTGGCTGCTAGTCGAGGAGCTCGGCCTCGACGCACTCAGGTCCCGAGTCAAGCGTCCGCTCGAGAACCTGCGGGTAGGCCCGTTCTATGGCTGCTACATCGTGCGGCCCGTCAACCGGCTCGGGATCGATGATGAGCGCCCCCGCGACCGTTACCTGCACCAGGTGATCGAGGCGCTCGGCGGGACCGTGGTCGACTACGCGGGCGTGTACAAGTGCTGCGGTTTCCCGATCGTCACGATGAACAAGCAGGCTTCGCTGCAGCAGGCGGGGCGCCATCTCGGTGACGCGCTGGACGCTGACGCCGACTGTCTGGTGGTGCCCTGCCCGCTCTGTCATCTGAATCTGGATCTCCAGCAACCGACGGCGGAGAAGGTCGTCGGGCGTGAGCTGGGCCTCCCCATCCTGCACCTGCCGCAGCTGGTCGGACTAGCCCTCGGCCTAGATCCCAAAGAGCTGGGGATGAACAAGCACGTCGTTCGCCCGACCTCGGTGATCGATTGGTCGACCTCGGTGGTGGCCGGCGCGGCGGCGTGATACCCCGGTTGCGCAGGCTGCTGAGATCGCGGCCCTGGGCGGGTTCGGTCAGGCGGCGCTCGCCGGTCCGGGCGTCTTCGGGAGATCGGGGCGCAGCACCCTCGGGGGATCGGGGTGGGCCGGCCTCGGGGGATCGGGGCGGGCCGGCCTCCGGGGGTGCGGAGATCGCTGAACCGGCGCGGCGCCTGGAGGATGCGCGGCGGCGGCTGAAGGCCGCCCACCCTGAGGGCGCGGACTCACCCAGCGGGGATTGACTTCTGCCGGCCGCCCGAGATTGCCTTCGCGCGCCTGCGCACCCCCGCGGGAGCTCGATCTCGCGCCGGAAGAGCCCCGAACCTGGAAAACGACCCACTCGACGTGCTCAAAAGCTCGACTGGGGTGTTTCCCTTCCACTTCACGTTGAACATCCCACTCGAGTTCTCGGGCGGCTCGAGTGGGATGTTTACCAGGTAGATCGCCGCTCTCAATCGGCCTCGGCGAGGCCGGACCGTACCGCCCCCCGGCGAGACCGGGCGCTACCGCCCCCCTCCCGGCGGGACCGGGCTGTACCGCCCCCCGGCGAGGCCCGGCGGCGGCGCTAGCTCGCCCCGCGGCCGGCTTGCGCGACAACCGCCTCGCGGCTGCCACCCGCGTGGCCGTCAACCAGCAACTCGGCGATCTGGACGGCGTTCGTCGCCGCCCCCTTGCGCAAGTTGTCGCTGACGATCCACATGCTCAGCGCCCGCGGATGTGACTCGTCGCGCCTGATCCGACCCACGAACACATCGTCGCGACCGGCGGCCGAGAGCGGCGTGGGCACCGGCTCGAGCGTGACCCCCGGCGCGTGCCGGAGCAGCTCGACCGCCTCCTCGGGCGACAGCGGCTCGCGAGTCTCAACGTTCACCGCTTCGGAGTGGCAGATCCGGACGGGCACCCGTACGCAGGTGACCGCGATTCCGATTGACTGATCTTCGAGAATCTTCCGGGTCTCGAACATCATCTTGCGCTCTTCGTTGGTGTGATCGTCGCCGTCGTCGAAGGTCCCGGCCGCGCCGATCACGTTGAACGCGATCGGCTCGGGATACACCTCGGGAGCAGGCATCTCGCGACCCTGGAGCGACGCTTCGGATTGGGCCTCCAGCTCGTCGATCGCCTTCTTGCCCGTGCCCGAAACGGACTGATAGGTGGCTACGACCAGCCGCTCGATCCCAACCGCCCGATGAATCGGCGCCAGCGCCACCACCATCTGCATCGTCGAGCAGTTCGGATTTGCGATCAGCCCGCGGTGCCGAGCGAGCGCGTGAGCGTTGACCTCGCTGACCACCAGCGGTATCTCCGGGTCACGACGAAACGCGGAAGAGTTATCGATCACGGTCGCCCCGGCGGCGGCGAACCG
The DNA here is from genome assembly GCA_963830465.1 of uncultured Solirubrobacterales bacterium. Lineage (GTDB taxonomy): Bacteria > Actinomycetota > Thermoleophilia > Solirubrobacterales > Solirubrobacteraceae > Palsa-465. The sequence continues at coordinate 144,009 of CAWHME010000005.1, forward strand.
CGGGCACCACTCGCGCGAGACGCCGGCGCCGGCGGAAAACAGCGCGATGTCGAAGCCCTGGATCTCCTCCTCCCTCAGTGCCCTCACGCGCATGCCGTCGAGCTCGCGCCCGGCTGAGCGCTCGGACGCGAACGGGACGATCTCGCTCGCCGGGAACGTGCGCCCGCGCAGCAACTGGAGCATCGTGCTCCCCACGACCCCGGTGGCGCCGACAACGGCGACGCGAGTCATCGGGCCTCCAGTCCCAGCGGACGCTCCCGCTTGACTTCCGAGGCTCCCAGCTCGAACGCGCTGTGCAGCGCCCTGACCGCCTCCGGCACGTCATCGGCACGGATCACGCATGAGATCTTGATCGGCGAGGTCGAGATCATCTCGATGTTGATGTTCTCCTCCGCCAGGACGCCGAAAACCCTGGCCGCGACCCCGGGATTCGAGCGCATTCCCGCTCCGACGATCGAGACCTTCCCGATCTGGCGGTCGGTATCGATTCGCATGATCCCCAGGTCGGCCTGGATCGGCTCGAGGACCCGCTGGGCCGCTCGCACGTCCTCGGCGGCGACCGTGAACGACACCTCCGCCGCGCGACCTTCGCCGAGGGGCTCGTTCTGGATGATCGTGTCGATGTTGCAGTTGGCTTCCGCCAGCGCTCCGAAGATCGCGGCCGCGACGCCGGGCCGGTCGGGCACGCCAAGCAGCGTGATCCGCGCCTCTTCGGTCGAATGGGTCACGGCGGTGATCAGCGGATGTTCCATGGTTTCTTCTTCTCCGAGGACGACCGTACCGGCGCCGTCATGAAAGCTAGAGCGACAGTGAATCCGGACCCCGTGGGTCCGCGCGTACTCGACCGAACGCAGCTGCAGCACCTTGGCTCCCGAAGCCGCCATCTCGAGCATCTCCTCGAAACTGACATACGGCAGCTTGCGCGCGTCGTGCACGAGTCTCGGGTCGGCGGTGAAGACGCCGGCCACGTCGGTGTAGATCTCGCACACGTCGGCGTCGATTGCCGCCGCGAGCGCGACCGCGGTGGTGTCCGAGCCGCCGCGCCCAAGCGTGGTCACATCGCGACTGATCGAGACGCCCTGGAAGCCGGCCACAAGCACGATGTAGTCGTCGTTAAGCGCTTCACGAATCCGATCCGCGCGAACGTCCAGAATCCGCGCCTTTGTGTGCGAGGTGTCGGTCACGATCCCGGCCTGTGAACCGGTCAGCGAGATCGCGCGATGGCCGAGATCATTGATCGCCATCGCGCAGAGGGCGCATGACATCCGCTCGCCAGTCGAGAGCAGCATGTCCATCTCGCGAGGGTCCGGGTTCGGCGAGACCTCCTCAGCCATCGCGATTAGCTGGTCGGTGGTCTTCCCGCGCGCCGAGAGCACCGCGACCACGCGCTTGCCGGACTCGCGTTGAGAGACGATCCGCCGGGCGGCACGCTGGATCCGCTCGGCGTCGGCGACGGAGGTGCCGCCGAATTTCATGACCACAGTGCTGAGCACGACCCCAAAGGGTACGTGCTGCCCCGGAAACGGTCCGCTCCAGGGGTAACACTGGCGACCGAGACGCCGCCTGACCGCGATCAATCCGCCGTCGCCGGCCTCCCCGGCTCGGGCCGCCCCGATTCACCCAAATCCGGTCCGTCTATCGAGAGCTTTCGTGAGAGATTGCGAAGATGGCTGCGCACGGTCCCGAGCGTCACGCTTAGATCGCGGGCGATCGCCGGCTTCGGGATCCCGGCGGCGAACAGGTCGAGCACCTCCCACTCGCGCGCCGTCAGTTGACTCTTGACCGGCCGCATACCGATGCGCCGCTCTGGCTCCTCGCGAGCGTGATCGACGAGCCAGGTGGCGAACCGGCGGGAGATCGCCGCCTCACCGGCGGCGACGCCGTTCACGGTACGGAGCAGGGCCGCTTGATCGAGCTCGGTGCCGAGGAAGCCCACGGCGCCCGCCCGCAGCGCCTCGAGTCCCAGCTCTTCGCCCTGCTCGGCCCCCACGATCACGATCTTCGCCGCCGGCGCGTTCTTGAGCATCGCACGGACGATCATGCTTACGCCATCGCAGCTGAGCGTCACGTCGAGCAGCACGATGTCCGGCTGGGGCCAGGAGCTCGCCCGCACCGCTTCCTCGGGCGTCGACGCCTCACTGACCTCGAAGCCCCCGAGCTCGCGCAGCGCATGAGCCATCACCTGCCGCGTACCGGAATCCGGTTTGACGAGCAGGACTCGTGAGCAGGCCGCTCGTCCCTCCCAACGCGCCCTCTCCCCCAGGTCGCTCATCGCCACGATGGCATTACGCCGGTGGAGTGAATTTTTCTGTTCAGATGACGCATGGCCTGGGAGTCGGTTCTGCGGCCACCTGGACGCTCCTGCCTGCAAGCCAAACGCTCCTCTCGGACGCGCACATTCGTCTCGCATATATCGTCACGTTCGTAACCAAATCTGGGAGGCGATTAGGCACTTAAGTACCCGACCGAATAGGTCACATCGGAGACACATACCGCTGCTCTTTGCTGCTAGAGTCGTCCGGGCGTGGAAGGTGGGCGGCCGGCTGCTGACGCGCGAGGCTATCCCGCAAGTAGAACATTCTTGGAACCTTTGGCAGGGGGTGGAATGAGCGTAAGCTCGGAAACCACGCTTGAACGCGGCAACTTCCGTGGTCGTGGCAGCCATTTGGGCGCCCAACAGACGAGGTCCCGTGTCGTGATCGCAGACGGTGATCCACTCGCGCGCAGGGGAGTTCGCGATGTCCTGCAAAACGGGGCTGGGTTCGTGGTCGCCGCAGAGGCCTCCGACGGCGTCGAGGCGGTCGAGCTTGCCGTCCACTACAAGCCGGAGATCCTTCTCACCGAGGCGCTGCTCCGCCGCGTGCCGGGCGTCGAGGTGACGCGTCGGATCAGCGAAAAGGCACCGAGCGTCCGTGTTGTGCTGTTCAGCGTCGCCCAAGACGAGGAGCTTCAGTTGACAGCACTCCGCGCCGGCGCGAGCGGAGTCCTGTCGAAGGAGACCAGCGTCGAGGCGCTGGTCGGCGCTCTGCATGCCGTGATCCGTGGCGAGGCCGCAATCCCGCGAAAGCTCACCATGAGGTTGATCGAGTCGATGCGGATGGTGCCGGAGTCCGGGCGGGGAATGCGACCGATCCGAAGCGTGCTCACCACTCGCGAGTGGGAGGTTTTGGACCTGCTCGCGGGGGGCGCCTCGAGCGCGGATGTGGCGGGGCAGCTCCACCTCGCTCAAGACACGGTCTACACCCACATGAAGAACATCATGCGCAAGCTGAACGTCCACAGCCGCTCCGAGGTGTTGGCGGCGGCAGAGCGTATGTGCCGGATGGCGACGCCCAGCTGACGCGCGGTCGCCGCGCCATCTTCTCAACCCGCGCACGCGTCTCATCGTAGGCCGCACTCGTCTCTCATCGTCGCGGTGTCATGCCTGGTGCAGGTCTGATCTAGGAGTCTGTTCATAGTCCGCGCAGCCCGAGCACGTGAGGGACAGTCCTCAAGAGAATCTTGATGTCAGTCCACAGTGACCAGGTAGTCACATACACGCAGTCGATCGCGACCATCTCTGGAAGCGGTACTCGCGAGGACCCCAGGATTTGCCAATGACCGGTCATTCCCGGCGTCAGGTCCAGCCGACGCCGACTCCAGCCAAGTATCTGTTTATCCTCCTCGCACACCAGCGGACGGGGTCCAACGAGACTCATCTCACCGCGGATGACGTTGATCAGTTGCGGGAGCTCGTCCAACGAGGTCTTCCGCAGTAGCCTCCCGATTCTTGTGACGCGCGGGTCGTTGGCGATCTTGAACAACCCCGGCTCGGCCTCGTTCAGGCTCAAAAGGCTCGACTTCAGTGACTCGGCGTTGAACACCATCGTGCGGAACTTGAGCATGTCGAACGGGATTCCGCGCCGGCCGACACGAATCTGCCGGAACAAGATTCCACCGCGCGACTCGAGCTTGACCGCCACGATGATCACCGCCATCACCGGGGCCAGCACGATCAGCAACAGTGAAGCGACGGTCAAATCGAACCCGCGCTTGACGAGCGCGGAGGACCTCGACAGATGAAACCGTCTCACGCCCATCACGGTCATTCCGTAGACGTCATCGAACTCGACCGAGGTCCCGAGGACCTCCAGCACCCGTGGAACGAAGCTGACTCTGGTGCCGATCGCCCTCAGCGTTCGCACCAGGTCGAGCGCCTCCTCGCCATCGGCGCTGCGCGGGGCCACGATCACCCGGTCCGCGTCGAGCTGCCGGACTTGCTCGGCGATTTCGACGAGCCGCTCAGCGAAGAGGTCCTTGCGGGCCAAGGCGTCGTCCTTCAAATCCATGTGACCGACGATCTCCGCATTGACTCCGCTTCCGGTTTCGAGACGCTTGGCTAAGGCGCGCAGCGTCGCAGCGTCGCCGATCACAAAGCAACGCTCGGCAGGCGCGATGCGCAAACTGAGCGCCCTTGCCGCGACCCGTGCGATCGGCAACGTGAACGTCAGCGCCGCCCATAGCACGACCGCATCGATCCGATCGAAGGGCCCCACGATGATCAGGTCATGCGCAAGCCAAATCAACAGCGACGACAGCGTCGCTAAGGAGAACAGCTTCGGCATCTCCTCCAGCGTGGTCTTGCGCAGCAGCGTCTCGTCGCGGTCGTAGAGACCCATCAGCTTCGCGGCGAACACCGCCGGCAGTACGCTGAGCAGCGCCACCGGGCGTAGCTCGAGCGACGACGAGACCTCGACGACGACCAACAGGGCCAGTAGCAGGGCGACGCAGTCGGCGGCCGCGAGAGTGCGCCGGAACAGCGCCTCGCGGCGCTGAGAGATGGCTGACTCAGTCGCTTCGACGACCGGTTCCGCTTCCAGCACCGCGTCGAGACGACTGGTGGTCGCGGCCACCTGATCTTCCCCAGGCCTCCTAAGCAGTGGGCTCAGCACGTCGATCATTAGTTCCTCGACCAGAATCCGTTACTCGCTGTCGCCATCGACGGCTGGCCCGTCGGCGGCGGTCGCGACGGGGAACGCTAATTGCCAGGACTCGTGCGCGCGTGGCAGATTGCCTCGGCGCGGACAAATTTGCGCTGGCAGGTTTTTACCCTCTACAGCGGCAGGTATGTTCGCGCTCGCACACACGTTGGCGCAGGACCTGATCGGGGCGAATTTGGAAGTCGCCTACCGGGCTAGGTACGAATCTCCCGCGCCGCGCGCGCTCCTCCGAATTACGATCGCGTCGCGCACTCCGTCCGCTCAGCGAGATGGACGGCTGTCATCTCATAGCCGCTGAAACCGTGAACATTCTGTTCTGCACCCTCTCTTACTACCCGGGGATCACGGGTGGCGCAGAGCGCCAAGCGCGCCTACAAGCCGAGGAGCTCGTGCGGCGCGGGCATCGGGTCACGGTGGTCTGCGCGCGGACCGAAGATCTCCGCTCGGAAGAGATCGCAGGGGTCCGGATCGTTCGTCTGCGCCGGATCGACCGCCGCCACCTGTTGCGGATCTCCTATCTGTTGCATCTGCTCTTGTGGCTGATCCGCAACGTCGGCGACTACGACGTGGTGCACGTTCACCTAGCCAACCTGCAGGCCGACATCGCCGTGGCCGCCGCGCATCGGTTCAGACGGCCGGCCTACGTCAAAGTCGCCTGCGGCGGTGCCGTCGGGGAGGTCCAGCGGTTCCGAGCGATGGCCAAGCTAACGCGCTGGTACGGGCTTCGGCACGCCGAGCGGGTGCAGGTCCTATCCGACGAGATCGAGGCCGAGCTCGCCGCGATCGGCGTAGCTCACGAGCGGATGGTCAAGATTCCGAACGGAATCGATCTAGCCCGGTTTCGGCCGCTCTGCGCTGAGGACACCAGACGCGTCCGCAAAGAGCTTGCGCTCCCGGAATCGGCGACCATCGTGCTGTTCGTTGGGAGGCTCGTGGATTACAAGGGCATTTATGACTTGTTGCAGGCATGGCCTGCCCTCGAGGGTGACAGCGCCCGCTTGGTGATCGTCGGGGCCACGGAGGATCAGCAGCTAGACGCCCCACCCGGGGTGATCGTGCGCTCCTGGGTCGACTCTCCGCTTCCTTACTTGCAGGCGGCGGATGTGTTCGTGCACCCCTCGCATGCCGACGGCATGTCCAATGCCGTGCTGGAGGCGATGGCGTGTGGGTGCGCGCTGGTCGCCACCGAGCATGGGGCGATCAAGAGCCTCCTCACCTCTGGTCACAACGCGGTGCTCGTCCCCGTCCGCAACCGCCACGCACTCGCCGAGGCGCTTGCGCTGGTGATCGAGGATGCGGACCTTCGCGCGCGGCTGGCGGCCAACGCTCGCGAGTCGGTAGGCCGCTATGCGATCGCCGGCATCGTTGACCGGATCGAGGCGCAGTACGGGAAGCTGCTGGCAGCGGGTCGCTCCGACCTGCTTGCCCGGCCCCTTACCGAACACCCTATCGCCGAGCGCCCAGGCGACGAGCGAGCGAAGGTGCCGAGTTGACCGACGCGCGCACACTTACCGTCACCGCGGAGCAACAAGTCGAGATCGAAAGCCGACTTGCGCAGCGTCTCGCGTCAGCCTCGTCGCGCGAGCGGATCGAGCTCTACGGGACGATCTATGACCACGTCTACGAGATGCATCTCAGCCGCGACCCCGAAACTCTCGACTTCGGCGCCGGTCCCGAACTGCTCGGGTTTCTCGAGAACCTCACCCAGCCCGACGATGCCCTGCTGGAGATCGGGTGCGGCGGTGGCCTGCTCGCGATCGAGATGGCGAAACGAGGACGGCGCGTCCTCGGGATAGATGTCTCAGCGCGAATTCTGGAGCAGGCCCGCGTCCGAGCACAGGGCGTGCCGGGTTTGTCGCTGGCGCTGTCTCGCGGGACGGAGATCCCTGCCGCGGACGGCAGTTTCGACCTTGCGTATTCCGTCGAAGTGCTTGAGCACTTACATGCCGAGGATGTCAGCTCGCATCTCAAAGAGGTGCACCGCGTACTCCGACCAGGCGGCAGGTACTGGCTGCTCACTCCCAATCGCTTCGACCGCATCAGCAGCTCCGAGCGATTCGGTGTCGAGGTCGGCGCCGGTGATGACATCCATCTCAAGGAATGGACCTATTCCGAGCTCGACGAGGAGTTGCGCTCGGCGGGATTCAGCCGCTTACGTTCTCCATGGCGCAACACCAGCCTGTTTTCGTTGCCGATGCTGCCGGCATCGTTGTTCGCCGCTGTGGAGCGATTCGCGCCAAGTCTCCTGCGACACCGATCCGCTCGCGCGCTGATCGGCGTCGTCGCCTGCTCGATCGTCGCGGAGAAACCCGACACGGTGGCGCCTGGGATGCGGTCAAGCGACGCGAGCATCGCGGAGTTTCACAATCTCGAGGCCGAGCAAAGCTCGGGCGAATCGATCAGCTTCTCGTTCGGACGCAACTGGCAGAAGTACCTCCGGCGTCTCGATGGCGAGCGGCTTGCGCAGGCGCGCGAGTCCCTACATAAAAGTCTCAAGATGGAGAGCCTCGATGGCAAAACGTTCATCGACGCGGGCTGCGGAAGCGCGGTCTTCTCGCTCTCAGCACACCAGCTTGGCGCCGCGCATGTGACATCAATCGACATCGATCCTGCCTCGATCGACTGTGCGAGACAGCTGCGGGAGCGGGCGCGGGCGCATGACAGCTGGGATATCCGTCGCGGTTCGCTGCTCGACTCCGGCTTCGTCGCGACGATCGCACCCGCGGACATCGTCTACAGCTGGGGGGTCCTGCACCACACGGGCGCGATGTGGGAAGCGATCGCCAGCACGATGCAGCTAGTCCGCCCTGGCGGCCTGCTATGCCTTGCCCTCTACCGCCGGCCCGGGCGGGTGAGAGCGCACATGGCGCTCAAGCGCTCCTACAACGCGCTGCCCGGAGCCGTCCGTCCCGCCATGTGCGGGCTGTACTGCGGGATGCTGGTGGCGCGCCAGAGCTGGTCAGGGAGAATCAGCCCATGGACATATGTGCGGCGGTACGGTCGCCAGTCGCGAGGAATGAGCCTGTGGCGAGACGTCGAGGATTGGCTCGGTGGACTTCCATGCGAGTTCGCGACGCCGGGCGGGGTGCAGGCTTTCGCTGCCGAGCGCGGATTCGAACTGCGCGATGCGCTGATCCGCCCTCCGGGCGCGAACAACGAGTATCTGCTGCACCGCCAGCAGACTGACTAATCGCCTGCACGGCGGCCGACTGCGCACCAATACGGGGCGTGGTCCGAGAACTGCACATCGCTCAGGCCCGCCCGCTCCATCATCGCCGCGATCTCCTCACGTCGAAAGCGGTGCTCGAGCCGAGTCCCAAAGCGATCGAGAGCGTCGGTCCGCATCGAGTAAAAGCTCCGGTGCCGGTAAGTCGCGAGCGGAAGCTGCTCGGGATCGAGCCCGATCCGCTCAACCAGCAGCGCCAGACGCGCGAGCGGCAGGTAGACCACCGTTGCGATCGCCGTGGTGGTGAGCACCTTCGCCCGGAAAGGCAAACGGCAAACCACACGCCGGCCCCCCTCGGCAAGCCGCCAGATGGCCCGAAACCAGGCCGGTCGATTATCGAGCGCGTAGTACAGGTACACGAGGAAGGGTGCGCCGAGCTTGAGCTTCGCAACGCAGCACCTGAGCCCCTGCTCGGGATCGGGCATGTGGTGCAGGACTCCCAGGCTGTAACCGAAGTCCATCGATGCGTCCGCGAACGGCAGCGCATCGATGCTCGCCACCTCGACGCTGCAGTTCCGCTGAGCGGCGAGATTCTGGCATGCCACCGCGATCGCCTCGGCACTCGCATCGAAGCAATGCAGCCGGGCCACGCGAGCTGCGACGAGCTTGGCCCAGCGGCCGCTACCGCAGCCCGCGTCAAACCCGGTGGCGTCCGGCGGCAGCGTCGACCACGGGAAAATCCCGAAGTAACCTTCGAACTGGAGCTCGAGTTCGGCTTCTGATAGGCGAGTCTGGTCGAACTTCGACCACTCGGCTCCGAAGTCCGCGACTGTCCGCTGGTCGAGGTTTGACGTCAGTGCGGCCGGCATGATCCCGCGCCCTGATATGAGGACAAGATCGCTTCGTCGCTGATCGCGTGCTCTCGGCGCCGGCCGAGGAAGAATGTTCCCGAGGCCGCATCCGCGGCCCCCGGAGCGCGAACCAGCCATCGATCCAGATGTTTCAGCCAGGAGAACGCGAGCCGTGCGAGCATGTACGCCACGCCGCGTCCGGCCCGGGTGCGGGCGGGCGCTCTGAGGGCGTACCACAGCGACCAGCCGAGCGCCATTCCTGGTCCGCCCTGCACCCCGCTGCTGATCTGGTCGAAAAACCTGTACAGCCGGCGATGGCCGAGCAGAGTGAAACGGGTGAGGTCGTATGCCCCTCCATGGACCTGTTGCATGAACGGGACCTCCGAGTACACCAGGCCGCCTCGGGCGAGCACCCGGTGGATTTCCTCCACCACCCTCACCGGATCGAGAACATGCTCGAGGACGGCTTGGCAGACGACGGCGTCGAACGTGCCGTCGCCGAACGGGAGGTCATGAGCGTCACACACGACCTGGGTCCGTGGTCCCAGCGCTACGTCGGTCTCGATGCAGTCGATCAGAGGATCCTGGAGCAGCGTGTCCGAGCCCTGCCCTCCGTTGCCCGCTCCGACGATCAATACGCGAGCGCGGCCGCCCTCCCTGGCTTGCGCGAGAATCAGCTCGCGTAGCAGTCGATAGTTCTCCCGCGAGCCGAGATTCAGCGTCAACGAGGGCAGCCGGCGATCGACCAGCTCCAATAGCCGGCCGGCCTGCGGGACCGTGGGCGCGAACCCCTCTCGGCGTTGGTAGTCAGCGATCCTGAAAGTGCTTCGACGCTCATTGATCAGCACCGGAATCCAGTCGACCATCGGATACGACAGTGCGCCATCGGCGCTGACCAGAGTCCCGCCATGAGACGCGTGCAACGGCTGCCCGGTGGTCGGACACTGCAGCAGTTCGAGATCGACCTTCATCGGAAGCGCCCAACTGAGATCTGCACCGGTGGAGACTGACATTTGTTTTGCAGCGCTAAGCGTAGGACGCGGCCGGCACCCGCTCGGTGAGCGAGCGAACCCACTCCAGTTGCTCGGCCAGGCCCTCGCGGACGGAGGTCCTTGGCTTCCAGCTCAGATCGCGACGGATGCGGGAGGTATCGCTCGCCGTGCGCCGGACATCGCCGGCCGCTCGGTCCCGGCGCACGATCGAGATCGCGCCGCCCGACAACTCCTCGACCAGCTCGATCACCCGGTTCAGGGTGGTCTCGGCTCCCCCTCCGACGTTGTACTTGACTCCGGGGTGGCCCCACTCCATCGCGGCAATCGTGGCGGCCGCCGCGTCCGCGACATAGGTGAAATCGCGGCTCTGGCTGCCATCGCCGAGGAGCTCGAACGGCTCGCCGCAAACGGCTGCACGAACCAATCTGGTGAAAGCCATGTCCGGTCGCTGGCGGGGGCCGAAAACGGTGAAGTAGCGCAGGCCCACCGCGTCGAGGTTCATCGCGCGGCCATAGGAGCGTGCGAGATGCTCGCAGCCCAGCTTCGTGATCCCGTAAGGCGAGATCGGGCTCGGCGCTACCTCCTCGGCGGTCGGGTAGCGCTCGGCATCGCCGTAGATAGAGGAAGATGAGGCGTACACGACCCGGATCCCGCGGGCCGCGGCGGCACCGAAGACCCGTTGCGTTGCTAGCAAGTTATCGCGGAGGTAGATCTCGAACTCCTCACCCCAGCTGGCACGAACTCCGGGTTGCGCGGCGAGATGGAAGACACCGTCGACACCCTCGAGAACGGTGTCGAGGTCGATGCTCGCGAGATCGCCTTCCACGAACTCGAGCTGGCCGAAGCTCTGCGCCCAGGCGAGATTCTCCTCCTTGAGCGAGCGCGCGTAGTAGTCGGTGAAAGCGTCGAGGCCGCGAACGCGGTCATCTCGACGTTGCAGGTCGACGCACAGGTGCGAGCCGATGAAGCCGGCGGCGCCGGTTACCAGGTAGAGGCTCATCGGACTGCTGCCTCCTTCGGGGGCAGCTTTGCGCGCAGCGGCGCAGGCGGGAGCTGACCCTCCGCGAGCGGCGGCCGATCGTAGCCGACGCGAACCTCCATCCACCGATGGAGATGATCGAGCTGCGCATCGACGGTGCCTGGCAGCCACCGCGCGAGCAGTTCGGCTCGAGCCGGTTCTATCGGGCCGGTCGCCAAACGGGCGCTTACCAGCGCTGCCAGGCCGCGTCCATCGCTCGGCAAGATCGAGAGCCGCGGCGCCGGGGCAGCAATTTCCCGGAGCCCATCCACTGCGGTTGCGATCGCCGGTACACCCGCGGCCAGCGCCTGCACCACGGTCTGGGGAACGCCCTCGAGCGTCGAGGCCTGAACGAACACGTCCGCCGCGGCGAACAGAGTTCTGACGTCCTCGACATAGCCCACGAAGCGAACCGCATCGGCGACGCCCAGCCGCGAACTCAGATCCTCGAGCGCTTCCAGCTCAGGACCCTGTCCTGCGATCACCAGCTGAGTCTCGCCGCCCGCGAGCAGCGGCGACAGCGCTTCGATCGCAAGCGCGTGCCGCTTGCGCCGGTCCAGCGCCCCGATCATCACAACCACTCTGCGGCCGGCGGGAATCTTGATCGCGCGTCGAGCGCGCTCCCGCCGATCTGACTTGCAGCCGCGCAGCTCGACCAACGCTTCCAGGTTCATGATCGGGCTGTGGACAACCACCGAGCGACCGCCAGCGACGACCCCGGCCGCCTCATACCGGCGCCGAAGCTCGGCGCCAACGAACACGAACCGGTCGGTGAATCGAGCCAACCACCGCTCGAGGGCCAGGAACATTGCACTCTGACCTCGTCCGTAAGCAGGTCCGAACGACGCCATGTGCACGGTATGGACCACGACCGGTACCGCCTGCCGCGCAGCTGCCCGCCCGACGGCGCCCGCTTTCGATTGATGCGTTTGCACCACGTCGAAGCGGAAGGCTCGAATCAGCTTCTGCAGGTCGCTGAATGCGCGACGATCGGCGCGCGGAGACACCTCGCGTACCAGCTGTGGGAGCGGGTGCACCCGGGTCTCCGAAGGAAAATCATCTTCGAGGTCTTCGGTGCCGACCGCCACGTGCACGTCGAAGCCACGATCGAGCTCGCGAGAAACGGTATGGAGGAGGTTACGCTCGGCGCCACCTACACGATGGCGCGTCGCTACGTGCAGGATTCTCAGGGTCATCGGTCGCCGAACCTAGCGCCGCCCCACAGACAGTGCTGGTTAAAAAGCGCGCCGCGTCAGGGTCAGGATTGCGTGGCGCTCACGGCAGAAACCTCACCTTCTGGCTTCCGGATTGCCGTAGATATCCTCGCCTCCGGTGACCCCGCCCGGAGACACTCCGCAGCTGAGCACCGTGATAGCACACCACGATCACCGGCAGGAGCCCGAGATCTCCTACAGGTTCGGGCAAACCGCGTTGCCGAGCCTGGACGCGGAGGTGCGAGCCTTGATGGCACCCGGGCCGAAGCGAATCTGCGACGTAGGCGGGGGAGCGAATCCCGTTGCCACGCTAACCGACGTCGGGCGCTTCGGTGTCGAATACCTCGTGCTCGACTCCTCACGGGAGGAACTCGCCAAGGCAGACCCAGGATTCGAGACCTTGGTGATCGACATTCAGGACCGGGTTGCCGTCGAGCGGCTCGTCGCCGAGCGCGGGCCATTCGACCTGGCTGTAAGTCGCTGGACCGCCGAGCACGTGCCGCACGGGCAAGCGTTCCATCAGCAGATCCACCGGCTACTGCGCCCGGGAGGCAGCGCGGTGCATCTGTTCCCGACGCTCTACAGCCCCCCGTTCGTCGTCAACCGGGTGCTGCCACACGCGCTCAGCTCAGCGCTCGTGCCTTGGCTGGACCGCAGCGGCCGGGAGCGCGGCGGCGCCCACGAGGCGTTTCGTCCCTACTACTCCTGGTGCCGCGGGCCCACTCAGCACCAGCTCGACAGGTTGGCGAGCGTCGGCTTCGAGGTGCGCCGCTACGTCGGATTCTTCGGGCATCCGTACTACGCCCGGCTCGGGCCAATCCACCGGGTGCACGAGAGGTTCTCGCGGTGGCTGGTGCGTAATCCGGTGCCGTTACTGACGAGCTACGCGCTCGTTGTCCTCGAGCGGATGGGCTGATCGCGTGGCCCGCCGACGGGTGTCTTCTGCAGTCCAGATCGGTAGAAACATCACCTTCTCCGAACCGGACCAGCACAGCTATCCTCGCGGTGCCTGTAGAAGGACCCCTTCTGCTTCGCCGCGCCAGGGAATGAGATGCCGTACCTCGCGGCGGGATGCGCTCGAAGTCGGCCCCGAGGTCGGCAGCGGCGAGTATGACCTCGAATCATGAATGACCATCTCGGCACTCTCTCCCGGTACAAGCTGCTGATCCTGCTGGTCGCGGTCGCGATGGCCGTGGCCGCGTATCTGGTAACGAGTCGCCAGACGCCGCAGTACCAGGCGACGTCGAAGCTGTTGGTCAACCAGACGCCCGTGAGCGGGTTGCCGACGGTCAACTCGGGTACCGTCGCCGTCGATCCCAACGAGCTCGAGCGCCTGACCTCGACCCAGATACATCTCGCGCAGATTCCGGCTGTCGCGAGCGCCGCGCTGAGAAACGCTCACGTCGGAAGCACGAGTGCCGACCAGCTCCTGTCGAACGTGTCCCTGAGCGAGGAGCCGAATTCCGACCTGGTCAACGTCTCAGTCACCGCCGGGACGCCGCGGCTCGCGGAGAAGTTGGCGACGGCGTATGCCAACGCGTTCGCCACCTATCAGGCTGGACTCGTCAGCTCGCAGACATCTCGTGAGCTTTCTGGGGTGCAAGCGACGATTAACAGTCAGGTGCGAGCGAACCAAGGCGATGAAGCTCGCCTTTATGGCAGCACATCGTTCCAGCAGCTGCTGTCATTGAAAGACGATCTAGCCGCCGCGCAGGCCGCTGCTCCGCGAAGCTCGGTGCTCGCGAGCGCGGCTCAGGGGGCTACAAAGACTGCCCCGAAGCCGTTTCGCAACACCGTCCTCGCGCTGCTCCTGGGTCTCCTCCTGGGCTGCGGGCTGGCGTTTGTGCTCGACGCTCGCGACCGCCGGGTGCGGAGCACCAGCGAGATCAGTGAAGTACTCGCACTTAACCTCCTCGCCCGCATCCCTGGACCTCCGCGGCGTTGGCGCTCGCGACCCGACTCCCCAGTGACGATGCTGCGCGATCCGGGCAGTGTGCAGGCGGAGGCGATCAAGATGCTCCAGGCCAACTTGGAGCTCGCCCGCCTTCAGGGCCCCGCGCAGGCGGTGCTGTTCACGAGCGCGATCGGACAGGAGGGCAAGTCGACCACGGTCGCGAACCTCGCCGTGTCTCTCGCCCAGGCGGGGCGCAACGTCGTTGTCGTCGACGCCGATCTCCGTCAGCCAAGCCTCTCGCGGCTGTTCGGCGTGCCGGAGTATCCGGGCCTGGCGGAGCTAGCCGTCGGGACGGTCCCGAGCGACCGGGCCCGAGATCTGCTGGCGGGTGTCGAGCTGAACGCGACCCCGACCCCCGCGAGCGTGCGCGGGTCCCTTAGGGTGCTGCCCGCCGGGCGCCGGGAGGCCCAACCCGACCGGCTCCTCAGCAGCGCGGCGCTTCCGGCCGTCTTCAAGGCCTTGCGGGCGGATACCGACTGGGTTCTGGTCGACACGCCGCCGTTGACCAACTTCTACGACTCCTTGATCGTAAGTCAACACGTCGACGCGCTCGTCGCAGTCGCGAGGGTGTGGTTCGTGAAGCGCGCTACCCTGGCTGAGTTCGGCCGTCTGCTCGCGTCCGCGCCGGTCCTGTCGCTTGGCTACGTGGCCACTGGGGTCGGGAATAAGGACACCGCCAAGTACGAGCTGCCTCCGGCGCAGGTAAGCGCGGAGCGCCGGGCCGAGGTACCGACAGCCCTTCCCCGTACGTGAGGCGCGGCGGCGCATCGGAAACGCGGCCGTTGCAAATCCTGTTCTTCACGCTCGAATATGAGCCCGGGCTGGCCGGGGGCGCCGAACGTCAAGCGCGACTGCAGGCTGAAGAGCTGAGCCGTCGTGGCCATCGCGTGTGCGTAGTCTGCCCGCGCACATCGGGTCAGCGCAGCGGAGCGGTGGCGGGGGTACAGGTGCGGCGGCTGTCCAAGAGCCGTCGTCCCAGGCTCCGCAAGCTCTCATATCTGCTGGTACTCGGATCATGGCTTCTCGCTCGCGGTCGCCGCTTCGACGTTTGGCACGTCCACCTGGCCAGCAGGCAGGCCGATTGGGTGGTGCTGATGGGGGCGCTGCTGCGGCGGCCGACATACGTGAAGGTCGCCTCCGCCGGCGAGACCGGCGAGGTGCGCTCGGGCGATCGCTCCGCCTGGGCGACGCGGCGCATCGGCCTGCGACGGGCCGGACGGGTGCAAGCGCTCTCGCGCGAGATCGACGACGAACTGCGCGAGGTGGGAGTTTCGCCGGAGCGCATCGTCCGAATTCCCAACGGACTCGACTTGTCAACGTTCCGCCCCGCCGATCCACAGATTCGGCGGGCCGCTCGGCATCAACTCGGGCTGCCCTCGGACATGCCGGTGATCCTTTATACGGGCCGCTTCGCCGAATACAAGGGTGTGGGAGACCTCCTACGAGCCTGGACCGGGATCGCCACCCAGGCCGGCGGACTGCTGCTGTTGGTCGGCGCCCGCGGGCGCGAGGATCGCCCGCTTGCCACGCCGGTGGGGGGTCCCGGCGTTATCAGCCGCCTGTGGACCCCGACCGTGATCGACTACCTGCACGCCGCGGATGTGTTTGTGTACCCACCTCATCAGGACGGAATGTCGAACGCGCTGTTGGAGGCGATGGCGTGCGGTCTACCGCCGATCGCGACGAGGATCCCGGCCGTCGAAGGATTGCTCGAGCACGAGCGCAATGCCCTGCTGATCCCACCGTCTGCGCCGCACGAGCTGTCTGGGGCGATCCTTCGGTTCCTGCGCGACGACTGCCTGCGCCAGAAGATCGCGGAAGCCGCCGCACAGACCGCTCGCGAGTATTCCATCGAGGATGTCGTGAGCGAGATCGAATCCACATATGCGGAGCTCGCACATCCATGTTGACACCGGGTAGAGCCGTTGATGGCGACCGACTGAAGCTGGTGCTTGCTGTTCTCTGTGCGGTCCCGTGCGGGATTGCCGTAGCTCTGAGGCCCACCACGGCGCTGCTATTAGCGGCGGTGGCGCTCGGTGTAAGCGCGTGTCTGCTGGTCCCTATTCGTCATCTTTCCACGCTAGTGCTCGCGATCACGATCGTGATGCCGACCCTCGTCTTCAAAGGCGTGGGAGGATCCGGTCAGGCCAGGGCAATCATCGTCGTGCTCGCGCTCGCGATCGTGCGAGTGCTGGTGACCCGCCCTCGCATTTCGGTGCCGGGTATCCTGCCGCTGACAATCGGCGCCGCGCTCGGGCTGACGTTGATGACCGCGCTGGTCGCAACCACCCGACCCGCAACCGAGGTGGGCGGTAATTCCGATCTGGTGCGCGACCTCAGCTTTCCCGCGGCGGCGGTGATCGGCTTCCTCAGCGCTAGGTCCGCTCGCATCGAGGGCAACTCGCTCGCCATCGCTCGGGCGTTCGCGTGGCTAGGGATAGTCGCCGCGCTGCTGTCGGTTTGGTATTGGGCGTGGCATAAGGCTCGAATCCCACCCCCCAGCGCGAGCCTCTTCAACCAGTTCGCCACCACCTCGGGCTTCGGCAGCTCGCGGTCAATATTCCCATTTGTCGAAGACTCCCCTGACATCGCCGCTGTCATGTTCGTCCTGTTCTCCGCGTTCGCGGCGCCGCCGCTGTTGCTGTCCGCCAAGAGGCCCGACCGCATGCTTGCCACCGGTGTCGTGGTCGCATCGTTGGCCGGGGTCCTGAGCACCCAATCCCGCACCGGCCTGTTCGCGGCGGGGGGAGCTGCGGCCGCCTACTTGCTACTGGTGAAGCGCGGCGGTGGTCGACGCTCGACGGTACTTGCGGCGCTGGTCGCGCTGTGCAGCGCAGGCGCATTCGTGTTTGCCACCTTCCCAGCTGAGCGCGCGAGCGGCGACACACTGAGCGCGAGGGTACAAATCTGGGGCCAGGCCGGCAAGGCCTTTCTTGGAGATCCGATCATCGGCCATGGCTACGAGTACAGCCTCAAAGGGAACTTCGTGGAGGCCTACTCACTTGGAACCGCGAGTCATTATCAGTCTACGCACAGCGATCTGATGTCCGAACTCGTCGACGGCGGTGTCGTCGGGACCGCGGTCTCCGTCGCAGTACTCGCGCTAATGGTGTTCGTCGCCTACCGAGCGGTTCTGGCCCCCTCGATTCGAGCCTTGGGCATTGGCTATAGCTGCTTGCTGACCGCGCTGGTGATTGGGGGCATCGATAACACGCTGAGTCAGAGCGCGGCGGTGGTGAGCATCGAGTGGCTCGCCTTCGGGCTGATGGTCGGCCTGTGTCCAGCCGCCCTCCTCGGCACTCGCAAATCCCCTGATTGGGTGGCGGCATGTGCGGTGTAAGCGGCATCATCACACACGCGCGCGCTGACCTGCTGGAGCACATCGACGCGATGACCGATGTGATGGCACACCGCGGGCCAGATGACAGAGGCGTAGCCGTGTTCGGCGAGCACGGCGTCGCGCTCGGTATGCGAAGACTGAGCATTGTTGATCTCGCCGGCGGACATCAGCCGATGTACAGCGCGGACAGCCGCTATTGCCTGGTCTTCAACGGTGAGATCTACAACGCGCCTGAGCTTCGCGCCGAATTGGTCGCGCTGGGCCACCGCTTCCGGACCGATCACAGCGACACCGAGGTCCTGCTGCACGGCTTCGCTTGCTGGCAGCACGAACTCTGGGGCCGTCTCAATGGCATGTTCGCGGTGCTGATTTGGGACCATGAGCGGCGGGTGCTGATCGCAGCCCGGGACCGCTTCGGGAAAAAGCCGCTGTATATCGCGCGCTGCGCTGGTGGGCACGCACTCGGCTCCGAGCTGAAGACCGTATTGAGCGGCCCGGGCGTGGCCCGGGAGGTAGATCTAGTCGCGCTCGAGCAGTATTTGACGTTCGACTACGTAGTTGGTCCGAGGACGATGCTCGCGGGCACTTCGAAGCTGCCGGGCGGGCATTATGCCGAGGTCACCGCCGAGACCGTCGAGACAGTTCAATATTGGCGTCCTCCGCGCGGCCCTCGCCGAGCGCTTGACCCACAACGAGTCGATGCACAGCTCGACAGCTTGCTCGATGGCGCCGTGAGACGGCGGCTGATGTCAGACGTTCCCCTTGGGCTGTTCCTCAGTGGAGGGCTGGATTCCTCCACGATTGGCTACTACATGCGCCGCCATTGTGAAGAGGTACATTCGTTCTCGATTGGTTTCGAGGAGGAGGCATACGACGAGTCCCATTACTCCTCGCTGGCCGCACAGGCGCTTGGCACCAAGCACCACTTGGAGATCTTCTCTCAGTACCGGCTCGAGGATCTGCTTCCGCGGATAGCAGACGTGCTCGACGAGCCGATGGGAGACCAGTCGATCTTGCCCACTTACCTGCTCAGCACCTTCACGCAAAGTCATGTCAAGGTGGCGCTTGGCGGCGATGGGAGCGACGAGGTCTTGATGGGATACAACACCTATTTTCCGCTGAAGGTCGCCTGGTCGATAGGCCACGTGCCGCTGCTGGCGAGCGGATTAGCCGGCTTTGCGCGCCGATTTCCGGACACCGTCATGGGGCGGAGTTCGCGCGGGGTCAAGTTCGCCCGCCAGCTAGACCGACCGGCGTGGGAGCGACTATTTGTCGTCCTTGGACACTTCGGCGGGCACGCTCGTTGGATTCTCGCGCAGGACGCGCTCGCAGCGCTTCCTGAATCGGTGTTCGCTGAACCCGCCGATCAGATGCGGCTCACGTTGAACGGCTGTTCCGGCGGTGGCGAGGAGACCGTACTCGGCTACCTCCGGGGTTATCTCCAGGAGGACATTCTGGTCAAGATCGACCGCGCCTCGATGGCGACCTCACTCGAGGTTCGTTCACCGTTCCTCGATCCCGAGCTGGTCGAGTTTGCTCTGGGGCTGCCGATCAACCTGCGTCTTCGCGGCCGAACTGGGAAGCACATACTTCGGACGCTGATGCGCGGGCGTCTTCCCGATGGCCTGATCGATCGTCGCAAGGTCGGGTTCGGGGTCCCGCTCAATCAGTGGTTGCGCGAATCTCAGCGCGATCTCCTGCTGGACAATCTCTCACCATCGCGCCTACGCGCTCAGGGCATCTTCGAACCACACGCCGTGAGCATGATTATGGAGGAACATCTCAGCGGCCGCGCCAACTGGGGCCACCAGCTGTGGCTGATCCTGCTGTTCCAGCTTTGGCACCGGCGTTGGGTCGACGGTCCTGAGACTCGCTTCTCTAGCGCGCCCGGCGCATCGCTATGCGTGGAGCAGGCGAGCGCGTGATGCGACTGCCCACGAGAGTCGAGAGCCGGCTCATCGCTAAACGGCAAACCCTCCAGCGACTCGCGGGGATGCTGAGATGCCCGGAACTAACTCCGCGCGGCAAGCTTTCACTGTTCCATGCGACGCTGCGCTACCACGCTCGCCGGTTGAATAGCGACACAGTCGTCGGCTGCGGCGTCGCCAGCCTCAGATTCGGATTGGAGTCGTTTGCGACCGACTGGGAGGTTTTCACAGAGGTCTTCATCGCAAGGGTGTATGCGGGCGTTGCTTGTCAGCGATCGCGAGTGCTGGACCTTGGTGCGCACAAGGGATATTTCGCTGTCTTCGCTCTCAACCATGGAGCACGGGAAGTAATCTCATTCGAGCCTGAGCCCACCAATTTTCGTCGGTTAGCGGCGGCCGCACAGAGCGAGACACGCTGGTGCGTGCGCCAAGAGGCGATCGCTGGGATGCGGGGCATGCGCAAGCTCGCACTCAAAGACGCGTGGTCCCACACGCTGACTGGCTCTCCCTCAGTCGATTCTGTGATGGTTCCCGCCGTCACTCTGGCCGACGTGCTTGGCGACTCGGGGCATGAGCGGAAGGTCGTGAAGATCGATATCGAAGGCGCCGAGTGCGAGGCTCTTGCGGCCACTCCACAACACGTGCTTGCGACGATCGACGAAATCGTGATCGAAGTGCATCCGGGCGCCCCGTGCGGCGCTAACGAGATCGCCTTGGCGCTGAAGCACGCCGGGCTATCCCAGGTCGGGCGCGAGCGCGAGAATTGCCTGCTTCACTTTGCGTCGGGGAGCTCACCACCGCGCGGCCCGTGGCCTCGGCAGACTTCCGCGGAGCTTGATCAAGCCGCTACCGAATATAGCGACCACGAGTGCGGCCTGCGCCAAGGTAGGCATATGCACCGGTAGCAGCAACACAGCGGTCAGCCCTGTGGCCGCCGCTACGACGAGTGTGCTCCGCGCCACTGGAGCTTGGGCACGCGTGACAATGCCCTTCCGGTAGACGTACGCCAACTCGGCCGTGAGCGCGAGCACGTTGGCAGCCGAGTACCCAACCGCCACTCCCACCGGCCCCCAGGCAAGACCCAAGATCGCGGCCAAGATGATCATCGCGCTGGCGCGTCCCATGCTGAACGCGATCCCGGCACGAATGCGTTTCTGCGCGAGAATTGCCTGACTCAGGACAAGCATCACGCCCTCGGCCAGGAAGCCGGCCAGGCCCGCCACGATGATCGCGCTAACAACACGCGTGTCGTGCGCGGTGAAGCTACCCCGCTGAAACGCGATCCGCACGAGCGTCTGCGAGGCCACCAGGCCCACCGCCGCCGCCACCGATAGCGACAGCGCAGCGAACGATACGGCCTGTGCGATCGAACGCTCCAGCGTCGCCCAAGCTTGTGTCCGAACGTAGTCCGACCAATCGGGCAGTGCGGCGTACATAATGCCGCCGACAATCAGCGCCTCCGCGACGGCAATAGCCCGATAGGCGTAACTGAACTCCGCGCCGCCGGTCGACGAAGCGCGAGCCGCGATCCAGACCATAAACGGCACGACCAATTGGGCGATCGCGAAAGTGCTGAGTGACACCGCGGTGGGCGGCTCCCCGCGCCGGTCCGGCGGATCCGAGGTGAACCGCAGGTGGCGGGTAGCGCTCCAGCCGAGGAGCGCGATTTGCAGCAAGCTGCCGAGCGTCAACAGGAGATACAGGCTCGCGGTCGAGGCCACTGTCGCGGTGACAAGCGGAATCGAAGCCAGGATCGAGGGAAGCGCGGGCGATATGGCCGGAACGAAGCGTCCACCTCGGGCCCACAAGAGGACGGCAAGCTGCCCCACCACTACCTGCGAGAAACCGAAGAGACACGCAAGGCGGATGAGCGTCGCGACATCGACCCCCGCTCGGTCCAGTGAAGGCGCCAGCACTGGGGCGATCAGCGGCGCCAGCACCGCGATCAGTCCGAAAGCCGCGAGCGCGATCCATGTCAGGCGAACCACGCGACCTACGATCGCGCTGAACACCTCGCCGTCCCGCGCCAGTAGACGCGGCAAATAGACGACCTGCGAGGTACCGACGAAGATCGCACCGATCCCAACCGCAATCGCAAATGTCAGCGCGTACGCGGACGCCGCGGGTGTGGCGCCGAAGCTGCGGGCAAAAAGCACTTGAAATAGTGCAGTTGTCCCGTAGTTGACCCACGTTCCTATCGTCGACTTCAGCATCGGCGCGAGGAACTGGCGGAGGGCTGGCCGACCTTCTCACACCCCGGCACGCGCTCGACGTGTGGCTGTAAGCTTCTTACCCGATGGTGGCTCGGACCTACTCGACCGAATACGCCGCTGAGTTGTTTGTCGAGTACTCGGAGATGTCCTACGGCGAGCAAGCGGCCATGGCCGGCATACTCTCCGCACTCGAGCCGCAGCTTGCGCTGGAGCTCGGCACGTTCCGCGGCGGAAGCCTCGCTCGAATCGCGGCTTACAGCAAGGAGGTTCATACATTCGATCTCGCCTCGCACGTGAGCGGAGTCCTGCCTAACGTCACGTACCACATCGGCGACACTCGCACGAGCGTGCCGCAGGTCTTGAACCTGCTCGCTGAGCAGCAGAGAGAGATTGACTTCGTATTGGTGGACGCGGACCATTCACGTGCTGGCGTCGAAGCCGACATGGCCAATCTGCTGAACTCGCCGGCGCTGCAGACGACGGTCATCCTGTTGCACGATTGTGCCAACGAAGGGGTCCGCGAGGGCGCGCGCAACGCGATTCTGAAGGCGAGGGACGTTGCCTACGCGGACCTGAGCTTCGTGTCCCCAGGTGCGGCGCGGACGTCGCCCTTCAGGGAGTTGTGGGGCGGTTTGGGCATCGTGATCGTTGACCGTTCGCAAGCGCTTTGGCGGCAACCGCCGCGAATCCTGGCGAACGTCCATTGGCGTACCAGCGGCACGCGCTCGCTGGCATGGCACGCGCTGCGCCCAGCCCGGACGCTCAAGCGCGAACTCTTTTACCACGCGAGGCCACTGTACCGACGGGTGGTTGGAAGCCGTGGTGTCAGACTGGGCCGATAGGCCGCGGTAACGGTGCACTGGCCCCAGCAGGCTCGATCCGCGGTAGCTTCGCATCGTCAGAAACCTGCTCCGAGGCGAGCAAGCATCGCCCTGGCCACATGCCAGGCGGCGAGGTGAGCGCGTCGGCGCTCTCGCCAGTACCAGTTCGCAAGGATCACATGAAGGTTGTAGCGCGAGCGTCGTACCAGTGACCTGTTTCGCGCGTCAACGGCAATCACTTTCCGCTGGACGATGCCCATGTCGTGCTCGAGAACGGATAGATCGTCATGCATCTGATGGTCGTGCTGCCGGTAGGCGGCCAGAGGTTCGTCGAGAGCTTCGATCTCATAAGCAATCGCCAGCCGACACGCCAGGTCGCAGTCAGCGCTCGTCGACAGTCGCTCGTCGAAGCCGCCTGTCTCGACGAACGCTTCCCGGCGAATCAGGGCGCCCTGAACTAGCGGCAATGGCGGTGGCTGCATCAGCAGCGTGTTCCGGAAGGCCTCCGCAGGCGGGGGTGCGGGCAATGTCCCCAGATGCTCGTCGTTCCCGTCGACCATCTCCACGGCCGTGTAGACGACTGCCGCCTCGGGCCGGTCAGCTAGCCTCTGCACCTGCCGCTCGAGTTTCGCCGGTTGCCAATAATCGTCGTGATCGAGGAATGACAGCAACGACCCCTGGGCGAGCTCTGCGCCGCGATTGCGCGCGCGGGCGACCCCCTGATTTGCTTGCCGCTCGCCGCGCACGCGATCGCCGAACGAACCAATCACCGCGGGGGTTTCGTCCGTCGAGCCATCGTCGACCACGATGCACTCGACACGCCTATAGGTTTGCGCCAGGACACTGGCGATTGCGGCGTGGAGGAACGCGGCGCCGTTATAGGTGGGAACGATCACGCTCACGAGCGGCTCGTCATCGCCAGTCGCCGGCTGCGACTTATCTGGAACGCTCCCGGCCTTGACCTCGAGCATCACCCTGCCCCCGCTTGATGAGCCGGAGCCGCCTCGACGGAGAGCCAGAATGGCCGCTGCGCGATCCTTCCCTCAGCGTCCCTAACTTCGACGTCGAGGCTGAACGAACCGGGAATTCTCCATTCATGGCTTGTTGGTGCTGTACCCGACAGCACCCCGTCAGGCGCAAGCGACATCCCGGCCGGCGGACCCCCGCCGCCGGCGACGATCGACCAGGTGTATGGAGCCTGACCGCCTGATGCGATCAACTGGTACCTGTATGGGGTATCGGCATTTGCGGGCCGCAACGGCGAGCGCGAGACAATTGTCAGGCGGTTGGTCGTACCGGGTGTGGGGCGGCGATCCGCCGACCCTTTGGCGGAAGGCGCGTTGGCACCGATCGAGCTGGCGCTTGCGCCGGACGACCCGCTGCGCGGGCTGGCCGGCGCCGTTCCAGCGCCGGCAACCGACGCACTCGCGCCGGAAGTGGCGGGATCCGGGTTGGTAGCGGCATCCGTGTAGCCCGGCAGCCCGATTCGATAGTGCAGCCAGTCGCGTCCGTCATTGGTTCCGACGACGCCGTCGATGTAGTCAGCGCGCGCCGTTCCAGAGCGCACCGATACATCGAAATTGCGCTCCTCGGAACTGCAGTCATAGCTTGGTGACAATCGGAGCACGGTCAGGGGTCCGAGTTTCGTTCCATCGGTGTCGCCCTGCACTCCGCCACGTATGAAGACATCACAGCTGTGTCCATTCGCGGGGTCGGGGCCAACCGAGTAGATCCACAAGCGTCCTGACAGATCCTGCACGATCCGAGACAGGTTCGCGTACGGGACACCCGAATACTCGATGTCCGTCACCTTCCCGGTCGAATCGATCACCAGATGACGATTCTGGTCGGCACCGCCGGTGCGCGCATCGACCGCACTGACGAGTATTTGCGTACGCCCGTCGGTGTCTACGTAGGCGTCCTCGGCCGAGGCACGGACGTCACCCGCGTACCCGGGTGCATACTGAGCAGCGCGTGCCACGAGGACCGACGACGCGGGGCGATCCAGGTCTGTCCAGCGCACGAGAATCGTCTGGTCAAAGCAGTAGCCGGTGCCATTACGGCATGTATACGGCGCTTCCGCGGGAGCCTGCAGGATATCTCGTGTGCCAACCACTCGGAAAGCGGAGTTGCTATCCGGAAGGAGGAAATTGTACGTTTGGCGAAAGCTGCTCTGCCATTCCTCGGCATGCCACTGACCGTCACTGGCAGTTCGGTATGCCCAGTAGTACGTGCCCGGTATGTTCGCGCTGTGACACCTAGGCGAAGTGCCATTCGCGTAGATAAAGCTCGTGCAAGGCACGTCCTCCCAGACGTATATGTTCCCCTTCGTATCGATACTTGCAGACGGGTACAGGGCGCCCGCGTTCTCCATCTTTGCCCCGGTCAGCCAACGACCGGGAATTACGGTCGTGGTCCTGGAGACGGAATCCCAGATCTCCGGGGCGCCCTGGCCCGTGCTGTTCCAGGGCGAGATTGCGATGACGAACACGGTTCCGGTGGGTCCAAGTAGCACCTGCGGAGGGTTCCCAGGTTCGTGGGCCGTCGCCCCGGAAGCGACCACCTGCCAGCTCGTGGCACCGGCCGAGCGCTTCGCGAGTACCCAGCCGAACTCCTCGGGGCTGGCGCCGCCCGTGACGTAGGTCGTATACAGGTCGCCGTTGGATGTCCTGACTAAGCGATCCCCTTGCGCGCCCCAGTCGTTTGCCGACGGGTACGAGGAGGCGCTCCCCGTTACGAGATCCTCTTGCAGGAGGGTTGGCGATGTGACTGTGGAAGTCAACGGATCATTTGTGCGCGTCCGACCAGGGCCAGGCTTCACGCTCTTCGATTGGGCCCCGCATGCCACCAACAACCCTCCCGCCAGAACCAACAGGATGAGGAGATACCTGCCAGCGCGCCGCTCACGCGGGCTACGCCCGCGAAACGACATCTGCGCCTCCACATGCAAATCGGCAGGGCCGGTGGCTGTCCACCTGCTGTTGGAGTCCATCGTGCCAACACCATGTTGGTGGAGAGCCGGTCATCGCTTAGGGCAGAAACCTGATCCTCCATGGGTGAGATTTCCGGCAGAGAACTCTGCTGAGCCGGCGGCTGGGCCAACGCGCCGCCCGATTAAGCCGCTTCACGGCGGGTGTCTTCTCAACGGCACCACGGCTCGACCTCCGCGAGCGCAGCGACCAGCGCCCGCCCGGCCGCTTTCTCGACGCTAGACCGCGCGCCGACCGACCAGCGCCCGTCCGAGCGTCAGCTCGTCGGCGTACTCCAGATCGGCGCCCACCGGTAGCCCGCTGGCAAGACGGGTAACCGCGATCTGCGGCGCACGCTCGCGAACCCCGGCTGCGACGTGCAGAGCGGTGGCTTCGCCGGTGGTCGTTGGATTCGTGGCGATCACCACCTCGCGCACCTCGGCCGCTTGAACGCGGTCGTACAGCTCGGCGATCTTCAAGTCTTCCGGGTCGACGCCGTCGATCGGCGACAGCGCCCCGCCGAGCACGTGGTAGCGGCCGCGAAACTCGTGCGTGCGCTCGATCGAGATCACATCAGAGGGCTCCTCGACGACGCAGATCAGGTCGAGGTCCCGTCGCTCGTCGGAGCAGATCCGGCACCTGGGACCGTCGGCGAGGTTGAAGCAAACCTCGCACAGGCCGATCCGTTCCTTGACCTCCTTGATCGCGTCCGCGAGCGCCAACGCATCCTCCTCGCTCGCACGCAGAAGGTGGAATGCAAGCCGCTGCGCGGTCCTGCCGCCGACGCCGGGCAGCTTCGAGAGCTCCGTGATCAGCTTCTGTACGGGCGGGGCGTACACGCGTGGGCGTCGGGCTAGAGCCCGGGAAGCCCCAAGCCTCCAAGCCCGCCCGCGATTCCTCCGAGCTTTGCCGATGCCAGCTCCTGCGCGGTGCGGATCGCTTCATTGACCGCCGCCAGCACCATGTCCTGAAGCAGCTCCACATCATCGGGGTCGACCGCTTCCGGGTCGATCCTGATCGCCTTGATGCTCAAGTCGCCAGTCGCCTGCACGCTCACCATGCCGCCGCCTGCCGACGCCTCGACGACCTCATCCTTGAGGGACTCCTGAGCCTCCATCATTTCTTGCTGCATCTTCTGGACTTGCTTGAGCATCTGGTTCATGTTGGGCTGAGGCATGTCAGCTCCCCTCGTCGTGGTCGGGGTGGTCAAGGATTTCCTCTGCGTCGAACTCCTCCAGAAAGCGCCGCACCAGCTCCTCGCCCGACAGGACTTCGGCGCCCTGCCGCTCGACCTCTGAATCTAGTTCACGCAACTCGTAGCGCAACGTCAAAGCGTGGCCCGTAACCGTTCGAAACGCCTCTGCGGCGGCGCGCCGGTAGTCATCCTGCTCGGCCTTCCGCTTCAGGAAGGCCGCGCCGGCGGGAAAGGCGAGCGTCAACTCCCGCTCGCTCACGGCAACTGGACGCGCATCCGCGAGCACCGCGGCAACCATCGCGTTGCCCTGCCTCACCAGCTCGACCACAGCCGGCCAGCGCTCGGCCGCGGTCGGCAACTCGAGCGCCTCGAGCCGAATTTCCTCGGGTTCGAGCTCAGCGGCGACGGGCGCCAGCGCTTGTGCCGGATTGGTTTGGGGGCCGGAGCTGTGGGCGATCGGACGCGGCCGCCGGAGCTCGGGCTCCGAGGTCTGCTGCAGCTCGCGCAAGGCGCTCATCGAGTGCAGATCCGCTTCGAGACGCTCGATCCGTGCG
Source organism: uncultured Solirubrobacterales bacterium (assembly GCA_963830465.1). Taxonomy (GTDB): domain Bacteria; phylum Actinomycetota; class Thermoleophilia; order Solirubrobacterales; family Solirubrobacteraceae; genus Palsa-465. Next base: position 171,203 of record CAWHME010000005.1, read on the forward strand.
AGCAGTGCAGCCGTGGAGGGATCGATCTCAGGGGCGGCCGCCTTGATCAATACGAGCTCGAGCTGAATCCGGGCTTGCGCGCCGTTGGTCGTCGCGTCGAGCGCCGACGAGACCAGGTCGAGCAGCCGGATCGTGTCGAGTTGGGGAAGGGCCGCGCCCTGCTCGGCCAAGCGCTGGTCGCGTTCGGGCGTCACGCGCAGCTCGGCGGGGACTTCCCCGAGGAGCTGGACCGTGAGCAGCTCTCGGGCGTGCACCTCGAGGTCCCGCAGCACCTGACCTGGATCGCGGCCCGAGTCCACGAGCTTGCCCGCGGCTCGGAGCGCCTGCGCCGGATCACGCGCGAGCACCGCTTCGATCGCCTCGAACAGTTGCTCGGCGTCGGCCACGCCGAGCACCGCGATCACGTCCGCCGGCTCGATCCGCTGTTCACCCGCGTAGCTGACCAGCTGCTCGAGCGTGCCGAGCGCGTCGCGAAAGCTCCCGGTGGCGTGGCGAGCGACCAGCGCGAGCGCCGCTTCATCGACGTCGATCTGCTCCTGCGCGGCGACCCGCCCGAGGACCGCCGCGACTTGCTCGACCGAGGGGCGGCCAAAGTCGAAGCGGTGGCAGCGGTCGACCACGGTCGCCAGAACCTTCTGAGCTTCGGTCGTAGCGAGCACGAAGATGGTTCGTGGTGGAGGCTCCTCGAGCGTCTTCAAGAATGCGTTCCAAGCCTGCGGCGAGAGCATGTGGGCCTCGTCGAGGATGTAGACCTTGTGACGGCCGGAGACAGGGGCATAAGCGACCTTCTCGCGCAGGTCGCGGATGTCGTCGACGGAATTGTTCGACGCGGCGTCCATTTCGATCACGTCGAGCGAGGTGGCATTAGCGATCGAGACACACGACTCACACGCTCCACACGGCTCGGTGGTCGGGCCGTGCTCGCAATTCAGGCACGCCGCCAGGATCTTCGCCATGCTCGTCTTCCCCGTCCCTCGCGATCCCACGAACAGATATGCGTGGTGCACCCTGCCCCGTTCCACGGCGTTGCGCAGCGTTCGCACCACGTGCTCCTGGCCGACCACATCGGCAAACGTGCGGGGGCGATGACGGCGGTATAGCGAGGGTCCGGCGGACACGAAGTCGAGTCTAGTGGTGCGTCCGGCCGGGGCTGTTTTGGTGAGCGGTGACGCGAGACGGGCCCGGGCTGGGGGTTGTGCCCGCGGTCCTGGGAGGCGATCCGCGGTCTGGGGGGCGATCCGCGGTCCGAGGGCGAGCCGGGGTCTGGGGGCGGGCGCGGGCTGCGGGGCTTCCGCGGTTTGCGGCGCGGGTTGCGGTCTGCGGGGCGATCCTCGCTGCGTTGGGCGGCAGGCGTCGCACTCGACCTCACCGAGCGTCCAGGGTCCCGGTCGTCGGCGCAAGGCGGGCTACCGTCACACTCGGGCAAGCGCCGCTGGCGAATGTAACGGTAGCCCGCGCCAGGCGGGCAAACGTGACACTCGAACCAGAACCTGCGCGCGAACGTAACGGTAGCCCGCGCCAAGCGGGCTACCGTCACACTCGAACAGAACCCGCGCGCGAGTGTGACGTTAGCCCGCTTCGGTTCGGCGACCCCGCTTCGGTTCGGCCACCCCGCCTCGGTTCAGCGACCGGCAAGGAGCGTAACCCCGGGCGGTCATGTCGCCCCGGAAAGTGGACCGTGCACCCTCTGTCGAGGCGGCGCCCAAGGCGCTGCCACCGTCTCATGACTCCAGTCCGGCGCTCCCGCTGCGCCTGAAGGTGACCGCTTAAGGCTGCTTCCTTCCGGACCTGACCTGGTTCACGGGTCTCCATCGCGGCGGGACCGGGCCATCGCCGCCACGGACGGGGCGCTGACCAAGGGCGTCGACCCCTCGAGAGGGAATTCAGCCCCGCTAGAGCGGTTTGCGGGTACAGGGCACCGCTAGCACCCCGCCTAGCACGGTCCGTGGCCAATCGTAGACGGTCGCGCTCGTTCTGGGAAGCCGGCCGCCACCGCTTCTTCGGTCCAGGGGCTCTCCCGTCCCCGGCGGCGAGCTAGTCATGCGGTCGACCTCCACCGCTGCCGGTCGCCATCGAGACGAGCATCGCTGCCCGAGATCGTTCTCGGGAACGTCGCCTGTATCTTTCGATCGATGTCAGTTGGGGTAATCGGGCTTGGCTACGTAGGCTTGCCACTGGTAGTGGCCTTCGCCGAGGCAGGCCAGCGCGTGGTCGCGGTGGATGTCGATCCTCGCAAGGTGGCGGCGATCAACGCCGGAGATTCCTACGTCGAGGACATCTCGGCAGAACGGGTTCAGGCGGTCCTGCCGATGATCAGCGCCAGCTCCCACTATGCGCCTCTCGCTCGAACCGACGCGATCGTGATCTGCGTACCGACGCCGCTAACTCCCAACCGCGAGCCCGACCTGAGTGCCTTGACCTCCGCCGCACACGCGCTCGGTCAAGTGCTCCAGCACGGCCAGCTGGTAGTGCTCGAGTCGACCACGTATCCCGGAACGACCAGGGAGCTGCTCGTTCCCTTGCTCGAGCAGGAGTCCGACCTGCGTGTCGGCAATGGACTGAACGTCGCCTTCTCGCCCGAGCGGATCGACCCGGGACGGACCGATTACACGCTTGGCAACACCCCAAAGGTGATCGGCGGGATCACTGCGGACTGCACCGAGCGGGCCAAGCAACTCTATGGCGCGGTGTGCGAGCAGATCGTGCCGGTCTCGAGTCCCGAGGCGGCCGAGCTGTGCAAGCTGCTCGAGAACATCTTTCGGTCGGTCAACATCGCGCTGGTGAACGAGATCGCGATCCTGTCCGACCGGATGGGCATCGACATCTGGGAAGTGGTCGACGCAGCGGCGACCAAGCCATACGGGTTCATGTCGTTCCAGCCGGGTCCTGGGATGGGCGGCCACTGCCTGCCCGTCGATCCCTTCTACCTGACCTGGCGGGCGCGCGAGTTCCATATGTCGACAGAGTTCATCGAGCTCGCGGGAAAGATCAACCAGCAGATGCCCCATCACTGCGTCGAGCGCATCGAACGCGCGCTCAATGATGCGGGGAAGCCGGTGAAGGGCTCCCGGATCACGATCCTCGGCGTGAGCTACAAAGGCGGCGTCGGGGACATTCGTGAATCCCCCGCGCTGCGGATCATCGAGGTCTTGGCAGCTCGTGGCGGCGAGCTTCGCTATCACGATCCTTACGTCCGCTCACTCCCGGACCTCGGTCTCTCCAGTACGCCGTTGACGGATGCGACCACCGACGCCGACGCGATCGTTCTGGTGACAGCCCATCCCGGCATCGACCACCAAGCGATCGCTCGCGAGGCGTCACTGTTCATCGACCTGCGCGGCATCACTCGCGGCGTGCAGGCCGACAATCTCGTGCGCCTCTAGCGATCGGGCTTGATCGAGCGCGGTCTCGATCCTCGGCCATATCTCATCATTGGAAGGCGGAGCCGGCCTCGCGAGTGGCCCCCGCGCGGTTTGCCGGTGGCGATTGCGTTCGGCCGCCCCTAGAATCTCCTCTCCCAGGGCGCGTAGCTCAGTGGGAGAGCGCTCGCTTCACACGCGAGAGGTCGCTGGTTCGAGCCCAGCCGTGCCCATCAAGAAAAGCCCTGGAAATCCGCGGCTTTCCGCGTGTGAAGGGGGAGTTCGGGATCATCCTCGAGGTATTGATTTCGCTTCCGTGGACCACTTCCGTGGACCACGAAGGCAGCTGATGTACGCCTACGGGGTTACTTAGCCCTTTCGGCGCTTTGCGTAGACATCTTCTCGCGAGGCTCGGCTGGAACACCGGACTCCGCGAGCTCCGACCTCGCGAGCAGCGCTTCGAACGCTCGCTTGACTTGCGGACGGCTGATCCGCTTCTGCACCTTTCCGTAGATCTCGAGGGTCGTCTTTGAGTCCTCGTGACCCACTTGCTCCATCACGTAATGCAGCGGAGCGCCTGCTTCCAGCATCAGGCTGATGTACGTGCGTCGCAGCGTGTGCGGCACAACGCGCGGAAGAAGCGGGTCGCCACGCGCCTCTCGCTCGTCATTCACCCGCTCGACCACCCTTGAGAGAATCGTGCGGACGTTGTCCTTATCGCGAGCCTTACCGCTGGCTGTGGCGAACACGAATCCGTCCAGTTGAACAAACCCACGCTGCGCCCGCCAAGCATTCAGCTCGTCGACCACATCGAGGGTCAGGTCGACTTGGCGCCGGCCCGCGTCGGTCTTCGCCTGTTCAATGATCAACCGCTCATGATGGACGTCCACCGCTCGCCACCGGAGCTGGCACAGCTCCGTGACGCGCAGACCCGCCTTCGCCATCACCACAATCATCGGACGACGGCCGATCTGGAGGGACGTCCGCCTCTGGCGGTCCATCCGGCCAGCTACGGCGAGCAGCTCCATAAGCTCATCGGGCTCAAGCACCCGACGCACAGGTCTGATCGCTTTCATTCGACGCCGTCTGCCACGAGCGGGGTTCGTCTCGAGTCCTCCGCGCTCGACCGCGCTGTCGATGATTTGCGCAAACAACATCAACGTCTTGTTGATGCTCTCGTTGCTGAGGGCAACGCGCGGACGGCCTCGCCGATCAACCAGCGGGTTGCCGCCGGCGGCGGCCTTCTGAATGGCTTCGCGCTCGATCACCTTGTGTTCCCGGTATTTCGATCGCTGAGATCACGAAATCGGCGAAGAACGGAAGTAGATGGCGCCTAAGTCTCCACTCGTAGTCCAGCTGGGTGTTCGGTCCCAGCTCGACTCGTCGCGCCGCCCACCAGCGTGACGCGAATTCGTGAAACGTCAGCTGACCAACGCGCTCACCGGCCGGGGGTGGCTCCGGCTCCCACACACCCGCTCGGGCCCGTGCAAGTACGTCGTCGAGGACGCGCTCGGCCTTCTTCCATGTCCAGCCCTCACTTTGCCTGCCAAGTGTGATTGTTCTGCGCTTCCCGTCGACCGAAATCGCAGGCTGAAGGTAAGATCGCCGTCGCGCAAACGTTCGTGCACGCGGATCTCACCACGCGCCCGTTTGTCCATGGGAGCCTCCTCGTCTCGTGGTGTTACCCGGTGCACCGGTTCGGCTTCCGGGTCCAGTTCGCGAGTCTATGTTGGATCGCGTCATAGCTCTCGCTCGAAGTCGAGTAGCTCATATCGATCACTGGGCGATGTGTGGTGGGTGGTCGTTCGTGGCTTGGATCGTCTCCTTGTGGATTGAAGGGGTGAAATCACGCTGCCTACGTGCTGCCACCTCTCGGCAACGACCTCAGGGTCGAATCTGAGCCTGGGCCGCGAGCCGCGACCGAGTCGGACGCAGCCGAGTTCGTCGGCATGCTGGTATACGAACCCAACTGCCACGGAGTAATGCGCAGCCACGCGTCTTGCGGTCCATAGCGCGACTGACGCGGTCGCGCTGCCGCCATCGTTTTGTGCGGTGTTCGTGGCGGTAGGTTGTGCATTCGGATCCATGACCGCCGGTGCGGCGCTATTGGTGAGTAGAGATGCGAGACGAATTGCGAGACGGTCGGCGATCTCCTCGGCGAGAGCCTCGAGAGGCAGAGGCAGCTCCTCTGGTCTCTGATCGTTCATGGTGCGATTGCGCCCGTTTTGGGTCCAACAGCCGGCCTCTGGTACCTAAGAGCGAACGGTCCCAGCTGTCGTGTCCGTCGACTCTGAATTGGTGGGAGCCGCCTTTGTGTCCAATCCGCGGTTGCCGGATCATCTGAAGGGCGCACGACGTGCCCAGACGTTTCGCGGTTGCCTGCAATGGCCGGGACTCCGTGACCATGCCGCGGTAACACCAGCGCGGACGGCAAGAGCTGCTAGTTCCCAGTGGGACGAGAAACTCCAAGCAGCGGCTAGTTTTAGCGCCCGGTCGCGCAGAGATCCCGCCCGGTCGGCAATCAACAATGTGTCGCCGCAGTGCGGCGGGGCCGCTCGCAGACCGCGAGCGACCTGAAAGTAAGGGGATGAAGAGTGTGCGTAGGTCATGGTGCATTGCTGTGGTAAGCGACGGGCGCCGGCGACAGACCGGCGCCCCCGCGGCGGTCTGCTACAGAGCGGCCTCCTCGTTGTGTTCATCGCCCTGGGCGCGGGCCTCGTCGGACCTTCCTCCGAATTGGACGCGGCCCACGACGTGGTGCTTGGAGCGGCGGCTGCCGTTGTCATCCCATTCGCGGTAGACGAGCCGGCCGGTGACGACGATCGGGCGGCCCTTGGCGAGGTACTTCGCGCAGGCCTCGGCTTGGTTGCCGAAGGTGGCGACGTCGATGAACAGCGGCGGCTGGTCTTTCTGGTCGTTGACTGCGAGCCGCAGCTGGCAGACCTTGAGCTCGTCGTCTAGCTGTTTGAGGATCGGGTCGGCGGTGAGGTTGCCGACCAGGGTGACTGAGTTGACTGCGGGTGCTGAGGCGCTCATCTTTGGTTCCCTCCTTGTGGGGATCCGGTGGTTGACAGAGCCAGAACCGCCGCCGGGGCGACCGAGCGGAACCGAGCGGTAGCGAGGGGAAGGGAGCGACGCGACCTTGAAGCGGTCCGGTCGCCGCCGGCAACATTTGGCGACGGCAACCACGGCGGGTCCCATGAGTCGCGGGAACTGTGCGATCTCGACGAAACTCACTGGCGATTGGACCGGACGACCGCAGGGCGCCCAGCGTCGCTCCCCGTGACATCTTCTGAAACCGAAACGCTGGGTTGCTGGTAGCGGGACTAGTCATCGGGGCCGCGTCTCGTTGGGATTGCCGCGACGCAGATCTGGGCGCAAGGGCCAGGCGGTGCGCCGGGCGGCCAGCAGAATCGGATTAGACGGCTGTTCGGCGGATGGCGGGGTATGCCGGTCATGGGGCTCTTCGGAGGCGTGCTTCGTCCCGTGATTGCTGACGTAGGGAGAAAGCGAGGGGAATCTCGGCTGGCGGCCACGGCATCAGTTCGTCGTCGGGCTCGAACATTCCGGCGGGTGGCGGTTCGTGGGGAAGTGGCTCGAGGGGCCGTTTGGAGTGGGTGGCGTCGCAGCCTTTGAGGGGTCCGTCGGCGTCGAGCAGGATGCTCATGTGGTGGTCGGCGTGGTCGCGAAACCAGACTGATTCGCCGGTGGTGGGGTCGAGTCTGAGGTACTCCCAGGCGTGCCAGAGCGCGTCGAGTCGCGCGACGGCGTCTCGGTGGCGCCACCATTGTGGGCACCACACGCGGTGGTGACCGTTGAGCGAGCGGCGGTAGAGCGGTATTAGCCATTGCTCGACCCATTCGGGCAGCGTGGAGTACTGCGGGCCGGGGGGTCGGGCGAGGTCTACGAGCTTGTGTTCAACCAGCCGTTGCACGAGCGGCGCGAGGTCTTCGGTAGCTATTCGGTGGGCGATAGCGTCCGCGGTCATCGCGACGGTGTGCTGTTTGAGGGCGTCGATCACGGCGCGTTTGACGAGCGGCTCGAGGCCCGGGAGCGCGTCGTTGTTGGTCAGGTCGTTGTGATCCACGGGTTGGCCTTCGGTCGGGGTTTAGGGGTGACGGTTGCGGCGGGGTCGTAGCGTTCGATCGAGGTTCGGATCGCGGCGGCTGATTGGGTTTTCCACCAGGGCATCGGCTGGGCGAGGATGGCTGGCGCGCCGGAGGGGAGCACGATCGCCCGGTCGCGAGGGAGCGCTGCGAGCTCGGCGACGGTGAGGATCGGGGTTGGGGTCAGCTGCCAGCTGGTGCTCGAGCTGGTGCCGGTGGCCGCTCGCTGGTGACTGGGACTGGCGACGAGGCGGTTGTATTCCCCGATCAGGTGTTCGAGGTGTGAGAGGAACTCTTGTTCTGCGGCCCCGCCGCCGTAGACGCGGATGTTCGCGGAGCCCCAGAGTTTGCGCATCCCGTTGGGTCCCCAGACTTGGACGCCTTGGGACCAGGATTGGAGCAGCGTGAGCAGGCAGATCCCTCGGCACTTGTGCTTTGTCAGCTGCTGGACCTGCTCGCCGGACGCTCGCAGCCAACGGATAGGAGGGGCCTGCCCCTTTCGGTACGCACTTTGCCTTCGCCCGTCAGCCGACGTCGCCGGTGGGCCAACCAGACGAGCGCTTTTCCTGAACCCAGTCGTCCGCCGTTGGCCGGGCCGACGAGCGCATTGGCGACGTTCCGGATGGTCTCACTCCAGGTCCGTAGCTGACTCGATCCCCCGTCGTCCGGGCGTCAGCCGACGAGCAGCACGAGCTTGCCGCGCACGTGGCCGTCTTGGCTCAGTGCGTGGGCGTCGCCGATCTTCTCGAGCGGGAACGTCTGGGCCACCGGGAGCGAGAATCTGCCGGACTCGATGAGCGGGCCGATGTCTCTGAGGGCGTGGATCGCGCGCTCGGTGCCCATCCCGCCGCTGAACTGCGCGCCTGTCTCTTGGGCGCCGGCGTAGTCGGCGATCGTGACCACACGCTCGGGGCCGCCGGCCAGCTCCACGAGCGCCGGCAGCGCTCCGCCGCCGGCGGCGTCGAGCGCAGCGTCCACTCCGCCGGGTGCGATCTCGCGGACCCGGTCGGTCAGTCGATCGCCGTACGTCGTAGGTTCGGCGCCCAGGGAGCGCAGGTACTCGTGGTTGTTTGGGCTGGCGGTCCCGATCACTTGCGCCCCGCGGAGCCGCGCGAGCTGAACCGCGGAGCTACCGACCGCGCCGGCAGCGCCGTTCACCAGCAGGGTGGTGTCCCGGCCCACCCCGAGCAGGTCGAGCGTGCGGGTGGCGGTCTCGACGGCCACCGGCAGGGCGGCGGCGCCCGCGAAGTCAAGCGAGGCCGGGATTGGAGCGTAGTCGGCCAACAGGGCCAGCTCGGCGGCGCCAGCGCCGGCGACGAACCCGAATACACGATCCCCGGGCGCCACTTCATCGACCCCCTCGCCGACCTCGTCGACCACGCCAGCGGCCTCGCGGCCGGTGGTCTGGGGCAACTCTCCGCCCAGCATCCCGCTGCGCATCTTCCAATCGATCGGGTTCACCCCCACGGCCCCGACCGCGACGCGTACCTGACCGGGCCCGGGGCGCGGATCGGGTAGCTCGACGAGCTCGAGTACCTCGGGGCCGCCGAACCGCCTGTACTGAATCGCCTTCATCACCGCTCCAATCTCGATGCTGTTAGGGAGTAGTGTGGCGACCCCGTGACGCCGGCCGGCGCCACTCTCGGGCGTCACGTCGATTCGTCCGAACTCCGGTGATGGCGGGTCACCACGGAAACCGCGTGCGCCGACGATCGCTCTCGTCTATCGGCGAGGCAGTTGAGACGCGAGCGCTTCGGCGACCAGGGAGTGACCAGGCGCGCAGCCCGGCGGACGAGTGCTTGGCCACGCCAGCAGCAATCGCGGCTGGCTACCCCTTCCTCGGGACCCACCAGTAGCCGAAGCTCCGGACGACTGTCACTGTCAGAGTGGTCGCCTGGGCGGTGACGTCCGACGCGGACCGGTAGGTCCTCGGGCTGGCGGCGGGCTGACCCGTGACGATTGCGTCGACTCTGCCAGGCCTGACCGGCAAAGCTTGTGTCGCCCGCCGCCGTCCGAGGACCGCCGGCGTGACTTGATAGAAGCGTGGCTTCGCCTCTCGTGACAGTTGTCCGCCGGAGATCCGCTTCATTGGGCGTCAACCAAACGAAGGGACGGCATGCATGATCGTGATCGGGGCGGACACGCACAAGGGGTCGCACGCGCTGGCGGCGGTCGATGACGGAACCGGCAAGGTGCGCGGCAGCCGCCAGATCAAGGCTGGGGAGCCTGGACACTTGGCCGCGGTGCGGTGGGCGCGCGAGCTCGACGAGGAGCGGGTGTGGGCGATCGAGGACTGCCGCTCGTGTTCTCGCCGGCTCGAGCAGGCGCTGCTGGCGGCGGGGGAGCGGGTTGTGAGGGTGCCGCCGAACCGGATGGGCGCCTCGCGCAAGGGCGAGCGCGAGCCGGGCAAGTCGGATCAGATCGACGCGCTCGCGGTCGCCAGAGCTGTCGTGAAGGACGGTGTCGAGAGGTTCCCGGTCGCGTACCTGAACGAGCAGGCGATGGAGATCCGGCTGCTGCTCGAACACCGCAACGATCTCGTCGCCGAGCGCACCCGCACGGTGAACCGGCTGCGCTGGCATCTGCTCGAGCTCTGCCCCGAGCTCGAGGCCTCGCTCAAGCGCAAAGCGCTCAACCAACCGCGGACGCTTGACCGGGTCGAGCGGCAGCTGCGAAAGCTCCCCACCGGCGCCAGGGTCCGGATCGCACGCGACCAGATCTCTGACCTGCGCGGCCTCAACCGCGGTATCGAGCGGCTCGCGGCCGAGCTGGCCGAGCTCGTCACCGCACACCGACCGCGACTGCTCGCCGAGCACGGTTGCAGCGCGCTGACCGCCGCGATCCTGATCGGCCACACCGCGGGCAACGAGCGGTTCCGCTCGGAGGCTGCCTTCGCGCTGCAGACCGGGACCGCGCCAATCCCGTGTTCCTCAGGCAAACGCACCCAACACCGGCTCAACCGCGGCGGCGACCGGCAACTCAACCACGCGCTGCACATCATCGCGGTCACCCGCGCGCAGCACGACCCCGCCACCAAGGAGTACCTCGCGCGCAAGGAGGCCGAGGGCAAGACCAAGAAGGGCGCGCTGCGCTCGCTCAAACGCCACCTCGCCCGCCGCTTCCACCAGTTGCTCTCACAACCCCCCGCCGACCAACAGCCAACCTCCGAGCCCGCATCGATCATCGAGCCCGAGCTTCCCCCCATCCCCGACCGACCCAAGCCCCGGCGCGAGGTCGAGCAGATCGCCGCCGCGCCCTGCCCGATGGTCTGCATCAGCTAAACCACGCAAATAGCGATCGACCCTTGACATAGAAGCAAGCTTCCGCTGCGAGAGGAGGAGCGCGACCCGACGGCTGCCCCCGTGGCCAAGCAATCGCGCGGCACTGTCGCGCCAGCCCAGACCGCGTCACCGATGCGATCGTGCGGTTTCCGGCGGCACGCCGAGGGAAGCGATCGTCCGCATCGGCAGTTGCTGGCGCATGGAAGCAGCGGTCCAGCCTCTTCGAGCGCGCTGTTGGATTACGCCTAAGCGGCCACACAGATCTTGTGCCCGCTTCGGATGGAAACCGGTAGGCGCCTTGCCGGGTCGCGGCGCCGCTCCTTCGCCAGGTGGAGGGGGTGCCCGCTGCGGTCGCGGGCGTGCTCTCCGAGGTCGTCCATTCCGGGCGTGTCGGGGCCCTCGATTTCGGCGAGGTTGGCTTGCGCTCTGCCGCCTAGCACAAGTCTCGACGCGGACGGATACTTCTGGATTGCGTGCGCGAGGAAGGATCTCGCCACCGCCAGCCGAGACCGCCCCTGTTGCTCAATTGCAGCAGTCGGGCCGGGCTGCTGAATCTCGATCAAAGCACCGGTCTCGCACGGGCGGTGGCGAGATTGCCGCAGCCGTTCCAGGGCAGCTGTCTCGTTCGAGGCCAGTCGCGCTGCTGCTATCGGACCCGAAAGCAGCAGCGCGCCGCTGGAGTTGACCCGTTTTGGAGGACACTTGGACGCTTCCGGTCGTAAGCCGGGGCAAAGGAGGTTCGGGTGCCGAGAACGAGGCCGCCGTATCCGGAGGAGTTCCGTCGCGAGGCGATCAAGCTCGCCAAGCTGGGTGACAAGCCGCAGCGCAAGCTAGCTAAGGATCTAGGCATCTCTGACGTCACGTTGCGCAATTGGCTCAAGGCAGAGAAGGCCGAGCGCGGCGAGCGTCCCGATGGCCTGAGTGGCGATGAGCGCGAGGAGCTGGCGCGGTTGCGCGACGAGAACGCGAAGCTGCGGATGGAGCGGGAGATCCTCTCAAAAGCAGCGGTCTTCTTCGCGAAGGAGAGCGACGCGCGGTAGGCGAGGCGTTCTCGTTCATCGCCGCGGAGAAGGCCGAGTATCCCGTCGCTGTGATGTGCCGCGTGCTTGGTGTCAACCGCACCAGTTTTTACGACTGGGAGCGCCGCGCACCGTCAGACCGGGCGCTAAGTGACGCGTTCGTGACTGAGAAGATCAAGCAGATCCATGAAGCCAGCCGCGGCGTCTACGGCTCTCCGAGGATTCACGCCGAGCTGCGGCTGGAGCACAACATCTGCGTGGGGCGAAAGCGCGTCGCGCGATTAATGAAAGCGGCGGGTATCTCAGGGATCAAGCCGCGAAAGCGGTGGCGGACGACGTTCCGGATCGCGGGGATCACGCCTGCCACGGACCTCGTCGAGCGACAGTTCAGGCCCGACGCTCCAAACGTCTTGTGGGTCGCGGACATCACCTACCTGCGTACCGGCGAAGGCTGGCTGTACCTCGCCGCCGTGCAGGACGCGTACTCGCGGCAGGTCGTCGGCTGGTCGATGACCACGCATATGCGGACGAGCCTGGTCGTCGACGCGCTCAAGATGGCGCTCGCGCGCCGGCGTCCGGACCCAGGGCTGATTCACCATTCCGACCAAGGCTCGCAGTACGTCAGCGTGGCGTTTGGTCGCGCCGCCAGCGAGGCCGGGATCGCGGTCTCGATGGGGTCCCGCGGTGACGCGTACGACACTCAATCAGAATTGCTCTCGCCCGCAACGGTCGGTTCGGCCTGACCCTTGCTTATGACTTCGCCTCCGCGTTGCGGGGTGCACTGGCGTTGAGCTGTCGGCCGGGTTGGTCGTTGCGGGCAGCGCACCGACCGGTCGGGCGGATCGTGACCTGATAGGAGCCTTGCCGAGCACCATGAGTGTCCTGTCCGCCGTCCCGGCCGATGGCTGCGCGACGCCGTCAACTCACGTGAAGGAGTCGTCGTTGTCCAAGATGCCATGCCTGCCCGCCGAAGTCATCCTCGGTGTCGACACCCATCGCGATGTGCATGCCGCGGCTCTCGTCGACGAGCTCGGCCGGTTCGTCGCTTCTGAGACGTTCCCCACGACTCGACGCGGGATCCGAGCGCTGATCCGCTGGGCGCAGAATCTCGGCGCGGTCCGTCGCGCGGGTGTCGAGGGCACCGGCAGCTACGGCGCCGGGCTGACCCGTGTGTTGCTGCTCGAGGGCATCGAGGTGGTCGAGGTCACGCGTGCGGTGCGGGTCGGGCGCCGGCACCTGGGCAAGAACGATACGCGCGATGCTGAAGCCGCTGCGCGCAGCGTCCTCTCCGGACAGGCGAGCGCGGTCCCGAAGGGCCGGGAGGGCATCGTCGAGTCAATCCGCGTGCTGCGCAACGCGCGCGCCAGCGCCGTGAAGGCACGCACGCAGGCGCTCATCCACCTCAAGAACCTCGTCGTCACCGCTCCGGACGAGCTGCGCGAGGCGCTCACTGGATTGACCAACCGGCAGCTCGTCCAGCGCTGCTCCCGCATGCACCGCGCCCGCTGCTTAGGCTTAGACTCGCTCAGCGCGACCAAGGCCGCGATGCGAACGCTTGCGCGCCGCTACCAGGCTCTTGACAACGAGATCAAGGAACTCGAGAGCCAGCTCAATCAGCTCGTCACACACGCCGCGCGGCGACTGCTACGCGAGCCGGGGATCGGCCCCGAGATCGCCGCCCGGCTGCTGCTTCTCGCCGGCGACAACCCGACACGTATCCGCAATGACTCTGCCCTGGCCGCACTCTGCGGTGCCTCACCGGTCGAAGCATCCAGCGGCAAGACCACCCGCCACCGCCTCAACCGCGGCGGGGACCGGCAAGCCAACAGCGCCCTGTGGCTGATCGCCAACAACCGCATGATCCACCACGCCCGAACCCGCGACTACGTTACGCGCCGGACCAAGGAAGGCAAGACCAACAGCGAGATCCGCCGATGCCTCATGCGACACATCGCCCGCGGCATCCACCCCCTCCTCATCGCGGATCTCGCTGACGCCCAGCAATCGCTCTTGATATAGGAGCCTCAACGCTGTCGCCGAAACGTTCTTTGCGACGCTCAAGAAAGAGCTCGTGAACCGTCGCAGCTGGCCCTCGAGGCTCGAATTGCAGTCCGCGGTGTTCGAGTACATCGAGGCCTTCTACAACCGTCAACGTCGCCACTCCACCCTGAACATGCTCTCCCCAGCCAACTACGAACAACAACGACTCTCGCCGCTCGGTGGTTGAGAACACTCGGTCGAACAACAACAATCAGAAACAACAACCCGTGTCGTGCAAACCGGGTGCAGGTTCCTACCTCGCGAGAGCGGGCTAAGAGCGTGGGAAGTCCACCTCCTACGTCAGCCCAACATCGGTGACGGGGCAACAGCGGTCCCTGTTGCCAGCGAACGGCATGACCTTGCCGTCGCGGATGTGGCGCAGTACAGGTCCTTCCGATTGCATCTCGCGGCGTTCCAGCCGACCGGTACCGCGCGCCGATGAACTAGACGAGCACCAGCACACGTTCGATCGTTCAACTCGCGGGTACCACACGGCTTGCATTTGGTGCTGCTCCCCAACACGTTCGTCCGGCCGCGTAAAGCTTCGGCAGTTTGCGTCCAGTCCGGTCAAGCGGCGAGATCCCACCCGTCGGTGAACACGCTCGATGTCCGGAAACACCAGGAGCAACCACACTCGGCTCCGACGGCGCCGGCCGCTTGCGCCTCAGCGTTGATGCGTCAGGCGGTTTTGGTGGCCACGACCTCGCCTTCCATGACCCGCGGTGGGTTGGGAAACAGCTCGGCCAAGTTCTCGCGGACAAAGTCGGCGGCCCTCTCGGTAGAGGCCTGCTCTTCCGCCCGAGTCTCGAACACGCTGGTCGACACCATCACGCCACTCCCGGCGTCGACCCAGTAATAGGCCCTGAACCCCTCCATCTCGCTGATCAGGGGGACGAAACCTTCTCTTACGCGACGTCCGGCCTCCGCTGGATCGGTGACGCCCTCGTATCTGCGTACTGTCGCGTACATCGCTCCTCCTCGTGCTCTCGGCCGTAGAGATGCCTCTTGGGAGACAATAAATCCCCCTCCAATGCGAGTCAAGGGTTGCGTGAGGGCACTCACCCTCGACTGATACGAGCGTCAGCGCCAGCCACGGAGCGCTGAGGATTCTTCTGCTCCGCGATCATAGGGAGACGCCAGACGCATTCGTCAGCGACGACTCTGGCTATCCCATCGCATCGATGCAGAAGTCTCGCGCGATAGGTCGGCTGGCTGGGGCCGGCGCAACAGGATCGCCGCGGCCAGGCCGCACACTCCACTTCCCAACGCGATGATCCTCGACACCGTTTTCACCCGGGCTGTGTCGATGCCAGCGCCTCTGCCTGCGCTCGCTAACGCTACCCCCGAAGCAGCCCGAGACGCAACTGAGCGCGCCGCAACCTCGCCAACCACGCAGGCGGGGTTGTCACCGACCGTGCCGGATCGGCGACAGCCCGTTTAGCGTGTGAACGTTGTCGGCGAGCGTGTCCAGGGTGCCGGCTTGGGCGGCGGTCAAGAATCCCTGGGCCTGCAGTTGCGAGACCACCTGCTTGTAGGCGGCCACCGGCTTGGCTGAGATGGGGGTCGCCGGGGGGATGACCCGCTGGGACCTGCTCTTGTGTCGTCGAGTGCATCCGGTCAAACACCCCGCGCCGAATGGTTTCGAGACCAGCCGTCGTTGGAGAGCTCGGCATAGCCCACATAGGCGATGCATATGCGTAGCGTTGAGCGCCGTGAGCCTTGTCGTGCTCGCGGATCTTGTCCAGGGCAGCAGTGTCCGAGGCGGTGAACTCGACGCCTGGTATCTCCGGATTGCAGAAGAGCCCGTGTTTGCCGCGCTGCGCCGATTCAGCAGTCGGCAAGCACTTTGCCGACTTCTCGTGGTGCCGGAGGGGATGTCATCAATGTTTGTCGCGTACTCCGCCGTGGTCCTACCGTCGCGGAAATTCACAGCGGCGGCGGTCCTAGGTGTCGCGGTTACACAGTGCATGTTGCGATGTCCTCCTCGATGGGGTCGTGAGTGATACGCTGAGGCGACGGAGCAGGTCCTGCTCGATCTTGATGGCGAGGGTGGCGAGGCTGCGGTAGCTCACGGCCTAACGAAAGCGGCTCTCGGCTTCGAGCATCCTGGCGGTCCAACTCAGGCAAATGTTGCCGAGCTCCGGTTCTTTGACGTTGCGGTGGATGACGTGGACGCTGTACGGTGGATGACGTGGACGCTGTACGGTGGATGACGTGGACGCTGGACATGCATCGACGCGTACGGATTGGTCGACTGGGCGTGACCTTGAGCTGCCGGTGATCCCCCACCTCGTCCGCGAGCTTCGGCTACGCGGCGCTTGTCGGGACAGCCCTTACCCGCTATAGTTCTGTAACCGTTACGTTTGGGGGTTACAAAATGTTGGTGCTGGTCATTAATGCGCGGCGGGCCGGTGCCAGGGCGCTGCTTGCCGGCGTGGTCGGTCTCCTGCTGCTGGCCGGGGTGGCCACCGCCGGCCCGAATCAACCGTCCAGCAGCGGGCAAGCGTCGGCTGCTTCGGGCGCGACGCCGTATTCGATCGCCCTCAACTACACCATACGGTTTTATCCACGGCTTTTCACCTACGTCCAGACAGGTCTGGGCAAGCAGAACTTCCTAAACGGCCCCAATCATATGGGCCCCGTCTACGGCGGCGTTCCGGCTCCCAACGACGACACGCTTTACGCCAACTTCTTCCTGAACCTTGCTCAGGGTCCGCAGGTCTTCACCATCCCGGGCATCAACAGTAATAAGGTTAGGTACTCGCTGCTCGTCATGGATGTGTTCGGAGACGTCATCCAGACCAACATCCCGACCAATATCGCAACGACGGGCACCTATCTGCTCGTTCCGGAGGGATGGCAGGGGACGCCGCCGCCGGGAGTCACTGTGGTCCGCGTGCCGTACCCCTTGACGGTCTGGGTTATCCGAGCAGACAAGCACATCAACGGCCAGAACGTGATCCCCGAGGCCAACGCGTTTCGCACCTCGCTGCGGCTGGCCTCGCTACCTGCTTACCAGCAGGATCCCTCGACCGGAGCTACCCAGCTGCTGCCGCTGAGGCACTACGCCCCTCGGGCGAAGGCGATCGCCGATCGGCTGGTCACTTCTCATACCACGACCTTCTTCCGGCTGGTCCAATTAGCGCTGCGCTCGCCCACCACCGCGCCCCTGAGCCCGTCGGACCTCCAGCTCTCGAGCGCCTTCAACCGTGTGTTAGCAGCGGCAAACCAGGCCGCCCGCCGCGGGAACCACAGGCCGCTGGCGGTCCTCATCCAAGCAGCCCGTACTGCCCATGCCATGATCATCCACAGATTCGTGTCGAATGTGGACCAGAATCGGTGGGTCTACTTCGACAACATTGGGGAGTGGGGTACTAACTACCTCGACCGCGCCGCCACCACCGAGTTCCTCGAGTTCAGCAACAATGCCACTACCTCTGGCTACTACAGCGCGTTTACCGACGGCCGCGGTGCCCCGCTCAACGGCTCCAGCCACGTTTACAGGCTGACCTTCTCTGCCAACGAGAATGCATCCGAGGGGGCGATCCCAGACGCCCAGCGCTTCTGGTCGCTGACGGCCTACATCCCGCGTGGAATGACCCTCGTCCCCAACGCAGCCCGAAAGTACCTGGTCGCCAGCTACACAAACACGCAGAAGAACTCCGACGGGTCGATCACGCTCTACATCCAGGCCTCGCCGCCGGCCGGCCACAGGGACAACTGGTTGCCCGTGCCGCGAGGGCCGTTCGCGCTGGTGCTGCGCGTCTATGGTCCCACCGGCAACACCAGCCCCGGTAGCAAGTACATCCCTCCCAAGATCATGACCTCGAGCCGGCCGTGATCGGCGCGTCGGCCGGCGGCCGGAGCGAGCGGCGACCAAGGAACTCCCGGCGGCCGGCCCGGAAGTCGCCCACCAGCGCGTCGACTGAGCGGGGACTGTAGCCCAGGGCTGTGGCCATCTCTGCGTTGGAGCGGCGCTCAACGAAGTAGGCCCGGAGTGCCGACCAGCAGCAGCGCCAGGCGGTTCGCGGAGCGCTGGTGTGCGCAGGCACGAACGCGTCGGGCGGTAAGGGCAGCCAACGAACGCGACCCGCGTATTCGCGCGAAGCCGAGCGCCCGGTTGGACCTAGGCCGGCACTCGTCGCTGCTGCTGCGTCGCCGATCCGGCACTCTCGACGAGGCCTCCGCTTCCCGCCAACTCCAGAAGTCGTGACGTAGACGACCTGCTCCGCAAGGAATCGGTCCTGACCCAGAAAGGCCGCCGGTCCGCGGGGTCTTTCGAACCCCTGGTCTTGTGAACCCCGCAACCCCGACCGTGGGTCGGCTGCTCCCTCCGCAGAGCCGGACGCTACCCCGCGGCCATTCCTCCGTCGCGAGGCTATCGGAGAATCGGGCGCCGTAACCTCATTGTGGGAGAAGGACGGTCCCAATCAACCGCTATTGATGGCGTCGTCCCATTTCAGCCACGGCTTTGGGGCGATTGGAGGTAAGCCCACTACCTGTGAATTTTCGGACAACCTCTCGCCAAGACAGTCGTCAGGCAGGCGATGAGCTCACGATCGCGTTCGTGGGAGGCTGTCGGAATATCGGTGTCGTCTGGCGGGTTTAAGACACTTCTCGGTATGGCTCGAGATTTCGTTTCGTGTGAGCGCGGCCAGTTGTTGTTGATGCCGCCGTCGCTGTTGGAGTGGCTGCCTGAGGATCACTTGGTGTGGGCGATCTTGGGTGCGGTTGATCAGATGGATCTGGGTCGCTTTCGGGAGGGGTATCGGCTGGGTGGGGCGGGTCGGCCGGCGTATGACCCGGCGATGCTAGTGGCGCTGCTTTTGTATGCGTATGCGCGGGGGAACCGGTCCTCGCGTCAGATTGAGCGGGCGTGCTGGGAGGATGTCGCCTACAAGGTGATCACGAGCATGCGGGTGCCGGATCACTCGACGATCGCGGAGTTCCGACGCCGGCACGAGAGCGAGATCGCCGAGCTGTTCGATGATGTGCTTGGGCTGTGCGGGGAGGCGGGGCTTGTGTCGGGCGGGGTGATTCTGGTCGACGGGACGAGGATCAAGGCGAACGCGTCGATGGATCAGAACCGCTCCTACTCGGGCTTGGTCAGGGAGATCCTGCGTGAGGCTGAGGAGACCGACCGGCGTGAGGACGAGCTCTACGGTGATGCGCGTGGGGATGAGTTGCCTGAAGCAGCTGCGCACCAGCGACGCTCGACGCGCGGCGCTGGCGGAGGCCAAGCGGCGGATCGAGGAGCGCAAAGGCCGCGCGGTCGGCCCGCAGGAGCCCGACGGGGACGTCGAGATGGATCCGGAGTTGGTGCTCGGCCGGGGTGGTCGGCGTGGGGGGCGACGCGAGTGGCCTCGGGTCGCGCGCCGCGAGCTGGAGTCGCGGCGGGAGCGCCAGGCAGACCCGATCCCGCGCGATCGAGAGGACCGTCTCTTTCAAGCGCTCGGTCGGCTTGAGGAGAACCACAGGATCGATCTGGCAGCCAACGACGCCTACCAGCGCTGGCGCTCAAGCTCGCGCGACACGCTCGGGCGCCGGTTGAAGGGCAACAGCAAGCCGTATCTGCCGCCGGACGCGCCGGAAGGGCAGGTCAACCTGTCCGATCCGGATTCGCGGGTGATGCGCAGCAAGGGGCTGCCGCACCGCCAGGCCTATAACGTGCAGACCGCGGTGACTGAGCGACAGATCATCCTCGCCGCCGAGATCCCGCCGGACGCGCCCGACTTCGGGCACCTGGAGCCGATGCTCGAGGTGACGCTCGCTCACCTGCACCACCACAGCATCACCGAGCAGCCCGAGGCGCTCGTCGCTGACGCCGGCTACTGGCACACCCTCCAGATCCAGGCGATCCAAGAACGAGGGATCGAGGTGCTCGTCCCTCCGAGCTGCACCGCCTTCTGCATCATCGCGAGGCATGGCAGGCGGGTCTCGCGCGCGCGGCGAGACGAGGCTGGTCCTCGTCCGGACCGGGAGCGAGGTCGGCGTTGATGAGGATGGCTGCTCGCCCGCGCGAGCGAGAGCCGAGGAGCGCTTGCCGCTCGTCACAGGATCAGGCCGGCAGCAGAGCACACCGGCGAGCTCCCGCAATCGCGGCAAAGGAGGGCAGCCGGTGTGGCCGATCACAACGTCGGAACGTCGAGGGCGTGGAGATGCGCACCGTTGGCGACGAGCAGGTCTCGTCGCCACGTTGTGGCACAGCTCTGGTTTTCGTTTATCGCGGGCGTGGGCCTTCGAAGGCGGGCCCGGCAGCGGGCGAATGGCACATGGGAGGATCCGGCCACGGCGCAGGTCAGCAGGAGCGGTCACGACGGGGAGTAAGAGGTGCGCTCGACATTCTTTCGTCAAGTGCCGCCCTACATCGAGCTCATCAAAGGTCAAGGAGACGGTTTCGTCTCGCTGGGGCAACGCTAGGGCTTGCACGACTTCGGCCACTGGGCTAATCTCGGTGTGCCAAACCCAAAGCACAACGCAGGGGGCGGGTCGCGATGTTTGCTTCCAAGGTCGGGACCGAGAATACGCACCGTCCGGCTTCCGCGATGTCCACCTTTGGCAGGACCGCGATCGGGCCGCGGCCGCAGACCTCGAGTGGCTCGACTCGGCGACCGCTGGCGGCGCATCGGCCGCGATTGCCGGCCGGGAATCGCCTCGACGAGAGGTTTGAGCAAGAAGCAGGCTGGATGCCCGCGTCGACCCTCGCCCGGGATTTCACCCACATTCCGGTCTTCGCGGCTGGCGAGCACAGAGCCGACCGTGCGTCGGAGCGCATCGTGCGTATTCCCCATCCCGTCGCCGAGGAGGTATTCGCAACGCCCGCGCATCCCGATCTCAGGCGCGAACCGCCGCGGATTGCGCATTCCCCAGGACAGTCGAACGGGGGGAGGGATGCGGCGCCTCCCAGCGTGGGCCAAGTTCTTGCCAGCCCCGGCAGATCGCTCGAGCCGTCGCTGCAACGGGGCATGGAGCGGCGCCTTGGCCATGACTTCAGCCGAGTGCGCATCCACACGGATCTGAAAGCGGCGAAATCTGCGCACGCCGTGCGCGCCCGGGCGTACACGGTGGGCCACCACATTGTTTTTGCTGACGGCCAGTATGACCCAGGGGTCGCGCATGGCCGAACGCTCTTAGCCCATGAGCTGACTCATACGATCCAACAGTCCGCAAATAGCCCTTGCGCGGTTCGCCAGCTCCAGGCGATCAGCGTCGAGCCACCCGGGACAAGCTTCGAACAAGCTGCTGAGGAGCGCAGCACCCGTCGCTCAAACAGCTCCCGCGGGCTCGCGCAGATTCACCGTATGGCGCTGCAGCGGCAGGCCGAGCCTCCGTCGAAGACCGAGGAGGCCGAGGGATCCGGAGGGGAACCGCTGTTCACGCTTTTCGTGGCTGATGAGAGCAAGCGCCGAGACGCGCGTTTTGCGCGAAGGCGGGCGCAGGCTGACGCGGCTCGAATCAAGCAAAGCGGCACGTTGTCTTCCGAAGACCGAAGGCTGGTGAATGCCACATTGCGCTTTCTCGAAGGTGATGCGTGGAAGGCGTACGGTCAGGCAATCAAACCGGCTTTGCTGGAAGTCACTCGCGAAGAGATCGAGATGCCGGCGGACTTGGAGAAAACGCCGCAATCAGAGCGGGCGAGTGTGCAGGCTCAGAAGCAGCGTGAGTTGGAAGAATACGCTGACACCGTCAATAACGATCCCCAGTGGACTATCAAAGGAGGTGTCTGCCGCACCCCCTACGGTGCGCATATGTGGCGTCAGATGCAACATTACTATCAGAACACGGACAATGTTGAAGGTTCTGCGTTCTTTACCTCCCAAATCTTCCGCGATTGGTGCTGGGGAGGCTTTCTCCCCATTATGGCACAGTTCGACAAGGACCCGATTGGCACGTATAGTCAGTTTCGATGGTTGACGCTGAACTTGAATGAAGCGGCACATGCCCGGGCTAAACTGGTCGCCTCGCTGCTGGTGAGCATGATACCGAGCGGACAGCGCGGTGATTTGTCACCGTCGGAATCGCCTGTCGTACCCCCAACTCGCAGGTTCTCGCCGAGACCCGTCTTATCCGGTCACTCCCCAGAATTCGACCTTCCCGCCACGGTTCCGCCAGCAGAGGAACAAACGCCGGCGACCGCACCGGGCTCCGCTCCTCCCGCGACGCCTCCGAAGTCTCCCATCGGCTTGGTCAAGGGAGGAGGGACGGGTACCGGCGCGCCCACGGGGCTTCTACGCGACGCCGACGCGCTGTCACGGGGCGTAAATGCTAAGGCCACCCACCCTCTACTCAAGGACGCGACGCCGGCGAACACCAACGAACTTCCCGCTCCGCCCCAGGCCGCGGCGGCCAAGGTGACTGTGACCGCGCCGCACAATCTCCCACACCCGAAGAACCTTGAACCCAGCAGGCCTGCCGTCGCCCCCAGCCCGCAGGCCGAGCCGGCCCGCATGGCCAAACCGCCTAGCAAGGCGGGTGCCGACCAAGGCGAGGCGAAAACATCAGGCGCCGACGAGTTGCGGGGCGCGGAGCACACCAGTGGGACGCGCGCATCGACCAAGGACGAACACCAGGCAGGCCAGGCTACGAAGAAGAAGCAGCAAAGCGAGGCCGACGAACGAGCGAGAGCCGCCAAGCTCGCTGGGCAGGAAACCGTCCGGAATCGCGCTCTCGAAGAGATACGCTCAGCCGTTCGTAACTTGCCGGACAGGAATCGAGCCTTCTACACCAATCAGCAGAAGCCGTTCACTGCCCGTCTCCGGGCGCTGATCAAGGATCTGAGCGAGCAGAACAGTCCCGTGTTCGTCGAGGAACTGGCCGACCAGAGTGGTCTGACGATGGGTGACGTCATCGAGCATCTGGCACAGCACGGCCTGCTGTCACAGTAGTGGCGCGACCGCCTGGCTGCGCGAGTGCCAGACGCCGCCGCAGCGCTTGAATGGCGTACTCCAACGTCTCGGCGGTGACAATCGAGTCACACTCGCGCGGCGGCGGCGACCGTGTCTACCGCGCGCACAGCGCCAGCAGCGAGGGCGAACCTCATGCCGCGGGCTCCGGGACGCGGACCGGGTCCGGCTGCGCATAACGACGGTCGAACTCGGCGCTGTTTCGACCGCATACGTGACGCGACGAGTATCCAGGTAGGGCGCTGTCACTCCTGCCCCGGCGGCAAGCGGAACCTGCGATCCGCTCACGCCGCGTCCCACGGCGGGCCCGGAATCGGCTACGTCGCATAGGCATCGCGTCGTCATGAAACGCTCAACGCGCCGACAACTCGAGTAGTCACTATCGCGTGATAGGGGCCACGGCCGACAACTCGAGTAGTCACTATCGCGTGATAGGGGCCACGGCGCTCACGTGGCTGCAACAGGCGTGAGGCGGCCGCGCCTGAACCAGCCGACGCCGAACGGCCGAGACCCGCTTCCGTTGTTGCAGGGGCATCTCGGCCCTCCGCGTCAACTTCCCCGGATTGCGCGGCCAGCAGGGCGCTCGCGGCTCGGGAGCCGGACGCGATGTAAATACTGGCCGCCGAGTCGCCATTTCCGCGCGAGGCGCGTCTCACGCTGTGGATCACATGAGGCCGTTCCGAGCCCCAAAGCAGGTCTTGGGCGGCCATGATTGCGGCGGGCGCGGATGAGCTTTCGCGCCGCTCAAGGTACTGATGGTGCCGCTCCGTTCACGGGCCAGAAGTCTTCGATCAGTTCGCCGTCGGCGCGTGGGTCTTTCAGTCGTGTGGAGCAGATCACGAGCTCGGCATCGTCGGGACCGTTGTTCCAGATCGATCGAACGACGGCGGGTGCGACGCGGATGGCGGTGCGGTTGGGTACGTCGATGATGTGGTCGTCGAGTTTGAATTGCAGCGTGCCGGCGAGCACGTAGTAGATCTCTTCTTGGGTCTTGTGGCGGTGTCCGTGGCTGCCTTTGCCGCCGGATCGGGGTGGCATCAGTCGGTGGGTGAGCGCGATCTGCTGGGCCTGGAGGTGATCGGTGAGGAATCGTATCGCTCCGGGGTATTGCCCTTCGAAGATGTCGGGCACGTCGGTGATTGCGCGGATTGTGTAGTCGCTCATCTCTGCTCCTGTGCTGGTCGCGCCGGAGCCAGCGGCGCGCCGAGGTTGACCTGGTGGTGGGTGCGGAAGAGCTGCTCGAGCCGCTCGGGTGTTGGTCGGGGCGTGTCGGGCGGCGGGAGCGTCGGCGATGTGGCGGGTACGGAGCCGTCGCGTACGAACCGCTCAATACCCGCCGGGGTGCTGAGCACCAGCACGCGCGCCGTGTCGCTGTCGACCCGGAACGTGTGCGCCACGCCGGTCGGGACTACGCCGACGGCACCCGGGTCGAGCTCGAAGCGGTTCGCGCCGGCGTGTACGGTGAGCTGTCCGTCGAGCACGAGGTAGCTCTCGTCTTGCGGGTGGGTGTGAAGCGGCGGCGATGCGTGGCGCGGAAACAGGAACTCGATCATGGCGAAGCGGCCATCGACGGCCTCTCCCGGCACCCTGATAATCGCGAGAGTGCCGAGGAACCAGAGCCGCTCGTGTTGACCTGCCGCCGACCGCCTCACGGCCAGCTCAGCTGCGGGGAGTGCCGATGACATAGCGAAAGACGTTCGTGATGCGGTAGCCGCCGGCGGGGGTGCGAAACGGCTCGAGGAACGAGACGGTCGCTGCACGCACTGCCGGTTCGCCGGCGTGCTCGATCACCCCGACGACGGGACCGGAGCACATCAACCCGGCGACGGCGGTCGGCTCGTCCGGGTAGCGCCACACGCATTCGACGTCCTCGACAGCCAGGACGTCGAGTCCGGCATCGTCGAATAACGCGCTGAGCGCTTCGCTGTCCGAGAGTGCAAACGGACCGGGCGTCCCTGGCGGCGAAGGCGGCAAAAGCCGGCCGAGCGCCATCAGGTAGCCGGCCGCTTCGCACAGCTCCGCCGGAGCCCAGTTCAGCAGCAACACGCAGCCCTCGGGGACGACGACACGTCTGGCCTCGGCGAGCGCGACGGCGGGCCGGGCGGCGTACTGGAACGAGTTGAAGCCGGTGACGATGTCGAAGCTCGCGTCCTCGTACGGAACCTGCTCGAGCTCACCTTGGAGGAGCGGCGCCCCGGGCACGCGGCCGCGGGCGTGCGCGAGCAGCCCTTCGCTGGCGTCGAGCCCGTGCACGTCCGCGCCCCGGTCAGCGGCCAGGCGCATGAACATGCCCGCGCCACAGCCGGCGTCGAGCAGTCGCGTGCTCGGCCCGACCCGCAGCGCATCGAGCGCCGCCTCGTATGCGGGAGCGACCTGGCGCTCCTGAATTGCGGCCCAGTCGTCGGCGCGGACCCTCCACAACCGTCCCTCGATCGCCGCGCTGCTGGCCTGTGTGGTGCTGCTCATCGTGCCTCCTCGAGTGGAATTTGGGTCGCCGCCGAAGCTACGGTCACGACGCGCAGCAAACATCGGTCAGCCTGCCTATATCGGCGGCATCGAGGGCCTATCTCCTGGGAGCGTCCCGGCGGCGTGGGCGGCTTCGACCGCGGCGGTCCGAGTGGCGACACCGAGCTTTGACAGGATCGCGGAAACGTGATGCGCGACCGTCCGCTCGGACAAATGCAGCGCCCGCGCGATCTGCGGGTTGGTCTCGCCCGAGGCGACGTGCACGAGCACCTCCTGCTCGCGGCGGGTCAGTCCCGCGACGTTGGCCAGGGTTGCGCGCTGCGGTCCGCGTGGGGCGCGGCTGCCGCGCTCGGATCGAGCGCGCGCGAACTCCCTCGCGGCGCCGCGCGCGCCGAGCCGATGTAGCGCCGCCACCGCGCCGCGCGCCGCGCGATCATCGCCAGCCAGCGCCGCGAGCGCGGCCTCGTACGGCGCATCGAGCTCCCGCCACGCGTGGACCGCGCCGCGCCAATCCCCAGCCAGCTCGCGCAGCACCGGTTCGGGCGCGGTCGGCGGTGGTTCGAGCCGCACGCCGCAGCGCGAGGCCCAGAGCGCCAGCTCGCCCGACGGGCGCCCAAACTCTGCAAACCACCATGCGTCCCTCCCAGCCTCCACATGGATCAGCAGAGCGCGACGGTCTCCGCGGAGCCACGCAACCTCCGCGAGCGCGGCGTGAAGCATCGCGTGGCGCCAGCCCTCGGGCACGCGTGCGACACCGGCGAGCGCCTGCTCGAGCAGCGCGTCGGCGCCCTGCTCGCCGCGCCGCGCGCGCACCAGCGCCTCGATCACGAGCGCGAGCGGGACCTCCCCAAACCATTCACGCCGGCCCCGCGCCGCGCGCTCGAGCGCCTCCTCCCAGCGGCCCCGGTCGAGCAGGCTTCGGGCCACCGCGATCTCCACGGCGTCGCGGGGAATCGCCGCCTGATAGTCGTCGAACAGCTCGATCGCGGCGGCGGAAACGGCGTCCACGGTCGCGTGGTCGCGCGCGTCGGCTGCCACCATCACACTGTTGACGTACGCCCGGATCGTCTGCACGTGCAGCCCGGCGGCGCGCGCGTCGGCGAGCGCGCGCGCGAGTACGGTGGCCGCCTCAGAGCGACCCAGATGACCGTAAGCGAGGCCGAGCGTGATCTCGGTGTCGATCCGCGCCTCCTCCAGACCCGCCGTCGCCGCGAGCTCAAGCGCGCGCGGGGCGGCGGCGATCACGGCCGACGGCTCGAACGCCACCGCTTCGATCCGCAGCAGCGCGCACTGGGCGCGTGCCAGCTCACCGGCCTCGGCGGTGCGCTCCAACAGCTCGATCGCCGAGCGCGCCGCCGCGCGCGCCTCGACCATCCGGTCCAGCGACCACAACGCCGCAGCAAGCACGTTCAGGGCCCGCCCGTGCGCGTGCAGGCCCAGCTGCCGCTCGCCGATCTCGACCGCGTCGACCGCCGCGCGCAGCGCCTCCTCCATCCTCCCTTCGAAGTTCTGCGCGCGCGAGAGTCGCACCAGCAGCTCGAAACGCTCGTCCGCGTCGAGGTCCGTACCGAACCGCAACGCCCGCTCGAGCTGCGATCCCGCCTCGCGGAGCGCACCAACGCGCTCGGCGTCTGCCGCCGCCAGCGCGCCGAAGCGGCATGCCTCGGCCGCCAACCCCGCCCGCTCCGCGTGGTGCGCCAGGCGTGCATGGTCCTTGTGCTCGGGTCCGCCGGCGAGCGCCGCCAGCACCCGGGCATGCAGCGCCGCGCGACGCGGCGCGGCGATCGACGCCTCGACCGCCTGCCGGGTCAGCTCGTGGCGGAACACCAGCTCGCCACCGTCCTCGATCAGCACGCCGCACGCGAGGGCGCCCTCCGCCGCCCCGGCGCTGCTCGGAGCGACCGCGGCCAGCAGCGCGGGTGCGACCCGCTGGCCGACCACCGCCGCCACGTCGACCACCCCACGCGCGTCGGCGTCCAAGCGCCCGACCCGCGCCAGCGTCGCGTCGCGCACCGTCGACGGCAATCCATCCGCAGCGAGCGCCTCCACGACCAGGAACGGATTGCCACTCGTCAGGCGCGAGAGCTCGCGCCCGTCGACCCCCGATGAGGCGGCCAGCGAACCGACAGCGGACTCCGACAGCCGCCGCAGCGTGAGCCGCCGGACCGCCGGAACGCTCACCAGGTCCCCGACCAGCATCGCGAGCCGCGAATTTGCGGCCAGCTCATCGTCGCGGTACGTCACCACGACCACCACGCCCACCTGCTCAACCCGGCGGGCCAACAGGCGAAGCACGTCCAACGTCGCCGGATCCGCCCAATGCGCATCCTCGACCACCGCAACACACGGCACAGTCGCCCCCAGGGCATCCAACAGCGACCGCGCCAGCGCGAACCGATCGGCCCCGCCCGGCACGGTACCGGCAGCCGGCGTCGCCGCGAACAACTCAAGCACCGGGCCGAGCGGGACCGGCACCGACAACGCCTCGCACGCACCGACCGCAAATGCCGCCCCGCCCCCCAACCGGGCCCGCAGCGCCCGCACCAAAGACGTCTTACCGATCCCCGCCTCGCCCGCGACAAGCACGAACGATCCCGCTCCCGACCGCGCCGCCACCACCGCCTCAACGAGCGCTACGAGTTCCGACTCTCTCTCGAGCAGTGGCTCCACCCGCACTCGATCGTAATCCCAACACGCCCACATCCGGAGCGCTCACGATCACCCGCTCCCGACAAACCGGCGGCCGACGCCGGCGTAACCGACCGGCAGCGCAACGGGATTCCCGCGACTACTGCCCTCGGAAGGCACGCCCGCGGTGGGGCTCAGCCGCACTCAGGCAGCCGCGAGGGGCGACTGACGGTGGCTGGCGCCAGCGAGCGGCCGCTGCCGCACGATCTGCTGCGCCTGGCCGATCCCGCCTGCTTCATTTCGGCCCCCGTGCGCCGAGTCGACCCTGCCTGCCTGGGTTCGCGAGAGCCTGGAGTGCACGCCCTGGGTCGTGGTACGCCGTGCAGCGCATACCCCGACCCACGTACCCGTCGGGATACGTGGCCGCTGGCGTGGGCAGCGTTGGGCGGCCTACGTTGCGCGCGAGGCGGTCGTCGAGACGGTCCGCCCCGAGGACCTGCTGACGGCTTCGGCTCACCGGGACCTGCCCGTCTTCCGCGCGATCGCTCACCTGGCGGCTGTGGTCCGCCCGGACTGGGCCATGGCGTGGGGACCAGGTGGCAGCGCTGGTTTCGAGCTCGCGACCGGCCATCCCACCGCCCGCCACGACAGCGATCTGGATCTGGTCGTGCGGGTCCCGAAACCCGTGCCGCGCGCCCGCGTAACTCGATTGCTCGATGCCCTCAGCCTCCTTGCGGTCCGCGTCGACGTCCAGCTCCAGACTCCCGGTGGCGGGCTGGCAGCCGCTGAGTACTCGCGCAACAGTGGCCGGATGCTGGTGCGTAGCGACACCGGCCCGTGTCTGGTCGCTGACCCCTGGCACGGCCTCGCCTCTACCGAGCAGCGATGAGCACCATCTTCCTCTTCCCCGGGCAGGGCGAGCAGTACCCCGGGATGCTGGACGACCTGCCGGCCCACCCGGCGGCCACAGCGTCCCTCGATGAAATGTCCGCCGCTCTCCGACACGACATCCGCACCCACGACGACGCGCGCGCGCTTCGCTCCAACGCGTCGGTACAGCTCGCCTTGCTCGGCGCTGCCGTCGCTTCCTGGCGCATCCTCGCCGCCCTTGGCGCGCGCCCCGACTACGTCGCTGGACACTCGATCGGCGCCTTCGCCGCCGCCGTTGCCTGCGGCGCGCTCGCCCTACCCGACGCGGTCAAGGCGGTGTGGGTGCGCGGGCACGCGATGGCTGAGGCATACCCGCACGGCTACGGCATGGGCGTCGTGCTCGGCCTCGACGAGCGTGGGGTGACCCGCCTCGCCGACCAAGCCGCTCGGTCCGCCGAGCCCGTGTATCCGACCAACGTCAACGCCCCGCGCCAGATCACGACCTCCGGCGCCGATCCCGCCGTCGACTGCCTCCTCGCCCTCGCCCACACCAACGGAGCCACGAGAGCCCAGCGCCTGCCGATCAACGTGCCCGCCCACTGCCCCCTGATGGCGGGCCCCGAGCGGAAGGTGGCCGCGGCCCTATCCAGCAGGCCTGTGGATCCTCCAAGCGTCCCGTTCGCGGCAAACTGCGACCGGCCGTACGCTGCGCACCGCCGACGCGATACGCGAGGATCTCATCTGCGCGGTGGCCCGTCCCGTTCGCTGGCACGAGGCTACGAGCGTCCTTTACGAACGGGGCGCGCGTCTCTTCGTCCAGCTTTGGCCCGGCGATTCAAGCCGCTTGGCCCAGGCCGCTTTCCCCACGCCCGCGCCACCAGCCTCCGTGCCACGTCTCCGGAGCATGTAGTCCAACACGTGCGCCTGGAAGGCGCCAACCACAAATAGGAAGTACCGACATGACCCCCAATGCGAGACGGGGCCTCCCAAGCGGGCGCTCTCCATATGCACAGGGCGACTGCCGGTGTCGTCGGCGCCCCGGGCCGAGTCCTTTGAACTCCTGCAAGGAAGACCCGGCAGAGTCTCACAGCCGTCCGCGGAGACCTGCTTCGGCCTGAGCAGGCGCACGCGCCGGAAGATCGCATCCGACCTGCTAAGCGCGGAGGCTGTCGCACAAACCAACGCCGTTGTAAGAAATCCACAAGGGCCAATTTGGCCGACCTCGTGAGATCGCCGTAGGCGGCCGAAGCGGCGTCCCCGCGACCGAAATCCCTCGCCGTCAAATTGACGTTTTGTAGAAAAGGCACAAGAAGGCGGCGGGGTCGAGCGTTTGTGCGACAGCCTCCGCGGAAAGGGCGTCTCCGCCGCCGCTCGGCGTCTCTCCCGGCATAGAAGCGCCGACGGTCTCGAGATCTGCGCAAACCAGGCGCTGGTTCTCTTTGGCTTCCGAATGCGCGGTGCGCTCAGAGCGGGACCGCCGGAGCTTGCCCGAAGGCGCCGTGGGCGTTTCAGCGCCGCTGTGGGCTACCGAAACTGCTGGTCATCCTGGCTGGAGCTGGAGGAGAGCAGCGGTGACGGCGGAGGGGTCCGTCGCGAGGCTCAGGTGGTTGCCTTCGGGAATCTCCACTAGGGGCCATCCTCGGCGATGCGCTTCATCGGCGTCCTTGCGGTACTGCTCGCTCAGCAGCATGTAGCCGCAGGGAGGCACGTCCCACCCCGCGGGCATCCGGACGCTCGCCTGGAAATAGGAGAGTGGAAGGCGGGGCATGTCGGCTACCAGCGCCGCGCGCAGCTGGCGATCGGGGACAAGCTCTGCCATCACCTCTGGGCCGAACCACTCGGACCAGGGGGCCAGCTTGCCATCCGTCGCAAGCTCGGACAGATGGTGCATCAGCGCTGGCGGGATGAGCGCTGCGTCGCCGCTGCATGGCGGGATGACCGAGTCCACGAAGATCAGCCCTGCGACATCGACGGACA
Source organism: uncultured Solirubrobacterales bacterium (assembly GCA_963830465.1). Taxonomy (GTDB): domain Bacteria; phylum Actinomycetota; class Thermoleophilia; order Solirubrobacterales; family Solirubrobacteraceae; genus Palsa-465. The sequence continues at coordinate 201,852 of CAWHME010000005.1, forward strand.
CCGCATCGGCAATCGGTGGGAGCAGCGCTCCGGCGCCGCTATGGCTCACCAGCAGCAACCGTGAGAACCCCTCGGCAGCCGCGCGCGCCGCCTCAACGCAGTGACTCCACTGCGGAGGCGGCGCCGCCGCGACACCCAGCAGGGAAGGAACGACTGCCGACTGACCTCGCCGCTCGAGTTCCTGCGCGACCGGCCTCCGGGTGCTGGGACCGACCAGCGGGCTGTGGATCAGCATCCACGTCGTCACAACGCCAGCTTATGTGGCAGCGGTGTATCCGCCAGCCGATTGCTGGAGCGCGCGGCTATGCCCGGACTTCCATGTGGGCGATGTGCTCCCCCTTCAGCCGATAGACGTGATGCACGGCCGACTCGCTGAGAATCGCGCCGCTGCGATCCCGGACCACTTGGTGAACGGTCACGTCGATGCGCCCGTCCGGCAGGATCGCGAATGCCACCGGGGTCACGGTCGGGTCGAGCTCGGCCCACTGCCTGGACCAGTAGTCGCGGATCTCGTCGTGACCGCGGACGTAGCCGCCCTCCCAAGCGTTCGGGCACTCGACGTTGTCGGCCATCCTCACGAGAAGCGCTTCGATGTCACGCGCGTTGAACTCGCGGTAAGCCGCCTCAAGCATCCCGCGAGTCTTGTCGTCGACCTCGCCATCGACTTCCCTTTCCCGTAATCGCTCGCACACACACGCGAGCAGCAGCTGCGCGCGACCATGTAGCGGGTCTCGGCGACGCGCCGGACCTTCCTATCGCCAGCGGCAAGGCACGTCGTCGAGTTATGGATCCCGCGGAGGCTGTCGCACAAACGCTCGACCCCGCCGCCTTCTTGTGCCTTTTCTACAAAACGTCAATTTGACGGCGAGGGATTTCGGTCGCGGGGACGCCGCTTCGGCCGCCTACGGCGATCTCACGAGGTCGGCCAAATTGGCCCTTGTGGATTTCTTACAACGGCGTTGGTTTGTGCGACAGCCTCCGCGCATTCCGGGTCTCTTGCCGACGCAGCCGGGGTGCGCGTCCCAAGGCCGAAGCAGGGGCGCTCTCGTGCTGGTGGCCAGATGGCTGGGTGTCCTGGTTGCCGCCCCGGTCCCGGGATGGATCACCAGGCGGGCCTTGCGGGAATCGGCGCCTCCCGCGGTGCTGGGAGGCGCCGTTCGACGGCAGCATGTGCCGGCCGGCGTTCCGCTTGCGGCACTGCTTTCGTCCGTCGTCGCCACTGCGCTCTGGGCTCGGCGTTCTCAGCTATGGCCTGTCTCCTGCTTCGCTTCAGACGGTGGAGGCTGGATCGTATGCTCGACCGGGAAATCCGCCGATCGCCAGGAGCCGAACGCCGTCAGGACCCGGCAGGATCTTGCGCCGCGCCGTCGGCCCGACCCGGACGATGTGGTCTGCGTCCAGCTTGTACCGGTGGCCGTCGACCTGCACGTCGGCCGAACCGCGCAGCGCGATATAGACCTCCTCCTGGCCGAGCTGGTGGGCGGGCGGATTCCCGGGTCCCTCGGACGAATGGTCATGCTCCGGGTAGGCGGTCGTTTCCGCTGGCATATCGATGATCGACATCCCGAACACGGCCATCTGGGCTCCGGCGCGGCGAAACGTAAAGCCCTCCAAGAACCCCTCGACCGCCTTGAGCTCATCGATGCCCACATGAGTCACATCCGACACGGCCGCCGATGCCACACTTGCGCGTATCGACGCGAGTCGCGGGCCTCTCGCGTCCCCGCCATCAGTCGCCTGGCCGATGGCGAGGAGGTTCCCTTCGCTGTCGTAGAAGAAGGCGCCGAGCTCTCCGGATCCCTTACTCGGGTAGTTGTTGGGCACGACCACCATCTCGCCTTGCATTTCGAAGCCTGGGACCTCGACGGCTTCGAACGTGACCCCGCGACGACGGAGATCTTCGATCACCGCCTCGAGGTCAGTGACCTCGAATCCCATCTGCGTGGATGCGCCTGAAGCGGCTCCCGAAGAGCTGAACAAATGAAACTCCGTGCCCGCGCAGATGAACCGAAGACCACCCTCGCGCTCCTCGACCGGTTCAAGTCCGAGCTTGTCGTGATAGAACCGCCGCGCTCGGTCGAGCTCCTGGGCGGGAAGCTTGGTCACGGCATGGGCGTCGCTCAGTGGTCCGGGCACGGACATCGTCTCCTGGTCGGTGGGTTGGATGAATGTGTTGACCGCCGCAGGGGCCAAGAGTCATCGCGTCAACCCGTTGCGTGAGCGATCATTCCGCTAGGCGATCCCGCTACGGGACCATCTGGGAGCTGAATGAGTGTTCCTATGTCGAGAAAGCGTTGACCGGCTCCGCTCATCAGGTGAAGGGCTACCAGCGGCGCGGCCCACGACACCAGGAGACCACGATGCGGAAGTATCTGCTGCACGACGAGTACACGCCGCAGGAGCTGGCCGGAGGCCGTTCATGACCGTCCAACGCCTGGAGCACATCGGTATCGTCGTCGACGACCTCGCGGCGGCGACAGCGTTCTTCGCCGCACTCGGGCTCGAATTGGAGGGCGAGGCGTCCGTCGAGGGCGACTCGGTGGACCGCATAAACGGGCTTGAGGGCGTACGGGCGGACATCGTGATGCTGCGGACCCCGGATGGCAACGGCAAGGTCGAGCTGGCCAAGTACCGCTCGCCCTCATACGAGGGCGACGACCGGCCGGCGCCCGCCAACGCCCCGGGCCTCCGCCACATCCTCTTCGTCGTCGACGACATCGAGGCATCCCTCGCCGGCCTGCGAGCGCATGGCGGCGAGCTGGTCGGCGAGCTGGAGAACTACGAGAACAGCTACTGGCTCTGCTACGTGCGCGGCCAGGCGGGGATCATCGTCGAGCTGGCGGAGAAGATCAACTGATAGGTCTCCCATTGTTCGGTCAGGAGCACGTCGACCAATACCGCGAAACCGACGGCAAGGAAAGGCCACGACTGGCAGGGCACCGTGTTGCTGCTCACCACCACCGGGGGCAACTCGGGGGCCAAGCGGACTACGCCGCTGATCTACCAACCGCACGGAGACGACTACCTAGTGGTGGCCTCCAACGGCGGCGGCGATCCACCCGGCTGGTTCCTCAACCTTCAAGACGATCCGATCGTGGCCGTGCAGGTCAAGGCCGACCACGACACCGCTCGGGCGCGGGTCGCCACGGCCGAGGAGAAGCCCGAGCTGTGGCGCATCATGACCGCGACTGGGGCGCAGTACGACGAGTTCCAGGCCAAGGCCGACCGCGAGATCCCGGTGGTGGTCCTCGAGCCGGGCTAGGCCGAGCGGCCGCTCAACTCCACCACGCCAAACGCGTTAGGCCCGGGACAAGCCGCACGGCCCGACGGCCCCAGAACCGTGCGGTAAGCGGATCCCCTTAAGACACGCGGGCTGCGGGAGTCCCGCCCTGCTTCATAAGCGGTCGGTCGATGGCAGGTGAGCATCGACCTGCTCGCCGCCACAAACGCGACCCCGGGCTCGCTTCTGCTGCTGGAACACCGCGGGGAGGACGCTCCTCCGTCAGGGGCGGGCGTGCTTGGAGATGGCGAGGGCGGCGAGTTGGTCGCGGTTGAGCGGCTTGCCCGGTAGGGGGGTGGGGGCTTGGCGGGTGGTGGCGAGCCCGTCGATGATGATCGTCAGCGCGCGCTGCCAGAGCTCCGGGGAGGCCTCGCGGGTGATGTCGGCGATCGCTGAGACCATCAGGTCGATCAGCGGGAGGTCGAACGGATCGAGGTCGGCGCGCAGCGCCCCGGCTTGTTGGGCGCGGGCGACGAGCTCGCTCGCGATCGGGACGATCTTCTCGCGCGCGCGCTCGGTCTTGTGCGCGCCGCGGGACAGCAGCGCCTGCTTTAGCCCGCGGTCGCGGGCTTGCAACGCGTTGGCCTGCTGAATGAAGCCGACCAGGCCCTCCCACGGGTCTGATGCGGAGAGCGCGCGTTGACCGGCGGTGGCGATCTCGTCGATCCGCTCCTCAAACAGCGCGTCGATCAGCGCGTCCTTGTCGGGATAGCGGCGATAAACGGTGCCGACGCCCACCCCGGCGTGGGCGGCGACCTGGTCGAGCGACGCGTCGAGCCCGCGGTCTGCGAACAGCTCGCGCGCGGCCTGCAGGATCCGCAGGCGGTTGCGCTCGGCATCTCGGCGGAGGGGGCGCTCGCTGGCGGGAGGGGTGGTGCTGGCCATCTCGCGATTCATCTTAACACAGATCCGGAGGTGGTGCCTCCGGTTTGTGCTACGGTCCTCACTAGAAGTTGAGACATAGCCTCCACTTAGAAAGGTCCTTATGACGACCGCACGCCCCTCCGTCGTCGTCGTCGGCGGCTACGACGGCATCAACGCCGCCAACGCGCTCGACGACATCGCCGACGTCACCCTCGTCGACCCCACCGAGGCGTTCGTCCACAACGTCGCCGCCTGGCGCGCCCTCGTCGACCCGGCGTGGCTGGAGCGGATCTTCTATCCCTACCAGCACCTGCTCGCCCACGGCCGCTTCCTGCGCGATCGCGCCGTCGCGGTCGACGGGCGCCGCGTCACGCTCGAGTCCGGCGACGTCCTGGAGCCCGACTACGTGGTGCTCGCGACCGGGTCGGCCTATCCGTTCCCGGCCAAGACCGAGGAGCCCGACATCGCCTCCGCCCGAGCCCGGCACCGCGCCGCGCACGAGGCGCTGCTCGCCGCCGACCGCACGCTGATCGTCGGCGCCGGCCCATCCGGCCTCGAGCTCGCCGGCGAGATCAAGGCGTTCTTCCCCGACAAGCACGTCACGATCGCCGACATCTCCGACGACATCCTCGTCGGTCCCTACGACCAGGCCCTGCGCGACGAGCTACGCCGCCAACTCGACGACCTCGGGGTCGAGCTGCGGCTGGGCACGGCGCTCGCCGAGCTGCCCAGCGCCCCACCCGCGACGCTCGCCCCGATCGCCATCGCCACCACCACCAACGGCGGCGAGCTCGTCGCCGACATCTGGTTTCGCGCCTTCGGCGTGCGAGCCCACAGCGACTACCTCGACGGCGGAACGCTGGCGGATCGCCGCGACGAGCGCGGCTACGTCCGCGTCAACAAGCACCTGCGCGTCGTCGGCGAGAGCCAAACCTTCGCCGTCGGCGAGCTCGCCGACGCCGACCGCGACGCCGCGGGCATCGCCAACGCCCAGGCCGCCGTCGTCGCGGCCAACGTCCGCGCGCTCATCGCCGCGACCGGCGAGCTCACCAGCTCCGAGACATTCCCACCCATGATCGCGATCCCCCTCGGGCCCGAAGGCGGAGCCGGCCTCCTCGGCGACGGCGTCGCCGACGCCGCCACGATCGCCGACCTCAAGGGCCGCCACATGGGCACCGACCACTTCGCCGCGCTTTTCGACACCGCCCCGCCCTTGGCCGCCCCTGAGATGGATCGGCTGAACACGGACACAAGCGTCTTCACCGAAACCAAGGTCAGATAGGAGAAAAGCAATGACCAACTCGCTCACTTCGCAATCCGACCGGCGCTGGCTGATCCTCGCCGTGCTGTGCATCGCCCAGCTGATGGTCGTGCTCGATGCGACAGTCGTAAACATCGCCCTGCCCTCGGCACAGAAGGCGCTGCACTTCTCCGACGGCAACCGGCAATGGATGGTGACCGCCTACACGCTTGCCTTCGGCAGCCTCCTTCTGTTCGGCGGCCGGCTCTCGGATCTCTTCGGCCGGAGGCGGACCCTGGTCACCGGCCTGGTCGGCTTCGCCCTCGCCTCCGCCGTCGGTGGTGCCGCGCAGAGCTTCAACATCCTGATTGCAGCACGCGCGGTCCAGGGCATCTTCGCTGCGATCCTGGCTCCGGCTGTGCTCTCACTGCTGACCACCACCTTCACCGACCCGAAGGAGCGCGGGAAGGCGTTCGGGGTGTACGGCGCAATCAGCGGGGCGGGAGCCGCGATCGGTCTCCTGATCGGCGGCTTTCTCACCCAATACCTCTCCTGGCGCTGGAGCCTGTACGTCAAACTCGTCTTCGCCGCGGTCGCGGTGACCGGCGTCCTCCTGCTGCTGTCCAAGCACTCGCCTGACGCCAGGCCGCGGCTCGATCTCCGGGGCACGCTGACCGGATCCGCCGGCCTATTCGCGCTCGTCTACGGCTTCTCCGAGGCGGACAGGAGCGGATGGGGGGCATCGAGCACACTGGGCTTGCTGGCCGCCGGCGTGGCGCTTCTCGCAGTCTTTATCGCGATCGAGCGCCGCTCGGAGCATCCGCTGCTCCCGCTCTGGATCGTCACGAATCGCAACCGCGCCGGCTCCCTGCTGGCCATTCTCACCATGACGATCGGCATGTTCGGCGTGTTCTTCTTCCTCACCTACTACCTGCAGCAGACGCTTCTCTACAGCCCTGTGAAAACGGGCCTCGCGTTCTTGCCGATGATCAGCGTCCTGATTGCCACCTCCACAACCTCGAGCACCGTGTTGTTGCCGCGCTTCGGCCCCCGCCGGCTCGTGCCAACCGGCCTATTCCTGGCGGCGATTGGGATGGTTCTCTTCACCGGGCTCGATACGCACAGCACCTACGCCGCTCACGTGCTGCCCGGGCTCCTCGTGTTGGGCGTCGGCATCGGTCTCATCTCCGCGCCGGCGATGAATACCGCCACGCTCGGCGTCGACCGAGACGACGCTGGGGTCGGCTCCGCGACCGTCAACACCGCCCAGCAGGTCGGTGGCTCGCTCGGCACCGCGCTGCTCAATACGGTCGCGACCACAGCCACGACCACGTTCCTCGCCGGGAAGGCAGCATCCCCGGTCGTGGCGGCCCAGGCAGCCGTGCATGGGTACACCACCGCCTTCTGGTGGGCGGCGGCGAAGTTGCTCTCGTACTTGGCTCACGGTCTGCTCGGGGCCAGGCTGCCCAGGCTGCTGGCCCATGTTCTGCAGGCCTTGGAGCAGCTGCTGCATCAACGGCACGGCCTCAGTTTGTTGTAGCTCGCGCTTGAGCTCGATTCCCATTGCATGAAGGCGCTTGGCATTCATCAGCGGCCAGTCTAAGAACCCGTGCGGCATTTGACGCAGGACAGCCAGCCCGACCTCCCTGTCGCCCAGCTCGCCAGCGATCGCTTTTCGCCTGCCCGTCGGGCGGTCAGGACGTGAATGCTTCGGCGACCAAGCGCAACTCCGCGATGACGCGGTGCGAGCTATCGACGAGCAAGCGCATGCGCTGACGGGCGATCCGCGCCAATCTGCTTTCCTGCCCAGCCGGAGGCAGCTGCCGAGGCGGCGACCCGATCGCACAGGAGGAATCTCGGCAGCCGCCGCCACGCGCGCTTCCTCGAACGTCGGCGCGGCACCCAAACATCGTGAGGGCACTCCGCTGTCGCTTGGCGCGAGACGCAGAACCGGGTAGCCAGCGACCGGCGCGAAGATACGAGCAGTGCTTCGCTTGGCCAGGATGCGTGCCGCGCGACGCCGGTCTGGCGGGGTGTGAAGGACTACAGATGCTGCCGCGGGAACTCCACGCCGCATGTGAACAGGCCAAGCGTGAACTGATACACGTGGATGCGTACTTCGGAGTTTGCTGTCATGTGGAGATAGGCCTCGCGCTTGTCCATGCCATGTTCTTCGACTAACCAGCTGATGAGATTTGTGAAGCAGCTCTGGAGCGCCGCCTCGGGCGACCCGGCGCGACGGGCTGAGTCGAGCTGAATGAGCGACTCGGGTTTCTCGATACGTCCGACCCCCGGAACTTGGTGACCCGAGATCGCGTCGCAACGCAGTCTCACGTCGGCGGCTGTCTCGTTCGCGATACCAGTGAGCTCGGAGTCGCCCTGAGACCCGTGCACGTCACCCAAAAACAGCAGCCCGCCGGCGTGCGAGGCGTTGAGGAGGATGCGGTTGCCGGCGGCGACGTCGCGTACGTCGAGGTTGCCACCCCACTGCCCCTGACTCGTGACCGTGTTCTCCACGCCGCGTTCCGGCGCGGTCACGATGGTCCCGATGAAGGGAGCGAGCGGCCAGCGAGCCTCGCGCCCGACGTCCATGACGGCCGTTCCGTCGGCAAGCGTCCCCGACGGCCCGGGCTCGTGGCGGATGATGGTCCCAAACGGCCCGTTGAGCTCCTCCCACCCCGTCCGGGCCGCCATCTGGCCGAACCCCTCCAAGATTCCCGTCCAGCCCCAATCACGGATAGCAATCTCCTCGAGCTCAACGACGAGCGTGTCGCCCGGCGCCACTCCCTCTACGAACACCGGGCCGGCGACCGGGTTGGCCCGAAAGACCTGCAACGCGGCGATCGGCTCACGGTCGGTTCGCGGGATGTCCCCGGGTTCACGGACCGTCTCAAAAAAGTTGTCGCGCGTCTCGATCACGAAAGACTCGCCCAGCCCGACTGTGAGCGCGGGCTCGACGTGCGCGCCGAACTCGGTCAGGGTCGCGGCATCACGACTGATGCGCTGCATCCAAAGCCTCCTCGCGACGGCTGAAGAGCGGGACTATAGGCGCGGACGCCTGAAGGAGCGAATGGAGCATCGAGTCGCCACCACTGCGCCGGCCACCCGTGCGACGCGTCAAACCGTCAAAGGCGACACTTCGACAGATGCTGGCCTCACTCCCGATGAACTTCCACGGGAACGCACCGATGACGAAGCGGATCGTGGCCGGCCGGGCGAGATTGCCGCCAACGTTTTCGCCATCCATGATGGTTGCGAGCCGCTGCCCGGATCCCCGGCGATGTTGACGGTTCGGTGCGCGTGGGTTTGTGGGTCTCCGACGGCATCGTCCCAGTCTAGGCGACCTCGGCTGCGTTCGATAGTTCAGCCCGCTTTGCGCGCGGTGCTGCTACGAGCATCAGTCAAAAGGAACCGGAGGATGACTTAGCAGTCCAGGGCCTTGAGACCAAACGGCTCAGACGCGTGCGAAAAACATTGACACGCCAGAACGCGAAGGGCCTTAACCCCTGCGCCGCTCGACGTGACCGCATTCACCGACAAGGCAGACCTCCTATTTTCGCTCGGAGTTGCTTGAGGACAACGGAGAGGACCGCAGGCCT
>CAWHME010000006.1:0-399581 GCA_963830465.1 uncultured Solirubrobacterales bacterium
CCAGCGGCCTCCCCCACGGCTAGAGAGCTGTTTCGGCGGGGAGCGATCTATGGCCTCGCTGGAGTGCTGAGGGCGGCCGATGTGACCGTGGCCACTGCGCGGGGCGCCGTGCGGGGCGCGAAGGAGGGGGCGACGAGCGCGTCCAGTCCGTCCGGTCAATCAGGGACACAACAGGACGTGTGAGCGCGTTCGCGGCCGAGAGCGAGGCGGCCCCGGGGCCGCAAATCATCCATTCCCTGCCCGGGCGGATTCGAGTGCATCTGCCCGCATGGCGCGGCGAGCGGCAAAGCGAGCTTGAACGCCTGCTTCTCGCGCTGGATGGCGTCAGCGACGTCCGCGCCCGCGCGCAGACACGGAATGTGCTGGTCAGCTTTGATCCGGGCACCGTCGACGAGCAGGCGATCTTGGCTGCAATCCTGGGCGCAGACGTCGCCGGAACTCGATGGCGAGAGCCCGCTCGGCGCTCGCAAGACGCCTCCCCGGAGGGCGAAGCCGAGGTGGGGCGGGTGGCGAGCGGGGAGGCGCCTGAACCGCATCGGCGAGCTGGTCGCACGATTGGCCTGACGCCGCAGCATGCCGTGAGTGGAGCTGGGCGCGTGGGCCGCCGCGCGCGTATTGCTGTTCGGGGACTGGACCGCGATCCCGACCTTTCGCGGCGAGTCGTCGAGCGGCTTGGGCGCCTGCCTGGAGTCTCCCGGGTCAGCGCCAGTCAGCTGACCGGACGCGTGCTCGTCGAATATTCCGAGCACATAACGAGCCTCGAGGATCTGCTTTCGCACGTGGCCGGGCTCGAGCTTCCCGAGGTTCCAGGCGAAGATATTCCGTCGCACCCGCTTGATCCGGTGCCGGTGATCCAGAGCACCGCTCGGGTGATCGGCTCGAGTCTCGGTCTTGGTCTGATCGCGGTACGCCGGGCGCTCATGGGTCCCGAGGCGCCCGGCGGAGGTGATCGGGGTGCGCAGGTGGCCGGGGTGATCGGCATCATCGAGGGCCTGCCGCCGATCGAGCGACGGCTCGAGGACGTGCTGGGACGCAACGGAGCACAGCTGGCCTTGAGCGGGCTATCGATCATCGGCCTCACGTTCGCCGGCAGTCCCCTGGGTGTCGCGGTCAGCGGCGCGGCAGCCCTGCGGCTGATGACTGCTGCCAGAGCACGACGCACGGCCTGGCGCCGCTACGAGGAGCGACTTGCGACGGCGCAACCGGCACTGCCAGGCGCGCGAATCAGGCTCGAATCGGGCGAGCGCCTGCCACTGACCGGACGCGTGCTGAGCGGCTTTGGCACGACGATCTCGCGCAGCGGCGAGCTGGTTGCCGTGTTCCCAGGTCAGCGGTTGGATGCGGGAGCCCGCCTCGTTGGTGGCCCGGTGACGGCTGAGCTCGACGGGGACCAGCCGTTCGCGCCGAGCGCGCGCCAGACGCCGCCGACGCCCACGCTCTATGACCGTTACCTCAGCGCGCTGCCGCCGATCTCGCTCACCTACGCCGCGCTGACCGGAACCCTGACGCGGTCAGCCGGCCGGGCACTGACCGCGCTGCTGCTGGTCAATCCGCGCAGCGCGCTGATCGGGGCCGAAAGCGCTGACAATGGAGCGGCAGCGCGGGTCCTGCGCCACGGCGTCACCGTCGTCGGGTCGCATGAGAAGCGCCCGATCTGTCGCCCGAATGCGCTGGTCATCGACTCACCGCGAGTCCTCACTAACGGGCTCGAGTTGGCGTCTGTGGTGGCGCTTGATGAGCGTGACGAAACTGAGCTGATGCGGCGTGCCGCCGGAGTATCGGCAGCCGCAGGGTCTCCGTGGGGCGAGGTCTTTGGGCATGAGGCTGCGGAGGCGCTCGACGGCACCTTCGACGGCAGGGTCGCAAGCGCCGAGATCGACGGCCAGCGCTGGTGGCTTGCGCCGCAGGCAACCCGCGCGCAAGCGGACGACAGCATTCACCTCCTGGAGCTGCGCCGACCGCGTGACCGGATCCCGGTTGCGAGGATCAAGCTGCGGCTGAGGTCGGCGGACGGACTCGAGCAGCTGCTGGACGCCTGCCGCCGCAACGGCGTATCGGTGCAGCTGGTAAGCGAGCTGTACCCGGCAGCCGCGGAGCTCGCGGATCGGTATGGCGTCCCGGTGTTCGCGGGCGACCCGGTCACGCGCATCCGCGGGCTGCAGTCCAGCGGCGCGATCGTAGCCGTGCTCAGCGATAGTGCCCGCGCGGCTCAGGCGTTCGCGCAGGGCGACCTGGCGATCGCGCTCACTTCCGGTCGCAGCAGCCGCTTCGCCGCGCGCGCCGACCTGCTCGCAACGGATCTGTCGAGTGTGGCGGGGGTGATCGAAGCCGGCGTCAAGCGAGATGCCGCCGTGCGCGACTCGGCGCTCGCGTCGATCCTGTCTAATGCGGCGGGCGTGGCCTGGGGGTTGGGCGGCAACCCGCGCTTCGAGCGCGCGTCGCAGGCGACATACGTGGCGGCGCTCGGCGCGATCGGTGGGGGTTACCTGCGCCTGCGCGGAGGCAACGTGGCGAGGTCGGTCAGCGAGCGGCTGTCTGATCCCCGCCCCGAGCGCTTCGGACGCCTATCGGTAGATGCGACGCTGGCCATGCTCAACAGCACCCGCCAGGGCCTTACTCGTTCCGAGGCGCAGGACCGCCGGCACCAGGAGGCGGAGCGCCCGCAGCGCAGTCCGCTCCTGCGTGCAGTCCTCGATCAGCTCAACTCGCCGCTGACCGGAGTCTTGGGCGCGGGAGCGGCCGTCTCGCTGGCGCTCGGTGGCATTGGCGACGTTGCGCTGATCGCGGCGGTGATCGTAGCCAATACGGCTGTCGGAGTCTGGCAGGAGCGTCAAGCGGGGCGCGCCGCCGAAGCGCTCGAAAGGATGAGCGCTCGTACCGCGACGGTTCTGCGCGACGGCCAACTTGAAGAGATCGATGCCGAAGAGCTGGTCGCCGGTGATGTGATCGCACTTGCCGGAGGCGACCGCGTGCCGGCGGACGCGCGCGTGATCGCTGCCGATGATCTCGAGGTCGACGAGGCGGCACTGACGGGCGAGTCGATGCCGGTTCGGAAAGCGTCGCAGGGCGGCACTGACGCCGGCCGGGTCGTGCTGGAGGGCAGCGATGTCACGGTCGGCAACGCACGGGCGCTGGTGGTCGCCGTCGGGCGCGGGACGCGCATGGGTGCGACCGCGGCGGCGATCGCCCTCGAGGAGACCAGAGAGAGCCCTCTCGGCCAGCGGCTGAGCCGGATGTTCCGCCAGGGATTGCCGCTGATCGTCGGCGGTGGCTTGCTCGTGACCGTCTCCGGGCTGCTGTGGGGACAGCCGCTGGTGCCCCAGCTGGCCCTCGGGGCGAGCATCGCCGTGAGTGCTGTGCCCGAGGGCCTTCCGTTGCTGGCGGGCCTGGGTCAGGCGGCGGTGGCACGACGCCTGGCGTCGCGGGGCGCGCTCGTGCGGCGCCTAGCGGCCGTCGAGGCCCTAGGGCGCGTTGATGTCGCGTGCTCGGACAAGACGGGCACGCTGACCGAAGGTCACCAGGCATTGACGACGATCGCAGCGGTCGAAGGCGATCCCCAGCCGCCGGAGCGGTTAAGCCAAGATTTGCGCCGGATTCTCGAGGCGGCAGCGCTGGCAAGCCCGCATCCAGACGCTCCGTATCTCGGCTCGCATCCGACAGACGTGGCGGTGATCGAGGGCGCGGAGCGAGCCGGGGTAACGGCCATGCGGACGGCCAGGCGGGATGACGAGGAGCCGTTCGAGCCCTCGCGCGGCTTTCATGCGACCCGTGCCGATGGGCGCGTGGTCGTCAAAGGTGCGGTCGAGGTGCTGGTCGCTCGCTGCGAGCGCGCGCGCCGCAACGGGTCCGACGAGCCGCTGAGCCCAAGGGACCGGCAGCAACTCCTGGAGCGCGCCGAGTGGCTGTCGGAGCAGGGGCTGCGCGTACTGATGGTCGCTGAGGGTCCGGCTGACGCGTTGATCGAAGATCCCGACCGTCTCGTCGCGCTGGGCTATCTCGGAATCAGCGATCCCTTGCGGGCTGATGTCCCCGCGGCGATTGCGCGATGTGAGGCCGCGGGTGTCCGGGTCATGATGTTGACAGGCGATCATCCCGCCACTGCACGCGCGATAGCGCGGGAGGCTGGTCTATCGGAGAACGGGGCGGCGGTGTTGACCGGCCCAGAACTCGGCGAGCTCGATGACGAGGAGCTTGACCGCCGCCTCGAGCGGGCGCGAGTGGTCGCGCGCATCTCGCCGCTGGACAAGCTGCGGATCGTGGAAGCGCTCCAGCGCCGCGGTCACGTGGTTGCGATGACTGGAGACGGCGTCAACGACGCGCCGGCGCTACGGCTGGCCGACGTCGGCGTAGCGATGGGAAAGGGAGGCACGGATGTCGCGCGTGAGGCGGCCGACGTGGTGCTCGCTGATGATGACTTCTCGACGCTGGTCGAGACGCTGGTCGAGGGCCGCGGCTTCTGGCACAACATCAGACGCTCGCTCGCGCTGCTGCTCGGGGGCAACGTCGGCGAGCTGGGGCTGATGGTGGCCGCGAGCGTGGCGGGCTTCCCGGCGCCGCTGAGCACCCGGCAGGTGCTCGCGGTCAACCTGGTAACCGACATCTTGCCGGCGCTCGCCGTGGCCGCACAAGAGCCCGAGCACCGAGATCTCTCCGGCCTGGCGCGCGAGGGAACGGCGGCGCTGGACGCACCGCTGCGTCGCGACATCCTTCGCCGAGGCATCGCCACCGCAGCTCCCAGCCTTGGCGCGTTCATACTGGCCTCTCGCGACCGCGAACCCACGCATGCCCGAGCAGTTGCCTTCACGAGCGTCGTCAGCGGACAGCTGGCACAGACACTTGACCTCGGACGAGCCGAAGGACGACTCAGCCCCGGAGTGCTCGGCGCGGTTGGCGCCTCGGCCGCGTTCATGGCCGCGGTGCTGATGTTCGCACCGTTACGGGGCTTCTTCGGGCTCGCAATGCTGACGCCCCATGGGCTCATGTTGTGCGCCGGCGCCACCCTCGCGTCGTTGACGATCAGCCGAGGGCTTGGCGGCAACAACGGGCTTTCAGCAACCACACACTGATAGAAGGAGATAGAGATGGCAGACAGCACACGAGAGAGCGCCTCCTCCGCCGGGCAGTCAGCGGGGCGGACAGCCGGCGAGGCTATGGGTGGAGTCGCGGATCTGGCGAGCAAAGCGGCCGCGCGCGCGCGCGAGGAGGTCGAGGACGTTTGGGCCGATGCAAGAGCGCTCGCTGACAGCGACGCAACTGGGGTGAGCGGCCGCGACGCCGCGATATACGCCGGGCTGGCCGGGACCGCTGCGCTTGGGGTGATTGAGTGGCCGTTGGCAGCCACGGTGGGCGTCGGCTACGCGCTCCTGCGCCGCGTTCGCGCCTAGGAACGACGAGATGACCACAAAGCAGAAAACCGATCAAAACATCAAGCGACTGCGACGTGGCCCCCCATCGGCGACGGTCCCCGGCACCCAGACAAAGATCAACCTTCCAGATCGCGCCGGCATCCTCTGGTATGCCGGCATCGCGACGATGACCGCTCTAGAGCTGATCGAGTGGCCCATTGCACTGCTCGTTGCCGGCACCCATTTCATCGAGAGCCACTCGCGCAACCGCGATGTCCAGGAGTTGGCAGAAGGAATCGACTCCGGCGCCTGACACTTCAACGCCGAGAAGTGCAGGCCCCTTGGACCGCACGCCAGGTAGGCAGTCTCGCCGTGGGAACACCCATGGACCGGCACGTGCACCAACACCGCCGCTCCCCGGGGAGTCGATGCGCGAAACGCTGGGAGCGGCGGCCGGCAGATCGTGGTTCTGCTGACAGCAGATTGAAGGCGATGCATGGGTCGAAGCAGTCGGTGCGATCAGCGGCCGTCGACACCGCCATTGCCCTTCGGATTGCATGCGCGAGACGCTATTCTCGCCTGATGTCGATATCCCAGCCCCCTGCAGCAAGTGCCGTCGACTCGATCTGTTCGCTACCGATCGTCGGCGCCACGACGGTCGAGGACGCTGTTTTCTACACCGCGGTCGGGGCGGTCGCGGTCGTCGGTTGGGTAGCGTGGCCAACGGCGGCGCTGATCGGGACCGGGCATGCTTTGCACCAGCGCGCTCGGAATGTGGTTCGCGCGGGCGCATTCGGCGAAGTACGTGCGGGCGTCATCGAGGCCGTCGAAGATTCCTTCTGATCGCTTGCGAGACTGCCGGCAGCCCTGCCTCAGAGGTTGCGGCGGTCGAGCACCGTCGCAGCGGCTTATCGTGCGGCCTCGATGTCCTGACCCGGCTCGAGGCGTTCTGGTCGCCATTCGCTCTACGAGGTCAAGCTGGTCCTCCGGTTCCTCGACGCGAACTATCTGCCGGTCCGTCCCAGTGGCCCATGGAGAGCGTGATCTGCGCCTGGAGAATCACCGAGAACGGCCAGGTCCGCGCCCGCTTCTCGCCTCTATGAACGAGGGTCCGATGTCAAGTCCCTCGCCTGTTCGATGTCAGATTGCGCGACAGGAAGCGTGGATCGGCGGCGTGCGGGTAGTCGGCGATCTGCCGCCCGTTGGCGGCGGTCTTACGACGCCGGTCACGAGTCGAACGTCCGGTGGTGTCGAGGTAAGAAATGCGGCGGTGCGGTTGCTAAGCAACTGATGAGGCATCGGGCTTCCCAGCCGACGGCGGGCGACCAGTCGACGGTCGGCGTGGTTCCGTGGCGACGCCGCCGGTTGCAGCGCGCAGGGTTCGAGCCGGCTCTGGCGGAGAAGCTCGCGAGCGATCCCCGGTTTGACCTGCACGCGGTCCTCGAGCTGATCGACCGCGGCTGTCGGCCTGAGCTCGCGGCGCGGATCCTCGCTCCGCTTGAGGAGCGGCCGGTGGGGTCGAGCTGAATCGTTTGGCTGTTAGCGTGAGGCGGGGTTGCTCGCCGCGGCCCCTTCTCATGCATTCGCTTTCCTTGGCCGATCTGACCGCGCTCGATACCGAGTCGCGATGGTGGCTGGAGTCGTTGCGCGCCGATGGTCACGCCCGCGAGGATGCAATCGCCCGGCTTCACGGGCTGCTGCTGCGCGCGGCTCGCTTCGAGGTCGCGCGGCGGCGGCGGTCGCTGCCCGGTGTCGGCAGCGCCGAGCTGGACGATCTCGCGCTCCAGAGCGCCGACGATGCGCTCCTGGCAGTGCTCGGCAAGCTTGACGAGTTCCGGGGGAACAGTCGCTTTACGACCTGGGCGTACAAGTTCGCTCTACTGGAGGCCGCGGTCAAGCTGCGCCGTCGCCCGTGGCAGGAGCGAGAGATCCCCGTGGAGCCATCCGACTGGACACAGCTCACTGACGGCGCACGACCGCTCGAGCTCGAGGCCGAGCAGCGGGAGCGGCTGGCCGCGGTCACCGCCGCGATCCGCACCGAGCTGACCCCTCACCAGCGAGAGGTGCTGGTCGCGGTCGCGGTGGGTGGCGTGCCGATCGACGTGCTCGCCGAGCGGCTCGCGACGACGCGCGGCGCGCTGTACAAGACGATCCACGACGCACGCCAAAAGCTGCGCCGACGACTAGCGGCGGAGGGTCACCAGATCGACTCAGCCGCCCAAGGAGCACCACGGTGACCGACAGCAACAACCCGCTCCACACGACCTCGGTTCTGCGACGCCTGCTCGGCCCTCCGGGACCGGAGCTGACCTGCGAGCAGTGTTTCGAGCTGGTCGACGAGTACGTGGAGCTCGAGCTCGCTGAGACCGCTGCCGACGAGGCGATCCCGGGGATGCGGGCGCACCTGGAGGGCTGCTCGGCCTGCCGCGAAGAGCACGACAGCCTGTTCGCGCTGCTCGAAACCGACCACCCAGCGTGAGGCCCGGTCGACCTCGGCCTATCGCTCCTCAGCGTCGCATCCGCCGAGACGACCACGCTCGGCCGTGATATCAGGCCGTCCCGGGAGGTACGGCCGGTTGCGACCCGCGCCCCGGCATCTTTCGCGTGGTGCGGCGGGAGGGTAAGAACGAGAGCCCGAAGGACGCTAATGGCGTCATGACATCGATTCGAAGCACTGCCGACTGCGACGGCAAACCAACGAGCCGCCGACTTCGGATCGCCTCGGGCGCTCCCGCCGAGATGAACAGGGTTGATGTGAACGCGGCCGAGCGAGCGGCCGCGGATCTCCTCGTCGCGCTCGGCGCCGATCTCGAGCTGGCGGGCCTGCCTGAGACGCCGCGACGGATTGCCGCCGCCTATGCCGAGCTGCTCACACCGGAGCCGTTTGACCTGACGACGTTCCCCAACGAGGAGGGATACGACGAGCTCGTACTCGTGCGGGACATCCCGTTCCAATCGCTGTGCATGCATCATCTACTGCCGTTCCACGGGGTCGCGCACGTCGCCTATCTCCCAAGCGAACGGATCCTCGGTCTGTCAAAGCTCGCTCGCGTGGTCGAGCACTTCTCGCGAGACCTTCAGCTGCAGGAGCGGCTCACCACCCAAGTCGCGGCGTGGCTGCAGGAGCAGCTTCAGCCCAAAGGCGTCGGCCTGGTGCTCGAAGCCGAGCATCTCTGCATGTCGCTGCGCGGAGTGCAGAAGCCCGGTGCCGTCACGATCACCTCCGCGTTGCACGGGCTCGTGCGCGACGATCCACGCACGCGCGAAGAGTTTCTGAGCCTGACCGGAGGGAGAGGCAGATGAGCAAGCAGACGTTCGTCATCATCGGCGCGGGCCTGGCCGGCGCCAAGGCGGCCGAAGAGCTCCGCAAGCTTGGATTCGACGGCAGCGTCGTGCTGGTCGGCACTGAGGCCGAGCGACCGTACGAGCGCCCGCCGCTCAGCAAGGACTACCTGCGCGGCGAGTCAGAGCGCGAGAAGGCGTTCGTCCACGACCCGGATTTCTACGCCCAGCAGGAGATCGAGCTGATCACCGGGCATGCCGCGACCGATCTCGACGCCGGCGCTCGCCGGGTGGTGCTCGACGACGGCCGCTCGCTGAGCTTCGACAAGCTGCTCCTGGCAACCGGGGCCGAACCTCGCCGGATCACGGTCCCGGGGGCCAAGCTCGACGGGATCCACTACCTGCGAACGATGGCCGACTCAGAGGCGCTGCGTGAGCGGCTCGAGCAGGGAGGCCGGCTGGTGGTTGTGGGCGCGGGGTGGATCGGTTCGGAGGTGGCGGCCTCGGGACGGCAGAAGGGGGCTGATGTGACGTTGATCGACCCGCTCGCGCTTCCCAACGAGCGCATCTTCGGCCCGGAGATCGGCTCCTTCTACCGCGACGTCCACGCCCAGCACGGGGTTGAGCTTGCTCTCGGGGACGGAGTCGAGGGCTTCGAGGGCGACGGCCGCGTGTCGGCGGCGCGGACGAGCAGCGGGCGCACGATCGAATGTGACTTCGCCGTCGTGGGGATCGGGGTCGCCCCACGCGTCCAGCTGGCGCACGAGGCGGGCCTGGAGCTCGACAACGGCATCGTCGTCGACGCGGCGCTCCGCACCTCGGCGGCGAACATCTACGCGGCCGGTGACGTGGCCAACGCCTGGCACCCGTTCTTCGAGCGGCGAATTCGGGTCGAGCACTGGGCCAACGCGCTCAACCACGGCCCCGCCGCCGCCCGCGCGATGCTCGGTGAAACGATGAGCTACGACCGCATCCCGTATTTCTTCTCCGACCAGTACGACGTCGGGATGGAGTACTCCGGCTTCGCCACCGAGTGGGACGAGGTCGTCTTCCGCGGCGACCGGGACGCCGGCGAGTTCGTCGCGTTCTGGCTCAAGGACTACCGCGTGGTCGCCGGCATGAACGTCAACGTGTGGGACGTCACCGAGCACGTCCAG
Source organism: uncultured Solirubrobacterales bacterium (assembly GCA_963830465.1). Taxonomy (GTDB): domain Bacteria; phylum Actinomycetota; class Thermoleophilia; order Solirubrobacterales; family Solirubrobacteraceae; genus Palsa-465. Next base: position 9,785 of record CAWHME010000006.1, read on the forward strand.
GCACTGATCCGCTCACGCCAACAGGTCGACACGACGGCGCTGCGGGATGCGGATACCCCGCTCGATGGTCTGATCCCGGCGGCCGCCACGGAGGCGCGGTAACCGGTGGCGATCAACCAGAACCTCCGCCGGCTCCACGACTCAGGAGTATCGATCTGGCTCGACACGCTATCCCGGCAGCTGCTGAGCAGCGGCGAGTTCGCGGAGCTGATCCGGGACTACAGCGTGACCGGCGCCACCTCGAACCCCACGATCTTCGCCAAGGCGATAACCGGCTCGGACCTCTACGACGAGCAGCTGCGCGCCCTGGCCGACGCGGGCGAACGCGACCTTCAGGAGCTGTTCTTCTCGCTCGCGCTCGACGACGTCCGCGAGGCCGCCCGGCTGCTGCGACCCGAGTACGACCGCACCGGCGGCACTGACGGGTTCATCTCGTTCGAATGCACTCCCGATCTCGCTGACGACACAGACGCCACGATCGCGCAGGCGAGCGACCTGTGGCAGCGGCTCGCCGAGCCCAATGTGATGATCAAGGTCCCAGGCACCCGCGCGGGCCTGCCCGCAATCGAGCAGCTCACCAGCCAGGGAATCAACGTCAACATCACGCTGCTGTTCTCGATCGAGCGCTACCAGGAGGTGATCGACGCCTACATCCGCGGCCTCACCACCCGCGCCGGCGCGGGCGAGCCCATCGACCACATCACCTCCGTCGCCTCCTTCTTCCTCTCGCGCATCGACACCAAGATCGACCAGCAGCTGCCCGCTGACTCGCCATTGCGCGGGCAGGTGGCGCTCGCCTGCGCGCGTGTCGCCTACCAGTGCTTCCTGGACAAGTTCGCCGGTGCAGACTGGGAACGGCTGCAGCAACACGGCGCCAAGCGCCAGCAACCGCTGTGGGCAAGCACCGGAACCAAGAACCCCGACTACGCCGACACACGTTACGTCGCCGAGCTAATCGGCCCGGACGTCGTCAACACGATGCCCGAGCAAACCCTGCGCGCCTTTGCAGACCACGGCGAGGTCAAGCCGACCCTCGCGGCCGACCCGGCCGGCGCAGAACGAACGCTGGCGGAGGCGACCGCCGCCGGCATCGAACTCCCCACCGTGACCGAGGAGCTCGAGCGAGAGGGAATCGAGTCCTTCTGCGACTCCTATCACCAGCTGTTCGACTGCGTGCAGTCAAAGCTCGGTGCGCTCGCGGGACGCTCGATCTGAGCCGCAGGCAGGCCGGTCCCGGATTTCCTCTAATCCGCACATCCCTGTAGTTGAGCGGCCCGTTTCGCTCTGCGCGGATAGGAGAGCCCTCGTGTCCGGCCTGGTGCGGTGCAGCGTCATGCAGCGCGCGTTTGACGATTTGCGAGACGGACGTCGCCTACGGCGCCGAGACCGGCATTCGTATCGGCGCGTACACGGAGCCAGCCCGGCCGTCGTGACTCCCTTTGTTGCCCGACAGCCTCGTCCGATGCGGGCAACGTCCAGCCGGACCGGCGAAGTCGACTCGTGACTGCTTCGGGCCGGCCCGGCTCGCATTAAGCTCGCCTGCGGCTCGGCCGTCCACGCGCTCGACCAGCAAACCATCGATCTGGCCTAAGCGTGACATTCGCAGCATAGGCGCAGACCGACTCTCCGTACGAGAGAGGGCGCATGCCACGTTAGGGATCAGTGGTGCAGAGCCCCGGCCAGATGAACGGCCGTGGAGATCACGTACGCGAGCCCGAGCAGATGCCGGAACCAGTTCACGCCGTGGACTAGCTCCTCATAGGCCCAGACTGTCAGCGTCAGATAGGAGATCGCGGCCGCGTCCGCGTGCCCTTGACCATGCATGTGCGCGGCGACCTGGCCGGCAAGGAACGCGATGATCAATGGAGCGTTCGGGAACTGCACGATCGGGAAGCTGCGCGGCCAACCGAGCTGCGTCAAGCGCTTGAACCCCGACCACGCCGCTCGGGCATCTGCGGATTGGGGCAAGCGCAGAACGCTTTCGCTTAACTACCGTCAGGTGACGGGGCGATCTCGCCACGCCCGGCCTGCTGAAGATCGCGGGGAGATTGACTTCCGCCCGATCGGCAAGGACGGTCAGGCCGGTACGCCAGCCGATGATCGCCGCCCGATGCCCCGCCTGCGTGTTTGGCAGATCGTCCAGCTTGTGCTCAGCTAAGCCATTTGCGAGCGCGCTCAGGTACGCATCCTCGAGTACATACGTGTGCGCGTACGCGGCCTGCAGGACGCGGAGTTGCGCCGTGGCAGGCTCGATCGCCGCGATCTTCACCGTGTAGTCCGCGAACCGCTGCTCGAGCACGGCCATCCGCCGTCCCGCCTGAGCCGGCGAGGTGTCGTGATCGCGGACGCCTCAAGAATCGGATCTCCCCGATCCAGAAGCCGGTTCACAGCGAGCCTGATCGGCTCTACCTGTCGCAGATACGCCTGGATCGCCGCCCGCGGGGGCGCAAGGCCGGACCTGGGGTTGGCAGCCGCGGCGCAGCCAGCCAACCCGACCGCGCACAGCCCGATCAGGACAAGAGGCCGCACGCGAATCGAACCCGGGCCACTGGCACGCACGACAGCGCTCCGTTCTGAGCTCCCTGGCGGCTCAGTACCCGTAGCTTCCGCCACCCGATGACGACGACGTGGTCGTCTGGGCCGCAGGCGCCGCGGCCGTGGACCCATTCCCGGTCACCGCCGTCCAGACACCAACGTCCTTGATGCCCTGACCCTTCGCCTCGCCCGGCTTCGTGTCGCCGACGAACGTGTACAGCGGCATGCCCTTGAGGCTGACCTGCATCGCTCCACCCGGACGCGTGACCGTCCCCAGTGAACCGACGCTACCGCTCGGCGCGCCGCCAGAAGGTGCCGCGAGCGGATGCCAGACCTTCACGCAAGCGGCGCCGGTGCAGATCCACTTCCCGTTGTGCTCGCCAGAGAGGTGATAGAGCGTCAGGCCCTGCGTATCGACCAGCACCGACGCGCCGAGTGACGAGACCGAAGCCGTCTTCACGACCGCCGCTCCCGCGCTACTGCTTGTCGGCGACGCCGACGCTGGAGGGCTGCTACTGCTGCTCGAACTACTCCCGCAAGCGGCAACCAACAACGACACTGCGACGGCGGGGATGAGCTTCATAATCAGGCGCATACTGGACTCCTCAAAGTATTGATTGCGGGTCTGCGGCCGCTACCACAGAAGACGTCCCGCCACCCCATCTCCTTCCCCAGCCCACTCGCCCGTGCGCTCAGCTACCGCGCCGCGCGGCGCCGCGGCGCGCGGCACAGGCCTGATTCGCCACAAGCGCGCAGGGGTGCTCGATGGCGGCGAACGTTTCGGCTGCTGCTGCCGCTCACGGCCCGGGGCGCTCGGCTGGCAGGCATCCGCGGCGAGCTGACGGTCTCTGTGAGCGCCTACGCTCTCGCGATGGCCGACACTTCCGTGGTGGCCGGCGACGCCGCCGATGCCGCAGGTCAGCGGCGCACCACCGTTGTCTCGATCATCAGCGCCTCGGCGCTGATGGTGCTGATGCTCGGCGTGGGCCTGGCCGCCTCGAGCCTGGGCTTGGTCTCAACCGGGATCGAGTCCACCGGGGATGTCGTCGCTGCCGTCGTTACGTTCTTCGCCGTCCGGCTGGGTGCCCGGCCGGCCGACGCATCCCATCCTTTCGGGCACCGCCGCGCCGAGAACCTCTCCGCGCTGGCCGAGGCGTCGATCCTGCTCGGGGGTGGACTGATCGTCGTCATCGAAGCGGTCCAGCGGCTGATCGGCAACAAAAGCTCGCTGTCGGCGCGTTGGTACGTGTTCGCGGTCATCGGCGTGGCGATCGTGGTCAACGTGAGCCGCGCGCTGATCGCACGTCGCGCCGCCCGCCGATACGGCTCGGCCGCGCTGCGCTCGAACTCGTTTCACTTCGCCAGCGACGTTGGTGGATCGCTCGCGGTCTTGGTCGGCCTGATCGCGGTGCGCGTCGGGTTTCGTGACGGCGACGCCATCGCGGCGCTGATCGTCGCCGGCTTCATCTTCACTGCGGCGGGTCGCCTCATGTTCGAGAACGCGCAGGTCCTCATGGACACCGCGCCCGCCCACGCCCAGACCGTCGCCCGGGATGCGATCGCCGCCCTCGGTCCTGAAGTCGAGCTTGACCGCCTGCGCCTACGCGAGTCCGCTGGACGCTATTTCGCTGACGTCGTCGTCGCCATCCCGCCAGGCCAAGCCGTGGTTGAGGCCCACGCCGTCGCTGACGAAGTCGAACGTGCCATCGAGCGGGTGCTGCCCAACATCGACGTCGTCGTACACGTCGAACCCCGCCGTCGCGGTCTGACCCTTCGCGACCGGGTGCTCGCCATCGCCCTTAGCGAACCTACCGTCAGCGAAGCCCACGACGTCACCATCTTTGACCACGGCGATCAGCACAGCGTCTCTCTGCACCTAAAGCTCCCCGCCGACAGCTCTCTGGCCACGGCTCACGAGGTCGCTGAGCGCGTCGAGAACGCCATCGGGGCCCTGCCCAGCGTCAGCGACGTCCGCACCCACCTCGAACCCCTCGAACAGCCGATCGCCGCCGACCCCCTAGCAGGCAACGACCCGCACGCGCTCGAGACGATCAAGACCGTTGTACAGCGATACGCACACACGCCAGCACGTGACCTGCGACTGCTTCCCACCCAGGAGGGCGAGGTGCTCTTCATAACCATCTCCGTCGGCACGACCGCCTCCCTCGATCAGGCGCACCAGCTCGCGAGCGACCTCGAGGAAGAGCTCCGCCAGGAACTCCCCTCCATCGCCGATGTCGTCGTCCACACAGAACCCTGACGCACGCCCACCCCTAAGACGGGCCGAGCCAGCGACGCCACATCCAGCTACGCGGCTCGCCCTCGACCGAATGAAAGCGCGGCGCGGTACCGGACGCGAAGTGCGCTGTCTCTCCGCACCCACGAAGACTCAGCGCTGTCGACCGTTCCAGCTCGGTGCTCACGCTCCGTGCCGCCCGGCCCCGGCCGGGAGAGACTTCGTGGCGCCATCCGCGCCCCGCTGTCGTCGACGAGCGGCCCTGACCGCGACGCGTCCAGATCTAGGATTGCGCGCGGGGTTGCGCAACTGGGCGAGGGGCGAGACCAGTCGCCGCAGGTCGTGCGAGACCTCGTAGCGACACGGGTATGTGGCGCTTCACACTGAACGTGGGGCGTGACTTCACCGGCGAGGACGGGATACGAGCCCGGCAGGCGCGCGCGATCATGTGTCCGTGACCGACATGGTGGTGACGCTGCGCACGTTTGTGCGCGCAGATCTGGCGGCTGCCGAGCCCTGGTTCCGGATACCCGTCGTTATCTCGGCGGGAGGGGGTGGCTGGCGACCATGCTCGAGCGCGCTGATACGGGGGTAGGTGAGGAGTTCCGCGGAGCGCGCCAGACGGGCGTCTACCGGTATCTCGCGGGGTGTGACGGCCGTGCCGTCGGCTATGTCGATTGCGGTACTTTCGATCGCTGCACGGTCTACGGTGGGGAGGGACCGGACGGGCCGATCATCCTCGATTCGATCGACGTAGGGACGGGGTCGATCGCGTTCGTCGTCGATCCGGCTATGCGGTGCGGCGGCTTGGGCCGCGCGCTCATCGGCGCCCGGATGCGGCAGCCGGAGCTCAGCTTCGTGGAGCTGTTCGAGGCCGACGTGGAGCCTGAGAACATCGCCTCCCGTCGGTGCCTTGAGGGTGGCGGATTTCGCCTCCGCTCAGCTCAGCCGGACTACGAAGGGATGCTCTACTACGTATCGTCGTGAGAGCCCGCGGCCAAGCGCGAGTGTCACCGCTGGCACGGTCCTTTTAGTGCGCATCTCCGAGGCGGGAGGCACACTTATATCAGAACTCGCTGATGTATCATCGTGTCGATGGTCTCCCAAAGCGCGCTCGCCCCGTCTCCCTTTGTTCTTCCTGAGCGGCCGGCCAAGCCCGACCTTGTGGCGAAGTACTTTCGCGGGCTTGGCGACGTGACCCGCGTTCGGATTCTTGGCCTGCTCGAGGAGCGGGGGGAGATGTCGGTCAGTGAGCTTGTGGCGGCCGTCGATCAAGCCCAGTCGAAGGTCTCCAACCATCTCGCGTGTCTGCGGTGGTGTGGGTTCGTCGACGCGCAGCGTGACGGACGTGTGGTCCGCTACCGGCTGGCCGATCGGCGGGTGGCGCAGCTGCTCGAGTTGGGATGCGCGCTGCTGACTGACAATGCGGAGCATGTGGCGGCGTGTGGCCGGATCGGCGGTGGGTGCTGATGCGAGGCCGTGACGCGCTCGGACTTCTCGGGAGTGGAGGCTTCGCCGTCTGCTGCGCCGGGCTTCCGGCGCTCGTCGCGTTCGTGGGCGGCGTGACGCTTGTCGGGTTGCTCGGCGGCCTCCTGCTGGCGGCTGCTGCCGGATCCGCGGTGATGATCCTGATACGCGCGCGGGGGCGGCGGCGCTGCGCGATCCGTTTTTCGCAGTGTGGGGATCACGCGTGAAGGTCGAGCTTCTCTACTTCGACGGCTGCCCGAGCCATGAGCGACTGCTGCCGTCGTTGCCCGAGCTCGTGGCCAAACACGGCGGCGAGCTGGAGCAGCGGCACATTCGGACGCTCAAGGAGGCCGATGAGACGCGCTTCCTCGGCTCGCCGAGCGTGCGGATCAAGGGTGTGGACGTCGAGCCGGGCGCGAGCGACCGCACGGACTTCGGGCTGAAGTGCCGTCTGTATCGCTCCTCTGACGGTCACTCCGGATTACCATCGCGCGAGTGGCTCGAAAACGCGCTGCGCGAGGCGGTGGACTGATGGCCTCGCTGGGCTGCTGCACCGTCGATGAGCTCCGCGCGCAGCTCAACGACCGTCAACGCATCGCACGGACCGTCGTCGGCGTCCGTCGCTGGGCGTCGAGGTTCTCGCTGCCCGACGCCCAGGGCTACTCGGCGTCCTTGGAGCTGCTGGCGCTGGATGGTTCGGCGCTTCGCACCTAGTCGCAGCCCGGAGCGGCTATGCGGGCTGCCCCGAGTTGGGCGCGATCCCGAACGTCGTCCTGGGCCGCGAGGTGCTGGTCGGCTGCGTGCCATGGCGTGTCGCCGACTGGCGACTGGGTCTGGCTACATGAGCTACACGCAGGTCCTCTACCCACGACTGCGCGCGCTGCTCGATCAGGGCACGCAACTCGTCGAGGTGCTGCCGTCGGCCGAATACGAGGGACTTCACAAACCTGGAGCGATCAATATCCCGCTGAAGAGCCTTGACACGCTGAGCACCGATGGGTTGGACCGGGCCAGAGCGGTAGTGGTCTATTGCTGGGATGGTCTTTGAGACATGAGCCCGCGAGCCGCGTGCCGGCTCGTCACCCTCTGCTTCGAACGGGTCTATGACTACATACCCGGCAAGGCCGACTGGATGGCCCGCGGCGTACCCCTGGAAGGAGACATAGCCGGCACACCTCGATCGATCGACGTCGTGCGTACAGACGTCGTCACCTGCGAGCTCCAGGACACCATCGGCACGGTCCATCATCGCGTCACACAGTCCGCATACGGGTTTGCATTCGTGCTCGGCCCAGATGGCGTGCTGCTCGGCCGCCTGCCAAAGGCCGCCCTTGATGGCAATCCGGAAACGAAGGCACAGGACGTCATGGAACCGGGGCCCTCGACAACGCGGCCCGACACCCCGCCAGACAAGTTGCTGGCCAAGCTCCAGGACGCCGCCCTGACCACGGCGGTGCTCACCGAGCCCGAAGGACGGCTACTGGGAATCGTCCGCCGCGGAGATCTGGAAGGAACCGCGACCTAACCGCGGAGCTCGCGGCCCAAACGCCAGACTGAGAGAGTGCTAACCGTCTTCGGAGCAGCCGCAGTGACGTTCATGATGCTCATGTATGCCCTCGAGCGTCGCGGCCCGCGCTTCGTGCTCGCGTTCGCACTCGGCTGTGCTTTGTCGAGCACCTATGGGTTCCTCGCAGGCACCTGGCCGTTCGGGATAGTCGAAGCGATCTGGACCTCGATCGCCCTCCGCCGCTGGAGCGACCTGCGCCGCCAGCCACGGGACTAGCAGGAGACCCTCCATGCGTCTCGCACTATTCACGGTCTCGAAGCGGATCGATCCGCGCCCAGACGCTCGGGATGTCCGCCCCCCTTTCGACCACGCGCAGGTCCGTCGAAGGCCCCCTGGTCGAGATCCGCCTTTCAGTGAGACCCGCCAACCGTTCGATGCCGGATGCCCTTAGGCGCGGCTGCGTCGGGCGATCAGTCGGGCGGAGTTCATGATGACTGGGATCGACGAGAGCTCGTGTAGGAGGGCGCCGGTGACCGGGCGCAGGATTCCGGGGATCGTGAGGCGACTGCGATCGTCAGGACGCCGAGCGAAAACGCGAGATTCTGGCGGATCGCCTTGATCGCGTCCTGAGCGACGGACGCGAGGTGCGGCAGCTTCTCGAGGTCGTCTGAGAGCAACGCGATGTCTGCGGTCTCGAGTGCGACGTCGGTGCCGGCCAGTCCCATCGCAACACCGACGTCGGCGGTCGCGAGCGCGGGTCCGTCGTTGACGCCGTCGCCGACGAACGCGAGCCGGCGACCCTCGGCCTGCAGACGGCGGACAATCTCGACCTTCTCCTGCGGCAGCGTCTCGGCGTGCACCTCCTCGATGCCGACGGTCACGGCGACGCGCTCAGCCGTCTCGCGGCGGTCGCCGGTGATCAGCAGGGTGCGCAGCCCAAGCTGGTGCAACCGCGCGACGGTTTCGGCCGCGTCCACACGTAGGGTGTCCTCGAGCACGAACAGTCCGGCCAGCTCGTTGTTGACGGCGAGTGGAATGACGCTCCGGCCGGGCGCGGCGAGCGTCCCGGTTCGCGCCTGGATATCGGCGGGCATTTGGACGCCGCGTTCGGCGAACAAGAGTCGCGGCCGAGCAGCAGGTCGCTGCCGTTGGTCCGGGCGCGAACCGCCGAGACCAGCGAGCTGCTCAAACTCGTCCGGGTCAACCAGTTGCAGGCCCTGCTGTTCGGCGGCGCGGACGAGTGCTTGCCCGAGCGGATGCTCGCTGAGGCGCTCCGCGGACGCAGCGAGACGCAAAAGCTGCGGCTGCTCGAGGCCGTTGAGGGACACCGTTTCGACGAGGCGGGGCTCGCCGGTGGTGAGCGTCCCGGTCTTGTCGAACACGATCGTGTCGACGCCCGCGAACGCTTCGATCGTTGCGCCCTTCTTCACCAGGCTGCCGCGCAGCGCCGCGTTACCGATCGACGCCACCAGCGCCGTTGGCGTCGCGAGCACCATCACGCACGGACAGAACACGATCAGCATCGTGATCGCCCGCAGCGGGTCGCCGAACGCTAGCCACAGAATGGCAGCGAGCAACAGAGCGGTCGGCGTGTACAACTTCGCGTAGCGGTCCAGCACCCGCTCGATCGGCGCCTTCTGCTCGCCCGCCTCCTCGATCAGGCGGCGGATCTCACCGAGCGTCGTCAGCTCGCCGACCTGCGTTGCCCGTACCTCGAGCGCACCGGCGCTCGCGAGCGTGCCCGCAAAGACCTTGTCGTCGACCGTCTTCTCGACCGGCAGGCTCTCGCCGGTGATCGCCGCCTCATTGATCGACGCCTGCCCGAAGACAACCTGGCCGTCGACCGCGACCCGCTCACCGGCCCGAACAAGCACCGTCTCACCAACCAGCACCTCGCCAAGCGCGACGAGCACGTCGTGGCCATCACGACGGACCGTCACCGCGTCAGGCAGCAGCTGCTCGAGTGAACCAAGAGCGTTGCCGGCGCGCGCCGCCACAAACTCCTCCAGCATCCCGCCGACCAGCAGCAACACCGCGACGACGGCTGCGGCGGAGAACTGGCCGATGGCGATCGCTGCGATCGTCGCGACCGACACCGGAATATCGGCCGTGAAGTCGCGCTCACGGATCCCCTGAATCGCCGAGAACCAGATAAACACCGAGCCGACCAGCGCCGAAGCGATGTACAGCGGCCGCCCCGCTCCCTCATGGCTTGAGACCGCGCCCGACGGATCGACGACGATCGCAGCGAGCAGCAGCAGCGCACTCGCGAAGGTGACGAGCGTGCCCGGCTCGCGAAGAAACTCGCCGTAACTACCGCCGAAGCTGCGGACACCGCGCGTGCACCTCGCGCACGCTCGACCGACCACCCCAAACGAATAAGTTTGTGAGCTCACAGCTCGTCGCGATCGTCGAGGCGCAGGTGCTCGACGTGATACAGCGCCTCGTCCAGCAACACGCCGACATGCGAGTCGTGCAACGCATACACGGTCCGGCGACCGTCCCGGCGGCCGCGCACAAGGCCAAGCTGCCGCAGCAGCCGCAGCTGCTGCGAAACCGCCGGCTGGCCCATCCCGACCGCGTCGACAAGCTCGCCGACCGAGCACGGTGACTCACGCAGACGCCCGAGAATCAACACCCGGCTCGTCGCCGACAGCGCCTGCATGACCTCCGCGATCCGCGGCGCGTTGCGCGCGTCGATCGAAGCCGCCTTCAGCTTCCCGTCAAGAGCGTGTCCCATGTGTGGGACGTTAGCATGCGTATATCTCTATAAGTGCATGCGTTGGGAGATGGAGGGCCGAGGTGGCTGACTTCAGCACGTGTCTGGGCGGCCCCTGACTCGCTTTGCTGTCGCCGTGCGCATGTCGGTCTCGGCCGCAACCTCCCTGCAACGCGCGGAAAGCGCGTTCGGCGAAGCCCGACGCTCGCGTCGGCAGTAGCCGATCGGCGAACGAGCCCGCCGGCGCTGGCCAGGCCTGTCGCACGCCCACGATCGAAGCCGTCTCCGTCGGCGAAGGTCCAGCGAACATCGGTTCGGGCGGTCCCGGGGACCAGTCATCGCACCCGGAGGGGGCGGTCAGCTAGCGCGCAATCCGCATGTGACCGCAGACAACTCCCGCCGCCAGAAGCACTCGACCTCATCGAAGCCCGCGTCGCGCAGCGCGCTCAGCTCCGCGTCCAGCGGGAAGTACCGGTCCTCATCTGACCACGCCGCGAAATGGCCGCGCGCCTGCGGATCGGTGATGCCGTGATCACCCATCCGCGCCGCCCAACGGTCAAACCCGAGCCCGCGAAGCCGCGCGCCCTCAGTCACCGCCGCGTCAAGATTGACCAGCACCCCGCCGGGCGACAGCGTGGCGTAAATCGCCTGGTAAAGCGCCGTCTTGGTCTGCAGGTCATGGACGTGGTGCAGCGCCAAGGACGCGACCACGGCGTCTGCGGCCGGCAGCGCGTCCAAGAAGCTGCCTTCCTGGAACGAGACGCGATCCGCAAAGCGGGCCAAGCGTCGACGGGCCTCTCCGAGCATGTCCGCGTCGACGTCGAGAACCGTCACACGGACAGCGGGAAGCGCCTCGAGCACGGCAGACGAGAGCGCACCAGTACCGCCACCGAGGTCGAGAACGTGCCCGTCGGACGGCGCCAGCGCGGCCAGCAGTTCGACACCGGTGGCGATCATCTCGTCGTAGTGTGGAATCAGGCGCCGGATCTGGACGTCGTAGCCATCAGCGTCGACGTCGAGATGACGCTTGACCGAGTGCGTGTCACGACCGGACATTGAACGAGCCTACAGCGGCGCTCGGTATCAAGTGCGCGACCGCCGAGCGGACTCAGCCGGCAGATAAGTGTCGTGCTCCCGGTCACCCCGTCGCGCCGATAGAGGTGCGTGTCTCAGACGCCCATCCCCTACCGGACATCCCGGGCCTTCAGTTCGCAAGTGCGAACGCCACAGCGGACGCCGTCTCACTCGAGGCGTGCGATGTCTTTGGCAATGAGCCCCGGCTATGCCAACGAAGACAGTCGGCGGCCGAACGGGCTCGCTCCTGGGTCAGCGTCGGGCCTGTGAGGCCATCACAACCTCCGATGTCGAGAGGTCAGAGCCTTCGACTGCTGCTCGCACAGGCATTGCACAAACGCGCGGCGCCCCGGACTTGGCTGCCGCTGCGGACGAGGACCAGCGCTGGCGCGCTGCTGTTCCTTTTCTGGGCTGCGACTGCGTGTCGCGCTAGAGCTGGACGGATAATCGTCCCGCTCTCAAAGGAGGGAGCCATGTCGTCTTCTCAGCCGCTGCTCGATGCTGCCGGTCGACGTCGTTCGGCGGCGACCACGCCAGGAGCGCGTGCCGGGATAGCCCCGCGCAACAAGGGTCAGACCTACCCTGCGGACCCGCCGACGGTCGATGAGATCGTCGCGGTAATGCGTCAGGCCGCGGCCACTCGCCACGGCCATCGCATCAACGCCTTGATCGTCGTGCTCTGGCGCGCGGGGCTACGTATCCACGAGGCGCTGTCGCTGACGGAGACCGATCTTGACAAGCGTCGCGGCTCGATTTTGGTCAGGCACGGAAAGAACGACCGACGGCGCGAGGTCGGGATGGACGCCTGGGCCTGGTCGGCGATCGAGCCATGGGTTGCCGACCGCGTGCAGCTTCCGGTCGGGCCGCTGTTCTGCGTGATCGACGGTCCGACCCGTGGGCGGGCGTGGTCGGCCAGCGCGGCGCGGCTGGAACTTCACCAGCTCGCGCTCAAGGCAGGAGTCCGTCGTCGGGTGGCGCCGCACCAGCTGCGCCATGCGCACGCCGTCGAGCTGCTCCATGAGGGGATTCTGCTGCCGCTGATCCAGCGCCAGCTCGGCCACTCGCACCTGTCAACGACCGGCACCTACCTTCAGGGAATCAACGCCGAGGAGATCATCTCGACCGTCCACGCTCGTCGCGCACCGATGATGCACGCCAGCGCAGGGCTCGTCCTGTAGCCGAACCGCGGGAGCGCACCGCGCTCCCGCACCCGGCCAGCTGCTGCTTGCCAGGCAAGCAGCAGCCAGGCGTCAGCGCTGCTGGTCGATCAAAGCGGCAGTCTCAGGACGGCTGCTCCGTTGGCGACAAAGGAGAACTGTTGAGCGGACCTGAGGATGTGCCTGCCTTCCGTCCGTACGGCACTGTGCCGTGGCTCAAGGGGGGGATCAAGGCTTCTGCTTCCGTCGCGGGCGCGTGCAGGCGAAAGCGCGATGTATCCCGTCTTTGGACGCTCGTCTGCCCTTAGGCGCTAGCGCAGCGTCATCGGGTCGGACTGTCGCTTCGCCGATCTTAATGCGGGAGCGGCCAATTGGGCGACCTTCTCGGGAGCCGTCACATCGCAGACGCGGTGCAGGGTTACGGTTGTCGTCACGCCTGCCGTCGGGCTGCTCGGTCAGGTCGTTGGCTGGATCTGGAGGGGTTCGCGTCGTAGATGGACGCTGAGATAATGCAGGCCGTCGTGGCCGGCCAGGATTTGCCGGCGTGATCCCTTTGGGATGAGAAGCGCATGGTGTGCGTGCAGCGGTCGCTGTTGCCCGTCGATGATCGCGAGTCCTGAGCCTTTGGTGACGACGATCAGGACGTCGCGCTCCGCGTTGATGTGCTCGGCTACTTCGTCGCCGGGTCCCCAAGAGAGCAGTGTCGCGTTGAGGTCTTCGCTGGCGATGCCCCAGACTGGCCCTTTGCCGTCTTGGCAGCCCAGATCGACGGGTTCGGTTGTCTGGCTGGTCATGAATTGTCGCTGGCGACGTTGAGCCCGATCGGAGCGGTCGCTCGAGAAGGCCCAGATCCTGGGCAGCTCGAGAGTAACTGCAGCATCAGGTGATGCACGTACGGCGTCAGCAGAATTTGCCGTAGCCGCGTGGAAGCCGATTTCGCGCTGGAAGGGTCTCGCTCCGCGGGACGAATCCAGACCATCGAACGCGAGGAGTGTGCATCGATGAAGTCTCGGCGGACCTGGGGAAGGGTCCGTTCGGCTTCATACCTCACGGCAATCGCATACGCGGTCATCGCTGTGCCTGTAGGCAACGCGATGGGACGCGATGATGATCGTGCGTCAAGCCAGGCGGGTTCTCGTGTTGCTATCGAAATGGGTTGCCTCCTCGGCGCGGCGTGGCTGGGTGGCGGGGGCGCTGCTCGTGAGGCGAACGGGCTGGCTTCGTGAGCTCGTCGGTGTGGCGAGGATTGATGGCGGACTGGTCGCCGCGGACGATCTGAGAGCCGCGCCGGATCATCGCCGTGAACACGATCAGCCACACGACGAACGACACCCACACCCATGTGCGAGCGAAATCGGTGATTCCCGACGCGTGGGCGACGGTGCCGACGATGAAGCTGCAGGCGGCGTACATCCCGACGGGAAAGACCGTCGACCAGCGCCGCACGTCGTAGCGCAGGCGCGGACGTATCGCCTCGGCGAGCAACAGCACGGGCAGCCAGAGCATCGTGAGCACCCACAGGCCAAGTGACAGCGCCTTTGGGATCCCGCCGCCGGTGCCGAGCACCGCGAGCGCCTTCGCGCCGACGGTGATCTTTCCGGCGGCTAGGGTCGAGATCGCCAGCGCACCGCCGGTGATCCAATGATCGCCTCGCCCGACACCGAGCTGACGCGGGTCGAAGTGCGCGATCACGAACCCGTAGAAGCAGAGCCCGAGCGCGAACGGCGCAAGCGCAGCGAACAGCAGCCATTGGGCGTGCTCTCGCACGGCGAGCGTGGCGGCGAGGACTGCGAGCGATTCGGTGGAGACCGTGAGCACCAGTGAGGAGCCGACGGTGGGTGTGCTCCAGTTGCGAAGCACGGGCGTTAGGAGAGTGGCCCAAAGCACGAGCGCGATCACCAGCAGGGCGATGCCCGCCCAGTTCCAGCCGAGCAGGGCGAGCCGGGTGCCCAGGACGGCGCTGCCGGCGACCGAAGTCAACGCCGCCGGTGTCTGCACGTCGTCGAGGAAGCGCGCTCGGTCGCGGGTCGCGCGTGCCGGAAGGAGCACGGCTAGCGCCGCCCAGATGACGGCGTCGAGGGTGAGCAGGACGCGGGAGATCGTTTCGTCGCCGTCGAGCGAGAGCCCGATCGAGATGATCCCTGTGCCCATCACCACCGCTCCGGAAGCAGGCGGGATCGCGTCGAGGATGCGATCGACCAAGCCGACAGCCGGGCGCCGGCTGTTCATCAGCGCGCCGTAGAGTAGCGACGCCGGTAGAGGATGTAGGGGCGTCCGATGTACTGGAAGGGGATGCTCCAGGCGTGCACGAGACGGCTGAAGGGAAACGAGGCCCAGAACAGCCAGGCGATGATCGCGTGCAGCTGGTAGACGAGCGGCGCACCGCTCACCGCTGCGACGTTGGGCTGCAGGTAGAAGAGCGAGCGCCACCACACGCCGATCGAGCTGCGGTAGTCGTAGGGGGCGTGGGTGGCGAGGTTGTGGATGAAGGTCATGTAGCAGCCCAGGATGATCAGCACCGTCAGCAGCAGGTAGGTGAGGAAGTCCACGCGCGTGGTGTTGCGCCTGACCCGGTCGCTGGTCATCCGCCGGTAGACCAAGCCGATGAAGCCGATCAGCGTCACGGCGCCGGCGATCCCGCCGGCTACCGCGGCGATCCAGCGGTAGGTCGATTCGGTGATGCCGATCGTCTGGGTCACCGAGCTGGGGATGCACAGTCCGAGGATGTGCCCCCCGACCGCCGCGAGCGCTCCGTAGTGAAACATCGGGCTGGCCCAGCCGAGGATCCGGCGGTCAAGCAGCTGGGTGGAGCGGCTGGTCCAGTCAAACTGGTCGCGGCGGTAGCGCCACCAGTGCCCGACCACGAACACGGCCATGGCGACGTACGGGATGATAATCCAGAGCAGGATCTTGCCGGCGCTCATCGTCTCGCTCCGCTACTGGGCATGACCTCCGGCGGCGCGAAGGGCTCAAGGCCGACGAGTTCTTGGGGTGGCCCGCTGGCGGCGAGCTTGATCGCCCGCGCGCGGTCGGCAGCGGAGATCTCACCGACGGTCAGGCACACCGCGTCGAGCAGGTGCGAGTACTGGGTCTCGCGCTCGCGAAGGCTGGCGCGAACCAGCTCGAGCGCAGCGCGATGCTCGCGCAGCACGAGGTCTCCTTGCCCGGCGGGCGCCGCGGCGGCGAACTCGAGCATCACCGGGAGGTAGTCGGGCAGCTCTCCTGACTCGAGCGGTAGCCCCGCAGCGCGGTAGAGGCGCTTGAGACGCAGCAGCGCCATCCCGCGTTCGCGCTTGTCCCCCTCACCGTAGAACGTCAGGTAGAGCCCGGAACGCTTGTTGAGGTCAAACGTCTCCACGTAATGCTGCTGCAGCGCGAGCGGATCCTCACCGCTCCACCAAGCGCAGAAGCGCTCGATCGCCGCGGGCGCGGGACCTGGGGGCAGCTCAGTGGCGGCAGCGGTCAGCTCTGGGCGGGCGTCGAGTAGCTCCTCGTCGGGGTACTGCAGCAGCAGCGAGCAGAGCTTGTAAACGGTGGGAGCGTTCGCGCGGTGGCGGCTGCGCAGCGCCATTAGATCGCCGGCCCATCCTGCTGGCGCTGGTCGGCGAGCATCTGGATGATGTCGAGCCGCGCCGGTGCGTCGGTGAGCATGAACCCCTCGGTGTCCGCATTGTCCTCGGGGACGACCATGCCGCAGTTGCCGGGGCCACCCTCGAAGTCAAGGCCGCAGGTGCCCTGTTGCTCCATCAGGCGGTTGCCAAGCTCGGTGTGGGCTTGGGGGATCACGTAGCGGTCCTCGTACTTGGCGATCGCCAGCAGCCGGTACATGTCCTCGACCGCCTGGACGCTCATCCCTCCAGCGGCGGCGATCGTCTCGTCGTGCTCGCCGAGGACCTCGCGCTTTCGCATGTGTCCGCGCATCGCGGCCAAGCGCCGCAGCACGCCGCGGATCACCTCGCCGTCGCCGGCGCTGAGCAGGTTGGCGAGGTAGTCGACGGGGATGCGCATCGCGTCGATCGCGGGGAACACCTGGTCGGGGTCGGCCTCATAGCCGTCGGTCTCAAGCGCGTTGACGATCGGCGACAGCGGCGGCACGTACCACACCATCGGCAGCGTGCGGAACTCCGGATGCAACGGCAACGCCACCCGGTAGCGGTGCGCGAGCGCGTAGACGGGAGAGCGCCGCGCCGCGTCGATCCAGTCCTCGGGGATTCCGTCGCGGGCCGCCTGCTCGCGCACCGCCGGGTCCTCCGGGTCGAGGAACACATCCCGTTGAGCGCTGAGAAGGTCATGCTCGTCGGGCACGGAGGCGGCGGCCTCCACACGATCGGAGTCGTAGAGCACCAGTCCGAGGTAGCGGATCCGCCCGACGCACGTTTCAGAGCAGATCGTCGGCAGCCCGGCCTCGATCCGCGGGTAGCACAGCGTGCACTTCTCGGCCTTGCCGGTCTGGTGGTTGAAGTACACCTTCTTATACGGGCAGCCCGAGACGCAGAAGCGCCAGCCCCGGCACTTGGCCTGATCGACGAGCACGATCCCGTCCTCCTCGCGCTTGTACATCGCCCCCGACGGACAGGAGGCTACGCAGGACGGATTTAGGCAGTGCTCGCAGATCCGCGGCAGGTAGAACATGAACGCCTGCTCGTAGGTCGCGGTGACCTGCTCCTCGATGCCCTTGGTCAGCGGGTCCCGATGGATGCGCTCGGGCGCGCCGGCGAGGTTGTCGTCCCAGTTGGGACCCCACTGGATCTCCTGCAGCGCCTTGCCGGTCAGCTGTGAGCGGGCGCGGGCGACCGGGTCGTGCTTTGACAGCGGCGCGGTGATCAGCTTCTCATAGTCATAGGTCCACGGCTCGTAGTAGTCATCGATCTGCGGCAAGTCGGGGTTGGAGAAGATCGATAACAGCTTCTTGACGCGGCCGCCGGCCTTCAGCCGCAGGCGCCCCTTCTTGTCGAGCTCCCAGCCGCCGCGCCAGTGCTCCTGGTCCTCCCAGCGCTTCGGGTAGCCCAATCCGGGCTTGGTTTCGACGTCGTTAAACCACATGTACTCCGCGCCCGGCCGGTTGGTCCACACCTGCTTGCAGGTGACCGAGCAGGTGTGGCAGCCGATGCACTTATCGAGGTTCATCACCATCCCGACCTGCGCCCGGATCTTCATTAGAACTTCACCTCCCCTTGCCGCTTGCGGATGACCGTCACCTCGTCACGTTGGGAGCCGGTGGGCCCGTAGTAGTTAAAGCCGAAGCTGAGCTGCGCGTAGCCGCCGATGAAGTGCGTGGGCTTCATCACAATCCGCGTCAGCGAGTTGTCGGTCCCGCCGCGCTTGCCGTGAAGCTCGGTCACGGGCACGCTGAGATGCCGGTCCTTGGCGTGGTACATCAGGCACGTCCCCTCCGGGATGCGGTGCGACACCGCCGCCCGGCAGGCCACCACGCCGTTTCGGTTATACGCTTCGACCCAGTCGTTGTCGGCGATCTCGAGCGCTGCGGCGTCCTCGCGGCTGATCCACAGCATCCCGCCGCCGCGAAACAGGGTCAGCATGTGCAGGTTGTCCTGGTACTCGGAGTGGATCGACCACTTCGAGTGCGGCGTCAGGTACTTGAGGGTCAGCTCCCGCCGGCCTGAGTCATCGTGGGCGCCTTGGTCGCCGAAGATCGCGCGGTGATGCAGCGGCGGCCGGAAGACTGGGAGTCCCTCGCCGAGCTCGAGCATCCAGGCGTGGTCGAGGTAGAAGTGCTGTCGGCCAGACAGCGTGTGCCACGGCTTCTCGCGCTCGACGTTGATCGTAAACGGCGCGTAGCGGCGACCGTGGGCCTCGATCCCCGACCACTCCGGCGAGGTGATCACCGTCCGTGGTTGAACCTGGGCGTCGGCGAACGTGATCCGGTCGCCCTCCCGCGGGCCCGAGAGATCGGCCAGCGCCACCCCCGTCGCGCGCTCCAATGAACGGAAACCCTCCGTGGCCAGCCGTCCGTTGGTGGTGCCGGAAAGCATCAGGATCGCTTCACAAGCCCTCTGCACTGTCTCCAGCGACGGACGGCCGTCGGCGATTCCGCCGCGAATAGTGCCGTTGGCGGCCGCGAGCTCTCGGACCTCCTCGGCGGGGATCCAGTTAGCGCCCTTGACCGCGGTGCCGAGCGTCTCGACTAGCGGACCGAGCGCACGCCACTTCTCGGCCACCCGCGGATAGTCGCGTTCGACAACGATCAACTTGGGCATCGTCTGACCCGGGATCGGCTCGCACTCTCCCGCCCGCCAGTCGCGGACCTCGCCCAGCGGCTGGGCGATCTCGTCGACGGTGTCGTGCAGCAGCGGCGCGGCGATCAAGTCCTGACGCACCCCGAGATGCTGTTCGGCGAGCTCGGAGAAGCGCTGGGCGATGCGTCCGAACGCGTCCCAGTCAGACTTGGCCTCCCACGGCGGCGGCACCGCCTGATTGAACGTGTGCACGAACGGGTGCAGGTCCGTCGAAGACAGGTCGAACTTCTCATACCAGGTAGACGCCGGTAGCACCACGTCTGAGAACAACGCGTTGCTGGTCATCCGAAAGTCGATCGTGGTCAGCAGATCGAGCTTGCCCTCGGGCGCCTGAGCGCGCCAGACCAGATCGTTCGGACGCAGCTCGGGCGGAGACTCCTCAGCGCGGACCGCGTTCTCGGTGGTGCCGAGCAGGTGCTTGAGGAAGTACTCGTGCCCCTTGCCCGAGGAGCCGAGAATGTTGGCCCGCCACACCGTCATCACCTTGGGGTGATTCTCGGGCGCGTCGGGATCCTCGCAGGCGAACCGCAGCCGGCCGGCGCGCAGCTCCTGCACCGCGTGGTCGGCGGGGTCGTGTCCGGCGCGCTGCGCCTCGTCGACGAGATCGAGTGGGTTGCGGTCAAAGCTCGGAAACGACGGCAGCCAGCCCAGGCGCGCCCCGAGCGCGTTGACATCGGCGATGTGCTTGCCCTCGAGCAGTCCGCGTCCCAGCGGCGAAGCGAGATCCCCGGGCTGGATGCGCTCATAGCGCCACTGGTCGGTCGCGAGATAGAAGAACGGGGTGCCGGACTGCTGGCGCGGCGGACGCGTCCAATCGGTCGCGAACGCGACCGTCTGCCACCCCGACAGGGGGCGCACCTTCTCCTGGCCGACATAGTGCGCCCAGCCGCCGCCGTTGACGCCCTCACAGCCACACAGCATCACCAGCGCCAGAAAAGTGCGGTAGGTCTGATCAGAGTGAAACCAGTGATTGGTGCCCGCGCCCATCGCGATCATCGACCGACCTTCGGTGACCTCCGCGGTACGCGCGAACTCGCGTGCCACCCGCGCAGCCAGGTGACGATCAACCGAGGTGATCTGCTCCTGCCACGCCGGGGTGTGCGGCGCTGGATCGTCATAACCCGCCGGCCACTCGCCCGGCAGCCCGGGACGGGCGACACCGTACTGCGCGAGCGCCAGATCCAGCACGGTGGTGACCAGCCGCCCGCCAACCCGGATCGCCGGGACGCCGCGGCGCATCACCGCGCCACCCTCGCCCCCCTCGTCAAACCGGGGCAGGTCGACGGCCACCGCCTCGTGCGCTCGCTCAAACAGCGTCAACGCCGGCTCGATGCCGTCCAGGCGCAGGTTCCAGCGCCCCGGCTCCCCGTGCCGATGGCCGACCGAGCCTGCCGGCACCGCCGCCTCCCCGGTCACCTCGTCCAGGACCACCGGCTTCCACTCCGCGTGCTCGGGCTCCCCGCCCGCCCCATCGAGATCAGAGGCGCGCAGCAGCCGGTCAGCCACCCATCCATCCTCGCGCTCGCGCAGGGTGACCAGCAGCGGCAGGTCGGTAAAGCGTTGCGCGTACTGCTCGAAGTACGGCACCTGACGGTCGACGTAGAACTCCTTGAGGATCACGTGCCCCATCGCCATCGCGAGCGCTCCGTCTGAGCCCGGCTGTGCCGCCAGCCAATGGTCGGCGAACTTGGTGTGCTCGGCATAGTCCGGCGAGACGACCACCACCTTCTGACCGCGGTAGCGCGCCTCGGTCATGAAATGCGCATCCGGCGTCCGGGTCGTCGGGAGGTTCGTTCCCCAGATCAGCAGGTAGGCGGCGTTAAACCAGTCTCCGGACTCCGGCACGTCAGTCTGATCACCGAACGCCTGCGGCGAGGCCGGCGGCAGATCCGCATACCAGTCATAGAACGACAGGATCGTGCCGCCGATCAACGACAAAAAGCGCGTGCCGGCTGCGTAGGAAGCCATCGACATCGCCGGGATCGGCGAGAATCCCACCACGCGATCCGGGCCGTAGCGCTTGATCGTGTGCACGTGAGCGGCGGCGATCATCTCCACCGCCTCATCCCACGCCGCGCGTACGAACCCACCCTTACCGCGGTGGCGGCGGTACAAGCGGGCTTTCTCCGGATCAGCGACGATCTCCGCCCACGCCTCCACTGGATCCCCGAGCCGGTCGCGCGCTTCGCGGAACATCTGCAGCAGGCTCCCGCGCACGTACGGGTACTTCAGTCGCAGCGGCGAATACTGATACCAGGAGAACGACGCGCCCCGGGGACAGCCCCGCGGCTCGTACTCCGGCATCTCTGAACCCGTCGACGGATAGTCGACCGCCTGAGACTCCCAGGTGATGATCCCGTCCTTGACGAACACCTGCCACGAGCACGAGCCCGTGCAATTCACCCCGTGCGTCGACCGAACCACCTTGTCGTGCGCCCACCGACCCCGATACGAGCGTTCCCAATCACGGTCCTTACCCACCAGCTGGCTCCACCCCTCAGCGTTCACCGGTCCGCGCCGCAAAAACCGATGCGCCTCTAGTAACGCGCTCCGCGAGCGCGAGCCCGCCGAATCACGAGAGGAGGTCGGCGCGCGCTTACTCACAGAGCTGACCCGGCTCGATCGAAATTAAGAGCTCGTCGACGCGCCTCGCTCAGCCGGCCGGGCGCGACCTCGCGGGAGTTCATTGGGCCTGAGGTCACGCGCTTGTCCTGTGCTCTGCGGCGTGCTGGCGGACCTCCGCTCTCTCCTTATCGGTCACGGGCCCGGGATGACCCGGCCCGGGCCACGGGGTGAGCAGCAGCAGCAGCCGCGCTGTTGACCGGGCCCGGACTGCGTGGCGTTCGGAAGGCTCGAACTGCACCATCAGCCCCGGTCTGCCGGTGATCGCTTCGCCGGCGGTGGTGGTGATCTCCACCTCGCCGTCTATGACGGTGACCCACGCCCGTTCATGGACCTGATGGTCGCTCAGGCTCTCCCCAGCCGGGATCTCCAACACAATCGCGCGAGCGTCATCGGTGGTGGCGAGAATCTTCGGCGAATGCGGCCGCAGAGCAAGAGCTCTAATGTCCCAGCTGTTCATGGCTGACCCCGGCGACACCCTGGTTGGCTGGCGGTGGAGCGGCGATCAGGAGGCATGGCCGCAAGTTTTTCATAGATCGCCTCGCAAAAGAAGCCGGGTTGGCACTCGCGGAACCGATCCCCGGCTGATCACGACAAGCCGTTTACGACTCGAACCCCTCGACCTCGATCAGGCACCCAGCCGTCTCGGGATCCTCGGCAATAAATCGGATCAGTCGTGCCGCAGGCTGCAGCTCGTCGAGCAGGCCCAGGGTCAACCCTCGGTGCAGTGCGCAGACCACCGGCTGGTTCTCGTGCACCGCCTCGCGATACGGGCAGTTGCCAAGCCGAAATCCGACCCGTCCGGCCATGGGCCGCTCGCGTTGGGGTGCAAACCCCAGGGCGGTGAGGGTCCGACCCATCGTCTCCTCCGCGCGTGATGACGCACGGTCGTGAAGGAGCTCTCGACCAAGCTCTCGTCCGGCGCGTTCGATCTCGCGCAAGCGTCCCGGACGGGCCGGCGTGCTGCGCGCCAGCCACCGCGCGAGCTGCCGATAGGCGTCAGGAGGCTCCCCACCGGGCAATGCATCGGGCGCAACCGACCAGATGTCTCGCGGGCGCCCCCGCGGCTGGGGCACGCGCTCGCGCGCGATGAGCCCGGCCTCTTCCAAACGCTCGAGATGAACCCTTACACCGCTCGGGTGAAGCATCAGCTCTTCGGCAAGTTCTTCGGTGCCGACGGGCCGGCCGAGACTCGAGAGGCGCGCAAACAACCGAGCGCGTGTCGGCTGCGCGAGAGCGTCGCCGGGACCGTCACGGGCTGAGCTAGCCACCGGGAAAGTTTCTCATAGACGTCCTCGAGCGGCTGCGAAATGCCGGCTTGGTGACCCGCGAGCGAACCCGACAGGCTCGGGGTCGGCCGCGCCACATGTGGCTAATCGCCTCCGACGCCCGGCCCGGCGGTCAAGCTCCGACCGGCTATGCGCTGCTTGGGCGCTGGCTTGCGCGGGTGATCTCGCCGGGCAAACCAGCCTGCGTGCCGTGGAGCGAGCTGGCCGGGAAATCGCACGCGAGCTGGTACCTGAGGGCGATTCTGCGGCCGAGGAGAAGATGTACGCGGTGCTCGCGTCTCTGGGCTTTCAGCCTCGACGGAAGGCCGATCCGACCGGCGGGCTGACCTACCGCCTCAACAACTGCCCATACCGCGATGCGGCGGACGAAAATCCCGAGGTCATCTGTGTACTGCATCGAGGGATGACCCGCGGCCTGCTCGACACGCTCGCCCCCGACACCACGCTGGCGGGCTTTGTCCCGCGCGACCCCTACCGGGGGGATGCCTGATCAAGCTTCGCGGCGGACTGGCGATCGAAGGCCACCAGCGGCTGCGGAAAACGGGGTAGATGAAGCGCGTTCCTGCTCTGGTCTCGCTCTCGCGCGACCACCACCAGGCGCTGTTCGTCGCCCAGAGGCTGCGGCACGCGAGCGCGAATACTGCGGACGAGGCGTGCGACGCGCTGCTTGCCTACTGGGAGGGGCACGGACGAGCGCACTTTCGCTTAGAAGAAGAGCTGCTGCTTCCCGCCTACACGCCGGACGCCCATCCGCACGACGCGCTCGTCGCTGGGCGACCACGCCGCGATCCGCCAGCGGATCGCGGACATGGATTGCGAGTGCACCCCGATCCTGGAGGCGTTGCACTAGCTGGGAGGCCTGATGGCAGCTCATGTCCGGCTGGAGGAGCGAGAGCTCTTCCCCGTCATCGAGAACGCGCTCTCATCAGACCAACTCGCTGCTCTGGGTGCTGCCCTTGACCGAGCAGATAACGACCGGTGACGGGCTTCGCAACCCCAACCACAGTCGTGGAACGCCAACGCTTGGTACCGTCCGGTGGTGTCGCGAACCACGATCGTCGACGCTGCCGGCTTAGCCGTAGCAGACGTCATCCACAAGAGGTTCACAGCGCTACCCCACAGCGCTACGATCGGAGACGTGCGCGAGTGGCTGGCGGCGAGCTCGCACCGCCGGGTAGCCTTCCTCGCCGAGGACGGACATTACGTTGGCTCGCTCACCCCAGCTGATCTGGCCGACAATCTTGACGCAGGCCGCAGGGCATCTGAGGTCGCGCGGCGCGGCCCCACGATCGCGCCGGACGCGCGCGCCAGCGCCGCCCACCAACTGGCGGCATCGAGCGATACGCGGCGCGTGCCCCTCGTTGACGGTGATGGCAAGCTGCTCGGGGTTGTGGGCATCACCGACGACCTAGCAGCCTTCTGCGGCACCGCGTAGCACACCGCGCGAACCACGGGCCTAGGTCCCGGCAACCGAGGCACGGACGAAAGACAACCGTCCTTGCGCAGAGGTACGCATGCTCCTGCCTCGCGCTGAAAGTGGCACTGATGTGACTCCCTACCGGATCTGAGGGAGATCCGGCACCTCGTCCGGTATGGGCACACTTCCGCAATCACGCACCAGCGGCAGCTTCGATCCGTCCTGGACCTACGCGAGAGAGTGCTGCTTCGGGCTAGCAGCACCGGCCTCACCGCGAGCGTGATACCGCTGCATCAGCCTGGCGTTTCAGAAGTCGATGGGAGCGGGCGGGCCGCTCACGTGCGCCGGGAGCTGAGCGAGAGCGGCGCTCAGCTCAAGCCAAGCAACGGTCGCCGTCGAAGCGGCCGCCCGCTTGCTCAGGCTCCCTGGACGCTGGCCTTCAGCAAACGCGGTATCCCGGACGCGGCACGCGAAGCGACAGTCATCGATCGCCGCGCGAGACTGATGAGTTCGCGTGACGCGAGCGCCAGCTACGACTCCGCCGGACTTCTGCCTCCGCCCAGTAGCGAGCGTCGGTATGCGCCGGCGCGCACGACTGCTTCGGTCTCGGGCCGGCGCGGCACCGAACGATTGCAAGGGGCGACGGACCGCTCGTCAGAGAGCCCAGGCGCTCACGAGTGCTCCGCCACGGCCGCAGTCGTCTCGCCGCGGCTGGCGGACGGCTGCTTCACCCCGGCGATGCACAAGCCGAGCCGCTCGAGACCTCGGCATCTGCCGCGCTACTGCTTCTCTACAGCCCTCGGCCGACCTCCCGCCCGAAGCGATCGTCCCGCGTCGGCCGTCCGCCTGATCGCTATGCGCGGGATGGAATCGTGCCGCAGCTGCCAGCGGCTCGGCGCACTTCTGCTTTGCCGAGTCGGTCACGCTGCTTCGGACGCTTGGGATCAACGAGAAGGAGGCGTCCGCATACCGACGCCGTCCGGCGGCTGCCGGCTGATGCTGTGCGCGCTCGCTCTTTGCGAAGGCGCTCGTGAGGATTCAGATCGCGGCTCGGCGCTGCTGCCTTCTGGATTCGCCCCAGACTCGCGCGTCCGGCGCCGGTGTGTGTGCACCATCGCTTTTCCCGCGGGCCGCGCTCACGCACGCGACCGCTACGGCGACATAGGTTCCCGAATTCGTCTCCGCCCCGGTGGCGCATTCTATGCTCACGACCAGTCGGTTAACACAACCGACCTCGGGAGGCATATGACTCTGGAGGACTAGTTGATAATCCCAGGCTCACCATCCCCGCAGTCCGACGCTGACCGGCCTATCCTCGCCGACCGGCGCCGCACTCGAGCAGGAAGCCCGAGAAGGTAGCTCGATTCCCTTCCGTGAGCTGATCGCTGTCAGCGTGACCCCGGTCAGCGCCTCGGGCTCGCGGTTACTGCACCCATTCGACGTTGAACCGCGGTCCAGCTTCGAGCATCCGCTCGATCAGCTCAGGTGTCACCGGCGGCGGCGAGGCCGTCGGATCGGTCACAGGCGTGCAGACCTCACGGAACCACCCCTCCATGCCCGCCGGGGTATAGACGGCAATCATCCGCGCGTCCCTCTCTCCTGTGTTGATGTAGGAGTGAGCGGCTCCTCTTGGCACGAACGCCGACTGACCCGCACTGATGGTGCAAGTCTCAGTGGCCATCGTGAACGAAATCGATCCCTCAAAGAGATAGAACAGCTCGTCCTCGGCGAGATGCCGGTGCGGTGGCGGACCTCCGCCGGCGCCGACGATGCAGTCGAGCGCAAACATCGAGCCACCGGATTCCTCGCCGGTAACGAGGAACGTGTAGCGGTCTCCAGGACCCCAGAACGAGCGGCCGTGGTCAGCCGCGACACCGAACACCCCGAAAGGTTCCATCTCGACCTCCGCACTGTATAAGTCGGTTGCCGTCCAAGCATCTCACACCGACGCGAACCCGAGCGATCCGTCGATCCGGCCTTGCTGACCTCGGCCGTGGAAGCCCAGCGGTCCGCGCCCGCGCCGGCACTCGATGCATAGCTTCACGCCCCACTCCCAACAAGCAGTCGCCGTGAAGGCGATCACGCCCACCCGCAAGTCGCTTGCGCCTCCGCCCAATTCCTGCGCCCGTTGCCGCTGTCCGCACGACTGCTTTTCCCCTCCCGAAGGCGCGCCGCGCATGACCGCTTCGGCGACTTTCCGCATCTGGGGCTTTGGCGGGCTGAGGGCTGCCGCTGGCCGCGAACAGCGGCCGCGCGGGCTTGGAGTAGTCGCGTGGTTGGGATTGTCACTGCACCCGACCTGCGTGTCGGCACTACCGCATGATCGCGTTACCGGTGGACGAGCGCTGCGCGCGGGATGCGATCACGATGGATCGCCTGCCAGAGGCAATCGCTTCGAGTCTCGCGCCGGCGCGCGTCGCGCGATCGGCTCGGCGAAGCGATCGCATCCGCCCAGTTGTTGACAGACGCCCGCTCAGCGACGTGCTTGCGCGATCGCCGCAAACTAGTTCGGCGCGTTGGGGCTTCCGCCGCCCGTCCGCTGCAAGAGTCCGGAGCGAGAGCGCAGTCGCTTGCCTGCATCCAGGCCGCGGCGCCGGATCCCGTGGGAGACGTGCGGCTCGTCGCTGGCGCTTGCATATTCGCCGATCGCGCACTGCACTCAGCTTGCAAGGTCCGCGGGCGTGTCTGAGCTGCAGATCGACGTTACGGTCGTCCGGTCGAGGTTGAGCGGCCGCGAGCATCGCTCGTCTGGTCGTCAACGCGCATCGTCGGGCTCCTCGCAATCGCGTTCTTGGCGGAGGTGCTGCTCGAACGCATGTCGGTCTCGCTCGGGGTCGAATTGTTGGGCCCCCCTCGCAGTAGCTCGCGTAGGGCCGGTAGTTGGAAGATCAGCCTCGCCTTGGCTTCTGGGTCGATCCCGTTGGCGTAGTCGAACATGCCGACCCAGGCGGCGAGCGCTGCGAGTAGCTCGACCTGTACCTCGTCGGTCCACCAGCCGCTGCGCAGGCCGAGCCGGTAGCGTCGGTCCAGGTGCGCCGCCTGCTCGTAGAGCTGCTGAAACCATGTCCAGCGCTGTCCGGGTTCGAGACTGCGCCAGCCGGGCACTGCCTGGTCGCCGGTCATCAGCAGCTCCTCGTGCGCGCGACCGTCGGGCAGCCTGTTCGCCGCGGGTGGGCTCACAAGTGTTCTCCTGGCGCGCTGTTGAGTACTCGCTGACGGGGCCCCGTTACGGCGCTGTCGTCACGGTCGACCTCTGATGCGCTGGTAACGCTTTCGGGGATGCGCGCGTTGCAATCACCGTCGCTGGCTGTTGGCGTCAGCGTCATGCGGCGCGCTTGAGCTTGCGGTCGTTGAAGTACAGCCGCAGCCTGACCATCGCCGGTCTGAGGTTGCCGTAGATCAGCAGCCCGTGCTGGGGCTTGATCTGTTTGAGCTGGTCGGCTGGGGCGAGCGGGCGGCGGCGAACGGGCGCCTGGGGGCCACCGCGGTCTCTTACTTCTTCCTCGCCGACGAGGTCGGAGAAGTACCTGAGCGTGTCGATGTCGGCGACGCCGGAGAGGGCATCCGGGCGCGGTGGTTGTTGATCGCGGTCAGCGCCTGTTCGCGGTAGCGCTCGCGAGCCTGGGCGATGTCGTGGAAGATCGAGATCAGCTGGATGTTGTGCGAGGGGGCGGTAGAGGCGATCTCTGCGAGGTTTGGCAGCGGGACTGCGTTGCCGAGCTCGTCGAGGCACACCAGCAGCGGTGTGGGAAGCTTGCGGCCGGGGGAGTTGTTGGCGGTCTGGTAGGCGTGGTCGAGTAGTTCAGTGAGCAGTGCGATGAGGATCGGCCGCAGCAGCTTTGAGCGGCGCAAGTCCGAGATCAGGTACACGGTGTTGGCAGCCTCAAGGAGTCGCTGGCCGGTGATCTCGCTGCCGTTGGCGGAGCGCACGACGGTTGGTGAGCGGTAGGCGGAGAGGAGGACCTGCGCGGTCTCTCGATCGACCCTCGGGTTTCCCCGGCCAGCTGTGAGAACGCGAGGTGCGCGTCGAGCGCGTGCTGGGCGTCCGCTCGCTCCTGGTCGCCGCCACTCTGCTCGACGAGCTCGTGCATGATCCGGTCGAGTTCGGCGCCGCCCTGCCCGTAGATCCAGCGCACGACGTCGCCCATCCCGCGGCCGGTGCGGGCGGCAGCGTAGAACAACGGGGCGAGTCGCTGCTCGGCCGCTTGTGACCAGAAGCTTCCTCCCTTGACGGTGCTTGGGTCCATCTCTCCGGCGCCGGCGATCCGCTGGGCGGTCTCGAGCGCGTGGTTCCAGGTGCGGGAGCTGGCCAGTGGCGACCATGTGTGGCTCGGGCGCTCCCAGAGGCCGAATGGGTCGAACACGAGCGCTTCGCCGCGCTGGGCGCTGGTGGTGAGGGTCGCGTCGAGCAAGTCGGGCTTGATCGAGACGACGATCGCCGGGCCTGCCCATTCGAGGATGTTCGGGATCGCGATCCCGGCGGTCTTGCCCGACTGGGTCGGGCCGAACACGACCAGCGCGTGGCGCTCCTCGGCGCGTAGCAGCCCCACCCCCGGTAGCCGAGCGACAGTCCTTGCGCGGTCGCGACGGCGAGCGTCTGGTCACCCGCGAGCCGGGCGACCGTGTCGCGGCGCCTGTGCCGCAAGCGCGTGACGTCGCTGGCGCGAGCCCACCGAGCGCCGTGGCGCTTGGGGTCGCCCAAGCCGCTCAGGCGACGGCGGCGGGAGAGCTTGATCGCCGCTGCGGCCACGAACCCGAGCAACACCGTCAGTAGCGCAAGCGCGAGGTAGAACCCGGTAGCCCCGGGCAGCCCCGGCCGCAGGCGGCCGGGAATCCCTGTCGGGGGTCGGAGAGATGGCCGGCTACGCCGGCGGTCGCGTGCCACAGCATGTTGAGGCTGAGGCGAGGCCAGCCCGTGCCGAATAGCGCACCGGCCAGGCCCGTCCACAGCCATAGCCCAGCTTCCAGCACCACGACCAGCACCGCCGCGGCGATGGCTAGCAGGTCTAAACCGCTGAGCCCTGCGGTGGTGGGTTTGCCGTTCACTTCCCAGCCTCTGCCTCGGCGCGGCGCGCGTATTGCAGCGCGCGCTCGTCGCTGTACGGGCCACGCTCGCCGCCGGCGGCGACCTCGAGCGCGTACAGGCACATCGCTTTGACCGTGCGCTCCTCATCGTTCGGCAGCCCGTTGACCACGATCGCCCGGTCGGCGACGACGATTGCCGCCAGCCGCCCGTTGTGGATGATCTTCTGAACGTTGTTCATGGCGTTGATCCTCCCGCCCTGGGCGCGCCTCGAGTTGCTACACGCCCGTTCTTATTGGGGACCGCTGCAGTGTTGTCACACAGGTCGGGCATGCGGTCACGACCGGTTCTCGGCGTGCCGCTTCGGGGTGGCTGGGCGGTCACGGTCGGTCGTCCGGATGCTTGCGGCGTGCCGGTAGCGGCGATCTCGCGCGGCACGCTGTGCTTGACGGTGTGGTGGCTCACCTGGTCAGCCTCCAGCCGACGCCGCGGACGTTCTGCACGAGCGGCTCGGCGCCGGCCTGCTCGAGCTTCTGGCGCAACCGGCTCGCGTGGCTATCGACCGTGCGGCTCGGCCCAGCTGCCCGGGGGTCGTAGCCCCATACCTGGCGGGTGAGCTCGGGGCGTGTGAACGCTTTGCTGGGGTGGCTCGCGAGCGTCTGTAGTAGGTCGAACTCGAGGCGGGTGAGCTTCACCGTCCTGTCGTCGACCTGCGCTAGGCGTGCGTCGCAGTCGACTGTCAGGCTGCCGACGCGCAGCATCCGCCGGCGTTCGTGCTCGCCGGCGGTGCGTCTAGCGAGCGCCTCCAGCCCGGCGGCCACGAGCAGCGGCGAGCTTTTAGTCGGTAGCGTGACGTCGGCGCCGGCGCGGTAGTAGCGGCCCGCTGCGGAGTCGTCGTCGGCGCCAACTACCAGCACCGGAAGCTTGCTATCGGTGCGCGGGATTTCGCCCGCGCGCAGCTCGCGCAGCAACGCGATCGTCTCCGGCCGGCCGCCGGCGCTACACAACACGAGCGCGTCCGGTGCGTCGGCGAGCCTGATCCGCGCGGCCTGCGCGGTGCTCGCAACCTGTACCTCGTAGCCATCCATCAGCAGCTGGTCGGCCCGCTCGCGCAACAGTGGCTCGTCGGCGTCGGCGATCAGAACGCTGCGCACCGGGTGCTCCTTGCGCGGCTAGTGCTCGGCCCGATCGCCGCCCTCGGCGTGGTCGCGTCGGCTCTGCTTGCGGCGGGCGCCGCTTCGCTCCCTGCCTGCGGCCGGTGATCGTGCCTGTCGGCGACGCTTCGGCCGGAAGTGTCATTGCTCGCGAGCGCGAGGGCGTTCGGTAGCGCGGTGGGTTTGTTGCCGGCGCGCAGCCAGTCTGAGAGGTCGTAGCCGTCGTCGCGGCTTGGGTCCAGGTCGACGATCGCGGCTCGCGCTCCGTGTGCTTGGAGGTCGCGCGCGATCCTCGCCGCGGCCTGGCGCCCGGCGTGGTCGGCGTCCATCACCACTGTCACCTCCCGGCCGCTGAACATGCTGGCCCACTCGGCTCGCCATGCCTGCGTCCCCGCGACCGCGATCGCGGGCAGCCCGGCCGAGCGGGCGGCGAGCGCGTCGCTCGGCCCCTCGACCAGCACCACTGGCCCTTCGACCAGCTTCGGGTGAGGGATCAGTCCGAGCCGTGTTCCGTATGCAGTTCGTACCTTCGGCGTCTGCCAGCTCTCATCGACCCGCAGTCGCAGCAGCCACTGGAGCGCTCCACCCTGGTCGGTGATCGGGACGGTGATCCGGTCACCGTCGAAGCCAACGCCCAGCTCTCTCAGCGCGTTCGGCTTCCATCCCCGCTCGCCGCAAACACGCGTGAGCAGCCTGGCATCGTCGTGCAGCGCCCGCGCGCAGCGGCGCAAGTACTCCGGGCTGACGAAGAACGCTCGACGTGTCCGCCAGCCCGACTCGTCGACGGCGGGGGCAGGGGTGCCCGGCTGGGCAGTGGTCGCGGGCGCGGGGGCGCCACGAGCTGTCGCCCCCGCTGCCTCCGGGGTCGTGCGGGTTGGCGCTCCGCGCGAGGTGTCGAGCGGTGCGCGGCGATCGGTCAGCCCGTGGGTAATCATCAGGTCGATCGCACTCCGCGGCGAGTGGCCGATTGCAAGTGCTGCGTCGTAGACGCCGCCGTGCGCGCCGCAGCCGTGGCAGTTGAAGGCGCCCGAGTGCACGTTCACGCTGCAGGACGGGTGGCGGTCCTCGTGCGCGTGGGCATCTGGGTCGGCGAAGCAGCGGACCGGCGCCTCCCTTTGCGCCCAGCCGGGCAGCTGCACGCCGAGCGCCGCGTAGAACCCGCGCACGTCCCCGCCTGGCAGCGTTGCGCTCACCGCCCGCCCCCAGCTAGGTCGACGTCAGCCGATGGTTGTCGGTGGCTGTGTGGGTGCCACAGCCTCGAGGTGTCGTGCACGCCGAGTCGCTTCTCTGTGCTGGTCAGGGTGAGGTGGAACGGGATCCCGGGCCGGTCGCCTACCTTGATCAGGAACTTCCCCTGCCCGGGGAGGCGCAGCGGTGGTGGTTGACCCCCACGGCGGCGGGTCCTGCCAGGAGGTGCTCAGGCGCAGCTCGGCGTCGGAGAAGCCCTTGACGCCGCGCAGGTACTTGTGCTCCTCGGGCGGGAGGGCGCCGCAGATCAGCATCCCGGAGCGCTCGATGAACCCGAGCGCCTTGCGCTGCTCATGCTCGCGCGCGACCGACAGAAGGTCCTTGATCGTGTGCGTGATCATCACCAGCCCCGTCCCCCACTGACGGTTCAACCGGGTCAGCGAGTTGACGCGGTCGACCATCCCCGAGTGCCCGGCCGATAACACACGCCACAGCTCGTCGAGGATCACCAGGTAGTAGCGCATCGGCAACACCCCGGCCTGCCCCAGCGCCACACGCGTATGCACGGCGCTGAACCCAACGCCCCAACAGGTCATCAGCGCCGCGGCGACCAGCTCGGTCTGGTCCTCGGGGATGCTCGAGACGTCGAACACCGCCGGGTGGTCGAGGTCCATCCTTGTGGTGGTCCTGCGAGAGAACATCTCGCCGATCCGCCCCTCGTACAGAAGCCCGCGCAGGGTCCGGATCAGCGGCGCGGTGAGCTCGTGGTAACGCTCCAGCGAGCCTTGGTCGTAGGCTGCGTCCCGGACACGGTCGGGGGCCGCCTCCAGCAGTTCGATCAGGTCGTTCAGGACCGGCTCGCCGCGGTGGCGTTCGTCGAGCACACCCAGCGCAACGCCGAGGATCGTGTCCTCGTGATCCGACAGCGGGCAGTAGCGCTGCAGCGTCGCTAGCGCCGAGATCATTGCCAGCCGCCGGCCGGGGGCGTCGGAGAGCAGCTCGCTGCGCAATTTCGCCCGCTGCTGCTGGTCTAGGTGACCTGCACCCGAGTCGAGCAGCGCAACCGCATCGTGCGTGACCGACATATCCAACGGGTTGATGTACCCCCGCCCGCGCCCGAGCGCGATCACCTGGCCCCCGAGCGCGCGGATCAGGTCTGGGTAGTCGGGTTTTAGATCGCCGAGCACGAGCGGGATCGCGCCGAAATACGCACAGCCGGTCGCCATCCGCCGGACCACCGTCGACTTGCCAAACCCCTCTCGGGCAAGCACGAATGCGGTCGGCACGGGAATGAACCCGGCACGCTGAAACCACGAGATCGGATCGCCGCACACCGTGCCGCCGGTGAACAGGTGCCGTCCGAGCGGCGCGGCGATGAGCGGCGCTCCCGCGCCGACCGAGTACGGCCACAGTCCGCACACCTGCGCGGTCGTGCCGCGCCACTCGCGGGGCGGCTGCAAGCCCGCGAACCATCAACATGACCCTCGACCTCGCTGCCCGGATCTTCAAGGACGCCGTGAAGCGCAGCATCCTTCAGGGCAACCCGGCAACCGACCGCGAGCTGCGGCTGAAGGTGACCCAGCGCAAGGGGAACTTTCTTGAGGCGGATGAGCTGCTGTCCCTTATCGAAGCCGCCTCGGGAATCGACGACCCGGTCTCGAAAGAGACCCTCGCGCGCGCCGAGCTGACGCGCCGGATGCGCGGTGACAACAGAACCTGGAAGGAGATCGCCGCCGAGCTCGGCGTCGCCCCGACCACCGCGATCTGGCTTGCCGGACGGTACGCCGGGAGGGGCATGCAAGCGTACGCCGGGCAATCCTCGCCACACTCGGCTGTGCCGGCCTTCGCAACAGCGAGGTGTGCGAGGTGAACCTCGGCGATTTGGACTTTGCTCACGGCGTGATCCACGTCCGCGACGCGAAGACGGAAGCTGGCATCCGCCAGGTCAGCATGACGCCCTGGCTGCACGACGAGCTCCTGACTTACTGCCAGCAGACCCGACGCAGCGCTCGACGAGCCCGCATTCCCCACGCGGAGCGGAGCCCGTCGCGACGGGCGCAACATCAACCGCAAGGTCGTCGCCCCGGCGGTGCGCGCCGCCAACGCGCTTCGCGTCTCGCACCGGCAGCCGTACCTCCCCGGATCGATCACCGCTCACACCTTCCGGCGGACTTTTTTCACGCTGATGCTCGAGGCCGGGGCGCCTGTCCCATACGTCCAAGCGCAGGTAGGCCACGAGGACCCGACAACCACACTCGAGATCTATGCTCAGGTTCTCAAGCGACGCGACCGGCGACGCCACGGTGAGGCGTTCGACGCGCTGATGGCGGACGCAGTTCCGTCAGGCGCTTCCATCATTATGCGTAGCAAACCCGATCGACCGGAAAGCGTAAGCATTGCTGAACATGCCGGTTCTTTCCGGCGGATTTGGCCACAGTAAAGAGCTACATCCGAACTTGTGACCAGTTTTCACCACCCAACTGCATGACAACTGCCACGAAAATCTGGCCATGTGCGGGGCTTTCCCAGAGCCGACGCGGGGACTCGAACCCCGGACCCCTTCATTACGAGGCATGTGCAGGCGTTGATCGATGTGGGTCGAAGGTCGGGATCTGCAGGCGCTACGGGCGATTGCGGCTCTTCGGGATGATCACGAGGACCGAATCGGGCGAGCTGAGGCTTCCATCAGGCTTCCATACCTTGCGACCCGGACCGTCCTGCTCGCAAGCGCGCGACGAACTCCGGGACATGCGCGTGGAGCCGATCGAGCACATCTTCCACCGTCATCGGCGGACGACTGAGATCGGCAGCCTGCTGGTCCAGTACCGCGTGAATCCCTGTCGGTGCGCGTTCGTAGACGCTGCAGAGGAACGCATCGGGATGAGCGACCTCGACCCCGAACGGCTGGCACGCGGCGGCAGGGAAGTGGCGCAGGTTGGACGTGACGATCGTCTTCGCATCGTTCGACGCCACGGCCGCCGCGAGCACGTGCGGTCGGCGGACTCGTTCGTTATCCGCGGCTCGAGCGCGGCGATCGCCAGGGCCGGGATCTCGGCCTCCTCGAACGCGCGCTGCATGGCGTCAATAAGCTTTGCGGCCTGCCCGGGCGTCGCGCGATCGTCGTCCACGAGGTTCCGAACCACCTCATCGAGGATCCGTCGGCTCCAACGGACCTCGTATAGGTCCTGCTCGGCGCAGCGCAGCAACGTGTCGCGCAGTGGCAGCGGGTACAAAACGCACGCATCGAGGAGAACGGCAAACGGCACACGCCGACGATAGGCGGGGGCGCCGACGCGACCGAACTCAGCGATAGCCGCCGGACAAGTCCTCCGACAACCGGGTGAGCTCGGCTAGCGCGGCCCTCCGCTCGGCATCGCGACGCTGTCGGTAGGCGAGCACATCCTCGATCTTGATACGACGGTGGGTTCCGACCCGGTGAAACGGAAGCTCGCCGCGATTGAGCAGCTTAATCAGATGCGGCCGAGAAACGCTCAGGACCTCCGCTGCCTCCTGGCTGGTCAGCTGCTTGTCGTGTGGGATCACGGTGACCGATTCTCCGCGCGACATCGCCTCGACGACCTTCTGCAGCGCCTCGAGAGCGGACGCAGGAAGCTCGATGTGATGCCCGTCGGCGCCGACGACGACGTACGGGGGTTGCTGCTGAAGCAGTGCGTCGATTTCCTCGCGCACTGCGGTGAGACGGTCCGCGTCGGACGTCGGCGGATGGATAGCGATGTCTGTCATGGCCGCGTCTTCGATAGCTCGATCGTCGCCTTATCTACGCTGGAACGGTATCAGCCATTCGCAATAATCGCAAATGCCGCCTCGCCTCGCTGCGGTGGGCGGCTCAGCATCGTCAGCGGGTCGCTGGTCGCGGTCGCCCTCGACTCGCTGATTCGCGGCCTTGAGCGTCTCGACGTTCCGGGCGAGCCGTTTCCTCCTAGCCAGTCTTCCTGGGTCAGTGCCTAGTTTTGAACCGGGGATCATCTGGCTGCGTTTTTGCGCGGCGGATGCCGTCGTGAAAACGCAGGCGCTCGCGTCGGGCCAGCTGACGATGGGGTTCACCGGGGACGATCGGGCCCGAAGCGATAAGTAGTAGCCGGTCCGGATGAGAACTACTGTGACCTTCCGGAGCAGACCCACATCAGTCGTACCGCGCCATCGCAAGGTCGCCGAAGCGCTCGCGCCGTAATCGCCTGGGCGCACGGCGGATGCGATCGTCGGCGGCACTGGCTATGACGTGCGGGGATGCGGGCGAACTCTGCAGTTAGGCGCTGCCCGAGACGTCCACCGGATCATGACGAGCGGCTTCCGCAGATCGCTCGTGCCGAGCCAGTCCTTGGCTCCGAACCCGGGCACCACCCGGGCGGCCGCCACTCGTCACCCTCGGTCAGCGCACGCGAACGTGACCCGCGGCCAGTCGCCCGAGCTCGAAGGCCGCAGTCCGAGTCGTCACGACCGGGTCCTGCGCCGCGAACTCGCGCAGCGCCTGCTCGTCTCTCGTCTCGATAACCGCGAGGCCGTACGAGTCCTCGTCGGTGAGAACCGGTCCGAACACCACCATGTCGCCACGCTCGAGATACGGGCGCCAATGGGCAGCGTGGCTGTTCATGATCTCCCGCTCCGAGTCCGTCATGGTCTGGGCGAAATTCGGGCGTGGAGCGATGAGACGCAGGACGAAGGTGGGCATGCGGCGGACTCTACGCCAGCTGACGGTCGGTCATCCGCCCCTGACCTCGGGCACCGCTTCACGCCACCGGCGCGGTACGCAATAGCGAATCGATCCCTTGCGCCGCCGCGCCCCAGTGAGCGCGTTCCCGCCGCGACAGGTTGCGATCGTCAGCCGTGGCGCCGATACCGGCCGACCGGTGTACTCGCCCGGTCGCCAGAGCGCTGGTGGACGCCGGCGCGAAGGCGAACGATCGTGCGAGGCAGTCCCGGTTTCGGGGCACAGGGCGGTGCGCCCCAAACGCCCGGCGCGCCAAGAACAGGACCGAATGCCCAGGACGATGGGCCTGCCGCGGTTCGGCGGCCGTGCCTTTGTCGCGGCGCATCGGTCAACCGCGGCCGCGTCGACCGCCCCTGCTACGCGCTCGCTGTTGAGGAGGTGGATAAGCCGCTCCTGGTGATATCACGCCGCGCCCCAGTGGCTCAAGGCGGCTCTACCCGGCGGTGGAGGTTATGAAGCCAACAGCTCGTCCGAACCAGTCGGTTTAGCCGAGCGAGACCTCAGTGGTTCACATCCCCACGTGCCGCGTTGCGCCCGAGCATCAAAGGAGCTTTCGCGGCCAACGGAACCATGGCTCCAAAGCCCGCCCGAACCAGTCGCTTTCGCCGAGCAATTCCCAACCCGAATCGCCCGCGGCTTCAGGGTCAGTCTTCCCCCAACCGGTCAGGGAACCCTGTTTCCCGGACCCGCTGCCCCTGGGGCCGGTGCAACACGTTCCATGAGTGCTCGCCGCCGCCGCCAGAGTCCGCGCCTGGGTTCTTTAGGTCGACGGCTGGATTATCCGCGGCGCCCGTATACGCTTGGGCGTTGATGGCCATGCGCGCGTCCCAGCCACCGCCGTCTGATCGCCTCTCGCTCGCCGAGCAGACCGTCCGCGCGGCCCAAGGCGAGCTGTTGGACGTCGAGCCGCTGGATCTGGGGCCTGGCGCGCCCCCGAGCGCGGCGCTCGCGCTGGAGCGTGGACCGCAGCCAGACGCCTCGCGCGCCCGTGGCGAGTAGTGCCCAGGTTGCCTACCTGGACTCCTCGGCGCTCGTAAAGCTGATCGCGGTCGAGCCCGAAACCCACGCCCTGCGCCACGAGCTGCGACGCTGGCCGCGCCGAGCCTCGAGCCTGCTCGCCGCAGTCGAGGTAACCCGAACTGCGCAACGCGGCTCGTCGACGACCAAAGAGGCTATACGGTCCTAGGCTGGGCGTAAGCGGGAGGTCCGGCTGGCGTGAAGGGGGTGTCGATGTCCCCTTGGCTGTGGAGGTTTGGGTATGCTTGCCGCAAGAAGGCCTCTAGACGCGGCATCGGGTCACTCTCTGTGGGCCGGCTCGGCGTCGGTTGCGCACCTGGAGAGGGTGATTTTCTTGGACGGACGCGCTGATCGGCGGGGCGTTTTGCTCGGGGGTAGGTCGTTTGTCATCCGCTGGTTTGGTGTTGCGTTCTTGGGTGCGCTGGTGGTCGGAGCCGGTGCTGGCTTAGCCTGGGCACGGGTGCAGAGCTCCGGTACTGGGCCGGGGGAACCGCTGCCGGCGCTAGTCGGGCTTTCCGCCAATGTAATCGCCGCGCCTACGCCGGTACTTGGCACGGACAAGCGCCGGCATCTGGTGTATGAGATCTCGCTGCTAAACGTGGCCGCGTCGGGGGAGCGGATCGACCGGGTGCAGGTGCTTGACGCGGCGGATCGGTCGGTGATCGTCTCTTACGATGGCGCCGGTGCGGTGCGCAAGATCATGAGCAACGCCGCGCAGTTGCACCAGCCCACAGACGAGCTGCCGTCCAGCGGCGGCGGGGTGCTGTGGCTCGATGTGTCGTTTTCCCGAGGCGCTCGTATTCCCCGCCGCCTGGTGCACCGGATCGAGTTCACCGACCTCTCCCGGCCCGCGCGTCGAGAGACGGTCAACGGCGCGCGCACCATGGTGAGCTCGCGCGGTCCGGTCGTGTTGGGACCGCCATTGCTCGGTGCCCGCTACTTCGACACCAATGGCTGCTGCGGCGAGAGCGCGCATACCAGGGCGCTGTTGTCCGTTGATGGGCGGCGCTATCTGGCCCAGCGCTACGCGATCGACTGGCTTCGGCTCGACAGTCATGGCCGCTCGCGCGTGGGAGACCCGAGCAAGAACGAGAGCTATGTCATCTTCGGCGACCCGGTGATCGCGGCCGCGTCGGGGGTGGTCATTGACACGCGCAACGACCTGCCCGAGAACACCCCGCCGCACCCGCTGGCCAACCTGAACGTGCAAAACGTGCTCGGCAACGAGGTCACCGAGGCGCTGGGCGGCGGGCGCTACGCGGCCTACGCCCACCTACAGCCGGGTAGCGTTGCCGTTCACGTCGGCCAGCGTGTGCATCGCGGAGAGCTCCTCGGAAGAGTCGGCAACACCGGCAGCTCAACCGCTGCGCATCTGCACTTTCAGGTCACCGATGGGCCCAATGCGGTCCTCTCCAATGGGCAACCGTATGTGTTCGCGCGCTTTGCGCTAACCGGCGAAGCGGTGGGGTTCGACAAAGCTACCGATCAGTTCGACATTGGCCCTGCGGCGCCGCCGCTGGTCCGCCGCGATCAGCTCTTACTCGAAAGGGACGAGGTCACCTTCCCTCCAGGCGGAGCGCCTTTCTCCGGGTGAGCCGCGGCCCAGCCTCAGGAGCCGAGCCAGTGCACCGGAAGTGGCGGGTCCGTGGCCTCGCCCACCTCCGCACCCCGCCGCGGGTGGGACCGTTCTGCCAGCGCGATCGCCGACCGTTTTGACTCGACCTTCGGCAAGCCACTGGCCGGCGAGCCAACTGCCCTACCACCAGCTCCCGGCGATCAGTTCCCTGACGGATAGATGACCCGCACCCAACGACGGAAGGCAGACAAATGTCAATCACGACAGGCAGACAGGTGAGACGCACACGGAAAGGCATAGGGGCATCGGTGACCGTGCTGGCGTGCGCTGTCGCGGGAGCGCTGCTTATCCAGACCGGGGTGGCGAGCGCAGCGGAGTCGTCGGTCGTGGCGTCTTCAAGCGTGACTACGCGGATCGTGTGGAAGGGGTGCGGGGAGCGCTTGCAGTGCGCGAGGGTGCAGGTTCCGCTGGATTGGGCTCGGCCGGGCTGGGGCACAATCTCGCTGGCGGTGGTTCGTTACTTGGCGAGCCGGCCGGGGCAGCGGATCGGATCGCTGTTCGTCAATTTCGGCGGTCCCGGCGTGGCGGGGGTACCGATTGTGAAGGCCGGCGGGGCGGTCCTGGACAGGTTCGGTCACGGGCGGTTTGATGTCGTTGGTTGGGATCCGCGCGGCACCGGCGCGAGCACGCACGTTCGGTGTTTCGCGAGCACCCGCGCCGAGGCCAGGTTCTGGGGGCCCGGGTGGTCGGTGCCGACCACGAGGCCAGAGTCGGTGCGCTACCTGCCAAAGGCGCTGGCGTTCGTGAAGCGCTGTGTCGCGCTCAGCCGCCGTCTGCTGGCGCACGACTCGACCGCCGACACGGCCCGCGATCTTGACTATCTACGCAAGCTCGTCGGCGACCGCAAGCTGAACTACCGAGGCGTGTCATACGGCACCGTTATCGGACAGACCTACGCGAACATGTTCCCGCGGCGGGTGCGCGCGATGGTGCTGGACGGCGCTGTTAATCCGGTCCCGTTCACGACCTCCACCCAGGCGTTTATTGCCAGCAGTTTTGCTGACTTCGATCTGGTGTTCTCCAAGCTGCAGTCGTTATGTCAGTCCGCGGGGCCGGCGCGGTGTGCGCTGGCGGGCCACGGGTCGGTCAAAGCGCGAGTGAGCGGGCTGCTGGCGCGGCTGCGCCACGGGCCGATCCCGGCGCCGTCAGCGCCTGCCCCGCATCGGCTCAGCTATGGCGATCTGTTGCTTTACGTGTTCCCGAACGTCGGCGAGCCGGCGAGCTGGCCACAGATCGCGGCCGGGCTCGAGCAGGCCGCCAGCGGCAACGGATCAGCCA
Source organism: uncultured Solirubrobacterales bacterium (assembly GCA_963830465.1). Taxonomy (GTDB): domain Bacteria; phylum Actinomycetota; class Thermoleophilia; order Solirubrobacterales; family Solirubrobacteraceae; genus Palsa-465. The sequence continues at coordinate 50,090 of CAWHME010000006.1, forward strand.
TCGAGACGGCGCTACAACAAGCCAGGCCGCTGTATCAGTCGATGCTCAATTCATTGACGGCGCTGCAGTGCGCAGACCAGCCGCGGCCGCGGCTAGGCCCGCAGGCGTGGCCGAGCATCATCGGCCGGCTGACGCGGGTCAGCCCGTTTTCGGTGGTGCCCGGCTGGTGGTTCGCGGTGCCGTGCGCCGGTTGGCCGCTGGTGAACGCTGACCGCTACAGCGGACCGTGGAACAGGTCGACCCCGAACCCGGTCCTGGTGATCGGCACCCGGTATGACCCACAAACCGCGTACGCAGGCGCCCGCCGAGTTGCGCGCCTGCTCGGCAACGCCAAGCTGCTGACCCTCGACGGCTACGGCCACACCAGCACCCAAGACCCCAGCGTGTGCCTCGATCACGCGCTCAGCGCGTATCTGATCCGGCCCGCCACCGCACGCCGGCAAACATGCCACGCCGATCGACAGCCGTTTGACCCGGACTTCGGGAAACCACTCCCCAATCCACCGATCCTGTGACCGCTGCGTGCGGCGAGGCCCAGATTGTGTTCCTATTACGCAACGGCCGGACCGGCCGGAGGGGTGACGACGCGGACCGATTGAAGCTGTACGCCACTCTGACGGCAGTGTTGGCGTTCGGCGGCGCGTCTCGGCCGCTGGGCCGGTCGCGGCCGTGCCCGGGTCGGCGGGCTCCGCGACGGCGGTTGGCGGGCCCGATCCACTGGGCGTCCTATGAGCCGCGCGGACCGCGCCTTCAATGCGCCCGGATCCGCGTGCCGCTGGACTGGAACATCCGAACGGCCGCGCGATCCAGCGCGCGCTGATCCGGCATCTCGCCGGCAAGCCCAGCCGCAAGCGCTCGGCGGCCGACGCGAGATCTCCGCGCCGTCGCCCGGCCGCTGCTGCCGCTAGCGGCCGTTGCCCAGCGCGGCGCAGACGGCGATCGCCTCGGCCGCCCGTAGGCGCTTGAAGACAGCGAGTCGCTGGCCGGTGTAGTTCTGATTTAGCTGCTCGCTGACCGACACGGTGACCGAGTTACGGCCGCTGAGCGTCGCGGCGGCGAACTGGGTGTAGCCGAAGTAGTTACCGGTGTGCCCGTATACCGTGCCGCAGCGAGTGCGGTAGCGAAAGATCCCGAGCCCGGCGCTGTTGGTTCCCGGTCCGATCGGCTCCGAATGGCCGGCGCCGAATCGCAGCTGCTGGGATTGAACCCGTCTGCTGAACAGCGCCCGACCCGCGTAGCCGCGGATGAACCTGTTCAGATCTGCCGGCGTGGACACCATGCCACCCGCGGCCCACGTCCACGCACCGCTGGACACGGTACTCAAATCATCGCGCGGGGGCGCAGAGAAGTCATAGCCGTGCAGGAACGGGAAGGGCATCCGAAAGCCGGCCGGCAGACTGGTCTGGCGCAGCCTCAGCGGCCGCAGGACGAGCGCGGCGAGCTCCTGCTCAAAGGAGCGGCCGGTGGCGGCTTCGATCATCAGCCCGACCACGATGTTGTCGCTGTTGGAGTAGGCGTAGCGCGAACCGGGCTTGAACACAAGCGGCTCGCGCGACACGTAGGCCAGCAGCCACGGCGGCGGGGGGGTCGCGTGAGGCGCCATCGCCAAGGCCTCTTGCCATGCGCGGCTGGCGAAGTCTGGCAGGCCGCTGGTGTGATTGAGCGCTTGGCGAAGCGTCACCGGCCACCAAGGTCGCGGTAGCCATGGCAGCAGCTTGCCGATGGTGTCATCGAGCGACAGGCGGCCGCGATCGACCAAGGCCAGCGCAACCGCTCCGCTAAATGCCTTTGACACGCTGGCCAGCCGCATGTGATCAGACGCCCGGATGGGCCGCCCGGTTTGAAGGTCAGCCACCCCCGCCCGGTACCGCGCAATCGAGCGGCCGTGCTGCACCACCGCAATCGCGCCGGGCGGCCCACCGGGCATCGCCACCAAACCACGCAGCGCCCGAGTAAGCGTCGCCCCGCTCACGCTCGCCGCCCCCGCGCCGCTCGCGCTGCCAACAAACGCCGACGAAGTCAACGCGGCAAGGCAAACCACCGAAACGAGCAGCCGCACGCTTCTCAGCTCGACCACCAGCAGCTCTCCTCGGCGCCCAGTCTGCCTTCAGCACACGAGCGCGGCATGCACTTCAAATCCTTGACCCATAAGGCGAGCGTGTCCTCCGCGTACGCTGGGAACCCTACTAGCCGGTTACCATAACAACCCTGTCGGCTTACCGGAAGCCTGGCGAACTTGTGCGGTTTCATTGAAAGCGACCGTTTCGCCCCGCGCAGGTGAGCCGGTAGAGCCGGCTCGTAGCCACGGCACCCGTGAGGGCCGCGCGACTCGGAGGATCGGCGGGCCGCTCGGACACAAGGCCCACCGCCCGGCCATCCGCGGGTTGGGGGCCTGCACAGGCCCTGACGCACTGAGCCAAGCCTGGTTTCACATGCCACATAGCCGGCGGCTCCGGGTCGCTGTGCTTGCGTCTGGAGCAGGGACGACATTCGCAGCGCTGGCCGACGGCCTTCGAGACGAGGGAATCGCCGCCGAGGTTGGGTTGCTGATTGTCAGCCGACCGGATGTCGGCGCCGCTCGGCTCGCAGTCGGCGGGAGCATCGAGTCCGTAGTGCTCGACGAGAAGGCGTCGGCGCGCAACGCTGCGACAAGGAGATGGTCGCGGTGCTACAGGCCCGCGGCGTTGATCTGGTCGCCTTGGCGGGCTTCCTGCGCAAGGTCAGGCCACACACACTCGAGCGGTTCTCGGGTCGCATGATCAACACTCATCCTGCTCCGATCCCGCGCTTCGGCGGCAAGGGCATATTCGGCGAGCAGGTCCATCGTGCGGTGCTCGAATCTGGGCGTGACGGCCTCCGCCGCGACAGTGCACTTGGTCGATCCGGAGTGCGACACGGGCCGAGTCATCGCCGATCGGCCGGTTACCGTCCTCGCTGACGACGACGTGTCCAGTCTTCGTGATCGGGTCCAGCGGGCCGAGCGCGAGCCGCTGCTCGAGACAGTCGCCAAGTTCGCCCGTGAGTCGGTACTAGAGGTCCGCGAGGGCCCTCCCCACTAACGGGACCGGGACCGTGCCGGCCGCTCGCAACAGTGCTCCTTTGTCGCCGAAGGGGAAGCCAGCCCACGAGTGCGCGTGGGGAGCTGCCGCGACGGGCGCAGTCGTCAGAGAACGGTATTTCCCAGACGTATAGGGTGTCCGGAAGCTCGGGGACCATTGCGCCCCACAAGGGAAATTCCGCGAGTAAGAGGACGGGGTCGCCGAGGCTGCGAAGCATCGCAACGTCGCGAATTGCGGCTGCCGCGACGCTTGCTTCGGTGGATGTCGGCCGGCGCTGCATCGGCAGGCCGCGCGATCGGTTTCGCCCAATTTCGAGCGTTCGGTTGCCGCTGTCCGCACGATCGCTTTGACTCTCCCGCCGGCTCGCGTCGGGCGATCGCGTTGGCGACAATGCTTAGGGATTCAATCCTCAGAACTGCTGTGTGCGGATGCTGTCGTTCGCTTGAAGCCGGCGCTGGATTTCCTGGTGCCGGCGACGGTCCGCCAAGGCCTGACGCAGTTTGGCTGGGTCATTCGCTGACTCGGGTCGTCCCATGTACTCGGCAGCCCAACGAGATAGGCCATCGTTGTCGATCCACTGCATGTAGGAACCATCGAACACGTCGGGCCAGATTGGCTCGATTCCGGTGCTCGTGACTCGGTCGAAGACCTCAAGTGCCGCCGTTACATCGCAATTGACGACCGTCACGCGTCGCACTTTGCAGTCCGACTCTGCGATCAGCTTCAGGATCTCCGTGTCCAGCGCGCTGTAACCCAGCACCAGCAGATAGATCTCCTGCGAGCGTCCAAGAATCCCGCGCAGGTGGTCGAGGTGCTCGGCGGGAAGGACAAGTTCATCCTTCGGTCCGTCCGGGAGCGCAAGAGCGGGGTATCGGACGCATGGACCGTGCGGATCGCCGGTGGCCGAAGCGCGCAGCTCCGCAAGGTCCATTGCGGTCGTCGGCACGCACTCGATGGCTGGCCGGACGATTGGCCGATCGCCCGGGGCCGTGCGCGGATCGAAACGCTGCTGGCTGCTCGAAGAACCAGGCAACCGACCCATGAGGCTTGATCAACGACCAACCGAGCGGCGTGTGAAGGTAGTCACGCATCGAGTTAAGCGACGAGAACGCAGCGAGGCGATTGTCGAGCAACGTGTCGTAGTTGAGGCTGACGAAGACGACAGTGCTCCGGAGCTTGAGCAGCTCGTCGACCAAAATGCCATAGCGAACGCAGCGGGCGTCCAGATCTTGGCTGTACTCGAGCAAGAGCGCCTGAAGAAAGGGCGGGACGGCCAGCGCCATCTGCTGGTGATGCGGATACCCGTCGGTTTCGAGACGCGGGAGTGCCTCCTCGAACGCGATAGTCGTGTCCGACCGCATGTCCCGCGTGATGACGCTGTGCGCTTCGCGGGCAAGCGTCTAAATCGTCAACAGCGCTTGAGCCCTAGCGCAACCGAAGAACTGGCGCGTCAGCGGAGGTCGCTCGTTGGCGCCGACCTCAGCCAGACACTACAGCAAACGAGGCCCCAGCTCCAACTAGCAGAATGATCGGAGTAGACATGCCGCCGAGACTAGGCCTCTACGCGGCGGACACCCGCGAGTGCTTCGCCTCTCCAGCCACCGCGGACCGGACGATCCCATTGGCGAGAGGCTTTCGGAATAGTTGAGCGCCAAGACCGCGATGTGGGAGATGAGGGCTCTAAATCGCCTCGTTATTGACGGTGCGATCCCATTTCAGAACCGAGATCGCGCCGATTTGAGGTAATGCAACCCACTACATGTGGATTTCCCGACTGCCTCGCGACGGCGCGCTCGCGCCGAAATCGGCGAAATCAGCGGGCCACCCTCCGCTGGCGTTAGCGGCTCAGGGCTCGCCGCTGCCTGCGCTCCCCAAGGGCTCGGCCGACCAGACGGTTCTACGGATCTCGTAGCCCCCTCTGCGGCGCTGGACGAGTAGGGCCACCTCCTCGATGCGCGGAACCTCGCGCCGGACCGCAAGCTCGACTATCGGCGGACGGTGCTGTATTCGTTTGCGCCATCGGTCGAGGTCGAAGTCGTAGATGGTTGAGAACGTGTCCGGCCCACGTTCGTATTCGCTCAGTCGTCGGATGCTGCCGGTGTTGAACGGCGTGATCGCGATGCGATCGTGGTCGCGCTCAACGAGTCGCCTTGTGCTCACCGTGATGACGTCGTGGTCAGTGTTGCCGTAGCGGCTGAGGAAGGTGCGCAGGTCGTTCTCGCGGACCCAGAAGAAGACGTGCGCGTTCAGCAGCCGATACCAGTCCTGCGGCTTCATCCCGCCCGTGAGCTTCTTCGCGAGCAGCTTCTCGGTGATGGGGCCGCTGTCGCGAATGCAGGCGGTCTCGCCGGTATCCGAATGGCGGATGGGCCTCGACTTACCGCGGCGACACGACTCTAGGAGCCGACGCTCGTCACCCGTCACGCGGTAGGCGTCGAGCAGGGCCGAGGTGCTGAGGAGCCCGTCGCGTCGTATCTGCGCCCAGCTTCCGGGCGCGGCCATGTGGAACACCTCCCGGTGGTCCCGGATGAACTCCTCGACGTCCAAGCCGTCGACTCTATGCGCGCGTGAATCTCGCCGACAAGGCCGCCGACCGCGGCTTCCCCTATTTCGGAGAGCGCGGCATTATCGGAACTAGGATCGAGCGGGATGAACTGCCGAGGGAAGCAGATGGCGTTGCGGGTGAACTCGTGACCAGCAAGTTGCGGAGCCGAGGATTGACTGCGACCGAAGCCGATCGGGTTCTGGCTGACACGCTCAATGAGACGGCTGCTCGCTTAGCAGGCCGCAATGCAAACGGCGAGCGTGTGCTCGAGCGCGACCTCGACCATGAGCTCCGTATGCCGGCATGGCCCGGTGGACGCGAGGGCGTGTCGAGCTCGAAGGGGGGCAGCGGAACTACCCGTTCACAGGATGGCACCCGTTCCCGGGTGGCCCAGACATCGTCTTCTACGAGGCCGATGACCGCGTTCTGATCCTGGAGAACAAGTGGTCCCTGGACGGCGACAACGTCTTCGAGGTCGCCAACGACCTGTTCAAGCTAACCGCCGCCTACAGCTGGGATCGATTCATCGGCGGTTACCTGGTCGTTGGGGCGCCGACTCGACTATGGCATCGCCGACCATCTGCGCCGACTGGTTCCCGCCCGCAGGCGAAACCCGCTCGCTGGACGCCATGGGCTGGATCAACAAGCACGCGGAATTGTGGTCATGGATACGTGCCCATAGCGCCGGACTTATTCACGCCTGAGCAGATCGAGCAGACGCTGGCGGCCTCAACCGAGCCATACCGGACGCTGTTCACGGTCGCCGCCCTGACCGGCGCCCGGATCTCGGAGCTGTGCGGCCTCACCTGGGCGGATGTCACCGTCGACAACCTGGACGAGGCCGAGATCACGTTCGGCTTCCAGGTCGACCGGCACGGCAACCGTCGCCCGACCAAGACCGACGGCTCCGCCCGCACGGTGCCGATCCCGCGCGAGCTCGCGCTGGTCCTCGCCAGGCACATGCGCTCGGTACACGATCCGCGATCCGAGGCATTTGTGTTCGCCACCCGCATCGGCCGGCCGCTCGGGCAACGGAACGTCGCGCGTGAGCTGCGCAAAGCACAGCAGCGCGCCACCGACGAGCACGGACAGCCGACGTTTCCGGTCCTGCACCAAGCAGACGCGTCCGGCAGTCCGATCCCGGCGCCGGCTGGCTCGGTGCCATCGATGCACTCGTTCCGGCACACCGTCGCCTCTCGGGCGCTGCTGGCGGGCGAGAGCGTGGACGAAGTGGCGTTCTTCCTCGGCCATCGGGATGCCACGGTCACGCGTGTCGTCTACATCCGCGAGATAGCTGACGCCCGGCGCCGGCACATGCGCCGCTCGCGGATGAGGGCCGAGTTCGGCGGCGCCCTTCGCATCGCGCTCGGCGACGACGCATAGACATCGCCAAGCCGTCAGACAAAGCGCCCTCGCTCGGGTCCGGAGCGGGGGCGCTTCCCATGTCGGGAGGCTTCCAAATCGCTTCCATACCCCAACCCAGACCTCGGAACTTGTGGTACTCGACCGACGAAACCAGGCAATTTCCAGCTAATTCCCTAAAGCCGACGCCCGGACTCGAACCGGGGACCCCTTCATTACGAGTGAAGTGCTCTACCAGCTGAGCTACGTCGGCAAGCTGCGACCGAGTCTATCGGCGGCTCACGGAGCGCTACCGAGTAATCCGGCGGCGTTGCTGCGGGCGCGCCATTCGTCAGCGAGGATGGCCCAGCGCTCGTGATCGCGCCAGCGCCCAGCGATCTTCAGATAGCGAGGGGAGAAACCTTCACGGCGAAATCCTGCTCCTTCCGCGAGCGCGATCGAAGCCTGGTTCTCGGGCTGGATGTTGGCCTCGATGCGATGAAGCTTCAGGTTGGAGAACGCTTCGCGCAGGACGAGCTCGATTCCCTCGCGCATGTACCCATGCTGCGCGAACGGCTTGCCCACGGCATAACCCAGATACGCGCTTTGCAGCGAGCCGCGGGCAATCTGCGAGAGGTTGAAGAAGCCGACGATCGCGTCGTCCTCGGTCCGGCAGACGAGCATTGCTTCAAAGTCTGACCGGCGGGCATCGGCCAGGTACGCGTCGAATCGCGGGTTGTCGGTAGGGGCGGTCGCCCAAGCACGATGAAAGGAGCGGCTCTTGCGCATCAGCGAAACGAACTCGTCACGATCACTCCACGCCGGAGCGCGGAGATAAACGAGTCGCGGTTCGCTCACGACGCGATCGCGCGTTCTAAGCGATAGGCGAGCGCCTCGCATGCAAGCTCCTCAGAGACATTTAACTGAAACCGCAGCCGCGTATCCTCGACTAGCTCGATCGCCGCCCGCAGCGCTGCCGGCTCGCGGCCAGCCTCCGCCCGCAGCTCGGCGACCCGGTCTGAATGCCTCACCAGGTCTTCCGCTTCCCAGGCAAGAAACACGAGGTCGGCGAACCACAGCCCGACCAATTGCAGCGCCAGGTCGAGCGCCTGAGTCTCGACTCTGCGCCGGGCCCGCCTGATCCGCTCGCTCCATTCGGTCTCGATCCGCTTGCGCTCCTTGCGCGGGTAGAGCTCGAGCTCGGCAGCTGCTTTCGACTCGAGCTCCGCGCGCGTCGCCTCCCCACGCGCTCGGACAGCCGCGAGCAGGCCGACCCATGGCGCTCGACGCGCAACCTCGCCCTCGACTGCGGCCCGTGCGAATGCTTCGGCCGCTTCCCTCAGCGAGGCACCTTCGGGAGTGGCCAACTCCCGCGCGTGCTCGCCGTCGCCGATCGACAGCAAGGCGCAAGCGATCGCCGTCTCCCTCGAGACCTCGGCCGACTCGAGCTCCTCGGCGACCGTGTCGGCCGAGCGGGCGTCGAAGCGAACCAGCTGGCAGCGGGAGACGATCGTCGGCAGCACCTCTGCGAGCCGATCGGTGAGCAGGATCAGATGGACGAACGACGGCGGCTCTTCGAGCGTTTTGAGCATCCGGTTGGCAGCCTCGTCGCCGAGCTCGTCGACGCGCTCGATCACGAATACACGGCGGGTCGCCTCGAACGGCGTTTTGCTGGCGGCGGCCACAACCGGCCGATCGATGTCGCTCACGAGTATCTCGTGCGCTCCGCTGGGAGCGACCCACGTAAGGTCCGGGTGCGAACCGCTGCCGACGCGCGCGCGAGCACTTTCCGGATTCGGCGAGCCGGCCGCGAGCAGCTCGGCGGCAAACGCGCGGGCCACAGATCGCTTGCCCGATCCTCCCGGCCCGTGAAACAGATACGCGTGCGAGGGCTGCGTCTCAGCACCCAGCGCCGGCTCGAGCACCGCGCGGGCGTGAGAATGACGATCGAGCTCCGCCAGCACGCACTCGATCCTAGCCACCGCTAACGTCGAACCGCTGCCCATGAGCGACGGACGTCTGATCACGATCGAGGGAATCGACGGGGCTGGAAAGACCACCTTAGCCATCTCGTTGCAGGAGGCCTTGACGGAGCGCGGCATCACGGCTCGACTGTTGCGAGAGCCGGGGGGCGTGCGAGCCGCGGAACGGGTTCGAGCGCTGGTCAAGGATTCCGATTTGAACATCGGCGCACGCGCGGAGGCGCTGCTTTATGCCGCGGCTCGGGCACAGCTTGTCGAGGAGGCGATCGAACCGCTGCTCGAGGCGGGCGCCTGGGTGTTGGTGGACCGGTTCGTGGATTCCTCGCTCGCATATCAAGGCGCTGGTCGTCAGCTTGGAATCGATTCGGTGCGTGCGATCAACGCGTTCGCGGTCAACGGCCTCCGCCCCGATCGAACGCTGCTGGTAGCGCTCGAGCCCAAAGTCGGACGGGCTCGTTCGGCGGCTCGGCCGGATCCCCCCGATCGACTCGAGCGAGAGGACGAGGCGTTCTTCGCTCGCGTCGCCGCCGCTTACCTGAGCCTGTGGGCAGCCGATAGCGACCGCATCAAGCGGATCGACGGGAGCCAGCCACCTGAGCAGGTGCTCGCCGATGCACTCGACGCGATCGCCGACCTACTTTGAGTAGCCGCTCGGCCGAGCGCGCGCAAACGACCATGCGTCGGCGACGATCTCTTCGAGGTCTTGTTTGCTCGGCTCCCAGCCGAGCTCCGAGCGGATCTTGTCGCTGGCAGCGACAAGCATCGGAGGATCTCCCGGACGCCGTGGCGCCTCATGTGTGGGGATCTCGAGCGCCGTTACCCGCTCGGCCGCCGCGATCACGTCGCGAACCGAGAATCCGCTCCCGTTGCCGAGATTGTAGATCGCATGCTGTCCGGGAGATGCGCTGTCGAGCGCCAACTGATGGGCGGCCGCGAGATCCTCGACATGGATGTAGTCGCGGATCGCGGTTCCGTCCGGCGTCGGATAATCGGTCCCGAAGATCTCGACGACGGGGTTCGTCTTCAAAGCTGCCTTCAGGATGTTTGGGATCAGATGCGTTTCCGGATCGTGATCCTCACCGAGATCGCCGCTCGCTCCGGCGACGTTGAAGTACCGCAGGCTGATCGCGCCGAGGCCATGCGCGTGGCAAAAATCACCGATCAGCCAGTCGACCGCCAGCTTCGAGGCACCGTAGGGACTCGAAGGACGAGTGGGCGCATCTTCGGCGATCGGCACCTCGTCGGGCTGTCCGTATACCGCGCACGTCGATGAGAACACCAGCTGCCTGACGCCACCCGCCGCCATCGCCTCGAGCAGGTTCAGGCTGCCGGCCACGTTGTTGCGGTAATAGCGTTCGGGATGGGAGACCGATTCGCCCACCAGGGCAAGCGCCGCGAAGTGCAGCACCCCGTCGAACCCTTCTCTGAGCGCACCGGCGAGAGAGTCGCCCTCCAGCAGATCACCTACTACCAGGCGCGCGGCTGCGGGCACCGCGGCCCGGTGGCCCCGCTCGAGGTTGTCGAACACCACGACTTCATGTCCGGCGTCCAGCAGCTGCTTGGTGACGACGGAACCGATGTAGCCCGCCCCGCCCGTGACGAGCAGCTTCATCGTTGGGTGCTCGTCGGAGGCATCGAGGCGACAGGTATAACAGACCCCTCTCGCAGACGATCGATTTCCAGCGCTCGCCCGCGGGATGGCTCCCGCCCGCGGAGGGAACGGCGACGGCGAGGGCGGTCTCCGTGCGCCGGCTCTACCGAAAAACGCCGTGTGAGCGGGCAAATCACCACTCCGAGCGACGGAATGGCGCGACCGGAGGCGCTAAAATGTTCGTGTGTAGCTTTTGCGATTCGGTCGGCTTTGAGGCCCGCCTGCCGCCCTCGTTCCGTCCGACCCGTGCGCAAGGATCCGCCGTTACCCCCTCGGCGACAAGGAGCCGGGCAAAAGCAGCGCAAACAGTGGAAATCGAGAGGAGCAGGCAGGTAATGGAGCACATCCCGCAGACCCAATTCACGTCGTCGGACGAGGCGGGACAAGGCCTCTCGATTCGCCGCCATTTCACCGATCCTGAGGTCCATCCATTCGACGCGGTGGAGTGGGAGTTGCGGGACGCGCGTATTGGCCACGGCGACAAGATCTCGTTCGAGCAGCGCGACGTGGAGTTCCCCAAGTCCTGGTCGCAGAACGCAACCAACATCGTCAGCCAGAAGTACTTCCGCGGTCAGCCTGGATCCGCCGCTCGTGAGCGCTCGGTCAAGCAGATGATCGGACGCGTGGCCGGGACGATCGCGGGTTGGGGCCGCGAACGCGGTTACTTCGCCACCGTCGATGACGCGGACGCATTCGAGGCAGAGCTGACGCACATCCTCCTGCATCAGATGGCTGCGTTCAATTCACCGGTCTGGTTCAACGTCGGCTGGCACGCCGTCGGCGATCCGAAGATGCAGGCAAGCGCCTGCTTCATCCTCTCGGTGGAGGACAACATGGAGTCGATCCTCGAGTGGAACACCAAGGAGGGGATCATCTTCCGAGGCGGCTCGGGATCGGGTATCAACCTCTCGAGAATCCGCGGGTCGATGGAACCGCTGAGCCGGGGCGGAACCGCTTCGGGTCCGGTGTCGTTCATGCGCGGAGCGGACGCGTGGGCGGGCTCGATCAAGTCAGGCGGCGGGACCAGGCGGGCAGCGAAGATGGTGGTGCTCGACGTCGATCATCCCGATATCCGCGAGTTCATCTGGTGCAAGGCCAACGAGGAGGAGAAAGCGGCCGCACTGCGGGATGCCGGTTTCGACATGTCGATCGACGGTGAGGGCTTTCACTCGATTCAGTATCAGAACGCGAACAACTCTGTGCGGGTCACTGACGAGTTCATGCACGCGGTCGAGAACGACGAGGACTGGAGGCTGACCCAGCGGACCAACGGTGAGCCGATTGGCGAACCGATCGCGGCTCGGCAGCTGCTGAAGGAGATCGCTGAGGCGGCCTGGAGATGCGCGGACCCAGGCATTCAGTACGACACGACGATCAACCAATGGCACACCTCCCCAAACTCCGGGCGAATCAACGCTTCCAATCCCTGCAGTGAGTACATGCACGTCGACGACTCCGCGTGCAACCTGGCGTCGCTGAACCTGATGAAGTTCCGCCGCCCGGACGGGACCTTCGATGTCGAGTCGTTCACGCATGCTGTCGACATCATGTTTCTGGCGCAGGAGATCATCGTCTCGCCCTCGAGCTATCCGACGGATCTGATCGCCAGCAACGCGAGGGCGTTTCGGCAGCTGGGCCTCGGCTACGCGAACTTGGGCGCGTACCTGATGGCGGACGGTGTGCCTTATGACTCCGATGCCGGTCGCGGGACCGCGGCGGCGATCACGGCGCTGATGACCGGCCGCGGCTACTTGAGCTCGGCTCGGATCGCGGCGGCCATCGGCCCCTACGATCGATACGCCGAGAATCGGGAGGCGCATAACGCGGTGATGAGGATGCATCGCGACGCGTCCTACGCGATTCCTGACTCGGCCTGCGCGGATACGGCGCTGCTCGCGGGAGCGCGCTCCTCCTGGGATCAGGCGGTCCAGGCCGGCGAGCTGCACGGATATCGCAACGCGCAGGCCACGGTGCTCGCGCCAACCGGAACGATCAGCTTCCTGATGGACTGCGATACGACCGGGGTCGAGCCGGACTTCTCGCTCGTCAAGTTCAAAGAGCTCGTCGGCGGCGGCCAGATGACGATCGTCAATCGCACCGTTCCGCTGGCGCTGCAGACGCTTGGCTACAGCGACCAGCAGATCGAGCAGATCGTCGCCTACGTCAACGAACATGGAACGATCATCGGCGCTCCTGAACTCGACGCCGCTCACCTACCGGTGTTTGACGTGGCCGTCGGCGAGCGGGCGATCCACCACATGGGCCATATCAAGATGATGGGCGCGGTGCAGCCGTTCATCAGCGGGGCGATCTCGAAGACCTGCAACTTGCCCGAGGACAGCTCCGTCGAGGACATCGCCGATGCGTACCTCAAAGCCTGGCGTGTCGGGATCAAGGCGCTCGCGATCTACCGCGACGGCTCCAAGACCGCACAGGCGCTGCGCACCGACGCACAGGCCGACGCTGGTGCGCAGGCGCTTGACCAGAAGGACATCGATCAGGCGGTGGCCGAGGCGCTGAAGAAGGCGCCGCCGAAGCGCCGGCGGATGCCGCGGGAACGCCAGTCGATTACCCACAAGTTCTCGATCGGCGGCCACGAGGGCTACATCACCGCTGGGATGTACGAGGACGGCTCGGTTGGCGAGATCTTCCTGACCGACATCGGCAAGGAAGGCTCGACGCTGCGCGGAATGATGAACTCGTTCGCGACCGCGATTTCGATCGCGCTTCAGTACGGCGTGCCGCTGGAGACGCTCGTGCGCAAGTTCAGCTACATGCGCTTCGAGCCGGAGGGGATGACCTCCAATCCTGAGATTCCGTTCGCCAAGTCGATGCCCGACTACATCATGCGGTGGCTAGCGTCGCGGTTCTTGGACGTCGATCTCCAGGAGGAGCTGGGGATCCTCACCCCTGAGGTCAGGGCACGTAAGCTCGCCGAGGACGCCGCGAGCTCACAGTCCGGCGACACCGCAGGGCCGCAAGCCACGCCTAGCAACGGTGGCGACGGCGAAGGGAACGGTTCTCACTCCGGGCAAGCGCGGCCGGCCACCGCCGCGCTGACCGACACCCCGCCGGTCCAGCCGGTCGTCAACCGCGGCCTCGATTTGGGCCCGGCCTGTCAGCAGTGCGGCGGGATGATGCAGCGGACGGGGAGCTGTTACACCTGCTCCAGCTGCGGGTTCAACACGGGCTGCGGATAGCGGAGAGCCGCGCCCGCCCGGGCGGTGCGGTGGCCGGGCGGTGCGGTGGCCAGGCGGTGCGGTGGCCGGGCGGTGCGGTGACCAGGCGGGGCGGTGGCCAGGCGGGCGCGGTGACCAGGCGGGGCGGTGGCCAGGCGGTCGCGGTGACCAGGCGGTCCGGTGGCCAAATGGTGGTCACCGAGGCGCGAGGGTTGGTAGATATGGCGCGCAGAGCGATCCATATCTACCAACCCCAGTCCGCCGAGTGGTCACCACGCAGCGAAAGGGTGCGCCAGAGGCAGTGAGCTGATACGCCGGTGGCGGAGCGTGACCGATCCGCCGGGAGAAGGACTTGGTCCTGCCGCCCGCCTCTGCTGTAGTCCTGAAGATGAGCGCCACCCACCCCTTCCCGACGCCCTTGATCTCGGCGCCCGAGCTCAATCGGCTGATCGGCTGGAGCTCGCCGCCACCCACGGTTCTCGACGTTCGCTGGCAGGTGGGCAGCGGTGCCGACCGAGCCGGCTATCTGGACGGGCACATTCCGGGCGCGAGCTTCATCGACCTCGACGCCCAGCTCGCGGGCCCGGCCGGGAAGGGCGGCCGCCATCCATTGCCGGAAGCCCGCGAGTTCGGCGGCGACATGCGAGCCGTGGGCGTGAGCGATCACCGCCCGGTGGTGATCTACGATGCGGCGAACGCCACCGCCGCTGCCCGGGCTTGGTGGCTCTTGCTGTTCTTCGGCCATCGCCAGGTCGCCGTCCTCGATGGCGGCCTCGCCTCGTGGGTCAGTGCCGGCTTGCCGCTCACCCGCGAAGTGCCGGCAATCGAGCCCGGGGACTTCGCTCCCCGCCAAGGCGGGATGCCGCTCCTCGACGCCGACGGTGCGGCGGCGCTCGCTCGCGGTGGCGTGCTGCTCGACGCACGTTCCCCAGAGCGGTTCTTGGGTATCTCCGAGCCTATCGACCCGGTCGCGGGCCACATCCCCGGCGCCCGCAACCTGCCGACATCCGAGAATCTCGATGAGTCGGGTCGCTTCCTGGACCCCGCGACGCTGCGCGAGGCCTTCGAGCGGGCGGGCGTCCCCGCGGACGCCGACGTCGGAGCCTATTGCGGCTCGGGCGTCACCGCGGCGCACGAGGTGCTCGCGCTCGAGCTCGCGGGATACCGAGCCGCCTTGTACCCGGGATCCTGGAGCGAGTGGATAACGGATCCCGCGCGGCCCGTTGCGCGGCGCTCGTAACGGCCTGCCGCGCCACCGCTCCTCGGTCACGCATGCTCGGTCGCGCATCGGATACACGCACACGGTGATAATCAGCGAGGCGGCGCCGGAGCCGCTTTTCAGCTCCCGGCGCAGCCCAGCGTTCGCACGCATCCTTGCGCGACCCTCGCGCGCGTCCGCATGGTTGTCCAAACTGGCGAGTCCGGAGACCCAGATCCATGCCCGACCCCACCGTGACCGCCGTCGACATCGTCCAACGTTGACGGGTCTCCTCGCCGCGAGACCACCTGACCCGCGGCTTCCTTCGGCGGCCGCGCCGGCCCGGCCTGGATGGCGTACGGAGGTCGGCTGGGCACTCGCGACGATGGCGCTGTCCTTGGTGGCCGCTGTCTGGACGTTGCGCTTGTGGCGTGGCGATCTGCAACTCCCATTCAGCTACGAGAACGACGGCCAGTTCTACGCGGTCCTTGTCAAGGAGGTGATTCACGGCTGGTACTTCGTGAACCCGCGGATGGGGGCCCCGTTCGGCTCGGAGCTCCTCGACTTTCCGCAGGGTGGTGACCAGCTGACTTTCGTGATCATCAAGGCGCTGGGGCTGTTCTCGACGGACTGGGCGCTGGTGATGAATCTGTTCTTCCTTCTCACCTTCCCGCTCGTCGCGGTGAGCGCATTTGCGGTCATGAGGCAGCTCAGCGTGAGCGCGCCGGCTGCCACCGTATGCGCGGGTCTGTTCACGCTCCTGCCCTACCACTTCTGGCAGGGCGAGTTCCACCTCGTGCTGTCGGCGTACTGGGCCGTTCCGCTGGGCTGTTATCTCGTGATCGCGACCTACCGGGAGGAGCCGCTATTCGCCCGCCGCGCCGGCCGGCGACGAGGAATTCTCGCCTGGGCGTCGCGGCGCTCGCTGGCCACGCTGGCGATTTGCTGCGTTGTCGGATCAGGGAACCTCTACTACGCCGCTTTCACGATCGTGCTGGTCGCTTTCGCGGCGGCCGTCGTAGCACTGATACGCCGGTCGCTCCGGCCGCTTGTGGGCGGGATCGTCTCCGTCGCGGCGATTCTCGCGGTGCTCGCGATCAACATCTCGCCGACGCTGGTGTACCGAGCAAGCCATGGGACCGACTCACAGGCGTTTCTGCGAACGCCCGGACAGAGCAAGGAGGGCAGCTTGAAGCCGGGGAATCTCGTGCTTCCGCTCACCGGTCACCGAATCGCAGCACTCGGCCGTGTGCGCCAGAGCTATTCGGGCCCCCTGGCTGTACCCGAGTTCGCTACCTCCGAAGGTGAATCGGCCACGCTGGGCTTCCTCGCCACTGCCGGCCTGGTCTGGCTGACGGTGGTGCTGTTCACGGCCATAGCCGGCTTCGGCCGCCGCTGGGATCCGGGAGGGACGTTCCGTCCGCTCGCGGCAGCCGCAGCCTCGTCGTTCATGTTCGCCACGGTCGGCGGAATCTCGATCGCGTATCTCGTGACGCCGGAGATCCGCCAGTGGACGCGGCTCTCGGTGTTCATCGGCTTCTTCGCGTTGCTGGCGGTCGCGCTGCTGCTCGATCGCGCCCGTGCCCGCCTGCGCCGGCGAGAGCGCGGCGGGCAGCTCCTCGGGGCGTTGCTGCTGCTGACGATCGGCCTGCTGGCCTTCCTTGACCAGACCTCCTCCGAGTTCATTCCGCCGTATCGCCAGCTCGCTCTGCACTTCAACAGCGACCAAGCTTTCACCGCGGCGATCGAGCGCCGGCTCCCGCCGGGAAGCGCGGTATTCGAGCTGCCCTACATGCCGTGGCCAGAGCCGGGTTTCGTGAACCGGATGACCAGCTTTGATCCGGCTCGCGGCTACCTGCACTCGACCGACCTGCGCTGGAGCTACGGCGGTATGCGAGGACGACCCGCCGATTGGCAGGCACAACTGGTGGGCGAACCAGCGAGTGTCCTGGCCGCCGCCGCCGCCGTGGCGGCGGACTTCGATGGGATCTACATCGATCGCCTCGGATACAAGGGGTCCGACGCCGATCGTCTCGAGGCGCAGTTGACGAGCCTCCTAAGGGTTCGGCCGATGATCAGCCGGGACGGCCGGTTGTCATTCTTCGACATCCGTCCCTACGCGACGCGCCTGCGAGCGACGCTTGGCGCGAGCCGGATGCGCTTGCTCCGCGAGGCCGTGCTCTACCCCGTTCGCCTGGATGCGGGCCCTGGGACCCGAACCCCTCCTCCGCCCGATTTCCCCATCTCCGGCATCGGCATCCACGGGCCGGTGAGCGTCCGCAACGGTGGCGAGCTCGATGCGGTCAACCCAGAAAGCAGCGTGCGCGCGGCGATCTTCAGCGCACGGCTCTCGACCGCCGGGCGCAAAACACCGACGACCATCTCCCTCCCGGGTGGCGCGACCGTGCGGCTGGTCGTCGGAGGGCGGGCAAGCACCGTTTGCCGGCGTCTGCAATTAGGTCAATCCGCCCCGATCTACTTCGCGCTAGAGGGCAACGGCTTACTCCGGATCGACGATGCGCGACTGATCGACGCCGCCTACCGACCGTTTCTCAAGGAAGCGGCCTGCCCCGCCTGACGCGGAGAGAGCCCCGGCCTCACGACACCCGGCTGCCCCGCCTGACGCGGAGAAAGCCCGGGGCTCACGAGACCCGGGGAGAAGGCCCGGGACTCACGAGACCAGGCGGACGAGGAGAGCTACTCGTACTGGAGCGCCTGCAGTATGTTCAACCGTCCCGCCCGCCGCGCCGGAAGGATCGCCGCTATCGCGCCCGCGATCACCGCGGCGATCACGAATACGACCAGGGTCCCCCATGGCACCGTGAACGCCGCGTACTTGATCGCTACGCCGACCATCAGCGCGAGCGCGACGCCGAGCGGGATGCCGAAGGTCGCGCCGAGCAGGGCGGTGATGATGCTTTCGTGGCGGATCATTCGTCGCACCTGGCGCCGGCTCATCCCCACCGCGCGCAACATCCCGAGCTCGCGGGTGCGCTCGAAGACTGTCAACACCAGCGTGTTGACGATCCCGAACAGGCTGACCACGATCGACAGTGACAGCAGCACGTAGAGAAGATTGAGCAGCGTAGTGAGCCCGGAAAGCTGGTTGTTCTTGAACTGTTCCTTGGTCTGGAGCTTGGCGTCCGGAAATCCACTCAGGGCGGCGGTGAGCTTACTGGTGGTGGAGGTAGTGACTCCGCCCTGGGCGTTGACGAAGGTGTACAGATTCTGAGGGTTCTGATACAGCTGATCGAACCGGGCGGTCGAGATCGTCACATCGCCGTATGGGGATCCGCCTTTGGGAGGGGAGGTTATGCCACGGATCACCAGTGGCACGAAGGTGCCAGTCGGCGTCTCGATCGTCACCGGTGAGCCGACCTGCAGGTGCTGAGCGTTGGCGTAGCTGGAAGAGACGAACGCTCCGTTGGCGCCCAGGGAAGCAGGCGTCTGGGGCCCCCCGGCCTTCCAGTTGACCTTGATCACCTGGCTGACATTCGGTTCGACACCGGTGACGTTTACCTGGGAGCCGAACGCGCGGCCGTCGCCCGCACGCACCGCGGAAACGGTCTCGACGCCGGGCACTCCTCGCAGCGCCTTCTCCGACGCGACGCTGATCGGACTGAAGTTGTTCGACGCGGTGACCGCGTAGTTGGCGACGAATACCTGATCGACCGAGCTCTCAAACCGGCTCTTCAGGCCTGCCGCCAGCACCCCGACGAGCGTCACCAGCGCGAGGCCGATCATCAACGCCGATGCGGTGGAAGCGGTTCGGGCCGGGTTGCGGCTCGAGTTGCCGCGCGCCAGCGAGCCCGCCGCACCGCCCAACCTCGCGGCCGGCCAGCCGAGCACTCGGACCAGCGGCGGCACGAGCACGGGCGCGAGCATCGCCACGCCGAGGAACAGCCCGACCGCGCCGACGCCGATCGCGAGCAGTCGCACGCCGGTCGAGAGTGAGCTCACAACCAGTCCGACCAGCATCAGCGCGACCGCGCCTCCGATCGTCGCAAACGCCGGATAGGAGCCAAAGCGCGCAAATCGCGAGGGCGGCAGGACGGCGCCCTCCCGCGCCGCCGCGATCGGCGGCACGCGGGTCGAGCGCAATGCCGGCCGCAGCGCGGCGAGCAAAGTGATCAACACCCCGACGAGCAGCGAGATCACAACCGTGCGGGTCGCGAACACGGTACCGGTCTGCGGCAGGTCGATCCCGAACGAGACAAACAGCGCGTTGAGCCCTTTGGCCAGCCCCAGTCCCAGGAACAGGCCAACGATCGACGCGACCAGCCCGATCACGAATGCCTCGAGCATCACCGAGCGCAGTACCTGGCGTCGCGTAGCGCCGAGCGTCCGTAGCGTCGCCAGCTCGCGCGTTCGCTGGGCGATCGTGATCGACAATGTGTTCGCGATCACGAAGCTGCCGACGAACAGCGCCACCCCGCCGAACGCCAGCAGGAACGATTGGAAGATGCTGAGAAATCCGCTCGTGTCCTTGGTCGCCTGCTGCGCCTGCGCCTGCCCGGTTCTCACCTGCGCGTTGACAGGCAGCAGCGGTGAAATCGCGGCTACCAGCTGTGCTGGCGAGTCGCCGGGCTTGGCGGCCACGTTGATCTGATCGAGGCGTCCCTGTTTGTCGAACAGGCGCTGAGCGGTCGGAAGCGTAAAGATCGCCATCGTCGCCCCGCCCAGCGACGAGACGCTCGCGAACTTGACCGTCCCGACGATCCTGAACTGCTCGACCGGACCTCGCGCGATCACCCCGATCGTCTGACCGACCGAAAAGCCGTCTTTGCTCGCGGTGGAGGCGTCGATATCGACCTGATCGGGCCCGTCGGGATACTTGCCGCTGGTCAGCGTCAGCGGGTTGAATCGCTGCCCGGCCGGGGTGTGACTGAACGCTAGCCCCGGCGCGCCGCCGCGCGAGATCACCTTGCCGTTGTGCCCCACCAGCTGCGCCTGGTCAGAGATCCCCCCAGAGGCAAGCGCCACCTGGGGCAACGCCTGAACGCGGGTCAGCAAGGAAGCGGGCACGGAAGGCACGGTGGGGCTGTTGCCGTTGTTGTTGCCGTTGCCAATCGCGCTCTTGCCGGTGATCACCGCATCGGCGTTCTTGTAGGCCTGGGTGAAGACGGTCGAGAACGCGGCCTTGATCGTGTCGGTGAGGATGTAGGTGCCGCTCACCATTGCCACCCCGAGCACGATCGCGATCGCGGTCAGCACCGCCCGGAGCTTTCGTCCGAGCAGGCCTCTGAGCGCGACGCGGGTCATGACCTCCGCCCGGTCACTCCGGTGAGCGCGAACCGGCGCACGAGGACCGGGTCAGCCACCAGCCCGATCATCACTGCAGCGCGCTCATTACTTCGAGCACCTCGCCCGCGCTCGCGCCGGCCAGCTCCTTGACGATCAAGCCGTCGGCGAGCACCATGATCCGGTTGGCGATCGACGCCGCCCGCGGGTCATGCGTCACCATCACGATCGTCTGACCATAGGCCTGCGAGGAGTCGCGCAGCAGCTCGAGGATCTCGCCGCTGGTCTTCGAATCAAGGTTCCCCGTCGGCTCGTCCGCGAACAGGATCGTCGGTCGGGTCACCAGGGCCCGCGAGATCGCCACGCGCTGCTGCTCGCCGCCCGAGAGCTCGGAAGGCCGGTGGCTGCGGCGCTCGGACAGCCCTGTCCGCGCGAGCAGCTCCTCGAGCCAGGCGCGATCGGGCTTCTCCCCCGCGATCGACAGCGGCAGCAGCACGTTCTCCTCAGCGCTCAGCATCGGGAGCAGGTTGAAGAACTGGAACACGAACCCGATGTGATCGCGGCGCAGCTGTGTGAGCTCCGCATCGTTCAAGGTGCTGATCTCGGTGCCCGCGATCTTCACGCTGCCGCCGCTCGGCTTATCGAGCCCCGCGAGGACATGCATCAGGGTCGACTTCCCCGAACCCGATGGCCCCATCACCGCGACCAGCTCGGCCGGCTCGACCGAGAGCGAAACGCCGCGCAGTGCTTCCACTGCGGTCGTTCCTTCGCCGTAGCGCCGCGTGACGTCTTGTGCCTCGACGACGCTACCTCGGAGCTGCCGGTTCAGCTCAGGTTGACTGCTACGCAACGTCACCTCGTCGCTGTATAGCACGCCCGTCCGGTGGCTACCGAAAGAGTCCTTCGACCGAGACGCTGATCCTCCGCGGCTTTCCATCGAGACCCGAAGGTAACCCGCGCGAGCGCTCCTCGGAGTGCGTTACGTCACATGTGCGCCGCACCACGTCGGTCAGGAACCTAGAAGGCTTACCGTAGCCGTGCGCGTCGTCGATTCCTTTCGGACGGTAGTAGTAACGCACCGGCACATAAAGATGCAGCTGCCGGCGCGAGCGCGTCATCGCCACGTACAACAAGCGCCTCTCCTCGTCGATGCTCTCGACAGTGCCGGCGGACATGCAAGCCGGGAAGTTGCCGTCATACAGCGCCAGAACGTGCACCGCTCCCCATTCCAGCCCCTTGGCGGAGTGGATCGTCGAGAGCACCAGGTAGTCCTCATCGAGCGCCGGTGGACCGGCGAGATCGGAGCTCGACTGCGGCGGGTCGAGCGCCAGCTCGGAGATGAACTCGGCGAGGTCGCTGGATGCGCCGGCCGCGGCAACCAGCTGATCGAGATCGAGCAGCCGTACGGGGCCATCGGGATAGCGGCTTCGGATCAGCGGCGCCAGCGCGTCGCGGAGCAGTTGCGCCTGAGCGCCGGCGAGCGGCTGCGACCGTGCCGCGCGTAGCGCCTCGGCGAGTGGATCCGCGGCGAGCCGAGCAGCGCTGGGCAGTTGCTCTCGCGCCCGCGGCCACGAGGCCAGCGGATCGGCAACCGAGCCGCTAAGCAGCACGTCGAGCGCTCGCCGGGCGGTGACCGGCCCAACTCCCTCGAGCAGCTGCAGCAGGCGAAACCAGGACAACTCGTTGCCCGGATGCTCCACCAACCTCAGACAGGCGATCAGGTCTTTGACGTGCGCGGCCTCGAGATAGCGCAGGCCGCCGTACTTGACAAATGGGATCTGCCTGCGGGCGAGCTCGAGCTCCAGCAGATCGCTGTCGTGCGAGGCGCGCATCAGCACCGCCTGCTCACGGAGCTCCATCCCGCGCTCGCGTGCCTCGAGGACTCGCTGACAGACCTCCGCCGCCTGGTCAGACTCGTCGCGACAGAACACCAGCTCGGGCCGAGTGCCGCCTTGCCCTTCGGACCGCAGCTGCTTCGGAAACGAGCGCGAGCTTTGTGCCGCGAGCGCGTTCGCGGTGTCGAGGGTGGGTTGCGAGGAGCGGTAGTTGTGCTCGAGCGTCGCTACCGAGGCCTCGGGGAACGTGGTCGGGAACTCGAGGATGTGCTCGGCGGACGCAGCGCGCCAGCCGTAAATCGCCTGCAGGTCATCGCCGACGACGGTTACCTCGCGCTGCTCGCGGCGCAGCCCCCGGACGATGTCCACTTGCAGCCCATTCACATCCTGATACTCGTCGATCAGCAGGTGGTCGATTCCGCGCTCGATCGCCGGACCGATCACCTCGTCGCCGGAAAGCCCGCGCCAGTAGAGCAACAGGTCATCCAGATCGATTACCCCCAAGGCCCGCTTGCGCGCGGTGTAGGCCTTCAGCAGCGCGGCGACCGAGTCGCGGTGATCTTCGACCCAGGGAAAGCTCTCGGCCACGACTTCAGACAGCGTGCGTTGGGCGTTGACCGTTCGCGAATAGATATCGAGCAGCGTGTGCTTGCGCGGGAAGCGTTGCGAGCTCTCAGCGTGCCCGTGCTCTTCGCGGATCAGGTCGAGCAGATCGGCCGCATCTCCGGCATCGAGCACCGCAAAGCCATCCTCGAGCCCGAGCGAGGCGGCGTACGTGCGCACGAATCGGTGCGCTACGGAATGGAAGGTCCCTCCGATGACTCCGCCGGAGCCCCCCGGCATTGGTACCAGCGCGCGGGTGCGCTGCAGCATCTCGCGAGCGGCGCGGCGAGTGAACGTCAGCAGCATGATCCGCTCGGGCGCCACTCCCTGGCTGACGAGCCACGCGACCCGCGCGCATAGCGTGGTCGTCTTGCCCGTCCCGGCACCCGCGAGAATCAACAGCGGGCCGCCGGGGTGCGTCGCGGCAGCGCGCTGTTCGGGGTTCAGCTCGTCGAGCCATGAATCCGCCGCCAGGGAGGTAAGCGCAGGGGCAGTGTCGAACACGCGCTCACACCGTACGTGCCTCGGCGGACGGATTCGCTCCGCGGCTCCGCAGACACCGGGGCGAAAGCCAAAGGAGATGGCTTCCAGGCTTGGAGGTGATCGAGCATAAGGTGAGCAGCGGACAGATCATCCAGCGGCGCCGCGCGTGGCACGATGGCGTTCGCATGCTCCAGAAGCTGGACATCGATTCGATCCGCGCAGTCTGCGAGGCGACGCTGCGGCAGAACTGGCGCGAGGGCAGGCGCGCTTCCGACGGGACTCCGTTTGCCTATACCTGCCCGAGCCCGCTCCACTACCCGTGGCAGTGGTACTGGGACTCTTGCTTCACGGCGATCGTCTGGCGCCATTTCGAGCCCGAGCGCTCGCGCCGGGAGCTCGAATCGCTGCTTGCCGCACAGCGCGGGGATGGCTTCATCGGCCACACGATCTTCTGGACGGCGCTCAACGGAGGGCGCCGCTTCACCTACAACATCACCAGCGCCGACGCGTCGATGACCTCGAGCATCCAGCCGCCGGCGCTGGCCTGGGCATGGCGGATCGCCGTCGGCGACCCGGCCGGGGTCGAGCCGATCGTCCGTCACTACGACTGGTTGGCCGAGCATCGCGACCTCGAGGGCGATGGGCTGCTGTGGATCGTGCAGCCGGACGAGTCTGGTCTGGACGCCTCGACGCAGTTCGATGCGATCTGGCGCTATCGAGCGCATGGACTGCCCGGCTTCATGTTGCTGGTCCGGCGCAACCGCCTGCTCGGCTATGACCTCCGCCAGATCGTGACGGCGGGCGGGCCGGTCTGCTGTGAGGTGATGACCAATGTCCTCTACAACCTCTCGCGGCTGGCGCTCGGTCTCCCCTCGCTGACCGGTGCGTTGATCGAGCGGATGTACGACCCCCGCAGCGGCCTCTTCAAGCCGCTCGCGCGACCGGTGCCGGTGCGCTCGCCGTCGCTGACCTGGAGCGCGCTCTCGCCGCTTGCACTTCCCGACCTCCCCGACGAGATCGCCCACCGCCTGATCGAAGAGCACCTGCTCGACCGCAAGCAGTACTGGCTGCCGGTGCCGCCGCCGTCGGTCTCGGCGAGCGACCCGAGCTTCGCGCCCGGCGACGACCGGATGTTCGGCCTGCGCCGCTACTGGCGGGGTCCGACGTGGGTCAACTCCGCGTGGCTGCTGTGGCTCGGATTGATCAGGCTGGGGTACCGCGAACAGGCTGAGGCGCTCGTCGCCCGGCTGGGAGCGACGATCGCGAACGAGGGCCTGCGCGAGTATTACGATCCCTACACGGGACGCGGGATGGGAGCGATCGACTTCGGCTGGTCGAGCCTCGTCATGGAGATGATCGATCCCGACCCGAGGGCATCCAGCTCTTACCTCGGGCCTGGGTAGGCGCCGGGCACGCTACCGTGGCTGGGATGGAAACCGATAGCACGCGTGAGGTCGCGCTGACCGACGAGCAGTGGCGGGAGCGGCTGACCCCCGACCAGTACCACATCCTCCGCCGGCAGGGAACCGAGCCCCCGTTCACCGGGCAATACGTTGATGCCAAGGCCGATGGCACGTTCCGTTGCGCCGGCTGCGGCGCGGAGCTGTTTGACTCCGGGACCAAGTTCGAGTCCGGCACCGGCTGGCCGAGCTTCTACGAGCCGGCTGTCGCTGAGAACGTCGAGCTGCGTGAGGACCGCAGCCACGGGATGATCCGCACGGAGGTGATTTGCAGACGCTGCGGCGGGCACCTCGGTCACGTCTTCGACGACGGCCCGGCACCGACCGGAATGCGCTACTGCATCAACTCGTGTTCGCTGGATCTCGATCCGGCCGAGCCTCCCGCTCGATCCGCGTAGCGGCGCGTCGCTCGCGGACCTTCCAGAACACCAGTCCGCCGACCACGAGCGCGCCGAGCACGAGCGCGCCGACCACGCCGGCTTGCTCGAGGACGTGCGCAGCGGCCTCGCCGCCGAAGTACCCGACGAGGCCGTAGGTGATCCCCCAGGTGATCCCACCGAGCGCATTCCAGAAAAAGAAGACCTTGAACGGCATCCGGTTGATCCCTGCCAGCCACGCCGCCGCGAACCGGATCAGCGCGATCCACCGCGCGAAGAAGACCGCCTTCGGCCCGTGCTTGCGAAAGAAGGCGTCGCCCGCGTCGATCGTGGTGACCCGCCGGTGGTGAAACGGCCCCGGCCGCTCGAGCACCTCGCGTCCGAGCTTGCGGCCTAACCAGTAGCCGATGTTGTCGCCGATGATCGCCGAGGCGACCCCGATCAGGATCACAAGCCAGATCTCGAGCTTGCCCTGGCTGGCGAGGATCGCCGCCGCGACGAGCGCCGTCTCGCCCGGCGAAGGGACACCCATCGATTCCAGGCCGATGATCGCCGGCAGCAGATAGCCAAGGCTGTTCGAGATCCCGATGATCGCCGCGACGCCGAGCATCGGCCTTCCAGGCTAGTGGCTGGCCGTCGCGGTCTCCCGAAACGCTCGCTCCGGGGACCGCCGACGGGGCCCGCTGCTGGAGCGGGAGCTAGCGGGGCCCGGGGTTCCGCAGCACCGCCATCAGCGACAGCCCTGCGGGGAGCGTTCGCCCCTTCCCCAGCCATGCGGCCTCGACGTGCAGCGGCCACTCGAGCGCGTCGTTGAGCCAGGTCGGCCCCAGCTTGATCGCGGGCGTGTAGTCGCGGTTTGGCCGCCGGCGGCGCTGGGCCAGCCGCACGGCCGCGGCCGGCGCCAGCAGCAAGCTGTTGAACGAGGTCAGCCGTGCGACGTCCCACCCGGCGAGCTGGGCGGCAGCTCGCAAGCTGCGCCGGCCGTAGCGCCGGTAGTGATGGTTGGCCTCGTCGTGCAACGACCACAGCGCGCGATACGCCGGCACGGTGACGAGCAGCCACCCCCCCGGCCGGGACACCCGCCGCAGCTCCCGCAGGGTCACGACGTCGTCGGGAGTGTGCTCGATCACGTCCAGGCATGTGATCAGATCGAACGCGCCGTCATCCCAGGGGAGCGTCTCCAGTCGCCCGGTCTGCACCTCGCCGCGCCCGCGGGCGCGAGCGGCCGCGGCGGCCTCCTCGTCGAGCTCGATCCCGAACACCGACCCGTAGTCCACGAGCTCCTCGAGCGTGCGGCCCGAGCCGCAGCCGGCATCGAGCACCTGCGCCGCCGGCGGCAGCGGCAACTGATCGAGCGCGGCGCGGATCACGTGCCGGCGGCCGCGATACCACCAGTGATGCTCGTCCAGTTCGAGCATCGCGTGCATCTCGCGTTTGTCCACGGCGATGATGCTGCCAGTTTCGCGCCGGCAACCGCGTCTAGACGACCGCGACCGGCTCTTCCTTGGAGGCGGCGGCGGCGGGGAGGCGAAGCGTGAACTTTGCCCCGGGCGGGTCGCGATCGTCCAGCACCAGCTCGCCGCCCATCCGCTCGGCCAGCTCGCGGCCGATCGCCAGACCGAGCCCGAAGCCCGCCTTGCCGGCGGCTCCCGTGCCGCGCTTGAAGCGCTCGAAGATCAGCTCACGCTCGTGCACCGGCACGCCGGGGCCGTCATCGCGAACGCTGAGCGAAGCGCTTGCGCCGGCCCGAAGCTCGACGGCGATCTGGCCTCCGGGGGGACTCACGCGGACGGCGTTGTCGAGCAGGATCCGGACGATTCGCGCCACGCTTCCCGGGTCGGCGAGCGCCCAGACCGAACCGTTTCGGTCATCGAGCGTCGCGAATATGTGGTGCTCTTCGGTCCCGAGCTCGAACTCGGCAAGCACCGCGCGACTGAGCTCGGAGAGCTCGACCGGCTCCGATCGCAGCTCGACCTCGGCATCGAGCCGGCTGAGGTCAAGCAGATCGGCGGCCAGGCGGCCGAGACGGCGCGACTGAACTCGTGCTCGCTCCAGCAGCGACAGCGCGTCGTCGAGGTCGGGCTCGCCGGTGCGGAGATCGTCGTCGAGCAACTCGAGCATCCCGTCGAGCGAGGCGAGCGGAGTGCGAAGCTCATGCGAGGCCGTGGCCACGAACGCGCGGCGGGCCTGTTCCTGCTGCTGGAGGCGATGCTGCATCGTCGCGAAGGTGCGTGAGAGATCGCCGACCTCGTCGCGGGCCCGATCGACCGTGACCTGCACCGCCGGTCCGCCTTCGGCCAGCGTCAGCGCGGCCTCTCGCAGCCGGCGGAGCCTGCGCACGAGCGTCGCCGACAGGGGGATGCCGAGCAGGAGCGTCAGCGCGAGCGCGACCAGCGCGGCGGTCAGGAAGGCGGTCGCGACCACGTGCACCGCCGGCCGGATCGTGTCGATCGGCTTGCGCACGGCGAGCACGTACTCGCGGCCGCCCCTGGTGAACGGCAGGGCGGCACGCACGTACTCGGTGCCGTTGATCGAACCGAAGCTGTAGAGCTGCTTGCGGTTCAGGAAGGCGCTTGCGACATCGTCGTAGGGATCGCTCGAGGAATCGGCATCCTGCGTCGGCGCGACCGGATAGCCATGACCGGTGAGATCGGGATAGCCGAGCAGCGTGACGGTCGCGCCGACTCGGTCAGAGAGACTGTGCTGCAGCTGCAGGATCCGGCTCCGAATCCGCTCGGCCAGTTCCTTGCGCTCCCCGGCGGGCAGCTCGAAGTCAGACGCGGCCGCCAGGTCGAGCGTCTGGAACGCCGAGGTCGCCCCGGTGAGGTCCTTCTTCAGCGTCGTCTTGGCCGAGTTCCGGAGCTCGTGCTGAAGCGGGCCCAGCAACGCCGCCGCGGCCACAGCGAGCGTCGCCACCGTCGTGACGAGCACCGCGCCAACGATCCGACCGCGCAGACCGAGGGCCCGACGCCGCGGTCGCCTTCGCATCTACGACCCCCGGAGGCGGTATCCGGCTCCCCGCACGGTGAGGATGTACCGCGGCTTGTCGGGCTCCGGCTCCAGCTTTTCGCGCAGATGCCGGATGTGCACGTCGATCGCGCGTGGATCCCGATAGGCGCTGTCACCCCAGATCGCGCGCAGCAGCTCCTGGCGATTCAGAAGCCTGCCCGGATCGGCCATCAACGCGTCGAGCAGTTCGAATTCGGAGAACGTGAGCCGTACGTGGCTCCCGTCCATCGTCACCTCCCGCTGGGCACGATCGAGCGCGATCGGGCCGACGATCAGCACCTCGCCGCCCATCGCACGAGTGCCCGCTCGCCGCAGCACGGCGCGGATCCGGCTGCGAAGCTCCGCGAGCCCGAACGGCTTGGTGACGTAATCGTCGGCGCCTGCCTCGAGCCCGAGCACGGCGTCGGCTTCGGAGTCGAGCGCGGTCAGCATGATGATCGGGACGACGTTGCGCCGGCCGCGCAGCGTCCGGCAGACCTCATATCCGTCGGGGCCATGGCCGAGCGCCACGTCGAGCAGGATGATGTCGAAGTGCTCGGTGCTCGCGCGGTCGATCGCAGCGCGACCGTCCGCAACAGCCATCACGCGATGTCCTTCGCGGGTGAACGAGCGGGTCAGCATCTCGCGCAGATCGGACTCGTCGTCGACAACGAGGATGCTCAGCGAAGCATCGGGGTTGCGGACCACATGGCTCGAGCTCGCGAACGTCTCGCTCATCGCCGTCACCCGCTGACCGGCTCGAGCTCGCGAGTGCTGGGTCTGCGCTCCCCGACGGCCACGACGGCCGTACGCGGCGCCAGCCGGCCTTCGGCGGCCACCGCCCACAGCACTGCCAGCCAGCTCAAGGTCGCCAGCATCACATGCACCCAGACCATGTCGCTCGGCAGCTTGAGCTCGTACTGGACGCTGCCGACCAGGCCTTGCGCGGCGATCAGCACGCCCAGCACGGTGAGCGGTTCAAGCGCGTCGGCCGAGGCGCCCCGGCGGCGACGCAGAAACCAGACCGCGATCACCGCGACGCCGAACACAGCCGCGATCGTCGCATGACGGTGCACCACCCAAGTGAGCGTGTCGCCACCCTTGAAGTGCAGGCGATGGATGCGCTGTCCAGGCGAGCCGCCGGCGTGAGGACCGGCCGCGGTGGTCGCGGTGCCGGCGAAGATCGTCAGGGCGGCCAGTGGCAACAGCGCCCGCACCGACCACGCCGACAGGCGGTCGTGCGACCGCGGGCGAGCGCCGGGCTCGTGGGTCGCGCACCAGGCCAGCGCGACCGCAGCGATCAGGATGATCATCGAGAGGCTGAAGTGCGCCATCACATACCCAGGCGCGAGGTGATCCTCCACCGTCACGCCCCCGAGCACCGCCTGCGCGAGCACGCCCAGCGGCAGCAGCACCGCAAGCGTCGCCAGGTCACGCCGAAACGGCCGGCGCGTGAATGCGAGCACCACGGCCACGACCGTCATCACCCCGACGAAGGCGGAGACGACCCGGTTGCTGAATTCGATCAGCGCGTGGCTGCTGAGCGGCGGCAGCGCGCCGCCGCCGCACTTGGGCCAGTCCGGACAGCCGAGACCGGAGCCGGTCAGGCGGACCGCCGCGCCGGTCAGCACGATCAAGGTCAGCGAGACCAGCGTGAGGTAGGCGACGACCCGATACTGGGCCGGGGTTACGGCGAGGCGGGAGCGCATAATGGGCCTGACTGCAACGCCCCCATGGTATTAGGTGCCAGCCCCGTTGGCCTCGGCTAAGGGACGTACCGGAACGGCAATCCCTCGGCGATCTCGGACAGCAGCGGAGCGCCGGCGTCCCGCGCCGACGGGGTCAGCTGCAGGCCGCTTGGCCAGGCGATGCCCACCTCGGGATCGTTGTAGCGAAAGCCGCCCTCGAGTTCAGGGTCGTAGTAGGTCGTGCAGCCGTAGACCACGTCCGCGACCTCGCTCACGACGCAAAACCCGTGCCCGAACCCGTCCGGGCAGTAGATCTGGCGGTGGCTCGCGTCGTCGAGCTCAAAGGCCTCCCACTGCCCGAAGCTCGGCGAGCCGCGGCGGAGATCCACGAGCACATCGACGATCGCGCCGCGCACGCATCGCACCAGCTTGGCCATACCGGGCTGGAAGTGCATGCCGCGGACGACCCCGCGGCGTGAGCGAGAGTGGTTGTGCTGTACGAAGTCTTCTTCGATTCCGAGTTCAGCGAACTCGCTCTGCCGGTAGGTCTCGAGAAAGAACCCCCGGTCATCGCCGTGTAGAAGAGGCGCAATCAGAATCAGGCCGTCGATTCTTGTCTGGAGACGATCCATCTCTACATCGGCTGGAGCAGCGGTACCTCACGGGGCGCCTGTCTCGAAGTCGTCATCGGGCTGCGCTCGGCATCGACCACCAGATTCGCTAACGCGTATGGTACCCCGGTGATGACTGCGATCTTGCTGCTATCCGACCGCTCTAGCTCTCTGCGGCGAGGGGTCGGTAGGTGTGTAGGTGGGCATTGGCGATGAACCGAATGTGGGAGCCAATCCTTCGCGACCTTACCGAGGCAACGCAACCCCGGCAGCTCGTGGAGATCGGTGTCGCGAGCGGGCTACTGACTGCGAAGTTACTTGATTACTGCCTGGCAACCGGTGCCCTGCTACACGCGATTGATCCAGCGCCACAACTCGACGTCGCTGACTGGCGCGAGCGCTACCAGGATTCGCTGATTTTCCATCGCGCACGCAGCCTGGAGGTGCTCGAAGACCTCCATGAGGTAGACGTCGCTTACATCGACGGCGATCACAACTGGTTCTCCGTCTACAACGAGATGAGACAGCTCGAGCGAACCGCGCTGACGGATCAGCGAGTCCCGCCACTCGTTACCCTCCACGATGTGGGCTGGCCTTATGGCCGGCGGGATCTGTACTACGACCCCGACACGATTCCTGAGAGCCACCGTCAGCCGTATCGCAAGCTCGGGCTGATGCCCGGCGAAGCGAAGCTGGTGCAAGGAGGTATGAACGGCGAGCTGAACAACGCCATCCATCACGGCACGCCGCGCAACGGCGTCCGCACGGCAGTCGAGGACTTCGTCGCCGAATCGGAGCTGGAGTGGCTGACCGTCTACATACCTGGTTTCCACGGGCTGGGGATCGCGGTTGCAAAGGATCGTCTGGCCGACAATCCGAGACTCAGTGATGCGATTGAGTCCCTTCGTACTGCTGAGTTCCTCGAGAAACGCGCCGAGGAGCTCGAGCTGGCGCGGGTCCGTATCGAGATAGAGGCAGGCCGGCAGCTCGACGAGCAGCGAGAGCTCCTAGAGCGTCAGGCGATCGAGCTCACAGCGCTTCACCGAAGCGCACATGAGCTGTACCTGGCTCAGCAAGAGATCCACCAACTGCGCGCGGCGCTGCTGAGTGCCGAGCACGACATCACGCGACTTCACCAACTTGAAGCGGACTACGCCGAATTCGAGCAGCTGACCGAGCAGCTTCGCGCAAATCGGGACGACATCTTGAGACGTTACAACGTCGTCCTGCGCTCCAGGAGTTGGAAGGTGACAGAGCCGATGCGCCGAGTGGGAATACTTGCCCGCCGCGTCAGAGGTTGAGGCGTTGCCGCGCTCTGCACCTGAGCTCGTCTTCAACTTCGCCGCCGGCCAGAATCAATTCTTCATCGAACTGGCGGAGGCGCTCGTCTTTGAGCTGCACGAGCAGGGCCTTCCAGCGAGGATCGCCTTCAATGAGTATCCCGAACCCGTCGCCGGGCTTGTGTATGTGCTTCTCCCGCCGCACGAGTACCTCGCCTTGACAGGATTTCGTCCCTCGCCAGAGATCCTGGGACGGTGCATCGGCATCTCCGCCGAACAGCCAACGAGCGGCTTCTTCGCGGCGAACCTAGAGCTCGCCCGCGAACTGGGAGCGGTGTTCGACATCAACGTGCGCGCGATCCGGACGTATCGCCGTGCCGGTGTCGATGCCCAGCAGCTCCGGCTCGGCTATTGCCCTCAGTGGGATCGATTTCATGACCAGACGGTGCGGGACATCGACATTCTGTTCATGGGACGCGCGACCGAGCGCCGCGAGCGGGCACTGGCGTCCTACGTAGACTTGTTCGAGCGCTTTCGCTGTCATCTGCAGCTTTCCGACGGCAGCCGGCCGAGCCTCGCGACCTCCTCGGACTTCGCGGCTGGGGAGCAAAAGCGCGACCTTCTCGCCCGCGCAAAGGTACTGCTCTCCGTGCACGGCGAGGATGAGCCGTACTTCGAGTGGCTGCGAGTGGCCGAGGCGATCTGCGGGGGCTGCTTGGTTGTCAGTGAGCATTCGAGCGACATCGCGCCGCTGCGTCCGGGGGAGCACATCATCGCCGGCGGCATCGATCGCCTCGGTCTGCTGTGTGCGCTCGCGGTCAGTGATGGCGATCTGCGAGAAAACATCACACGGGCGGCATATGAGCTGCTGGTTCACGAGCGGCCATTAGCTAAGGAGGCCGCAAAGCTCCATCATTCAGCGCAGCGGATCGACGCTGCCCCTCTGCCTCTATCGAGGAGCATCGAGCCTCGGATCGATTTTCTGCGGGCTTCTCGACGAGGCGGCCTGCAGTTCGAGTTCCAGCCTCCTGCGAGCCCTTACACGCTGGCCGAGGGGCGTGCTCTGCGAGCGTTGAAGTCGCACACGGTCGATCTCCTGGCTCTGCGTCGTCGAGTCGAGCGGCTCGAGATGGGGGGAGACGGCGTTTCAGGCACCCGGCAGCCCACTGTCGTGTACGAGACCGAGGCCTGGAACTCCGAGCCGCCGCGTGGACTGACAGTGATCGTGCCACTCTATAACCACGGTGACGTCGTGACGAACGCATTGGCCTCGGTCGAGCGAAGCGATCGTCGCGATTGGGAGATCGTCGTCGTCGACGACGCCTCGACCGACGATGGGGGTATGGTCGTGCAGCAGTGGATGGCACAGCGCGAGTGGTTACAGTGCCGCCTCGTTCGCCACGCTTCAAACCGAGGGCTTGCATCGGCGCGCAACACTGGGGTTGCTTTTGCCCGGACCGACGCGCTGTTGATGCTGGATGCTGACAACGAGCTGCTTTCGATCGCGATTGGCCGTCTGTTCGAAGCGCTCGACAACGATCGCGAGGCCAGCTTTGCTTACGGGATTCTCGCTCAGCTCTCAGCTCACGGCGCGGTGGGATTGCTGAGTGAGTTCCCCTGGGACCCGCAGCGATTCCGCCTCGGTAACTACATCGACGCGCTCGCCCTGATCCGCCGCGACTCGCTGCAGGCGCTCGGCGGCTATTCGCATGATCCTCGGCTGCACGGCTGGGAGGACTACGATCTCTGGGTGAGGATGGCCGAGACGGGCCGACACGGCGCGTTCGTACCCGAGATCGTCGCCCGCTATCGAGTGGGATACAGCTCGATGGTGAGTGTCAGCAATATCTCAGTGACGGACGCGTTTGCCGCGTTGGCGGACCACGCGCCCCGGCTGATGCACCGGCTCCGGATTCCGCACTGAGAACCGCATCAGCGCCGCAGTCGCCCCTTCGCCCGTCGCAGCGGTGCGGTGACCCGCCAGCTCGTCGAATCTTGCATCGATCGCAGCCACTCCCGATGGCGGTCGAGCTCAGCCTGGATTCGATCACGCTCCGCGCGCAGACCGGCGATCTCGGGGGCTGACGTTTCCGAGGAATTCCCGGAAGCACCCTCGGTGGCTGCTTGCACGGCGGCGGCACGCTGGGACTGGGCCCACGGCCACGCGATTTGAGGATAGGAGAACAGCGTTGGGTTCTCCATGCTGTCCTCGCCGAGCCAGCGAGCCTCATCGACAACCACTAGACCGAAGCCACCCCAGCACTGACCCCGGTAGTGCTCGATTCTGGCGACAAACCCCGGCACGAAATCGAGATCCACGAACGCTACTTTTTCGTAGCTTCCGTAGGGAACCGCCTCCAGCCCAGCGCGGACATCCTCGTTGAGCGAGTCGTGCGCAAGTATCACGCTCCGCTGAACGGCGGGCGATTCGAGTAGCGCGGACATGTCCGCTCTCGCGCCCTCAGCGGAGTGATCTCCGTCGATCAGCACGAAGTCGACGTTGCTGCCTTCGGCTGCGAGACGCTCGAGCCGCTCGGGGAGATCCCGATGGCTGTCACCCACGAGAATCTCTACGTTCGCATGCGAGGCCGCCTGCGCCGTCGGCTCAACGAGGTCGAATGAAATGACCCGACCGGAATACAGCGCGATCCGACCCAGGCTTCCGCCCTCGGCGCGGCCGATCTCGATCGCGAGCCCTGGCCGCAACTGAGCGAGAATCCCCTCGAGCGTGGCGCGCTCGCCGTAGGACATCTGCCACGGAGCCTGCGAGAAGATCTCGAGCCGCCGGAGCTTGGCGATCGGTTCAGTCATCGTGGCAGCGGCGACTGGTCGATTCTCACCCCTCGGCAGTCTACGATGGCGACACGGATCGAGGCGGGTCAACACGCCTCCCGCCCTGCCCCTGAGGGTATGCTCGCCCGTCGTCACCGCGTCAGGGACAGACGACGCGCTCAGGACTGCTCAGATCTTCTCTTGCCGCAATGCCGCGACCGTCAACAAGGCCCATGTCTGCCGGGAACGGCGCGGAGGGATGTCCTCCGCAGCGCCCCACGGTGCGCGAGCTGCTGATCGCCGCCTTTGCGCTCACGATCGTAGGGGCCGCAGTCCTCGGAGGCCACGTCCTCCACGGCGGCCTGTATACCGACGACTGGCCGATCGCCTCGATCTACGCGCAGGGTGGTCTCTCTGACCTGATCAAAAACGTCTTCCTGGGCGATCATTCGAGACCGCTCGCGGCGCTGTATCTTGGCCTCGCGGAGGCCGCCACTGGTTCCAGCGGGCATGCCCACGCGATCGTGGGCTTAGGGCTTCACATCTTCGCTTGCTGGTGTCTTTACTGGCTCCTTCGAGAACTGAGCTTCACCGCTTGGGAGGGTGGGGGCATCGCACTTCTGTTCCTCGTGTTTCCGTTTGCTGACTCTACCTGGCTGTGGTTCGCGATCACGCAGTCGAGCCTGGCCTTTGCTCTTGGCGTGCTCGGTCTGATCGCGCTCACTTTCGCTCTCCGGCCAGACACCAGGCGCGTCACTGAGCTTCATATCGTCGCCGTCTTGCTGTGCGTCGCGAGCGTCCTCACCTACGAGGCCGCTGCACCGTTGATCGCGCTTGGGATCGTGGCGCTCGAGTTCACACGTTCACCCCGTCGCGTAGCGCTCATAAGATCAGCCGTCTGTCTTGCTGCGCTGGCTCTCGCTGCCTTCATACCACGGATTCCCGGACTCCTGCCCGGGATCGAACCCCACGAGGGTATTACCCTCAGCCAGCAGCTCCAGCATGCCCGCAAGATGGCAGGTCAGACCATGACCGTTATGACCAACTCGGCGATGCCTTTCGGAGCTCCGCACCGAAACGTCGTCCTCCCGATCCTCGGCCTGCTCACTGCCCTTGCCGCCGTTGTATGGGTGCGGCGGCGCCGCGGATTCCCGGCCGAACGCTCGCTTCGACGTTCGTTGGGGTGCGTTGCTGCCGGGATCGTCGTCGTGATCCTCTCCTACGCCGTGTTCATCAACACGAACCCGGGCTTCTACGAGCCCGCGGCGCGTGGCGAGGACAACCGCATAAACGCAGTCGCGGCTCTCGGTTACTGTCTCGTCGTTTACGGAGCCGCAATGCTCTTGGCATTACTGCTGACCCGGGGATCGCGCCCACGTCTCGCCGCCGTCATCGCGTCGCTGGCGATCGCGTTCGTCGCCCTCGGATACGCGCATCGCACTCGAGCCGACACCTCTGCCTGGGACCACGCCGCGACCCTTCAGCGAGAGGAGCTCACCGAGCTGCGCTCCGCACTTCCACCACTTGCCCCGAGCACCACGATCTTTGCGTTCGGAGGAGTAGGGGAGCTCACCCCCGGGATCTACGTCTTCCGGGTGACCTGGGATCTCGATGGCGCCGCCGAGCTACTTTGGCGCGATTTCACTTTGCACGCCTATCCGATCTTCCAGGGCACCACTTTCGTCTGCGGCCCCTCCGCTCTTTACCCGATCGGCTTTGCGAACGGCAACGGGCCGGCGCAGAGCGCCGACTACGGTCACGCGGTCTTCATCGACGTCCGCACCGGCCGTCGAATGGCGATCCGCTCCCGGGCGGATTGCTTGCGAGCCCGCAATCTGTTCACACCGGGTCCCGTCACGTAGCTTCGTCCAGTTCACGCGCTCCCGGAGGGATCCGCTCACTGCCCGCGCGGCTGGCCATCGCCCGCGTCTGAGCAACGGCATCGACCTGGCGCCGTGTCGGCAAGTGGATCCGCTGCCACATCGCGAGCACCACGCCCAATGTCCGCGGAATGTCGCTTGGCTCGACCTTCGTCTCCCCGGCGGTGCGCGGATAGTGCCGGACACCCTTCTCGACGATGCGGAAGTTCCATTTCCGTGCCTTTGCGACGAGCTCCGTATCAACGAAGAAACTGCTCGTCTCGATATCGATCTTGTCGAGCACCTCGCGCCGGAAAACCTTGAACGCGCAATCCACGTCGCGCACCCGCACCCTGAACAAAGCCCTGACCAGCAAGTTGTATCCCCACGACACCACGACCCTTATCGGCGAGTCGTAGCGGTACACGCGAAAGCCGACCAGCACGTCGTAGTCAGACATCATCGGAAGCGCGTGCGCCAGCTCCGAGATGTCGAATTGATTGTCGGCGTCGGTGTAGAAGACCAAATCATGCCGCGCTCGGCTAAAGCCCGTACGCAGGGCCGCGCCATACCCGTGGTTGACTTCGTGTACGACCAACCTCACCCGCGGATAATGTGCGTCGACGCGTTGTTGGGCAACGGCCGGAGTCCTGTCGCGGCTTCCGTCGTCTACGACGATCACTTCCCAGCTCTCGGCCAGCCGTGGCAGTACATCGAGCGCCCGATCGATCGCTGTTCCTATGTTCTCTTCTTCGTTGTACGCCGGCAGTATCACTGACAGGCCGGCTACCAGCGGTGAACGCCACACGGCTTGATTATTCCCCGCCATCATCAGTGTGGGGGGGAGTTCCCTTGAAGTAGAGCATGTTCCAGAACGTTACGCCGCCCAGGCCGACCGGGTAGGGCTCGACCACCACGGGGTCGAACACCTGCTCAAAGATTCTGCCCCATTCGGTCGCGGGCCTCGGGTAATCGCCTCGATCCAAATGCGCCAACGCTCGCGCCAGCGAGCGCGTCGACGGCAAGATCAGGTCGAGTATGTGGACGTGGCCATCATCCGTCAGCAAGGTGCTCAGGTGGCTCAAGATGCGGTGGACGTCAGGGGTGGGTAGGTGGTGGAGGAAGCTGTTGACCAGAATGAAGTCGTAACGCTCCGCATCGGTGACTGTATATTGCGTCACATCGACCGCTCGAAACTCACGCCTGAACCGGCGTTGGGCGTCAGCAATGTAACGCGGGTTGATGTCGAGCCCCAGGTAGTCCGCGTTGCGAAAGTGCTCGGTGTTGGTTCCGGGTCCGCAGCCGACATCGAGCACCCGGGTCACCCGCGTGAGGTCGTTGTGAGCGAGAATTGGAGCGAACTTACGCTCCGCCTGAGGCCCCATCCACAGGCGGTACACATGCGTCTGCTCGAGAAGCCGCGATGTCAGGTCCACGATCGAGCCCGCCGAGCCGCCGAGATCGCGGAAAAGGTATGTTCAGCGCCTGCCGAGCGTGATCGCACGCCGGAAATCTAGCAGCGAACGCCCGCTCGCCCTGGCTTCCAGAAGGATGCAGATCTGAGAGGGCGAGACCCGCTCGTACGCACGCTCACGTGCGCTGGATCCAGAGTGAGCCGCCGCCGTTTTGATGTTTAGCCGGATAGTCGGGGATCACCGCCGCGAGCACATCCTGATGGGCGTAGATCATCCAGGCCGAGCCGAGCAGGATCCGAAACGCGGAGTTGAATTCGAGAAACGCCTGCACGGCATACTGCTCGTTCCAGGCTCGTCCCTCGAAAACCCATGGCTGCGGGTAATCCCACGGCAGGAAGATGTCGTGGAAGTGGACAATCACCCCCGAGTGCAGCCGCGGGACTACCTCGGTCAGCAGGAAAACGACATCGCTTCCAGTCTTCAGGGTGTGGGAGCTGTCGATGAACAGGACGTCTCCCGCGTCCAGCTCGAGATATGCCTCGAGCGGGACTTCCTCCGCCGGGCTGGAGATCAAGGAGGAGATTCCCTGTACCCCGTGCTCGAGGAATGCCGGAGGATACGGCTCGATGCACGTGAACTGAAGCGCGCCGTGGAGATATTCGCGGTTCACCCTGGCGGTCACGAGAGAGGACCAGCCGCATCCCACCTCGATCATCCGCGCAGGACGGAAGTGGCGGAGCATGCCCTGCAAGAACCACGCGTCGAGCAGCGAGAACATCTCGTTCCCAGGGTGGTAATCGCGGGCCTCGCCAGTGGGTCCGGCGGCGAACTCGATCGGAACCTGGGTGCCGAGCTGATCTCGTACCAGCACCGTCTGCTCCTCGTCCCGCCAATCGATGCCGACGGTCTCGCGGGGGGAGGACGGCCAAATCCGTGAGCGAGCGGGCTCGGCGGCGAGCGCGCGGTGGTCGGGAACGGGACTGTAGTAGTGGTCGATCGGCCAGCGCAGCAGCGCGGGGCGCGTGTTGGTCTTCCGGTGATCGGAGCGGGCGGCGGCCTTCACCTTGTCAAGCTGGGCGCGGGTCGCGCCCAGCACGCGGTCCCGTGCCGCGGCCATCCCGAGCGCCGCCCGGACCGCCTTGCGAGAGCGGAGCGCCCGGTAGCTCGAGCGCGCATGCGCCAATTGACGCTCGAGTTCCAGGCGCTCGAGCTGGTTTTCGTCACCATGATCTGCCGGCACCGCGGGTCAATTACAGCGTACGTGCGATGTGACCGCCACAGCGGCGGCGAGCGAGGTCAAGATCGACCAGAGCCAGCGAGCACGTGGACCGCTAGCCTGCCCGGCTTGACCGCGCCCACCTGGGGCACCGTTTACCGCTCACACAACCATGAACAGCGCTGCAAGCAAAGCCGTCACGAAGCTATCGCCGAGATTCCGCGCAGGGCCGGCGGTTGCGGCCGCGCTGGTGGCGCTCGTGCTGGTGACGCTGTCGGCGTCGCTGATCGGGGGCAAGATCTATACCTCGGGGGACAACATCCTGCTCTGGCCCCCGTTCTCGGCAGAGCGCCCCCCGGGTTGGGTGAGGCCCTCGAACTCCATCCTCACCGATCCGGTAGTCGGCCTCAATCCCGACATCCTCCAGACCCGCAGCGACATCAGCAACGGAACGCTTCCGCTGTGGAACCCGTACGCGGGCGCAGGACGCCCCCTGCTCGCCTCGCAGGTGCACGCGCCACTGTTTCCGACCACCTGGCTGGCGTACCTGCTGCCGTTCTGGAAATCGCTCGCCTGGATCGCGGCGGCGAAGATACTGCTCGCTGCTTGCGGCCTCTATCTGCTCTGCCGCGAGCTGGCCTTACGACGCGGGGCGTCGCTGCTTGGAGCGATCGCGTATGCGTTCGGGCTTTACTTCTTCGTCTGGCTGGAGCACCCGCAGACGAACGTGTGGGCGATGTTGCCATGGGCGTTGTTCGCGACCAGGCGGATCTGCACCCGGGGCAGCTTGGGCGGGGCCGCGTTACTCGGCGCGTCCTCTGGGCTGGCCTGGCTCGGAGGCCACCCGGAGAGCGGAGCGTTCGTGCTCGCAGCCGTCGTCGCCTACGGCGCGTTTGAGCTGATCGCCGAGCGCCTCGCGGGGCCGACCCGCGAGTCCGCGCAGGCGGCCTGGCTGGGCCCGCAGTGGTCGCGCTCGATCGGCGGCCGGGTCGTGTTGGTGGCCGGGGCGCTCGCGCTGGGGCTCGGCGTCGGCGCGGTCGTGAATGCGCCCCTGGCCGAGCTGCTCGGCCAATCCAGCAACACCGACCGCGGAGGTCCCGGATACCCGTTCAATGCGGCGTGGTCGTTCTTCTTCCCGGAGCTTTGGGGTTCCCCGAACAAGGCCTTCTCGGGCGCGGGACCCCTCAACTACAACGAGCGCACCGCGTATATCGGCGCGCTGCCGATGCTGCTCGCGCTGGCGTCGATCGGCAGAGGACGCCCGCGAGAGCAGTGGTTCTTCGTCGGGCTCGCGGTGGTGCTGCTGGCGACGATCTTCAACACACCGATATGGGCCAGCGGGGTGCGCGACCTACCCGGCGGCAAGGTCCTCGGTCTCGGCCGGCTGCTGATCATCGTCAGCCTCGCCGGTGCGGTGCTGGCCGCGTACGGGCTGCAACGCTGGCTCGAGGGCTCGCCGCAGGTTCGACGGCAGATGTTGTGGATCATGGGCCTCGCGGCGCTGATCCCCCCGGTGATCTGGCTCGCGCGCCACCTGAGCGTGCTTTCGCATCTGCCCGCGGCGATTTCCCAGCTGCCCACTGTCCATTACGGCGAACAGGCCGCAAATGTCGTTGCCTTGGCGTCGGTGTGGCGCTGGGTTTTGTTTTGCGCGCTCGGTTTGCTGATCTTGGTGCTCGCCCGCCGGCGTTCGGCGTTGCTCGTGATCGCGCTCGTGCTCGTGCTGACCGGCGTGGACCTCGTCGCGCTGGATCGTGGTTACCACGGATCGATCCCGCCTGCCGAGGCAAACCCGCCGGTGCCGGCATCGATCCGTTATCTCCAGGCCCACCAGGGCGACGCGAGGATCATGGGCAGCAAGCTGGCGTTGCCCGCGAACCTCGCCGAGCGCTACAGGCTACGGGACCCCCGGGTCGCGGTCGATGTTCCCTATCCCAAGCGATACAGCGAGCTTTGGACGAAACTCGGCGGGAGTGGCGGCGATCAGGAGTTCTTCACCGCCAACACCCCGGACGCTCAGCGGCTCGCGGACCTGTTCGCGACCCGCTACATCCTCATCTCACCCGGAGATCCGGTGCCCTCCTGGCTTCACCCGGTGCTCCGAACCGCAGGCGGCGTGGTCGCGCTCAACCCAACCGCCCTTCCCAGAGCATGGGTCGCCTACGACTGGCGCCGGGCGCAAGGAGAGGCCGACGATTTCGAGATGACGGTCGACTCGCCGGTTGCGCTGATGCGCAACCTGCCCGTGATTGAGGGCGCGACGGCGCCGCCCAACGGGCACGCCCCGCCGGTCACAGTCGCCCAGGTGACCGACGATAGAACCGAATCGGTGACCGTCGACGCCGTTGCGAAGCGCCCGGGCTATCTGATTCTCGACGACTCTGCATACCCGGGTTGGAAGGCGACGCTTGACGGACGCGCAGTCGCCTGGCATCCGGCCAACGACAACTTCCGGGCGGTTGCAATTCCCGCCGGCAGCCATGTGATCCGCTTCAGCTATCGCCCGGCGTCGGTCCTCGACGGCGCGATCGTGACCGTCCTCTGCGCGCTCGCCCTAATCGTGCTGGCGGCGTTCGGATTCGTATGGGCTCAGCGAGCATCGAGCTCGAAGGCAGGGGGCTCGAGCAGCGGCCAGCGGACCAGACCGGCGTCGTGGGCGCGGAACCTGCCCAGTAGGACCAGCGTGCGAAGACCGTAACGCACGCTCTCCTTGAAGGAGACGGTGGAGGCCTCGAGGAAGTACCGAGTCGGGATCGCGACTTCCTCCACCAGCGCCTGGCGGGCGGTTGCCTGGGCGAAGATCTCCTGGTCGAACACGAAGGCGTCGGAATTGCGCAAGAACGCGACCGACCGCAGAAACTCCGCACTGAAGGCGCGGTAGCCGGTGTGGTACTCGCTGTAGTTGCGCCTGAACCCGCGATTCTCAGTCCAGGTCAGGAACTTGTTCCCGATCCACTTCCAGCGTGGCATGCCGCCGATGATCGCCCGGTCGTCGAGCATCCGTGAACCGATCACCACGTCGGCGCGGCCGCCTACGATCGGCTCGACCATCTCGGGCACCAGCCGAGGGTCGTACTGGTTATCGGCATGAACCATCACGACCACATCCGCACCCGAGCGCAGAGCATGTACGTAGCAGGTCTTCTGGTTGGCCCCGTAGCCTCGATTGGCCGGGTGCCTGATCACCTCAAACCCGCTCTCGACCGCGACCTCGGTGGTGTCGTCGGGACTGGCATCGTCGACGACGACGGCCCGGTTCACGGCCGCGCCGGGCAGCTGCCGAGCCACTTCGGGAAGTGTCGCGGCGGCTCGATAGGCGGGAAGCACCGCGTACACGGTCGGCGTCGGATCCTCGCGGCAGGCAAGCGACCTGGCGGGCTTCAGCGGCTTCGGCCGTTGCGCCACGACAACGCGCTCGTCCCCCAAGGAGACCCCGAGCTCGCGCTGCCAGGCCGGGGTCCGCTGAATTACGCGGACCGCCGCCGCGGCGTAGCGAGCGCGGCCCGCAAACCCCGAGAACCAGTAGCCAAAGGAGAAGTCCCGCACCATCGGTACGTCGTCGGCGAGCAGCAGGCCCTCTACCTGCAGCAGCTCTCGCAGCATCCGCCGCGGCAGCAGATGCAGGTGCGAGGGGATGTAACCCCACCACCGCCGGCCGAAGGCGCGAGCAACCGGAGACTCCGGATCCGGCGTCGCCAGCAAAAGCGCGCCTCCGGGGACCAGCATCTCGGCGCACCGGCGGACGAACTCGCGTGGGTGATGCAGATGTTCGATCAGGTCGACGCCGAGGACCGCGTCAAAGCTCTCCGGAGCGAAGTCCGCCTCCTCGATCGTCTGCTCATGCACATCTAACCC
Source organism: uncultured Solirubrobacterales bacterium (assembly GCA_963830465.1). GTDB lineage: Bacteria > Actinomycetota > Thermoleophilia > Solirubrobacterales > Solirubrobacteraceae > Palsa-465. Next base: position 92,728 of record CAWHME010000006.1, read on the forward strand.
AAGCCGCCGAGCGTGCGCTGCCGAGGAGCGCGATAGCTCCAGACCGGTGACGCGCCAGCCTCGCTGTCGCGCTTCATCCATGAGCAGGCCGTGGCCACAGCCGACGTCGAGCAGCCGGCCGGCCGGAGCACGCCGCTCGAGCAGATCGAGCAGCCGGCGGGCAGTGCGCCTGCGACCGGGCTCCTCGTCGAGGTATCGCTCGTCGTCGGTCTCGGCGTAACGAGCGCTCAGCAGCTCCTCCGGAGGCAGCTCGCCTGGCTGCACGGTGCCACACCGGCGGCATACGTACAGGTCGCCGTGAACTCCCACCTCGTGGTTTGATGGGGCCAGCTCTCCGGACACTGCCCACTCTTCGAGCCCGCGGTAACGAAACTCGGTGGCATCACCACATAGTCGGCAGCGAAGTGCAAGGTCGCTGGACGCGGCAACCGTCATGAGCGGGCAAACTGTAGCGAGAAAACCCTCCAGCAACTGAGGACGCGCTACCTTGCGGCCGTGCTGTTGGCTCAAGTCTGCGGCGTGGTCGTACTCCTCTGGATTTTCACGCGGCCGGTTCGGGCCCGGACCCAGAGCTCGGCCCGCGAGGCCTTCGGTATCGCGGCGGTCGGGGTCCCCGCCGTGCTCGCCACCGTCGTCGCAGTGATCTCCTTTTGGCCGGACAACAGCGGGATGGTGAGCGAGACTCGGCAAGACAGCCGTCTGACTGGTAATCAGGCGGCTGTCGCCGGGAGCATCACCGCTGGGGCTCGCGCAGACTTCTTCTCCTGGGTTTCAAAGCGGCTGCCCGCGAATGCGACCTTCTACTTGATCGATTATCCCGAGGTATCGCTGTGGGCTACCTATCAGCTGACTCCGCGTCGCTCGGTCATGTCGATCGATGACGCGCAGTGGCTCGTGCTCTACGGCGTTTCACCTACCGCCGCTGGACAAGGACGGCTGCTGTTCGGCCCTGAGCTGACATACGCACCGGGGTTCGGCATCGCCCGGAGACGCTGATGCGCGCGACGCTCGGTCCGATCATTGCGATTCTGCTTCTGGCCGCGGCGGGCATGGGAGTTCTTGCGACACTGGGCCTAGTCGAATACTCGCTCGGAGCGATGATCGGAGCCATGGGGCTCGCGTTTCTGACCGGCGCAGCAGCGATCGGGACACTGCTGCTGGCGTTGCTCACCGTCGGTGTCCCCTATGGGACAGGCTCTGTCGTCGTGGTTGGGCTGCTCGTCGCGATCACTGGCGCGCTGATGGCGTTCGGGCCCCGGCGCGAGGGCAGTCAGGGCCCGCACGGCCTCCGGACGATCTCGCGCTCGCCGCTTGCAGGCCTGATCGTGCTGCTCGCCGCCATGTTTGTGGCTTACGCGATGGTCGGCTTCTTCCGGGCTTCGGTGACGCCGATGAACGTGTGGGACGGGTGGGCGCTATGGACCCGGAAAGCGATGTTGCTGACCGACTTTCACCACCTGCCCACGCCTTTCTTCACCGATCGAGCCTATGTGGCAACGCACCAAAATTACCCATTGTTGCTTCCGCTGCTCGAGTCGATCTGGTTTCGCTTCGGTGGCGAGATCGACACGCAGTCGTTGCACATCGAGCTGTGGCTGCTGCTAGTAGGATTTGTCTGGTCGGCGGCCTACCTGCTCGCTCGCCGCGCCGCCCCGATCCTCGTCTGGGCACCGCTGCTGCTGGCGCTGGCACTGGCCTCCGGTATCTCGAACCAGCTCCTCTCCGGATACGCCGACCTGCCGATGGCGCTGGTCGCGGGACTGGGGATACTGCTGATCGGCTTCTGGATCAGCGACCGCGAGCGCGAGCACCTGGTACTCGCCACCGTGTTCCTAGCGGCCGCTGCAAACGTGAAGAACGAGGGGTTGCCGGTCGCGATCATCGCAGTGATCGCGGCGACGGTCGTGGTGCCAGGCACGAGGGCGCGGCGGGAGCTCGGATTGGCGCTGGTGGCAGTGCTGATCGCGGTCGCCCCCTGGCACATCTGGTCGGCGATCCACGGCGTACCGGCTGACGCCGATGTCCCGGTCTCCAAGATCTTCAACCTCGGCTACATGCTCGGCCGCACGGGACGCATCTGGCCGGGCATCAGCGCGCTTCAAGTTCAGCTGACCCACGAGACGTCGTGGCTTTACGTCGTGCCAATCGGGGCGGGGATCGCGCTCGGGTGCCTGATTTGGCGAGTTGCCCGGCGGCCTGCCGTGTTCTACTTCGCGACCGCAATAGCGCTGTTTGCCCTGTACGTGGTGGTCTACTGGGTCAGTCCGCTCGACTTGACTTACTACCTCGGCACCACCGACAACCGGGTGATCGACGTGATCGTGTTTACCGCGCTTGCCGCCGCGCTTCAGCTTCCAGGTGAAGTACAGGCAGCGCTGGCGGCAGGACGCCGCTCAGTCGCGGATGATCTCGAGCTCGTAGGGAAAATCCGTAAGCGCGCCGCTGTTGTACGTGCTGTGGACCAGCAGTGAGGCGGCTTCGGGACGGTGATCGAGCACGTCAGCGCCGATCCCTTCGCGCGAGATGACCGCGGTCAGCGAGTAGCGGTCGGGCGCGAGCCAGTTGTCAAACGCCACTCTTACGACCGCTGTTTCGCCTGGCTCAAAGCGACCGCTCCTGCCCATCGTCCGCTGGCTTGAGGCTGCCAGAATCGCATGGCGCATCTCGTTGTGCAGCACCACTGAGAACTGCGGGTTCTCGATCGCGTCTCTAAACGCCACCCGCGCGCAGGCGACCAGCGGCCGGCCCGATTCGCAGGCGACGATCCGCAGACCGTGAACGTCCTCGAACCAGGCGTCGACGACCGCCGCGGGACCGAGATCGGTTTTGTTCTGCTCCTCTGCGGCGGGTACTTCCAAACGCCCAAAATTCACATCGTTGTATCGCCGCGTCACCGTCTCCGGATCGCCGATCTCGATCATTCGCCCTCGATCGAGCAACATCGCACGGTCACAGAACCGCTCAACCGAGCTCATGTCATGTGTCACGAACAGGATCGCTCGTCCTTCCCGGCGCAGGCGCGCGAAAGCGTCAAAGCACTTCTGCTGGAAGGCGGCATCGCCTACCGCGAGCACCTCGTCGACCAGTAACACGTCGGCATCGACCAGGATCGCGACCGCGAACGCGAGCCGGACCAGCATGCCCGACGAGTAGTTCTTGAGTTTCAGATCGAGGTAGTCACCAAGCTCGGCGAAATCGATGATCTCGTCAAAGCGCATCCGCGCCTGCCGGCGGCTGAGGCCGAGCATGATCGCGTTGATCGTGACGTTGTCGCGGGCGGTCAGGTCGTGGTTGAAGCCGACACCAAGCTCGATGAACGGCGACAGGCGGCCGTGCACATCGATTGCACCTGAGTCGAGCGAGTAGATACCCGCGAGGCACTTCAGCAGCGTGCTCTTGCCGCTCCCGTTGCGACCGACGATGCCAAAGAACTCCCCTTCCGCGACCTCGAAGGAGACGTCGTCGACCGCCTGGAGAACATCGAAGGCGTTGAACTTGAACGGATGCAGCACCCGTTCCTTCAGCGTGTGGTACTGAAGGTGGGGAATCCGGAACGACTTCGAGAGCCTCCGTACCGACACCGCCGGCGCCGAGGTCGGTCGGCGGGATGCCGGCGGGTGCGTCGTCGTGGGTGAAGACACACTCATCCTCTGCCGTCCCTGACGCGATCTGCTGCGCGCTTGAGCACTCGATGCACGGCCGGCACCCGCTTCGTTACCGCGCTAGCGCGGTACACCACGAGATGGCGCGCAGATCCAAGTTTTTGTTCGAGCTGGTCTGCCCGGGCGCGCATCGGGGCGAGCTCGGCTTGGAGCGCGGAGAGCTGCTCGTCCTTGATCGCGAGCTGCAGCTTCAAATACTCGAGTTGCTCGTGATGGTGCTCGATCTCCCCCATCCGCCGATTCAGCTCCTGCTCGATCCAGGTCGCCCGCTCGCGTGTCTGCTGCTCGGCTTGGCTCTTGTGCTCGAACTCGAGCTCGAGCTCGGCGATCCGGGCTTCCAGTACCCGGACGTAGGCCTCGGCCTCGGCACGCACCCGGTCCGCTTCCCGAGCCCGGCGCTGGAGAGCCTCGCCGAGGGAAACCATTCCTCGGCCCTCGATCCGGAGCTGTCCCGGAGCGACGACGTAAATGAACTGGTAGGTGTCGGCGTCCTCGCCGCTCAGTGCAAGCTGCACGGTCTCCGCCGGGAAGGCGTCGGGATCGATCGGAATCTCGGTCTCAGTGAGGCCCGCGCTGGTGCGCATGCGGTCGACTACGGTCAGTCCCGCTTGCGCCACCAACCGTTCAAGCGCCGCTCGATCGAAGAGGTGCAGGTGGGTCCGGTCGAGCAAGCCCGTCTCGGTGTACTCGAAGCTACCCGCCAGCAATTGCAGCCGCAGCGCTGCATGCGCCACGTTCGGCACCGAAAGTATCGCTCGACCGCCCGGCCCGAGCCTCTCCGCGGCGGCTCTCAGAACCGGAAGCGGATCGCGTAGGTGCTCGAGCAGGTCCAGGAGCAACACGACGTCAAACTCGCGCCCGTCGACAGCGGCAGCCAGATCGAGCTGCTCGATGTCGCCGATCACCACCCGCTCGCAGTAGCGCTCTGCCGCCCGCGCGGCGTCTGGATCGACCTCGATCCCCACCACCCGGCAATCGCGCTCGACCAGCCGCCGCGCGACGGCACCGTCAGCGCTGCCGATGTCGAGCACCAGCGATCCAGGAGGGACGTCCAAGATCGCCAGCGCATGGCTGCTGTTCACCTCCTCGAGGTTGATCTCAGCGGTGTAGCGCGACGGAACCAAGCGTCTTCCTCTGAAGTGCAGTTTCCACGATTCTCGCCCACGACTGGCTGGGGCCGCTGCGCCACCGAGCTTGCAGCTCGCTGATCGCCGCACGAGCGCGATCCCAGGCTCGCGGATCATTCAGCAGCGCAACCACTCGATCCGCAAACCCAGCAGGATCGTCGGACACCGCCACGCCTGCGCCGGCGCCCTCGATTCCCTCGGCGCCGGTCACGGTCGCGACCACCGGCACCCCATACTGAAGGGCCTCCAGCGCCTTGTTCTTGATCCCTGCGCCGTAGCGCACCGGCACGACCGCCAGTCGCGCGGCGTCATATATCCGGCCGAGATCATCCACGTGGCCGAGGAACCGCAGCGATGGTCCGGCAAGCCGCGTGACCTGGGCCGGGGGATTTGCGCCCGTGACCGAAAGCCGGGCCCACGGCAGCGCTCGCTTCACCCTGGGCAGCACATGCTCGACGAACCACTCCAAACCGTCGCTGTTGGGCGACGGGTACGGAGCCAGCCAGCCGGCGACCAGCACCATCCCGCTGCGCTCCACGAACGGCCGCGAGCCCGCTCTTGCCTCGGGCTGGCGTCCTTCGATCACGTCGACGGGGCGATGCCCGGGGATCGATCTGAACCACTCGGCCTCGACGTTCGACACCGATACCACGCGGTCGGCCGTGCGAGCTGCAGTTCGTTCGAGCCGCCGCGCGTGGTTGGCGCTGCTCAACCGCAGCCGCGCTGTGTCCGGGTCGATCGGCATCAGCACCTCAGCTTCCCGTTCGAGGCGACGATGGAACAGCGCTTCGGCGTCGTATATCACCGCGCATTGGGACTGATGTCTCCGGAGCTTGGAGACCATCCTGAAGTTGTGGGGACGCGAGATGATCGCAACGTCATAGAACGTCGCGGGCGCTGACAGATGCGCCACCAGGTCACCTTCGATCACGTCTACGCCCAGATCTTGGAGCTCGCGGCGGTCGCCCCGCGCGGTGTCGCTCGCGTAGAGCGAGATCGCATAGCCCGCGCCTGACAACTCGCGGATCGCGTCGCGCATCCGGCCGAATCCCGATCCCAAGCCCTGATCGGGTAGCCGGTCGTCGACCACCAGCACACGCGTCGGGCTTCCCCGGGCCCGATGGACCGCGAGATCGATCGCCGTTTGCTCCGTTGGTCGCGGATATGCACGGAGCTCCAGCTGGGGTGCCCATTTTTCCCTCAGCAGCCGACGGCCCCGCAGGATCAGGAATGTCTTTGCCTGCGCATCGGACTGCGACTCGTGATGAACGACCACCGAGCGAGGCTGATAGAGAACGCGTTGTCCCAGCTTGCGAATCGCGAAACAGAGATCGACATCCTCGTTGTAGGCCGGAAAGAAGCGCCCGTCGAATCCGCCAACTCGCTCGAACGTCTCCCTTCTGACAAGCAGCGAGCAAGCTGAGGCGTAGTCGACCTCGCGCAGATAGTCATAGCGGCGCGAACCGGGAGGGAGACCGCGACCCACGCCGAGCGTCGAGGCGTCGCTCCAGACGATGCTTCCGGCTTCCTGCAACCACCCTCCGGGATGGAGGATGCGACTCCCCACGGCCCCCGCGTCGGAATGCTTCTCGGCGGTCTCCACCAGGGCTTGCAGCCAGCTCGGCTCTACCTCCGCGTCGTCGTTCAGCATTACCAGGTACTCGCCACTCGCCGCCTCGGCCGCGCGGTTGTTGCCGGCGCCGAAGCCGAGGTTGACTTGGCTCACAATCACCCGGGTCCCCGCAAGCGCCTGACGAGCGATCCCCCGATCGGCCTCGGGCGTCCCATTGAAAAGCACGATCGTCTCCGTGGGTATCGTGCCGTTCGCGTTGCGCTGCAACGACTCGAGGCAGCGGGTAAGAAGCTCGACGTGCCGGTAGCAGACGATCAGAATCGACACGCGTGGCATCGCTGGTGGCGCGGGCGTCATATCGGAGCCGAGGGTACCGCCCGTTGCTAGCTTCCAGTGCAGTGAGCACCTCGACGGGAACAACGATTGGACCCTCAGCGCTGGGCGGAAGTGCACGGCGGTTCGCCGAGCTGACGATGACGCTGGCCCGTAGCGAGTTCAAGCTGCGCTATTTCGGGTCGATCCTCGGCTACGTCTGGTCGCTGATGCGCCCGCTGCTGTTCTTCGGGGTGATCTACCTGTTCTTCGTGAAGATCATCGGCGTGGGCGCGGGCGTTCCCCATTACGGCCTCTACCTGCTCACGGGGATCGTGTTGTGGAACTACTTCGCCGAGGCCACTGGCAACTGCGTCAGCTGCCTGGTTGTCCGGGAGTCGATGCTGCGCAAGGTGCGCTTTCCGAGGATGGTCGTGCCACTGTCGGTTTCGCTGACCGCCTCGTTCAACCTGGGGATGAACTTCATCGTGGTGATTCTGTTCGCCCTCGGCAGCGAGATCACCCCCACCGCCAAGTGGCTCGAGATGGTTCCGATCATTCTCTGCTTCATCATCTTTGCCACCGGCATCGGGATGCTGCTGTCCGCGCTGTACGTGCGCTTCCGGGACATGCAGCCGATTTGGGAGGTGACACAGCTGGCGTGGTTCTACGGCTCGCCGGTGATGTATCCGGCCAGCCGGTATAACAAGTTCGCCCCCAACTTCGAGCATATTGCGATGCTCAACCCGGTCGCAACACTGCTGACGCAGATGGGGCACGCCTTCATCGACCCGAAATCGTTCCCGTCAGCGGCCACCGCGGCCGGCGGATACGGCCCGGTGATCATCGCGCTGGCGCTGATCCCGGCCACGTTCGCGCTCGGCTGGTGGGTTTTCACCCGCGAGGCGCCGCGGGTGGCGGAGAACCTCTAGTTCGGCTGAGCGCGGCCGGTTCCGTTCCCGCTCAGCTCGGCCGGCACAGCCAGATCTCGTCCGCCTCTCCGATCCGGCAGCGGGCAACCGCCTGCGCCCCAAACTCCTGCAGCGGCCTGACCCGCTCGACGTCGAACCCCACCGCCGCCAGCCGGTCGGCGATATCGGTCGCGTACAGCCGGACGTGATCGTGCTGCCAGAAAGCCCGCTCCCGTTCTGAGGGGTCGACAATCGATGAGTCCTCGTAGGTGTGCTCGAGGTCCAGGTCGAGCGGGACCATCACCAGGCACCAGCCGCCGCCCGCGGTCACCCGGCGCAGCTCGCGCATCGCCGCCGCGTCGTCGTCGATGTGCTCGAGCACGTGTGAGCAGATCACCGCGTCGAAGCTCCCGTCGGTCAGCTCGAGCCTCGTCAGATCGAGCCGCAGGTCGACATCCGGCTGGTGGAGGTCCGTGGTCGTGTAGCGCAGGCCCGCGATTTGCGACAGCCGCCGACGTAGGCACCACTCGGGGGCGAAATGCAGCAGCGACCGGACCTCGCCGAGCAGCTCGGGGCGCTGCTCGAGCAGTAGCCACTGCGCGCGATGGCGCTCGTGCGATCCGCAGCGCCAGCACAGCGCTTGCGGACGGTTCCAGTCGTCCTTGAAGCGCTCGAACCGCCGGCCGCAGACGGGGCACAGGACTCGCTTCCCGCGGTGGCGGACCATGAGCACGCGGCGCTCGATTCCCCGCGCCGCGCGGGACGGCCTCACAATCCCGCCAGGATCCGTGCCAGCCCCTCTCGCAGCTCGACCCGCGCCTCCCATCCGAGCTCTCGCCGCGCCCGCTCCACGTCCAGGCAGCTGCGCCGGACCTCGCCCGGCCGCTCCGGGGCAAACTCGGGCTCCGGCATCGAGCGCCCGTCGGCGACGTCCCCGAGCGCTTCCAGCAGCTCCAGCACCGAGGTCTCCTTTCCCCAGCCGATGTTCACCGGCCCCGTCAGGTGGTCCTCAGCGGCGAGCAGGTTGGCCCGCACCACGTCGCCGGCCTCGACCCAGTCTCGCGTCTGGCGACCGTCGCCGAACACCGTCGGGCGCCGGCCATCCATGAGATGGCCGCAGAAGATCGCCACCACGCCGGCCTCGCCGTGGACGTCCTGGCGCGGCCCGTAGACATTGCCGTAGCGCAGCGACACCGTGGAGAGGCCGTGCAGGCGCGTGTACAGCTCGCAGTAGCCCTCGGCGGCGTACTTGCCCTGCCCGTACGGCGCAAGCGGCCTGATCGCGTAATCCTCGGGCGTCGGCAGCTGATCCGCGTCGCCGTACAGGCCTCCGCCGGTCGAAGTGTTGATGATCCGGCGCACGCCGAAGCGCTTTGCTGCCTCGAGCACCGCGATCGTGCCGAGCACGTTCGACTCCGCGTCGGCGGCGGGATTATCGACTGAATGGCGCACGTCGATCTGCGCCGCGAGGTGAAAGATGACCTCGGGCTGCACGTGCCCGACGATCTCGCTGACCGCATCGGCGTCGCGTACGTCGACCACCTCCAGCCTGGCGCCCGCCGCGAGCGCCGGCTCCAAGTTGGATTGCTTGCCGGTGGACAGATTGTCGATCACCGTGACGTGATCGCCGCGCGACAGGAGCCCATCGACCAGGTTGGAGCCGATGAAGCCGGCGCCTCCTGTGACAACGCAATCCATGGGAATAGGTTAGGCCGAACGACGACCAGACCTGGGTGCGGATCGACGCTGCACGACGACCAGACCCGGATTCGGATCGACGCTGCGAGCGTCGCAGCGTCTCGTTTCGCCTCTTACCCTTGATAACCGATGCCTGCACCTCAGGCGCTTCGCCGGCTAGCTCCCGACGCGCTCCGCAACGATCCCCGGCTGCGCGCGCTGGCGCTTGGAGCGGGACTGATTCCGCCCCGCCCGATGCATACGCCCGGCGAAGCGGAGGTGCTCGCGCGCCTGGCGTCCGGTGCCGGGCGCGTCGTCGAGCTCGGGGTCTATGAGGGATCCTCCGCGCTGGCCCTGTGTCACGCGCTCGACCGGCATGCGGAGCTTCACCTCGTCGATCCGTTCGTCGATGACAGCGGCTGGGCGCTCCGACCCGGGTGGGGCGCGAGTCCGGCTGCAACGAGAATTGCACTCTGGCGAGCGACCCGTCGCGCCGGTCCGGTCGTGCGCTGGCACCTGGCCCGCAGCCAGGATGTGGGTCGAGCGTGGTCCGGGGGGGCGATCGACCTGCTGTTCATCGACGGCGACCACAGCCCGGCCGGCTGCCGTGAGGATTGGGAGGTCTGGCATTCCCACATCTCGGTGCGCGGAGCCGTCGCGTTCCACGACGCCCGCGCCGGCTGTCGCGAGGGGAGCGGCGGTCCGGGGCCGACCTCGGTGGTCAACGAGCTCTTCCGCGGGGCTGCGGCCGGGGATGGCGGGGGTGGAGCCGGCTGGACGATCTCCGAGGAGGTCGACAGCCTGGTGGTGGTCCGGAGGGGGTAGTCGAGCGAGGACCTCTCGAGCCGGGCTAACGTTACGTTCGTCCGCGCGCCGGATTCGAGTGCTACGAAGGCCCGCGCCACCGGGCCACCTGGTCGTATAGCGGCCGCCTGCCTCGGTATCGCCGGCCGCCGCAGCCGGTATCGCGGCCGCCTGCCCGGTATCCCGGCCGCCGCAGCCGCTGGGAATCCGGCCCTCTCCTGACCCGCGGATCCCCGGCCGGGAAGGAAACACGACCTGGGGCGTCCTTACAAACGCAAGGCAAGAGCGCAAGGAAGCGAAGAGGAAGGGCCCGCACCGCGCGTAGCGGCGCGGGCCCAACCAAACGGACGACCCTGGTAGGGCTGGGGGCCGTCCAGAGACCCGCGAGAAAGGGGGCGATGCTCGCGGGCCCGATCGACGTCCGTGTCTAAACACAGGATAACGCGCATTTGCGGAAACGCCCATCTACAGCAAGAATCCGTTCCGATCTGGGTCGCTAACGCCCAGAAACGAAACCTCTCGGGTGCGATTCCGTTCTAGCGTTAGCGTTTTTTCCCGATCGTTTTTTAGTAGAACGCGGTCGCGGGAAGCGAGATCCGGACGTGTACTCCGAAAGCTCAGTCCAGCCTCGATCGCGCGAGATCGACCTCCCGGGCACGGTTGACGTGCTCGAGGTTCCGCTCGCGCTGATCGATTATGAACGCACCCTGGACTGGATCGACGCGGCGGTGCAGACGCGCGAACGCGGGTATCTCTGCGCCTGCAACGTCCACACCGTGATGGCCTCCCGCGAGGATCCCGAGCTGCGCGCGGCGCTGCTTGCTTCATCGCTCAACGTCCCCGACGGGCAGCCCTTGGTGTGGGCCATCAACGCCCTCGGGCATCCACTGGCCGGCCGCGTCTACGGTCCCGAGTTGATGGCCCGAGCCTGCGCCCGGGCGGCCTCTGATCCGGAGCGGCGCTTCTACCTCTACGGGGGTCGAAATCAAGGGGCGCTCGTGCAGCTTGCGCTCACCCTCCGTCAGCGCTACACGGGCGTCAAGATCGTCGGCGGTTACTCCCCGCCCCACCGTCCGCTGACGGCGGAGGAACGTGATGCGGTCATCGACGAGATCAACCGCTCGCGCGCGGATGTGGTGTGGGTCGGGATCGGCGTTCCCAAGCAGGAGAAGTGGATGGCGCAGTTGCGCGCTGAGCTCGAGGCACCGGTGCTGGTCGGGGTCGGGGCGGCGTTCGACTTTCACGCCGGCCTGGTTCCGCAGGCCCCGAGCTGGCTGCAGGAAGCCGGGCTCGAGTGGGCTTACCGGTTGGCGCAGGAGCCCCGCCGCCTGTGGCGTCGTTACCTACGCTACAACCCCCGCTTCGTGGCGGCATTCGCTGTCCAGCTGGTGAACCATCTCCGCGCCCAGCGACGGCGGTAGCGGCCCGCCTGGCCTTGCAAATGCAGAATCCCGGCGTGCCCGGTACGCCCACGGTCTCGATCGCGATTCCGACCAGGGACCGGGCGGATTACCTCGACGCGGCGCTCGCCTCGGTGATCCCGCAAGCGCAAAAACTCGGCGCCGAGGTGCTCGTTGTCAGCGACGGTCCGGACCCCCTTGCAGCGGCGGTGGCGAACCGGCGCGAGGCGCGGTTTGTATCGCTTCCGGCAGCCCGCGGCGCGAATGCGGCCCGCAATGCGGCGATCGACGCGACGCGTGGGGAGGCGATCGTGTTCGTCGACGACGACGTCGCCGCTCCGCCCGGGTGGCTCGAGGCGTTCCTCGAAGGGATGCGAAGCGCACCTGCCTACGACGTCTTCGGGGGGCCGATCCGTCCCCGCCTCGAGGGCGGCGGACCGCGGGCCTGCGGGCGGGAATCGGCACCGATCACGGCGCTCGATCACGGCCCTGAGGACTCCGACGTCGCAGTCGTGTGGAGCGCCAACATGGCGGTCAGGCGGCGTGCCTTCGAGCGGTTTGGCCGCTTCGACGAGACGATCGCCGGGCGCGGTGAAGAGGAGGAGTGGGAGAGTCGCTACCTCGCCGCCGGCGGTCGCATCCGCTACCTCGGCGGCGCCGGCCTCGATCACCGTCGCACTCCAGCCGACGCCACCGTCCGTGCGCTGTCGCGCGCCGCGTACGCGCTCGGGCGGACGGCTCGGCGCCACGACGTCCGTAAGCGGGCGGCCCCGTCGCTGGCGGCAGAGCTGCGCACGCTGCTCGGATGTGCCTGGCATACGGTGAGGCGCCGGTGCGCAATCGGGATCGTGCTCGTAGCACAGACCGCGGGGCGCCTGCGCGAGGCGCTGTCGGAGCGTCGCTCGTCCTTCTCGGGGCCTCGGCGGTGAATCACACGCGCGATGATTTTCTCTCCGGCACCAGTGGCGAGGTGTGGGGAATCCGCGCGACCAGCTCGGCGGTGCTCGCCGATGCGCTCGAGGACGCCAGGCGCCTGGTTCGGCTGGAGCCGCCGCGGTTGCGGCGGGCGGCGCAGATGTGGCCGCCGCGCCGCGTGCTCGCGCTCGCGGTCGAGCGGACCGACGTCCCCAACGTGCTCGAGGCAGCCCGCGCGGAACTCAGCCGCTCTCGCCATCGCGTCACGTTTGCGGCAAAGAATGCCGGCGGGCAGGGAAAATTCGAGAACCTCAACGACCTGCTGAGCGAGCACCCGGCGGACGGCCATGACTGGCTGCTGATCGTCGACGACGACGTCCGGCTCCCGCAAGCCTTCCTCGACAAGTTCGTTTTCCTCGCCGAGCGGTTCGGGCTCCGCCTCGCCCAGCCTGCCCATGCCCGCCGTTCGCACGCCGCTTGGAAGGTGACCAGACGCCGTGAACGGAGCGTCGTCAGGGAGACCAACTTCGTCGAGATCGGTCCCGTCGTCGGGCTACAGGCGGCGACGTTCGACGCCCTGCTGCCGTTCCCGCCGCTCAAGGCGGGATGGGGTCTCGACGCTCATTGGGGAGCGCTGGCGCGCGCGCATGGCTGGCCCCTGGGCGTGATCGACGCGGCGCCGATCCACCATGGCCTGCGGCGGATCGCCGCGTCTTACGACCGCCGGGCGGCGATCGACGAGGCCAGATCATTTCTCTCGGACCGCGCTTATGTGACCGCCCGCGAGGCGCAGCAGACGCTCGTCACCCACCGGGCCTGGACATGAGGGTGGTCGTGGTCGCCGAGTACTACCCGCGAGCCGCGGACCCCGTGCTCGGGATCTGGGCGCACCGGCAGACGCTCGCCGCTCGCGACGCCGGCGCTGAGGTGCAGGTACTGATCCTCCACCGCCCGCTGCCCTCGCTCGCGGCCCTCCGTGGGCGCCACCCCGAGGCGATGATCGCCCCCTTGCGGCAGCCCCGAACGATGCTGCTCGACGGACTCGTCGTTCACTACATCCACTACCTGTCCCCGCCCCGGCCGTTGAGCTACCCCTCATGGGGGGCCTGGGCGGCGCCACTGCTGGCGAGAGCGCTGAAGCGCGTTCGCGCGAGGTTCCCGTTCGAGCTCGTTCATGCCCACTACGCGGTTCCGGGCGGCGATGCCGTTCGCAGAGGGAGCCCGGAGCTGCCGCTGGTCGTGTCGGTCCATGGCGGCGACGTCTATGGCCCGCACGCTGCGAGCACGCCGGTCGAGAGCACCCTCGGCCACGCGCGTCTCGTGCTCGCCAACAGCGCGGGCACCGAGCGCCGCTGCCGCGAACACGGCGCGCGCCGCGTTCGCGTCGTGCACCTCGGTAGCGACGTCCCGCGCTCGGTGAAGCCACGGCGCGATCGGCCGCCGCTACTCATCACGGTCGGCCACCTGGTCGCTCGCAAGCGGCATGCCGACGTGATCGTCGCGCTGGCGATGCTCGACGGGTATGCCGATCTTCGCTACGTGATCGTCGGCGACGGGCCCGAGCTCGAGCCCCTGCGGTCGCTGGCCCGCGCGCTTGGCCTCGAGCACCGAGTCGAGTTTCGCGGGCAGCTGCCGCCCGCCGCGGCGCTCGCGGCGGCCCAGGCGGCGTGGCTGTTCGTGCTCGTGAGCGTGGACGAGGCGTTCGGCGTGGCGTACGTCGAGGCAATGGCCGCGGGAGTGCCGGCGATCGGCTGTGAGGGCGAGGACGGCCCGGCCGAGATCGCGGCCTGCGGCGAGGGGATCGTCCTGGTCCCGCCACGAAACCCGCCGGCGCTGGCACGGGAGATTGCAAGTCTGCTTGCAGATCACGATCGCCTCGAGAGCATCGGACGGGCCGCTCGGGAGACGGTGCAGAAGCACTTCACCTGGCCGCGTTGCGGGCGCGAGACCGTTGAGGCCTACCGCGATGCTCTGGAACCGCGATAGAGATCCGTTGCTAGTCTCGCGGACCGTGTCGTCTCTCGCCACGGCGCCCGAGGGCGCCGCGCACCGACCGCCCGAGACAACACCTCGGCCTCGCGCGGTCCCCTCGCGGATAAGTACCGATGCTCTTCTCGGCCTCGCGCTCGCCGCGGGGCTCGTCGTGCTCGCATTCCTGACGCGCGGCGGCACTGACCTTGGTAGCGATGGTCTCGGGCCGAACACCTGGGCGGAGATCATCGTCGTGCTGATCGGCGCCGGGCTCGCGATTGCGGTCGTGCTCGTCGGCGCGCCGGGCCGCGCCTGGGGACTCGGAACCGTGCTCGCGTTTGCCGCGGTAACGGCGTTCACCGCCGCCTCGATCGCCTGGTCGGTGCAGCCGGCGAACTCGTGGCAGACCGCCGACCAGGCTCTCGCCTACCTGCTCGCGTTCGCAGGCGCGGTCGCGCTCGCACGGCTCTTCCCGGGGCGCTGGCGGGCGCTCGTCGGTGCGATCGCGGTGTTCGCGAGCGTGGTCTGCGGCTGGGCGCTGCTGGTGAAGGTGTTCCCGGCAACGCTCGATCCGGGAGAGCTCTACGGGCGGCTGCGAGCCCCGTTTGACTACTGGAACGCGACCGGCTTGACCGCGGCGCTCGGGCTCCCGGCGTGTCTTTGGGCCGGCGCGCGCCGCGAGCGCCGGCCGATCACCGGGGCGCTCGCGGTCCCAGCGCTGTCCGTGCTCCTGGCGGTGCTCGTCCTCTCCTACTCCCGGGGAGCCGTGGCGGCGGCGGTCCTTGGTTTGGCGTGCTGGTTCTTGCTGGTGCCGCTCCGGCTGCGCGGCACGCTGGTGCTCGCGCTTGGAGCCGCAGGTGGGGCGGCAATCGCGCTGTGGGCGCTCAGCACGCACGCCCTGACCCACGACAACGTGCCGCTGGCGCCGCGAACGAGCACTGGGCACACCTTCGGGCTCGTGCTGCTCGCGGTCCTGGCGCTGACCTTACTGGCCGGATTTGCGGCCGGAGCGCTGATGGCTCGCAAGCCGCTGGGTCCCGAGCTGCGGCGCGACATCGGCACCGTGCTGGTGGTCCTGATCGCGCTCCTTCCGCTGGTCGGGCTGGGCGCCTTGGCCACGACCTCGCGCGGACTCACCGGCGAGATCTCGCACATGTGGAGCACGCTGACCAATACCAATGCGGTCGTTCGCAACAACTCCGCCCGCCTCACCCAGCTGGGCAACAGCCGTGCCCGCTACTGGAGCGAGGCGATAACGGTGGGCGAACACAACCCGCTGAAGGGCGTCGGCGCTGCCGGCTTTGGTACCGCGCGGACCCGCTACAGCGACGACAACTACCAGGTCGACAACGCCCACGGCTACGTCGTCGAGACGTTTGCCGACCTCGGCGTGATCGGCCTGGTGCTGGGCCTCGTACTGTTGGGCGCTTGGTGCCTCGCCGCCGGTCGGACGCTGAGCGCCGGCGCTCGCTTTCGCGCACCTCCTGGCCACGAGGCCGAACAGGCCGGACTGCTGACGCTGCTCGTGGTGGTGATCGTCTTCGGGCTCCACTCGACGATCGACTGGACCTGGTTCGTCCCCGGAACCGCGATTCCCGCGCTGGTCTGCGCAGGCTGGCTGGCGGGGCGTGGGCCGGTGCCCAAGCCGATCGGACAGGACCCGCACGGTGCTCGGCTCAGTCTGCGACCGGCGGCCGCTGCCGGGGTCACGGTGATAGTCGTGCTCGCGATCTTGGCCGCATGGGCGATCTGGCAGCCGCTTCGCTCCGCGGACGCCGACGCCGCTGCGATTGCCGCCGCCGAGCAGGGCAACACCGAGGCCGCGATCGCGGACGCCCGCGCGGCGGTCGCGCGTAATCCGTTGGCCGCCGACCCGCTCTGGGAGCTCGGCGAGCTCTACCTCGGCGCGGGCGATCGCGCCGCGGCACGGGGCCAGTTCGTTCAGGCGACCAGGCTGCAGCCTCAGAATCCGCAAACGTGGTTCCGGCTCGGCGACTACGAGCTCGAGCAGGTCGGCCATCGGCGCGCGGCCGTCGGGCCACTGCGGAGGGCCTACCGGCTCGACCGCGGCGACCCTACGATCGACAGCGAGCTTGCACAGGCGCTCGGCGGCCACCGGCGGCCGGCCAGGCAGAAGAAACGCTAGGGCCGCAGCCTGTAGTAGGCCCGCCGCGCCGGAGCGCTGTAGCGCATGATTCTGCTGTTGCGGACCACCTCGAGCGTGATCCCGAGCTGACTGGCTCTGGTTCTCACCGCGGCGAGCTCGTCAGCCATCTCAGCGATCCGGTGGTCGCGATCACGGACGATCTCAGCCAGCTGGTCCTGCTGCGCCTCCAGATGGGACTGCTGCGCTTCCAGCAGCGCCTGCTGCTGATCGAGCAGTGCCTGCTGCGCTCGTGCCCGCAGCTCGGCGATTTCCCGCGCGTCGCTGGCCTGCGCGCGGCACTCCCAGGCGCGCCGCAGCAGCTCCCCGAACGCAGGCGACCGGACCGCTTGCGGTTGCGCGCCGGAGAGGAAGCTCTGCAACCGCCAATCGATCGCCAGCTCGCCGTCCTCGAGCCCCCGCTCGATCTCCGCGGGGCCGAGCGACTTGGCGTCGTAGTAGGCGCGAAGCTCGCCTCCCCGGTGGATGTCCAGCATCGCGAGCTGATCACAGCTCACGCCCGGCGCGCGGTCCTTGTCGCACACGACGCCGACTCCCATCTTCACCACCTTGCGCTCGAACTGCTCGAACGTCCGCAGCGGGAAGTGGAAGATCTCGAGCGCGCCGACGTCCGGGGCCATCTCCATCAAGGGCTCTTCCAGCGAGTGATTGCCCGGGGCGACGCTCGCGCCTGCGGCGGGCCGCTGGGCGATCTTGGGCTCAAGCGTCGTTCCGCGCAGGTTCAGCGTGTGGCGGTAGCACACGACCATCCGCTGATGGAACTGCTCCCCGCTGTCGGCGGCCGGCAGGAAATCGGTGCGCTTCACCTGGACGTACCCATAGCGATCCGGGATCGCCGCGAACACGTCGCGCAGGGCGCCGGCCGCCGGAACCCAGAACTCGTCGGCGTCGCAGTGAATCACCCAGTCGGCGTGGTGCTCTTCGGCAGCCATTCGCAGCAGCCGGTTCACCCGTGAGGCTTGGATGTGCGCGCGCAGCTCGTCTCGAAAGCAGCGGACCCGCCCGGTCGACTCATATTCGGCCAGGATCGCCGGCGTCGCGTCCGTCGAGCCGTGATCGATCACCAAGATCAGATCGACGCCCTGGGCGAGGTGGTAGTCGAGGTTCGCCGCGAGGATGTCCTCCTCGTCCCTCACCACGAGCGTCATCGCGAGAACGCACCTGGAAGCGCTCACCCCGCGAAGATACTGCGCCCGGCGGAGGGCTGATCGGAATTCCCGCCGCGGCGGGGCCATCTGATCAGGCGGACTCACCTGACCGCGCGCGCCAGCAGCATCCGCCGCAGCAGCGGCGGCCCACCGACGAGGCGGATCAGGATTTCGCCGAACCCGAACTCCGCCAACAACTGCTGGAGCGACCGGCGCGTGTACAGGTGCAGATGGTCGCCGAGCGGCTCCGAGAAGCGCTCGAGGCCGCCGAGCGCGACCCGCAGCCGCCCGTGGGAAGGAGTGCTCAGCAGCAGCCGCCCGTGCGGCGCCAGCACCCGGCGGACCTCCGAGAGCCAGCGCGCGGTGTCCGCCACGTGTTCGATCACCTCGCTCGCCCACACGACATCAAACGACCCGTCCGCGAACGGCAGCGGGCCATCGATCGGCACGAGGACGAACTCGAGCGCGGGATGGCGCGAGCGAGCACGCCGCACCGCTGCCGAGACGACCTCGGCGCCGACCACGCGCGTCCCGGCCTCCGCGAGCGCCGCGGTGAACTCGCCGCTGCCCGAGCCGAGATCAAGCACTCGCTCGCCCGCGCGGACTTCCTCGCGCAAGAAGCGCAGCCGCCGGCCAAATTCGGGCGGTTTCAACCCTTCGGGCAAACGCTCCCAGAGCTCGTCGTAGTAATCCTGCACCGAAAGCCCTCCGCCGTGGCTTACGGATGCGGCGACTCGAGGAGCAAAGTGACGGGACCGTCGTTGACCAGCTCGACCTCCATCTGCGCCCCGAACACGCCGCGGCTGGCGCCGAGGCGCTCGCAGAAGCGCTCGTACAGTGGCTCCGCGCGCTCGGGCGGGGCGGCGGCGACATAACTCGGGCGGTTACCGCGGCGAGCGTCGCCGTATAGCGTGAACTGGCTGACGCACAGCACCTCACGCCCGCCCAAGGGCTCGTTCATCCGCCCCTCGCCGTCGGGGAACACTCGCAGCGCCTGTACTTTTCCCGCCAGCCAATCGACGTCGCGTTCTGAGTCCTCCCGGCTGATCCCGAGGAGCACCAGCAGTCCGGGACCGATCGCCGCGACGGTCTCGCCGCCGACCGTGACCGAGGCATGCGCGACACGCTGGATCAAGGCCCGCACGGCGACTGCTAAACGTCTCGGAGCTCCGCCGCGGCTTGCTCGGGGGCGACGATGTTGAGGTTCACTCCCGCCCCCAGCTCGAGCCCGGCCAGGTGGGTGAGCCGCGGCAGGATGTCGATCCGCCAGCAGAAGTGCTCCGCTCCCTGAGGCGCCGTACGGACCCAGAGGTTGAGCGGCGGGACCGCGCCTAGGCGGCGCGTCAGGCGAGCGAGCGCCGCGCGCAGCATCGCCGCGCCGGTTGGGCCGTCGTCCTCGAAGCGCATCCGGGGCCGGCGGGGCGCGATCATCAGCTGATACGGGACCCGGCCGCCAAACGGAGCCATCAGGACCGTCACATCGTCGATCGCGACGATCCGCTTTCGCTGGCGGACCTCCTCTTGCACGAGGTCCGCGAGCAGGTTGCCTCCCATCGTGCGAGTCGCGTAAGCCCTGAATCGCTCACGCTCCCGCGCGACCGCCGCCGGCACGAAGTCGAGCGCATACAGCTGGGCGTGGCTGTGCGGCAGCGACGCACCGGCCTCGCGCCGCTCGTTGACGATCACATGCACGTATGCCGAGCTCTCGTGGGCACGGATTCGATCTCGCCACACGTCCATCGCGGTCGCCACCTGCTGGGCGGGGAGCTGGCTCAGAGAGATCGCCGGCTGCGGGCAGTTGATGATCACCTCGTGACTGCCCAGCGCAGGCGCTGCCCAGAACAGGTCCTTGTTCGCGTGCGGCTCGGGCTCAGCTGCGGTTTCGCCGAGCGCCGGATACAGGTTCGGCACCACCCTCACGGTCCACCCGGGTGTATTCGGGGCGCCGCCGTCCGGGCGCAGCGCATAAATCTCGGGCGGCGTGCGGTCCTCGTGGCCCTCGGCAAACGGATCGGTGTCGGCATCGAGCGGCGGGGCCGGCGTGGCGGACAGGCCCCCTCCGGGCCGGCTCGCGCGCTCACCGGCGACGATCGCCCGGTAGCCGGTCAGCGGATCGATCCGAAGCTCCGGCAAACTACCGGCTCCAGGCGCCGGCGCGAACGAGCAGCCGGACGCGCGCTGCCCGCCGTCCGCGGGTCAACGCTGCTTTCGCCCCCGGCGCAGCGGCCCCGGCGCCCATGCTCTTCAAAGGTGCTTCTCCATCGCGATGTGCTCGATCCCGGCCTCGACGAACTCGCGGCCCCGGACTCGATACCCCGCGGCCTCGTACAGCGGGCGGGCGTAGGTTTGGGCATGCAGCACCAGCCGGCGCCCACCGGCCGCCAGCGTCTCTGAGTCGGCCGCGCGCAGCAAGGCCCTGGCGATACCCTGGCGCCTGGCCGAGGCGCGCACGGCCAAGCGGCTGAACTGCGCCGTGCTCCCGACCATCAGCACCCGGCAAGTACCGAGCAGCTCGCCGTTCGAGACGGCGACCAGGTGGATTGCCTCTCCGTCGCGGCCGTCGAGCTCTTCCCGCTCGGGCACGCCCTGCTCGGCGCAGAAGACGTCGTAGCGAAGCTGCACCGCTGCCTCCATCTCCTCGCCGCGAGCGCGGCGCACCTCATAGTGAGCGATGTTGCTCATCCCAATGCGAAGCGTCGGATGTCGCGCTCGAGGGCGGCCGCGCTCTCGTAGGGTCCTGCGTGGCCGTAGATGGAGTTGCCCTGCCGGTCGAAGTAGATCGTCAGCGGATAGTAGGTAGCCGCCTTGATCGTGCGTGCGATTCGCTCGTGTGGATCGACATAGCTCGGATAGGTGACCGGAAACCTGCGCAGGAATGCAGCGGCGGCGGGATCGGCGTCCTTGCCGTCGAGGCCGATGAACGCGACTCGCCGACCGAACGCGAGCGCTGCCTGCTGGTAGGCGGGGAACTCGGTCTGACAAGGCCCACACCACGAGGCCCATTTATTGACCACCAACGGGTAGCCACGCAACTCCTTGAGCCGGGCGTCAAACGCCGTCACGCCGCCGCCCAGGAGCTGGTTGGCCTGCGCATGCAGCGACGCGAGCGCGGGCGGCGATCCCTTCAGAGCAGCCGCCACGCCTCGCGGGCCGGGACTCGCGCTTCGCGGTTGGCTGCCGCAGCCCGCGAGCGCTACGAGCATCAGAATCACCGCCGCTGAGGCCCGCTGCGCTACCACGCTCGACAGCTTGCCACACCCCCTGCATGGCTCCGCCGCGGGGCCAGGACAGCCTGCGAGCGACGTCGCCAGCTGGCTTCGGCGATACACAGCGCCCCCGGGGAGCGACCTGCGAGGCAGAGCCCCCAGCGATACCCGACCAGGCGCTCGACCGGCCGCAATCAGCTGGTCCCGGCTCCGCGTTCCCTAACGCGATCCCCATCTGCTTAAATGTCGCTATCCTCTTATGTGAGCCGGTAAGGGGCAATGTTTGTGAGGGCTTCCTTGCCGGGTGTGGCGCTTGCCCGTACTGCTTGAGTCGCTAGGGACGTACCGCGGCGACTCGCACATTCTTTCGCAACCTCTACAACCAATGGGTGCTTCCAGCCCTTTTCCTAGTCCTGCGGCGATCGCGCGTGCAGAGCTGCTCACTCGGGAGCGGTTCGTATACGAAGGCGAGACGCTCGAAGAAGCATTAGCTCCGGGGTCAGCTCGGCTCCGGGCACTCGATGCTGCGCTCGCGGAGGTGGAAGCGGGCAGGACCACGCCTTCGGTGCAGTGGCGGCGGAAGTACTCGCTGTTGCTCGGGCTCGAGCGATTGCTCTCCGAGGAGGAGCCGCATCTCGCCGACGGCACGGTGCTCTCCGCCCATCAAGTCGACGCCCTGTCCGGAACGCTGACCGCGCTGCTGGCCGAAGTGCAGCGAAACGGCAACGGCAGCACGAACGGCTCTGCTCCGGTGGCGGAGCCCGCCCAGTTGGCATCGGCCGCGATTCCCGGCGAGGAAGAATCGGAGCTCGAGGACGGCGACGAGGACGAGGAGCCTCAGGACTGGCAGGACGACGAGGATGACGAGTTCGACGAGCAGCCCGAGGATCCCAACGCGGCCCGCCGCTTCTGGTTTGAGCACGCGACCGGGGCGGGCAAGACGGTCGCGGCGCTTGGGTTCGTCGAGGCCTCGCGCACCGGCGGCGTGCTGATCCTGACCCACCGGCGCAACCTCGTCGACCAGTTCAACGGCGAGCTACGCGACCGCGGCTACCGAGACCGGATCTCACCCCCGCTGCTCGACGGCAAGGATGCGGCCAACGGGCCGGTGACGGTGGAGACCTATCAGTGGTTCGTGCGCAACTCCGGGCGGATCTCAGACGCCTACGCGATCGTGATCTGCGACGAGGCGCACACCGCGCTCGGAGAGAAGACCTCCGGCGCGATCCGCAGGTGGTCAGGGCCGGTGTTCATCGGCATGACCGCGACCGGGGCCCTGATCGCCAGGCATGTAACCGACCTCTTCCCCACCCAGACCTCGCGCTTCGATCTCGCCCAGGCGGCCCGCCGAGGCGTGATCGCGCCGCTGCGCTGCATCCGCATCCCGCCCGGACCGGGCGTTCGCACGATCGCCAAGGTCCCCCTGCGCCGTGGCGAGGTGGACACCGAATTCGACCAGGAGATGCTGGCCGAACTGCTCGACCAGACACCCTTCAACCTCGCCATCGCCGATCTCTACAAGACCCGGTTCAACGGCGTTCCTGGCGTGGTCTACTCGGCGGGGGTGCGCCACGCCTACAACGTCGCGCAGGCATTCCGCGACCTCGGCATGAAGGCTCAGGCCGTCTCCGGCGAGACGCCCAAGCGCCAGCTCGCGCGGATCCTCGCCGACTACGAGAACGGCAAGATCGACGTGCTGGTCAACGCGCAGCTGCTCGCCGAGGGCTGGAACAGTCCCCGGGCCACGATCTGCATGCACCTGGCCCCGACCGCATCCAAGCGGATCTACCAGCAGCGCGTCGGCCGGGTCACCCGCCGTCACCAGGGCAAGGAGGCGGGGATCGTCGTCGACTTCGTGCACCCGGCGACCAAGCACGACGACCCCGTGGTGACGCTCCACTCGCTGCTCGACCGCGACGTCTACCGCGGCGGGGCGATCGTCGTCGGGCCGGTCCGCCGCGGTCGCGGCCGCCGGGTCCGGGTCGAGCGCCGCGTCTTGCCGGTGACGCCCGATCCCGAGCGGCGCGCGGAGGTGTTCGAGCGCGAGCTGTGGCGAATCGCGGTCGAGTATCTGGACTACGGCGAGCAGCACGTGTGGGCGGCGCTCGCGGGCGCGCGCGTGGCGCCCAACGGCTGGCGGCGCGCGAAGGCGATGCTCCACTTCGACCGCGGCGGCGAGCTCAAGCGGCGCTTCCTGCTGACCGCTCTGCAGCGCAACCGCAATTCCCAGCTGCGCCTGCGGGCGCTGCAGGAGATCGCCGCGAGTCGCGATGCCGAGGCGTTCGACACCGCGATCGACATCATGGCCGGGTGGCCACGCGACGAGCGCCGGGAGGGGGTCAAGATCATGCTCCAGGCGCTCGCCGAGCGCCGCATCGGCCGCCGCGATCAGGCCAATGCCTGGATCTGGCGGATGGCCGAGTACACGCGCGAGGTCCACGAGGAGTACGCGGTCGCCCGCTGGCCCGAAACCAAGCGCTTGCTCGGATTGCTGGTCAATTCGAGCGGGGCGGCGCACGCCCGCAACGCCCGCCGCCTGGTGCACGCCACCCGCAAGGAGGACCGCCGCCTGTCGGCGGCCCTGCTGGCGGCCGCGCTCGCCCACACCCCCGAGGCCGAAGAGGCGCTCCGTGGCGCCCGGACGCGCATGGCCCGCAAGCCGGCGGCGCTGGCCCGTGAGCTGCTGCGCAACTTCCCCAAGGGCCGGCGCAGCAAGAGTCGCCGCCGCCGCAAGGCGGGCACCGGCGCGACCAACGGCAGCCAGGCCGAGACCGCGGCCGGGGCTGCCCCGCTGGAGTTGGAAACTGCGGAGGGGGAGGGGGACAACGGGCATCTCGATGTCGATGAGCTCGAGGATGAGGACGTCGAGGGCTCCGGCCGGGGTGCGGTCGACGTAGTGGACGAGGTCGAGGTCGACGAGGTGGACGAGGTCGACGACGAGGACGAGGTGGAGGCCGAAGCCGAGGAAGAAGCGGCGGCTGAACCGTTCGGGGAGGACACCGAGGCGGCGGCCTGAGGGTCGTTTGCGGCGGCTGAATCCCGTTCGGGGAGGAGAGGGAGGCGGCGGCCCAGGGGTCGTTCCCAGCGGGTGATTCTCGGCGCGGCGTGCGGTCGCCCTGCATCGCGGCCCGGCCTGGCCCGGCCCGCGGGGCGCGCGGGGCGGGCCAACGTAACACTCGATCTCGGCCGCGAGTCCGATGTACGGTAGCCCAGGTGGCGCGGGCCAACGTGACACTCGATCCCGGCCGCGAGTCCGATGTAACGCTAGCCCGGGTGGCGCGGGCCAACGTGACACTCGATCCCGGCCTCGAGTCCGATGTAACGCTAGCCCGCCTCCGGCCTCGCAATTGGGGGCGCCGGCGGCCGAACCCGCGTCAGGGAGCCTGAACTCGCGCCAGGTGAACCTCCCCCGCCCGCAACGCGACTCGTCCCTGCACGGTGTCGACCAACAGCTGTCCCTCGTCGTCGACTCCGGCTCCAACCCCTTCTCCATCCGCCCAGTGGACGCGCTGACCCAGCAGCGCGTCGCGAGATCGGACCTCGCCCAGCACCGCACCCTGCTCCGCGGCCAGCCAGCGCTCGAGCGAGCGCAGCAACCGCTCGAGCGTCGGCTCGATCGCGTTGGGCTCCCGCCCCAGCGTTCCGGCGACGCCGCGGAGCTCGGGCGGGAAGTCCTGCTCGCGCAGGGCGACGTTCAGGCCGATCCCCACCACCGCCCAGCGTTCCTGCAGGCGCCCCTCGACGAGGATTCCCGCGACCTTGCGACCGCCGATCAGAACGTCGTTGGGCCACTTGAGCTGCGCCCCCGCCCCGCCCACGCCAGGCCCCGCCTCACCGGCCTGCGACCCCGCCCCGCCCACTCCAGGCCCCGCCTCACCGGCCTGGGAACTCCCCCCGCTCACCCCTGGCCCCGACTGCCCCTCGGCCACCTCGGCAACCGCGATCCCCGCCATCAGCGGCACCAGCTCCGGCGGATCCCGCACCACCAACGAGCAGAGCAGCGCCCGCCCCGCCGGTGCGCTCCAGGTTCGCCCCTGTCGCCCCCGTCCCGCTGACTGCTCGCCGGCGGTCACGAGCGTGCCATGTGGCGCGCCGCGGGTCGCGAGCTCCCTGGCTCGGAGGTTGGTCGAGTCGGTGCTGCGCAGGTGTACGCGAGGGGTACCCAGGGACATGTTCAAGAGACCGCGTGCCCGCGACCGCCGCGCGCCGGCCGGGCGGTAGAACGTCCACTCATGCTGGTCTCAGCCGGAGCTCGTCATCGACCGCCACTCCGATCACTCTAGCCGCGCTGCCATGGCTGACCGCCAACGCGAGTCGCCGGTAGGCATCCTCGTAGAGGATCAGCTCCCCCGGCTCGACGTCGGCGAACGTGAGCGCGAAGTGGGCCTCGTAGCGGGCCTCTCCAGCGACCTGCAGCGCCGCCCGGTGACCCAGCTTCAAGCCGCTGCCAGCAAGGTCCTCGTGCCCGGCGTTGAGCTGCACGTTTCCGAACCGGTCGACATACACGGCTCGCGCTACCAGCGCGCCATCCTCATGCCTCGCGGCCGGCAGGCCCAGCGTGACCAGCCGCTCCGGATCGCATGGGTCACCGACCTCGGCCAGCGTCACCCCTGCGGCGAGCCGCGCCGCGACCGGCGCGAAGATATCGCGGCCGTGGAAGGTCGCCGACACCGGCTCGAGCCTGAACGGCGAGCGCGAGATGTCCACCGCCTCGACCACGCCCCCGCACTGCTCAGCGGCTGGCATCAGCAGGCCGTTGTCGGGACCGACGAACAGCCTTTCCTCCTCCGTGCGCAGGGCGATCGCTCGCCGCTCGCCGCCCACGCCCGGATCAACCACGGCAAGATGGACGCCGACGGGCATGTACCGGAGCGAGCCGCTGAGGATCAGGGCTCCTGCGCGCGCGTCGTGGGCAGGGACCCCATGTGTGAGGTCGATCACCAGCGCCTGCGGACAGATGCCGGCGATCACCGCATGACACACGCCCACGAAATCGTCGGCGAGGCCGTAGTCGGACAGGAACGTGATCACTGGCTTTTGCAACTGCGTCCTCGCGGCTTCTCAAATAGCGAAAGCCGAATTCGGCGGGGGCGAGCTGGCGGGCAGGGCACTAGCTTGCCGCGTCGGGAGACACGCTCTCCGGGGGCGCGTGACAGGCGTCCAGACCCTGGCGGACTTGCGCCACAGACGGAGGATCGGTCGCAAACAGCTCCGGCAGGCTGATGGACCTGAGGTGGCGCTGACGCAGGACCGGCAGCAGCGTTGTCAGGGCGCGAATCGTCTGCCCGCGGTTCTCGTGCATGAGGATGATCGCGCCGGGACGCATGTCCGCCTCGACGTTCTTGATGATCCCCGCCCAGTTCGCGCCGAGCGAGTCCTGCGAGTCGAACGACCACATGATGTCGAGTAAGCCGAGCCGCTTGGCGATCTGGTTGATGGATGCGTCCTGTGCGCCGTAAGGTGGGCGGAAAAGGTCGACCGACTGACCCGACTGACGCTCGATCAGCTGCTTGTTCTGCTCGAGCTGGGACTCCACCTCCGCCGGAGGAAGCTCCTGGAGATCGGGGTGGGTGAGAGTGTGGTCGCCGAGGGTGGCGACCTTAAGCTCGCGGCGTAGCCAGCCGGGCCACGCCTCGATGCTCTTGCCGACCACGAAAAAGGTGCCGCGTTCATGGGCCTGAGTCAGTTTCTTGACGGCGTAGTGGGTGTAGACGCCGGGGCCGTCGTCGAAGGTAAACGCCAGCGCGTTGCCGTGGGGGCCGGCGCAATAGATCGGTAGCGCGAGCGGGATCAGCTTGCGGATGTTCGCGTCGCCACGGGCCTCGAGCGCGCTCAATCTCGCCTTCGGAGCCGCAGGACCGGCCTTCACGGCGATGCTGTGGGTCGCGGTCGGCGGCGGCTGGCGCTTGGCCGCTCCTCCGCTGCTGCTAGTGAGCACGACCACGATCGCGGCGACCAGCACCACCAATAGACCACCGAGCGCCGCCACTTGCTGGCGGTGTCTGCGAGCCCTGCTCTGCGCGCGCCGTGCGGCGATGTGATCGGGAAGCTCGGGCATCCCCGGGCGCACTGTAGCGAGCGCTGTCGCCGGAGCATCACGCTTCGTCTCGAAGGGGGCGCCTATGTATGAGCGAGCGTAGCGACTGTCGGAGCTCGCGCGGCGGCTCGATGCGCCGATCGTGCTCGGCGAGCGGGTGATTCGGCGGCTCCGGCGGGAACCCGAACCGGAGAACGGTGACCCGGCGCCCGCCCACACCGCGCATGATCGACACCGATGAATCCGAACCGCAGCTGCTCGAGCTGCGGCGGGATCTCAACCCGCTCCACGCCGCCCCTGCAACCTGATGAACCCGCTCCACGCCGCCCCTGCACCGTCATAGACCCGCTCGCCCGCCGCACCGTCACAGCCCCGCTCCGCTTCAGCAGCGTCGTAAACCCCCGCTTCACAGCGCCCGATCAGCGTCGGCCACCAGGGCCTCGACCAGCCCGTCGATGTCGTGACGGGAAGCCTGCACCTGCGGCTCGCG
This sequence comes from uncultured Solirubrobacterales bacterium, assembly GCA_963830465.1. Lineage (GTDB taxonomy): Bacteria > Actinomycetota > Thermoleophilia > Solirubrobacterales > Solirubrobacteraceae > Palsa-465. The sequence goes on from CAWHME010000006.1 coordinate 120,125, forward strand.
CCCTCGCTCGCGCAGCGCATCCGATGTGACCGGGCCGATGCTGACCAACCGCGTATCGGCCCGCAGCCTGTCGCCCGCCGCGTCGAAGAAGAACCTGACCGTCGAGGATGAGGTGAAGGTCACGTAGTCGGCCGCGGCGACGGCCTCGAGCTGCGCTTCGCTGAGCGGCTCGGCGACCGTCTCGTACAGATCCAGCACGTCGACATCCGCCCCCCTCGCGCGCAGTGCGTCCGGCAGCACGTCCCGGGCCTGCGCGGCGCGAGCGATCAGGGCGCGCTCCACCGGCAGGTCGGCCAGCGCCTCGATCAGCCCCTCGGCCAGGAACCGTTCGGGCACCACGTCCGCGATCACGCCGTGCTCGCGCAGCTCGCCTGCCGTGCCCGGCCCGATCGCCGCGACCCGCGCCCCCGCGAGCGCTCGCGCATCTCGCCCCGATCGGGCCATGCCTTCAAACAGGAGCCGGACGCCGTTGGGGCTGGTCAGACAGATCAGGTCGTAGCGGCTGAGCTCGGGCACGCTGCGCGCAAGCGGCGCGATCTTGATCGCCGGCGCCTCGACCACCTTCGCCCCAAGCTCGCGCAGCCGGGTGGCCAATCCGCTCGCCTGCGCGCGCGCACGAGTGACCGCGACGCTCGCCCCGTACAACGGACCGCGCTCGACCCAGCGCAGCCGTTCGTGCAGCGCCGCCACCGGCCCGAACACGGCGATCGCGGGCGCCCGGATGCCGGCTGCGGCGGCCTCCGCGGCGAGCGTCGACAGCGTCGCGACGACGGTCCGCTGTTCGGGGAGCGTGCCGCGCTCGATCACAGCCGCCGGCTGCCCCGGAGAGCGCCCTCCAGCGATCAACCGGTCGCTGATCGCCGCTAGCCGGCGCACGCCCATGTAGATGACGAGCGTCCCGGGGAACAGGGCGAGCGCTTGCCAGTCGAGCGCCGAGTCCGCCTTGGCGGGATCCTCGTGCCCGGTGACGAACGCGACCGCGCTGGCGGCGTCGCGATGAGTCACCGGGATTCCCGCGTAGGCGGGTGCGGCGACGCCGGCGGTCACCCCCGGGACCACCTCGAATCGGATCCCCGCTGCACGCAGCGCCTCGGCCTCCTCGCCGCCGCGGCCGAACACGAACGGGTCCCCGCCCTTCAGCCGCACCACCAGCTTGCCGGCTTTCCCGTACTCGATCAGCAATCGCTCGATCTCGGCCTGCGGCATCGACGGTCCCCCACCCTCTTTGCCTGCATAGATCAGCTCGGCGTCGGGGCGGGCGCCGGCGAGCGCGGACTCCGGGATCAGCCGGTCGTAAAGCACGACGTCAGCCGCCGCGATCAACTCGAGCGCGTGGGCGGTGAGCAGGCCTGGATCGCCCGGTCCGGCGCCGACCAGGCAGACGGTCACGCGTCCGCGCCTTCCGATGCTCGGCGAAGCAACTCCCCCGCTCCCGCCGCGAGCATCCGCTCGGCCACCTCCTGCCCCAGTCCCCCGGGACGGCCCCGCACACGATCGGCGATCCAGGCCGATCCGTCCGGCAACCCGACCCAGGCCCTGAGCTCGAGCGTCCCGTCCCCGTAGGCATGCGCGTGCGCGCCGACCGGGGTCTGGCAGGAGGCGCCGAGGGCGGATACAAGCTCCCGCTCCGCGCCCACAGCTGCCGTCGCCGCGGTATCGGTCACCGGCGCGAGCGTGCTTGCTGAGAGCACCCCGCCGCGCGCCTCGAGCGCCAACGCCCCCTGGCCCGCGGCCGGCACGAACTCGGTCAACATCCCTCCCGCCGCGTCAGTGCGCCCGAGGCGCTGGAGGCCGGCGAACGCGAGTACAAGCGCATCGAATTGGCGCTCCTCCAACTTGCGCAGGCGGGTGTCGACGTTGCCGGCGATCGCGGTCACGTGAAGACCCTCGCGCGCGGCGCGGATCTGGGCGGCACGCCGGACGCTGCTCGTCCCGACCCTGGAGCCCGCCGCAAGCGCCACCAGCGAGGGCGCGCCGCAGAGCGCGTCGCGCGGGTCTGCGCGCGGTGGAATCGCGACCAGCTCGAGGCCGTCGGGGAGCGAGGCGGGGACGTCCTTGGCCGAGTGAACCGCCACGTCGATCCGGCCATCGAGCAACGCCCGCTCGAGCTCCGCCACCCAACGCGACTTGTCCTCGGCGGGCACGCCGCGATCGCCGGCGGTCGTGATCCGGACCAGCTCCGCGTCAACACCCAGACGTGCCGCCACCCACTCCGCCTGTGCCAATGCCAGCGCGCTCGCGCGCGTGCCGACCCGGATCAACGGCGTCGAAGTTCGCGGACCTGGGCGAGCTCGCCCTCGTCGGGCAGCTCGCGCAGGTCGCCCGAGCCGAACTCTCCCTGCTGAACCTCGAGGCCAAACAGATCCCGCACCAGCGCGGTGCGCGCGTGCACACGATCGTCGCGCAACTCCTTCAGCCGCACGGTCGGATCGTGCAGCAGGCGGTTCACCACTGCGCGCACGATCGCGTCGATTCGCTCCAGATCACGCGGCGAGGCGGACTCCCAGCGGCCGGCGTTCTCGCGCACCACCTCGGTCGCGATCCGGGTGGCGTGCGAGCGCAGCGCGGCAAGCGTCGGCAGCACCTCGAGTGAGCCGAGCCAGCGGGCGAAGGCCTGGATCTGCTCCTCGATGATGCCCTCGGCCTTGCGCGCCTCCGCCTGGCGAACCCTGCGATTGCGGACGATTACCGCTTCGAGATCGTCGATGTCGTAGAGCGAGATTCCCTCCAGCTGGCCGCAAGCGGCGTCGATGTCCCTCGGCACCGCGAGATCGATCAGCAGCATCGGTCGGCGAGCGCGATCGTCCATCACCTCGGCGAGCTCCCGCGCCTCCAGGAGCAGATGTGGCGAGGAGGTGGCGGCGACGACGATGTCGGCATCGCTGAGCGTCTGCGGGAGCTCGTCGAACGTGACGCTGCTCCCGCCGTAGCGCTTGGCGAGGGCAAGCGCTCGATCCCGCCGCCGGCTGGCGACAAACACCGTGTGAGCGCCGCTGTCGGCCAGCGCTCGCGCGGTCAGCTCGCTGGTCTCGCCGGTGCCGACGATCACCACCTCGCGGCGGTGCAGATCGCCGAGCAGCTCGCGCGCGAGCGTCACCGCTACCCCCGGAAGGCTCAGCTGCCGCTCGCCGATGCCGGTCTCGCTGCGAACTCGCTTGCCGGTGGCGAGCGCGGCCGTGAACAGATGGTTGGTGAGCGGCCCCACGGTTTCCCTGGCCAGCGCCAGCTCGTAGGCGCGCTTGACCTGTCCCTGGATCTCGGCCTCGCCGACGACCATCGATTCCAGTCCAGCGGTCACCCGATAGAGATGGCGAGCGGCCTCACAGTTGCGGTGTGAGTAGATCGCCGAGGTGAGCTCGGTCGGCCGGATCCCGGCGAGGCTCGCGAGCATCGCGAGCACCCGGCTCTCGGCCTCGACCGGATCGCCCACGACCAGATAGAGCTCGGTGCGATTGCAGGTCGAGATCGCGACCACTTCGTGGATATCGCCGGCCCCACGCAGGTCTCGGACGAAATCCGCGGCGCGAGCATCGGGGAGCGCCAAGCGCTCGCGCACCTCCACCGGGGCGGTCTTGTGTGAGGCGCCGATCGCCAGCAGCTCGCTCATAGGACCGCCGCCCGATCGTGAGCTCGCTCCTCAGTCCGCGCCGAGGCGGCCTCGAGATCGCGCCGCAACTCGGCGAGCTCGCGCTCGGTGCGCTGCAACCGCACAGCCATGATCCCAAGGTAGACCAGCAGCAGGACGACGAAGACGATGTAGGCACCAGCGACGTATTTGCCGGCGCTGTGCAGCGGCAGTGCAGGAGCCGCCAGGACCAGCCCGCTCATGACGGCGCGGCGCTCCTTCCGAGTGGCCTGACCTCGTCGTCGCCGAGCAGCATCCGGCGCAGCGCCCGAACCTGCGAGCGTGCGTTCTTGGCCGCCATCTCGTATTTCCACAGCGTCACGAATAGCAGCACGATTCCCAGCAGCGAGACGAAGAAGGTGAGCCGCATCGGGCCTGGAAGGTTGCCGCCACCGAGGGTCAGCACCCTGGGGTGAACGTAGGACTGGGCGAGCCGGACGGCGATGAAGTTCAGCGGCACGAATGCTCCAGCGACGATCGCGAAGACGCTCGCGTACCGGGCCTGGCGCTCCGGGTCCTCGATCGCGAAGCGCAGCGGTTGGTAGGTCGCAAACAGCAGCAGCACGATCAGGAACGACACCAGCGTGGGCTCGTTCCAGACCCACCAGTGACCCCACGACGCCTTCGCCCAGATCGAGCCGGTGATCAACCCGCCGATGCCGAAGATCAGGGACAAATGGATCGCGACGTAGGAGCGCATGTCCCAGCGGCGATCGCCTGTCCGCAGATGTCCGACGGCGAGCAACCCGCCGAAGATGAACCCGCACAGCGAGACGATCGCAAGCGGCACGTGCAGGTAGAAGATCTTCTGGATGAAGCCCTGATCGGCATCGAGTGGCGCGTAGAAGAACACCAGCACGAGCGCTACTGCGATTGTGGCGATTGTGGCGAGCGCTAGGCCCCGAAGGCCGCGCCCATAGGTCATCAACTTTCAGTCCTCCACCAGGAAGTCGAATACCGCGTAGGCGAGGAGAGCGAACACCAAATCATAAAGCGCCAGGATCGCGAGCCACTTACCCGGCGGCGACCCCGAAGAGTGAGCCACGAACAGCGGCCCGATCGCCCGCGCCGTCGCGATCAGCGCCGGGATCAGCAGCGGCAGGCCGATCACGGGGCCGATCAGATCGCGGGCTCTGGTCTGCACAGCGATCGCCGAGACGAGCGTGCCGATCACCGCAAGCGCCACGTCCGCGAGCGCCAGCACCGCCAGCAGCCCGAGCAGCGGCGGCCCGAGCGGCGGCCCCAGCAGCAGCACCGCGAACGCGGGCACCGCGAACACCTCGAGTACCACCAGGAACACGAACAGCGCCGCCGCCTTCGCGATCAGCAGCGCGGTGCGGTCGACGGGCGCGAGCAGGAACGCGTCGAACCCGCCCTGCTCGCGCTCGGCCACGAACAGGCGGTTGACCGCGAGCATCGAGGCGAACAACAGCGTCGCAGTCAGCACGCCGGCGGCGAGCTGACCGGCGATCGTCGCGCGATTCAAGGCGAAGTGGAAGATCACGAACGTGGCCAGCGAGAACAGGAACATCGCCGGCAGCGTCTCCAGCGTGCGCAGCTCGAGCCGCAGGTCCTTGCGCAGCACCGTCACAGCGGTCCTCACGCGTACAGCTCCCGGAGCATCGAATCGTCGACCCCCGCGGGCGCTCCGGCGAAGCTCGCGCGACCGTCCTTGAGCGCGAGCACCAGGTCGGCCTCGGCAAGCGCTGCCTGCGGATCGTGACTGGTCAGGACCCGGGTCCGGCCGCTCGCGCGCCCGATCAGCGGTTCGACGAGCTCGCTCGCCGCGGGGTCCAGGTTCGCTCGAGGCTCGTCTAGCAGCAGCAGCGCCGGCGCGTGCAGCACCGCCCGGCAGATCGCCAGCCGTTGCACCATGCCGCGACTGAGCAGTCGCACCGGATCGTCGGCGCGCCGCTGCATCGCCACCGCCTCCAGGACCTCCTCCACCCGCTGCAGCTGCACACGGTGCAGGCGCGCGTGATAGCGCAGGTTCTCGCGTCCGGTGAGGTCGCGATACAGCAACGGCTCGTGCGCCAGGAACCCGATCCTGCCGCGGACCGCGAAGGCCCGCCCCGGCAGGGGCTCGCCGAGCACGTCGATCCCGCCCGCGTGCGGTCGCAGCAATGTGGCGAGGATCCTGAGCAACGTCGTCTTGCCGGCCCCGTTGCGCCCCAGAACCGCGAGCGTTGATCCTGGCGCGACGCGCACCGACACATTCCGCAGCGCGGTCCGCTCGCCGAAGTGGCGGGTGAGGCCGCGCAGCTCAATGGCCGGCGGTTCTTCCACCCTCGCGCTGCAGCGTCGCGACGACGTGCTCGAGCGTCGGAGCGATGACCGGGAACAGCTCGCCGATGGACTTCGGATTTCCGGGAAAATTGACGATCAAGGTGCGGCCTGCGATCCCCGACAGGCCCCTGGTCAAGATCCCCATCGGCGTGTGCCTGAGCGACTCGGCCCGCATCGCCTCGGCGAACCCGGGCGCGTCGCGGTCGATCACCGCCCGAGTCGCTTCCGGCGTCACGTCGTCGGGCGTCAGACCGGTGCCGCCGGTGGTGAACACCAACGAGATCCGCGCCTGCGGCGCCGAGTACCGCCGCAGCGCCTCCTCGATCGCCTCACGGTTGTCGCTGACCACATCTCGTTGCACCACTTCGCCGCCCGCGGCGCTCACCAGCTCGACGAGCTGCCGGCCCGATAGGTCCTCAGCGATGCCGGCGGCAACGGAGGTGGAAATCGTCAGCACAGCGGTTTTCATCGCGCGCGACAGCATAGGGTCCGCGAGCATCCCGAGGTCGACGGGGCGCCCTTACGATCTTTCGCGCCGCCAGAGACCCGAGCGCCCGCCTGACTTCTCGAGCAGGTACACCGGTCCGATCTGGGCCTCGCGCTCGATTCCTTTGACCATGTCGTAGACCGTCAGCGCCGCGACCGAGGCCGCCGTAAGCGCCTCCATCTCGACCCCCGTCTGGCCTGTGGTACGGGCTTCGGCGATCAGTTCGATCTCCCCGGCGACCGCATCCACCGCTGCTTCCACGCCCACGAACGAGAGCGCCAACGAGTGACACAGGGGGATCAACTCCGGCGTCCTCTTGGCCGCCTGGATGCCGGCGATCCGAGCCACCCCGATAACGTCACCCTTCGGCGCCTCGCCCTCGAGCACCGCGCGGGCGGTCTTCGGCGACACCCGCAACACCGCCCGGGCGACCGCCCGGCGATCGCTCACCGGCTTCTCCCCGACGTCGACCATCTGGGCGCGACCGGCGGCGTCGAGATGAGTCAGCTCGCTCATCGCCGCCTGGCCCACCTACGCGGCGGCATGCGTTCGCCGTGCGGCTTCGATCAGATCACGCACCGCGGCGACGTCGCCGGCCCGCAGCAACTCGACTGGGTCGGGCTCGCCGTTCACGATCGACTCGAAGAACTCCTTGCGCTCCTGGTAGGTGGGGAGCGTCGCCTTGGCCCAGCCGCGTACGTCGTTGAGCAGGATCGCGAGCAGCGCGTAGGGCTCCCCGAACTGCTCGGAGATCTCGCGCTTGATCCGCTTGGCGAGCGCGGGCGAGGCGCCGGCGGTGGAGATCGCCACCGCCAGCGGACCGGTCCGCACGATCGCCGGCAGGATGAAGTTGCACAGCGGCGGCACGTCGACGACGTTGACGAGCATCGAGCGGTCCTCGGCGTCCTCGAACACGCGGATATTGACCTCGGTGTCGCCGGTCGCGGCGATCGCGATCAAGCATCGGTCGAGGTCTCCGGCACAGTATTCGCGCCGCTCCCAGCGGATCGAGCCCTCGAGCGCGAGCTGTACGAGCTCCGGATGCGCCTCGGGCGCCACCAGCGTCACGTCCCCGTCGCAGGCAAGCAAGCCCTCCACCTTCTCGAGCCCCACGTCACCGCCCCCGACGACCACGCAACGGCGCCCCTTGAGCCGCAGGCAGGCGATGTAGAACGGCGTCTCGAGCATTCCCTGAACGCAGGACTGGTCGCAGATCCCCCTGCGGAGCTGGCAGACGCACTCCTTGCCGCTGTAGGCCTGGGCGGGCATCCTCTACAGGGTAGTCAGCTAGGCGCGTCCCCTGGCGTGCTCGATCTGTTCGAACCGCTCGCGCAAGGCCGACTCCGCCTCGTCGGGCTGATAGAAGCTGGCGCCGATCGCCCCGTCGGGCATCAGCTCCTGAGGAGAGATGTGCCCCGGACGCCGGTGCGGATTGTCGTAGCCGCCGTCGCTGCGGATCGACGAGCGCAGATGGCGGGGCGGGAGCTCTGCCCCGTGCTCGCGGATCTGCTCCCGGGCAGCGAGGATCGCGCGCTTGGCGGCGTCCGACTTCGGGGCCAGAGACAGATAGACGGCGGCCTGGGCGAGCGCGAACTGACACTCTGGCAGGCCGACGTGCTCGACCGCGTGGGCGGCCGCAGTAGCCACCGTCAGCGCCTGCGGGTCCGCGTTGCCGATGTCCTCGGAGGCAAAGATCACCATCCGCCGGACGATGAACCGGGGGTCCTCGCCGCCCTCGAGCATCACCGCGAGGTAGTAGAGGGAGGCGTCTGGATCGGAGCCACGGGTCGCCTTGATCCAGGCCGAGATCGTGTCGTAGTGGCGATCGGCCTGGCGGTCATAGAGCAACGCGCGCCGTTGCAGCGCGTCCTCCGCGTGGGCCAGCGTCACCGGCTCGCCGTCCCCAGCCGCCTCGCAAGCCAACTCGAGTCCGTTCAGCGCGGTGCGGGCATCGCCGCCCGAGCGCTGGGCGAGGAACTCGATCGCGGCGGGGTCGATCCGCTCGGCCGGCCCGCATTCGCCACGAGCGACCGCGCGCTCGAGCAGCCGCTGGATCTCGGCCGGGCGCAGCTGTTCGAGCTCGTAGACGTGGCTGCGCGAGATCAGGGCCGAGTTGACCTCGAAGTAGGGGTTCTCGGTCGTCGCCCCGATCAGCGTCACGAGACCGTCTTCGACGGCAGGCAGCAGCGCGTCCTGCTGGGCCTTGTTGAAGCGGTGGATCTCATCGAGGAAGAAGATCGTCGGGCTGCCGGTGGCGGCCAGGCGCTCCCGCGCCCGCTGGATCACCGCCCGCACCTCGGCACGACCGGCCTGCACGGCGCTCTCCTCCTCGAAGGCGGCGTGTGACGCCTCCGCGATTAGCCGCGCCAGAGTCGTCTTGCCGCTGCCGGGCGGCCCGTGGAGGATCATCGAATGCGCTCGCCCCTCCTCGATTGCCCGGCGGAGCGCCGACCCGGGCGCGAGCAGCCGCTCCTGTCCGACGAACTCGTCGAGCGTTCGTGGCCGCATCCGCGTCGCCAGCGGGGCGTTTGCGGCGATCTGGGCGGTGTGGGTACCGCGGCCCGTCCGCGGCACTTCCTCGTCGCTGAACAAACGTTCCATGACAACAGTATGCGCGCGCCAAGGCGCCGCATTTATGCGAGGCCGCTACTGTTTCGCGACGAAAGCGGTTCAGAGGCTCCGCGGGTCCGGCGCTGGTGGGTTGGCCAGTCGCGGCTGGCGCCGCTGGTGGAGTCCGGTTTGGCGTCGTCCGCCCAGAGCAGTTTAAGCACCCAAAACTTCGCTAACGCGTTATAGGCATTGAAAGTGCTCCGCATCCTTCGCGTGCTGGTCGTCCTGGTGCTCGTTCTCGCCGTGCCCGCGGCGGCGGCGCACGCGTCCGCCACGCAGGAGGCGTCGTTTCAGGACAACCGGCTGTTGTTGTTTGACCCACCGCTTCTCGCTCAGACGCTCCAGACGCTCAACCAGCTAGGCGTCGAACGGCTGCGAATCAGCGTGGTTTGGGACCGGATCGCGCCCGATCCGAACTCACGCACCGCCCCGCCGGGCTTCGATGCAAGCGACCCATCGGATTATCCGATCGCCGGTTGGGCTCCATACGACACGATCGTGACCGCGGCCGCCAAGTACGGGATGACCGTGAACTTCGACCTCATCGGCGGCGCGCCGCTGTGGGCAGCGGGAAGGCACCCTGCAGCCGCGAACATGGCGCACGTGTGGTATCCGTCGCCGTCGGCCTACGCGGCGTTCGCGACCGCGGCGGGGAAGCGCTACAGCGGAAGCTACACGCCGCCAGGCGCGTCTGCGCCCCTGCCGCGGGTTTCTTTCTGGAGCATCTGGAATGAGCCCAACGTCGGCACCAGCTCGCTCTCGCCGCAGAGCGTGGACGGAGTCGAGGTTGCGTCGCGGCTGTATCGAGCGCTCGCGGACGCCGGCTTCGAGGCCCTCGTGCGCACCGGCCACGGGCCCGGCCATGGCACGATCCTCGTCGGGGAGCTCGCCTCGACCGGCCATCTCGATCCAGGTTCCGGGCTCGGCATGCAGCCGTTGCGGTTCCTGCGCGCGCTGTACTGCGTGAACTCGAGCTACCGCGAGCTGCGCGGCTCCGCCGCCGGCGCCCGCGGCTGCCCGACGACGGCCGCCGGCTCGAGCGCCTTTCGCGCCGAGAACCCGGCGCTGTTCGACGCCACCGGCTGGAGCCACCATCCCTACGACCTGCTGATGGCCCCGAACGTGCCCGCGCCTCCGGCCGAGCCAGACTGGGTCACGTTCGCCGACCTCGGCAAGCTCGAGCGCGCCCTGGACCGCGTCCAGCGCGTGTATGGCTCGCGGAAGAAGTTCCCGATCTACCTGACCGAGTTCGGCTACGAGACCAACCCGCCACGGCCTGACTTCTCGACCACGCCCGCGCTCCAGGCGCAGTACATCAACGAAGGCGAGTACATAGCCTGGCGCGATCCTCGCGTGCAAAGCCTGACCGAGTACCTGCTCCAGGATGCCCCGCCGGGCAGCGGCTCTTCGGTCAGCGCGTTTGCCTCCGGGCTGCTGTTCGCCAGCGGTGCCCCGAAGCCGGCGTTCGCGGCCTACCGGCTGCCGCTCTGGATCCCACACACGAAAACCCGCCACGGGAACTCACTCGAGGTGTGGGGGTGCGCGCGGCCCGCGAAGCGCTATCCCGGGCAGAAGCTCGGGCCGGTCGAAATCCAGCTCAACGGGCGGATGGTGCGCACGGTCGCGATCACCAACCCGCAGGGTTACTTCGACGTCCACGTTTCATTCGCGCGCAGCGGCTCGGTGCGCCTGGCTTGGCGCTACCCCGGCGGTCCCGTGGTCTACAGCCGTGCGGTCGCGATCACCGAGACGGCCGGAAACGTCAACCCGGCGCTGTTGATCGCGGTGCTCGGCGGCGTCCTGGCCCTGGCGTTCTTCGCGCTCGCTCGGCAGCTCAGCCGGACGCCGACCGCGAGACGGCGTTAGCCCCCGTCATCACGGCCATCCTCCCACCATCGCGGGAGGGGCGCGTCAGCCCAGCGCGACCCGCACGCTGCGGCTGTACACGGTGGCGCCGGCCGGTAGCGCGGGGTCGTTGGGCGGGTAGGTGTATGCCACGCGGACCGTGCCGCTTTCGGGGAACCGCTCCCGCACGTCGAAGTAGCAGCTCTTGGTGCTCTTGATCGTCACCGTGCCGAACAGCATGAATGGGCCGCTCGAGCCGGGCTGAAACTGGATCTGGGCCGTCTGCCACTGGCGGGTATCGGCGATCGCGTAGTGCGAGGGACGAATGCAGCCCCACACCTCGAGATATGTGCCCCGCGCGGCGCTGGTGCTCGGCAGGAACAGCGGCAGCCGGTAGGCGTCGAACGATGGCTTCGGCGCGCCGTTGGCGAAGATCAGGCCTGAGGCAAAAGCGCTGAACACCGACTGCACGCTGCCGGAGTCCTGGAGCAGGTACTGCTCGAGCGTCTGGACCCGGGGATCCTTCCCGGCGATGTATTCGGCTTGATTGAGATACAGCGCCTGCGTGGCGAGGCTGACCGCGTTGCCGACTTGCGGCGGATCGGTGTCGAAGCCGTACTCGGTCAGGTAGACCGGGAACTTCTTGCGTGAGCCGTAAGCGCTCTGAGCCCGGTCGAGCGAGCGCTCCAGCTTGGGCAGGTCGCCCATCGTGACCCAGTCGGCGTCAGCCGGCGGGGAGGGCACATTCGGCGCCGTCGTCAGGTGATAGGGGTGGTGGCTCCAGCCGGTCGCGTTGAACAGCATCGGGTTCGAGCCGCGGAACTTGCGCGAGGCGGCGGCTGTGGTGGGGCAACCCCGGGCGGCAGCGGCGGAACCGCGCAGCTGCTTGTAGTTCGAGCCGACGCAGTACAGCGCGCGCAGGAAGCGCAGAGGCTGCATTCCCAGCGTGTTGCCGGGATCCGCGTGCCCGGTGGAAGCCAGCTCGCCGACGAGGATCGTGTCCGGTCCGGGCCGGTGGCCGGTTTTCAGCAGCGACGACCAGGCGGCGTTCGCGAGCCCCCGGAATACCCGCGGGCCGACTTCGATCCCGTTGACGGTCTGCGGTGAGAGCGAGCTGGTGCCAACGTTCGGCTCATTCCAGATGCTCCAATAGGAAACCCTGGGCAGGCTCGTGGAGGCGCCGCGCGGCTTATAACGGCCGCTGTAGCGCGTCCCGACCGCGGCGACGAAGGAGCCGAATGCCGACGCCGACGGGTACCACACGTGCGCCAGGTTCGCCGCCGGGGCGCGGCCGCTTGTCGCCCACAGCGGCGCTCCGCCCATCACGTCGAAGTTCACTCCCATCCCGTACTTGGCGGCCGCGACGACGATCCGATCGTACGGAACCCAGCTAGCGGCCGAATAGGCCGCCGGGTTGCTCGCGGCAAACCGCTTCGGGGCCTTGCGCGAGTTGGGAGAGGGCGTGATCTGATCCCAGACCACACTGATCCGCAGCCGCTGCACGCCCAGCAGCCTCAGCGTCTGCAACGTCTGCGGCAGCCGCGCAGGGCTATCCAGCAGCAGCCTGTTGTCCTGAAAGGAGGCCTCTTGGGTAGAGGATGCGTTGGCCGCTGCCACCGGCAGCGCCAGCAATGCGGCCGGAAACGCGAGCCCGACCGCCAGGAGGATGAGGATGCGTCGAATCTGGAGCACTAGGTTCCAAGTAACTCGTGAGGCGGGCAAAAGTTACGGTCTGCTCCGGCGGTCTCGTCCTCCCGTCGATTGCGACCGCTCGAGTGGCAACTGCCACGAGAAGCGCACGCTCGCGGGTACAGCGGTATCTTCGCGAGCGTGCGACGACGCGCAGAGCGCAGGGCGGTGCGCCCGCTACGGGCGGCGGGGCTGTTGCTGGCCGTAACGTTGATCCTGGGCGTCTCGGCGAATCCGGCGCTGGGGGAGCTTCAAAACGGGGTTGCACTGACTCCCTACATGGGTGTCGACACCTGGTACGCGGTTGGCAACCAGGTCAACGAGAACGTGGTCACAAGCATGGCCAACGCGATGGTCAGCGACGGTTTGGTCGCCGCCGGCTACAACATCCTCTGGATCGACAGCGGCTGGTGGGACGGCGCCCGTGATGCGAACGGAGACATCGTCGCCTCGCCCACCCTGTGGCCCCACGGACTGGCCTGGCTGACCGCCTATCTCCACGCTCGGGGGATTTATGCCGGGATCTACACCGACGCCGGGAATCGAGGCTGTACGGTCCCCGGTGCTGGTTCCTTTGGCCACTACCAGAGCGACGTCAACCAGTTCGCCGGGTGGGGGTTTGACGCGGTCAAGGTGGACTTCTGCGGAGGCGCCCGCATGGGCCTCGATCCGCGCGTCGCCTACCGGCAGTTTGGTGCCGCGATCCAGAACGACTCTCCGCGCCGGCCGCTGCTGTTCAACGTCTGCGACGGTTACATCCCGGATCACTTCGGGTCCGGAAATCCGTCTTTCGGCGAGTCGGCCTGGGGCGCCTACGCGTTCGATCCGGCCGCCAGCAGCTGGCGCACCAACAGCGACATCGGCGCGCCCGGGTACGTCGACTTCACGGGCGTGCTCGCGAATCTCGACTGGGATTCGATGCACCCGTTCGCCGCCGGGCCCGGACACTGGAATGATCCGGACTACATCGTGCCCCAGGAAGGCATGACCCCGGCCGAGGCACAGGCGCAGTTCAGCATGTGGTCGATCCTCGCCGCGCCACTGATGCTGAGCAACAACATCCTGACGATGACCTACCCGACGCTCCAGATGGAGACCAACCGCCTGGCGATCGCGATCGATCAGGATCGTCTCGGCATCCAGGGCTGGCTGGTCGCCAGGTACGGCAACATGGACGTGTGGGTCCGGCCGCTGGCGGGCGGGGCCCGAGCAGTCGCGCTGCTAAATCGCGGACCCACCCCCGCGCTGGTGTCGGTCACCACGGCGGCACTGGGATTCCCGCAACCGAAAGCAAAGCCCGTCGGCAAGCACAAGCGCCGCCCGAAGCCGCCCCAATATCACGTCTTGGACGTGTGGACTCAGGTGACCACGACGGTCAGCACCGTGCTGCGTCGAAGCGTTCCCGGTGACAGCGCGTTCCTGCTGCGGATCTCGCCGGCGTAACCGCGCGCATAGCGGATCTCACCGGCGTAACCGCGTTGCGGATCTCACCGGCGTAACCGGATCCATGCTGCACTTCCCACCGCCTCCGGCGCGTGTCACCACGCGCGGCCACGATCAGCGCCCGACGATCTCCAGCGCGGCGTCGTGCACGAGGCCGTTGGTCGCGATCCCGTCACCGCCGTCGGGCCTCGGCACGCCGCCGAGGTCGGTGAAGCGGCCGCCCGCCTCCTCGATGATCACCTGCATCGGGGCCACGTCCCAGACCGAGACTTCCGGATCGAGGGCGATCTCCGCAGCCCCCTCGGCGACCAGCATGTACTGCCAGGCATCGCCCACTCCGCGCGAGCGCCAGCACCGCCGGCCCAGCTCGACGATCGCCTCGATCCGGCCGATCGCGTCCCAGTCCTCGATCCCGCTCCAAGTCAACACCGCGTCCTCGAGGCGCGAGATATTCGAGACGTGGATCGGGCGCCCGTCGGCGAACGCGCCCGCGCCCCGCTCTGCCCACCAGCGGTGGCCGAGCGCCGGAGCGGCGACCACCCCGAGCGACACCTCCTCGGCGGCCGTGAGCGCGATCAGGGTCGCCCACGTGGGCATCCCCCGCATGTAGCTTTTGGTGCCGTCGATCGGATCGATGATCCACCGTCGCCCGCTGGCCGAGGCCGCCGAGCCCCCGAATTCCTCCCCCACGACCGCGTCGTCTGGCCGTAGCTCGAGCAGGCGCGAGCGGATCGCCTGCTCGACCGCACGATCGGCCTCGGTCACGGGAGTGAGGTCTGGCTTGGTCTCGACGAGCAGATCGCCGGCGCGATAGCGATCGAGCGTGATCGAGTCGGCGAGATCCGCGAGCTCGAAGGCGAGCGAGAGATCTTCTGTCACGGCGCAGCATCCTAGAGGCGGCTACGCTACGGCGCTGATGCCAGGCCACCTCCAGGCGCAGACCACCGACGTCCTCCAGCGGCTGGTGCGCTTCAACACGGTCAACCCCCCGGGCAACGAACGGGCAGCGATCGAATACCTCGCGCAGTACCTGCGGGAAGCGGGATTCGACACCGAGCTGCTGGCTGCGGAGGAGGCCCGGCCCAACCTCGTCGCGACGCTCTCCGGCGAGGGAGATGGGCCGACGCTGTGTTACCTGGGCCACGTGGATACGGTGCTCGCCGACCCCTCGGAATGGCAGCACGATCCCTGGTCGGGCGATCTCGCCGACGGATTCCTGTGGGGCCTGGGAGCGCTCGACATGAAATCTCAGGTCGCCGCCGAGGCGGTCGCCGCGGCGGCGCTGGCCCGGGACGGATGGCGGCCGGCGCGCGGGAAGCTGCGGCTGGTGTTCGTCTCCGACGAGGAGACCGGAGGCGACGTCGGCGCACAGTGGCTCTGCAAGAACCATCCGGACAAGGTCCGCTGCGAGATGCTGCTCAACGAGGGCGGGGGCGAGCTGTTCGAGTACGCGGGTCGCCGTCACTACGGGGTCTGCTGCGCCGAGAAGGGGATCTTCCGCTTCCAGCTGACCGCCCGCGGCGCCGCGGGCCACGCATCGATCCCTCGGACCGGGGACAACGCGCTGTTGAAGCTCGGGCCGATCCTGCAGAAGCTCGCGAGCGCCGAGCTCTCCTTCGAGATGACCGATGGACCGGCCGCGCTGCTGCGGGGGCTGGGCTACTCCCCGGAGGATCCGGCCACGGCGGTGGCGGAGATCGGCGCGAGCGATCCCGCGCTGCTGGTGTTCCTCGAGCCGATGCTGGGCGTGACGCTGACGCCGACGATGGCTCACGCCTCGGACAAGATCAACGTTATCCCGTCGCGGGCATCGTTGAAGATCGACTGTCGCGTGCCGCCGGGACTCGGTGAGGAGGCGGCTATGCGGCGGCTCGAGCAGGTCCTGGGCAGCGACCGAGAGGCGCTGAAGGTCGAGTTCACCGAGACGGTCACCGGCAATGCATCTCCGCTCGAGACGCCGTTGATGGCGGCAATCGATCGTTGGGTGACCGACCACGATCCAGCCGGGCAGACGGTGCCGGTGATCCTTCCCGGCTTCTCTGACTCGCGTTGGTTCCGCGAGGCGTTCCCCGACTGTGTGGCCTACGGCTTCTTCCCGCAGCGCCACATGACGCTGCTCGAGGCCTCACCGCTCGTCCACAACGCCGACGAGCGGATCGACGTACGCGACCTTGGCTTCGCGGCCGGCTTCTACGTGGACCTGGCTCGCACCCTGCTCGGCTGAAACTCCCGCGAGCTGCTCGACGCTCGCCTGCTCGCCGAGCTGCCGTACCGAGCGCGGCACGATCCCCGCCAGCAGCAGCACCAGCCCCAGCGCACTGCCGACCGCGAGCACGGTTGACGCCCCGAACGCATCTGCCAGCGGGCCGGCTGCCAGGTAGCCGATGGGCAGCAGCGCGAGCGACCCCATCCAGTCCCAGGCGCTGACCCGCGAGAGGGCGCCGGCGGGAATGTGGGCAACGAGCGCCGTCTCCCACCAGATCATCAGCAATGAGAACCCGAAGCCGCTGGCGAACGAGCAGCCGATGACGAACGCCAGCGGGGCGTGCAGCGCGAACGCGCCGGCCTCGACCGGCCAGGAGAGCACCAGCAGCATCCCGGTCAGCATCGGCCGCGCGGGCCGCCAGCGCAGCGCCGCCCCGGCGCCGACGACCGCGCCGGCGCCGCCGATCGCCTCGAGCACGCCAAACACGCCGGCGCCGCCGTACGCGTCGCGCGCGATCACCGGCGCGAGTGCGAACCATTGTGCGTACACGCACAGCACCGCGCCCGAGAACACCGCGATGATCACCCACACCCAGGTGCGCGAGCGCACCTCTCGCAGTCCGACGCGCAACTCGTGCAGCATCGATCCGCTCGCCGTCCCCTCGCCGCGGGAGCGGGGATGCACGCGCGTCAGCAGCAGCGCGCTGAACAGGAACGTGGCTGCGTCGATCGCAAACGCCTCGCCCGCGCCGACGCCGAGCACGAGCGCCGTCGCGAGCGCCGGGCCGAGCAGCACCGCGATGTTGGCGACCGATTCGGTCAGCGCCCGGGCGTCCTGAACCAGTGACTCGGGAACGGTCTGTGGCAGCAGACCACTGTAAGCAGGTTGAAAGAACGCCTGGGCGCCACCGAACAGCGCCTCGATCACCATCAGCTGCCAGACCGCAACCGCGCCCGTGAAGATCAGGATCGCCAGCGCCGCATGCAGGGCCGCACGCGCCACGTCGGTGACGATCATGATCCAGTGGCGCGGCAGGCGATCCGCCCATACGCCGCCGAACAGGATCAGCGCCACCAGCGGCAGCGCCTGGGCGGCGAGCACCAGGCCGAGGTCGGTCGCCGAGCCCGTCCGCTGCGCGATGAACAGCGCCAGCGCGACGACCACCAAGCGATCGCCGATCACACTGGCTGCCTGACCGGCGAACAGATATCGGAAATCTCGGTGGCGCAGGACGCGCAGATACATACTCAAACACTCTCGACAGGTCGAACACGGCGGAACGGCAGTTGATCGCCGGAGCCCTCAGGGGGCGGCGACGGGCGATCTGGTCAGCGTCGAGAAAGGAGCAACATCGCGACCGGAGCCTAGCAGCGCGCTGGGCTGCGGCAACGCGCAGCGCACTGGGGCTCTGCCTGGCGGCTCGCACGCGGGCGGCACTGTGTATCGCCGGGAGGGCAATAGACTCCGCCCATGCCGACGACGGAAGTCTCGACTCGTCTCGATCCGGCGGTGTTCCGCTTGCCGGTCGAGCGGATCAGATCAGGCTACTACTCGGACGCGTACTTCGTCTACACGAAGCGCCTGCTCGAGGAAGAGAACCATCACCCGCGGGTGACGATGCAGGTGTTCCAGAAGCGAGACTCGCTGCTCGGCGGGATCGACGAGGCGATCGCGGTGTTGAAGCTGTGCTCCGGACACGAGGACACGGATGGGAACTGGATCGACGGCTGGGACCGCCTCGACGTCCGCGCGCTGCGGGAGGGCGACCGCGTCGCTCCGCGCGAGACGGTATTGACGATCGAGGGCGACTACAGCCTGTTCGCGCACCTGGAGACCGTGTACTTGGGCGTGCTGGCGAGGCGGTCGCTGATCATGCGCAATGTCCACGAGGTCGTGGAGGCCGCCGGCGGCAAGCAGATCTTCTACTTCCCGGCTCGCCACGATCACTGGCTGGTACAGACCGGCGACGGCTGGAGCGCGCACGTCGCAGGTGCGATCGGAGTTTCGACTGACGCCCAGGCCTCCTGGTGGGGAGGCCTGGGAGTGGGGACCGTTCCTCACGGCTTGATCGCCGCCTACGGAGGCGACACGGTCAAGGCGGCGGCGGCGTTCGCGAACCGCTTCTACGGCGAGATGAACATCACCGTCCTCGTCGACTGGGAGAACGACTCGGTAAAGACCGCGCTGGAAGTAGCGCGGGCCCTGGGACCGAAGCTGTGGGGAGTGAGGCTGGACACCTCCGAGACGCTGGTCGACCGCTCGCTGCACGACGAGATGGGCAGCTTCAAGCCCACCGGAGTCAATCCTCCGCTCGTCGAGAACGTCCGCCGTGCGCTCGACCGCGCGGGCTTTGAGCAGGTGCGGATCGTCGCCAGCGGCGGCTTCACCGCGCAGCGGATCCGCGAGTTCGAGGCGGCCGGCGTGCCGGTGGATGCCTATGGCGTGGGCTCCTCGCTGATCCGCGGCGACAACGACTTCACCGCCGACGTGGTGATCGTCGAGGGGCGGCCGTGCGCGAAGGTCGGACGCCACTACGCTCCCAATCCCCGCCTCGAGAAGGTTCAGTGATCTCCGGTGGGCGGGTCCGCAGCCGGATGCGGTTACGTATGCTCATGCCTCGATGCTGTCGATCATCGATCACGTCGGCGTCGCGGTGCAGGACATCGACGCGGCGCTGGCGGTCTACCGTGACACGCTGGGGATGCCGCTCGTCCACCGCGAGCAGATCGCCGAGCAGGGCGTCGACGCCGCGCTGCTCGACGTAGGCGATGGACATATCGAGCTGCTGCAGCCGCTCGGAGCCGAGACCGCGGTCGGGAAATTTATCGCTCGCCGAGGTCCTGGCCTGCATCACGTCGCCTACCGCGTCGCCGACGTCGAGCGGGCCCTCGCGGCGCTGGCCGCGGCCGGGATGCGCCTGATCGACGAGCAGCCCCGAACGGGGATTCGCGGCAGCCGGGTGGCTTTCATCCACCCGGTCGCCACCGGGGGAGTCCTGACAGAGATCGTCGAGCCACTGGAGAACCATTGACGATGGCAAACGAAAAGCCGCAGCGGATCAGCATCGGCTTCCGCGGAGGGCAGGTGCTGAGCGCCCGTGTGCCGCTGGCCGAGCTGACCAGCCTCCGCAACGCGCTGGGCACCGAAGGTTGGCACGAGCTGACGGCGGAGGACGGGACCGTCGCGCTCGACTTGAACAGCGTGCTGTACGTGCTCGTCGATCACGAAGACCACCGCGTCGGTTTTGGCACCTGAGCGCGCCCGTGAAGATCGGGATCGTCGGGCTTCCCAACGCCGGTAAATCCTCGCTGTTCACCGCGCTGACGGGCGTCGCGGCCGACGCCGCGAACTACCCGTTCACGACGATCGAGCCCAATATCGCGGTCGTGCCGGTGGCCGACGATCGGCTCGAGCAGGTGGCGGCGACGATCAATTCATCGAGAGTGATCCCGGACGCGATCGCCTTCCACGACATCGCCGGACTCGTCGCCGGGGCCCATCGCGGGGAGGGGCTCGGCAACCGCTTCCTGGCGAACATACGGGAGACCGACGCGATCGTGCACGTCGTGCGCACCCACCACGATCCCGGCGTGGTCCACCCGGACGGTCGCGTCGACCCGCTCGCCGACATCGAGACGATCGAGACCGAGCTGATCTACGCGGACCTCGAGCAGGCCGAACGGCGGCTGGAGCGAGTCGCCAGGACCGCGAAGTCGGGCGACCGCCATGCCATGGCCGAGGCGCAGTGGCTGCGCGAGCTGATCTCCGCGCTGCAAGCGGGAAAGCCGGCACGCACCGTTCCCCCGCCGGCCGAGGCACCGGACGCCATCGCGCTGCTGCAGCCGCTGACCGCGAAACCGGTGCTGTTCGTGGCCAACGTCGATGAGGGCTCCGACGCGGTACCCGCGGCGATTCTCGAGCACGCCCGCGAGAATGGCGCCGCGGCGGTCGCGGTCTCCGCCCGACTGGAGGCCGAGCTTGCGGAGCTCGACGACCCGGAGGCCGCGGCAATGCGCGAGGAGCTGGGGCTCGGCGAATCCGGGCTCCAGGCGGTCATCCGCGGCGCCTTCGGACTGCTCGATCTGGTCGCCTTCTTCACCGCCGACGAGGACAAGCCGGCACAGTCCTGGCACCTGCGCCGGGGGCTCTCGGCGTGGCATGCCGCAGGTCTGATCCACTCCGACATCCAGCACGGATTCGTCCGCGCGGAGGTCATTCCATGGCAGGAGCTCGTCGCTGCCGGGGGCTACGCCGGCGCCCGCGGGCGCGGCACGCTGCGTCTCGAGGGCCGCGACTATCCGGTCGTCGACGGGGACGTGATCACGGTCAAGTTCACTCCGTAGAGCTCGCACCAGAGAGCCGTCGGCGCGATCCCGCGCACATTTGGTCCTAACCGGGCGCCCTCAAGGAGTTAAGGACAACTGCCGAATGTAATGAAGGCGGTTCGAGGATTAGGAGCCGGCCGGGGCAACAGACGAGGATTAGCGCAGGGATATGTGATGGCCGGGGCGAGAGCAGGCCGCCGGGATGCAGACAGCAAGGGACCGGGGACCCGCCTCGCGGGAGCGCTGTCGCTGCTGGCCGCCGCGGTGGCGGTGCTGTGGCTGGCGCTCGGCAGCGTGCCGAGCGCAACTCCCAGGGCGGCGGCAAGGACTCCGCGTTCGGTGGCAGCCGGCACTCCCTCGGCCTCTACGTCCGCGAAGCTGCCGCGGGCAGAGGCGACGATCACCGCGGCGCAGGGAGCGGTTCCGATCCAGCGCTCGTTTCTCGGCCTCTCGATTGAGTACTGGGGGCTGCCCTTGTACGAGCAACATCTGCGGGCCTTCGACCGGGTGCTGGCGATGCTCCACGTACAGGGCGACGGGCCGCTGATCCTGAGGATCGGGGGCGACTCCGCCGACTGGTCCTACTGGGATCCGCGCTCGCGCAGCCTTCCCGGCCGCTTCTTCGAGCTGACGCCGGCCTGGCTGCAGCAGGCGGCGGCGCTCGTTCGCCGCACCGGTACGCGGGTGATCCTCGATCTCAACCTCGCCGCCGACTCACCCGCGATGGCGGCGCGTTTGGCTCGGGCAGCTGTGGCCGAGCTCCCTCGCCGCAGCCTGGTCGGGTTTGAAATCGGCAACGAACCGGACCTCTACCACCGCGAGCTGTTCTACCGCCTGGGGTCGCTCGCGAAGACGGCGCTGGCGAGGGACGATCTCACGGCCGCCACCTACGCGCGCGATTTCGGCTCCTACGCCGAGGCGCTGTCGAAGGTCGCCCCGGGCGTGCCGCTACTCGGTCCGGCGGTGGCCAATCCCGCTCTCGACATTGGCTGGCTGGCCGGCCTGGTCACCGGCGACCATCGTCAGCTGGGAATGCTGACCGCGCACCGCTACCCGCTGTCAGCCTGCAAGCCGCCCAGCTCGCCTCAGTATCCGACCGTGGCGCGAGTGCTGAGCGAGCGCGCGTCGGCGGGCCTTGCGGGATCGGTCAAGGCGGCGGTGGCGCTCGCGCACCGGGCCGGGCTGCAATTCCGCCTCACCGAAGTGAACTCGGTCACTTGCGGAGGCCTCCCAGGGGTCAGCAACACATTCGCCACGGCGCTTTGGGCGCCCGACGCGTTGTTCGCGCTCGCGCAGGCCGGCGTCGATGGGGTGAATCTCCACATCCGCGCCGACGCGGCCAACGCTCCCTTCTGCCTGACCGCCAGCAGCCTCTCGGCCCGCCCGCTGCTCTACGGCCTGACTATGTTCTCGCGCACGCTGGGGCCCGACGCGCGGCTGTTGAGCACCCATCTGCGCGAGCCGCGCGCGCTGCATCTGAAGGTTTGGGCAGTCCGGGTCGCGGGCAACGCGCTGCACGTGCTGGTGATCAACAAAGGCGCCGGAGCCGCACAGCTCGACTTGCGCCTGCCGGGCCACGGGCCGGCGAGCGTCCAGCGCCTGCTGGCTCCCTCGGGCACCGCCCGGTCCGGCATCACGCTGGCGGGCCAGCGACTGGTCGGGGACGCAATCTGGCAGGGCCGGCAAGTCGTGCAGACGGCTCGTCCCGGCCGCGACGGATATCAGCTGGCGGTCCCGGGGTTCAGCGAGGCGCTGGTCGAGCTCGGAAGCTGAGCGCTACAGGTCGCGGACGCTGCCGGCATTCTCGAGCCGCTCGGCGAGCCTGTTGAGTCCATATTCGCGGGCGGCCTGAGCGCCGCCGGCGAGATCCGTGGGCCGATCGGGTGGTCGACTCAGCTTGACGATCCGAAGTGTCGCGATGTCCCGGAACGCTCTCAACTGCTCCGCTTGCTCGGTCAGCGCGGCCGCGACCCTCGGTCGCTCGCCCTCCGGATTCGAGATCGCCCCCTCGAGTGAACCGTGGCGGGCGAGCAGCTCGGCTGCGGTCTTCGGCCCGATCCCGGGCGCCCCAGGAAGCCCATCCGAGGGATCGCCGCGCAGCGCGATGAAGTCGGGCACGAGCGACGGTGAGACGCCGTAACGGCGGCGCACCTCGGCCTCGTCGACCTCCTCGAAGCCGCTGGTCCCGGACTTCAGGTACAGCACCGTGGCGTGCCGGCTCACGCACTGGTACATGTCGCGATCGCCGGTGACGATCAGCGTATGGCCGCCGGCGCGCTCTTCGCTCTCGGCGAGCGATCCCAGCAGATCGTCGGCCTCGAGCGCGTCGGCGTTATCGATGCTCCACCCCAGCCGCGAGAACAGGCTCGGCGCCTCCTCGAACTGCCACGCGAGCGCCTCCGGAACGGGCGGGCGTGCAGCGTGGTATTCGGGAAACAGCTCCGTTCGATACTCCGCGGCCTCGGCCCCGAAGCAGATCACGATCGCGCGCGGCTCGCGATCGGCGGCGATTCGCAGCAGCGCGTTGGTGGCCCCCAGGAGTGCGTTGACGGGCTTGCCGTCGGCCCCCTTGATCGAGTCCGGGAGCGCGAAGAACGAGCGGTACAGCAGAAACGGTCCATCGACCGCGAGCAGATCGCCTGGCACCTGCGGGAGGGTAGTGACCGGGACGCTACGGGGTTCAAACGGCCGCGATGCGGTTACATAGCGAGCTGAGATGACATCGCGCCGAGCTTCAGACGTGTTCGTGGAATGTCTCGAGTCAGAGGGCGTGCGCTACGTGTTCGGGATCCCCGGCGAGGAAACGCTCGATCTGAGCGAGTCGCTGGCGGACTCCTCGATCGACTTCATCCCGGTTCGCCACGAGCAGGGCGGCGCCTATATGGCCGACGCCTACGGACGGCTGACCGGACGGGCAGGAGTGTGCCTGGGGACCCTCGGCCCCGGAGCCACGAACCTGGTCACCGCGGTCGCCGACGCGTTTCTGGACCGCGCGCCGCTCGTCGCGCTAACCGGCCAGTCGGACCTCGAGCGGATGCACAAGGAGTCCCACCAGTACATCGATTTGATCGCGATCCTGCGGCCGGTCGTGAAGTGGAACGCGCGTGTCTCGAGCCCCGAGATCGTGCCCGAGGTCGTGCGCAAGGCGTTCAAGGTGGCGGAGACCGAGAAGCCCGGCGCCACGCATCTCGAGCTACCGGAAGATGTGATGGCACGTCCACTCGACGCATCGCCGCTTCCGCACCGCGCGATCGTGCAGCCCGAGCCCGGGCCGCGGGAGCTCCAGCGCGCGGTCGACCTGATCGACGGCGCCGAGAATCCAATCGCGCTCGCCGGCAACGGGGCGATCCGGGGCCATGCGAGCCGCGCCCTGCGCGCCTTCTGCCAGACCACCGGGATCCCGGTGGCCGAGACGTTCATGGCCAAGGGGCTGGTCGACTTCGAAGATCCAAAGGCGCTCGGCACGGTGGGGCTGCAGTCGCGCGACTACGAGATGGCGGGCTTCGAGGAGGCCGATCTGGTGATCGCGATCGGCTATGACCTCGTCGAGCATGCGCCCCAGCACTGGAATCCCCGCAGGGACAAGAAAATCGTGGTGATCGACAGCGTCGCCGCCGAGATCGACGAGTTCTTCATGCCGGAGGTCGAGCTGATCGGGGACATCGCGCATGTGCTCGCGCGGCTTGCGGCCAGCTCGGCGCGGAGCATCACCAGGGCCGGCGCCAGCAGGCTGCACGAGGTCGTGATGGGCGCGCTGGCCGATGCCAGCGATGACGATCACTTCCCGATGCGCCCGCCGCGGGTGCTGTCGGACCTGCGCAAGGCGCTCCGGCGCGAGGACCTGCTGGTCTCAGACGTGGGCCTGCACAAGCTCTGGATCGGGCGGATGTTCCCCGCCCGCGAGCCCGGCACGGTGCTGATCGCCAACGGGCTCGCGGGGATGGGGTTCGCGCTCCCGACGGCGATCGCCGCAAAGCTCGTCTATCCCGAGCGCCGCGTCGTCGCGGTCAGCGGCGACGGCGGCTTCCTGATGAACGCCCAGGAGCTCGAGACCGCCATGCGGCTGCGGACGGCGGTTGTGAACGTCATCTGGGAGAACGGCAATTTCGGTTCAATCGCCTGGAAACAGGACAAGAAGTTCGGCCGCCACTTCGACGTCGCGTTTGGCAACCCGGACTTCGTCCAGCTCGCGCGGGCGTTCGGCATGCCCGCCTGGCGCTGCGCGAGCGCCGACGAGTTCGCGGTCCGGCTGAACGAGGCCTCAGCCCTCGAGGTCCCCTCGCTGATCGTCGTCCCAATCGACTACTCGGTGGACGTGGCGCTGTCGGAGGCACTGGGGGCGGAGACGGTCGCGACTTAGGCGGCAGCCGCCTAGGCGGTCGCTGCAGGGTAACCGCGATCGCCCCCACCCACGACGAACTTCTGCGAGTTGTGTCCGAGGGGTGGACAGGAATTGCAGAAGTTCGGCCGTGGGCCGCGGCAGCCGCGTGCCGCGAGATTCCTAAAGGTTGCCGGCGGCGATCTTCCTCAGGTCCATCGCCTTGTTGTAGGTCTCCTCGTCGACCCCCATCTCATAGGCCACCTCGCGCAGCAGCCGGCCCGAGGTGGCGGCCTCATTGACGATCTCGGTGGCCTTGTCGTAGCCGATGTACGGGTTCAGGGCGGTGGCGGCGGCAAGCGTCGACTCGGCCGACTGGTGACAACGCTCCTCGTTGACGCGGATGCCGTCGACGCACTTCTCGGCGAACACGCGGCCGGCGCCGGCCAGCAGGCGAATCGACTCGAGCAGGTTGCGCGCGATCAGTGGCACCCGGACGTTGAGCTCGAACTGCCCTTGCGTGCCCGCGATCGTGATCGCGCTGTCGTTGCCGATCACCTGGGCGCAGACCTGAATCACGACTTCGGGAATCACCGGGTTGACCTTGCCGGGCATGATCGAGGAGCCCTTCTGCAGCTCGGGCAGGAAAATCTCGCCGATCCCCGCGCGCGGGCCGGACCCCAGCATCGCCAGGTCGCCCGCGATCTTCGTCAGCGAGACGGCAATCACTTTCAGGGCACCGGAGAGCTCCACCAGCGAGTCGCGATTGGCCTGGGCCTCGAAGGGGTCCTCCGGCGGGCGGATCTCGAGGCCCGTGGCCTCGGTGAGATAGGCGCGGACGCGGCCGGCGAACTCGGGGTGCGTGTTCAGGCCGGTGCCGGTCGCCGTCCCTCCCAACGGGATCTGCGAGACCTGCGGCAGCGCACCCCGGAGCCGGCGCACCCCGAGCCGGACCTGGGCCGCATAACCCGCGAACTCCCGGCCCAGCGTGACCGGTACCGCGTCCATCAGGTGGGTGCGGCCGGACTTGACGATCTCCCGGAACTCAGCGGCCTTCGCGGCCAGCGAGGCCTCGAGCTGCTCGAGGGCGGGGATCAGATCGTCGCTCACTTCGGCGACCGCCGCGAGATGGACCGCCGAGGGGAACACGTCGTTGGAAGACTGGCCCATGTTGACGTGGTCGTTGGGATGGGCGCGGTCGCCCGCGAGCGCCGCGATCACCTCGTTGGCGTTCATGTTCGATGAGGTCCCCGACCCCGTCTGGAACACGTCGATCGGAAACTGATCGTCGAACTCCCCGTCGGCGATGCGATCCGCGGCGGCGGCGATCCGCTCCGCGACCTCGGCGTCGAGCAAATTGAGGTCGGAGTTCACCCGCGCGGCGGCGCCTTTGATCCGACCGAGCCAGCGGATCACCGGCACCGGCACGCGCTCTCCCGAGATCGGGAAGTTAGCTACCGCCTTGGTGGTCTCTCCTCCCCACAGCTGATCTTTCGATTGAACGCCCATCGTCTTCCTTTCGAACTAGGTGATCTGTTTGAAAGCTACTCCGAAAGCGCTCCGCGGTTCGACCATGGCCGCGTGTCTACGCCGAGCGGCGAGCGGCTGGCCTTGCTCGGGGCACGCACCTGCGTCGCGACGGCCCGAGGCGCCGCGGGCAGGCAGGAGCGCTGATCGAGACCACTAGGATCGCCCCCGGTGGCATTGAACAACCCCGCCTCCGCACCGGGACTGGTCTCCCGCGCGCCCTCGAGCGTGCTCGTCCTGTGCGCGATCGCATCGGTTCAATTCGGGTCCGCGATCGCGGCGACCCTGTTCGAAGAGATTGGTTCCTCCGGGGCGGTGCTGCTGCGGCTGTTGTCCGCGACGGTAGTGCTGCTGATCCTGTGGCGCCCACGGGTGCGCGGCCGCAGCCGACGCGAGCTCGCGCTCGCCGCGCTCTTCGGCATCGTGCTCGCCGGCATGAACTTGAGCTTCTATGCGGCGCTCCACCGGATCCCGCTGGGGATCGCGGTCACGTTCGAGTTCGTCGGTCCGCTGACGGTCGCAGTGATCGGCTCGCGGCGGCCGCTCGATCTGCTGTGGGTGGCACTCGCGGCCGCCGGCATCGTCGCGCTGACCCGCGGCAGCGGCCACGACTTGAGCGCCACGGGAATCGCGCTGGCCTTACTCGCCGGCACGTTCTGGGGCGCCTACATCCTGATCAACGCCCGCGTCGGACGCGCTTACCCCGGTGCCACCGGCCTGGCCCTGGCGATGTGCGTCGCGTCGGTCGTGGCGCTCCCGTTCGGCATCGCCGCCGGCGGAAGCCATCTGCTGGAGCCGCGATCGCTGGCGCTCGGCGCGGCGGTGGGAATGCTCTCCTCCGCAATCCCCTATACCTGCGAGATCGAAGCGCTGCGGCGAATCGATCCCTCGGTGTTCGGCGTATTGATGAGCCTCGAGCCGGCAATGGCCGCGGTAGCCGGGTTCATCGTGCTGGGGCAGGGCCTGAGCGCTCGCGCGTTGCTCGGCATGGCGCTCGTCGTGTGCGCCTCGATCGGAGCATCGCGGCGCACCCGAGAGGCGCCTGTTGCCGTTTAGTGAGAAGGGTTTTCACCCTACGGTAGAGTTACGCCGCGATGTCGGAGAGCCCGGCGGCCACCCGCGGTATCTCGCGCTGGCCGGCGCCGTCGAGCCGGACGTGACCTCGATCGCCGCCCCCGCCCCCGTGCACGGGCCGGGCGGGGAGATCGGGGC
Source organism: uncultured Solirubrobacterales bacterium (assembly GCA_963830465.1). Lineage (GTDB taxonomy): Bacteria > Actinomycetota > Thermoleophilia > Solirubrobacterales > Solirubrobacteraceae > Palsa-465. The sequence goes on from CAWHME010000006.1 coordinate 147,698, forward strand.
GGCGATGAGCCTGCTCGCGCCGAGCTGTCGCAGCCCGCAAGCGCGCGCGCTGGGAAATCAGGAGCGGGCCGCATGAACCTGCGCTGCAAGGGCTGGCAGCAGGAGGCGGCGCTGCGGATGCTGGAGAACAACCTCCACCCGGACGTCGCCGAGAAACCGTCCGAGCTCGTGGTCTATGGCGGGATCGCCAAGGCCGCGCGCAACTGGCCGAGCTACCACGCGATTGTCGCCGAGCTGAAGCGGCTCACCGACGAGCAGACGCTCCTGATCCAGTCGGGAAAGCCGGTCGGTGTGTTCACCACCTACCCGCACGCGCCGCGCGTGTTGATCGCCAACTCGAACCTGGTGCCCGATTGGGCCACCTGGGAGGTATTCCGCGAGCTCGACGCGGCCGGGCTGATGATGTACGGGCAGATGACCGCCGGCTCGTGGATCTACATCGGCAGCCAGGGCATCCTGCAAGGCACGTTTGAGACATTTGCTGCCGCCGCCCGAAACCGCTTCGACGGGACGCTGCGAGGGCGGCTGGTGCTAACCGCCGGGCTCGGCGGGATGGGCGGGGCACAGCCGCTGGCGATCACGATGCTGGGCGGCACGGCGCTGTGCGTCGAGGTCGACCTGCAGCGGATCGAGCGCCGGATTCAGAGCGGCTATCTGGACGAGCGCGCCGCGGATCTCGACGACGCGCTCGAGCGCCTCGACCGCGCCCGGCGAGAAGGGCGGCCGCTGTCGATCGGCTTGGCCGGAAACGCGGCCGATGTAGTGCCCGAGGTGGCGCGGCGAGGAGTGGAGGTGGACGTCGTCACCGACCAGACCTCGGCACACGACCCGCTGAACGGCTACATCCCGGCCGGTCTCACGCTCGAGCAGGCGGAGGTCCTGCGCGCCGAGGATCCCGACGAGTATCTGCGCCGGGCGGGTGAGAGCGCAGCCCGGCACGTCGGCGCGATCCGCGCGCTCGCGGCGCACGGCGCGGAGGCCTTCGACTACGGCAACGCGCTGCGGGGGCTGGCGTTCGCGTACGGGGACAAGGAGGCGTTCAGCTATCCCGGTTTCGTCCCCGCCTACATCAGGCCGCTGTTCTGCGAGGGCAAGGGGCCGTTCCGGTGGGTCGCGCTGTCGGGAAACCCAGAGGACATCTACAAGACCGACCACGCGATCCTCGAGCTGTTCGGCGATCAAGAGCACATTGCGCGCTGGATCCGCCTGGCCTCCGAGCGGGTCCGGTTCCAGGGCTTGCCGGCGCGGATCTGCTGGCTTGGCTACGGCGAGCGCCACCTTGCGGGATTGCGTTTCAACGAGCTGGTCGCCTCCGGCGAAGTGGAGGCGCCGATCGTGATCGGGCGCGACCACCTCGATGCCGGCTCAGTCGCGTCCCCCGAGCGCGAGACTGAAGCGATGGCCGATGGATCCGACGCGATCGCGGACTGGCCGCTGCTGAACGCGCTTCTGAACACAGCCTGCGGGGCGAGCTGGGTCTCGATCCACCACGGCGGCGGCACCGGCATGGGCAAGTCGATTCACGCCGGGCAGGTATGCGTCGCGGACGGCACCGTGCTCGCCGCGGAGCGGATCGAGCGCACGCTGAAGGCGGATCCCGGGCTGGGGATCGTCCGCCACGCCGATGCCGGTTACGAGCAGGCGATCGCCGCCGCCCAGAGCCACGGGCTGCGGGTCCCGATGCTCGAACAGCGATGATCTCGTTCACCGGCGCGGCACAGGTGCTGCTCTGTCCCGAGCCGGGGCTCGAGTATCTGCGGTCCGACCGCGCCAGCGAGCTGACTCTGGAGCCCGGTGGGCTGACGGTCGACGGCGAGACGATCGTGGCGCTCGAGCCGAGCTCGCACGCCGATCTCGTGGTCGACGCCAGCGGCTGTGCGCTGCTGCCGGGGCTGGTCGACTGCCACACCCACCTGCCGTTCGCTGGCTGGCGGGCGGGCGAGTACGAGCAGAAGGTGACCGGCGTGCCCTACGAGCAGATCGCCAGGGCGGGCGGCGGGATCGCCGCCTCGGCAAGATCGCTGCGAGAGACCCCCGACGAGCTGGTGCTGGCGCAAGCGGGCGCGCTTGCCACCGAGATGCTGCGTGCCGGCACCACCGCGTTCGAGTGCAAGTCCGGCTATGGCCTCTCGCGCGAGGGCGAGCTCCGCGCACTGCGCCTGGCAGGCGAGCTCGGTCACACGGTTGCCCAGCAAACCACGCGCACCGCGCTGCTCGCCCACGCGATCCCGCCCGGGTACAGCGCGCAGACGTGGATGGACGAGGTGCGTGCGATGGCGCCGGACGCGCTCGCCTACGCGAGCGCGCTTGACATCTTCGTCGAGTCGATCGCCTTCGGGCTCGAGCATCTGGAGCAGATGGGGCGGATTGCCAGCTCCGCCGGCGTTGCGCTCCGCGCGCATGTAGAGCAGTTCTCGACGATGCGCTCGGTGCCGGTGGCGCTCGCCCACGGCGCGCGCTCGCTCGATCATCTCTCGCGCATCCATTCCGACGACATCGACCCGCTGGCCCGCTCGCGGTGCGCCGCGGTGCTGCTGCCCGGCGCCGAGCTGATGGGGGCCGAGGACTGCGCGCCGGCGCGCGCGCTGATCGAGGCCGGGGCGATTGTGGTGCTGGCCAGCGACGCCAACCCCGGCACCTCGCCGATCTTCTCGCTGCCGCTGATCGTCGGCCTGGGGGTCCGTCGTTATGGCCTCAGCACTCGGGAGGCGCTGCTGGCGGTGACGCTGAACGCCGCCTACGTGCTCGGACTCTCGGGCCGGCTCGGCTCGCTCGAGGTCGGCAAGCGCGCGGACCTCGTGCTGCTGGACGGCCCGGCCGAGCATGTTGCCTACCGCCTCGGGCACAACCCGGTCGCGGCGACGTTCGCCGCCGGTGCACCGGTCTACGTGCGGCCAGAGGACTCCTGGAGGATCAGCCCCCGATGAAGATCCCCGCGATGGTCAACGCCCATAGCCACGCGTTCCAGATCGAGCTACGGGGAGTCGGTGAGCGCACTTCCTCGCAGGGCGACTTCTGGGCCTGGCGGCGGGAGATGTACCGCCTCGCCGCAAAGCACGACCCCGACTCGCTGCGCGAGGTCGGCAGGCGAGCCTACGGGGCGATGGCCCGGGCCGGCTACGGCGCCGTGGGAGAGTTTCACTACCTGCACCACCGGCCGGATGGCCGTCCGTACGAGCGGCCGGGCGCGATGGCGATCGCGCTCGCCGAGGCCGCGCTGGAAACCGGCCTCGAGATCGTGCTGCTGCCCGCGGCCTACCACCGCGGCGGAGCGGAAGTCGCGCCGAGCCCCGAACAGCGGCGCTTTTGCGATCCTGACTGCGAGGCCTACCTGGAGCGGGTGGGGGAGCTTCGCGAGTGGGCGGCGGACCGCGAGCGCGTCCACGTCGGGGTCGCCGTCCACAGCGTCCGCGCGGTCGCGGCCGACTGGATCGAGTCGATCGGCCAGTACGCCGAGCGCCACGGGCTGGTCCGCCACGTGCATGCCTGCGAACAACGGCGCGAGCTCGAGGAGTGCGCCGCCGAGCACGGCTGCAGTCCGATCGAATTGCTCGCGCGCTTCGGTTACCTGGGGCCGCTGACCAGCGTTGTCCACGGGGTTCACGTCTCAGAGAACGACATCGAGCTGCTCGCGGACAGCGAGACGATCGTCGTCGCCTGTCCAAGCACCGAGGGCAACCTCGGCGACGGTTATCAGCCGGCGCTCCGCTACCGCGATGCGGGTGTCCGCTACGCGATCGGCACCGACTCGCAGGTGCGAATCGACCCGTTCGAGGAGTTGCGAGAGCTCGAGACCGGCGCCCGCCGTGAGGGCCAGACGCGCGACGCGCTGCTCTCGCGAGATCCGCAGCTGTGGTGGTCGCTGGCCGCGGCGGGGCGCGCAAGCCTCGGGCTAAGCGGCGCCGCGCCGGAGATCGAAATCGACCTCGAGCATCCGGATCTCGCCGGGATCTCCTCGGAGGACCTCCCTCGCGCGCTCGCCACCTGCGCCTCGGCAGGGGTGGTTGTGCGGCGCAAGCGAGCGGCCTGACCTCAGCAGCGCCGCCTTGTACGCTCCCGGCGATGCGCAGGGCGGTCGTCGAGTTCCTGATCACCGAGCACCCGCCCCTGGTGAGCAAGTCGCTGGAGTGGCACTACGAGGCGATCAGGCGGCGGATCGAGAGCCTTGCCGGTGCGCCGCTGCGCAGCCGGCGCTACAACGATCAGAGCGGCTTCGGCGATGCCGCCGCACTGGTGCTCAGCGGCTCATTCGGTCCGTGGGAGGCGCATGAGCCCGCGGCGCTGGCACGATTGGGCGACCGGGTGATGGCATTCGACGGTCCGGTGCTCGGAATATGTGCCGGGATGCAGCTCCAGACGATGTTTGCCGGGGGCACGATCGGCTCCCGGAAGCAGCTCACAGTCGGCTTCGCCCCGATCGAGGTAGTAGATGATGATGGCCTTCTCGAGGGGCTCGGTCCGACAGCGGTGGCCTACGAGCATCACGCTCATGACGTGAGCGCGCTGCCGGAGGGATTCGCGGTGCTCGCGCGAAGCCCGAGCTGCGCGGTGGAGGCGATTGCGGCGCCGGAGCGTCGCTGGTGGGGCACCCAGTTTCACCCGGAGGAGTTCAGCCCCCAGCACCCCGATGGCGCGCGGGTGCTACAGAACTTCTTCAAGCTGGCCGGGCTGGCTGATGTGGCAGGAGGCTGAACCGGCGTCGAGATTCGGCCAGCGCGCGCGACTGAAATTGCGTCTTACGCGACTCCTGCCTCCACTCCGCTCACCCGTTCGGCATCGGCCACCCCCACGTCGATCCGCGCCGCCGCTCCTGTGGTGCGGGCGCCGACCTTGAGGCCGGCCGGCGTGATCGCACGTTGCAGGAGCGCGAGCAGCCCCTGGACCAGCAGGGCGAGGGCGGCGACCCACATTGCGGCGGCGAGCACGCCCGGGAATCCGTAGCTCGCCTGGTTGACGATGATCTCCCCGAGCCCGCCGCCGCCGGCGATCGCCGCCAGCGGCGAGGCCCCGACGATGAACAGCGCGGAGGTGCGGATTCCCGCGAACATCAACGGCAGCGCCAGGGGGAGCTCCACCTTCCACAGAATCCCTAGCTCGGTCATGCCCATCCCGCGCGCGGCGTCCACTACTTCCCGGTCCACGCCGTCGACGGCAGTGAAGGTGTTGGCGAGGATCGGCGGGATCCCAATGATCACGAGCGCCACCATCACGTTGAGAAACCCAATCCCAAGCAGCGCGAGGAAGATCGCGATCAGGCCCAGCTCGGGCAACGCACGTCCGAGGTTGGCGATCCGAATCGCCAACCCCGAGCCGCGATGCACGTGGCCGAGCCAGACCGCGACCGGCAGGGTCACCGCCAACGCCACTCCCAACGCGGCCCCGCTGAGCGCAAGCGTGCCCAGGGTGTCGTGCAGGAGATGACTCGTGTGGTCTCCCATGAACGTGAACGAGTCCAGAAACTGCTGGCCCAAGCTGGTGCCCACGGCGAGCATCGTCATGCCTGCCGCACAGCGGAGATCGGGCGCGGGCGACGTCGGATCGTGCGCACCACGCTGCGCGGCACCAGCGAGGAGCGCCGGCGCGAGGCCCACGGCGCAACCATCCGCTGGAGCATCACCAGCAGCAGATCGGCCACCCACGCCAGCAGGATCGCCAGCGCGGCCGCCGCCAGGAACTCCGTCTTGAAGTTGTCTCGCTGAATCGCATCGAAGATCGGCGCGCCCAGTCCCTGGTCGATCACGAACGCGGCCACCGTGGCCAGGCTGATGGTGGTCACAACGGCCACCCGCAGCCCGGCGAAGATCGCGGGCACGGCAAGCGGCAGGTCGATGCGGAGCAAAATCTGGCGGGATGTCAGGCCCATCCCGCGAGCGGCGTCGCGGACCTCCTCGGGGACCTCGCGCAGCCCTGTGACGATATTCCGGAACAACAACAGCAGCGTGTAGGAGACCAATGCGATCTCGACCGTCAGCCGGGTGAGGCCGGTGAACGGCACCAGAATCTGAAACAGGGCGAGGCTCGGGATCGTGTACAGGAGGCTCGAGACGCCGGCGATGGGCGTCTCCAGCCAGCCAAAGCGGTACGCGAGCAGTGCCAGCGCGAACGCGATCACGAAGCCGATTCCGACTGCGATCAGCACAAGCTCGATGTGCTGGACGAGGGCGGGGCCGAAGATGCTCCCCCAGTGTTGGGTGAACCAATGCCAGCAGAACAGTCCGTTGTTCTTGGCGCATGTATCGGTGCTGCCCGAGAAGTTCGGGATCACCGGTCCCCCACCGGCGGCGAGAACGCGCATCAGGCACCATCCTCATGGCCGGCGGCGCCGTTGCCGATCGCGAGCGCCCCCGCGATCAGCTCGACCGGCGCCAACCCGGCTACCCCGCCATCGGCGTCGACCACCACCAGCGGGCGGTTGCTGTCGCTCATGATTAGCGAGAGACCATCGCGCAGCGACGTGTGGGGCTCACCGATCGGCCCGATCGGTTCGGGCTCTCCGTCGGCGCCGAGGCGCCCGACCGGACGACCGCGGTCATCGACGAACACGACCCGGGACGAGTCTGCGCGGTTCCTCGCCGGGGTGCCGTCGGGAAGGCAGTCGGCCGCTTTCAGCGTCAGTTGGCTGAGGTTGCTCAGAGCGAGCCGCTTGAGCCCCCGGTCGAGGCCGACGAAGCGAGCGACGAAGTCGTCGGCCGGCTCGGCGAGGATGCGATCGGGCGTGTCGAACTGGACGAGCACTCCGCCCTCACGCAAGATCGCGATCCGGTCGCCCATCTTGATCGCTTCGTCGATGTCGTGGGTGACGAACACGATCGTCTTACGAATGTCCTCCTGGAGGCGCAGAAACTCGTTCTGGAGGCGCTCGCGGGTGATCGGGTCGATCGCTCCAAACGGCTCGTCCATCAGCATCAACGGAGGATCGGCGGCGAGTGCGCGCGCCACTCCCACACGCTGGCGCTGGCCGCCGGAAACCTCGGCCGGATACCGCTCGCGGGTTTCCGGGGGCAGTGAGATCAGCTCGAGCAGCTCGGTGACACGCGCCTCGACGCGCTTGCGGTCCCAGCCCAGCAGGCGAGGGACCGTCGCAATGTTGTCGCCGATCGAGATGTGGGGGAACAGGCCGATCTGCTGGATGACGTATCCGATGTGGCGCCTCAGCTCCGCGGGATTGCGATTACGTACGCTTTCGCCGTCGAGCAGGATGTCCCCCTCGGTGATGTCGATCATCCGGTTGACCATCCGCATCGCCGTGGTCTTGCCACAGCCGGAAGGGCCAACCAGCACGCAGATCTCACCGGCCGGTACCTCGAAGGACAAATCGACGAGCACGGGCCGGTCCCCGCCGGGATAGCGCTTGGTGACCTGCCGGAATTCGAGCGACGCGGCCTTCGTGTCGGGAGCAGCGGCAAGCTCGGTCAACGCCTCATCTGGCATCTGAAGCAATCCTCTCCTTGCTGTACCCGGTCGCTGCTCACGCTCAACCGTCCGATTCTGCTGCTTACGGGTCGTTCCCGATAATCGGCGCCGCTACTCCTCCCGAGCCTACTTCAGGCCGTTTGCCTGCAGGAACTTGCTCGCGACCGTGGCAGGATCGAGCTTGTCGATGTCGACCGCGGCGTTGAGCTGTTGCATGACGTGAGTTGTCAGTTTCGCGCTGACCGCATTGAGCGTTGCGGCGAACGCCGGACCCTCGCGTGCAATCACCTTCGGCGACACGATCGGCGCCACGTTCTGGAAGCCGAATATGTGCTTGGTGTCGCCCAGGATCACGTAGTGTGCGCTCTGAAGCTGGCCATCCGTCGTGAACACCGTTGCGACGTTCACGGTGCCCTTGTCGAGCGCCTGGTACTGAAGCCCGATGGCGAGCGGAACGAAGTTGATGTTGTTGAGTCCGTATGCCTCCTTGAGCCCCACCAAGCCCTCGTAACGGGTGCGGTTCTCGGGCGGCCCAGCCAAAGAGAACGACTTGAGGTTCTTCAAATCGGGGATCGTCGTCAGGTGGTTCTTGGAGGCAAACGAAGACAGCGTCGCGAGCGCGTCCGCGTCGTAGAAGGGGGTTTTGTCGAGCAGCGTGAAGCCCTTGCTCTGCACGTATTTCTTGGCCATGGCATAGGCGTCATCGGCGCTGACCGGCTGAGTATTCTGGGCCGCCAGGACGCTGAGGATGACGCCGGTGTACTCCGGGTACATGTCGATTACACCCGAGGTGAGGGCTTTGAAGGTGAGCTCAGAGCTCCCGATGTTCGGCTTCAGGTTGACCGTGAAGCCCTTGGCCTCGAGCGCCTGGGCGTAAAGGTCCCCGAGGATGTACTCCTCGGTGAAGTTCTTGTCGCCGAGCGTGATCGCGGGCTTGCCCTTACCCGGACCCGTGGCCGCTCCCGACGCCGCCGCGCTCGACGTCGCCCCCGACGACGTTGCGCTCGACTTCGATGCGGACGACGAGGAGGAGGACGAGCTCCCGCATGCGGCCAGCACCACCACCGCGAGAACGGTCCCGACAGGCGCGAGGACGCGCTTTAGCATGGATTGCATCTTTCCTCCCTGGAGGCCGATGGTATGTGGAGTTTCATGGAGGCTCGCCGGCTTCCCCAGACCCGCGGCGAGCACCTTATCGAACCTAGTTGCGAACGGCGCAACTATCCCAGCACCTGAGAATCTGCGAGGGTTGATCTCACCTCGATGCCCCCTGGTAGATCGCCCTGGGCCTGCCGGGCGCCCCCAGCATGTCCGAGAGCTGCTCGGCCGCCGCCCGAACGCGCTCGCCGGTGGGATGAAGGCGGGTTCCCAAGCGGAACTTGGGGGCTGAGACATTGACCGCCGCGACCACGCGGCGTGTGAAGTCACGGATCGGCGCTCCCACGGCGACGAGCCCCGGCTCGGATTCCTCGTCGGCCACCGCATAGCCGATCTGACGCGCACGGCGGATCCTGCGCTCGAGCTCGAGGACATCGCCGGGAGCGTTCGGGGCCGGCTGTGGCAGAGGACCAGGCCCCAGCAACTCGATCAGCTCGGCCCGGTCATAGTCGAGTAGCAGCACACGTCCCGAGGAGGTGCAGTGCGCGGGAACCGTCCGGCCCACCCAGCCGCTGGCCACGATCGCGTGTGCCGCAGGCTGCGTGAGCACTGTCAACACCTCGGACCCGTGCAGTACCGAAAGGTGCGCGGCCTCGCCCACATCCTCGACGATATGGGCCAGAGCCTTCCTTGCTTCCTCTATCAGGCGAGGCTCACCGGCCCGCGCCGCGAGGGCGAAACAAGCCCACCCCAGACGGAACGCGCGGTTGCCGGGTGCTCGCTCCGCCAGCCCGTAGTCCGTCAGCGCGGCCAGGGCCCGTGATACCTGGCTCTTTTCGTGACCGGTGAGGGCGGCGATCTGCGTGACGCTGAGACCGCCCTCGGCGAGCGCGGCGTCGGAACCGAGCGCCAGCAGAATCTCGAGTCCGCGCCTGAAGCTCGTGCCTCTCCCGGCCGTCATTCGTTGTCATTTTCCCACCGCCAGGTGCGCGCAGTCAAGCTGCGCGCAGGGCGCTAGGTCCCCGCTGACCGCCTTTTCCGGAGAATGATGTTGTATGTGGGCTGACGGGTGGCAATATGCCAACCGCTTGTTAGGGTCACGTAAGGGACGCTGACACGGGACAGACGACTCGAGGAGGCAACGTGTCTGAGAATCGCGTGGTACAGACCGACGGACTACTGGAGCGCCTCGAGCGCGGGCCCGTGATCTGTGCGGAGGGGTACCTGTTCGAGCTCGAGCGCCGCGGCTACCTGCAAGCGGGTGGGTACGTGCCGGAAGTGGTTCTCGACCACCCCGAGAAGGTGCTCGAGCTCCATCGCGAATTCGTCCATGCCGGCTCGGACGTAGTCGAGGCCTTCACCTACTACGCGCATCGAGAGAAGCTCAGGCTGATCGGCAAGGAGCAGCTGCTCGAACGCCTCAACCGGCAAGCGCTCGACCTCGCACGCACGGTCGCAAGGGAGAGCGGGGCGCTGCTGGCGGGGAACGTCTGCAACACCAACATCTACACCGGCGAGGAGTCCCGCGCCGCGGTGCGGCAGATATTCGAGGAGCAGGTGGGATGGGCGCTGGACGCGGGTGCGGACTTCGTGATCGGCGAGACCTTCTCGTGGCTCGGCGAGGCGATCGCCGCAACGCAGGTCATCAAGGACGCCGGACTGCCCGCCGTCGTCACGTTGGTCAGCCATCGCGATCCCGCCACCAGGGATGGTGTGTCCCCCGCCGATGGATGCAGAGCACTCGAACAAGCGGGCGCCGACGTTGTCGGTCTCAACTGCAGCCGGGGCCCCAGGACCATGCTTCCGCTGCTGCACGAGATCACCAGCGCAGTCTCCACGCACGTCGCTGCGCTTCCGGTGCCCTACAGGACTCACGAGGCACAACCGAGCTTCCAGTCGCTGCACGACTCCGAAGCCGACTCGCAGCCCCACGGCCGTTCCTTCCCGACGGCGTTGGACCCGTTCACGTGCACGCGGTATGAGATCGCTGACTTCACGGGCGCGGCGCACCGGCTCGGGATCGACTACCTCGGCGTGTGCTGCGGCGCGGCTCCTCATCACATCAGGGCGATGGCCGAAGCGCTCGGCAGAACTCCCCCGGCCAGCCGGTACAGCGCCGACATGTCCAAGCACGCGTACTTCGGGACCGATGTGGCACTGAAGTCGGATTATCAGCAGTACGCCGCCCACTTGTAGGCCAGCGATGTTCGGGTGCGGCCGGACCGACGCGCTCCCCCGCGGACCGACGCGCTCCCCCGAGGACCGACGCTCTCCCACGTGGACCGAGCGCGGGGCGCTCCGTGTTGGCGTTATAAGCTTGTCGGGGTGGCAGATGGGACCGGTGCCGGCGCGGATCTAACGCAGAGCTCGAGTCGGTTTCCGCGCCACCGGGCAATCGACTGGCGGGCGCTGGCGCCGAAATGGTCGAAGCCCGCGGCGCTGCGGGCGATCCGCGCGACGATCGTCGTGCCCGGGCTGTTCGCCCTCGCCCACCAGGTGATCGGCAACCCGCAGATGGCCACTTTCGCCGCCTTCGGCGGGTTCGCGACGCTGGTGCTCGCCAACTTCGGGGGCAACCGCCGCGACAAGCTGCGGGCGCACCTCATGCTCGCGGTCGCCGGCAGCGTGCTGCTGGCGATCGGCACGGCGGTCGCATCGTCTACCGCGCTGGCCGCGATCGTTACCGTGCCGGTCACATTTGCCGTGTTCTTCGCAGGGGTCGCCGGCCCCAATGCCGCCTCGGGTGGAACCGGCGCGTTGCTCGCATACATCCTCCCCGCCGCCTCCCCCGGCACGGTGTCGATGATCCCCGACCGCCTGGCTGGCTGGTGGCTGGCCTCGGTGGCGGGGACCCTGGCGGTGCTGCTGCTCTCACCGGCGCCTCCGGCGGACTCTCTGCGCAAAGCAGCCGCGGAGCTCGCGCGCAAGCTCGCGGACCAGCTCGACAGCGCGCTCAAGGGCACCGTCACCAGCGAGCAGATCCGCGGCTCGATCGCCGCCAAGAACCGGATGCTGGCTGCCTTCACCGCCGCGCCCTACCGGCCGACCGGCCTTGCCACCACCGACCAGGCGCTGGCGAACGCGATCGAGCTGCTCGAGTGGTGCACCGCGCTGATCGTCGACGGCTTGCGCGAGCGCAGCGACCTGCGAGCTGCGCCGGGCGCCGATCGTGAGTTGGTAGCGACCGCGCGACTGATGCTGCTCGACATCGCTTCGCTGATCGAGGGCAAGGACGCCTCGCTCGATCTCGAGCTACTCGAGCAGACCCGCATCTACAGCACCAGGGAGCTGGCGCGAATGCTTCCGGTCGACGACGGCTTTGAGGACGCGGCGAGGCTCTCGTTTCACGCGCAGGCGATCGGGATCGCGGTTCGCGCGATCGGCGCCGACGTACTGATCGCGGCTCGCAAGGCCGATCCAAAGACGATCGCCGAGCAGCGCCGGCGCTGGTTCGGGGCGGCGAGCGATACCGACGCGGGGGAGCGCCGCCTCTCGGGCGCCGCCGGGGCGGTCCGGGTCGCGGCGCGCCACGCGAGCCTCCGCTCAGTGTGGTTCGTCAACAGCGCGCGCGGCTCGCTCGCGCTTGCGGCGGCCGTCGCGATCGCCGGCGCCGGCGACGTGCAACACGGATTTTGGGTCGTCCTCGGAACGCTGTCGGTGCTGCGCACGAGTGCCGCCTCCACCGGATCGACGGCGTTGCGAGCATTCGCCGGGACCGCCGGAGGCTTCGTGGTCGGCGCCGCACTGCTGCTGTGGATCGGCACCGGCTCGGCCGCGCTGTGGGTAGCGCTGCCGGTCGCGGTGTTCGTCGCGGCCTACGCGCCCGGCACCGCACCGTTTGCCGTCGGCCAGGCGGCGTTCACGGTCGTGGTCGCGGTCCTCTTCAACCTGATCGCTCCGATCGGATGGAAGGTCGGCGTGGTCAGGATCGAGGATGTCGCGCTCGGTTGCGCGGTCAGCATCGTCGTCGGCGTCCTGTTCTGGCCGCGAGGCGTCTCGGCGGTGGTCGGCGACGATCTCGCTGATGCGTTTCGCGCCGGCGCGTCATACCTCGCGCAGGCGATGGATTGGGCGCTTGGTTCACGCGAGCAGGTGCCCGACGGCGGGGGCGCAGTGGTGAGCGCCGGCATCCGGCTCGAAGATGCGCTACGGGGATACCTGGCCGAGCAGGGAAGCAAGCGACTGCACAAGGAGCAGCTGTGGCGCCTGGTCGGCGGTTCTCTCCGGCTACGGCTGACCGCGAACACGCTCGCTGGGATGCCCCAGGGGGCTGTCCAGGGAGGGCATGCCCGCGAGGTGTTTGCGCTTCAGACGCGGCAGCTCACGAACTGGTACGACAACCTGGCGATCGAGCTCAGCCGGTCCAGCCGCGACCGCGTCGCGTCGCTCGAGCCGCCCGAGCTCGACGGCGCCAGTGTGGTCGAGCTCGTGCCCGGCTCGCGCAGCCCTTGCTGGACGGTCTCGGTCCACGAACAGCTCTACCACCTCAGCGACCATCTGAGTGATCTCGTCGGCCCGGCAAGGGAAGTCGCCGCGGTCCGGAGGAGGCCTTGGTGGCGGTGACCGCCGACCCGGGGGTCCTGCTCAGGTCCCGGGGCCGGGTCGTGAGCAGATGGCCGGCCAGGTCGTGATCGCGCGGCCGCAGGCTGTCGTTCCCCGGTCCGGCGGCGGTGATCAGGCGGCCAACCGCGCGTCGAGCGGCCGTAGCTCGTCGGCGTAGCTGACCGACCGGCGGCGCATCACGCCATCTCGGTCGACCGCGTATTGGCCGAGTCGCCACAGCGGCGGCGAATAAGCATGGATTGACACCGAGTTCGCATGCGCGCCCACAAGCCGGTGAATGTGGTCCGGGCCGAACGAGAACACCTCGCCCGCCGCGACCACGCGAACTGCGGGCGCGCCACCGATCCGGGGATTGGATTCCGACAGCGCCCCGCTGACCACCCGTACCGCGCCCGAGGAGATATCGTGGTCGTGCCACCCGGTGTCATTCTCGAGCGTCCAGCACAGGAGCCACACGTCAACGTAGTCATCCCGGTAAAGCGATGCGAAGACGCGCTCCTCGTTCGAGAAAGCGACCAGCTCACGCCACAGGTCGGGCTGGCGGGCGAGCCGCTCGACGAGCTTCTCGAGCTCGGCACGGTCAAGATCGCGCGCCGGCAGGGATAGCTGGGCCATAGGACACCTCCTTCAAGTCGAGCAGACGGAACGGATTGGCCTTGCGCAGCGCACACAGCGCCGCGGCTCCGAGCTCGGGTGTCACCGGCTCGGTGTAGGGACGATCGGACCCGTTGACGAGCACATCGACGCCCAGCACCCGCACCGTCGCGTCGACCGCCCGAGTTCCATAGGAAGAGACGTCGAGGAAGACTCGCGGATCGACCACGCTGCGCTCGCCCGCGCGCGCGGCGAACCGTTCCCCATGCAGCGGCGCCAGCCCGGCGAGCATTGCGAAGCAGACCCTGAGCGCGGGGTGACGGGGGCGCCCGAACGCCCGGAATGCGAACCAGGCGGCGTGCATCTGCTGCGGGTAGTCGACGATCGCCGGCCACCAGGCAGGAGCCTGAGCCCCACCTTGGTGGACGAGCGCCGTGGGCCGGGTAATGGACCCGGGATGGATGAACAGCGGTTTGCCGCGCTCCTCGAGTAGCTCCAGCAGTGGCCCTACCCGGGCGTAGCCCCGATCGTCTTGCAGGGCCGTAGCGGGAAGCTGCAAGCCGACGAACCCCCGATCGAACAGCTGCGAGAGCGCCGCGGGATCGACCTCGCTGACGCTTGCCGCGGCCCAGCCGCGAAATGGAGGCGGCAGCGCCAGCGTCCCTTCGTGATACGCGTCGAGCAACTCCGTCACCTCGTCCGCCGGAAGCAGCTCGATCCCGAGCGGGCTCGACAGCGACACGAGTGCGAGCTCGAGCCCATCGGCCACGGCCTGCGCCTCCCGCACCGCCGGGTCGTGGACGGCTGGGTCGAGCCGGTAATCGGGTTCGTTGTGGAGCTGCAGCGTCCAGCCGCGAAGCCGCGGCGGCCGCGCGCGCGCCCTGAGCGCCGCGATCAGCTCCCGCGGCCAGAGGTGTTGATGAACGTCGGTTATCGGGGTCGGTGGGGACAGCGGGCGGTTAGCGGGTCGGAGCGGAGCAGAGGTCGGTTATCGAGACAAAGATCGGTTATCGGGACAGAGATCGGTTATCGAGACAGAGATCGGTTATCGGGTCGGGCGGGGTGCTTGCTTAGCCTCTCGGCGGTTTGAACACGACGGGCGGCGCGCGAGCCGTGAACCGCTTCATGAATCGGTTCAGTGAAACGGTTCAGATGGTGAATGTCAAGGCCGGATGCCGGGGGAACTCGGGGTGAGAGCAGCGTCACGTCGGTGCAGGCGCGACCACCCCTGTCATCCACGCTGCGGGGGCGATCTGGCTTTCTCGCCGACCTTGCGAGCGCGATTTACCCGGAAAACATCCCACTCGAGCCGCTCCAGAACTCGAGTGGGGCGTTTCCCTTCTGCTTCATGGGCAACATCCCAACCGCGATTTCAGCAGCATCATTGGGACGTTGCCAGGTTGAGACCACCCCCCGCTGAGCCCGTGAACACCAAAACCGCTCTCCGAGGCAACACCAGAGCTGAGCATCGATGGGCATATTTATCCAGCCGGTTGGCTGGACCCGTCTACGCTTGCCGGTGTGAACTCGGGCAAGCGCGTCACGATCCGCGAGGTGGCCGACGCGGCCGGGCTCTCACCGGCCGCGGTTTCGTACGCGTTGCGCGGGATCCAGGTCTCGGAGGAGACTCAGGAACGGGTCCGGAAAGTCGCTACCGAGCTTGGCTATGAAGCGCACCCGATCGCGCGAGCGCTGGCCAGCGGCCGGACGGGAATGATCGGGATCCTCGGCCCGTCACTCGAGGACCTGTGGCAGCAACGGCTGGTCGCCGAGGCGGGCCGCGTGCTGCTGGAGCACGATCGCTACGCGCTGATCCTCGACCCGGGCGGCGATCGCGACCGGCAGCGGATCCTCGCTCTGCAGCTCCGCGACCAGCGCGTCGACGGGCTGATCGTCTCGCCGGTCGATCCCTCCGACCAGTTCTGGAGCGAGCTCGCCGAATCGTTGTCGGTCGTCTCGATCGGTGAATCGCTAGCAGGGGCGCCGGCCGCCGGCGAGGTGTTGTTCGACAACCGCACAGGCGTCAGGAGCGCGCTCGAGCACCTGCATCGGCTCGGTCACCGCAGCATCGCCGCGCTGCGCCCGCCGGGCTCGCCCACCCGCGATCGTCCGGCCGAGCTGTTCGTGATCGCCGAGGCCGACCGATTGGGGCTCGACGTGCGCGTCGTCACCTCCCCGTACGAGCTCGACGAGGCAACCGACGTCGCGCTTGACGTGCTGGCCGACGCCCACCGCCCGACCGCGGCGTTCTGCTTCTCGGATTCCATCGCCTACGGGGTGTACGCCGCGGCACGCGAACTGGGAACCACGATCCCCGACGAGCTGTCGGTGATCGGCTACGACGATAACCCGGTCTCCGCTTTGCTCTCGCCGCCCTTGACGAGCTTCGACTGGGATTCCGAGCGGCTGGTGGAGGTGGCGGTGGGGATGCTGCTGGAGGCGATCGAAGGAGAGCTACCCTCGCGCCGGCACGTCGTAGTAGAGCCGCAACTGCGCGACCGCGACTCGACCGCCCGCCGGCCGGACTGAGCGGGCCGCCCCGAGACCCGACCCCGCGCTCATCCGCAGAATGCGATCAGCTCCCGCGCGACCCCGACTGGATCGTCGTAGGCGATCAGGAAACCGGTCCCGGCCAGCGTACGCAGCTGCGCATCCGGAAGCAGATCGAGCGCCTGCCGTGCGCCGATCAGCGGATGAGCCGGATCCTCATCTGCCCACAGCAGGAGCACCGGAAAATCGATTCGGCGGTATGCGTCGAGCAGATAGCGCTGGGCGTCGGCGGGCCAGCGATGCGCGAACTTGCCCCAGGAGCGGGCACGATTGCCGTTACCCGCCACGTCCGCAAAAGCATGCCGGATCAGGTCCCGAGCAGCGGGGTTGCGCTGCGCGCTGAGTCGCTCGCCGAGCGCGGGCCGGAACACGATCCGCGCCCCGTGGGAGAGAACTCGGTCCGCTCCCGGAACCACCGCCGTGCGGCTGACGATCCTCCAGACCGCGCGCTGGCCGCGGAACTCCTCGCGACGATGAAGGCGGTTGGGCATCAGCACGATTCGCGCGGGCTCTAGCCGGCCGCTCGTCACCGCCAGCAAGATCAGCTCCGCGCCGAGGTCGTGGCCGGCGAGCAGGGGGCGCGGGCCGAGCACCTCCCGGCAGAAGCCCGCCATCACCTCCGCCAACCAGTCGGGCGAGTAGGAGTGACGAGGGCGGTCCTCGGAGTCGCCATGGAGCGGGAGGTCCGGCAGCACAACCCTGAAGCGGGCCGACAGCGGAGCGACAATCGGCTCCCATTCGCGATGCGAGAGGCCGAGCGAGTGCAGCAGCGCGATACCGGGCCCCGCCCCAGTCTCGCGGTAGGCGACCCGCGCCCCATCGTGGTGGTGATAGAGACGGAGCCGCATGTGAATGGATGCTCGCACTCATGCGATCACGGTGCCGTTCGCGCCAGCGAGATCCGTATCCGATGGCGGACCGTGATCTTCGCCCCTAGAGGTTGTGCAAAAGTTGCATGAGCTGTTCAACCCTCCTCAAAGGCGCTGAAATGCCCATCATGCAAGAAACAACCGCGAGGCCGCTCGGCCTCTCCACCTCTCAGGCCGCCCAAGCGCTGGGCGTGTCACTGGGAACTATCCGGCGCTGGTCGGATATGGGCTATCTGGAGTCGTATCGCACACCTGGGGGCCAACGCCGCTTCAGCCACGAGCAGATCGAGCAGTTTCTCGAATCGCTTCAACGCGGCGGCTTTCGGACGCGCGAGCAGGGCCGGAAAACCGCAACGGCATAGAGGCGGGGCTAACCGCCCGCGCCGGCTTCTCTGATCCGGCGCTCCATATCGAGCTCGGAATCGAAATCGGCGGCATCCGCGTGGCGATATTCCACGCCCTCGCCGCTCAGCAACTCGGCCAGCACTTCGACGAAGCGGCCGTCGAGCTGGGTGTCGGTCACTCTTCGAAGCTCTCGCAGCGCCTCGAACGAGCTCATCCGCGTCCGGTAGGTGTCGCTTGCGGTCAGCGTGTCGTAGACCTCCGCCACCGCAATGATCTTGGCGATCTGAGGTATCTCCTGGCCGCCGAGTCCGTGTGGATATCCGCGCCCATCGATGCGCTCGTGATGCGCGAGCACGATCCCCGCGACCGGACCGTACATACCTAGATCTCGCAGTAGGTCGGCACCCAACTCGGGATGGCGCTGAATCGCCATCCAGTCCTCCTCGTTCAGCGTCCTCCCGCGCTCGGCGACCCGGTCTGACAGCGCGAAGCGTCCGATGTCGTGAAGCAGGCCGGCGGTGTGCGCGAGCTCGCACTCCTGATCGCTCATGCCGACCTTCGCGGCGATGTCCCTGGCGAACCGGGCGACGGCGGCTGCATGACGCGCCGAACGCTGATCGCGCGTGTCGAGTGAGCGCACCAATCCAGCCAGCACGCCCCAGGAGAGTGAGACGTACTGCTGCGCTCGGTGGCGTGACTCCTCGAGCAGATGAGCCATGTACGAGAACGCGAACAGCGCGACCAGCGCGAAGATGATTCCTCTGAGGCCGACCTTCAGATAGATCGCCGCGCCTGCGACCGCCAGCGCGATGCTCAGGGCCAGGCTGGGAAGCAGCTCCCAGAGCGCGGGAAGCGTCAGCACGCGGTGCTCGGAGAACCCAGCGTAGCCCAGCACGACCATCGTGAAGTTCAGCACCAGGAAGACGACCCCGGCGCCGGCGACGAGCAGGTAGAACCCCGGCGCATCGCTCGGGTTGGGCGTGACCGCGTGGATCAGGTTCGCGGCGACCAGCGCCGGGGCCATGCCGCTGAGGAGGTTGATCGCGACGCCCCGACGGGAAGTCGAGCGGCGCACGTCGCTCGCGACCTCCGCGACCACCACCAACGCGCAGGCCCACAGCGGTCCCAGGAAAGCGGCCGCAAGCAGATACGTGATGAACGCGGAGGACACCGAGCCGCGGCCCCGTGTCGATGCGACCATCACGCCCGCTACTGCCGCCGAGAGCCCAAGCACGACCTTGAGGGCATCCGCATGGCCGGTGGACACCTGCCCCTGCGAGACGTCCGCTTGCGCGACTGCCACGGCGACGCACGCGACCAACCCGAAACCGAGTGACGTGATCGTCAGGGTTCTGAGAAAGGGTTTACCGGCGGATGCGGCCCCTCGGCCGGCCATGCCGATCAAGGTAGCGCTTATTGCTGGATGAGTTGAAGATCCTGTCTGCTACGGGCCACGAAATTGCATGCCACGCCTCCTTTGCGTTCTGGTCGATGCGACGTCGTTCCCGCTCGTTCCGGGAGCGGGGATTTGAACCGGCTGTTTGATTACGGGCCGCGGAATTGCATGTCGTCCCTCCTTCGCTGGGGTCGTCGGTACCGGGATTCTCTGCTCGCTCCCCATTCACTCCTACCGTGGGGAGGAGGCCAACAATGTTGTCTGCTACGGGCCGCGGAATTGCACGCCACGCCTCCTTCGCGCTCTTGCCGATGACCAAGTCCTTCCCGCTCAGTCCTAAAGCCGAGAGGATTTGGTACAAATTACGTTAGGAAACTTCTGCAATTTCTGACGGCAAAGCTCTAAATAGCACCGTCTAGCCCGACCTTACCTGTGCATGCGTTATCTGAAGACCAGTGAGGCCGCGGCGTTGCTCAACGTCAGCCCCAATACGCTGCGCGCTTGGGAGCGGAGGTTCGACTTTCCGAAGCCGCTGCGCTCGCCGGGCAAGCACAGGCTCTTCACTCATGGCGAGGTAGCCGCGCTGCGCGACGCACTGCAGGAGGGCCTGTCGATCTCCTCCGCAGTTTCCCGCGCGCGCGAGGGGTTGGCATCGGACACGCACTCGCTCGTCGGCGCGCTCGTTTCCTACGAGCGCGAGCGGGCGGACGGCGCGATCGAAGCAGCGCTGGCCCTGCGGTCCGTCGAGCGCTCAGTGGAGGAGGTCCTGCTCCCGACCCTCGACGAGATCGTGCGCCGCCACACCGTCGAGTCGGCCGCGTGGGCGTTCGCCGCGCACTGGGCGACGGACTGGCTGCGCCGAGCCCAGCGGCTCGCGCCGCCCCCGACCAGGCCCGCCTCGATCGTGGTCGGAGATGCCTCACGCGACGAACTCGATCCCGACTCGCCACACATCCGCGCGCTCGAGCTGTTCTGCGTGCGCTCCGGAGTAAACGTGTTAAGCCTCTCCGCTCGCGGCGTCAACGGGGTCGGGGATGCGATCGCGGTCCACCGGCCGAATCTCGTGGTGCTGGCCGGGGGCTACCTCGGGGATGACGCCGTGGCGCGGTGGGCCTACGGCGTGCGACTCGCGGCCGGAGCACTGCCGGTTGCGGTCTACCGTCGCGGCGGACAGCGGGTCCGGATGCGCACCACCGGCACCAGCGTTCTGCCGTCCGGCGCCGGCCAGGCGCGACAGCGTTTGCTCGAGTTGGTCGACGTTGAGCAGAGTCGAGGTGTCGCTAGCGCGCCGGGACGTCAATCCGGGGGGATATCCTCAGAAGGAAGTCGGACAGCAACTCTGTGAACTGCAATCTAGGTGTAGGTAGGAACGTCAATGGATGACAAACGGGGTCGCGCGGCACTGCGGTTGGTAACGACGGATGCTGCGCCGGATTTGGTCGAGACCGTGGCCTTTTGCGGTCACTGCGGCACGAGGCCGAGATGGGCCGCGATCGCGATGGCACCGTCGCGCGTATGTGAGGCCTGCGGCCTCGGCCTGCTGCTCGAGGCGGACTCGGGCGCGGCGCCGAACGAGGGCGACGCGTTCATGGTGCTCGACAGCGCGCTCTCGATCTGTGCAGTCTCCAGCGCCGCCGAGAAGCTGTTGGCCACCAGCGAGATCGACGCGGTCCACAAGCATCTGACCGAACTGCTGCTGCCGGCGGACGCGGAGGCGCAGGCGCGCGACAACCTTGCCGTGGCCGTCACCTGGGCGGCGCGCGGCGACAACTCGGGCCACACGGTGACCGTGCGCCCCGCGAACACCTTCGGTGTCCGCCTCCGCGCTCGCATTGCCAGCTGCGGCCCGCCCCGGGCGGCGCTCGTCGTCCTCGACTGAGCGCCCCGCCCAGCTGCAGCCCTCCGCCCACGGCGCCGGTCGTGCTCGACCGAGCCCAGGCCGCCGCGGGACCCGGTTGCCGCCAACCGGTTGCTCAGCAGGAGGCTTAGTAGGACCGCAATCGGCGTCCTCCTAGAATCATCCGCCCGATGCCGTCCCTCCACCGCCCCGTAGATCCGCGCGCGTCGTTTCCAGAGCTCGAGCAAATCGTGCTCGAGCGCTGGCGCGGGCGCGACGTGTTCCGAGAGTCGCTCAGGCGGCGCCGTGGCGCCCCCGCCTGGGGCTTCTACGAAGGACCGCCGACCGCGAACGGACCGCCCGGCGCCCATCACGTACTGGCGCGCGTGTTCAAGGACATCTTCCCGCGGTACCGCACGATGTGCGGCTACTACGTGGAGCGCAAAGGCGGCTGGGACTGCCACGGGCTTCCGGTCGAGCTCGCGGTCGAGGAGGAGCTCGGGTTCACCTCCAAGGACGACATCGACCGCTTCGGGATCGCGGAGTTCAACGCTCTCTGCCGCCAGAAGGTGCTCAGCCACGTGGAGGACTGGAACAAGCTGACCGAGCGGATCGGCTTCTGGATCGACCTCGAAGATGCCTACCGGACGCTCGATGCCGATTACATCGAGTCAGTGTGGTGGGCACTGAAGACGATCTACGACAAGGGCCTGCTGTACGAGAGGCTGAAGGTGGTGCCCTACTGCCCTCGAGATCAGACCACGCTCTCCAGCCACGAGCTCGGGCAGCCGGGCGTCTACCAGGACGTCCTGGACCCCTCGGTCTACGTCCGTCTGCCGGTGATCTCCGAGCAGGGCGCCGCGCACCATGGCGACAACCTACTCGTCTGGACGACGACGCCGTGGACGCTGGTCTCAAACGCGGCCGTCGCCGTGGATGGCGAGCTCGCCTACGTCAGGGCACGCACCGCGGAGGGCGAGGTCGTGATCGTCGCGGAGGCCTTGCTGGGGCGCGTGGCCGGCGGGAGCGCCGAGATACTCGACCGGTTTCCCGGTGCGGAGCTGCAAGGAGTGCGCTACGAGCCCCCGTTCCCGTTCATTGCCGCGAGCGCCTACGGCGAGCTCGGGCACACGGTGCTGCTCGGAGACTTCGTCACCGCGGAGGACGGGACCGGCCTGGTCCACACCGCGATCGCCTTCGGTGAGGACGACTTCCGGCTCGGTGAGCAATATGGGCTGAACGTCGTCAATCCCGTCCGGCTCGACGGAACCTACGACGAGCGCATCGGACCCTACGCCGGGCGATGGGTCAAGGACGCTGATCCCGACCTGATCGAAGACCTCAGGCAACGCGGACGCTTGTTTCGCGCGGAGGTCTTTGAACACTCCTATCCCCACTGCTGGCGTTGCGACACGCCCCTGCTCTACTACGCCAAGCCATCCTGGTACATCGCCACCAGCCAGGTCAAGGACCGGCTGCTCGCCTCCAACGAGACGGTCACCTGGCACCCGGAGCACGTCAAGCACGGCCGCTTTGGCAACTGGCTCGAGAACAACGTCGACTGGGCGCTCTCGCGGGAGCGCTATTGGGGAACACCGCTGCCGGTGTGGCGATGCCCCCGCGAGCACCTCCGAGCGATCGGCTCGTTCTCGGAGCTGGCGGAGCTCTCAGGAGTGACTCTGTCCGATCCGCACCGGCCGTTCGTGGATCAGGTGACCTTTGCCTGCCCGCAGTGCAGTGAGGAGATGCGGCGCGTGCCCGAGGTGATCGACGTCTGGTTTGACTCGGGCTCGATGCCGTTCGCGCAGTACCACGCGCCGCACGAGCACCAGCAGCGCTTCCAGGAACGTTTCCCGGCGGACTTCATCTGCGAGGCGCTCGACCAGACCCGGGGCTGGTTCTACTCGCTGCTCGCGGTCTCGACGCTGCTGTTCGACTGCTCCTCATACCGCAACGTCGTGTGTCTTGGCCTGATCCTGGATGAGCACGGCCGCAAGATGTCGAAGTCGCTCGGCAACGTGATCGAGCCGTGGGTGGTGATCGACCGCTTCGGGGCCGATGCCCTGCGCTGGTACTTCTTCACCTCCAAATATCCGTGGGACGGCTACCGCTTCTCGCTCGAGACGATCGCCGAAGCGGTACGCCAGTTCATGCTGCAGCTGTGGAACACCTATGGCTTCTATGTCCTGTACGCGAACGCGAACGGAATCGAGCCGGAGCCTGGTGAGGGCCAGCCGAGCGAGCTCGACCGGTGGGCCCTGTCGCGTTTGCAGGCGACCGTTGCCACCGTGCGTGAGCGGATGGACGCCTTCGACGCGACCGGCGCGGGACGGTCGATCCAGAGCTTCGTCGACGAACTGTCGAACTGGTACGTGCGCCGTTCTCGGCGGCGCTTCTGGGACGGCGATCCGACGGCGTTTGCGACTCTGCGCAGGTGCTTGACCACGGTCTCGCAGTTGCTCGCGCCGTTCTGCCCGTTCCTTGCCGACGAGATCTACGACAATCTCGACGGCGCCGAGCCGAGCGTCCACCTGACCGACTTCCCGAGGCCCGGCCAGCGCGACGAGGAGCTCGAGCAGGCGATGACGGTGGCGCGTGAGACCGTGCGCATGGGACTCGCCGCTCGCGGACAGGCCAGGCTAAAGATCAGGCAGCCGCTCGGTGCAGCGGTAGTCGTGGCGACCGGCACCGAGCGTGCAGCGATCGAGCGACTGGAGGACATCGTCCGCGAGGAGCTCAACGTGCGCGAACTGCGGTTCGTCTCCGAGGCCGATGAGCTCGGCGAGGTCGAGGTCAAGCCCAACTACCGCGCGCTCGGTCCGCGGTTCGGTAAGCAGATGCCGCTCGTCGCGGCGGCGGTCGCGGGCCTCGATCCCTCACACGTCGCGCTCTCGCTGCGCAACGGCACGATGATCGCGATCAGCCTGAACGGCCAGGACCACGAGCTGACCCGGGACGATCTGCTCGTTTCGATGAAGCCGCTCGAGGGCTACCAGGTCGAACGCGAGGGATCCCATGCCGTCGCGCTCGAGCTCGAGATCAGCGAGGAGCTGCGCGTGGAGGGCTGGGCCAGGGAGATCGTCCACGCTGTCCAGGCAGCGCGGCGCGACGCCGGCCTCGAGGTGACCGATCGGATCACGCTGACGCTCGACGGCGACCCCGCGCTGCTGAGCGCGGCGCGCGCGCATGAGCGCTACATCGCGACGGAGACGCTGGCGGCTCAGCTCGCGTTCGAGTCGCTCAATGGAACCGAGCCGGTGAGCATCGACGGCCGTGACCTACGGGTGGGCGTGGCGCTCGCTTAGGCCGCTGCGGCGCGAGCCGAGTGGGGGGCCGACCGGCTATGCCCGCCCGAGGCCGCCCACGCCGACCGGCTACGCTGCGCGCGAGAACCGCCGGCTACGCCAGCGCCGGCTCGAGCTCCGCCTCGATCGTGCGCTTCGGGTAAGCACCGATCACGGTCTTCGCCGCCTGGCCGTTGCGGAACAGGATCAGCGTCGGGATCGACATCACGTTGAAGTCCACCGCGGTCTTCTGGTTCTCGTCGATGTTGAGCTTGACGACCTTCAGTTCACCATCCCGCTCGCTCGCGATCTCCTCAACGATCGGCGATACGCGGCGGCAGGGTCCGCACCAGGGGGCCCAGAAGTCGACGAGCACCGGAACCTCGGACTCGATCACCTCAGCCTGGAAGTTGTTATCGGTCACATCGCTGACTGTGCCTGCCATGAGCGCTCCTTACCGGTGTCAAGAACAATGCTTCAAAAAGTATAGCGCGGGTCGTTGGTGGGCCTGGGGCGGGCGGTGTATGCGGGGGTCGGTGGCGTTTGCGCAGCCGGTGCTGGCTGCGCAGATCGGCGGCGTATAGCGGGCCCGGCGGCGTTTTCAGCGCCCACCGCGAACAATCGCAAATAGTGTCCGAGGGGTGGACACAATTCGCAGAAGTTCAAGCGCGCCGGGCCGCATGTCCGACGGCCCACGGCCCGCCGGGCAGATACGGGCCCGCCGGGCGCGACGTCGTAGCCTTCCTCTGCAGATGGCGGATCCGACGAACACCGAAATCGCCCTGGCGCTGGATGAGCTCGGCGATCTCTACGAGCTCGACGGGGCGATCATCCACCGGATCGTCGCGTACCGAAACGCCGCCAAGGCGGTTCGCGATGCGCCGGTCTCGGTGACAGCGCTCGCCCGGCAGGGACGCGCGACCGAGCTGCCAGGGATTGGAGCGACGATTCAGGAGAAGGTGCTGGCGCTCGCCGACGACGGGGCGATCCCAGCCGCGGTGAAGCTGCGGGCCAAGTTCCCGCCGGGTCTGGTCGAGATCACCCGCCTCCCCGGGCTCGGCCCGAAGCGCGCCCGGAAACTGTTCGACCAGCTCGGGATCGATTCGCTCGAGGCGCTGAGAGCGGCCGCCGAGGAGCATCGGATCCGGCAGCTGAAGGGTTTCGGACCAAAAGCCGAGGAGAGCATTCTCGCGTCGCTCAACGCCGCCGGAGCCGGCGAGCGCCAGCATCGGGTAGTGCTCGATCGGGCGCTCGCCGTCGGCGAGCAGCTGGTGCGCTTGCTGCGCGAGCATCCGGTGGCGCAGCGGGTCGAGCTGGCCGGATCGGCTCGGCGGATGACCGACAGCGTCAAGGACCTCGATGTGATCGCCACCGCAACCGATCCGGGCGCGCTCGCGCGGGCCGCTACCGAACTCGACCTGGTCGAAGCGGCCAACACTCCCGGGGAAGCCGGGGTCCGGCTGCGCACCCACACCGGATTGCAGATCGATCTGCGGATCGTGGAACCGGACCAGTTCGGCAACCTGCTGCAGCACTTCACGGGATCCAAGGAGCACAATATGGCGCTCCGCGATGCCTCTGTTCGCAAGGGACTGCATGTCTCCGAATATGGGCTGCTCGACGACGCGACCGGCACTACCCACCGCTGCGCGAGCGAGGCGGAGGTTTATGCGCTGCTCGGGCTCGAATACATACAGCCGGAGCTGCGTGAGAACCGCGGAGAGCTCGAGGCCGCCGCGGCGGGCGCGCTCCCCCAGCTGATCGAGCTCGGCGACTTGAAAGGCGACCTTCACTGCCACACCACGGCCTCGGACGGGACCGCCTCGATCGAGCAGATGGCGCACGCCGCGCGCGAGGCGGGCTACGAGTATCTAGCGATCACCGACCACTCGGCCAGCTTCGGGTTCGGCGATGAGGTCTCCCCTGAGCGGCTGACCGAGCAGATCGAAGAGATCCGCGCCACCGAGGTCGAGGGCATTCGGCTGCTGGCCGGCTCCGAGGTCAACATCCTGCCGGACGGCACGCTTGACTACGACGCCTCGCTGCTCGCGGAGCTCGACTGGGTGATCGCCTCGGTCCACTCCTCGTTCCGGATGCCCGCCAGCGAGATGACCGACCGGGTCGTGCACGCGATCGAGCACCCGCTGGTCGATGCGATCGGCCATCCATCCGGTCGCAAGATCGAGGGCCGCCCCCCGTACGAGCTACAGATCGACCGCATCCTCGAGGCCGCCGCCCGTACCGGGACGATGCTCGAGATCAATTCCAACCCGGACCGCAGGGACCTGAACGAGGTCAACGCGCGCGCGGCAGCCGCCGCCGGCGTCGGAATCGTGATCAATTGCGACGCTCATCGGGTCGGAGGCTTTGAAGTGGCGCGCTACGGCATTGCGACCGGCCGGAGGGCATGGCTGACAGCGGCCGACGTGGCGAACACGAGGTCGTGGAGCGAGGTTGAATCGCTCCGCTCACGCCACCGGCTGGCGGCCTGAGCTGCGACCCTTGGCTCGCCGCTGCCTCGGCGGCGGGGGTCTGCGGCCCGAGCGGGAGCGACCCCAGCCCCACTGGACGTGGGCAAACCAGGCGAGACCGAGCAGACAGAGGACTAACGCGACGAAGAAGTTCAGCCGCATCCCGAGGATGTGGTTGGAGTAGTCGATCCGCAAAGTCTCCTCGAAGATCCGGAACGCCGAGTACCCCGCGACGTACAGCGCGAACAGTCCCGGTGGCTTGATCCGGCGATGGTTGCCGAGCCACACGAGGAATGCGGCGAGGGCGAGATTCCAAATGATCTCGTACAGGAAGGTGGGCTGAAAGGTGGCGTAGTGCTGGAAGCCCGCAGGACGGTGGGCGGGATCGATCTTCAGTGCCCAGGGCAGCGTGCTCGGCTTGCCGAACAGCTCCTGGTTGAAGTAGTTGCCGATCCGGCCGATCGCCTGAGCGCAGAGCAACCCAGGCGCCGCCGCGTCCATGAAGCGGAGGATGTCTTGCTTGGAGAGCCGCCGGCGGAGCACCCATAAGCCGCCGATCACGCCGCCGGCGATCCCGCCCCAGACTCCGAGGCCTCCTTGCCAGATCGCAAACGGTCCCCACCAATGGGGGGGAATCTGGCTCGGCGTGGTGATCAAGAAGTAGATGCGCCCGCCGATCAGCCCGGCCGGGAATCCAACCAGCGCCACGTCGTAGCAGAGATCCGGATCCCCACCCGCGCGCGCCCAGCGGCGGCGGGTCACCAGGATCGCGGCGGCGACCGCGAACACGTACGCAATCCCGTACGCATGCAGGAACAGCGGCCCGATGTGGAAGCCGTTCTCGGCAGGGCTGGGGATGTATGCGTAGCTCACCGCAGCTTCAATGCTGGCAGCAATCGCGGCAACACGTGCTGCATGATCGCTTGATCGAGCGCTGAGCGCCGGAAGCCGACCAGCAGCGTGGCCGCCCGTTCAGCGTAGCCGGGCAGCGGATCATCGAGTCCGGTACGCACGGCCGCGCCCAGCTCCTCGTCGACCAGCCGCGGATCAAGCTGCCGGGCGAGATCGAGGGCCGGGTACGGACCCGGGGAGGGAGTCGTGGCGAGCATGCACCCATGCGCGAGTGCTTCGAGCGCTGCGATCCCGAAATCCTCGCGGACCGGAGCGGCCACGAATACCTTCGCGCGAGCGAGCAGGTCGCGGAAGTCCTCAGGCGCGAGACGGCCGGCGACGCTCACCCCGTCGGCGGCCGGGAGGTGATCGCCGCCGGCGACCACAAGCGTCTCGCCGGGCCGCCGGATCTGCGACCAGGTCTCGAGCACGAACGCGAGCCTGCGCTTGATCGGATCGCCGGCGTAGGTGATCGCGTCGATCTCACGCGTCCCGCCAGCAGCGACGCCATCGACCGGCGGTGGCAGCACCACCTCGCGGTAGCGGTCGGCTGTCGCCGGGGCGAGCGCTCGATCGCTCCAGGTGAGCACCAGCGTCGCCTCGCGCAGGCGCCGGCGCTCGACCACGCGCTGCCAGACGCCATGACGCCCCGGCCGGTTTTCGGCCGCGATCGAGTCGAGCCAGATCGCGCCGGCGCGCGGCCACAGCAGGGAAGCGGTGATCGAGCAGTAGATGATCGCGGTTGGGTGGTGCGCCGCAATCCCCGCCAAGCAGGCCCGGCGCGCTGCGCGCGCTTCGACGAAGTCGGTGAGGGCAAACGTTCGCACCCTCGGAAGCGGCCCGGTGCGGACCATCTCCACGCGCACGCCGGCGCGTCGCAGCGCGTCGACGAGCTCATCCGCTGCCGTACGCCAGCCGCTGGTGCTCCCGACCGAGACGACCAGAACGTCGGTGCCGGGCACGTCTATGCCCGTGGGCTGGCTCCGCGCGAACGCCCCGAGGCGCCGTTGAGCTCGAACAGGTTCGATTTGAACCCGGGCGTCCGCACCAACTTGATCGGCGTCAGCGGCGAGGTCCGCTTGATGTAGAAGCGAGCTCCGTCGCGCTCCTCGATCGCGGTCACGGCGGATGCCTGCCGGCGCCACGCGAGCGCCCAGATGATCGCGAAGCCGGTCGCGACTGCGGGAACCTGAGGAATAACGAACGCCAGCGCGCCGGCGCCGATCGTCGAGAGCAGCATTGGCCAGAGGCGGTTCAGGACCGTCCGCCCCGGACTTACGTCCGGAAGCGAGGTCTCCATCCTGGCGTTCGCGAGCAGCGAAGCAATCGGAGAGGAGGCATCGGCTTTGCGCCCCATCCACACCCCGATCACCGCCGCGAGCAGCCACCATCCTCCGGAGACCGGCACGATCAGCGAGTCGCTCGAGTTGGCGGCAGCCGCCACGGTCACCGCCGCGAGCGCCGTGGCGGCGGCCGCGCTGATCAGAACCGTGGTCCGCAGGAAGTCGGTGAACCGCACGGCGCGCTACTCGGCGATCAGGGCGGCGAGCACTTCGCGCACTCCCGCCGGACCATCGACGACGACGTCGGCCTCCTCGATGATCGCCGACGGCCCTTCC
This sequence comes from uncultured Solirubrobacterales bacterium, assembly GCA_963830465.1. Taxonomy (GTDB): domain Bacteria; phylum Actinomycetota; class Thermoleophilia; order Solirubrobacterales; family Solirubrobacteraceae; genus Palsa-465. The sequence goes on from CAWHME010000006.1 coordinate 176,628, forward strand.
TCGGATTTGACGCCCACCCGGAGAGCGCGCTCGAGCTTGCCCTCCGCGACCAGCCGAGCGAGGGCGCGAAACGCGTCGAGATCCGTCGAGTCGTCGCCCGCATACATCGCCGCATTGACACCGGAGTCCGCGAGCAACCGCGAGACGCCGGCGCCCTTGTCGATCTGGACCGGCGGCCGGACCTCCAGCACCTTCCGTCCCCACTGCGTGCGCAAGCCGGCGCTCTCGGCCTCCTGCGCGATCGCGTCGACTGACGCGCGCGCCGCTTCCTCGTCCGGTGCGCCGCGCCAGTGAAAGGCGACGATTGCGCCCTTGTCCTCGATCCTGACTCGCCGCCGGCGCAGATCGGCCGTGTCGGCCTCGCGGCCGAACTGCTGAATCCGGCGGATCCAAGTCTCGACATCCGGATCGAGGACCGCCTCGGTCCAGCCCGCCCGCAGCATCTCTGCGCCGTGGGAGCCGAGATAGGTGATCATCCCGATCGCCACCATCGCCCGCGCATCGGAGGCGCGCCGGCCGCTTACGCAGGCGACGATGCTGTAGCGCCGGGAAACACCGATCAGGAGCTGCCGAGTGCTCTCAGGAACGTGCGCATCGGAGGCGTGCTCGACGATCGGCGCGAGCGTGCCGTCGATGTCGAGCATCACAGCCGTGCGAGCGGGGTTTGCGCGCAGCGGCGCGAGCGCCGCTGACAAAAGCGCTGAGGTCACCGCTCTAGTATGCCCACTCATGGCGTCCGCAACGAAAGCGCAAGGCGCCGGTCACGACGTTTCCAACATCGATCGGATGGGCGACGGTGACGGTTTCCGGAGGATCCGCGAAGAGCTTGCTGTCAGTGCCCTCGAGATCAACGCGATCGTGCTCCCGCCCGGCGGCAAGCAGGGCTGCCTCGGGCGCTATGGGCAGGCGGTCGGCGGCGATCATCGCCGGCGAGCATGGTCACGAGCGGCGCCGATCGGGTAGCCAGCTTGCCATGACACCGATCCCTTCGACGCTCGAGGTCCCGCAACCCGCCGAGCCGGTCAGTCCGGCGGTCCCGGACGCTCCCGTCACTCCCGCAGTTCCCGACCCAGGAAGCCCGGCTGATCCGGAAGAGCCCGCTACTGTCCCCGACCCCCAGGAGCCGCCCACGCCGGTAAAGCCTGAGCCCGACTCACCTTCCGGGTAAGCTCGCGGGCAATGGGACCGCCATCCGCGACTCTGCTCGTGCTGCAGCACATCGCCTGCGAGCCGCCGGGGGCCTACGAAGACGAACTGCTCGCTTGGGGCGCCGGGCTCGATCGAGTCGAGCTGGAACGGGGTGAGTCCTTGCCCGACTGGCGAAGGTATGACGGGATCATCGCGATGGGCGGACCGATGGGCGCCTACGAGGAGCGGCTGTGGCCGTGGCTCGGCGACGAGAAACGGTGGATCGGCGAGGCCGTGGCCGCCGGAGCGCCTTTCTGGGGCGTGTGCCTTGGTGCGCAGCTACTCGCCGCAAGCCTCGGCAGCGAGGTCGCGCCTGGGCATGCACCCGAAATCGGCGTGCTGCCGGTTCGGCGTACCGCGAAGGCAGCCGATGACCCCGTGTTCTCGCAGCTGCCGGACGAGTTCCCGGCGCTTCAGTGGCACTCGGACACTTACGCGCTGCCGTCGGGAGCGGTGCAGCTGGCGCGTTCTCAGGCATACGAACAGCAGGCGTTCACGAACGGCCGCGCCTACGGAATCCAATTTCACCTCGAGATCGCAGCCGAGCTGGCGAATGAATGGGGTGCGGTTCCGGCGTATGCCGCGAGTCTCGAGCGGCTGCTGGGTGCCGGCGCGCTCGCGCGACTGGTCCCGCAGATAGCGGCCCGCGAACAGGAGATGACCTCCCTGGCGCGTCGCCTGTTCGCTGCGTGGCTCGAGCACGCAGTTGGTCTCGAAGCCCCCCTGCTGGCGGGCGCCAGATGACGGTCGCGATCGCAGGTGGGCACGGCAGGATCGCGCTGCGACTCGCGCGCCGGCTCAGCCAGCGCGGCGAGCAGGTGCTGGCGCTAATCCGAAATCCTGTCCACGCTGAGGATGTCCGGGCGCACGGTGGGAAGCCGGTGGTGTGTGACCTCGAGCACTCCTCGGCGGCGCAGATTGCGCGAGCGATCGCGGGATCGGACGCGGCGGTGTTCTCGGCGGGCGCCGGACCCGGCAGCGGCGCCGAGCGGAAGCTGACCGTGGACCGCGACGGCGCGATCAAGCTGCTCGAGGCGGCTCGCCAGGCCGGCACGGCGCGCTATCTGATCGTCAGCTCCGTCGGCGCCGAGCATCCGCCGGCGGGAGAGGACGTGTTCAGCGTCTACCTCCGGGCCAAGGCAGAGGCAGACGACGCGGTTCGGGACAGCGAGCTGGCGTGGACGATTGTCAGGCCCGGCGCCCTGACGGACGACCCCGGAAGCGGTCGGGTGCGGATCGACGGCTCGCCGTTTCGCGGCAGTATTCCGCGGGACGACGTCGCGGCGGTCCTCGACGCACTGCTGCGCCGCAGCGATGCCGGCCGGCGGATCTTGTACGTCAATGGCGGCGATGATCCGATCGAGCAGGCGCTGGACGATCAGTTGAGCCAGCTCTGACCCGAGCGGTGACCGGCGAGAGTGCGTGGTTCGAGCAGCCGGCGTCGGGGAAGTACTAAGCCGTGGCCAAAGCGAGCACACCTCAACCACCGCCCGCCCCGGGCGGACCGGACGTCCCGGACCCGAGACCCCCGGGACCGACGCCCCCCGATCCACAGCCTCCGAGCCCCACTCCCGACCCGTCGCCGATTCCGCCGGCGCCGAATCCGCCTCAGATCTAGCGCCCGGCCGTTTCGGAGCGCCCCCAGGGCCGGGGCCCGCCCTCAGGCGGCTTTCAGTTCACTGGAGAGGGTCGGCCCGCACTGCAGGATGTCTTCGGCCAGGCGCGTGGCGGAGGGCTCCTCCCACCGGCCGCTGTCGACCAGCGCGCGACATAGTCGCTCGACATCGCCGAGCGCGTCGAGCGCGGCGGTGTCAGCGGCCAGATCGCGGCTGAAGATCAGGTTGTCGGCGGCATAGCGAATCCGATCCTGCTCCCCGGCCAGCAGCTTGCTCGGACCGAGCTCCGCGAGCGTGTGCATGACCCGTTTGTAAGCGTGTGCGCGTTCATCGTTCATATTCGATCCACCTCCTCGATAGAGGTTGCGAACCGGTGATGATGCGGATCGAGGCCGCAATTGCCTTTAGCCGTCTGTCCAAAGATCCATGGGCTCGCTTATCCGCGCCCCCAGAGAAGACAATGTGCGGATGCTCGACGAGCGCCCCCCGGTGATCGACCTCGGCCGGCCGCGATCGGTGTTCGAACTGGTGCGTACGGCGCTCTCCTTATATGGACGCTACCCGTTGCTGTTCGGGCTGCTCGGGCTCGTCGTGATCGCGCCATATGAGTTGATCGTGCTGGCGGTGACGGGAACGGCGCCGCTTGCTCAACAGTCCATAAGTACCGGGACCGCATTTACGCTGATCCTGCTCGAGTTGGCCCTGATCGGGCCGCTGGTGTCCGCGCTCGAAGTCCATGCGGTGGCGGCGATCGGTAGCGGCGAGCGACCCGCCCTGACGCGGGTCGCTCCGCGCGGAGCGCGGTGTCTGCCGATCGTGGCCGCGGCGCAGATCATCGCCGGGATCGGGATCGGCCTGGGGCTGATCGCATTCGTGATTCCGGGAGTGATCCTCGCGCTCCGCTGGGCGGTGGTGGCGCAGACCGCAGCGATCGAGCGCACCGACTGGCTCGGCGCGCTGCGTCGCAGCGGCGAATTGGCCCGGGGCAACTATCTGCACATCCTCGGGCTGATAGTCGTCAGCAGCTTGATCAATTACGCCGTCACGGGGGCGGGAGCGGCAATCGCGGGATCGAGCGCCCACGCCCCGCAGGTGGCGCTGGGAATCGTGGTGCAGACGATCGGCCGTTCGTTCACGGCGCTGTCCACCGCGCTGCTCTACTTCGACCTGCTGACTCGCGCGGGAGCGCCGGCGAGGCGTTAGCGCGGCTGGCTCGATCAGCTCGGGCGACCGACCGCCCGCCGCGCAGGCGAGGCGGCGAACTGACGAGCGTCCGATAGGCGCCAGTAAGCGCTCGCGGTCGCGGCGGCGACCAGCAGCACCGCGGGCCACGCCCCGGTGATCAGCGCCAGCACGTGCGAGAGCACGAACGCCAGCAACCCACCGCCGGTCAAGAGCGCCGCCATCCGGCGGCCGTCCCGCTTCAGCCAGACCGCGATGCAGACGAGACCACAGGCCGCAAGCAGCAGCCCCCCGAGCAGGCGCGAGCCACTCGCGACGGCCAGCCCATAGCCGGCGATGAGGCCGCTCGCGGCGATCGGCGCTGTCATCACTCGACTGCTCACCGCGCCCATTATCGCGCGCCAGCGTCGGCGATCAGCCGCTGCACTGGAGCCCGGTGATTGCCTGAGCGCTTACCCGGGGTATGCCTGGTGCATGTCGCTACCACAACTGAATTGGGCCGCAGCAGAAGTCAACGACGGGACTCTCAGGGTGGAACTGGACGGCGAGCTCTCGGATCAGTGGAAGCAGAGCTTCGAGGCGACCGTGAGGTTGCTCAGGGGAGGCGAGTGGGGAGAGATACAGATCGAGGAGTCAACGGTCGAGGTCAGCGATGTCGGTCCGGGAAGCGAGGACAAGCTTCGTCACCATCTGGAGAGCGTCGTCGACCAGGCCAATGCGGACTCCACGGCTGCCGAGCGAGAGGATGCTTCTGAAGAGGAGTCGGAGCAGGATTCAGCCGAGCGCGGCCCCGACGCGGAGATGACCGAACGGTTTCGCTCGTTCGGAGAGGCCGACGAGGAGGCTGGCGAGGACGAGCGCGAATAGTCGCGAGCATCGCCTGAGAGCAGGGCTCGCTCACCACCATCTTCGCTCGAGCGCCGCGGCGCTACCCCCCGTCCGGTCCAGCCGGTCGAGCTGTGCCAGGTCCTCGTCGGCAAGCTCGAAGTCGAAGATCTGCGCGTTTTCCTCGATTCGGTCACGATGCGTCGACTTCGGGATCACGACCGCGTCGCGTTGCAGGCTCCAGCGCAGCAGCACCTGGGCGGGGGTGCGGCCGACGGCTTCAGCGATCCTCGCGACCGTCTCATCGCGCAGATGTCGCCCGGTGCCGAGCGGACTGTATGCCTCGAGCGCCAGCTGACGGCGCTTACACTCGTCGAGCAGCCTGCGCCTATATTCGAACGGGCTGAACTGGACTTGGTTGATGACAGGCGAGGTGTCCGCGATCGAGCTCAGCTCCCCGAGCTCCTCAACGCTGAAGTTGGAGATCCCGATCGAGCGGGCGTAGCCGCGCTCGCGTGCCCGCTCCATCCCGGCCCATGCCCGCGTGGGCCCGTCCTGCGGCCAGTGGACGATGTATAGGTCGACCTGGTCGACCCCGAGCCGTCGCAGGCTTCGTTGCGCCTCTAGCTCGGGATCCCGACGCCCCGGGAAGTACTTCGTCGTGATGAAGACCTCTTCTCGAGGCACCCCGCTGTCGCGCAGCGCGCGCCCGACGCTCGCCTCGTTCCGGTACCCCTGCGCGGTGTCGATGTGGCGATAGCCGAGCTCGAGCGCCCAGCGCACGGCGTTCTCGCACTCGCGTCCATCGGGAACCTGCCAGACGCCAAGTCCGAGCCGCGGGATCTCGTTTCCGTCCGCGAGCCGGCGGACGCGGTCTTCTCGGGTCACACCTCCGTCTGGCATCAGGGCCTCCTGGAATCGGCTTCAGGCAATCTTCCGCTTACCTGGATCGAAGCGTACGCAGCTCGATCGGCCGTCCGCTTACAGTTCAAGCCCCAGCATCGTGAACGCAAGGAGAACGATGGGTTTCGATCAATACCACGAACCCGCTCAGGAGCTGCCGCAAGGGACGCGCACGTTCGCGCGCTTGTGCGCCTCGCTGACAGAAGAGGCCGAAGCGATCGGCTGGTATGAGCAGCGGCTTGCGCTCGAGAGCGACCCGCAGGCGCTGGCGATCATGCGCGATGCTCAGGGAGAGGAGTTCAAGCACTTCAGCATGGACCTGGAGTTCCTGCTGCGACGGACACCCGCGTGGCGCGAGATTGCACAGGGAGTTCTCTTCAAGCAAGGCGACATCGTCGAGCACGGCGAGGAGGCGGAGGCCGAGGCGCTGGAGAACGGGGATACGGGCAGCTCTGGCCCGACGGGCGACGGGTCGCTGGGCATCGGAAGCCTCAGGGGAGTCAGGCGATGAACCATCTCCTACGTTCAATCGCGCCGCTCAGCGATGCCAACTGGACCCTGATCGACGAGGAGGCCCGGGAGCGTCTGCTACCGGCGCTCGCGGCACGCAAGCTCGTCGACTTCTCCGGCCCTCACGGCTGGTCATATTCGGCCACAGACCTCGGTCGAATCAGCCCCATCGCCGCGACCCCTTGCGAAGGGGTGACCGCGTCCGCGCGCCGGGTGCTACCGCTGGTCGAGCTGGTAGCTCCGTTCGAGCTCTCGGTCTCGGAGCTGCGAGACGCCGACCGCGGAGCGGCCGACGCCGATCTCGAGCCGCTCGACAAAGCCGCGCATCAGATCGCCGTCGCCGAGAACAAAGCCGTCTTCCATGGCTGGGGTGAAGCGTCGATCGCGGGGATCGCGGAGGTGTCTCCGCACCAGCCGATGTCGCTCGGCGATGCCCCCGACGAGTACCCCCGGCCGGTGGCGGGCGCGGTGGAGCGATTGCTGCATTCCGGCATCAGCGGCCCGTATGCATTGGCGCTCGGCGGGGATCAGTACCAGCGTGTGGTGGAGACCGCCGAGCACGGCGGATATCCGTTGCTGGAGCACCTGCGCAAGATCCTCGAAGGACCGATCGCCTGGGCGCCCGGCGTCCAGGGAGCGGTCGTGATCAGCTTGCGAGGCGGCGACTTCTTATTCGAGTCCGGTCAGGATCTCGCGATCGGGTACGAAAGCCACGACCGCGAGAAGGTGCGGCTATACCTGATCGAGAGCTTCAGCTTCCATGTCGCGACGGCGGAGGCGGCAGTGGCGTTGATCGCGTGACGCCGGTTCGGATCGGTCCCGTCCCACTAGGCGAGCGTCCTGGCCGAGGGTGAACCGTCAAGGATCTCGGCGGCCACGTCCGCTGCCTTGCGCTCCGAGCTGCGCGCGATCGACCGCAAGCGGTTGAACGCGGTCACCGCATCGACCGCCTCGCGCCCCATGATTACGCCCACCGCTCGCTCGATCAGCACTCGCCCGTCCAGCGCGTGCTGCAGCTGCTCGGCGAGCTGAGTGAGTTGCTCTGCTTGCAGCGCGCTTACCAGCAGCCGTTCGATCAGGAGCGCGTAGCTCTCGAGCGCCTCGATCTCGGTCTCGCTCCAGTCGCACGGCACGTCGCGGTAGACGTTCAGCGAGCCAACCGTGACGTTCGCGGCGTGGATTGGGACGCCGAGGACCGCCCGCACCCCGCCGTCGGGCACGTCCGGCCTCAGCTTCGGCCAGCGCGGGTCCCCGGCGAGATCGCCACAGAGGACGATCCGGTCCATGACCAGCGCATCGACACAGGGCCCCTCGCCGGTTTCCTGCTGTCGCGACTCGAGCAGGTAACCCGGTTCATCGGTAGCGGCGACGGCACGGAGCATCGATCCCTGGTCGACGAACATCACCCCGGCGCCCTTTGCCTCGAACAACGAGCGCGTTGCGTCGAGAATCGTCTCCAAGGCGTCCTGCAACGGTTTGGCATCGATCTGCGAGCGAAGCGCCCTGAGGCTCGCGTCAAGCCCGCGCTGATCGATAAAGCTTTCGGTCAACATCTCTACACCCCATCGAAGCCAGCGTCCTCTGCTCCTGGATCCAACTGCGCAAATGGTAGGAGATGTTCGACTCCCGCCAGCGAAAACACGCGCTGCACCGCGGGAGGCCCGGGACCCAGCGAGAACGCGACTCCCTCCTCGATGGCCCGCCTTGACCACTTCACCAGCAGGTGCAGACCGGAGGAATCGATGAAGCTCAATTCCCCCAGGTCGACGAAAATCTCGCGCTCACCGCCGTCGGCAAGTCGCTCGAGTCTGGCGTCGAGCGCCGGCACGGTCGCAAGATCAAGCTCCCCCGCCAAACGCACCCACGCCCGCTCGGCGGCGATCTCCACCTCGCAAGTGAACGGCGGTTCCAGATAGTCGCCCCACTGCGGTGGCGGCATGCCCTCACCTCTGTCCACCGCTTGCCCCCTCTCGCCGCGAGTCCCGCGTACCGCTCACCTCGTCACCGTCTTCAGGACGTGAAGCGCGCTGTTCTCCTCTGGCCACCGACCGTACCGCCTTGTCCGCTGGTTTGCGCAACGAGAGGGTCTACGGGGTCACGGCAGCCCTTGCACCCGCAGTATAGGGTCCCGCGCGGTGAACCTCAGCGGGTGTGGCACGATCTCTGGATGCGACTGGGCCTCCATGCGCTGGGCATTGGTGCGGGGGCTCGCCGCGACGTGATCGACGCCGTCTCGGCCGCTGCCGAGACCCACGGATTCGCCAGGCTGTGGGCGGGCGAACACGTCGTGATGGTAGATCAGCCCGAGTCGCGGTATCCATACTCAGCGGACGGACGGATCGCCGTGCCGGCGGCCGAGGACTGGCTCGATCCACTGGTCGGACTGAGCTTTGCCGCGGCCGCGACGGAGCGGATCCAGGTCGCGACTGGGGTCATGCTGCTGCCGGAGCACAACCCCGTGATGGTGGCCAAGCAGGCGGCGAGCCTAGACTGCCTCTCGGGCGGCCGACTCAGTCTCGGCGTCGGGATCGGCTGGTCGCGGGAGGAGTTCGCCGCGCTGGGGATCCCGTTCGCCCGCCGGGGCGACCGTGCCGAGGAGTACGTGGCCGCGCTACGGGCGCTGTGGCGCGACGACGTGGCGTCTTTTGCTGGGGAGTTCGTCTCCTTCGATAAGGTCAGGGTGTATCCGAAGCCGCTTTGCGATCGGCGGATCCCGGTCATCGTCGGGGGTAACAGCGATGCCGCGCTTGCTCGTGTCGCCGCCTGGGGAGATGGGTGGTACGGCCTCAACCTTCCGGGCGTCGAGGGCGCCCGGGCGCGGCTCGCCAAGCTCGCCGAGTTGTGCCGGCAAGTCGGGCGTGACCCTCGCGGGCTCCAAATCGCGGTCGCGGTGAGCGGCGTCCGACCCAGCGATCTCGGCGCCCTGAGCGAACTCGGCGTCAGCGAGCTGGTGCTCGTGCAAGCGCCGCCCGAGGACCCCGACGCGGCCGGAGACTGGATCGCCGGCCTTGCGGATCGATGGAGCGCCCCCGGCGGCTGACAGTGGCCGTGCTGCTGGGGCTGCTCGCGGCCTCGTGCGGCGATCGGACGGCTTCGCCGGCGGCGGGCACCTTCACCCCGGCAAAGGCTTCTGTGCTCACCGTCGTAACGTCGGACATCCCCAGTCCCGGGTTCTGGGCGGGGACTCCCGAGCACCCGACCGGCGGGTTCGAATATGAGCTGGCGAAGGACCTCGCCGAGCGCTTCGGGCTGAAGTCGGTGCGGGTCGAGCTGGGGGACTTCGATCGGATCGTCGAAGGACAGTTGAACGGCGCGGATCTGGCGCTCGATCTGATAACCCCGACCGCGCAGCGCGAGCGATTCCTGGCGTTCTCCTCCCCTTATCTGAACGCGCCCCCGACCGTGGTGGTGCGCAGCGGCACGGCGGTCCCGGATCTGGCAACCGCGCGGACGTTGCGCTGGGGGGCGGTTCGCGACACCACGTTCGTCGGCACCATCGACAGCTTGATCGCGCCGCAAGTTCCGATCCGGATGTTCACGAGCACCACGCAGATGCTGGCCGCACTCGAGCAGCGCGATGTCGATGCGGTGCTGCTCGATATGCCGCTGGCGGTCGTGACCGCCAATCGCTCGGGCGGCCGTTTGCACGCGGTGGCCCAGCTTCCCAGCAGCGAGACGATCGCGGCCGCACTGCCGAAGGGATCCGGTAACGAACAGGCGGTCGATTCGGCGATGCGCGCGTTGACCGCCGATGGCACGCTCGACCGGCTGCAGCGGGAGTGGATCGGGTCTGCCGCCGCCGATGCCGAGAAGTCGATTCCGCTGATCCGGACGACGCGATGAGCGCTTTTTCTGCGCTGATGAGCGCTCCAAAGGCGTTGTCTCCGCTGATCGCCGCGATCTCGATCAAGTCTCCGAGCGGGACGGCTTGGGAGTTCCTAGTGCTGTTTTTAGTCGTAATCATCGGGCCGCCGTTGCTCGAGCGCGCGCGGCTTCCGGGGATTATCGGATTGCTGCTGGGCGGGTTCGTGATCGGCCCGAACGGTCTCAACCTGATCGGCGCGGGCAACACGACCGTGCCGGAGCTGGGCCAGCTCGGGCTGTACTACCTGATGTTCGTGGCGGGCGTGGAGCTCGATCTGGCGCTGCTGAGGGTGCACCGCCGCGCGGTCTTGATCTTCGCCGCGCTGACGTTCGCGCTGCCGATGCTGTTCGGCTCGCTCGTCGGCTTCTCGATGAGCTGGGGCGCGCCGGCGGCGCTGCTACTCGGCGCGCTGCTCGCTTCTCATACGTTGCTGGTGTACCCGACGGTGAGGAGCGCCGGACTGGCGACTCACCGGGCTGTCGCCGCCGCCGTGGGCGCGACGGTGCTGACCGACACAGCCTCGCTGATCGTCCTGGCGGCCGTGTCCGGGTCGCAGCTGGTGGGTGGCTCGGCGGCCTCGATTGGCCTGCAGATCGCCTTCGGCTTGTTGGTTCTGGTCGTGTTCTGCTTCGCGATCCTGCCGCGCCTGGTACGGATTGCGTTCCGGTACCTAGGCACCGACCGGATCGTCCGCTACCTGCTCGCGATCGCCTCGTTTCTCGCAGCGGCCACGCTCGCCGGCAGCCTCGGGATCGAGGGAATCGTCGGGGCGTTCTTCGCCGGCCTCGGGCTCAATCGCCTGGTTCCCAACGAGGGACCGTTGATGGACCGGATCGACTTCTTCGGGGCAGCCGTGTTCGTGCCGATCTTCCTCGTCTCGGTCGGTTTGCTGCTGCAGCCAAGCGTCATGGTGCGAGGCGAGACGCTAAAGCTCGCCGCCTTGTTCATCCTGGCATCAGCCGGAGGCAAGACGGTCGCGTCGTTCCTGTCCAGGGGTGCGCTGCACCTCTCCACCAACGAGGCGGCGCTGATGCTCGGCCTGACGATCCCCCAGGCGGCGGCGACGCTGGCGGCGACCGTGGTCGGCTTCAACATCGGTTTGTTCGATCAGTCGGTGGTCAACGCGGTGCTGGTGCTGATCCTCGTCTCGATCCTGACCGCCACGCTAATCGTCGAGCGGGTCAAGCGGGCGGTGCCCCTCCCGCGACGGGAGGACCGGGGCTTGGGCAAGCGGATCCTAGTCGCGCTCGAGGATCCCGATCAGGCGGCGATCGGGTTCGCGATCGGAGCTCGAATCGCCGCCCCGGACAACGGCGTGGTTCGCGGCCTGCTTGCCTGCCGACCGAACGAAACGCGAAGCAGCGAGCCAAACCTGGCGCGGCTGCGCAGGGCCGGTTACGCGGTCGGACTGGACACTGACCCAGCCTTGCTGGTCGACAGCTCGCTCGCGGAGGGAATCGTCAACGTCGTCGCCGTGCAGGACCCGTCGCTCGTGCTCGTGGGGCAGCGTAGCTTGGACGTGCCCCCGGCGCTGGGCAGCTCGGGCGAGGCGGTCGCGGCCTCGATCCCCTCCCCGGTGGCGATTGTGATCGGCAGCGCGAGCAGCATCGGGGAGGTGATCCTGCTCGAAACCGATCGCGACCGCAACGGTCAGCGGGAGGCGGCCGTGAGGTTGGCGGCGGAGCTGGCTTTCAGGATCGGCGGCAAGAAGCCGACGCTCCGCCGCGCCGCAGAATCGATCTCGTTCAGCGAGCTCGCCCCGGGCCAGCTGTGCATCGCCCCGGCGAACTCGTGGGAGCTGCTCGCCGCCTCAGACCCGCCCGACGGGGCGACGCTGGTGATGGTTCTCGATGCGCCGTCCGCGCGGCTGTCGGTGGAGTTGCGGTGACCCTTGGCAGCTCGGGCCAGGATCTCGGTGGAGGTGCGGCGAACGTGCGCGCGAGGGGGCGCAGCCGTCACTCGGCGGCGCACTCCACCACCACGCGGACAGTCCCGGCGGGACGGCTCTCCGCCAGGTTCACCGCATCCTGGAACCGAGACAGCGGCAGCCGATGCGAGACCCAGGCGGTCGCGTCGAGGCGTCCTTGCGAGGTCAGCTCGATCACGGCCGCGAGGTCTCGCAGGCCCGAGACATAGGCACCCCGAACCTGGAGCTCGTGGGCCATGAACGCGCTCGAGGAGCCAAGCGTCAGCGGCGCGTCGACGATCGAGCCGAGCACCAGGCGTCCTCCGCGCCGCAGCATGCCGACGCCCTGCTCGGGAGCACCCGGCTGGCCGCTGAAATCGATCACGGCGTCCACCCGTCCGCCGCGCCGGCGCAGCGCACGCGCGGCTCCTTCGATCCCGCAATGCACGTCCACTCCCCGGGCCCGGAGGCGCTCGGCGCTTGCCTCGCTGCGCACCACGGCGGACAGCCGCAGGTTCGGATCCAGCGCGCGCGCCACTTCCAGCGCGCCCGTTCCGAGACCGCCGGCACCGAGCACGCACAGCGAGCCACCGGGCGGCAGCTGCGCCAGCGCCACCGCGTTGTGCGCGGTCGCGGCCGCGTCGGCCAGCAGCGCCGCCGCCACCGGCTCGATGCCATTGGCGGGCAGCATCCTCCAGGCCGGCCACACGACGACCTCGGCAAAACCACCCGGATCGTGCACGCCGAGCGTGCGCAGCGCGTCGCAGCGCTGATCCTCTCCTCTTAGACAGTGCTGGCAGGTGCCGCATGAGGCGAGCGGATGCAGAACCGCCAGGTCTCCCTCCGCGACCGGCGCGTCGGGAGCCTCCACCCGCTCCACGATTCCGGCCACCTCGTGCCCGGGACGCACCGGGTAGGAGGCCCCACGGGGCAGAACCATCCCTTTCAACAGATGCAGATCGGTACCGCAGACACCGCAGGCGAGCACCCGCACCCGCGCGTACCCCGGCGGCGTCTCCGGCTCGGCTCCTTCGCGCAGCCGTGCCGCGCCGGCGTCCATCTCGACGTAGCGCACTCAGCGCTCCTGCCCGCCCGCGGGGCTTATTCCGCGCAGCAGCTGGCGTGCGATCGTCATCTTCTGGATCTCGGCCGTGCCCTCCTCGAACAGCTGGGCCCGCGCGTCGCGATACACCCGCTCGATCGGGGTAGGCGAGAAGTACCCGAGCCCGCCGTGCACCCGCAACGCCGCATCGGTGACCCGTTGAAGCATCTCGGCCGCGAATAGCTTCGCCATCGCCGCGTCGCCGATCGCCTCGGGATCGGTCTCCCAGGCCCTCGCGGCTTGCATCACCAGCGCCCGAGCGGCCGCGACGTCGGTCGCCATCTCGGCGAGCATGAAGGCGATCGCCTGCCGTTCACTGAGCTTGCGACCGAAGGTCTCACGGCGCTTGGCATACCCCGCTGCCAGGTCTAGCGCACGCTGAGCCAAGCCCACGCAGGTCATCGCCAGCGAGATCCTGCTGGGCGCCAGAAAGCCACCGAGCGCGACGGCCAAGCCATCGCCCTCCTGCCCCAACCGGTTCTCCACCGGGACCGGCGCGCGGTCGAACACCAGCTGGGCGTGATCGGTGCCACGTACCCCCATCGACTCGGGCATCACGGTTGCCCGCACGCCATCGCCGTCGGGCGCCACCATCAGAGCGACGGTGCCCTCGCCACCGCGCGTGCCCTCCACGCGCGCGATCAACAGCAGGTAGTCGGCGATCGTCCCGAACGTGATCAGGTGCTTCTCGCCGGTGATGAAGTAGTGATCGCCCTCGCGCGCGACGCTGCAGCGCAGGTCCGCGCCGGTCCCAGCGATCGGCTCGGTGAGCGTGAAGGCAACCTTGATCTCGCCGGCTACGAGCGGCAGCAGAAAGCGCTCGCGCTGAGCGGCGGTGGCATGCGAGGCGATCGGGCGCCAGATCCCGTTGCAGACGTGGACGATCATCCGCAACGACGCGTGTGACGTCGAGAAGATCTCGAGCAACTCGAGATAGCTGGTCAGCGGAATCCCCCAGCCTCCATACTCGGCGGGCGCCGCCAGCCGCAGGTAGCCGTGATCGCGCAGCTCGTCCCACAGCTCCAGCGGCACTTGGCGCTCGCGCTCGATCCGCTCTGCCCAGCGCTCGCCGCTCTCACTCACATAGGCGCTGATCTCTTCTTTGAGCGCGGTGAACTCGAGCTCGTCCGCCGGTGCATGCTGCACTGCTTGTGCCTGGCCTCGGACCTTAGGACTTGCCCTGCGCGAGCTCTCGCTGTGCCTTGCGGTGCTGCTGGTCCTTTTGCACGAGCGTGCTGAGGAAGCCCGGTAGCACTCCAAGCTCGTCCAGCACATCGCGCCCGGCCACCCCGATTCCGAGCAGACCGCCGAAGATCCCCACGGCATCGATCGACTTGCGCCCTTGCTTGTCCCAGTAGTCGTCGTGGAGATCCAGCCAAAGCGCGAACTCATCGAGCGTCAGCGCTGCAGCGACGCCATAGCAAGTGGAGGTCACCCGCGATAGCCATTCCCGTGGCTTGGTGCCGACCCCCACCCGGTAGGTCCACAGATAGCCCACGCCGAGCAGGCCGAAGATCCCGAAAGTGCTGTGGTGGATGTGACGTCCGCCCTCGCTGATGTTTTGAAACGGTCCGACCCCCGCGCGAATCATGTGGGTGATCCCGCGCGCTGTCGCGAAGGCAGTGGTGAAGCCAATCGCGCTGAGCAACGCGCGCTCCTGACGCGGATTGTTCTCGAAGTGCCTTTGGTAGATGCCCTCGAGCTGCATGGCGTTGCAATTATGCAGCTAACCGGCGTCGCTAAGCTGGAGTCAGCGGTTCATCTCCTCGAAAGGCGAGCTAATTGGGCAAGGTCTGGGTCCTCGATACCCAAACAAAGGGCACCGGTGCGCGGATGGTTCCGCTCGAGAGCGTGCTTCACAAGCCTGGCTCTGAGGAAGTTCCGGGATTCGTTCTTCCGAAGCGCAAGCCGCCTGCGGCAGGTTCGCCCGAGCCGCCTGCCCCTCGCTCGTTCAAGCTCGTCGACGTGATGACGCGCGAGGTAGTCGGCGAGGATCTGGATGCGCACACCACGGTGGACCTGCTCGGGGATGTCCGCAGCATCGTCGATGTCGAGATCTTCGTGTGGGAACCGAAGTCGGGTCGCTGGCGACTGCTCACGCTCGCCGAGAGCAAGGCCCTGTGGGATTATCGCCGCCGCGCCGAGGCCGCGGAACCGGCAGGCGAACCGCAATCTTCCGCGCCCTAGAGAAAGCATCCAGCTGATCTCGGCTAGGCCGATCGCGGGGGTTTCCCGGATACTGTGCGCATGGGCCAGCAGGTCTCCGCGAGGACCTTCAGCCGAGAGGACCGCCAGCGCTACAGGTTAAAGGTCCGCGCCTGTCTCGACGTCTTCGCGCGGATGCTCTCAGAGGCGAGGTTCCATCCCGAGCGTCGGTCTTTCGGACTCGAGATCGAGCTCAACCTGACCGACGATTCGGGCGATCCCGCGATGCGCAATGCAGCAGCACTCGAGGCGATCGCCGATCCGAGCTTCCAGACCGAGCTGGGGCAGTTCAACGTGGAGATCAACGTACCGCCACGGCTGCTCGAGGGGAGGGCGTTCACCGAGCTCGAACGCGACGCCCGAGCGAGCCTCAACCACGCCGAGGAGCGAGCCCGCACCGTCGGTGCGCACATGATGATCATCGGAATCCTGCCCACGGTCGGCCCGCAGCACTTGCGCGCGGACAGCTTCAGCGCCAATCCCCGCTACGAGTTGCTCAACGAGCAGATCTTCGCGGCGCGCGGCGAAGACCTGGAGATCTCGATCGGCGGTCCCGAGCGCCTCTCGATACACGCCGACACGATCGCCCCGGAGGCCGCGTGCACGAGCGTCCAGCTGCACCAGCAGGTCGATCCGGAAGCGTTCGCGCGCTACTGGAATGCGGCCCAGGCGATCGCCGGGGTGCAGGTCGCGGTGGCCGCCAACTCGCCGTTCTTCTACGGCAAGGAGCTGTGGCGCGAAACGCGCATCGCCCTGTTCGAACAGGCCACCGACACGCGGCCCGAGGAACTCAAGATCCAGGGCGTCCGACCGCGAGTGTGGTTCGGCGAGCGCTGGATCACGTCGATCTTCGACCTGTTCGAGGAGAACGTACGCTACTTCCCGGCGCTTTTGCCCGTCTGCGAGGAGGAGGACCCCTTCGAGACCTTGGAGCGGGGTGACGTTCCGGGCCTGGGCGAGCTGCGCCTACACAACGGCACGATCTATCGCTGGAACCGCCCGATCTACGACGTCGTGCGTGGCCAGCCACACCTCAGGGTCGAGAACCGGGTGCTTCCCGCCGGACCGACGGTCCTTGACATCCTCGCCAACGCCGCGTTCTATTACGGGCTGCTGCGCGTGCTCGCGGACGAGGAGCGGCCGGTGTGGTCGCAGATGTCGTTCTCGGCCGCGGAGGAGAACTTTCACCTCGGGGCTCGCGAGGGCATCGACGCGCACCTGTACTGGCCCGGGCTTGGAACCGTGCCGGCCGCGGAGCTGGTGCTGCGGCGTCTGCTGCCGCTCGCCCACGAGGGACTGAGAGGCTGGGGGGTCGCCCACGCCGATGCCGACCGCCTGCTGGAGATCATCGAACGCCGCTGCGTACTGCTGCGCAACGGCGCCTCGTGGCAGAGCCAGGTCTTCCACCGGCTGTTCGAAGGCAGAGGCCTCGATCGAGCAGAGGCCCTGCGCGCGATGACGGTCCGCTACCGCGAACACATGCACAGCAACGCACCGGTGCATAGCTGGCCGATTGATTGATGCGCTCCTCGGAAGCCCGATGATTAGGAAGACCGACTTCCGTGACCTTGACAGAGCAGTTGAAAGGACGGGCCGAGCGGCGGATCGAGCTGCGCGACCTGCTCACGGCATGCGGACATGACCCGCCGAGTGGAGCAGACTACGTCGCTAGCTGACTTTCAGGACACCTTGCATCCCCGCCATGCGATGCCCGGGAACGCTGCAGAAGAACGTGTAGACACCCGGCTTTAGACTCAAAGTCAGGGTCTTAGTGCCTCCTTGAAACGTCGGTGTGGCGCCAAGGATCTTGCCGTTGGTGCCTTGCTGGATCGTGATGTTGTGCCCGAGTGGCGAATTGTTGGTGAGGCTGATCGTGACTTTGCCGGCTTTCGCGCTCAGGGTGCTCTTGGTGAATTTCAACTGACCGCTGGGATTGGCAGCGATCGTCAGCGCGCCCCCGGCTGCAGCGCTGGGGGCTGCAGCCGGCGTTGACGTCGACGCGGTTGCCGGTGCCGCGGAGCTAGTCGAGCTGCTGCTGGCGCTCGACCCACAGGCGGCAACCCCCAGTGCCAGCGCGGCGGCGACCAACGCGTAACCCGGAAGCTTCAACATTCCTACGTCTCCTCTCGCCCGTGGTGCCCGGAGGGTCGATCACCAAGACCCAAGCGCAAGACTACCCTTTCCGACCTTGCCCGGTGTCGGTTTTTGGGCTCCCACAGCGAGCGTTTCACCGCTCGAGGACGCGGGTAGCTGGCCTGCAGCGAGAGGAGAGGCGAATCTCGAGGATCGGTACAGTTGCCGCGCCGGCGTTAGCCCTGGCCGCCACGATCGTGGCGATGTTCGCGTCCGGGCTCGGGACGGCTTCCGCCTCTGGCGGGACCGCATCCGCGCCCCTGACGGCGGGCGGCTCCGCGACCGGCACCGCGCCGGGCGCCCCCGGCACGACGTCATACCTCGACGAGGCTCGCAAGGATTGCTTCGGCACCGCCCGTGACGACGTATCGAGGGTTTGGTACACGGTGGCCGGCGGAGTGCTATCGGACGTCTTCAGCCCGACGATCGAGAACACCAACGTCAACACGGTGCAGTACATCGTCACCGACGGCAAGAGCTTCACTGACCTCGCGCAACGGGACATGAGCTACTCGCTGAGCTCGCCCGATGCAAGCGGAATGGTCTGCCGGGTGACCAGCACCGATGCCAAGCATCGCTTTCGGCTGATCAGCGACTACATCACCGATCCAGCGCGAGACAGCGTGGTCGTGCGCACCACGCTCTCGCCACTGCCGGGAGGCTCACCCAGCGGTCTCAAGGTGTACGTCCGCTACGACGCCACGATCGACAACACCGGCGGCGGCGGCAGCGTCAACGGTGGCCCGAACGATGCCACCGTCGATCGGGCCACAACCGCGCTGGTCTCTTCGGACACCCACCCGCCCAGCGGACCGTTCGCCGCCCGGGTCGTGGGAGCGCTGCTTGCGAACCGTCCGTTCTCGGCCGAGTCGAGCGGGTTCGTGGGCACGCCAAGCGACGGACTCAGCCAACTTGACACCCATCGCCAGCTGGTTCACCGCTATCAAACGGCTGACGACGGCAACGTCGTCCAGACGGCCTTGATCGACGCCGCGCCTGGTCACCCGTTCACGCTCGCGCTCGGTTTCGCCGCGAGCGCACGGGCTGCGGTCGCGACGGCGAAGCAAAGCGCCTCACAGCCGTTCGCGACGACGCTCGCGCGGTACGTTCGCGGATGGCGTCGGTACGACAGCACCCTGCGTCCCCCGCCTCGGCAGGTGGCCGGCTACTCCTCGGCCGAAGACGCCGCCCTGCAGCGGGGCTACCTGTTGTCGGCCAACGTCCTCAAGGCCGATGAGGACAAGACCAATATCGGCGCTTTCGTCGCCTCGCCAACGGACCCCTGGGGTCAGTCCGTGCCGGCAACCACGACCCACCCAGGATGGACTTACCGCGAGGTCTTTGCTCGCGACAGCTACGAGACGTTCACCGGACTGCTCGCCGACGGTGACCGCACCAGCGCCCGGCAGATGGTCAGGTTCCTATTCGACCGAGTCCAGCAGTCCGATGGGAGCTTTCCCCGAGACTCGCTGCTGGACGGTGCCGTGGCTCCCGACACCTTCGGCCTGTTCGAGATCGACGAGGATGCCTATCCCCTGCTGATGGCCTGGGAGGGCGGGTTCGCGGGCGACGCGTCGTTTTACCGCGAGCACGTCCGTCCGGATGCCGACTTCATCGTCGATCACGGCCCCGCGTATGGAGTGGAGCGTTGGGAGGAGCACCCGGGGTACTCGCCGTCGACGATCGCGGCCGAAATCGCCGGGCTGCTCGCGGCCTCTCACCTGGCTAGGGCCTCGGGCGATCCAGCGCGCGCCAACCTGTACCTGGCGACCGCCGATGACTATCAGCGCAACGTCAAGGCCTGGACGGTCACGACGACCGGGCCATACGCCGGGCACCGCTACTTCATCCGGCTCTCGTCGACGGGCGACCCGAATGCGGCCGACACCTACAACCTCGGCAACGGGAGTCTCACGAACGTCGACCAGCGCTCGGTGATCGACGCCGGCTTCCTCGAGTTGACCCGGCTGGGAGAGCTGCCGGCCAGCGACGCCGACGTGCAGGCGTCGCTCGCCGTCGTCGACTCGGTCTTGAAAAGTGAGACGGCGTCGGGTCCCGGATGGCATCGCTACGGCGTCAAGGCGAGCGGCAGCACCGACGGCTATGGCGACTGCTACGAGCCCGATCCGACCAACTGCTCGCCCACCGGCGAGCCGTGGTTCACCAACTCCGTCGGCTCCGGCCATCCGTGGCCGTTGCTGAGCGGCGAGCGGGGCGAGCAGGAGCTACAGAGCGGGCAGCTCGCCGGCGCCGCGAGTCTCGCGCTCGATATGCAGCGGATGTCCTGGGGGCTCGGCTTGGACCCTGAACAAGCGTGGGAGGATCCTGATTACCCCGCCTCGCCCTATGGCTCTGACCCCACTACCGCCTCGATCGGCTTTGTCAACGGCAAAGCTGCCGGTTCCGCCACTCCGCTGATCTGGGCCCAAGCTCAGTACCTCCGGTTGGTGCGCGATCTACAGGCTGGGACGCTGCTCGATCAGCCCTCGATCACCCGGGATCGCTACTTGCAGCGCGGCGCGCCGGCGGTGCTGCCGGTGAGCATCAGCCGGCCGGAGCCCGGGGCCGGCACCGCCACGGCGACGACCGAGGTGGGCGGGACCACCGCCCCCGGTGCGGTGGTCCAGATCGCGGCCAGCGCGCCCCTCTCGAGCGCCGATGCCACCTCGCTGGTCACGACCGTCGCGGACGAGCACGGGATCTTCCAGGCGTCGGTCCCGACGCCCCTGGGGACCACCTTGATCACCGTCGGGGCGACGCTCGCCAACCGCGCCAGCGGCTGGGCGCAGCAGGCGATCAGCGCGTCCTAGCTCTCGCCTCTGCGGTCGCCGTGGACGACCGTGATGCCGGTCTGGCCGGGAACCCCTGAGGCTGGTCAGGCCAGCCCGGCGGCCCGCGCCTGTTCGCGGGCGAGTACGGCGAGATCCTGGTCACCGTCACCGTGCGCGATCGCTCCCAGCAGCCGATCGCGCACGACCGCCGCACTGGGAAGCGGGACCCGCGCCCGCTCGCCGGCAGCCAGCACCAGCGTGACGTCCTTGAGCGCGAGCTCGGCGCTGAAGCCGGGGTTGTCG
The DNA here is from genome assembly GCA_963830465.1 of uncultured Solirubrobacterales bacterium. Lineage (GTDB taxonomy): Bacteria > Actinomycetota > Thermoleophilia > Solirubrobacterales > Solirubrobacteraceae > Palsa-465. Next base: position 197,137 of record CAWHME010000006.1, read on the forward strand.
AACTGGTCTCCGACCATCAGCTCGGCGTAGGTCCGGTTGGCCCCTGCCATGAACCCGCCTCCTGCCAGCACGTCGAACAGCGCTTTCGGCTCTACGCCATGGCGTCTGGCGAGCGAGAACGCCTCGGCGAGCGCCTCGACGGCACAGCCCAAGAGGAAGTTGTTGATCAGCTTGATCGAGGTTGCCGCCTCCGGGGAATCGCCGGCATCGGTGACGCTGGCGGCCATCGCCTCCAGCACAGGCAGGCCGAGCTCGAACGCCGCTCGCGGGCCGGCGGCCACGACCCGTACCTTCCCGGCGCGCGCGGCGTCCGGCCGACCGAACACCGGCGCCGCGAGGAACAGCTGGCCGCGTTCGACGTGAGCGTCGTGAACCCGGCGAATCACCGGCACCCCGTGGGTGCCCATCGCGATGTGCAGCCCGCCGGCCTCGAGCGACTCGGCGACGCCGTGCTCGCCGAGCGCGACCTCGGCGAGGGCCTGATCGTCGGAGAGCATCGTCACCACGATCCTCGACCGCGAGCACGCGGTCGCGGTCGAGGCCGCGATCTCCGCACCCTCGGCCGCGAGTTTCTCGGCACGCTGCGGAGTGCGGTTGTGGACAACGAGCGGGTAGCCGCTGCCGAGCAGCTGGGCCGCCATCCCCTCGCCCATTCGCCCTAGCCCAATGAACGCGACTCTTGCGTCGTCTCCCATGAGGCCGCGCACCATAGCCATTCGCGCCGACGGCCTCAAGATGAAGTCGCGGCAGTGTGACCATGCGATGCCCGCCGGGTGCGATCACGTACGCTGGCCCGCTGTGGATGCTCTGCTGCAGTCGCTGGCGCGCTACGACTCCCCGACGCTCGCGAACGCGATCGAGACGTTCGATATCCAGCCGCGTGATGTCGGTTTCGCCGACAGCCGCGTCAGGTGCATGTTCCCCGAGCTCGGTCCCATGGTTGGCTTTGCCGCGACGGCGACGATCGTCGCTCGTGGCGCTCCCTCGCGGGGCTGGGCGGGCGTCGGCCATGTCGCCCTTTACGATCACGTCCGAGGCGTCCGCGCACCGAGAATCGTCGTGGTCAAGGATCTCGACGAGCCGCCTGCGCATGGGTCGTTGTGGGGCGAGGTCAATGCGACGATCTTCGGCGCGCTCGGCTGCGTGGGCGCCGTCACGGACGGCTCCGTTCGCGACCTCGACGCGGCACGCCAGATCGGGTTTCACTTCTTCGCGGCGGGGCCGTCGGTATCGCACGCGTACGTGCGAGTGCAAACCGTCGGTGAACCGGTTGAAATCGGTGGCCTCGCCGTGTCCCCGGATGATCTCCTGCACGCCGATCAGCACGGCGTGCTGAAGATTCCGCCCGAGATCGCGGCGGAGCTCCCGGCTGCCGCCGACCGCGTCATCGAGCGCGAGCAGTCGTTGCTCAGCTGGGTGCGATCGGACCGCTTCGATCCCGAGCGGCTGGCGGAGATGCAGGGCCGCCAGTAGCGGGCCCGGGCATTGTCCCGGGACGCTAGCCGCGACCAGGCGGCAGGCGAGCGCTCGCCGGCCCCCAGCTCTGCCGGCGAACGAGCGCGACCAGAGCGGAGGCGAATTGCGCGTAGCCCGCCCGGTTGGGGTGGATTCCGGTGTCGGAGCTGATGATCCAGGGCGTGCCGGAACAGAACGAAGTAAACGGCTCGAGCGAGAGCTCGTCCTGGGTGTCAGCGGATTGGTGACTGGGGCCGTCGACCGCGGCGCGGTTGCTCGGGCAGATGTAGTTCCCGGGTCCCACGCCGGTGAAGAACGTCGGCGGTGAGATCACGAACACCCGTGAGCCGTAAGACGGGAGGGACCGCACCGCGCTGTCGATCGTCGCATTGAAGGCGGAGAACAGGATCTCGACATCGTGGACGGTGAACAGGGTCAGAGATGGAACCGCGAGCTGATAGAGCGACACCACCACGTGATTGCGCGGCGCGGCCAGCAATTCGCCTACGACTTCCTGCAGCAGCGGACCGACGCGCTGAGAGGCGATGTAGCGCTGCACGCATTCCCGCAGCGCGGGATCGGTCAACTTGAACGCGCACCAGGCCCCCGAGCCGGCGAGAAAGATCGACAGTAGCGGGTTAGCGCCAAGCGTCATCACGGTGAGGTCAGGATCGTCACCCACTATCTGGTCGAGGATCGGGTTCAGGTAGCCGCCCAATGCCCAGTCGGCCGGCGTCGAGCCACTGACCGCAAGATTCTGGAACTCCGACGAGCCGCTCAACCCGAGCGTGTGCGCGGCCTGCGCCGCCCACGAGACGTTGTTCGCGAGCCCGTAGTCGGGTGACCACCCGACCGGCCCGGTCTGACCGGCGCCGTTGGGCGAGTTCGACGAGCAGCGGTCGTTCGGGGTGGTGTCCAACGGACGACAGAAAGGCAGGTCGAGGAGCGACATCGGACTGCCGTTGGCAAAGAAGCCAAAGCCCGCTGTGACCGAGTCGCCGAGCGCCCGCATCACGAACGGAGCTTGCGATCCGAGCAGCGGGCGCGATGCTGCCCGGGTCAGCTTCAGGCCGTAGAAGCCGATGCGTCGGGCCTTGCCTTCCACGGGGGTGAACGTGACCCACAGCCGGGTGGTGACCTGGTAGCGGTGAGCGCGCAACAGCTGCTTGCCCCGCCCGCCTGGGAGGATCCGCAGACGCAGCGTCGACGGCGCGGACGCGCTCGCGTGAAGCCGCGCGAATACAAACCTGCCCGCCGCGGGCTGGAGCAGGCTGGCGGCTGTCGCGAAGTTGTCCTTCCAGGCAGTCTCGAGCACATCGATCCTCCCCCGCCCGGGAACGCGGACCCGGAAGCTGACCGAACCATCGCGCGTGTTGGCTTGCAGGTGCGAGACGGTGAAGCTGCCGCCGGAGGGCGCCGCTGTCGATCCCCGCGCGAGCATCGGGTCGATGCGCAACGGATACCGGGCGCCGTGATCGGCCACGCGCAGCAGCAACCGTGAACCCACTACGGCAAGCGACGCGGGCAGTCGACGGCCCGAAGCGTCGAACGCGGCCAGGCCTCGGTAGCGCAGTGCAACCGCTCGCGACCACCCCGAGAACTCAACTACCGATCCGGCCTGGCGCGCGCGCATACCCTCGACGGCGAGCTCCCAGGTCAGCACGCCGGCCTTGCCCGCAGGCCGGTGAGCCAGCGAGAAGCTCTGCTCGACGCCCCACCGGCTGGGCGCGTACCACTCGAGCACGCCCCCGTCACGGGCATACACCACGCGGCCCGAGCGGATCCTCGGCGTCACCGCCCCCAGCCGACGCAAGTGGCTGCCACGGCCAACCGCCACGAGCTCGAGTGACAAGCGTCCGCCACTGGTGGAGACGGTGATTCCGCGACGGCCGAGCACCGCGGCGACGCCTCCGCCGCGGACGCTCGCTCGGTAGCTGAGGCCCGGCTGGATCTCGCCGTTAGCGTTGGGGCTCGCGGACGGCAACTGCTGGCGGCGCAGCGGCATCAGCGAGCTCCCGGCGCAGATCACCCCCACGACCGCCAACACCGACCCGCACCATAGCCACCGCCGAGGCAGGCCGGCGGTTGCGATGCCACTCATCACGGCCGTCTGAGCCTCCATCCGAATCCACCCCTGACGCTGTCGGCCCTCGTGCGAGCGAACGATATCCCCGTACGCCGGGCGGCACAAGCAGCGTCAGGGATGGGATGTCAGCTGCTGTGGTGAACGTCCTGCAGGCCGTACACGGGGGTGTCGATTCCGACCGCCCGCGCTTTCAGCTGGAGCGCCAGGTAGAGCGAGTAGTGCCGGGACTGATGCAGGTTGCCGCCGTGGAACCACAACCCCGGCTGCTGGGTCGGCTTCCACATGTTGCGCTGCTCGCCCTCCCAAGGCCCCGGGTCCTTGGTGGTGTCTGACCCGAGGCCCCAGACCTTGCCGACCTTGTCGGCCACGTCCTGGGAGATTAGATCCGCCGCCCACCCGTTCATCGAGCCGTAGCCGGTCGCGTAGACGACGAGGTCAGCGGGGAGCTCGGTTCCGTCCTCGAGCACGACGGCATCCCGGGTCAGGTGGTCGACCTGCCCTCTTGCCAGCTTGACCTGTCCATCGGCGATCAAGTCGGCGGCGCCGACGTCGATGTAGTAGCCCGAACCGCGGCGCAGGTACTTCATGAACAGCCCGGAGTTGTCATCCCCCCAATCGTGCTCGAAGCCGGCCTTATCCAGGCGCTCATAGAAGTCCTTGTCGCGCTCGCGCATCTGGTCATACAAGGGGATCTGGAACTCATGCATGATCCGGTAAGGCAGCGAGGCGAAGATCAGGTCCGCCTTCTCGGTGGTGATCCCGTTGGCCACGGCCCGCTCGGAGTAAAGGTCCCCCAGCCCGATCTCCATCAGCGTGTCCGAGCGAACGATGTGGGTGGAGGAGCGCTGCACCATCGTCACGTCCGCGCCCACCTCGTAAAGCGCCCCGCAGATGTCGAACGCCGAGTTGTTGGAGCCGATTACGACGACCCGCTTGTCCGCATAAGCGTCCGGTCCAGGGTGTTCCGAGGAATGGTGCTGCTCACCCGCGAACTCGTCCTGACCAGGCAGATCCGGCCGGTTGGGCTTGCCCGACATACCGGTGGCGAGCACCAGTTGCTTGGGGCGTAGGGTAATCGGCTTTCCTTCGCGCTCGACGATCACCTCCCACTCACCGGCCTCCTCGTCGTAGCGCGCGGAGGTGGCCACGGTGGAGCTCCAGTAGTTGAGCTCCATCACTCGTGTGTAGCTCTCCAGCCAATCAGCGATCTTGTCCTTCGGTGAGAACACCGGCCAGTTGTCTGGGAACTTCAAATACGGCAGGTGGTCGTACCAGACCGGATCGTGCAGGCACAGCGACTTGTAGCGCCGGCGCCACTGGTCGCCCGGGTTGGGATGGCGGTCGACCACGATCGTCGGCACGGACAGCTGGCGCAGCCGCGCCGCAAGCGCGATCCCTCCCTGACCGCCGCCAACGATCAGCACCTCGGGATGATCGTCGTAACCGAGCTCCGCGGCCTCGCGCTCACGGCGCTCGAGCCACGATTGGCGGTCCGCGTTGATACCGTGCTCGGCGCCCATCGGGCGCTGGAATCCGCGTGGCTCCTCGTGTCCCTTGAGCTCGTGTAGCGCCGTCAGCAATGTCCATGCCTTGCCGTCCTTGAGCCGCAGATGGCCCAGGCCCCAGCCCACGGCGGTCTCGAACTCGAGCCAGGCCTCGACGACGCCCTCGGCCTCGGCCGGGGGTTCGGTGACATGGAAGTCACGCGGCTGGGCGGAGTGAAGCGTGTGCTCGAGCATCTCACGGATCGCGTCGGGGCCCTCAACGGTCTTGATGTTCCAGGTCAGAGCGACCAGGTCTCGCCAGAAGCTCGAGCTCGCGAACAGGTGCGACGCCGCCGCCGCATCTTCAGCCTCCAGAGCAGCGTTGAACTTGTCCAGCCACGCGGCGGTCGTGCTCGCGGCGGTCTTCTCCGTGGGTGCAGTGGTCGTGTCGGTCATCTCTCTCCTCAGCGATGGCTCGATGGATCAGCGCGTCGTCAACCGGAACTCGCTCCACGCACACTGTATGGTGAAATCGGCGCGGTTTTGTCGTGCGAGGCCATCGGGGCGAAACGGATCGGGCGAAACGGGAAAATGGCTACTGAAGCACGTTTGGCGGCGGCCTTGGAGCGCGACTTCGGGGGCGAACTGGTGATGCCGTCGGACGCGCGGTATGACTCGAGGCGACGGGTCTGGAACGGAATGATCGACCGCCGGCCGGCGCTGATCGCGCGCTGCTCGGGAGATGGTGACGTGGTGAGGACCTTGCGGGCTGCCCGCGAGCAGGGACTGCCGGTGGCGATTCGTGGAGGCGGCCACAACGTGGCCGGGAATGCGGTGTGCGACGCCGGAGTGGTGATCGATCTCTCGGCGTTGAAGGGCATCGAAGTGGATGCGAATCGGCTTCGCGCGCGTGTGCAGCCGGGCGTCCTATTGAGTGAGCTGGATCGCGCGACCCAGGCGGCGGGGCTGGCGACGCCGACGGGAATGTCTCCAAGACCGGCGTGGCAGGCCTGACACTGGGCGGCGGGTTGGGATGGATTGCCCGAAAGCATGGGGCCGCCTGTGACAACCTGCTCGCCGCCGACGTGGTCACCGCGGCCGGACAGCAAGTGCGGGCGAGCGCTGAACAGAACCCAGAGCTTCTCTGGGGACTGCGCGGCGGCGGCGGCAACTTCGGCGTCGTCACGTCGTTCGAATTCGCACTGCATCCGGTGGGCCCCGAGGTGATCGCGGGCGGGGTCCTGCATTCGTTTGCCGATGCCCCCTAGGTGTTCTCCTTCTTCGCCGACTTCGTCGCCGGCGCGCCCGATCAGCTGTCCGTCGTCGCGTCGACGTTCCGCGCGTCGCCGGGGATGCCGATCGCACCGGAGATGTACGGCGAGCTGGTAACGGTGCTGGCAGTCTGCTACGCCGGCGACCACACCGCCGGCGAGCGGGCGCTGAGGCCGTTGCGCGCGTTCGGACGCCCGCTGGCAGATCTGATTGCCCCGGTGCCCTACACGACGCTCCAGAGCGCGTCGGATGCCGCCTACCCCAACGGTCAGCACAACTACTGGAAATCCCACTACGTCGATGAAATCAACGCTGAGGTGATCGCCACGATCACCGACCACGCGGCAGGCATGACCTCGCCACTGTCGTCGTTCTACTTTCAGCATCTGGGCGGGGCGATCGGCCGCCCGGGTCCCGACAGCGCCGCGTTCGGCCACCGCGACGCGGTGTTCGATTTCACGATCCTCACGGTCTGGCAGGACCCGGCCGAGAGTCCCAGGCACATGAGATGGGCTCGAGACTTCCACGCCGCGATGGAGGGCCATGCCACCGGCGTCTACGTCAACAATCTCGGCAGCGATGGCGCGAACCGGGTCAGGGCAGCCTACGCCCCGGCTACCTACGAGCGCCTCGTCGCGCTCAAGGACCTCTACGACCCTGACAACGTCTTTCGCTTCAACCAGAACATCGCGCCGTCTGGCTCTGCAGCGACGACCATCGAGTGACGGTGCTCCGGGCGACACCAATGCGGTTCCCTACCGGATGGGCTCATTCTCGAGCCGCGGCTCCACGTTCAGCGCCACCGCGGTCTACCCTCAACGACTACCAGCTGCCGAACTCGCTCTCGGTACCGCCGATCGAGGTCCCGCACATCGAGACACCGTCGCCCGTCACGTCGCTGGGCACCAAGGGTGTCGGCGAAGGCGGCCTGATCGGGACGCCGACCGTGCTGATGACCGCGGTCGAGGACGCGCTCCGCCCGTTCGGAGTGCGGGTCGACATGACCCCGCTTGACCCGGAGCACGTGCTCACGATGATCGACGCGGCTCAGCGGGAGCGGGCAAACAGAGGAGCGAGGCTCGCGCCCCCTCTAGAGGGGCGGACTTGCGCCCCCCGGCGGGGAGGCGGACTTGCGCCCCCCGGCTCGGTCGTTACTCGTAGAACATTTGCTTGAAGCGCCAGAGACTGTCCGGGTAGCGATGACGTAGCTTCTCCCAACCCGCCATCAGCCCTTCGGACTGGCCGGATTCGTTGTAGCGGGCGACGGCGGCCCAGTAGGTCGCCTCCGGTGCAACATGGGAATCCGGGTCGTTGTCCCGCAAGCTTTCAAAGCGCTCGGCCGCCTGCGTGAACCGTCGCTGGCGCAACTGGGCCTTCGCCAGTCCGAGCCGCAGCTCGCTGGTGAACATCGGTGGCGGCAGGTAGCCGTTCCACTCGTGGCACGGGATCCCTTCGGGGGAGAGGAGAAAGACGGTCGGCGTCCACACCTGCAGGTAACGGGCAACGACGTCGGCGTTCTCTTCCGCCTTCGCGTTCACGTGCACGGGCGAAGTCTCGCTATTGATCAACCCGACGACCGCCGGGTCCTGGTAGGTCACAGCCTCCAGGCGCTTGCAGCCGCCTCAGGTGGGCGAGAAGAAATCAAGCAATACCGGCGTATCAGGTCCTGCGTCGGCGAGCGCGTCTTGTAGCGAGGAGCGCCACTCGATCGCGGCAGTGGTGGTGGTCACTGATCACTCCTTTAGGGGGGCGAAAGGGTCACATCGCAAAGGGTAGATCGCGCTGACCGCGACGAGACCAGTCGATAAGTCCCAGAGGGCAATCTCGCAAGTCGTGTGGCGCACCGAAGCCCCCGCGCCGCGATTTTTCACCCCTGGTCTCGGCGCGGGTATATGCTGCGCCTACAGGCCCGGGGGCCGGGTCCGGGGACAGACCATCCATACAAGGGGGATAACCATGAGGAGGATCTGCTGCCTGGGGGCGATCCTTGCCGTCTGCGCAACGATCGTCGCAGTCGACGCGTCCGCCGCTGTCGCCAAGACGGTCACCCTGCACTACTTCTCAAAGCAGGTGTACACGCGAATCAGCACCGCAAGCGGCAGTCCGCTGCCGGCGAACGCCGCGCCGGCCGCCGGCGACCGGATCAGCTTCGCGAGCAACGACTACGTCGGGAATCACGTTCATCACGCCAAGCAGGCCACGGCCTCCGACCACATCGTCTGCACGATCACCAGTAACAGCGGCGCCCTCTGCGACGGCACAATCGCAATCGGCGGCGCGATGATCCTCGGTGACGATTTCTCGCTCAATTTCAACGCCAACGTCACCCGGCTCAAGATCACCGGCGGCACCGGCCGCTACGTGCGTGCGCGGGGAACACTCACCGCCAAGGACGTCGGCAACAACACCGACCTGACGATCAAGGTCAGCTCGTAGGAGAACCGCGATCGGGTCCGGACCAGTTGAACAGCCGGTGGCGCGCCGGCTTCAGGGCCGGACCCGAGCGCCGCCTCGGTCGCTCGCCCCCGGCCAGGTAAAGGCGCGAACCGGCCCGGCGGGACGCCGATGATCTTTGACGGGCGGCCGATCGTCAGCCCCCGACACCCCCCCTTCCTGACCCGGCACCAACGACGCGGCGAAGGAATCGAACCTTCCAAGCGGGGGGCTGCCCCGCCCTGCCGGTTTTGAAGACCGGATGGGCCACCAGGCCCGTGCCGCGCCGCCGGTGATGCTACGGGGGTGGACCGGGTCCGGGCTCGCGGGGCTCGGCCCGCCCCCGGGGACCGAGCTCGCGGGGGCTCAGCCGGCGCCCGGTCCGGCGAGCCCGTGCTCGAGCGCTCCCTTGACGCTCGCGTCGAGCCCGTTGAGGCGATACAGGGCCACCGCTTCGACGGATGCGAAGCGGCCCGAAGGCGCCGGTTGCGGGCCGTGGTGGGTGAGCACGCAGTGCAGCAACGCGAGTCGCCGTTGCTCGTCCAAGGGCACGGCGCGCTCGAGCAGGATCCGTTGTCCGATCGCGATGTGGCCGAGCAGCCGCCCCTCCTCGGTCAGTCCGATCTCGGCCCCGTAGGTGAATTCGTGGGTCCGGCCAAGGTCGTGCACGATCGCCGCGCACAGCAGCAGATCGGAATTCAGGCGAGGATGCAGCTGACAGAGGTCCTGCGCGAGCGTCGTCACCGCGACGGTGTGCTCGAGCAGGCCGCCGAGGTAGGCGTGGTGGCCGGTCCGCGAACACGGGGCTCGCCGCCAAGCGGCGCGCAGCTGCGCATCGCCCAGGAGCGCGTCGAGCAACTCCCGATAGCGCCGATCGTAGACCTCGCCCGCCAGGTGCTCGAGGAAACCGTCGAGTTCGTCGAGGTCACGGTAGGTGGACGGCAGGAACTGAGCCGGGTCGACCTCCCCGCCGGCGACCCGCCGCACCTCGGCGACTTCGACCACGAGCTCGTCCCGGAACCGCTCGACCTGTCCGCTGACGCGCACCAAATCCCCGCGATCGAAGCGCCCGGCGAGCGCGTCGGCATTCTGAAACGCGCGCGCCGGGACGCACCCGGTGCGGTCGCGCAACTCGAGCGCGAGGTATGGCGAACCAGTTCGGGTGGTCAAACGGTCCTTGCGGGTACACGCAAATATGCCTTCGACCAGAAGGCCCGGGCGCAATGCGGCGACCGCGACCGTGTCTGGAGCGGTTAGCTGCATGCGCTCATGATGTACGGTGAGCCGGATGCAGCCATTGCAATGGGAATATCGCCCGGATGGACTGAGAGCGCCCGCGTTGATTTGTGCCTTCAAGGGTTGGAACGACGCCGCCGATGCCGCCTCCAGTGCGCTCACGTTCGTCGGCGGATCGCTTAGCGCACGGCGATTCGCGACGATCGATCCCGAGGAGTTCTACGACTTCCAGGCCACCCGCCCGCGCGTCAAGCTGGCCGACGGTCAGACCCGAGAGATCGAGTGGCCCGTCGTCGAGCTCTACGAGGCGCGAGTCCCCCGCGCGCCCCGCGATCTGATCCTGCTCTCGGGGAGCGAACCCTCGTTCCGCTGGCGCACGTTCAGCAAAGTGGTCGTCGAGCTCACAGAGGCGCTCGGGGCGCAGCTCGCAGTGACGTTGGGGGCGCTCCTGGCGGACGTGCCACACACGCTGCCGGTTTCCATCACCGGCCTCGCCTCCGATCCGGTCCTGGTCACGCGCCTGCGCTTGGCAGCATCCTCTTATGAAGGCCCCACGGGCATCATCGGCGTCCTCCACGCGGCGTTTCAGAACGCCGGGCTCCCCTCCGCCAGCCTGTGGGCCGCGGTACCTCACTACATCGCCGCGACTCCAAATCCGAAGGCCGCGCTGGCGCTGGTACGTAAGCTGGAAGGTCTCGTCGGCGTCGCGATCGACGCATCCGAGCTCGAGAGCGCGTCTTCGGACTACGACCGCCAGGTCAATCTGGCGGTGCAGAGCGACCCCGACGTGCAGGCATTCGTGGAACGGCTCGAGCAGGCCGCCGCGCAAGAGACGAACCTCGAGGCGGGGCCGTTGCCTTCGGGCGAGACGATCGCTCGTGACCTGCAACGGTTCCTGCGCCAGCGCGGGGGCGAAGGACCGCCATCAGGATCCGGCGAGGTGGCGGGCGGACCCGGATCCTGACCCGCCGCAGCGACTGCGACCCACCCTGATGCCCGCCCCCACCCGCCAGGGCGACCCACCCTAGCGCCCGCTCTCCACACGCGAGCGCGACACCTCCTGACGCCCGCTTTCCACTCGCGAGCGCGAGGTCAACGCTCGGCCGCGGGGCACACGAGCCGGTAATCGCACACCGAGCAGGCGGCAATCGACGGCGTCGGCTCAAATCCCTGCGAGCGGATGCCTTCGGCGACTTCGCGCGCCACTTCACGGATCCATTCCGAGCGGTCTCCGTCGTCGGTGGGCACGGCGACTTTCTCGTCGTCGAGCACGTAGTAGTACGCCTGACGGGAGGCTTCGAGCCGCCACGCCTCACGCGCGCCGACGGCATACAGAGAGAGCTGCACATCCTGGCTCAACTGCACGGGACTCTTAGGCCGGCCGGTCTTGTAGTCGATCAACTCGTACTCGCCCCCCGGCAGCCGATCGACACGATCGACGCGGCCGCGAAGCAGGTGCGGCCCGAGCTTGAAGGTGAACTGGCGCTCGAACCAGATCGGCGTCGACTCCGCCGACTGAAAGCGCTCGTGGTAGCGGGTGAGGGCGGCCGCTGCTTTGCCACGCAACTGCCGCTCCTCCTCGGAGTCGCCGAACCCGCCCCGGCGCCAGCCGAAATCGAGCAGGCCGAGCAGCTCCGGGAGCGTCCCGGGCGAACCGTCTCGCCCGTGGAAGCGCTCCAGCACCTGGTGCACCAGGATCCCGAAGCGCTGGTGCACGGTCGGCTCCTGGGGAATCCGGAACACTCGCGCAAACTTGTATTTGAGGGGACAGGTGCGGTAGGTATCGATGTCGGAGGCCGACAGCAGCACTCCATCGCCGCGAGTCGGGAGGAACGGCTCCAACGAGGGCTCGTCGCGAGCGGCGATCGCCTGGGCGCGCCGCCGCGCGTCGCGTTCGGCGTCGAGCAGATAGTCATCGAGCGCCGAGGAAGTGAAGATCTCTCGCTGCTCGGAGGTCACGGCCTGGAGGATCCGCGAGTTGATGTCGCGCAACGCCTCCGCGACGCTCTGGCCCTCGGGACGGGCGATCAAGGCGCTCACCTTCAGCAGCTCCAGATACCGAACAACCGCGTGGGAGACGTCGAGATCGGTGTCGAAGCGAAGCTCCGCCAGCCGTCCGCCGGCGCGCATCGTCCCCTCGAGCAGCTCGTCGCGCAGCAGGCGGTAGGTGGAGTGAAGCGTCTCGGCGGGTCCGAACAGCTCCTCTTCCTGGTCCTCCCATCCGGCGCCCAGTGCGGTGCGTAGTTCCTCGATCAGCGGCGAGGGCATCATGCCGCCTCCGCGGTCGCTCGCCCGCGGGTAGGCGAGCACGACCCGTTCGCGGGCGCGGGTCACGCCCACGTACAGCTCCTGCCTGAGCATCCTCCGTCGGGAGCGCTCGTCGTCCACTGGCAGCGACTCCCGCAGCAGTCCATCCGGAATCGGCTCCGGTAAAGGCGCGCTGAGCCCCGAATGCAGGCCGACGATGTAGACATGATCGGCCTCGAGCGCTCCGGCCGCTTCGAGCGTGAGGATCTGCACCACGCCGGCGCCCGAGAGTGCCGCCTCCTCCTGTTCGCGCAGGCCGAAGTCGGCTACGGCGGCAATCGAGCGGGCGAACTCGCGTGGTGTTGCCTGGGGGGCTCGCCATACGTATGCGGATGCAAGCTCTCCGAAATGGGCGAGCGCTCGCAGTCGCTCGACGACCTCCGACTGCGCGGCGAACAATTGCTGGCGGCGCAGGCCCAGACGCTCGATCAGTCGATGGACATAGAGATCGGGACGGGTGGTATCGATCGCGGCCATCCCGGAGCGATAGAGCTTCAGGAACACGCGAATCCGTTCTCGGGCCTCGGGCGGCACCTGAGGCGACTCGGTCGCCGCCGCCAGCGCCGCCACCATGTCCAGCTTGCGCCGGCGCGCGATCTGTGTGCACCGCGCGATGTCGACCGACCGAAGCTCGATCGGCGGGCGGGCGAGCGCGCGGACCACGGCTGCAGCATCAGACGGGTCGGCGAGCAGCCGCAGCCATGCCAGCAGGTCACGGATCTCCGCCCGCTGGAAGAAAGCCGCCTCGCCGACGAGCCGGTGGGCAACCGCCCGCTCCTCGAGGGCGACCGACACGGCCTGGCCCTCTCGCGCGATCGCTCCGACCAGCACCGCCACATTTCCCGGCTCGACGCCGTCTCGCGAGATCAGGCGCTCGACGTCGGCGGCCACCGACTGCGCCTGCGCGCGCTCGTTGTCACAGCGCCAGAACACGACCTCTCCCTGATGCCGCGATCCCTCGAACCGCTCGCCTCGCAAACCGCTCGCTGCGAGCGCGATCCGCACCGGACAGCGATGCGATCGCTCGAGCGTCACGAGCCGGACGCCGCGAGTGATGAAGCTCTCGATCCGTGCCGCGCCCGCGCCGCGGAACCGCCGCAGACCGGCGAGCGGATCACCCGCGACGGCCAGCTCGCAGCCACGCAGCGCCCGCACCAAGCTCGCGGCCCCGAGGTCGAGCTCTTGCGCGTCGTCGATCAGCAGGTGGGCGAGACGCGGCACCGGCTCCGGGCGCTCGCGTGCGACCTTCAGCGCGTCGCGGACGAGATCGCCGGCGTCGCGGGCTCCGGCCTCCGCCAGCATTCGCTCGTGCGTGCGGTAGACCTCCGCGAACTCTCGCTCGAGCGACCCGTCCCCGGAGTGGGGCAGCCGAGTTGCCCAAGCCGTGTAGTCCTCGGCGCTGATCAGCTCTGCTTTCAGCCGGTCGATTCTGCGCACGAAGCCGCCGAGCAGAGCATTCACGTTGCCGCCGAAATCGTGATTGCGCAGCGACAGCTCGTCGATCCGCTCGAGCAGCATCGCGAGGCGATCGCCGGCGCCGAGTGGGGGCGGATAGAGATCCCCGCCGGTGCCGTTCAGAATCAGCACCGCCAGCTCCACCGGCGTCAGCACATAAAGCTGCTCATAACCCCGCTCGAGCGCGCTCTCGAGGCGGCTGCGCAACACGTCAGCCCGGGCGGCCGAAGGCATCACGGCGATGATTCGCTCGGGCTCGCAGCCCTCCGCCACGAGCGACCGAAAGCGGGATTCGATCAGTCGCGTCTTGCCGGTGCCCCCCGGACCCAGTATCAGCATCGGACCGCCGCGGTGTGTTACCGCATCGCGCTGCGCGGAAAGCAGTCCTTCGTGCACGGACGACACGTCTGACAGCATAGGTTCGAAGATGACCTCGACTCGCTCCTCACTGGATGCAGATTGGCTAGGCGCCTGCCGCCGGGCTGTGCTTGGCCTCGACCGGATCCTGGCGGCAGTTCCGAGCACCGCGGAGCGCGCGTTGGAAACCGGCACCCGGGGCGAGGGCGGCGACCGGACGCTGATCATCGATCAATCGGCGGAACAGGTGGTGCTCGCGGAGCTGGACAGGATCCGCGCTGCCGGCTTCGGGTTCACGGCCCTCTCGGAGGAGCGGGGTGAGATCGACTACGGCGATTCGGGCATCAAGGTGATCATCGATCCGATCGACGGCTCGTTGAACGCCAAGCGTGGAATCTCGCACTACGCGCTGTCGGTCGCGGTCGCTGACGGCGACATGATGGGCGATGTCGCGTTCGCGTTCGTGCACGATTTCGGGCCTTCGGAAGAGTGGTGGGCGCGGCGCGGCGAGGGCGCCTGGCTGGACGACAAGCGACTCGATCCGACGCTCGGCGAGCGGCGGTCGCGCGATGGACGGCTCGAAGTACTTGGGATCGAGTCCTCGGACCCCCGCTGGGTCGCCGCATCGATCGATTCGCTCGTCGAGTCGAGCTATCGCCTGCGCGCACTGGGCACGATCGCCGCATCGCTGTGCCAGGTGGCCGCCGCCCGCTTTGACGGGATGGTGACGCTGCGGCGCGTGCGCGGCGTGGACGCGGCTGCGGGCCAGCTGATCGTGCGAGAAGCGGGCGGTGTGGTCAGCTTTAGCGAGTGCGCGGACCCGCTGGGCGCACCGCTGGACGCGACGCCGAGCTCGCCCCTGATCGCCGCGCGGACAATCGAGACGCTGCGCGAGCTGGAAGGGATCCCGGCGTGATCGACTGGGTCATCGCCGAGCGCATCGCCACGTATGTGGCCGGGACGGGAAACGGCGACCTGCCGAGCGCCGACCTGGGGGCACTGGCCCGCGAATCCGAAGCGCGCGTAACCGCCTACACCGGCCTGCAGCCGGCGAGACCGCTGCCCCAGCCGGAGGGGATCGGGCGGCGAGAGTGGGTCGCGACCAACATCGCGTCGATGCGCGTGTTGCTCGATCCTGTAATGCAGCGCGCCAACAAGGGCCTCGGCCCGCTCCAGCCGGCGATCCAGATCGGCGTCGGTTTCCTGCTCAGCACCGAGGTGGGGGTGGTACTCGGCTATCTCGCCCAGCGCGTGCTTGGTCAGTACGAGTTAGTGCTGCTCGACGAAGCCGTGGAGGAGCGGCCACCCAGGCTGCTGTTCGTGCTTCCCAATCTCGGGCAAGCGGTCCAGTCCTTCGACGCCAAGGAGGACGAGTTCATGACCTGGGTCGCGCTGCACGAGGTTACGCACGCGGTCCAGTTCGCTGGCGTGCCATGGCTCCACGGCCACGTTGCAGGGCTGGTGCGGCAGCTGCTCGAAACGGCTGAGCTGCGCCTCGATGCGCCGCGCAGGCTGCGGATGCCGAGCGCCGATGACGTGCGCAAGGTCGGACAGGCGTTGCGCGGCGGCGACATGATCTCGCTCGTGGCGAGCGAGGCGGAGCGGGAGACGCTCGACCGGGTGCAGGCCGCGATGGCCGTGATCGAGGGACACGCTGAGCACGTGATGGATGCGGTCGCTCCCGATTTGCTGCCCTCGCTACCGCAGTTACGGGCGGCGCTCGACCGCCGCCGCCGATCGCAATCCGGCCTCTCGCGCCTGGTGGGGCGGCTGCTCGGGCTCGATCTCAAGATCCGCCAGTACGAGCAGGGAAAGTTCTTCTGCGATGCGATCGTTCGCCAGCGCGGCCGGGAGGCGCTCGAGCATGTCTTCAGCAGTCCCGAGGCGCTACCAACCCTCGATGAGCTGCGCAACCCCGCGGCGTGGTTGGCTCGAGCCGAGGTGGGGTAGCTACCACCCTGGGGGGCGATGTGAGACCGCCGTAACCGGGAGTTCAGCCCGGGTTACAAACGTACGTTCGGTGAACGGGCCGCTCGCCGAACGGGGCGTACTATCCTTGAACAACGGGAGTGCAAGTAGAAACGATGTCAACGAGCAGCAACCAACCGAGCGCGAGAAAGCCTGCCGCCGCGGGAAGCAACACTGCCCGCACGCGGAACCAGGGCACGACCCGCAAGGCCGCCGGCCAGGGCCCGGCGCGTACCGCTGGGCGGCCCAAGAGCCCCGCTAGCCGGTCCACGAGCGCCGCCAGCCGGTCACGAAGCGCCGCATCCCGGTCGACGACCGCCGCCACGAGAAGGACATCGCATCCCAGCGTCGAGCGCACCGTCAGGCAAAACCGTCGCCGCTTCGAGCATGAGGTACGCTCAGTAGGCAGGGATCTCGGGAAACAGCCCCGGCAGATGGGCGCGTGGGTCGAAAAACGCGTCGCTGATGCACAGGAGCTGCTGAACTCGACGACGTAAAGGCTTACCCCGCCGGGCGCCCAGGAGAGCGCCGCGTGCGGGAGAGGTTCGCCGGCCTCATATCTCCGCCGGCGAATGCAGCACCCTCTCCTCCCTCAACCGCCGGGGCGTCACGAAAGTGGCGCCCCGTCGGTCTTTAAACGGGCGCTCTCGGTTCCGCCGGCACCTCGACGTGGTATTCAGGTGTGAACTCGCAACAAAGGAGGAATCGCGATGAAGATCAGCGCGCGAAACCAACTCGCCGGCACGGTGGTAGCGGTCAACCGAGGCGAGGCGATCGCCAATGTCGAGCTGGAGGTCTCCGGCCAACGCCTCCTCGCATCGATCACGGTCGAGGCGGTGGACGACCTCGGCTTGCAAACCGGCCAGGAAGTGGTCGCCGTGATCAAGGCCTCCGACGTGATGATCGGGATCCAGTAGCGCTCGTCAGGATCCGCTAGCGCTCGTCTGGGACCACCAGCGCTCGTCTGGCTCCCCGAGCTCGTCTGCGACAATGGACTCATGCCGACCAGAGACCAAGTAACCAACGCCCTTCGTTCCGTGATCGATCCCGAGCTTCGACGCGACATCGTCGAACTCGAGATGGTGCGGTCGATCGATGTTCACGACAACGGCGTCGTTGATGTGACGGTCTCATTGACCACACCCGGCTGCCCGATTCGGAGCCATTTCCAGACCGGGGTCACGGAGGCGATTAGCCAGCTCGATGGCATCACCGGCGTCAACATCAGCTTCGATGTGCTCTCAGACAACGAGAAGGCGGCACTCGGCCGCAAGCTCGGTCGCGGGTCGCTGCCTGAGGGCGCGCTCGCCCAGGTGAAGAACGTGATCTGCGTCGGCTCCGGCAAGGGGGGTGTGGGGAAGTCGAGCGTGACTGCGAACCTGGCTGCCGCGCTCGCCTCGGACGGCAGGCAGGTCGGCGTCCTCGACGCGGACGTGT
Source organism: uncultured Solirubrobacterales bacterium (assembly GCA_963830465.1). Taxonomy (GTDB): domain Bacteria; phylum Actinomycetota; class Thermoleophilia; order Solirubrobacterales; family Solirubrobacteraceae; genus Palsa-465. Next base: position 214,627 of record CAWHME010000006.1, read on the forward strand.
GGGGTTACTCGCAGCCGCGGATGCTCGGACTCGGGGCCGAGCGGCCGAAGGTGAACGCCGATCGCAAGATCGTGCCGCTGACGGCCCACGAAGGCATCTCGGTGATGTCGATCGGTTTCTTCGTCGAGGAGGATTCCGCCGTGGTCTGGCGGGGCCCGATGCTCCACAAAGCGCTTCAGCAATTCCTCGAGGACGTCGAGTGGGGCGAACTCGAATATTTGCTGATCGATCTCCCCCCGGGAACCGGCGATGTGTCGATGACGCTCGCGCAACTCCTGCCACAGGCAAAGTTCCTGATCGTCACCACGCCCCAGCCGGTGGCCCAGAAGGTCGCGCGCCGCTCGGCGGAGATGGCGACCAAGCTCAAGCTGGAGATCGCCGGCGTGATCGAGAACATGTCCGGGTTCGTGACCCCGAACGGCGAGCGCTATCAGCTCTTTGGCGAAGGCGGGGGCCAGCTGCTGGCCGAAGAGCTCGAAGTGCCGCTGCTCGCGAAGGTGCCGCTGACCGTGGGTCTGCGCGAACAGTCCGACTCGGGCCTGCCGATCGTCTTCTCCGATCCCGACGATCCCGCGGCCCAGGCGCTCTACCACGGCGCACGCGGCCTGGTTGCGCTGTCGCCGATCGAGCTTCCGGTGATGCAGCCCCCGGCCCCGGCGGCCGCGCCGAAGCCGGTCGGGATGTCGCTGCCGATGGCCTGAGCGGCGGGCGGGCGCGGCCCCTAACCCTTGTAGTAATCCGCGTTCAGCTGGATGTACTTCTGCCACTCATCCGGAAGCTGATCCTCGGCAAAGCAGGCGTCCACCGGACAGGCCTCGACACACGCGTCGCAATCGATGCACTCCTCGGGATCGATGTAGAGCATCTCCACGTCGTCGTAGTTCGGCTCGTCCGGCGTCGGGTGAATGCAGTCGACCGGGCAGACCTCAACGCAGGAGTTGTCTTTGGTGCCAATGCAGGGCTCGGCGATCACGTATGCCATAGCTCTTTTCAGTCTTCCTTCGGTCGGCGGGTACGAATCGAGGATTCTACGGGCGCGCTGCGATGGGCGGCCGCCGCTCCCTCCACGGCAGCTCCTGCTCGAGTTGCGAGGCCAGTTGCAACAGCACCGGTTCGTCGGCCGGCGGCCCGATCAGCTGCACCGCGGTCGGCAGGCCATCATCGCCCTGGTAGAGCGGCAACGAGATCGCGGGCAGGCCGGTGACGTTGCAGATCGCGGTGTAGGGGGTGAACGCACCGGACCGGCGGAAGTGCTCCCAGGGCTCCGGGCCGCGGCCGTGAAGCTCGCCAATCCTCAGCGGCCTCTGCGCAAGCGCAGGCGTCAGGACCGCGTCGAACGGAGCCAGAAACGTGGTGACCGAGCGCGCGAGCGACTCGACCCGGCTCTGGGCCGCCAGGTAGGTGAGGGTTCCCTGTGCACGCGTGTGCTCATACAGCGCCAAGGTGAGCGGCTCGACATCTTGCTCCGTGGGCTCGCGGCCGATCAGTCGCCCGCCGGCAGCGGTCGCCGTCGAGACGGCAGGCGCGAACAGGCGCGTGAACTCGGGAAGCACGTCGACGTCTGACCACGGCGGCGTGATCTCCTCCAGGCGATGTCCCAGTGACTCGAGCACCTTCGCCCCATCGCGTGCGGCCCGCTCGCAGACTGGATCAAGCGGTGCGCTGGAAAGCGGCGGGTTGAGCGCAAGGCCGATCGTAAGCGAGCCCGGCTCGCGCCCGGCCAGCTTCGCGAACGCCGTCTCCGGAGTGGGCAGCCACGTTGCATCGCCCTGCTCGTAGCCGGCGAGCACGTCGAGGAGCTGGGCGGTTTCGGCGACGGTTCGGGTGATGACGCTGTCGGTGACGAGGAAGCTATGGCCGCCGTCTGGCCCTGAGGACACCCTTCCGCGGGCACATTTGAGGCCCACTAGGCCGCAGCAGGCGGCCGGGATCCTGACTGAGCCGCCGCCATCGTTGCCATGTGCGACCGCAACCATGCCGGCGCTCACCGCCGCGGCCGAGCCGCCGCTCGAGCCGCCCGGCGTCCTGTCGAGCGACCACGGATTGCGGGTTGCCTCAAACCGCCTCGGCTCGGTGGTCGGCAAGATCCCCATCTCAGGTAGCGTCGTCTTGCCGACGATCACGAACCCGGCCCGGCGCAGGCGCCGCACGAAGTACGCGTCATAGTCGGGAACAAAGTTCCCGAACAGGTCGCTGCACAAGGTGAGTGGCATTCCGGCCACGGGACGGTTGTCCTTGATCGCGATCGGCACTCCCGCGAACGGGCGTGAGTCTCCGGGCGCGATCTCATCGGCCGCCGCCAGTGCCCGGTCGTGGGCGACGTGGGTGAACGCGTTGATCGTCGGCTCGAGCGCGTCGATCCGGCGCAGCGAAGCCTCAACCAACTCACGCCCGGTGAGCTCGCCCGAGCGAACCAGCGACGCGAGCTCTAGCGCCGGGCGAAACAGCAGCTCTGACATCCGCGGAAGCCTACCCAGCGTAGTTAGCCGTCTCGCAGGCGGCTAACGTTTAACCGGGCCACTCGAGCAAGGGGGTCGACTACGAGATGAGCGTAACGAATGACGTGCAGTCCGAGGCGAGCGGCTGATGGGCTTCGGTCACAGGGTGTATCGGGCCGAGGATCCCCGCGCTCGGGTCCTGCGGCGGACCGCGCGGAAGCTCGATTCACCGCGGGTCGAGGTCGCCGAGGCACTCGAGGCCGCCGCGCTCGCCGAGCTACGGCGCTAGCGCGGGGGACACGCCGGCCGCACTACACGTCGGGATCGAAGCCCAGGAGCGATCGTATGACTCGTCACCTCGATCCCGAGGCGCTCGGCGACCACATCGATCGCCTCTACCGTGCCGCCTGGAGCCTGTGCGGGTCACGCGAGGAGGCCGAAGACCTGGTTCAGGAGACGTTTGCGCGCGTTTTGCGCAAGCCGCGGATCCTGCGCTCAGAGGATGATCTCGGCTACCTGTTGCGGGTGCTTCGCAACACTTTCTACTCGTCCCGTCGCGCGGCCGGGCGACGGCCCCAGACGACGCCGCTGCCCGATGATTTGGACCTGGTGGAAGATACAGCGGCTCGGCGGCCCGAATCTCGACTCGAGTCGGCCGAGCTCTACGCGGCAATTGCCGCGCTGCCCGACGATTTCCGCGACGCGCTGGTCGCGATCGACATCGTCGGGCTGTCCTATCGGGAGGCCGCCGGCGCGCTCAAGGTCCGCGAGGCGACGATCACCACGCGGCTCCACCGGGCTCGGCAGCGGGTCGCGCGCGCCCTCGTCAATGATCCGCCGGAGGGACCTTCCACGCCGCCAGCGTCCGCAGCTCGGGACCCTTGACCCCAGTCGCCGACAGCACACATGTATGTCCGCTGCGGCGCCAGGTAACGACCAGGCGCCCGTTCAGCCTCAGCGTCTGCACTTCTGTTCCGTACAGCCGGGTGCTGCGAGCCGCTGGGGTGGCCAGCGGAGGGCTCGCGACGATCGTATACGCGAGCGTCTGATTCGTGCGCTTCGCTTTGTAGTACACGGTGACCGCCTCCCGGCCCCGGATCTCGTCGGTGCGCATGCCGACCGCAGTCCAGCCGAGGGTTGCCGCCCAGTTCGGGAAGTACAGGTCCCCGATCTCCTGATTGAGCCTCGCGTTCGGAGCGCTCGGATCCGGGGCAGGCGGCGGCTTCGCCGGCCCGCGAAGCGCCAGCGCTGCGGCTTCGCTGAGCGACGGCGCCCCCGGCGTTCCCGAGGGAATCAGTAGCGCCACCGCCAGCGCCAGTACGGCAAGCGCTCCTGCGAACGCCGCTCCGAAGCCGATCCGGCGACGCGCACGGGTGCGCGCGCTCGGCCGCTCCCGCTCGATCCGCGCCCGCAGTTGCTGTGGCGCGCGGTCGCGCGCTCGCGCCTGGTGCAGGAGCTCTACGACACGGCGTTCCCGCGCATACAGCGAGCTCAGCTCCGGCGATGCGGCGATCCACGCCTGCACCTCGGCGCGTCGCTTGGGATCGAGTGTGCCGTCGGCCAGCGCGGAGATATCGGCCAGCTCGCGGTCGCTGAGCTCTGGAGATTCAGGCGATGAGGCCATTACAGATCTAGATTAATGACGCCGAAAACGGTCCTTTTCTTCCCGCCTTCAGCGGCGGTATGGCCCTCCGGCGTATTCAGCGAGCATTCTGCTGGCCGAGAAGCGCGGACCGAGGGTGCGCAATGAGGCACGCATTCTTTGCAGCCACGCCACCGGTACCCCGGCAGGATCGCGATCGTAGAAGGCGGGAACTACCTGCTCGTCGAGGACCCGATGAAGCGCCGCGGCGTCGCGCTCGTCCTGGGCGCCTTGGTCGTAGCTCACCTCGCCCGGTATAGCCCAGCCGTTGGCTCCGTCGTAGGCCTCCGCCCACCAGCCGTCGAGCACGCTCACCTGGATTCCGCCGTTGATCGCGGCCTTCATCCCGCTCGTACCGCTCGCCTCGAGCGGTGGCCGCGGCATGTTCAGCCAGACGTCGCAGCCGCGCACCAGTCGCGCCGCCGTGGCCAGGTCGTAGTCATCGAGGAACGCCACGCGCTCGGCCACGATTCGCGCGTATTTCAGCCCGAACAGGCGCTGCAGCGACCGCTTCGCCTCGTCATCGCGGGGATGCGCCTTGCCGGCGAGAAGTACCTGAACCGGCTGCTCGCCGCCGAGTAACGCGAGCGTCCAATCGGGATCTCGGGTGAGCAGATCGAGGCGTTTGTAGGTCGCCACGCGGCGGGCGAATCCGATCGTCAGGAATTGTTCGTCGAAGGCCTGGCCGGCCGCGGCGACATAGTCTCGAAGGTCTCCGCGAGCCAGGCGATCGGTCACCGCCCGGGCGCGCACGAACGCGAGCAGCTCGGCGCGCTGGAGCCCTCGCGCGTCCCACAGCTCGGCGTCGGGGATCTGGTCGACCGGGGCCCAGGTGAGCGGGTCGGCGGTGCGGGTCATCCAGCCGTCGCCGAGCCAGCGGTCGAACAGGCCGCGCATCGCGCCGCCGATCCAGGTCGGCACGTGAACGCCGTTGGTGACATGGCCGATTGGAACCTGCTCGACGGGCTGACCTGGCCATAGCTCCGCCCACATCTCTCGAGCGACGCCACCGTGGCGAGCGCTGACGCCGTTCGCGCGAGAGCTCATTCGAAGCGCGGCCTGGGTCACGCCGAAGCGCTCCCCCCGATCTCCAGGCCGGGTTCGGCCAAGGTCGATCAGCTCATCGGACAGCAGCGGCAGCTCCACCGCCAGCCGTGCGATCGCATGCTCGATCTGCTCAGGCGGATATGTGTCGTTGCCGGCGGGCACGGGAGTATGGGTCGTGAACACGGTGCGATCCCGAGCGCGATCAAGAGCAGCCTCGGCGCCGTCTCCATCGAGCAAGCTTGCTCGCGCCAGCTCGAGCGGCGCCAGCGCTGCATGGCCCTCGTTGAGGTGCAGAACTCCGGGATCGATCCCGACGGCCCGCAGCGCCCGGACCCCGCCGACCCCGAGCAGCACGTATTGGGCAAGCCTGATGTCCGGGTCGGCCTCGTACAGACGCGCCGTGATCCACCGTTCGATCTGATCGTTTTCCGGACAGTCGGTGTCGAGCAGGAACAGCGGCACGCGCCCCACGTCCACGCGCCACAGCTGAGCGGTTACGTCCGTGTCATAGATCGGGACGGTGACGGTGACCGGCCGCTCATCCTCGCCTCTCACCAACGCCGCCGGAAGCCGCTGCGGATCGGTATCGATCCAGTACTCGTGCTGCATCCCGGTCGCGTCAATCCGTTGCCGGAAGTAGCCCTTGCGGTACATCAGGCCGACCGCGACGAGCGGTAGCGCCTGGTCGGAGGCCTCCTTGAGCAGATCCCCGGCGAGGGCCCCGAGTCCGCCGGCATAGATCGGCAGCGATACATGCACGCCGTACTCCGCGCACAGGAACGCGACCGGCCGGACAGGGTCGATTGTCTCGCCGCCGGGAGAGCGGTGCAGGTCGGAGAGCACCAGCGCTTCCAGCGACCTCGCCTGCTCGAGCAGCTCGCGACTTCGGGCTGCCCGGCGCAGCACGCTGATCGATGACTCCTGCAAGAGACGCACCGGGTTATGCAGGCACAGCTCGAACCGCTCGGCGTCGACCCTGCGGAACAGCTCGTGGCCCCCTGGCAGCCAAGACCAGCGATAGTTGTACGCGAGGCGGGCGAGCGGAGCGAGCTCGTTCGGAAGCCGCTCGGCTAGTTCGCCCGCGGCTCGGCTGAGGTCAAGGCGGCCGTCGCTGATCGTGCTCGTCGGGCGGCGCATGGTGGGCATTATTCCCAGGCCGCTACGCTCGCCAACTTGCGGTCGATCGAGGAGAACAAAACCAGATTGGGAGTGCTTGCATTTGGCGACTCGATCACCAACGGTGGAGGCGAGCTCCAGTGGGGGGTCGCGCTGCAGTCGTGGGCGCTGTGGGTGGCCCGCGCGACCGGGCTCCCGTTCACTACCTACGCCACCGACGGGGCCGGCGTATGCGACGTGGCCTGCGACCAGATCCCGGCGTTCGAACGACGCACGGCGCACCCGTCGGCTGAATATGACCTCGGTTGCCTGTACATCGGCGTCAACGACGTGCGCGCGCCCGACTGGGACGCGGCCGCGTTCGAGCAACGGTTCCGCTTCTCGCTGCGCTTTCTCGAGGCCCGCTGCGATCGCGTCCTGACGATGACCGCGCCGCTTGATCTCGGGCGACCCCGAGCCGGGCGGCACCGAGTCAGTGAGCTCAACGGAGCGATCGAGCAGGTGGCGGGCGAGCTCGGGGCGCTCGTCGTCCAGCTACGCGATTTCTACGCCCGCAACCTGGTGATGGCCGACCACGTCCACCCGACCGCGTTCGGTCAGATCGCGATCTCCGAGCGCGCCTTATCGGTGCTCGAGCATGATGGCCTGCCGGTTCGAGCATGGCCGGGCTCGCTGATCCGCTACGAGACGACACCGTGGACGCGCCTGCGCGGCGACGCGACCTACGCCTACCGTCATGCAAAGGTCAGCGGGCGCGAGGCGGTGATCGCGCTCAGGCAAATGCGCCGGCACCGGTCACGGTGAGATCTCCTCGTACCGGCGACCGCGCGTCCGGGCGCTCAGCTGGGCAAGAGCGGCCGCGACGACCAGGAACCCGGAGATCAGCATCAGTGCTTCCAACACCGTGAGGTGCGGGATGAGCGGCGCGATCAGCAGTACCCCAATGCCGCCCCCGAAGTGGCCCACGCCGTCGACCAGCGCAAAGCCGGTCGCTCTGGCGCGCGTGGGGAAGCTCTCAGTCGACAGGGCGTAGGTCATAGGGACCCAGATGTTGAAGCCGAAGAACACGATCACCGAGCCGACGAACGTGAGCGTGAGGTGCTTGCCGCCGGCGGCCACGATCACGCCGCCGATCACCGTGATCAGCGCTCCCAGCGGCAGCCACAGCTTGCTGAATCACCCGCATCGTATACGTGCGGTTCCCGAACACGGCGGCGTAGGGGATATGGGTGATCACGATGACCTTGACAGGGATGGGGGCGCTGTACAACGCGCTCGCGCCGGCCAAATTCAGCACCACCGGGATACGCAAGGTCGTGACAGCGTTGGCCGCCGTGCAACCCGGCTTCAGCGCGATGCAGCTTTGGATGAACGACACGTTGATGTCGAACACGTCGTAGAACGCGAACAGAAAGCCGGTGCCGATGATGCCGATGAACAGAAACGGCATCGACCAGACATCGATCCGGTCGAGCCGCGCGAGAATCGACCGCGCCCGCTCCGTCGCCCCGGTGGCGGGCCGAGCTTCGGCGCTCACACCCGATCGGCGGGCGATAAACGTCATCGATGGACCTCCCTCGAGTGGTTCCTTGCGGTGCGCTACCCGTGGGGTGTCGGGATGAATCGGACACGGCGATCGACGCCGGAGCGGGCGGGCGGTTGGACGGCCGCCCCCGGCGGAGCGGGCGGTGGGCTGGACGCTCGCCGCCCCGCATCACCCTGCAAGGCGAACCGCCCCGCCCCGCGCTCAGCCCGACGAACCCCCCGCCCCGCCTCACCCCGCCAACCGCCCCGCGGCTTCCGTCACCTCCCGCAGCCGCGCCGCCAGATCATCGGTCAGCACCCCCTCGCCCATCTGCCAACGCCAGTTCCCGCGGGCTCGCCCGGGGTCGTTGATCCGGGCCCCGCTGCCCAGCCCGAGCACATCCTGAGCCTGGATCATGGCCACCCGGGCGGGCGAGGCGAATGCCAGCCGGATCAGGCCCCACCACGGCTCGCGCTCGCCGAATCTCGCCAGCGCGTCGTCCACGGCCGCCCGCGCGGACGGGATCAGCGACTCGTACCAGCCTCGCGCGGTGTCATGATCGTGGGTGCCGGTGTAGACGATCCGATGCTCCGCGTGATTGGCGAGGCGGTGCGGACTGTCCGGCTCGCGCGGATCGAAGCCGAATTGCAGCACCAGCATCCCCGGCAAGCCGAGTTGATCGCGCAACCGCTCCACCGGCGGCGTGATCACCCCTAGATCCTCCGCCACCAAGGGCAGTTCGGAACCGAGCGCGCGAGCGGCGGCGTCGAACACCGCTCTCCCCGGCCCGCGGCGGAAACGACCGCGAGCGGCCGTTCGCGCTCCCTCGGGGACCGCCCAGTAGGCGACGAAGCCGCGGAAGTGATCGATCCGGGCGAGGTCGAACAGCGACAGCGTGCGCCGCAGGCGCTCCACCCACCAGCGGTACCGGCGGCGGCGCAGGGCCGGCCAGTGGTAGAGGGGGTTACCCCACAGCTGACCGGTGTCCGAGTAGGCGTCAGGCGGCGCCCCCGCCTGCACGCCGGTCTGGAACAGCTCTGCGTGCGCGCGGTGATCGACGCTGCCCGGCGCGACGTAGATCGCCAGATCGCCGAACACGCGCACGCGGCGGGAAGCAGCATACGAGCGCAGCGCTCCCCACTCCCGCTCGAAGCGGACCTGGTCGACCACCGCGCCCCCGAACCGCTCCCAATCGCCGATCCAGTAGCGCTCGCGCTCGACGAACTCCGCCACCTCGGAGGAGCTCACGGGTGCGCGCGGCTCGGCCAGCAATCCCGGCCATGCCGCAAACGCCGAACTCGACTTGTAGGGTGAGCGGTATCGATCTGGAGGACCGACCGGCAGCACCTGCCACCAGGTCTGACCGGCGGCCGCCAGCCAATCGACGAACTCGTAGGCTGAGCGGCCCAGACGGCCATCGGGGAGCGAAGTGATGTGCAGCTGGACGCCGCTCGAGCGGGGGAGTGGTTTCACGAGGAATTGTTTACCTGAGTCGAGCAGCTGGATACCTTGAGCGACCGTGGCGGAGAAACCACCCAAGCGAATCGTTATCCAATACCCCGCACCGGCCGTTGATGACGGCCGGTTTCCGGCCAAGCGCTGCGTCGGCGACACGGTCAGGGTGGCGGCGGACGTCTTCCGGGACGGCCACGATCTCCTGCGCGCGGTTGTTCGCTACCGACGCCCCGACGAGAAGAAGTGGGGCCAGGCCGAGCTGCACCGGACCGACGCCCAACTTGGCGGCGTGCGCTGGGCCGGTCAGTTCGAAGTCGATCGCGAGGGGCGCTGGGAGTACACGATCGATGCCTGGACCGACGTGTTCGGCACCTGGCGCGACGAGCTCGAGCGCAAGATCGCCGCAGGGCAAGATGATCTCGCCGGCGAGCTGTCCGAGGGAATCGTGCTGCTGCGCGCCGCGATCGACAACCTGAAACGCACGCAGAACGGCGACCGCCGGCTGATCGAGCACGCGATCCAGACGCTCGAGGACGACGAGACGCCCGAGTCCGCGAAGCATGACGTGGCGCTCGGACCGGAGCTGGCCGCGGCCGTCGAACGCTCTCAGGCCCATCACGGCGAAGTCAGCCTTGCGCCGAGGCTGGCGATCGAGGTGGATCGCCCGCGAGCGCGCTTTGGCGCGTGGTATGAGCTGTTCCCGCGCTCGTGGGGAGGCCTGAAAGGAGTCGAGCGCGAGCTACCCCGGCTCGCCGAGCTCGGCTTCGACGTCGCTTACCTGCCCCCGATTCACCCGATCGGCCACACCAACCGCAAGGGCCGGGACAACGCGCTGACGGCGGCGCCGGGCGATCCCGGCTCACCGTGGGCGATCGGCGACGAGCGCGGCGGCCACGACGCGATCCATCCCGAGCTCGGCACGGAAGCGGACCTCAGGTCGCTCACGAAGACAGCGCGCAGACACGGCATCGACATCTGTCTGGACTTCGCGATCCAGTGCTCGGCAGACCATCCCTGGCTGAAGGAGCACCCGGAATGGTTTCATCATCGCCCCGACGGGACGCTCAAGTATGCGGAGAACCCGCCCAAGCGCTACCAGGACATCTACAACGTCAACTGGGAGTCGCACGATTGGCGGGGTCTCTGGAAGGCGCTGCTCGAGGTGGTGCTGCACTGGGTCGACTGCGGCGTGAAGGTGTTCCGGGTCGACAATCCCCACACGAAGCCGTTCTCGTTCTGGGAGTGGCTGATCGAGGAGGTCCACGCTCGCGACCGCGACGTGGTGTTCTTTGCCGAAGCGTTCACCCGGCGCGCGGTGATGCGCCACCTCGCCAAGCTCGGCTTCACCCAGTCCTATACCTACTTCACCTGGAAGAACTCGCGCTGGGAGCTGACCGAATACGTCTCGGAGCTGGCCTACTCGGGCGAGCAAGAGTACTTCCGGCCGAACTTCTTCGCCAACACGCCGGACATCCTGCACGCCTATCTGCAGCACGGCGGCCGGCCGGCGTTCGAGGCGCGATTGGTCCTCGCGGCGACGCTCAGCCCAAGCTACGGCATCTACTCCGGCTTCGAGAACTTCGAGAACCTTCCCGTCCACGAAGGCTCAGAGGAATATCTGCACTCCGAGAAGTACGAGCTGAAACGGCGCTCGCTGGATGGGCCGCTGTTGCCGCTGATCAAGCGGATCAATCAGATCCGTCGCGAGAATCCCGCGCTCGGAGCGCTATCGAACGTGACCTTCCTGGACACTGCCAACGAGGCGCTGATCGCATACGCGAAGCGATCGGACGCAAACACGGTGATCAGCGTCGTCAACATCGACCCGCATCAGGCCCAGGAGGGAGTGGCGGTCGTGCCCGCGAGCCTCGGCCTGCCGCCTTCGTTCACGGTCCACGATCTGCTCTCGGATGAGCGCTTCCAGTGGCGGATTGGGCCCAACTACGTGCGGCTGGCGCCGGGGGTCCGCCAGGCGCACGTGACTAGAGTGGAGCTATGACCGGGCCGCCCACGCTGACGCACGTGATCCGTCCTGGCGCCGGCGTGCCGGCGCCGCGCACCGACGCGCACGCCTCGTCGTCGCAGGCACTGACCCGGCAGTGGTTCGAAGCCGAACCACTGTGGTTCAAGTCGTCGGTCTTCTACGAGGTGCTGGTGCGCGGCTTCTACGATGCCAATGGCGACGGCACCGGTGACTTCCGCGGGCTCACCGAGAAGCTCGACTATCTGCAGTGGCTCGGCATCGACTGCATCTGGCTGCTGCCGTTCTACGAGTCCCCGTTGCGCGACGGTGGATACGACATTGCCGACTTCACCAACGTGCATCACGACTACGGCACGGTGCAGGACGTTCACGAACTGATCGATGCGGCACACGCGCGCCGGATCAGGGTGATCGCCGACCTGGTCATGAACCACACCTCGAGCGAGCACCCCTGGTTTCAGGAGTCTCGCTCCTCGCCCGATTCTCCGAGGCGCAACTGGTACGTGTGGTCGGACAACGACGAGCGCTACCAGGACGCCAGGATCATCTTTGTCGACACTGAATCCTCCAACTGGAGCTGGGATCCCGTTGCCGGCGCCTACTACTGGCACCGCTTCTTCTCGCACCAGCCGGATCTCAATTACGCCAACCCCGACGTGCGCGAGGCGATGCTCGGGGTGCTGCGCTTCTGGCTCGACCTAGGTCTCGATGGCTTCCGGCTCGACGCGGTGCCGTACCTGTTCGAGCGCGAAGGAACCAACTGCGAGAACCTGTCCGAGACGCACACGTACCTCAAGCGGGTCCGGCGCGAGATCGACGAGCACTATCCGGACCGGGTGCTGCTGGCCGAGGCCAACCAGTGGCCCGCGGACGTCGTGGAGTACTTCGGCGAGGGAGATGAGTGCCACATGGCATTCCATTTCCCGGTGATGCCGCGAATGTTCATGGCGCTGCGCCGCGAGGAGGCGGTACCGATCTACGAGATCCTCGAACAGACGCCGCACATCCCCGACAACGCCCAGTGGGGCCTGTTCCTGCGCAACCACGACGAGTTGACGCTCGAGATGGTCACCGACGACGAGCGCGACTATATGTACACCGAGTACGCCAAGGACCCGCGGATGAAGCTGAACCTCGGCATCCGCCGGCGGCTGGCGCCGCTGCTCGACAACGGGCGCGACGAGATCGAGCTGATGCACGCGATTCTGTTCTCGCTGCCCGGGTCACCGGTGCTCTACTACGGCGACGAGATCGCGATGGGCGACAACGTCTTCCTCGGCGACCGCGATGGCGTTCGCACGCCGATGCAGTGGACCAGCGACCGCAATGGGGGCTTCTCACGGGCCGACTTTGCACAGCTGTACGCCCCGACGCTGATGGACCCCGTGTACGGCTACCAAGCGGTCAACGTGGAGGCACAGCTGCGGACGGCGACCTCGCTGCTGCGCTGGATTCATCGCTTCATCGGCTTGCGCAAGGAGCACCCGGTGTTCGGTTCGGGCACCTACGAGCCGATCGAGCCGTCCAATCCCCGGATATTCGCGCATTTGCGCCGGTTCGAGGATGATCTGGTGTTGTGCGTTCACAATGTTGCCCGCTCGGCGCAAGCAGTCGAGCTCGATCTCAGTGCCTTCGAAGGCCGCTATCCGGTCGAGCTGTTCGGTCGCTCGCGATTTCCGCGGATCGGAGCGTGGCCCTATCTGCTCACGCTCGCGCCGCGCGGTTTCTTCTGGTTCGAACTAGTCGAGGACACGGAGCGCGCCGGCGATGAGTGATCGTGCGTTCATCGAAGTCGCCGACATCCGCCGATGTCTCGACGAAGAGAGTCTCCGCGACTGGCTGGCGTGGCAGCGCTGGTACGCGTCCAAGTCCCGCGCCCTAAGCGGAGTGGAGATCGTGGAGGGGGTGGTGCTGCGCGAGGAGCCCCAGCTGTTCCTGGGGCTCGTGCAAACCCGGTTCGCCACCGGTACGCACGAGATCTATCAGCTTCCGCTGGCGTTTCGAACCGCGGGCGAGCCGGGTCCTGGCGAGCCAATCGCCCGTACGGACGGGTGGACCGCGTATGACGCGCTAGCTGATCCGCGCGAGGCGATGGAGCTGCTGCAACGGATCGACACAGGCGAGGAGATCGACACCGACGAGGGGCGGTTCAGCTTCTACCGCGCCAACGGTGTGGCGAACGTATCCGCCGCCTCTCCGGCCCGGTTGATCGGGGTCGAGCAGTCGAACTCGTCGATCATCTTCGACGACCGGCTCGTGCTGAAGCTGTTCCGGAAGCTCGAGCCGGGAATCAACCCCGAGCTCGAGATTCTCCGTTTCCTCACCCGGGCCGGCTTTCCCAACATCGCGCCGTTGCACGGGTGGTATGAGTACGAGGGCCAGGCGCTTGCCTCCACGCTCGGCGTGGCGCAGCAGTTCTTCCCGGACGCGCGCGGCGGCTGGGAGCTCGCGCTGGAGCAAATCGAGTCCGACCCAGAAGCATTGCTCGAGGAGCTCGGTGCGCTGGGCAGGGTGACCGCTGCGATGCATTCGGCGCTCGCAAGCGATCCCAGCGACCCGGCGTTCTCGCCCGATCAGCCCAGTCAGGAGTCTCTCTCGCTGCTGACGGCGACCGTGGATGAGGACATCGAGCGGATGTTCCTGAGGCTGCCCGACGAGGAACCGCTCGCCCCGATCGTTGGTCGCGGCCAGGATGTCCGTGAGCGGCTCGCGATGCGCTCGCAGATCGGGATCAGCGGTCGCGTGATCCGGACGCATGGCGATTATCACCTCGGCCAGACGCTCTACACCCCTCGCGGCTGGGTGATCATCGATTTCGAAGGCGAGCCCGCTCGTCCCCTGTACGAGCGCCGCCAGAAGCGCTCGCCGCTGCGCGATGTGGCAAGCATGCTGCGATCGTTTGCGTACGTAACCTCGGCGGTCCAGATCATGCGGGGCCGGCAAGCGCCCGAGGATTTTGAAGAGCGCGCGCGGCGCGTGTTCCTCGATGAGTACCTGGCGAACGTGGAACCGGCACTGTTGCCAGGCAGCGAGGCTGCGGTAGAGAACCTGCTCTCGATATACGAGCTCGAGAAGGCGATCTACGAGCTTCGCTACGAGCTTGATAACCGTCCGGTCTGGGTATCGATCCCCGTGGCCGGCATCAGGAGACTGCTGGAGAGCTCGTGAGTACGGTCGCGACGCAAGAGCTTGACGCGCTCGTCCGGCGCGAGCACTTCAACCCACATTCGATCCTCGGTGCCCACCAACTCAACGGAGGCGTGGCGATTCGCGCGATGCGTCCGGCGGCATCCGAGATCAAGGCGCTGTTGCCGGACGGCTCCGTGGTCGAGCTCGAGCAGATCCATCCCGGCGGAGTGTTCGAAGCGACGGTTCCCGGCGCCCAGACCCCGCTGCGCTACCGACTCGAGGTCGACTATGGAAGCGGGGGGCGGTTCACGATCGACGATCCGTACGGATTCGAGCCCACGCTCGGAGAGCTCGACCTCCATCTGATCAGCGAAGGGCGGCACGAGCACATTTATGAGGAGCTCGGCGCGCACGTGCGCGATCACGAAGGGGTGCGCGGAACCGCGTTTGCGGTCTGGGCGCCCGCGGCGAACGCGGTCAGCGTGGTCGGGGACTTCAACTCGTGGGACGGAAGGCTGCACGCGATGCGCTCGCTCGGCGCGACCGGCATCTGGGAGCTGTTTCTCCCCGCGGTGGAGCCAGGGGCCCGTTACAAGTACGAGATCTTGACCGCGGACGGCCAGCTCGCGCTGAAGGCAGACCCGTACGCATTCGCCACCGAGCTACCGCCCCAGACCGCCTCGGTGGTGTTCACGCCCGAGCACACCTGGAGCGGGGCCGATCTCGAGTGGATACGCACCCGAGGCGAGCGGCGGCCGCTCGAAGAGCCGGTATCGATCTACGAGGTCCACATCGGCTCCTGGCGCCTGAACACACTCCAAGACAACCGACCGCTCACTTATCTCGAGCTTGCCGACGAACTCGCCGCGTACGTAAAAGACATGGGCTTCACTCACGTGGAGCTGTTGCCCGTGATGGCGCATCCGTTCACCGGATCGTGGGGCTATCAGGTGACCGGCTATTTCGCGCCGACGCCCCGGTATGGATCGCCCGACGACTTCCGCGAGTTCATCGACCGGATGCACGCCCACGGCATCGGGGTGATCCTTGACTGGGTGCCGGCCCACTTTCCCCGCGACGACTTTGCGCTCGCCCGCTTCGACGGCACCGCGCTGTATGAGCACGCAGATCCCCGCCGCGGCTTTCATCCGGACTGGGGCACGCTGGTGTTCAACTACGGCCGCCACGAGGTTCGCAACTTCCTGATTTCAAACGGGCTCTTCTGGCTACGCGATTACCACGCCGACGGCATTCGCGTCGACGCGGTCGCGTCGATGCTGTACCTGGACTATTCGCGCAACCCGGGCGAGTGGGTCCCCAATCAATTCGGCGGTCGCGAGGACTTAGACGCGGTGGCGTTTCTCAAGGAGCTCAACGAGGTGATCTACGGGCGCGAGCCGGGGATCATCTCCGCGGCCGAGGAGTCGACCGCCTGGCCCGGCGTCTCGCGACCCACATACCTCGGCGGGCTCGGCTTCGGCTTCAAGTGGAACATGGGCTGGATGCACGACACCCTCGGCTACTTCCAGCAGGACCCGATTTACCGCCGCTACCACCATCACGAGCTGACCTTCAGTTTGATGTATGCGTTCAGCGAGAACTTCATCCTGCCGCTGTCGCACGACGAGGTCGTGCACGGCAAAGGGTCGCTGTTCTCGAAGATGGCCGGCGACCGTTGGCAGAAGCTGGCGAACCTCCGCACGCTGTATGCGTACATGTGGGCGCATCCGGGCAAGAAGCTGATATTCATGGGCAGCGAGCTGGCACCGGAACAGGAGTGGAGCTACGAACGCTCGCTCGACTGGCACCTGCTGGAGCGGCCCGAGCATGCGGGCGTGCAAGCGCTGGTGCGCGACCTGAACCGGCTCTATCGCGCAGAGCCGGCGCTGTGGCAGATCGATTCTGATCCGGCCGGCTTCTGGTGGCTCGAGCCCAACGACGCCGACCGCAACGTGATTGCGTTCGCGCGTGCCTCCCGGGGCGGCGAGCGAGTGCTGGTCTTCGTCGCGAATCTATCCCCGGTCCCGCAGCAGGGCTACCGGCTGGGACTGCCGCGCGCCTGTCGCTGGCAAGAGCTGCTCAATACCGACTCGGGCTACTACGGTGGAAGTGACTGGGGAAATTTCGGCGCGATCGAACCCGAGCCTGTGCCGTGGCACGGTCAGCCGGTGTCAGCCACGATCACGCTGCCGCCGCTCGCGGCGGTCTGGTTCAGTCCTGCAGACGAGTGAAGGCCGAGAGCTACCCATGGGAGCGGCCGCTGGGGGCTCGCCCGGTAGGCGACGGCTTCACCGAGTTCCGGGTCTGGGCTCCGCGCGCTGATTCGCTATCGCTGAGGCTCGGAGAGCGAGAGCTGGAACTCGAGTCCCCCGGCTACGGGGTCTATGAGCTCGTCGCCCCGGCTGCCGCTGGGGACGACTATCAGTTTGTCGTCGATCGCCAGGCGCTCCCTGATCCCTGCTCGCGTTCGCAGCCGAGCGGTCTGCGCGGTCCCTCCCGGGTGTTCGATCCTGCGCCCGAGCACGTTGCGTTCGTCGCACCGACGCTCGACGAACTCGTGCTATACGAGCTCCACGTCGGCACGTTCACTCCCGAGGGCACCTTCACGGCGGCGTCGCGGCACCTCGACGAGCTGGCGCGATTGGGCATCACGGCGATCGAGATCATGCCCGTGGCTGAGTTCCCCGGTCACCATGGCTGGGGCTACGACGGCGTCTACATCTCCTCGGCGCAGTCGTCCTATGGCGGTCCCGCCGGCCTCGAGCAGCTCGTCCAGGCGGCGCACGCGGCCGGCTTGGCGGTGATCCTCGACGTGGTCTACAACCACGTCGGCGCATCGGGCGTGCAGGCGCTGGAGGCGTTTGGCCCTTACTTCACCGAGAAGTACGAGACGCCATGGGGACGAGCGATCAACTACGACGACGCCGACTGCGACCCGGTCAGAGAATGGGTGCTGCAGAGCGCCACCGGCTGGGTTCGCGACTTCGCCATCGACGGGCTGCGGCTCGATGCGATCCACGCGATCTTCGACTCGAGCGCCGAGCACATCGTGCAGGCAATCGCCACACGCGTTCAGGAAGTCCGCGAGGGCGCCCTGGTGATCGCCGAGAGCGGCCTCAACGATCCCCGCGTGATGCGTCCGCGCGACGAGCCGGATAATGTGCGCCCGCTGCTGGCAAGCGAGGCCGGCGGCCGGGCACCAGGCGGACGCACAGGCTACGGCTGTGACGCGGCCTGGGCGGATGACTTTCACCACGCGTTGCGGACGCTGTTGACCGATGAACGGGACGGCTACTACGGGGACTTCGGTACCGTCGCTGCACTCGCGAAGGCCTTTCACCGGCCACACGTACACGACGGCGCGTACTCGGCCTTCCGCCGGCGGCGCTTCGGCGCTCCCGCGGACGACGTCGTGCCGGAGCGGTTCGTGGTCTTCTCCCAGAACCACGATCAGGTCGGCAATCGCGCTTTCGGGGATCGACTGCCGCTCGAGGCTCGCCCCCTGGCCGCTTTCTGCACGCTCCTCTCCCCATTCGTCCCGATGCTGTTCATGGGCCAGGAATACGGTGAGGAGGCGCCGTTTCAGTTCTTCTCCGATCACATCGACGAGGAGATCGCGACCGCCACGCGCGAGGGCCGGCGCGCTGAATTCGCGGCGTTCGCGCAGTTCCGCGAGGAGATTCCGGATCCCCAGTCGATCGAGACCTTTGAACGCTCCAAGCTGACCCGCGAGGTCGATCCTAACTGCGTAGGCCTGTGCGCCGAGCTGCTGCAGGCTCGCCGCGATCTGCCGGCGGGCGACCCGGATAGGATCGAGTTCGACGAGCAGTCGCGCTGGCTACTCGTACAACGGGGAGGATTTGAGCTTGTCTGCAACTTCAGCCACGAGGCGCTGCGCCTGCGAACCGGCCGCAAGCGGCTGCGCCTCGCGACTTCCTCGGGTTCGCTCCTGCGCGAGTGCCATCTCGCGCTCGACCCGCTTTCCGGGGCCCTGATCCATTGACCGAGATCTGGCCGGGCCAGCCGTTCCCGCTGGGAGCAAAGTGGGACGGCGGCGGAACTAACTTCGCGATCTTCTCCGAGCACGCGGAGGCGGTGGACCTCTGCTTGTTCGATGCCGAGGGCAACGAGACGCGGATCGAGATGACCCAGCGGCGGGCGCTCAACCGGCACTGCTACCTGCCCGACGTCGGCGCCGGCCAGCGCTACGGGTTCCGCGTCCACGGCGCCTACGCGCCGCTCGCCGGCCACCGCTTCAATCCCGCCAAGCTGCTGATCGATCCATACGCGAAGGCGATCGATGGGGTCGTCGATTGGGCTTCGGATGCCAACGTGCTCCCCTATGTCCCGACCGGGACAGACGACGCCGACCTGGAGCCCGACGACGAGGACGACGCTCCGGCGATCCCCAAGTCGGTGGTGATCGACGACGCGTTCCTGTGGGAGGGGGACCGTCCGCCCCGGATCCCGTTCGCCGACACGGTGATCTACGAGACGCACGTGAAGGGCTTCACGATGCGGCATCCGGAGGTGCAGGAGGACCTGCGCGGCACCTATGCCGGGCTCGCGTCAGAGGCCGCGATCGCTTATCTCGTGGACCTCGGCGTCACCGCCGTCGAATTGTTGCCCGTCCACCATATCTCCGACGAATCGTTCCTCAGCGAGAAGGGACTTCGCAACTATTGGGGTTACAGCACGATCGGCTACTTCGCTCCCCACTCCGAATACGCGGCCACCGGCAGGCTCGGCGAGCAGGTTCGGGAATTCAAGGGGATGGTCAAGGCGCTCCATCGCGCCGGGATCGAGGTGATCCTCGACGTGGTCTACAACCACACGGCCGAGGGTAATCACCTCGGACCGATGCTCGCTTTCAAGGGCGCCGATAACAGCTCCTACTACCGGCTGGCCCCGGACAAGCCCAGGTATTACATGGACTTCACCGGAACCGGCAACTCGCTGAATCCAGTCCACCCGAGCGTGCTGCGCCTGATCATGGACTCACTGCGCTACTGGGTGGTCGAGTGCCATGTGGACGGCTTCCGTTTCGATCTCGCAGCCGCGCTGGCCCGGGAGTTCTTCGACGTCGACCGGCTGTCGGCGTTCTTCGACGTGATTCATCAGGACCCGGTGCTCTCCCAGGTCAAGCTGATTGCCGAGCCGTGGGATGTCGGGCCGGGTGGCTATCAGGTAGGGAACTTCCCCGTTCTATGGTCCGAATGGAACGGCATCTACCGCGACACGGTGCGCGACTACTGGCGAGGGCACACCAACCGGGGCGAATTTGCCTCGCGTCTGTCCGGGTCCGCGGACCTGTACGAGTCCGATGGCCGCGACCCGTTCGCCTCGATCAACTTCGTCACCGCGCACGACGGCTTCACGCTCGCCGACCTCGTCTCCTACGAGCACAAGCGCAACGAGGCGAACATGGAGGACAACCGGGACGGAACCGACGACAACCGCTCCTGGAATTGCGGCGTCGAGGGCGAAAGCGACGATCCCGCGGTGCTCGCCTTAAGAGCCCGGCAGCAGCGGAACTTCCTGACCGTGCTGTTCATCTCGCAGGGCACGCCGATGCTGCTGGGCGGGGACGAGGTCGGCCGCACGCAGCATGGCAACAACAACTGCTGGTGCCAGGACAACGAGCTCTCCTGGTACGACTGGAGCGAGGCGCAGAACGAGGCGGAGCTGCGCGAGTTCACGCGCCGCTTGATCCTGCTGCGCCGCGAGCATCCGGTGTTCCGGCGCGAGAGCTTCCTTCGCGGCCACGAGCTAAAGGGTTCCGGCCTCCCGGACGTGTGGTGGTTCCGTGCCGATGGGCTGAAGATGACCCGTCGCGACTGGCAGAGCGGCGAGCCGGTGCTGGGAATGTTCCTCAACGGCCGGGAGATCCCGTACCACATGTCCCACGGAGAGGAGATCGAGGACGATTCCTTCCTGGTGCTGTTCAACGCGCACGACGAGGATCGGCAGTTCATGCTCCCCCGGCGGCGCTTCGGCGCGCAGTGGTCGCTGGAGCTCTCGACCGCGAACCCGGCTGCCGGCGCGGGCAGCGATCGCTTCGGGGCCCGAACCGAACTGACCGTCCTCTCGCACTCGATCGCGATCCTGAAGCGAGTCGCTTGAACGGCTCGGCGATCGAACTACGGGCGGCTTACCGCCTTCAGCTGACGGACGAGTTCGGCTTCGCGGCGGCCGGCGCGATCGTGCCGTACCTGCGCGATCTCGGGGTCTCGCATCTTTACCTCTCTCCGTCGCTGCGGGCGCGGCCCGGCTCCACCCACGGCTATGACGTCATCGATCCACGGCGGCTGTCCGAAGCGCTCGGGGGCGAGGAGGCGTTCGCGGCGCTCGCCGCGGAGGTGCGCGGAGCCGGGATGGGAATCCTGCTCGACGTGGTGCCAAACCACATGGCAGCCGACGACGCGAACCCGTACTGGTCAGATCGATCGCTGCGCGAGCAGTTCTTCGACTTGGATCCGGTCACCGGCCAGCACCGGCGATTCTTCGACATCGACGACATGGCGGCGGTCAGGCAGGAGGACCACGAGGTGTTCGAGCAGACGCACGCGCTGGTGCTGTCACTCCTCGCCGACGGATCGGTCGACGGGGTGCGGATCGACCATCCCGACGGGCTCGCCGATCCGGCCGGCTACCTGGGGCGCCTTCGCGACGCGGGAGCAACGCGAGTGTGGGTCGAGAAGATCCTCGACCCGGGCGAGCGGCTCCCGGATTGGCCGGTCTGCGGAACGGTCGGCTACGAGTTCCTAAACGATGTCTGCGCGCTGTTCGTCGATCCGGAGGGCGAGGCGCCGTTGACCGCCTTGTGGGAGCAGGTCTCCGGCGACCCGCGGGAGTTCGGCGCGCTGGCGCTCGAGGCCAAGCTCGAGCAGGTGCTTGGGACATTCCGACCGGAGGTCGACCGGCTGGAGCGCCTGGACTGCGGCTTGCCGCGCCTGGTGCTCGAGCAGGGGCTCGCATCGCTGCCGGTGTACCGCACCTACATCGACCCCTCGAGCGGGAAGATCAGCGAGGCGGATCGAGCCGTGATCGCCGGCCTCGACCCCCGGTTGCGCGACATCCTCGCGCTCGAGCGCCCCGTCACACCGGAGTTCATCACCCGTTTTCAGCAGACCACGCCGGCGGTGATGGCCAAAGGCGTGGAGGACACCGCGTTCTATCGGTACGCGCGGCTGCTCGCGCTCAACGACGTCGGCGGCGATCCCTCGCGCTTCGGGATCGACGTCGAGCGCTTTCATGCAGGCAACCTGGAACGAGCGCGGCGGCTGCCGTGGAACCTGCTCACCACCCAGACGCACGACACCAAGCGCTCGGGCGACGTACGCGCACGGATCGCGGCGCTCTCGTCGATGCCCGAGGAGTGGGCGGCGAGCGTGCAGAGGTGGTTCGAGCTCACCGAGCCACTTCGCTCCGAGGGCGCTCCCGACGACGTCGAGCGCTACTTCCTGTTCCAAACTTTGGTCGGTGCCTGGCCGATCTCGTCCGAGCGAATGGCGTCATACGCCGAGAAGGCGCTGCGCGAGGCGAAGCGGAACACGAGTTGGGTGCGCCAGAACGCCGACTGGGAGCTGGCAGTGAAGCGCTTCTGCGGCGAGCTGTACTCCCATCGCCCGTTCCTCCAGGAGTTCGAGCCATTCGCGGCGCGCGTCGCGTCGGCCGGGGATCGGTTCGCGCTCGCGCAGGTGGCGCTGAAACTGACCGTGCCCGGCGTGCCCGACATCTACCAGGGCGACGAGCTGCGATACCGTGCGCTGGTCGATCCGGACAACCGCCAACCCGTCGATTGGGGCTGGCGTCGGGCGATGCTCGATCGGTTGCTGGGGGGATCGCCGCCTGACGGCTCGACCGACAAGCTGTTCGTGACGATGAGGCTCCTCGGGCTTCGAGCGCGGCGCCCGGAGCCATTCCTCGGGTCCTATGATCCGCTGGAGGTCGGCGATCGGGCCTGCGCATTCCTGCGCGGCGGCGAGGTGATGGTGATCGTCGCAACCCGGGCGAGAGCGAGCGACGCGATGCTCGAAGCACCGGCCGGTCGTTGGCGCAATGTTCTCAGCGGCGTCGAGTGCGCGTTCGATCGCCGGCAGGCGCTCGGGCCGCTGCTCGATGAGCGTGGCTCGGCTATCTTCGAGCGCATAGCTCGCCGATGAACGACCCTTCGCTCTTCGTCTGCACCCGCGATGACCGGCTCGTGCGCCTCGATCGCGACGGATCCTCGTGGGTTGCGGAGACAGTACTCGAGCGCATCAGCGTCGACTGCGTCGCCGCGGCCGGAGACCGCGTCCTCGTAGGCACCCGCGGCCGGGGAGCGCTGCTGAGCGACGATCGCGGCGCGAGCTGGCAGCAGGTCGAGCTGCCCGAACGCGACGTGCTTTCGGTGGCGATCAGCGCCGCCGACGGCGCGCTTTACGCCGGCACCGAACCAAGCCGTCTGTTCGTCTCCCGCGAACGTGGTTCGTGGACCGAGCTCGAGGCGCTACAGGCGATTCCCTCGCGCGATCGGTGGAGCTTTCCGCCGCGGCCGTGGACTCACCATGTGCGCTGGATCGCCCCCGATCCGCACCATGCCGAGCGCCTGCTCGTGGGGATCGAGCTGGGCGGGCTGATGTATTCCGGCGACGGCGGCGCGACGTTCTCGGACCACCGCCCCGGCGCCAAACGGGACTCGCACAGCCTCGCCTGGCATCCTCGCGCCGACGGCGTCGCATACCAGGCCGCAGGTGACGGCGCGGCGCTGAGCCGCGACGGCGGTCTGACCTGGGAGGCGATGGACACGGGCCGGGAGCTGCGCTACTGCTGGGCGCTGGCGGTCGATCCCGCTGACCCCGAGCGCTGGTACGTGTCCGCCGCGTCCGGGCCGGGCACGGCTCACCGCGGCGAGCGCGCCAACGGCCGGCTCTACCGCTGGGAGGGCAGCTGGCGCGCGCTGTCGCTGCCGGACGAGTCGATGCCCTACGCGCTGGCCGCGATCGGCGATCACCTGGTGGCCGGCATGAGCGACGGGCAGCTCCTGCACAGCGACGACCGGGGGCAACGCTGGGCGGAGCTTTCCCCGCGGACCGGCTCGGTGCTCGCGATCGCCGCGAGCGTCTAGGACACCGGCGCCGGCTCCGGTAGGGTGCCCGGACGCGGTCATGCGCGTCCTGCTGATTTCCTGGGAGTACCCACCTGTGATCGAGGGCGGGCTCGGTCGCCATGTTCGCAAGCTCTCAGAGCAGCTTGTTCGCGACGGCATCGAGGTGCACGTGCTGACCCGCGGCGGCGGCGCGCTCCCCACAACGGAGGAGCGGCACGGGGTGCTCGTGCATCGGGTGCACGAGCCCGAGTTTCCGCGAGATCCCAGCGCTTTCATCCACTGGGTCGAGGCGATGAACGATGACATGCGCAAGCGGGGCCTGGAGCTGTGCGATCGCCTCGAGTTCGAGCTGGTCCACTCGCATGACTGGCTTGTCGCGGCCGCCGCGTGTGCGATCGCGCGCAGGCTCGGCTGTGCGTGGTTGACGACCGTGCACGCGACCGAATACGGTCGTCACCAGGGCTGGGTGCAGAACCATCCTCAGTCCTACATCCATGCCGTGGAGCGGCGGATGGCACGTCGTGCAGATCGCCTGATCACCTGCTCGCGCTACATGCGAGGCCACGTAGCCAGCGTGTTCGGGGTCTCGCCGGCCCGGATCACGGCGATCCCGAACGGGATCGACCCGCGCGAGCTGGAGCCGAGGGTCGACGACCTCGACGCGATGCGCCGGCGGTTCGCGCAGCCCGGCGATCGGCTGGTGTTGCTGGTCGGCAGGCTGGTGTACGAAAAGGGCTTTCACGTGGCGCTCGATGCGCTTGCGCCGCTGGTGCGAAAGCTCGGAAACGTTCGCTTCGTCGTCGCGGGCACGGGCACCGCGGAGGCCGAACTGAAGCGGCAGACATCCCGCCTGCGAATGACCGGCTCGGGTACCTTCCTCGGCTGGGTCGGCGATGACATGCTCCACGCGCTGTACCGGCTCTGCGAGGTGTGCATCGTGCCTTCGATCTACGAGCCATTTGGCCTGGTCGCGCTCGAGGCGATGGCCTCGGGCTGCCTGTGCGTGGTGGCGGATACCGGCGGGCTTCGGGAAGTGGTCCCGGCCGACGGCACGGTCGGCCTGCGTTTCCGCTCGCGCGACTCCGATGCGCTGGAAGAGATCCTCGAGCGAGTGCTGACCGACGAGGAGCTGCGCGCGCAGGTCGTGGGGCAGGCGCGCGCTCACGCGCTGCGCTTCGACTGGGCCGAGGTGGCGCGACGCACCGGTGAGCTGTACTGCGAGCTTATGCGCAACTACGGGCGACGGGACGAGGGGCCCGGCGCCTCCCGGGCCCCCGCGCCGTTGGACTGCGCCCCTAACGAACCAGCACGCTGCGCGTGACCGCGCCGACCGTGCCGCCGGCGTCGATCGAGAGACGGATCGTGTAGCGGCCACCGCTCACGTGACGGCCCAGCCCCAACGTGAACCGCACCCGGTGCCCGCGCGCTCGCCACCCGCGTGCCGTTCGACGGTCCACATCAAGCCGGGATCCTCACCCCGCGCCAGGATCAGGCCACGTTCCTCGCGCTCGACAGCATCGCCCCCAACAAGGAAGTGCTGTTCGAAGCGCTGCAGGCGCTGTCCACCGAGGCTCGGCTCCTGGCGGAGGGTGAGAGCGTGGGGGTCGCGCCGATCGATGACCCGCCACCCGATTCGGGGATCCTCGGCTCGCTCGATAGTCCCGACACGCTGACGGTCACGATCGGCTTCGGCGCGTCGTTGTTCGACTCTCGCTACGGGCTCGGCCGGCTGCGCGCGCGGCGACTGACGGAGATGCCCGCGTTTGCCGACGACCAGCTGCAACCGGCGCGGACCGGCGGCGATGTGATCGTCCAGATCTCTGCCGGTCAGCGCGACACCGTCCTACACACGGTGCGCGAGCTGATGCGAGCGGTCGCGGGGCGGCTCGTCGTGCGGTGGACGCTCGACGGCTTCCAGGGGGCCCAGCGGGGGCCCAGCCCGCAAAGCGGCCGGCGCAACCTGTTCGCTTTCCGCGACGGTTCCGCAAACCCCGACGTCGACGCCGCCGCGCTGATGAACCAGCTGGTCTGGGTGCAACCCGGAGGCGACGAGCCCCCGTGGGCGGCGGGGGGCACGTACTTCGTCGTCCGGACGATTCGCATGCACGTCGAGTTCTGGGATCGCGTCGGGATGCTCGAGCAGGAGCAAATGATCGGCCGCTACCGGGTCAGCGGGGCACCGCTAGGCGGCATCAGCGAATTCCAAGATCCGCGCTACGACCTCGATCCGCAAGGCCTCCGGATTCCCCTGTCCGCGCACATCCGTCTCGCCAACCCCCGCACCTCCACGACCGCGGGCCAGCGGATTCTGCGTCGCAGCTACAGCTATCATCGCGGCGTCGACGAGGCCGGCAATCTCGACCAGGGGCTCGTGTTCGTCGCCTTCAATCAGGACCCGGAGCGCCAGTTCGCCGCGATCCAGAAACGGCTCGAGGGCGAGCCGATGACCGATTACATAACCCCCGTCGGCGGCGGATACTTCTTCGCGCCCCGGGGCACCGGCGGCAGCGGCGATTGGGTTGGGTCCGGCCTGGCCTGACCCGGCTCGCCTACAGCTCGCCGGCCTGGTAGGTGACGCTCAGATAGCGTTGCGCGTAGGGGTTGAACTGGTTTACGAACTGCGGCCGTAGCGCGTCGTGCGCGGCGTCGGGAATCTTCGCCTGCGCGGTCTGTCCTTGGGCCATCAGCAGGTTGTACGCAAGCGAGTCGGCGGTCATCTCGCGCAGCGTCGCTGTCGCGCCGCGGAGCTGTGGCGGCGAGTGCAGGGCGCTCAGCTGTGCGAGCAGCGCGGTGCGGTTCTGCGCTGCCGCCGCGTACCGGTTGTGGCCCTGGGAGAGCCGTTTGCCGGCGATGAACTGCTGGACGATCGCGTTCAGCCGGGTGGCGTCTTGCCCCAGGTCTGCGGACTGATTCGTGTTTCCCCCGGTTGCGAGCACCACCGCGGCGGCGATCGCAAGCGCCGATAACCCGATGACCGTCGCAAGCCAGTGGGGATGCGCCCGCACTCGATCCTCGGTTCGGCCTCGCCCCTCCGCGCCCAGCTCCCCCGAGCGCGTCTCGGGCTGCTCGCGGGAAGCCGCCGGTGCGGGGGGCGAGGCGGTCGCGGGCCCCGCTGGCGCTGATGCCGGCAGCGGCTGGGGCGGTGCCTGGCTTAGCTCCGGCGACGGCGATGGTTGCGGCGTCGCGAACGGCTTCAGCGCCGGGACGAGCACCGTGGGTACCAGCAGCGGCAGGATCAGCAGGTGCAGCCAGTCCCACAACGTGTTGCCACGAAACCCCGTCCAGCCCCAGTTCCCGAGATAGCCGCCGAGAACGGGTACCAGGAACAGGAGCAGCGCCGCGATCACGATCAACCAATCACGCCGCCTCCAGTTTGCATGCACCTGCCGAATGACCGGAATCAGTGCCACCGCGAGCGGTAGCGCGAGCAGACCCAGCCAATCCCAGAAAGTGTTGCCGGTGAACCCCGTCCACGTCCACGGGGTCAGATAGCCGAACGCCACCACCGCCACGAAAGCCGCCAAGATCGTGACTCCGGCGGCTTTGTGTGGGGAGCCGAGCTGATCTCGCCTGCTCAACCAGATCGGCAAGATCACCACCGCGATCGGCAACAGCAGCAGATGCAGCCAATCCCACAACGTGGCGGTGCTTCCGTTGATCCCCGTCCACGGCCAGTGATGCTCATAGCCGCCGTAGATGAGCAGCAGGATCGCGACGCCGACAGCCGCCAGCACCACTCCGCTACGCCGCAGTGCGCGAGGGGGCGAGGATCGACGCTCTTCGCTCGCCGGCCCGATCGCGCTCATCTGACCTCGCCCTGATCAGCAGTCGTGCCCACCGCTACCGGATCGTAACCGGGTCGATCATCACTCGCGACCCACGCGCGGTGCGAGGAGCATGTCCGGCGACTTTAAAGGCTCGGGGCCCGGCGTCTGCCGGGCCCCGTAAAGCACTCGCCTGTTCTCACCAGAGTACCTTCGCGAGGCACACTGCCCCGCGTCACTAGGTACTCGGGCGACCTCCGGTCGCTGTGTCCTACATCATCCCGCTCATGTCGGGCATACCTCCGCCCGGCGCAGCGCCTTCCTTTTCTGGCACCTCGGCGACGATCGCCTCGGTGGTCAGGATGTTCTTGGCGATCGAGGCGGCGTTCTGGAGCGCGGAGCGCGTGACCATCGCCGGGTCGATGATGCCCGCCGCGACCAGGTCGACGATCTCGCCGTTCGACGCGTCCAGGCCGTGGCCCTTCTTCGCGTGGCGGACGTCGTTGACGACGACCGAGCCTTCGAGGCCGGAGTTGTCCGCGATCTGGCGGAGGGGCTCCTCGAGCGCGCGGTGAACGATGTTCGCCCCAGTGCGCTCGTCATCGTCGCTCAGCGCCTCGTGGTTGAGGGCCTTCTGCGCGGCCAGGAGCGCGATCCCGCCGCCCGGCACGATGCCCTCTTCCAGGGCCGCGCGGGTGGCCTGCAGCGCATCCTCGACGCGGTGCTTCTTCTCCTTCATCTCCGTCTCGGTTGCCGCGCCGACCTTGACGACGGCGACGCCGCCAGACAGCTTCGCGAGGCGCTCCTGGAGCTTCTCGCGATCGAAGTCCGAGTCGGTGCTCTCGATCTCGGTCTTGATCTGGTTGATGCGGCCCCGGATCGCATCGCCCTCGCCGTTACCGTCGACGATCGTGGTGGTGTCCTTGGCGACAACCACGCGACGGGCGCGACCGAGCTGCGAGAGCTGGGTGTTCTCGAGCTTGAGGCCCATCTCCTCGGTGATCACCTCACCGCCGGTGAGGATCGCGATGTCCTCGAGCATCCGCTTACGCCGATCGCCGAAGCCAGGGGCCTTGACCGCGACGCCGGTGAAGGTGCCGCGGAGCTTGTTCACAACGAGCGTCGCGAGCGACTCGCCCTCGACGTCCTCGGCGATGATCAGCAGCGGCTTGCCGGACTGAATCGTCTGCTCGAGTACCGGCAGCAGGTCGCGGACCGAGCCGATCTTCTGGTTGGCGATCAGGATGTAGGGATCTTCGAGGGTCGCCTCCATCCGGTCCTGGTCGGTGACCATGTAGGGCGAGATGTAGCCCTTGTCGAACTGCATGCCCTCGGTGAACTCGAGGTCCATGCCGAAGGTCTGGCCTTCCTCGACGTTGACCACGCCGTCCTTGCCGACCTTGTCGATCGCGTCGGCGATCACGTCGCCAATCTCCTCATCGCCGGCGGAGATCGTCGCCACGCGGGCGATCTGGTCCTTGCCAGAAATTTCGGTTGACTGCTTCTCGATGTTCTTGACGACGTCGTCGACGGCCTTCTCGATGCCGCGCTTGAGCGACAGCGGGTTGGCGCCGGCGGCGACGTTCTTCAGACCCTGGCGAACGATCGCCTGGGCGAGCACGGTGGCCGTCGTCGTGCCGTCGCCGGCTACGTCGTTGGTCGCCGTGGCTACCTCGCGCACGAGCTGTGCGCCTTGATTCTGGAAGACGTCCTCGACCTCGATCTCCCGCGCGATCGTGACGCCGTCATTGGTGATCGTCGGGGCGCCGAACTTCTTGTCGAGGACCACGTAGCGGCCCTTCGGGCCAAGCGTGACCTTGACCGCGTTTGCCACCGCGTCGACGCCCTGCTCGAGCGCCTTGCGAGCATCCGCCTCGTACTTCAGTTCCTTGTGTGCCATATGTCTCTAGTTCTCCTGGAGGGTTTACTGGACCTTTGCCAGCACGTCGGACTCCCGCAGGACGAGGAGCTCCTCGCCGTCTACTTTGATCTCGGTGCCGCCGTACTTGCTGTAGAGGACCTCGTCTCCTTCGGAGACGTCGAGAGGAGTGCGCTTGCCGGTGTCTTCATTGACCTTGCCGTCGCCGACCGCGAGAACCTTGCCCTTCTGGGGCTTTTCCTTGGCGGTATCAGGCAGGACGATGCCACTGGCGGTGGTCTCCTCCTCCTCGATTGCCCGCACGATCAGTCGATCGCCGAGGGGCTTGAGCTTCATAAATGAACCTCCGGGTGGGGGAAGTAGTGCCGAATTTTTGAGGTCTTGGCACTCTCAATGGGAGAGTGCCAACGTCAGCAACTATAGCTGGCCGCTTGCGGAATTCAAGCCGCGGTTGGCACTCTCTCCTGAAGAGTGCCAAAATTTTAGACGAGCTATCCCGGTCTCGCCGTGCCCGGCGGTCTCGCCGAGTCCGGCGGCCGCGGTTTGGCCCGCCGCCCTAATTAACGGCCCTCCCGCGAACATCTGCGAATTGTGTCCGGGGGGTGGACATAGATCGCAAAAGTTCGTCGTGAGCAACCGCTCCGGCGACCACTTCGCGTCCCCGGAGGACCCCCGGCGAAGCTAGTTTCGTGCCCCGCCGAGCCCGTGTATCCGGTCCCTGAGCTCGGGGGGATTCTCGATCACCTGGGAGAAGCGGACGACCGTGACCGTGTCCTCGAGGGAGACCTTGCGCCCGTAGATCTGCTCGAGGAAGTGGACCATCTCGTCGACCCGCCGGAACTCCGGGTTGTCGTGCTCGATGTCCCGCGGAGAGAGATCGCGGACGCGTTTGACCTCGACCTGGTCGATCACCGCGTAGAAGATCTTCTCGCGGGGAGAGTGCTGGTAGCCGATTGTGACCAGCACGCATTCGTTCTTCTTGTACTTGTGAGACTTGTCGCCGAGGCGGATCGTGGCGGTCTTGCGACCGCGCCGGAGTTGATCGGCGAATACGGACGAGTAGAAGTTGAGAACCCGCACCCGCGCCAGCCTACCGATCCGGCGCCATTCGCGACAATGCGCGGGTGAGAATTTCGCGCTCGCCGGCGTGCGTCAGTTGCTCGGCGGCCTCTGCCAGCGGCATCCAGCGGGCCTCCTCGATCTCGTAATCGTGGTCGGCGATATCCCCGGAGCGATACTGGAACAGATAGAACGCGACCGTCTTGTCGACTGGTCCGCGCTTGCGCTCGAACCGGTAGCTGATCTCGCCGAGCTTCTCGATCAGCTCGGCGTCGACCCCCGTTTCCTCGCGCACTTCCCGGCTTGCGGCCTGCTCGGGCGTCTCATCGTCGTCGAGATGGCCCTTGGGCAGACCGAGAACGCGGGTTCCGTCCAGTGACCGCTTGACGGGCACGATCACGACCACCTGATCGCCGCGCACGACCACTCCGCCCGCGGAGAGCTCTCTTGTCACCCGCACGCTAATAGACGTAACGCTCCAGCGCCTGCGGATCGCGGACGATCAGCTTGCCCCGGCCCTGGGTGATGATCCCGGCGCGCTCGAGCACCGCGAGGAAGCGGCTCGCGGACTCGCGCGAAGAGCCGGCCAGCTGCGCCAGGTCGGCTTGCGTGGTGTTGATCAACACTTCACCGTCTCCGGCTCCCTCCGCCCGCGCCGCCGCAACGAGCTTCATGAGGCTCGACGCGACCCGGCTCTGAACGGTCTGGAACGACTGGCGGGCCAGGCGCTCGTTCGTCTCCCGCAGCCGCCGCCCGAGGGCGGAGATCAGCTTCACGGCGATATCGGAGTGCTGGCGCAACAGCCGCCGCATGTCCGGACCGAGGATCGCGACCACCTCGGTTTCCTCGAGCGTGTCGACGGTCGCCGAGCGACTCTCGTTGTCGAACATCGCCAGCTCGCCGAAGATATCCCCCGGACCGAAGGTGGCCAGGGTGATCGAGCGGCCGTCGGAGTGCTCGCGCACTGCTCTGGCGTGACCAGAGCGCACGATGTAGCAGGTGTCGCTCTCATCCCCTTCGCGGAACACCATCTCGCCGGCTTCGAAGCGCCTCGGAACCGCGACCTCCGCGACGCGCCTGAGATCATCGTCGACGAGCGTAGAGAAGACCGGCACGCGATGAAGCAGCTCGATGGTGTCGGCGCTGCTGGTGGTCACTCGAGCAGAGATATCAGATCCTGGTGCGAGCCCGGCGGCGTATCGATATCGTGTTTTCAGTGAGGGCCTCTCGAACCGTTGCCGCATTTGCGGCCGCAGCAGCGATAACGCCGGCCGTGGCGGTTACGCCGGCGGCCGCGGTGATCGGCGCAAACACTGCACGCAAGCCCACCCGCGGTCCGAGCGCGGCGCAGATCCGTGCCGCCGTCCGCCGCGCCGAGCACTCGCGCAACGTGTGGGCGACAGTCAACATCTGCAACACCAAGCGCAACCGAGATGTGATCGGGATCCGCGGTCAGATGCCGGCGCTCGGCTTCCAATCGGTTCTGGTGATGGATGTCCAGGTCTACTACCTGAACTCGCAGACAAAGAAGTACCTGCCGGATCCGGGTGTGAAGGAGCATGTGGTGCTCGGCTCCGCCACCAACGCACTTCACCAGGACGGTGCCTCATTCCGGATCGTCCCGCCCGCCAACCTCGAGGGCCGGATCGACTTCAGCTGGGAACTGGCCGGGAAAGTGATCGGCTCGACCAACCGGATGACCGTCAGAGGGGTCAAGCGCGTCCAGTTCGCAGACCCTCGGGGCCACAGCGCCGCCACCTGCGTCATCAAGTAGTCAGCTCGGCGAACAGCCGGGGATCGTTGGTGATCACCCCGGTGACCCCCAGCGCCTCGAGCTCCCGCAACCGCCGCAGGTCGTCGACGGTCCAGACATACAGCTGCCCGCCTGCGCCGTGGACGGCGCGCACCAGACGCGGCGTCACCAGGCGCCAGTGGACCATCAGCGCATCGCATGCCCGGCCGCGCACGGCCCGAGCGGCCCGGGCCGGCAGCAACGCCCGGGCGGTGTGCGCCGCGGCAAGCGCCGGCAGCCTCAGGGCGGGCGAGCGAAACGGGTCGCGAGTCAGCTTCGGAACCGACCATCCCAGCGCGATGCGGGCATCCGCCGCGCGGATCGCGGCCAGGCTCTCCCGGTACTGACTCGAGATCAAGGCCCGATCGAGCAATCCGAAGGCACGGAGCGCCTCCAAAACCTCGAGCTCATATCCGGGCAGCTTCAGATCGACGTCGAGGTCGATGCCCTCGAACGCCTGCGAGGCGAGGTGGGCCAGCCCTTGCTCGAGCGTATGCGGCGATCGAGCGGCGGCATCCTGGTGATCGTGAGCCAGCAAGAGCCGCGCCCCGCCTGACTCCCGCAACACATCGAACTCGATCATGTCGACGCCGGCGGCGAGCGCGGCGTCGAAGCTGGCGTAGGTGTTGCCGGGCGCGATCAAATCGGCCCCCTTGTGGCCGACCCGCCGCAACCGTGTACTCAGCTCTGGCAACCCGGACACCAGTATGTCGTGCGGTTGGCGTCCCCCTGGCCACGGGAACGGATGCTCTGGCCGCAGCGGAGACAGGGGCGCCCCGCCATCCCGTACACGCGTCGCTCGATCGCTCGCGGCCCTGATTGCGCGGAGCGCTGCATTCGCGGACGCACGGCCTCGATGATCGCGATCGCCTCGGTGTCGCTGATGTTCGCCACCGGGCGCCAGGGATCGATGCGGGCATCCCAGCAGCCCTCGGCCTTCCACATGTTCCCGATCCCGGCGACGTTGCGCTGGTCGAGCAGCGCATCGCCAATCGAGCGGGTGGGATCGTCGGCCCGCAACAACGCCAGGAACTGCGCTCGCGCAAAGCACCCGGCGAGCACGTCGGGGCCGAGCGCGCTCAGCCGCTGATCGAAGCGCGTTCTGCCTTTGGTCAGCAGCTCGAGCGTGGGCCCATCGAACTCGACCACTTCGTTTCCCCGCGCGCGCAGCACGATCCAGGCGCGACGCGGCGAACGGCTCCAGCGGCGGCCGCACTGATACACGCCCCAAGAGCCGCTCATCGCCAGATGCGAGTGCAGCACGAGATCCCCTTCGAAGCGCAGAAACAGGTGCTTTCCGTGCGTATCGACGTTCGCGACCGCCCGCCCCGCTAGCCGCTGCGGCCAGCGGTCGAGCGCGTGCCTGGGCTGCGGCGTCAGGATCTCGTCGGGCACAAGGCCGGCGAGCACGGGCCGGATCCGGTTCGCCGCATACGCGATCGTGTCACCCTCGGGCACCTCAGGCGCTCAGCGTAAGCCGGCGCGGGCCTTCTTGGAACCCGAGCTCGACCAACATCGGACCGAGTCGCGAACCGATCGCCGGCTCTCCGTCGAGCTTCTCCAGCGCGAGCCGCTTCACCCTTCCGGCCCTGACCTCCTCCGCGAGCGCCGCCAGCGCCGGCTCGAGCTGCGGATGATCCGCTGCCACCAGCGTCTGAATCCCCCGGCCGCCTCGCTCGAGATACAGGACCGGCTCGCCGGCCGCAAGCACCACGTACGCCCCCGCGACGCGCGCCGGGCCGCGGCCCGTGTCGCCGTCGCGCGCCGGCCAGCGCAAGGCCGCACCGTATGGCTGCGCGGGATCGACCGCGGCCAACACCAGCGGCGCGCCGTCTGGCTCAGCTCGCGCGCGGAGCCGCTCGACCGCGCCCGGAAGCGCAAACTGGGCGCCCCCCAGGCCCTCGACGAAGTACCCCCGGCGGGCGATGCCGACCGTCTCAAGCTGTGAGAGCTCGGAGTAGATCGCCGAGAAGCCGCCGGGCAGCCCCTCGGCGAGCACTTGCTCGCGGGTGAGCACGCCGTAGCGCTCGAGCAGCAGCTCGGCCTGTGCTCGCCGCCGCGCGGCAGGATCGCCATCGGCGCCGAGGAGCGGTGCAGTCAGCGACCAGCGGCCCTGCACCTGGGCGGCGGCGCCGCTGCGGCGACGGCCGGCGAACCGTCCCGCGGCACGCGCGCCCGACCGACCCCGTTCCCGCTGCGCCCGGGCGAGCGTCAGCCTGGGAGCGCGCAACGGCGAGAACGCGTCGTTGGTCGCCTCCCCTGCCCAGGCAAGGTCCCACAACGCCTGCTGGAGCTCCTCGGGCGCGAGCTCCACGTCGACGAGCAGATCGGTGAAGAAGCAGGCCCCCGCAGCCAGGCGCTCACGCACCAGCTCGTGCTGGGGCGAGTCGAGGTTCGAGCCCCGCGCGGTGGACGATGGCGGCGGACCGAGTGTGGGGAGGTCCTCGCGGAAGTAGAGCGCGACTCGACCCGAGTGGCGCCCGAGCGCCCCGGCACCAACCCAGACCACCTCACCGCTCGCGCACAGCTGGTCGATCCAGCCGGGGCTGTACGCGCCGACGCGCCGTGGCAGCACATCGCGCTCCCACAGCTCCACTGGCAGCGGCAAGCCCTGCAGCGCCACCAGCACATCGCGCAGCCGATCGACTCCCGCGCCGCTCGCCGGGTGCAGATCGACTCCCTGCCAGGCGGGCAGAAAGCGGGCCAGCGCGCGCTGATCGGTCGGCTCGATCTCCTTGCGAAGCGCCGCCAGCGAGGCCCGGCGCAGGCGGCGAAGCACCTCCGGATGGCACCACTCCCGCTCGCCGCCTCCTGGGCGAAGCTCCCCTCGCACGAGCACTCCCTGATGCTCCAGCGAGGACAGCACTGCCGAGCAGTCGATCCCGTACCGAGCCCTCAGCTCGGCAGTCGTGAACGGCCCATGGGTCTCCGCAAAGCGCCGCACGATCCGGACGAGCGGATCCGCTACGTCCGCCACGAACGCCGCGGGGAGCCCTCCCGGCGGGGCGACTCCGAGCGCGTCGCGGTACATCCCCGCGTCGGCAGCGTCGATCCAGCGCTCCTCGCCGCCCAGGCGTACCGAGATCGCGCGCCGCTCGGCTACGAGGTCGGCGAGCATCTGGTCCGCATCGAGGCCGTCGAGCACACGCGCCCGAACTTCGACCGTCGTCAGATCGCCGAGGGTGCGCAGCACGTCGTGCAGTCCGTCGCGACCGGTCGCCTGGCGCTCGCGCGAGCGGAACCCGAGATCGTCTTCGACTTGCTCCAGCGCGCCCCGGTCAATCAGGTCACGGAGCTCCTCCTGACCCAGCAGCTCCCGCAGGAGATCGCGATCGAGCGACAGCGCCGCGGCTCGCCGTTCCGCGTTGGGCGTGTCGCCCTCGTACATGTAAGTCGCGACGTAATCGAACAGCAGCGAAGATGCGAACGGCGAGGCGGTCGAGGTCTCCACTTCCACCAGCGAGATCTCACGCCGGTAGAGCTTCGACAGCAGCTCGACAAGACCCGGGAGATCGAGCACATCGCGCAGGCACTCCCGGTAGGTCTCGAGGATGATTGGGAAATCGCCGTACTGCTTGGCGACCTGGAGGAGCGACTGCGACTTCAGCCGTTGCTGCCACAGCGGCGTGCGCTTTCCAGGTCGGGCCCGGGGGATCAGCAGCGCACGCGCGGCGTTCTCGCGAAACCGGGCTCCGAACAGAGCCGAGGATGAGAGCTCGGCGACTACCCGGTCCTCGACCTCTTCCGGATCGATCAGTGCCAGATCCGCCCCGGGCGGTTCCTCCGCGTCGGGAAGGTGAACGATGATGCCGTCGTCTGACCAGATCGCGTCGGATTCCAGTCCCAGTTCATCTCGGATCCGGGCGCTCAACGCAAGGCCCCAGGCGGCGTGCACCCGCCCGCCGTAGGGACTGAGAATGCACAGCCGCCAGTCGCCGATCTCGTCCCGGAAGCGCTCGATCACGATCGCGCGGTCCGAGGGCACCACCCGAGTCGCCGCCTGCTGCTCGCGCAGGAACTGCACCAAGTTGTTGGCAGCGCGGCGGTCGAGGTCGTAGTCGGCCTGCAGCTGTTGGGGAGAGCGCTCCACCGCCCAGCGCGCGAACGCCCCGATCGCCTCCCCGAGCTCGCGCGGTCGCCCGACCCCGTCGCCCTTCCAGAACGGAACCGCCCCGGGAAGGCCGGGCGCGGGGGTGACGATCACTCGGTCGCGGCCAATCTCCTCGATCCGCCAGGTCGAGGCGCCAAGCAGGAACGTCTGGCCGGGTCGCGCCTCGTAGACCATTTCCTCGTCCAGCTCGCCGACCCTGCGCCCGTCGGGCAGGGTGACTGCGTATAGCCCGCGGTCGGGAATCGTGCCGGCGTTGGTCACCGCCAGCTGCCGTGCTCCACGACGCGCGCGAAGCACGCCCGCAACTCGGTCCCACACGATTCGCGGCCGCAGCTCGCTGAACTCGGAGGACGGATAGCGGCCGTCGAGCATGTCGAGCACGTTCTCGAGCTGGCTGCGGCGGAGCTCGGCGAACGAGTAAGTACGGGTCACGAGCGCGTGCAGGTCGTCGATGCTCACGCTTCCCTCGCCTGCCGCCGCGGCGATCGCGACGATCTGCTGGGCCAGCACATCGAGCGCGTTGCGAGGCACGACCGTGGTCTCGATCTCGCCCTCGCGCATCCGCCGAGCGAGGACCGCGCACTCCAGCAAGTCGCCGCGGAACTTGGGGAAGATGCGGCCGCGGCTGACATCCCCGACGGAGTGGCCGGCCCGCCCGATCCGCTGCAGCCCGCGCGCGACCGACTTCGGCGACTCCACCTGGATCACCAGATCGACCGCGCCCATGTCGATTCCGAGCTCGAGCGAAGACGTGGCCACAAGACACGGGAGCTCGCCGCCCTTGAGCATCTCCTCCACCACCGTTCGCTCCTCGCGAGCGAGCGACCCGTGATGGGCGCGGGCGATCTCCGACTCGGCGAGCTCGTTCAGCCTCACCGCCAGCCGCTCGGCCGCACGGCGGGCATTGACGAACACGATCGTCGACCGATGGGACCTGATCAGCTGGAGCAGTTCAGGGTAGATCGCCGGCCAGATCGAGCGACGCGTCCCCTCGGAGCCGGCCGCCAGCGGGTCGAGGTCTGGTGCGCCGGCGCCGTCGAGCTCGACCATCGACTCGACCGGCACGTGGATCTTCAGCTCGAGCTCTTTTCGGATCCCGGTGTCGACGATCCGGCAAGATCGGGACGGGCCGACCAGGTAGCGCCCGATCTCCTCGAGGGGCCGCTGGGTTGCGGACAGGCCGATCCGCTGCACGTCTCGGCCGGCGGCCGCCGCCAGTCGCTCGAGCGTCAGCGCCAGGTGCGCGCCTCGCTTGTTCGCGGCGACCGCGTGGATCTCATCGACGATGCACCATCTCGTCCCCGCGAACAGCTCCTGGGCCCGGCTGGTGAGCATCAGGTAGAGCGACTCGGGGGTCGTGATCAAAATGTCCGGCGGCTCACGCAGCATCGCCTGACGGGCCTGCTGTGGGGTATCACCGGTTCGCACCGCGACCCGCAGGTCTGCGCCGATCCCGCGCAGGGGCACCCGGAGATTGCGGTCGATGTCGTAGGACAGGGCCTTCAGCGGGGAGACGTACACCAGACCGATCCCCGCCTCTCGCTCCTCCTCTGGTCCCTCGAGCAACCGGTCGATTCCCCACAGGAACGCGGCGAGCGTTTTGCCGGAGCCGGTTGGAGCGGAGATCAAGACGTTGTCACCCGAAGCGATCGCCGGCCAGGCCTGCTCCTGAGCGGGGGTCGGCTCGGCAAATGCGCGCTCGAACCACTCGCGGACCCGGGGGCTGAAGGCTGATAGCGACAAGTCCTTCTCAGCGTAGCGGTGGCACCGCTGAGGCCATCCGCCTGGCACGCTCGAACACAGCCTCCATCATCCCCTGCGTGAGCTTCCCGGTGAACGTGTTCTGCTGACTCGGGTGATAGCAACCGAGCACCGTCCAGCGGTCCAGTTGGACGCAAGCGCCGTGGCCGAACTTCGGCCGAGGGCGGGGCACCGGGACCCCGATTGCGGCCAGCGCCCGCATCGCGGCGTCCCAGGCGTAGCCTCCCAGGCAGACGATCACGCCGGCATCCGCGAGCAGGCGCAGCTCTGCGACCAGATAAGGCAGGCAATTGTCGCGCTCGGCAGGTTGAGGGCGATTGGCGGGAGGCGCGCACCGTACCGCCGCGGTGACATAACAGCCGGCCAACTCAAGCCCGTCATCGCGGGAAACCGAGGTCGGCTGGTTTGCGAACCCGGTCCGCCACAGCGCCCCGAACAGCCAGTCGCCAGAGCGGTCACCGGTGAAGATCCGCCCGGTGCGGTTGCCGCCGTGCGCGGCCGGGGCCAGGCCCAGCACGATCACGCGCGCGGCCGGATCGCCGAAGCCGGGAAGCGGCCTGGCCCAATATCGCTGATCGGCGAAGGCAGCGCGTTTGACGCGGGCGGTCTCCTCGCGCCACTGCACCAGCCGCGGACAACGCCGGCAGTCGATGACCTCGTGCTCCAGCGCGCAAAACTCGCGCTCACGCCCGTCGGCGGTCACGGGATGCCCTGCGCCTGGACGACCTCGGTGGCGCGGGTGAACAGCGCGAGGATGCAATCCTCCTCATTCGCGAAGTGCTCGTAGAACGTGGCCTTCGACATCCCATCTCAGCTCTTCAGCGCGCGGCCGTAGTGAAGCTCGTAGTACTCGCGGTAGCTGCCGGACCGGATCGGTTCCCACCACCAGGCGTTGTCCCGGTACCACTGCACGGTCCGCGCCATCCCCTCGTCGAAGCGCACCTGTGCCGTCCAGCCGAGCCGCTCGAGCTTTGCGGAGGACAACGAGTAGCGACGGTCGTGGCCGGGGCGGTCGGTCACGTACTCGATCAGCGATCGATCGGCTCCGGCCAGCTGAAGCACGCGGCTCACGACGGCGATGTTCTCGCATTCGTCCGGGCCGCCGCAGTTGTACGCCTGGCCGGGCTCGCCGTTTGCCAGCGCATGGCCGATGCCGCGCGCGAAGTCTTCGACGTAGAGCCAGTTGCGCACATTTCGTCCGTCCCCGTAGACGGGCAGTCGATCACCTGCCAGCGCGTTCAGGATCATCAGCGGGATCAGCTTCTCGGGGTACTGGAACGGGCCGTAGTTGTTGGAACCGCGACAGATCACCGCCTCGAGTCCGTAGGTGTGGAAGTAGCTCGCGACCAGCAGGTCGGCGCCGGCCTTGGTGGCGCTGTAGGGCGAGGAGGGCGCCAGCGGCGACTGTTCGGTGAACGAGCCCTGATCGATCGACCCGTAGACCTCGTCGGTCGACACCTGGAGATAGCGCAGACCGCGCTTTCGCGCCGCTTCGAGCAACACGTGCGTGCCCTGCATGTTGGTGATCATGAACGCCTCAGCACCGGAGATCGAGCGATCGACGTGGGTCTCAGCGGCGAAGTTGACGATCGCCTGGCAACCCGCGACCGCGTCGGCGACCGCGGCCGGGTCCTCGATCGCCCCATGCACGAACTGGATCTCGTCGTCGACCTCGAGCAGATTCTCGCGCCGGCCCGCGTATGTCAGCTTGTCGAGCACGATGACCTCGTCGTGGTGTTCCCGCACGCGCAGGCGCACGAACGCGGAACCAATGAATCCCGCGCCTCCGCAGACGAGTAGCTTCACCGGGCGAGCACCCCCGAGGCGATGTAGTCGGCGAGTCCCTCGCGCCAGTGAGGCAGCACCGGCAGCACCGCTTCGCGCTCGCTTCTCATGACGCTGTAAGCCGGCCGCGGCGCGGGACGACCGAGGTCTGCGGTCAGCCCGGGCTTCACCTCGCAGTTGGCGCCCGTGAGCGCCACAACCTCGCTCGCGAGCTCAAACCACGAGCACTGTCCCCCGCCGGCGAGGTGCACGATTCCCAGCGGCTGACCCGCCGCCGCCAGCTCCACCAGCGCGCGCCCGAGGTGGGCGGTGAATGTCGGACAGCCGACTTGGTCGTCGACCACGGTCAGCTCGTCGCGCTCGCGGGCCAGGCGTGCAATCGTCGCCGGAAAGCACGGACCCCCGGTTCCGAACAGCCATGACGAGCGGACAATCGAATGCGCGCCCGGGGCCTGCGCGGCGACCGCTTGCTCGCCGGCGAGCTTGGTCCGGCCATACGCCGAGATCGGCGCCGGCGTATCTGACTCGAGGTAGGGCTCGCGCTTCTCGCCGTTGAACACATAGTCGCTCGAGACGTGGATGCTCAAGGCGCCGGCGGCCGCCGCCGCATGTGCGACATTACCCGCGCCGTGGCCGTTGACGGCCACGGCCGCCGACTCATCCTCCTCAGCACCGTCCACGTCGGTCCAGGCCGCACAGTTGATCACGACGTCGGGCGCGTCGGCGCGCATCCGCTGCGCGACCGCGCGGCCGTCGGTGATGTCGAGCTCGGCGCGGGAAAGCGCGATCAATCGATGCCCCGCGGCCACCGCCGCGCTGCAGAGGTCGCGCCCGAGCATGCCCGCTGAGCCAGTGACCAGAATCCTCATCGGGCGATGAAGAGTAGTGGGGCTGCAGCGCGATGACGCTCGCCCGCCGCGTTCCACATCGAGGTCGAGCTCGGAATGGCGATCGGGATCTTCCGGTAGCGGACGCGGGCCGGCGGCCGCCGGAGTCGCTATCCCACGCTCCCGGTGCGCTCACGCTCCTCGGTGTAGCGCGCCAAGTCTCTTTCGAACTGTGGCCACCACGAGGGACCACCGTCGTCGCACGGCCCGCGGGGCGGCCACCGCCCGGGCCCATCGCCTCGATGGTTCGTACACGAACATGCACCCAGTTCGAGCCGCGAAACTGGCCGGCGTTCGCTTCTCCCCTCAGGATATCGTGCTACGATATGTGGCAGGTCAACTAAGGAGGAGTTCCAATGCCGAACTCTCAGACAGGCACTTCCGGCGGCGCTGATGCTCGACCCCACGGGCACGTCATCGGCCACAAGGTCGACGGACCTGCACCGCCGGCGCGTGATCCCAGCAGACCCTGTGGGCGTATCGCACCTTATCCGGACGTAGTTGTAATCCACAGTGCCGACCGACGCGTCGGTCGCGGCGTCGGGCTCCCGTTTGGAAGGCAGCCAAACGACGAACCGGAGGAATCAGAGCAGCCACGGGAGGCATCGGAGCAGCCAGTGCTCGTCGCGCAGTGAAAAGCGCGGTGGAGCACTTGCCGCATCCCCGGCTCGAGAGCACCGTGCCCGCGGTGGACGTTGTCCAGATCATTTCCGAGATCAGCGAGCGGTACCCATGCCCAAGGTGACGCAC
Source organism: uncultured Solirubrobacterales bacterium (assembly GCA_963830465.1). Classification (GTDB taxonomy): domain Bacteria; phylum Actinomycetota; class Thermoleophilia; order Solirubrobacterales; family Solirubrobacteraceae; genus Palsa-465. The sequence continues at coordinate 255,842 of CAWHME010000006.1, forward strand.
GTCGCGAAATTCCACCCGGATGACGCGCCGGCTCGCATCCTCGCGGAACTCACCTGCCCCGCCTGCGGGCACGTCGACCCGATCGATCGCTGCGACCGTATCGTGTACAACACTGTGCGTATCTACTGCGACTGTTGTGGCACGTTTACCACCGTGTTGCTAAGCGACGCGCAGGCAGACGCGCTCCGCCGCTGCTCAGCGACCGTTTCCTGCGAACAGCAGCCCTCCAGATCGTGTGACGTTCGGTAAGTAGCGGCTTACATGCGCGCTCGCCTGGACGTCCGGGGTAACGTTGGGCCGCCCTTACGAACGCTCCAATTTTTCCCTATCCCGACGCCGAGGCGCCTCCGCGCATACGACGTGCTCGAGATATCTCCCGGCCCAGCAGCGATGTACGATGACGATCTCGTACTACGACACCTCGTGGACCAAGCCGACATCCAACATCTGCTCGAGCTGCGCACCGGGTTGCGCCGCTTTCTGCGCTGGAGCGAGCGACAGGCACAGGCCGCCGGCCTCACCCCGGCGCAGCACCAGCTGCTGCTCGCGGTCCGCGGTCATCCCGATCCCGCGGGCCCGACCGTCGGCGAGATCGCTGACTACCTGGTACTGCGCCACCACAGCGCGGTCGGGCTGATCGACCGCGCCGCGGCAGCGGGACTGGTTATCCGCAAGCCCGACCCGAACAACAACAGCGCCGTTCGCGTGACCCTCACTCGCGCCGGAATAACGAAGCTCGACACACTCGCCGAGACGCATCTGCAAGAGCTTGCACACCTCGCCCCCACCATGCGAACGCTTTGGCGCGAACTCGAAGAGGCCGACGGCGATGCCCCAGCTGTGACCGCACACCGCAGCCAGCAGACCGCCTCGGCTCCCCGTCGGGGGTCCTCTCAGGGTGCGGTGAGTGACCTCGCGACGAGGCAGAAGCGCGCCAGCCCTCGCGGCAGCTAGGCCCTCGGCTCCGCCGCGATCGCCGGGCCTCCGTCGCGCAGCGCCCCCGGCGACTGGGCGTAGCGCTTCTCGGGCGGCGCGTTCGCGGGGCCGTTCGGTCCCTCGTGAAGCGCCATCTGAATCGCCTGCGCGAGGTGCAGGGGCCGGCGTTCGGTTCCGTTGTCGATCTGCGAATGGCAGCTAAAGCCATCGGTGAGGATCAGCGTGTGCTTGGAGGCCTCCCGGATTCGAGGTAGCAGGACCTGCTCGCCGGCCTTGATCGACAGCTCGTAGCGCTCGCCGCGCTCGTATCCAAACGATCCGGCCAGCCCACAGCATCCGGTATCCAGAACCTCATAGTCGAGTCCGAGCCGGTCGAGGATCTGGCGATCACAATCGGTGTTGCTGGTCGCACGCTGGTGGCAGTGGAAGTGCACAAGCGCGTGGCGCTCGAGGCGTGGCAGCTCCCACTCGGCGGCATGCTCCGCCAAGAACTCGCCGAGCGTGAAGGTCTGGCGGGCGAGCCTCTTCGCGTCCTCGTCATTGGGCAGCATGTTGAGCAGCTCGTTGCGGAACACGGCGCCGCAGCTGGGCTCCAGCGCGATGACCGGAGTGCCGGTGCGGATTGCCTCTCGGAGCCCGTCGAGAACCTGCTGGAGGAGCCGCCGGGCCAGGGTCAGCATCCCGTAGTCATAGAGTGGCCGCCCACAGCACAGCGAGCGGTTCGGCACGACCACCTCGAACCCGGCCGCTTCGAGCACCTCGATCGCGGCGATCGCCACCTCGGGATGGAAGTGGTCGTTGAAGGTGTCGGGCCACAGCACCACCCGCCGGCGCGATCCGTCGCTGGAGGCGCAGGCAGCGACCTCGCTCGGTCCCAGCCCGCCCGTCGATGCCGCTCGCTGTCGCCACCAGTGCTTGAAGGTCCTCGGCGCGAACGCAGGCATCGTGCGCTCCGGCGCGATTCCGGCGATGCGCTTGCCGAGCGCCGCGAACGGCTGGCGCTGGGTCACGAGGTTGGCGAGCCGGGGTGCGTGCGCAGCAAGGCGCGCTTCCCAGCGGATCAGACCAAGCAGGTACGCCTGGCGCGGACGCAGCCGACCCCGATAGTACTGCGAGAGGAACTCCGCCTTGTAGGTCGCCATGTCGACTCGGACCGGGCACTCGTGCAGGCAGCCCTTGCAGGCCAGGCAGAGGTCCAGCGCTTCCTTGACTTCCTCGTTGCGGCATCCGTCCTCGAGCGGGGAGTCAGCTCGCATCATCTCGAACAGCAGCCGTGCGCGTCCGCGCGTCGAGTGCTTCTCCTCGAGGGTGACCTGATAGCTCGGACACATCACCCCGCTCTTGTCGCGGCAGGCGCCGACGCCAAAGCAGCGCTCCGCGGCGGCGGCGAAGCTGCCGCCGTCGCCGGGGAAGCGAAACTCGGTGCTGAGCTGACGCGTGCGGTAGCTCGGATCCATGCGCAGGTGAGTATCGAGCGGATACGGATCCACGACCTTTCCGGGGTTCATCTTCCAATCCGGATCCCAGATCGCCTTGAACTCCCGGAATGCCTCCACCAGCTCTGCACCGAACATCTTCGGTAGAAGCTCCGCCCGGGCATGACCATCGCCGTGCTCGCCCGACAGGGAACCGTGGTAGCTGGCGATCAGGTCGCCCGCGTCCTCCATGAACGCCCGGTAGTTGCGAACGCCCTCCGGCGTCAGAAAATCCCAGTCGATCCGCGAGTGAACGCAGCCGTGACCGATGTGCCCGAACAGGCAGGCGATGCGCCGCCCGTGCTTGTCACACAGCTTCTGCAAGTCGCGCAGGTAGTCACCGATCTGCTCGGGCGCGACCGCGGCATCCTCCCAGGACGGCCAGCCCGGATGCTCGCCGGGAATCTTGCTGTTGCCAACACCCCCTTCCCGGATCTCCCAAACTTGGGCGATCTCCTCGGGATCCTCGTACAGCTTGACCCCGAGGTGGCCTCCCCGCTCGCTTACGGCATCGGCGAACTGCTCCGCCTGCTCGTCTGCCTCCTCCGTCGTATCGGCCCCGAACTCCACCAGCAGCCAACCGTCACCGTCGGGGAGCAGGTCGGCGCGCCGCCCAAACCCTTTCCTCAGTTCGTTTTCCAGCAGCGCTCGGTCGAACGTCTCGAGCGCGATCGGTCCCGACTCCATCACCCACGGCACCTGGTCCGCGGCGGCCGGACAATCTCCGTAGCCGACCAGCACCAGCGAGCGCTTCTGCGGGCTTGGAATCAGCTTGCAGCTCGCCTCCAGCACCAGCGCGCACGTCGCCTCGCTTCCGACCATCGCGGCCGCCAGGTTGAACCGGTGCTCGGGCAGCAGCCGTTCGAGGTTGTAGCCGGAGATCCGGCGCGGTATGTCCGGATAGCGCTCGCGCACCAGATCGCCGTAGCGGTCGCGGAGAGCCCGCAGGCGAGCGTAGATGTCGCCGACGCGCCCACCCTCGCCGATCGTGCGAACGAGCTCCTCCTCGCTCACTGAGCTTGGCAGTGTTAGTCGGGTGCCGTCGTAGAGCACGACGTCAAGCGCCTCGATGTTGTCGGCGGTGACGCCGGCAATGATCGAATGGGTGCCGCATGAGTTGTTGCCGACCATTCCGCCCAGGGTGCAGCGGCTATGGGTGGCAGGATCGGGTCCGAAGGTCAGCTGGTGCTGTTCGGCGGCGTCGCGCAGCCAGTCGAGCACCACGCCTGGTTGCACGCGGGCAACGCGCCGCACCGGATCTAGCTCGAGGATTCGATTCATGTACTTGGAGAAGTCGAACATCACGGCTTCATTGACCGTCTGTCCGGCCAGGCCGGTGCCGCATCCGCGGGCTGCGATCGGCGCGCCATGATGCCGGCAGATCGCGACAGCGCTCACCACGTCGTTGACATCGCGCGGAATCACCACCCCGATCGGCAGCTGCCGGTAGACGGAGGCGTCGTTGGCATACAGGGCGCGGCTTCCCGCCGAGAAGCGCACTTCGCCGCGCACTTCGCGAACGAGCTCGCCCGCCAGAGCGCGGGCGTCGAGCACTCCCGCTTCAGCACCGTCGATCAGCGACGGCGCACGGGTGGTGGCAGTCATTTCCCTTCTCCACGCTCACTCGCGCTCGCCCGCGCGGCCATCCCCGCCCGGCAGCTTCTCCACCACCCGATCCTTGGTCCGAGCCAGCACGCCGGCGGGGCTCGTGTCGTAACTCATCTCGCGAGCCAGCACGCGAGACATCGTCAGGGCAATCTGCGCACCGTTGGGCTCGCCGCGGGCAAGGCCCCAGGCGAACCCCTTCGCGTGCTCCCGGTTGATCGTCGGTGTCATCGGCATGTCATGCGGGTCCACGACTGCCTCGATCACTACCGGACCTTCCATCCTCAGCGCCTCAGTGAGCTGGTCGCCGACTCGTGCCGGGTCGTCGATCCGCACGCCCTGCAAACCGCACCCCTCAGCCACTTTCACGAAGTCCACAGGCGCGAGCTCAACGCCATATTGTGGATTGCCGAGGAACGCCATCTGCTCCCACTTGATCAGGCCGAGCACGTCGTTTCGCATCACCAGCACCTTGACCGGCAGATCGTGCTGAGCGAGCGTCGCCAGGTCCCCCATCATCATCGTCAGCGACCCATCGCCGGTCAGCGCGACGACCTGCCGGTCGGGATAAGCGACCTGCGCGCCGATCGCGTACGGAAGCCCGGCCATCATCGAGCACATCGTGCCGCTAAACGAGAACAGCTGGCCGCGACGGAGCTCCGTCCGCGCAGCCCACGTGGTCACCGTCCCCGAGTCGCCGGTGAGGATCGCCCGGTCGGCGAGCGCCCTGCCAAGGTGATACGGGATCGCATCCGGTTTGATCGGCGGCTCGTGCGGCTCAGCGCGCTCTTTCTGAAGCGTGCGCCAGTCGCGCATCTCAGCCTGAGCCCGCTCGAGAAACGAGCGGTCCGAGCGACGCGCGAGCAGCGGCAGTAGCTCCTGGAGTGTCAGCTTGGCATCACCGCACAGTCCGACCTCCACCGGATAGCGAAGCCCGATTCGGTCGGGTCGGTCATCGATCTGGACCCCCACCGCGGATCCCGGCTCGGGGAGGAACTCTATGTAGGGGCTCGAGCTGCCGATGATCAGCAACGCGTCGCAGCCCTTGAGTGCGTTGTGAGCTGGTCGTGTGCCGACAAGCGCATACCCGCCGAGGCAGTACGGACTGTCATCGGGAACAGCGTCCTTGCCGAGCATCGCCTTGACGATCGGCGCCCCCAGCCGCTCGGCGACCTGCTCGACCTCAGCTCCCGCGCCTCGGGCGCCTGCGCCGAGGAAGATCATCGGCTTTAGCGCCCGCGAAAGAATCCGCGCCGCTTGCTCCAGGCGCTGGCGCGGAGGAATCCGCCGTCCGTCGATCGCGGCCACCGCGGAATGGCCCTCAATATTCTTGATCGACCGGTCGCCGGTGACGGCGTCACCCGACTGGATGTCGATCGGGAACGCCAGCGCGGCCGGGCCACGCTGCCCGATCGCGCAGCGCACGGCCATGTCGACCATGTTTGCGACGTGGGCCTCGCCCATGATTCTCTGGCTGAAGACGCAGGAATCGTTGAGCGCATAGTCGTGATTTATGTCCTGTAAATAATGCGTTCCGATTACGTCGTGATATGTCATACCGGTGATCGCCACCACCGGAGACTGATCGATCCGTGCGTCATACAGTCCATTCATCAAGTGGATCGCGCCCGGCGCCGCGGTCGAAAGACAGGCAGCGGGACGGCCGGTGAACTTCCCGTAAGCGCACGCCGCCAGCGCCGCCGTCTCCTCGTGCCGCACGTGGATGAAGCGAACGCGATCCTGATGGGTGCGCAGCGACTCCATCACGCCGTTGATCCCATCGCCGGGCAACCCGAAAACCACGTCGATGCCCCAGTCGATCAAACGCTCAACCAGTTGGTCAGCGGCAGTTGCGCTGCTAGACATACTCGCTCCTAGGTCATTTCGGCTCTCGCTTTCCTGATAGCCCGAAAGACGCGCGAGCTGTTGCGGTTCCGTCATCCAGCGAACGATGCGTGTTCGCCTGCGAACAGTTCCACGTCGACTACTGTTCGTTTCGATGGCCGCCGGATTCGATCCGATACACCACACCGTCTCGTTGCTCGACGCGGACCCCGATCTCGGGAGCGGTCTCGACGAGGCCGATCTCGAAGTCGCCCGTCGCAGGGCGGTGGCCGCGGTCAGCCAACTCGAGCCGCCTCGCTGGGACCCCGATCCGATCCGCAAAGCTGCGAGCAACGGATGGCTCGGACTGATGATGATCGACGGCCTGATGCTCCGCCGGGTCACCGTCGGCAAGCGAGTAGCTTGCGAGCTGTTCGGCCCCGGCGATGTGATCCGGCCATGGGACGCCGATGGCGAGTACGACCCGCTTCCGATCTCGGTCGATTGGCTGGTGCTGAAAGCGACCAGGCTCGCGATCCTCGATACCGCATTTGCGCTCCGCATCGCGCGGTGGCCCACGATCACCAGCCAGATTGTCGGGCGCGTCGCCCAGCGCGCGCGCTACCTCGCGCTCACCCAAGCCGTAACCCATCTTCCGCGGGCATATGCCCGTCTGCTGATTCTTTTCTGGCTGCTCGCCGAGCGCTGGGGCACAGTTGGACCCGAGGGCGTCCACATCACCTTGCCCGTGACGCACGAGGTGCTGGGGATGATCGTCGGCGCCCACCGTCCCACCGTCACGATCGCCCTCCAGCGACTCACTCGGGCCGGCCTCCTGACGCGCGACCGCCCTGACCGCTGGCTCCTGACCCACCACGCGATTGAGCAGCTCAGCGCGCCCGAAAGCCTGCGGCTGATCGACTCCGGCGAGGAGGAGCACGACCACGGTGTGGCCGAGCTGGAACGTGGTCGGGGGTGAATACCGCTTCGCAAGCTCAGGGCCGCCCGCGGCGACTTGTATGTGCGCGAACAGCGCCGACCTAGTTGACGGCTCCGGGAGCTACGGTATTCGTCCAACACAGTCAGGAGTGACGTGGCGGCGAAGCTCGAGACCGAACTGATCAAGTACCTCATCGGCGCACAAGTGATCGAGAATCACAGCTTGCTGTTGCTGGGAGAGGCGAACGAGCTCACCCCCGACGCGAAGCTCAGGGAGGTCTATAAAGCCCACTGCCTCGAAACCGAAGAGCACCTGCGGGAGGTCGCTGAGCGCTTAGCCGCCCACCACGACCATCCCGGGAGCGACACCGATGCGGATCTCGGACTTGGGGCGCTGGGAGTTCGAATGTCGTCCCGGTCCGGCGGAGCCGACCCGGTGTCATTAGCGGTCGCGGCATACGCCTTCGAGAACCTGGAGATCGCCGCGTATCACCTGCTGGGGCGCGTCGCTGAGCGCGCGGGCGATCGAGCCACGGTCGCGCTCGCCGAGCGAATCCTCGAACAGGAGGAAGCGGCAGCCGAACATATCGCGAGCACCTTCGATCGAGTGCTCGCGGTTTCCTTGGACGAGTTGCCTCGCTGACCGGTATACGCAGCCCCGAAATGTCGCCGCTGTCCGGCAACTGACTCTGTCGATGGCGGCGCGGTTAGCCGGCGGACGTTCGCCCTCGCTCTCCTTCCCAGCCGGGCTATCTCTCATCGGTATGTACTACCCGGGATCAGAACAGCAGCAAGCGAGCAGCGGGACCGGCACAGCCTCCCGGCTTTCCGTCGGTGGCCCCCGTCACAGCGAGAGCGACCGCCGGTGTGCCGCGGTGATCGCCGCCGAGATGCGCCGGCTTGAGCGGTGTCTACGGACGATCGGTCCGATGCCACGCAGACGGCTGGCGGAGACCACCGATGCGCGGCGCTGGCGGGAGGGAACCTTCGAGGAAGCCGTCCGCCTGGGCATCAGAGAGGGAAGGATACGAGCCCTGCCGTTTGACTGGCTGGAAGCCACATCTCTATAGGTGCGATGAACACGGCGAGGGCCGCGGGGATCAACCCCGCGGCCCTCGCATGAGGCAAAGCTCGCCAGCTTACGCAACGCCTACCGTCTCGGCCTCCGAGCGATCGTGTCCGTTGGCGCGCCAGGCCGCAGTCGACGGCGCGGGCGCCGCCTGCTGCTCGCGCGGCGCGGCGGTCCACTGTCGACGCAGCGCCACATCGATCACGCCGTACAGACCCATCACCCCGAGACCGGTGATCACGCCGACCCACATCGGGACCGCCAACACCACCTCGAGGATCGCGAAAGCGGCGATCCCGAAGAGCAGCCCGGGCGCGGTCAGCGGCGCATCGAGAACACCGCTGAATCTCTCGAACACCATGCCGGCCGCGATCACGCCGGCTGCCAGCACGCAACCACCCGCGATGAACGCCGTGCCAAGACCGGTTCCGAGGATGACGAACAGCAGGAACCAGACTGCAATCCCAACGATGACCCCGGTCGCAGTGAGCAATTTGCTCATTAGTTCACCTCCATTTAGTTTTGTTTTTTAGAGATGAATCGAATTTACCTCGCCGATCACGGGCTCCGTGAACGGCTGTTATGTGGCTAACGAGTGTCCACCGTTCCTGGTCAGCTGATTGACCACACCCACATTCACTTCTGGCCTCCCTCACGCCAGGAGCGCAGCCATAGTTCGTCTGCTTACACTGTGCGGGCGCTATAGCAGTGACAGATGCTGCGGGAGTACGCGTTGCTCGCCGACGGGGAGCGAGGCGTCCTCGTCGGCCCGCGCGGCGATTTCGCTTGGATGTGCTTCCCGGGCTGGGACGATGACGGATCTTCTCTTCGCTGATCGGTGGGAGCGGTGCCTATGCGGTCACGCCGGTGCACGGTTCTATAGGGTGGTTACTACGAGCAACGGGGCTGATCTGGAGAAGCCGCTGGATCTGTGACGATGGCACGATCATTGAATGCCGTGAAGCGCTCGCGCTGGCGTCAATGCGCCGCCCAGCGGCGATCTTGCGCAGAATCGTGGCCACCCAAGGTGACGCTCACGTGCGGGTAGTGCTTGATCTACGCGGCGAGTTCGGCACCCGCCGCGCCCGGTCCCTGCGCCTCACCGAGGACGGAATCTGGAAGACGCGCGTGGGCCATGCTCACGTCCGCTGGAGCGGTGCGCCGCAGGCCGAGCGCCACGACGACGACGCCCACTCGCTGCAGCTGAAGTTAAACGACCCGGACCGGGTCTGGCAGGAAACCGAGGCCTGCTGGCGGGAGAGGATCCCCCGGCTCGAGGACCGATCGCCGTTCGTGACGCACGCCATGCCTACGCGGTGCTCGCCGGCTTGACCAGCGCGAGCGGAGGGATGGTCGCCGCAGCGACGACCTAGCTGCCCGAGCGCGCCGCGCAAGGCCGCAACTACGACTATCGGTACGTCTGGGTGCCGTGCTTCGTAGCAACTCGCGTGCCGTGCTTTTTGCGCCCAACGTGCCTCGAACCAAGGCGGCAACTGAAGTGCCGTGCTTTGCCCTCCGAGACGCCTAGCAATCTTCTCGCATGCCGCAATCCCGGCATTGGCAGGGTCAAGCACCCAGGGCTAGCCTCCTGCATCCGATGGTTGAGCCGACGAGCAACAGCGAGCCGGCCGAGGCAGCCTTCGTCGCACGCTGCCTGCTCGGTCCAGGCGTCGTAGGGGCAAGCCGAAAGATCTCGATGCTCGACCTCCGCGTCTGGGACGCGCTATGTGGCCTGTTGAATACCCAACACCTGAGCGCCAGGGGCGAGCAGGATCCGGACCTTGCGCACCCGCTCGCCAGAACGGTTGAGACAAGCGTTCCTTAGTCTGCCCGAGTGAGCTCCCCAGCGCAAACCGTGCTTCGAGACCGACACCCAGGCGGGACGACGCGGCCGGTCTTTCGGGTACAGCGCTCGCGCTAGGTGTGGCGCTTGAGGGTGCCCAGCGGATAGCCCGAGGTGATCTCGGAGTCGTCGCGTAGGTACTGGGCCTGGTGGAGGTTTTGGAGTTTTCTGAGCCCCTGGTGTTCGATCTGGCGGATCCGCTCGCGGGTGACGTTGAATGCGCGCGCGACCTCCTCGAGTGTGCGCGGGTGCTGGTCGCCGAGGCCGTAGCGCAACTCGAGCACGCGCCGCTCGCGGTAGGAGAGGTTCTCGAGCGCCTCGCGCAGGGCTTCGTTGGTGAGGGTCTCCACGGCGCGCTCGTAGGGAGACTCGGCTTGCTCGTCGGCGATCAGCTGACCGAACTCCGACTGCTCCTCGTCACCGACGGGCTTCTCCAGTGAGATCGGCGCCTGCGCGAAACGCCTGATCGATTCGACCTCTTCGGGCTCAATACCGCTCAGCTCGGCGATCTCCTCGGCGGTCGGCTCGCGGCCGAGCCCGGTCACCAGCTTGCGCTCCGCGCGCCCAATCCTGTTGAGCTGCTCGACGATGTGCACTGGAATCCGGATCGTGCGCGCCTTATCAGCGAGCGCGCGGGCGACCGCCTGGCGAATCCACCAGGTGGCGTAGGTCGAGAACTTAAAGCCCCTGCGGTAGTCGAACTTCTCCGCCGCGCGGACGAGACCGATCGTGCCCTCCTGGATCAGGTCGAGAAACGGTAGCCCCTGGTTGCGGTAGTGCTTGGCGATCGAGACCACCAGCCGCAGGTTCGACTCGACCATTTTCTGCTTGGCCTCGAACGACCCGCGCTCGATCCGCTTGGCGAGGTCAACCTCCTCGGAAGCCGTCAGCAGCCGCACCTTGCCGATCCCCTTCAGGAACAGCTGCAGACCGTCCGTCGTGCCCTCCGGCTCCAGATCCAGCGGAACCTTGCGGCGGGTCTGGACCCGCTTCTCGGGCGCGCGGTCGATGATCGAGCTCGCCGCAGTGGCGGGATCGATCTCCTCGATTAGCTCGATCTCGCACCGCTCAAAGACGCCGTGCAACTCCTCGACGTCGGTGTCCTCGAGGCCGAGCTCAGCCGTGGCGGTCGCGACCTGGGCGTACGTGAGCACGCCGAACTGCAGCCCCCGTGCGATCAGACCCTTGACCTCTTCCAGCTCCTGAAGATCCGCTCCTGACATCTGCGACGTCTCGCGTTCAGCCTGCTCGCTCAAACCGGCGATCGTTGACGCGCGGAAGCACCGATTGCTCATGACAGCGCGTGACCTGCGGACGAGGCACACGTCGAGCGTGACGTTGCGCGGCGCCACACTGGGGGTGTCGTCGTTGTGGTGACTCGGGATCGATCCCAGTTCATCGCGCGCGCCGAACCGATTGTTAGTCGTACGTTCGCGTCAGGTACGCGTAGCGGGGATCGCTCGGACCGAACGGTTCCGCCTTGGTCCGGGTACCGCGCGCTGGGCGCGTGTTCAAGCGTCGCTGGGCATCGATCACCGAGAAAACCCGCCGCGACCCGCGATCCCGAGCCAACTCGCCGCGCCGACGCGCCGCCCGATCATGTTCCGTCCGCGTCATCGTCTACACGCCTTCCCATCCCTCTGTTGAGACCGCGCGCAAGGAAGAGGGCCAGAACCCCGCGCGTTCAACCAGATCGGGGACGAGGCCACCAGGCCGGTGGGATAACGCCCGTAGAGCAACACGCCGGCCCCGCAGTCAAAACCAGTAGCCCACGCCTCCCGCCTCGTGACGCAGAACGCGCCGTCGGTGGCATTCGGGCTTGGGGTGAGAATCCCGGCCGCAGGGCCAGCCTACCCACCACTGTACTCCTATTCGGGCCGGTTGCGTGCCCGGCCCTCAAAAAGTCTGCTCGAGTTTCTCCGCGCGCATCGGCAGACTCCCCGCCAGCCGCCGCCAGGCCCGACTCCCACCGACCATGCCCGCCACGGAATCGTGGAGCCAGACCGCGGCGCGAGCAGACCGCAATCGCGAAGGCGGCTGTCCCTTCACACAGACGCAGGTGCCAAGCTCGCGGCCCCGAGGAGCCTGCTTTCCGCCCGGGCGAAGTCGGCGCGGAGTCAGCGGCCGCTCCTGCGCCGCCGTTGACCAGAAGTGTTGAACCGCCGTTCCCGGGCTCGTCAGACTACTCAGTTGGAACGGTTGCGATCACGTCGTCGATGTCGACCGTGCTCCGGCGAGATGATCGGAATTCGTCCATCTCGACACTCTCGATCGAGCCGAGCGAAGTGCCCCCGTCGTGGGGATGCAGTAGCCAACGTCACCGGCCACGACCGCCGAGCTGACCCTCGCTTCCCTGCGCGAGGGTCATCTCGTCCCGACGGCCGAGCCGAGTTGCGAGATTGCTCAAAGCCTGTCATCTGCCTGGCCTGGGGTAGCGTCTGACGCCGCCGACATGGTCTTGTTTATGGGCGAAAACGTGACCCAACGCGTTTTTCAGCCTCGTGGAGCTGCTTCCAACGTCGAGGTGTCTGCGCTGACGGGGTAGGTGACGGGGTGGTTCAGGGCAGCTCGGTGAGAGCGCTGAGAATCGCGGAGACCTCGGTGCGGCTGGTGTAGTCGGGCTGCACGTCGACGAAGCGGACCCTACGTTGCGCGTCGATCACCACGACAGTGGGCAGCGGCAATTCGGCCGAGCCGTCGGCGTTGCCGAGCGTGATGTCCTGCCCAAGGGCCCGCTGGGCTTCGAGCACGTCCTCGGCGAGCTGAAACCCGATGCCCAGCCTGCGAGCTAGTCGCGCGCCCGCGTCGGAGAGAACGGCGAACTGCAGATCGTTCTTCTCAACGGTCGTCAGCGACTCGTCAGGTTTCTGCGGGCTGATTGCGACCAGGGTGGCGCCGTAGCTGCCAAGCAGGGGTACGAGCTCGGACTGATACTGGCGCAGTGCCAGGTTGCAGAACGGGCACCACCCGCCGCGGTAGAAGACCAGCACAACAGGACCGCTGGCCACCAGTTCAGCGAGCGATACGTCCTTGCCGGTGGCGTCAGGAAGGGTGAAGTTCTCGACGAGCTGGCCGACAACGACCGCATCAACTGGCACGCCCTGAGCTCGCCAGCGGTTCTGGTCACGTGCGAACACCGCGTAGGACTCGGCCGGCATGTGCTGAGTTGCCGTGGCCTTGATTTGGTCGGACTGCTCCTGAATGGTCAGGCTCACGAGTTGCTCCTTCACTGGACAGGGAGAACTCTACAGACTGGACTATCTCCTCCACTCTTGGGACGCGCGCTTCTGCTGCCGATTCCGCCCGCCCCGGTTGAGAACGAGTATCCCGAATGCGATCCTTACTTGGGGTGCGACATTGCGGTCGTCGCGTCTGCGCTTTTACGCAGTCACTTGGATTGCCCCCCAGCGCCTTGGCATCGAACGAGCCTTGACCAAATGCTTGGTGTATCTGCCATTCGATGAGGTCAAATCGAGCCAGACCTTTGGCGGTGAATGGGTCAGAGCGAGCTAGCGCGTCGGCAGCCTCGCGCGATGGAGCGCGGACCAGGTAGATGCCCATCTGACCATCTGAATCAGGCCCAGAGAAAAGAACCGTGCCTTCCTCATGCTGGTGCTTCATCCAAGGCAGGTGTTCATCCAGCACCAGCCATCGCGCCTCGGGAGCAGCCGTGAAAGATCGGAGGACGAGAAACCACTTGAGCATTGGTCACTCCTTTCTAACGAAAGCCGCCATCGAGAACGTCCCGAGAGCCCAAGCCGGCTGAGCACTGACAGATAAGCAGTGAACCACCGCACCTGATGGCCGACGCCTCCCGCTCCGCGCCGCTAGCAGCCCCCTCCGCCTACGCCAAAAGGTCGCACCCTCCAGAAGTTTCCGCAACGAGAACGTTGCCCGCCTGCCTACTCTGACCAGACCGTCCAGGAGCGTCTATACGGTCACGCTTATGAATAAAAACGTGACTCAAGACGCTTTCGAGCTGCTCTCAACGCGCACTTCGGGCGGCTTGCCGAAGGTGGCGTGTCCTGAGCGATCGGCAGATTACTGGCGGTGGTCTCTGAGCCCGCTGGGATCCCCGCCATGCGCTCCGAGCACAGTTCCCAAGAAGACACACGCACCAACGATGACCACATAGCCGACAGCGGACGGGAGCAGGCTAGAGACCACGACGAGACCAAACCCGGCCAGCCAGGCAAAGATCAGCCACCACGATTTGGATCGATCGGCAGGGCGGTAGACGCGCACGCCCAGCCCGGCGTGAAACCGGTCGCTGCCTGACCCAGCGGGGCTCACAAGGTGATGATTCCACCCAGATCCTGCGAACTCAAGCGCGGGCCGCCGCTACGGAAGCGATAACGACAACTTCGGCTGGATCGTGCCTATGTCGGGCACCACGATTCGCACTGGATCAGCAGCAGCGGCTGCTTCATCCCGTACCGAGGGTGTAAGGTCGAGACCATGGGAGAACGCAAGCAGTATTCACCTGGGACGTTCAGTTGGACGGACCTGTCAACGACCGACCAAGAAGGCGCCAAGGCTTTCTACCGTGGGCTATTCGGGTGGGAGGCGCAGGACAACCCTGTCGGCGAAGGCCTCTATTACTCGATGATGCTGCTCGGGGGCCAGGAGGTCGCCGCGATCTCGACTCAGCCCCAGCAGCAACGCGATCTTGGCGTGCCTCCGGCGTGGAACTGTTACGTGTCCGTGGAGAGCGCGGATCGCGCGCTCGAGCGGGCCACGCAACTCGGCGCGACGGTGCACGCGCAGGCATTCGACGTGTTCGACGTCGGACGGATGGGCGTTGTCCAGGATCCCCAGGGCGCCTTCTTCCTCGTTTGGCAGCCCAAGCAGCACATCGGCGCGTCGCTGGTCAACGCCCCGGGAGCCTTGTCCTGGAATGAGCTGGCGACGCCGGACATGGACGCCTCGGCGGGTTTCTACAGCGAGCTTTTCGGCTGGAGCACCGAACCCTTCGAGGGTTCCGAGATGCCGTATCTGCTGATCAAGAACGCCGACGGCCACAGCAACGGAGGCATTCGCCCGGCAATGGAGACCGAGCCGACCCACTGGCTGGCGTACTTCGGCTCCGAGCAGCTCGACGCCGACTTCGCCAAGGTTTCGGAGCTCGGCGGCTCGCAGTTGGCCGGACCGATCGACATCGGCGCGGGCCAGATCGGGGTGGCTACCGACCCGCAGGGCGCGGTGTTCGCGCTCTACGCGGGACATTTCGATCCCTGAGCGCTCCTGGCGGAGAGAGCTGGTGAGGCGGCGCGCTGCTCACGCGCGTCCATAGACCGGAATTGCGGCCCCGCTCGTCGGGAGCGAGTCCTCGGAGAGCAGGAACGCGATCGTGCCTGCGATCTCGCTTGGCGTGACCCAGCGATCGAAATCGGCATCGCGGTTCGCGGCTCGATTGGCCGGCGTATCGATCACGCTCGGCAGGATCGTGTTGCAGCGAACACCGTCGTCCTTGTACTCGACCGCAACCGCGGCGGCGAACGCGATCACCGCCGCCTTTGAGGAGGCGTAGCCGGCCGCGCCCGGAAACGGCTGCAGGGCCGCTCGGGTCCCGACGCACACGATCGATCCCGATCCTGTTTTCACCAGGTGCGGCAACGCCGCGCTGACGACGAGGTAGGTCGCACGGAGGTTGAGGCGGAGCATTCGCTCGAAGTCATCGATCGATGTCTCGTGCACTCGCCCGCCGACCGCAAATCCACCGACCAAGTTGACCACGCCCCGTAACGGCGCGCTCACGTCGGAGGTGGCCGAGCTCACGACCTGCTCGACCGATACGGGGTCGAATAAATCCGCCTGCACGAGCTCCAGCCCGTCCCGCCGCTGCACGCGCTCGAGCTCGGACTCGGCAATCCACGGAACCACGACGCGCCAGCCACCCGCCAGCAGCCGCTCGACGACCGCGACGCCGAGCCCGCCCGTTCCTCCGGTGACGATTGCGCTGCTGGCCATGGAAACTGTCCGCGGCCCACTCTATCTTCGTCGCGCGATGGAAGTCAGGCAGTTTGCAGAGGGATGTCAGATCGCGCAGCCACTGCTGTTGCGGGATGTCGAACTGCGGCGCCGGCGCGATGGCCGCGAATTTCTGAGGCTGCTCGTCGGCGACCGGACGGGCAGTGTGCCCGCCGTCGTCCGTGATGGAATCGGCGCTGCGCGCGAGGTCTGCCATCCGGGAGAGGTCGTGCACGTCACGGGTCAGTTCTCGGTGCACGCGCGGTTTGGGCCGCAGCTGGTGGTCTCGGCGATCAGATCGGCGCAGGAGCAGGAGTACGTTCGCGAGCGGCTGCTCGACGGTCCCGCGCGTGAGCCCGGACAGATGGAGTCCGACTTCCGCGGGCTGATCGCCACCGTGCAGAATGCGCATCTTCGGCGGCTCCTGGCGGCGCTGTTCGGAGAGGGATCCGCGACATGGGCGCGGTACCGGATCGCCCCCGCCGCCAAGCGCTACCACCAGGCCTATCGCCACGGACTGCTCGAGCACTCGTTGACGGTCGCCCAGGCGGTGAGCGCGATCTCCGCAACGTTCGCCGGAATCGATCGTGATATCGCGGTGACGGGCGCTCTGCTCCACGACATCGGCAAGCTCGAGGCGTACCGAGTCCAGCAAGACGCGATCTCGATGTCCGATCACGGCCGCCTGTACGGCGAGATCTCGCTCGGGTATTACCGCGTGCGTCGCACGATCGAGCGCCTCGAGGGATTCCCGCCCGAGCTCGAGCAGGCGGTCCTTCACATCATCCTGAGCCATCACGGCTCGCTCGAGCACGGAAGTCCGGTGGTGCCTTGCACGCGCGAAGCCACGCTCGTCCACATGATCGACAACCTCGGCGGCCGTCTCGGTAGCTTCGACCGGCTCGAAAAGCAGCTTCCCACGGGCGAGCAGTGGTCGGCGTACGACAAGGCACTGGGGGCGGGCGCATACTTCGCGCCCGCGCTCCAGCCTGAGCGCGAAGCGGCCTGAGCCGCGGCGCCCGCGCTTGGGTCGTCACGACTCTGCTGCAAATCCACGCAAATTGCGCTTCGACTGGGCGGTTTGCGCGAATGCCGCCCATACGCCCCAACTAGAGTTGCGTGCAATGGCCAAGGACACCGAGAAGCTAATCCGCCAGCTGTCACTGATCTCCTACCTGATGGCCGAGCGCCGACCGGTGACGGCGTCCGAGATCAGGCGGGACGTCGAGGGCTACAGCGTGATGAACGAGGACGCGTTCGCCCGGCGTTTCTACGCCGACCGCTCGGAGCTCGAGGCGCTCGGAATCGTGCTCAACGTCGAGAAGCCGGTGGATGGCCTGGTCGAGCAGGAGAACTATTCGCTGCCCCCGGAGAACTTCCACCTCCCGCCGATCGAGTTCAGCGACGAAGAGCTGGCGGCGCTACGTACCGCGCTCCAACTGCTCGACGGGGAATTCGCGTACGCCGAGCCGCTGCGGCTCGCGCTGCAACAGATCTCATGGGGCCGCCCGAGCCCGTTGAGCACGCCCGAGCAGAACACGGTCGCGCTCGGCATCACGGGCTCGGCGGGAGGTCACGAGATCTCGGGGCGGCTGGCGAAGATCGAGACCGCGATCTTCCGGCGCAAGACGATCTTGTTCGACTACTACACGATGGAGCGCGACGAGCTCGGCTCGCGCCGTGTGGATCCGTACCAGCTCCTCTACCAGGGGGGGCAGTTCTACGTCGTCGGTCGCTCGCACGAGCGGGGCGCGATTCGCGTCTTTCGCCTGTCGCGGATCCGTGGCAAAGTCGGCTACGCGACCAAGGCTGAACACGACTTCCAGCGGCCCGCGAACTTCGATCCGAGGGCCTACGCAAATCGGATCCAGTGGCAGTTCGGAGATCCGATCGGCACAGCCGAGATCTGGATCGGCCGGCGGATCGCGTGGCAGGTCGAGCGTCACTTCGAGCGTTACGGCGAGATGCGATCCGCGGGCGAGGACGGCGCCCTGCTGTTCGTCACCCCGTATGCCAATTCGCGTCAGCTGATCGCGTGGGTGCTAGGCCTCGGCGAACACTCGCGGGTCGCGGGACCGCCCGAGCTAGCGGAGGAGCTCGCCGAGCGACTGCAGCTCGTGATTCAGCGGCACACTGGCGAGCCCCGGATCGCGTCCGTCTCCGAGCCGCAGGCGGCGAGCACGCGCCAGCGCCAGGACGGCCCGCAAGACAGCGACGCCAACGGGCACCATGCGGATGCGGCCATCCGGCCGGAGCGCTTCGCCCGCCTGGTCACGCTGGCGAGCATCTTGATCGACGCCGGCCGCGCGGGCCGGCGCCTCGATGTCACCGCGCTGTGCGGCGAGCTGAAGATCTCAGAGCAGGAGCTGCGCGAGGACATCTCGGTGCTGAACGTGGTCAATTTCGGCGCCGGGACGTATGTTCTCTACGCGGAGATCGACCCTGACGGCACGATCGAGGTCGATCCGGAGCCTTACGGTGATTCCTTCGCTCGCCCGGCGAGGCTGCTTCCCGTGGAGGCAAAGGCGCTGGTGGCGGCGATCGATCTGCTCGGCGAGCACATTCCCGAGGGATCACTCGCCTCGGCACGCGACAAGGTCGTCACGGCGCTTGGCGAGGATCCCGTCCAGGAGGGTCTGCAGGTGGCCTCGCCGACCGGCGACGATGCCGCGATCGCGGCGGTCCTGTCCAGCGCGATCGCCGAGCGCCGCCTGCTGTGGTTCGAGTACTACAAGGAGAACGAGGACGAGTTCTCGACCAGGCTGGTCGAGCCATACGCGCTGATCAACGGTCGTGAGGGTTGGTACCTGGCCAGCTTCGACCGCTCGCGCAAGAGCGTGCGCCACTTCCGCCTCGATCGGATCAAGTCGGCGACGGTGACCGACGAGTCGTTCGAGCCGCGGCCCGAGATCGACCCGGCCGCGGATGTCGATGGCTGGCCGCGAACAGGAGAGGTCCCGGCGTCGAGGCGGGCGCTCGTATGGATCTCGCCGGAGCGAGCTCGCTGGGCGCGAGAAGACCGGACCGTGGTCGCGGAGTCGGCCGACGGCGCCGTGGTGGTCGAGCTTTCGTTCGCGGGCCTCGACTGGCTGGTGAGAGAGGTGCTCAAGGAAGCTGGCGATGCGGTCGTGCTCGAACCGCAGGACGCACGCGCGCTGGTGCGCGAGAGCGCCCAGGCGATCGCCGCGGCCAGCGCCAGTCAGGCGATCTCCGCTTATTGACCGGGGCGGGACAAGCCGAGCGGAGTACGCTCCGCCCGGATGCGCGATCTCAAGGGCCTGATTCTCTCCGGCGGCAGGGGCACGCGCCTGCGCCCGATCACGCACACCAGTGCCAAGCAGCTGGTCCCGGTCGCGAACAAACCGGTGCTCTTCTACGGCATCGAGGCAATGGCCGAGGCGGGCATCGAGCACGTCGGGATCATCATCGCCCCGGAAACCGGCGCTGAGATCAGGGCTGCCGCCGGAGACGGGTCACGGTTCGGCGTCGAGCTCACTTACATCGTCCAAGACGAGCCGCTCGGGCTCGCGCACGCGGTCCTGACCGCCGAGCGGTTCCTCGCCGAATCGCCGTTCGTGATGTACCTGGGCGACAACCTCCTACAGGGCGGAATCCAGGATCTGGTCGCCGCCTTTCGGGCTAGCGCCCCGGGCGCGCTGATCCTGCTCACCCCGGTTCCCGACCCGGAGAATTTCGGCGTCGCCGAGCTCCAGGATGGAGCGGTCGTTCGGCTGATCGAGAAGCCCGCCAAGCCACGCACCGATCTGGCGCTAGTAGGGGTGTACATGTTCACCCCGGAGGTGCACGCGGCGACGCGAGCGATCACCCCCTCGGGTCGCGGCGAGCTCGAGATCACCGACGCGATTCAGCACCTCGTCGATCGAGGCACCCGCGTGGAGCCGCATATCGTCAAAGGGTGGTGGAAGGACACTGGCCGCCTCGAGGACATGCTCGCGGCCAACCGGCTCGTGCTCGACACGATCGAGGGGCACCTCGAGGGCGAGCTGATCGATTCTCAGGTCGATGGGCGAGTGGTGATCGAGGCGGGCGCGCGTCTCGAGCGCTCGGCCGTGCGAGGGCCGGCGATCATCGGCGCCGAGGCGACGCTGATCGACTGCTATGTGGGGCCGTACACGGCGATCGGGCAGGGGTGCAGGATCGCGAACGCCGAGATCGAGCACTCGATTCTGCTCGCGGGGTCGCAGGTGCGCGACCTCGCGGGTCGCATGGAGTCCTCGCTGTTGGGACGCAACGTCAGGATCGGCCGCGACCAGCGCCAGCCGCGCGCCTACCGGTTCATGGTCGGAGACAACTCCGAGATCGGGATCCTGTAGACCGGCCTGGCCGGCCGGGTGGACCGGCTCAGAGCGCCTTCTCTCCCCAGAACGACGCGACCGGGTTGCGGTTGAAGTCGTTGACCTCCGCATACCCCTCGGCGCGGTAGAGGCCTTCCGCACGGGTCTGCTTGGGACCTGTGTCGAGCCGAGCGATCACATACCCGAGCTCGCGCGCCCTGCGCTCGAGCGCGTGCAACAGCTGCCGGGCCACTCCCCTGCCGCGAAGCTCGGGCACGACGTACATCTTCTTGAGCTCGCAGCTGCGCTCGTCGAGGCGCTTGAGGCCACCGCAACACACCGGGTTGCCCTGGCACCAACCCACTAGGAAGGCCCCGTGCGGGGGACTGAGCTCGGCCGGTCCGGCGCGTGGCATCCGCGCGCCGTCGAGCTCTAGGCCGTTGTAGATCACGGCGATCTCGTCGCGCATCGCCTGTGCGAGGAGCGCACCGGGACCGTCGTCGACGCGAGCGTCGGCGAAGCTCATATGAACCTTCTTAACAGCTCGGTACACCGGGCCGCCAAGGCTAGCGTTGCCGCTACCCTGCCCGTGAAATGAGTGACGGGTCAACCGAGGTTCGCGATCGCCTGCTGAAGGCCTGGCGCGGCGAGATCGTCGCCGGATCCGTGTATGACCTGATCGCGCGCCGGATGCCCGATCGCCAGGGCGAGATCCTGAAGCGGATGGCCGATGCCGAGAGCGGTCATCGCAGGCGCTTGGAGCAACGGATGCAGGAACTCGGGATCGCAGTCCCAGACCCTGGCGGCGTACGGCTGCCCCTGTGGCTACGGCTGCAAGCGCGGGTCGCGCCAATCGATCGGTTGCTGGCGGCCCGCGAGGCGGCTGAGGACGATGAGGTCGATGACCTCTATAAGCGCTCGACTGGCGACCCGGTGACCGACAAGCTCCTGCGGGACATCCGCAAAGAGGAGCGCTCACATTCGCTCGCGGTACAAGAACTCAGGTCGGACGGGAATGGCGGCGGCGGAGGAGGATCGAACGGGGGGCTGACGGCGTCGCCGGCTGCGCCGCTCGCGGTCCCGGGAGCCCAGGCGCGGCTGAACCGGATCCTCGGTCGCGAGCGCTGGCACACGACCGGCGGCGGCTGGATCTCTGGCGCGATCTACGGCGCCAACGACGGCTTGGCGGCGGTGTTCGGGATCGTCGCCGGCGTCTCCGGCGCGACCGGCGGCTCGAGCTCGGTGCTCACGGCAGGCCTGGCGGGCGCGATCGCCTCGGCCCTGTCGATGGCCACCGGTGCGTTCCTTGCCGAGCGCTCGGAGGCCGAAGTGCACGCCGCCAACATCGAGCGCGAGCGCCAGGAGGTCGCTGAGCACCCCGAGGAAGAGAAGGAGGAGCTTTCGCTGTTCTACCAGCTCAAGGGGATCGACGAACAGACCGCGAACGAGCTCGCCGAGCGGATGTCCGAGCATCCCGATGCGATGCTGCGGGCGCTGTCGGCCGAAGAGTTCGGCGCCTCTGACACCGGCCAGGGCGACGCGGCCCAGGCGGCGCTGGCGGCCGGGGTCTCGACCGGGCTTGGGGCGATCGTGCCGGTGATCCCGTTCATGATCACCACCGGCACGGCCGCGATCGTGGCCGCCGCGATCGTCTCGCTCTTCGCGCACTTCCTCGTCGGGGCGGCGAAGTCGCTGGTCACGCTTCGCAGCTGGTGGTCGGCCGGGCTGGAGATGACTCTCGCGGGCGTGATCGTCGGCGGCGCGACTTACCTGGTCGGCTTGGCGCTGCCTACCTAGCCGGCCGGGCGCAGGCCTTCGCGGTCCCGCAGCGCGCTCACCTCCGCTCGCAGCGTGGCTACCTCCGCCTCGAGCGCCGCCAGCCGCTGCGCAAGCCCACCGTCCGGGCTCTGCTCGGTTGGCACCGGCCTTGAAGCTGGCGCTGGCCCGGTTGCAGACGGCTCGGCCGAGGGACCACCGAGCAACTGCTCGAATCGATCCTCCTTCTGGCCCGGGCGGCGCTCGAGCCGCCGAACGTATGCGCGTTCGATCAGCACCTCGAGCACGCTGTCGACGCCCCCCAGCGAGTCGAGTCTCGCCATCCGCTCGCTGCGCGCTTTCAGCTCCCCGGTTGTCTGAGGGCCGCGGAGCAGCAGCACGGCCAGCACGGCGAGCTGCTCGCGGGTCAGCCCGAGGGTCTCCTCCGCCAGGTGGCGATACTTGATCGCGCGGCTCTGGTGCCCGCTGGCGAGCCGCGCGAGCCCGTAGCGGTAGAGGCGCTCCGCGGCCTCCCTGACCGTGTTCTCGTCGTAATCGGTGACCGGATCGCGGTTTGTCGACTGATTACACGCAAGCCGCAGCGCGTTCAGCGACAGCGGATACTGATCGGGCGTCGTCCAGCGCTTCTCGATCAGACAGCCGAGCACCCGCTGCTCTGGGGCGCTGAGCTCGGCGAGGTGCATTCCCCGAGGATAATCGTCCCCCCGACTCGCGACCTGCAGCGAGTGAGCCGGCCGTCAAACTGACGGGACCGTGAAGCGCACGTGCGTTCCCGGGGTCGCGTCGGTGAGCCAGATGCGGCCTCCATGGGCCTCGACGATCGCGCGTGCAATCGCCAGCCCGAGACCTGCCGATCCGTTCGCGCCCCCAGCTTGCGCGGCGCCTTGGACGAACGGCTTGAATACTCGTTCGCGATGGATGGGGTCGATTCCCGTGCCGCTGTCTGCGACTTCGATCTCGAGCGCCGCTCCCGGGGCGCGCTCGGCACGCACGACGATCGTTCCGTCGGCTGGGGTGTGGCGGATCGCGTTCTGGATCAGATTGAACAGCACCCGCTGAAGCTGCTCGGGGTTGCCGCGGGCAGGCGTCAGCTGCTCGTCGAGCTCGGCACGCACCGCGATCCCGCCCGCATCCGCCTGCGGGCGCATCGCCTCGATCGTGTCGTGGACGAGCTGATCGAGCCGCACGTGCTCCATCGACCAGTTGAGCTCGCCGGCCTGCAGGCGCGAGAGCTCGAACAGGTCGTCGATCAGCGCGCTCAGCGCCCGCACGTGCGTGGAAATCAGTCGCAGCTGCTCCCGCGTTCGCTCAGGTTCGAAGATGTTGTCCTCGAGTCCTTCCGCGATCAACCGCAGAGTCGTGATCGGGGTTCGGAGATCGTGCGACACCGAGGCAACGAGCTCCCGCCGGACGCGCTCTTCAGCGGCGATTCTCGCCACCATCGCTTCCACATCCGCCGCGAGTTCGGCGAGCTCGTCGCCGCCTCGAACCGCGATCCTGATATCGCGCGAGCCCTCCCCCACCTTCGTCAGGCCCTCGCGCACCGTGTCGAGATCAGCGAGCGCGCGGCGTGCCACAAGCCGCGCGGCGATCAGGCCTATCAAGCCGGCGTACGTTGCAAGGAGCGCCATGAAGAACGCGTCGTGCCTCGAGACGAACATCAACCACGCGAACAAGGCCACCGCGAGCGCCAGCTGCGCCGCGATCAGCAGCGCGAGCGCCACGAACCGCCAGCGCAATCCCTTCCCCCAGTCGGTCCGGTCCGCGATCAGACTGGCGAGAATCGTCGTCGCCACGCCGAGTGGCGCGAGGATCTCGACCGAGCCCGCAAATGCGTGCACGCCGTAGATCGGCCAGGCGAGCGCCGACAGAGCCACCGCGAGCACGACAGCGATCGCAGCCCTGACCGCATACCGGCTCATGGCGCGAAGCGGTAGCCGGTTCCCCACACCGTCTCGATGAACCGAGGACGAGCGGGATCGGGCTCGAGCTTGGCCCGCAGCCGGCGAATGTGCACCGTCACCGTAGAAGTGTCGAAATAGAAGCTGTACTGCCAGACGCGCTGCATCAACTGGTCGCGGGTGAAAGCCTGGCCGGGATGACGCGCCATGAACAGCAGCAGGTCGAACTCCCGTTGCGTCAGCGACAGCTGCTCGCCGCCGAGCAATGCGCGGCGTCCCGTGGGATCGATCTGCAGCTCGTCGAAGCGCAGCGGCTCCTCGCGCTCGGGCACCGGCTCGAGCCGGCGGAGCACCGCGTCCACCCGCGCGACCAGCTCAGCCGGGGAGAATGGCTTGACGACGTAGTCGTCAGCCCCCAGACGCAGTCCGACGATCCGGTCCGATTCCTCCCCGCGCGCGGTGAGCAAGATGATCGCGGTGTGGTCGCGGCTGCGCTGGCGAAGGCGGCGCATCACCTCGAGGCCGTCGATGTCGGGAAGCATCAGATCGAGCACCACCAGGTCAGGACGTCCTTCGTAGGCATGCCTGAGCCCCTCCTCTCCACTGGCGGCCAGCAGCGTGTCGTATCCGGCGCGCCTCAAGTAGCGAGAGACGACGTCGCCGATCGTCGGCTCGTCATCGACGACCAGCACCGTGCCCCGACCATGATCCATCACCACACGGTATGACGCAACCATGTTCGACGGAAGCGGCGCGGACAACTATTCACCAGTTCGTAATAGCCACGGCGGCGGGGGAGCTCAAACCACTACCTCGCGCTCGCGGGCGCCCTCGTCGAGCACCGGCGCCACCCACAGCGCCGGCCCGTAGCCGTAGGCATCGCTGATCGTCCAGCCCCGCGGATCGAGCGGATCGAGCAGGCACAACGGCCGGACGATCGGCAGACCCACGCGGGCCGCGGTCGCAGCAGCCGCTCGCGCGTACGGGACCAGCTGCTCGTGCAGCAGGACGTAGCCACGGTAGAGATCCAGCACGCGGTCACCGTAGTGCCATGGCTCCTGGGGCATCCGCGCGTGCGCGTGCATCAGCGGAATGAAGCAGCCGAACTGCAGCCACCGGACGAACAGCTCTGGCGGACAGCGCTCGACCAAGCGGTGGCCGAGATACCCGCCGATGTCGTGTGACCAGTTCGAGTACCCGCTGCATGCCGCCGCCAGGGTCGCCACCACGAGCACCCGCAGCGACCAGAAGTCCGACGCCTGATCGCCTGCCCAGGTATGGCCGATCGCGTGCTGACCGGTCCAGCCGCTGCGCCCCATCAGGACCCCGCTGCCCGGATGGACTTGATCCAAGGCACTCTGCAAACACTTGCGGTGAAGGCCTCCGAGCGCCCACGCGGCGCTGGCGCCCCGGCGCCCGTCGGCGAGCTGCGCGTCGTCGGGGATGTAGTGCCCCTCTCCATCATCGGCCTTGATTCCCTCGACGCCGAGGGCCAGCAAGCGCTCGACCTGTGCCCGCCACCAGTCCCCCCGGGCGGCGGAGCTCGTCATGTCGACAGGCGAGCCGCTGCCCATCCACCATTGGCCGACGAGCGGCTCGCCGCGTGCGTCGCGGATGAAGTGCCCGCCATCGGGCGCACCTTCACGGAGACTCCGCAGGCGTCGACGCCCGAAGGTTTCTCGCGCATGTCCGCGCCGGACGCGCGGGTGCGCACGGCGCTCAAGGCAGCGCGGCCAAGTGGACCCATGCCGCGATGGCGCTCGCGATCCGCGCACTGGGACCGGGCACCGGGGCGCCGCAACCTGACCCGCGGGCGGTGCTGAAGATCGTCGAGCGGGTGATGCGCGAGGGCGAGGTGCGTCACGGCACGGTCGGATCCGATCTCGGCCCGGAGGACGCTCGCGCGCTGCTACGGGCGTGGTTGGTGGCGATGGAGCTGGACATCGACGAGAGCAGCCTGCTCGGGCTTCGGGAAGGGGAGCTCAGCCATCCGGACCTCCACCGGCGCGCCCGGCGGATCCACGAGCGCAAGCTCGCTGACGCGGTGCAGGAGGTCCTCGCGATGAGCCAGAGCCCGCTGACACTCGATGTCCCCCGGGGAGCGCTGTCGCTGTTCGATGCTTGTGTCCCCGCGATCCCGTACGCCGCTGCGTGCGCCTTCCTCGGGCGCGAGAAGCTGAGGCTGACTCGCAGCGAGGGCGATCGGCCGCGGGTGGCACTGGTCGCCGACGGGGTCGGTGGCATGCATGGGGTTACGCATACGCTGCAGCAGATCCGCGACCGCGGCGTGCCTGGCTTCGAAGTCGAGGTGATCGGCACCGACTCGGGTGTCGACCGCCGGTTGAGCGCGGTCGCAGAGATCGAGATTCCCTTCTATCGCGGTCTTATGGTCGGCATCCCGAGCCTTCCGGCGATCGTCGATGCGCTCGCCGAAGGTCGCTACGACCTCGTTCACCTCTGCTCTCCGGGGCCGGCGGGAATCGGTGCCTGGCTGCTCGCGCGGGTGCTCGAGCTGCCCGTGATCGGCAGCTACCACACCGAGCTTGCCGCCTACGCGGGCTTGCGCACCGGCCAAGCGCAGCTCGAGCTGCTCGCCGGCGCGGCGCTCGGGGCGTTCTACGGAGCCTGCGATGTGGTTCTGTCTCCCAGCCCGGCGAGCGACGAGCGGCTGCGCCAGCTCGGTGTCGCTCCCGAGCGAACCAGGCGCTGGGAGCGGGGCGTCGACCTGGGCCGCTTCGATCCTGGGCTCCGCGATCCCGGGTCCCTTCCGGGCGAGGTCAGCGTGCTCTACGCCGGGCGCCTGACCAAGGAGAAGGGCGTCGAACTGCTCGCGGATGCGTTTCTCGCCGCTCGCTCCCGCGACCCGCGGCTGCACCTGGTGCTGGCTGGCGGCGGACCGGAGGAGCAGCATCTGCGGGAGCGGCTCGGGGAGCACGCAACGTGCCTCGGATGGCTCTCCGGCGCGCAGCTCGCGCAGGCCTACGCGAGCGCCGATGCGTTCTTGTTCGCCAGTCAGACGGACACCTTCGGGCAGGTGATCCTCGAAGCTCAGGCCAGCGGGATCCCGGTTGTCGCGATCGCCGAAGGTGGCCCCGTGTCGCTGATCGAGCACGGCGAGACCGGGTTGCTGGGGCCGGCTGATCCTGTTGCGCTCGCGGATCAGCTGCTGTCGCTGATCAGCACGCCGCTGTTGCACGAACGCATTCGCCTGGCCGCCCTGGCGAACGTTGGCCGGCGCACCTGGGAGGGCGCGCTCGCCCAGCTCGCCGCCGGCTACCGCACCGCGCTCAGTGACGCTACGGACGAGCCCAACCGCAGGGTCGCGTAACTTCCGAGCATGATCACCGGAGTGCGATCGTCGCCGTCTGCCGGGACGCGACACGGCGCCGCGCGGTGAGCGCGGCGCCGTCCACGAGCGGGTGCGGAGCTACTCGCGACTCAATATCCCCAGCCGTCGCCGGCGGAGCTGTAGCCGCCCGGCCCATAGCCGCCGCCATAGCCGCCGCTGCCATAGCCGTAGCCACCGCCGCCGGATCCGTAGCCACCACCGCCGGATCCGTAGCCGCCGCTACCCGGATAGCCGCCGTCACCCGGATAGCCGCCGCCCGGATAGCCGCCGCCGCCACCGTAGCCGCCGCCATCACCGTAGCCGCTGCCACCCGAAGAGCCGCCGCCCGGACTCGTGGTCTGGCTGCTGTCTGACTGCCACGCGACCGCGAACGACGATCCGTTACTGGACAATGACGAGGGTTGCGCACTGCCGGACGAGGACGACTGATAGTCGACAGGTGTCGGGACATATCCGTCACCGCCGCCATCGCCGCTGAGCTGCACCGCCTGAGCCTGCCAGTCGGAATCGGAAATCGGCCCTGTGTGGCCGTTCGCGGTCGCGGATGCGTTCGTGAACGTCACCGTTCCGAAGTCGGCTAGCGGCAGGGGCTGACAGTTGCCGTCCTGGGTGCACGAGGACGGCGCCTCCGCGATCCATTCCGCGCTAGAGGTGTCGGGGCTGCTCATCTGCAGCGTCTTGGTCACCGACGCGCCTGTGGTCTGATCGGAGAGCGAGATCGTGACGTTGCTGGCGCTGACGCCAACTCTGGCTGAGATGTGGTCGCCGGGGCTGATCGAGAGGTTCAGCCGGACGGGTGCCGCAGGCACCAACTCGTACCAGGCGTAGTAGTCGGTCTGGCCGTTGGAGCTGCAATCCGCCTGCGTGCCGGTCTGCTCTAGGGCGTTGTTTCCGGACGCGCCTCCGAGGCCGACCCAGAACGCCGAATAGCTCTGACCAGAGTCGCATTTCGCGGTGGGCTGAACCCAGCTTCCGGAGACGGCAGAGAAGTTGTTCTGACCCGCCACGTATCCGGACCAGTTCTCGCTCACGGCTTCTTGCGCGTTCCCGACGTCGGCTGACGCCGAGGAGGCTCCGAGGCTGGCGGCGACCATGCCGACGGCCCCGGCGCTGCAAATCAGTATCAATATGCGTTGCCCAAATTTCTTCATGGTTCGCTCCAGTCTCTACAAGGAACTGCTGCAAACCACTTTTGTCCCCGTCCGTAAGAAAACTTTCGACTCTCCTGAAGAGAGTTCTAAGGAGCTGAGCGTTCCTCGCGCCGCCCGTCCGTCTCCGCGGACGGGTCCCGCCGCCTCGTCCTGGATCCGCGATTGAGCTCCTCGGCCACCGCCACGAAGTAACGCAGATGGCGAACCTCCATCTAGCCGTGAATCATAAGTTCAGGTTCTAGGTCGCAGGAGGGGGAGCCGGACCCTCATGGGGAGAGGGTGCACGTTCGGCCGGGCCGCGGCGCGGCTGCACGTGGCACAGCCCGGGCTGAGCCAGCAGATCAAGTCTTTGGAGGCCGAGCTCGGAGTGCGCCTGTTCGATCGCACCAGGCGGCAGGTGAGCTTGACGGAGGCAGGGTCGGTGCTGCTGGCCGAGGCATACGAGGTCCTGAGCCGGTTTGACCAGTGCCTGGAGACGATGCGGCGAATTCGCGATCGCACCACCCGGACGGTGGTTCGGATGGGTGTGTACAGCGAGTTTTCGCGGGCGCGGGCTCCCAGCTGATCGCCGCGGTGCGCCGCCGACAGCCGCAACTGCTGCTGGCGTTCGAGGTCGCCGTGAGTGCAGCGGTCCGCGGCGTCGAGGTAGGCGAGCTCGATCTCGCGATCGTCCGAGCGATCCCCGAGCGCAGCAACGTGGCCCGCCGGCTGCTCGACTCAGAGCAGCTTGGCGCCTGTTTGCCGGCGGACCATCCCCTGGCGCGAAGGCGAGGGATCCGTCCCGATCAACTCAGCGGAGAGCAGCTGATGTGGATGCCACGTCGCGCGAATCCCGAAATGTACGACCACGTCCTCGCGACCTTGTCGGCAGCGGGCTTCGTCTGGCAGTCGGTGGAATCGACTGGCACGCTCAGCGCCACCCTGGCCTTGATCGCCGAGGGGTTCGGGTGGGGCTTGGCGTGCGAATCGGAGGTCTCCGAGGCAGCGACACCGCTGCCCCTAGCCTGGGTGGACCTGATCGGGGTCGACCTGGTGGCGCACAACTGGATCATCTGGACCCCGGCCGGAGCCAGCCCGCTGGTGGAGCAAGTCGTCGAGGTCGTGGTCGAATCCGCAACGCGGAGAGCACGCGGCTCTGGCGCCGAGAACCGCGGCTTCTGAGTAGAGAACGATCCGGTCTTGGACAACCGCAGCCGGTTGCAGTCAAATAGGCGTTGTGCGAGTTCTCCTCACGACCCGCCCGGCTTTCGGCCACTGGCATCCCCTGAAGCCGCTGGCACGCGCGACTGAAAGCGCCGGCCATGAGGTGGCGGTCGCCACCGGAGAACCGTTTCCTGCCCGCATTCGGGAAGCGGGGTTCACCGCCTTCACCGCCGGGCTCAGCGTTGATCGCTGGCTGAGGTTGCTCGATCAACAATTCGGCGGTCGCGAGGGAATCGCACGTAGGGAGTACCGGTCGGTGTTTTTCGGCCAAGTTTTCCCCGATTTCGAGGTGCCCGCGAGGCTGCGGGGCCTGCGAAAGATCCTCGAGCGCTGGCAGCCCGATCTCCTGGTGCACGCCGTGTCCAAATTCGCCGGACCGATCGCCGCAACTCTGGCGGGAATTCCCCACGCGACCTGTGGATATGGCCCGCTTCTGCAGCCAGATGTCGCCGAGCTGGCCGGCCGTGCAGTTGGCCGACACTGGGACGCCGCCGGCTTGAATCCGCTGGACGGCCGTATGTATCGCTCTCTTTACCTCGACCCTTGCCCTCCGAGCCTGCAGGTGCCCGCGATCGCCGAGCTCGATCGCACGCTTCAGATCAGACCGCAAGCCGCCGATCCCGACGAAGGCATGTCAGAGCCGCCCCGGTTCACCAACAGGCCACATGCGCACACCGTCTATTTCACGCTCGGCACGATCTTCAACAGCGACGTGGAAGTGTTCAGGACGGTGCTGGACGCGCTCGCCGACCAGCCCGTGAACGTGATCGCCACGCTCGGTCCCGGGGTCGACCCGCGCGTCTTGACGCCTGCCCCCGACAATGCATTTTGGCACCCTACATACCGCAGGCTCAGCTACTGCCGCACTGCGACCTGGTCATCTGTCACGGCGGCGCGAGCTCGGTGTTCGGGGCGCTCTCGTTTGGTTTGCCCGTGTTGCTCCTGCCGCGCGGGCGCGGATAACTTCTACAACGCCGAGCGGGTGCTCGCCGCGGGAGCCGGTCGTAGGCTGCTTGACCGCGAGATCACCGCCGAAGCCGTCGTGGAACAGGTGGCGTTCATGCTCGAAGACGACGGAGCTCGAGCGGGCGCCCGGACGATCGCGAAGGAAATCTCAGCAATGCCCGCTCCCGCCGCTGCCGTCCGCGTGCTCGAGCAACTCGCCTCGAGTCCGGTGTCCACGTCGGCGTCGCGAACCCACCCGTCGCGCCGCAGTGGGCCACCTCCTCGCGAGGTAACCGTCAGCGGGTGAACGAGGACACCGAGTTGATCAGAGGATAGGCCCGTCGCCGCGGGCCCGACGAGCCAGAGATGACGACGTGCGTGAGGGTCGAGGCGGAGGTGAGCTCGCCGTCCAGCGTGAAGTGATCGATCTCGAACGGCACGGCGTTTGAGCTCAGCACGTCCGGGCCGTCGTGGATGCCGAGTGAAGGTGGGGAGAGGTGGTGTTGCCGGTGTTCCCGAGCCTTGCGAATTGTTCTCCGGTGCGCAGATGCTGTCCCGGTGTGACCATCACCGAGCCCGTCGCCAGATGCTCGTAGACCGCGTACAGATGTGGTCCGATTCTCTCGATCACCTCGTTACCGCCGAAATCCCTGGGCGTGCGGACTGTCGGGTTGCCGCTCTCCGGGGCGAACGGAGGCACCTCGGGCCGGTCCATGATCATCGAGATCACGGTGCCGCCGGCGACCGCGTAGATCGGGGCGTCGAATGTCGGCCAGTCGCTCAGCTGCTTGCCGTCTCCGCGAAACAGCGAGCCGTTGACAACCTGAACCCAGTCGATATCGAACATTTCCGGAGTGACGTAGGTACCGTTGGCTGATAGCACTACGTTGCGGTGGCGCGAGGTTGGATCCGCGCAGCAGCCGTTGGCACTGGCCCAGCCCGACCCGCGCAGCGGAGAGGCGATCACCACCGGCGCTTGCCGCGAGGGCTGCAACACGGGACCGTGGACGGTGGTGCTTCCGATCGCCTCGCGGAACAGCGCCCCCGGGGGGATCGTGTAGTCGACCTGATTGGACAGCCGCGGCGCCACCCTCCTCCCGGATGAGTGAGGCAGGACCACGTCTACCAGCGTCACCACCGTCGACGAGGCCGGAATCCGCGCCGACGGCTCGCCGGCAATGATCTGATGCGTGTGCTGGGCAAGCTCCCGGCCCTCGAGCTCCAGCAACCTCCTGCCGTTTGCCTTTACCGTCAGCGACCTCAGCGTTACCTCCGTCGTGAACGCATTGGTGATCACCAGGTCGTAGTCGACGTGCTCGCGCCCATCGCTGCCGAACAGGTATCGCGGCGGACCCGGAGCGCTCACCTGGAGCGCGGTCGTCTCGGCCGGCGGACCCTCCGGCGGCTCGAGCCGCGCCACCGCGCCCGCGGGCAGCATGCACAAGCCGGTTGCGATCAGCAACGCGAACCAGACGCAACCCCGACCTCTGCCCATCATCGTACTCCTCACCTGTTGGCACCGCCACCCTTACCGCCCCGGTCTAGGCCTGCGGGACGGACGAGTGGGCGGGTTAGCGTACGGTTGCAGCGCCGCAGTGGCAATCCAGGAGCGGAACTGATGTAAGCCCAGTTACCGGCGGTCGTCAGCGCCGCAGCGCCGACCGCCCAGGAGGTTCTTACCGTTCCATTTCATTCCCCGGATTCCCATTGATGTATCGGCGCGGGTCTGCTCCAATCGAGTGCGACTCTCCGATCCGCGCAAGAAAGAGTCATCCGAGCCGTGCTCTTCCGGATCGGCCGCTTGGGCCCATACAACGAGTTCGCCGATCAAGGAGAAGCAATGCGTTTATTGACACGATGGCGTGCGGGAGTGGTCCTGCTCGCCCTCGCGGCCCCGGCCGCCCCCGCGTCAGCATCGGAGGTGGTCGGGCATGTTTACGTGAATGACAACACATCCCCTGTGAACACGATTGCGGCATTCGATCGTCATGCCAATGGAACGCTGACTCCGGTTTCAGGCTCGCCGTTTGCGACCGGAGGCGCTGGGACCGGGTCCGGGATCGCCTCGCAGGGTTCCCTGCAAGAGACCCGCAGCGGCCGGTACCTGCTCGCGGTCGACGCCGGCAGCAACCAGATCTCGGTGCTGCGGATCGAGAGCAACGGCAGCCTGCAGTTGGTCCGCGGCGGGGCCGTCGGCTCGGGCGGCGCCGACCCCGTGAGCATCGCGGTTCACCACCGGCTGGTGTATGTGGCCAACGCCGGTTCGGCAGACAGCAACTACACGGGCTTCCGGCTCGGGCGCCACGGGCGGCTCACCCCTCTCGTGGGCTCGACGATTCCGCTTCCCAGCGGTTCTCAGCCCGGCGACGTCCTGTTCAACTCGGATGGATCCAAGCTGGCGGGCACCAGAGTCGCGACCTCACAGATCGACAGCTTCACTGTCGCTCCGGGCGGTCTGCTAACCGCGGCGCCCGGATCGCCGTACCCCGCTCAGGGATTGGGTCCGTTCGGCAGCGAGTTCCGGCCGACAAACCCGAACCAGCTGTTCGTCTCGAACGCTCACAACGTGGGCGCTGGCACCGGCACAGTCTCCGCCTTCAGCGTCGCCTGGAATGGCAGCTTGAGCTCGATCGGCTCCTCGCCGTTCCCGGACAAGCAGACGGCGCCGTGCTGGGTGGAGATCAGTCACGACGGGAGGTACCTGTTTACGGTCAACACAGCCTCCTCGAGTATCTCGAGCTACCGGATCGCCCCAGATGGGTCATTGGTCCTGCTCGGAAGCACCACGCTCAAGACTCCAATGGCCGGCGCGGAGGACGCCCGCCTGAGCCCCAGCGGCGACACGCTCTGGGTCGTGGAGAGCGCTGCCAAAGCCGTGGGCGGATTCAACGTCAACCGTGGCAGTCTTACTGAGCTGCCGACGTCCCCGACACCGCTGCCCGCGAACGCCACGGCGGCCGGGATCGTCGTCAACTAGCTGCACCCTAGGTAGTCGCAGGGCCGGAAGCATTACGTTCTCGGCCCTGCGGCGACCGCCCGAGCTCAGAGCCCGAAACGAGGAGCGGGCAGCCCACCGGCGAACCTGAGCCCGTGAGCACGAACCGTCTCGAATCGTTCTCCGACGGGGTGATGGCGGTGGCGATCACCCTGCTCGTCCTCGACATCAGTGTCCCCAACCCAGCCACGACTACGGCGCTCGGCCACTCGCTCGTGAGCAAGTGGCCGAACTACGCCGCCTACGTGGTCTCGTTCATCACGATTGGGATCATCTGGATCAACCATCACGCGATGATCAGCCGGCTCGAGCGAGCCGATCATGCGATCCTGATTCTCAACCTGCTGCTGTTGATGAGCATCGGCGTCTTGCCATTCGCCACCGCGCTGATGTCGGCGTACCTCAGGGAAAGCCACGGCCAGCATCTCGCAGCGGCGATCTACAGCGGCGCGTTCCTGGCGATGTCAATCTTGTTCGCGACGCTGAACCGCCACATCTTGCTGCGAAAGGCAAACTACATCGGCGCCGATCTCTCGTTGCAGCGGCGGCGCCAGATTCTCAGACGCAGCGTGGGCGGGCTGCTGCCGTACGTACTCGCTACAGGGCTCGCGTTCGTCTCGCCATACCTGTCAATCGCGATCTGCGCCGCGGTGGCAGTCTTTTACGCATTACCTTTAGCCAGCGGCGGCTAGCGACAGGAGAGGAAATGGCAAACAGATCAGGCGGCCGGCAAGTGCCGCGTCCATTCGAGTTTCACTGGGGTCGTGGAGAGATCATCGAGGAGGCCTCGTATCAGGGCCAGTACACCGAGCCGGCGATCCAGTTGCTGGAGTACGAAGGCCATCCGGGGGCGTACGGGATCCGCTTCTGCTACTACAACCACGCGGGCAGATTCCAGCGCAGCCCGATGATGATCGACGGCGAGGACTCCTTCCAGGGACTGCGCGCTGCGCTGCAGCAGGCGCCGAAGCTGCGAGCGCTGCTGCGCGAGCTGGTCAACTGATCCTGTTGCCCGTCATCAGGGGCGGGCGCGGCGGACATTCCGGTGAGGATCTGACCTGGAAACGTCCCACTGCAGACCTCGTTTGTGGCGACTGGGATAAAAACCATGAAGCAGCAGGGAAACGCCCCACTGGCATTTATGAGTTGCTCGAGTGGGACGTTGTCCAGGTCGGACCGAGGTCAGGAAAGCGCCGCAGGTCGGATCGAGGTCAGCGAAGCGCTGGCCCGCGCCGGGTTATCGCCGGCTCGCACTCGGCCGGGTTATCCCAGGCTCAGGCAGATGGACCAGTGACGGTCGCGGAGGCTGTATCCGGCCCGGCGGCTGCGACGGTCCCTTCCGCCAAGCGACCACCATTCGACGCGGTCGAACCGGCTCGATCCGGATTCCACGAGAACGCGTATTCGGGGTTGTCGTGCTCGCGCCAGGCGCTTGTCAGCTGCAGCGGCCTGAACGTGTCCCACATCACGGCGAGCTCGTTGGTCGCGGTGGCACCGAGTGCGCGCTCCACGGTTCCCGGTTGCGGCCCGTGCGGGAGCCCGGAGGGATGCAGGGTGATGCACCCGATCTCGACCCCCTTGCGCGCCGCGTAGTCGCCCTCGGCGTAGAACATCACCTCCTCGGACTGAATGTTCGAGTGGTGATAGGGGAGCGGCACCGCCTCCGGATCCCAGTCGAGCATCCGCGGCGCGAAAGTGCAGATCACGAACCCCGGCCCCTGAAAAGTCTGGTGCGCTGGCGGCGGCAGGTGGAAGCGGCCCGCGCGCGGCTCGAAGTCGGCGGCGTTGAACGTGTACGGCCACACGTACCCGTCCCAGCCGACGACGTCGAACGGATGCCTGTCGAGCAGGTAACGCTGCAGGCTGCCGCGGACCCGGACGGTCAGCTGAAACTCGCCTGACTCGTCGCAGGTCTCGAGCGTCTGCGGCCCGTGAAAATCGCGCTGCGAGTATGGCGCGTGCTCGAGCAGCTGCCCGTAGCGGTTGCGGTATCGGGAGGGAGTCTCGAGCTCCCCCGGGGTGTGGAAAACGAGCCAGAACTGCTCATCGCCGGCGAGCTCCCAGGTGACGGTCGTTCCGCGGGGTATCACCAGGTAGTCCTTCTCGGCGAACGGAAGCCGTCCGAACACGGTCCGCAACTCTCCCCCGCCGCGGTGGACGTAAATCACCTCATCGCCTTCGCCGTTGCGATAGAAGCCCGGGAGCGGCTCGGTCGGCTTTGCGAGCGCCACCTCGAGGTCGCCATTCCACATCAGAACACGCCGGCCGCTGACCGGGTCGCCGCCCGGCGCCAGCGGCCGAAAGTCTCCCAGGCGGTGGACGTGAGCCGCGGGAACCCACTCTTCACGAGTCACCGGCGTAAGCGCCCCGATCTCCGCGATCCGGCACGGCGAGCCGAGGTGATAGAGGATCGACTCGTTGCCGGAGAAGCCCTCATAGCCCATCACCTCCTCGACCAGCAACCGCCCGTCGTGGCGGAACTGGCTGTGGCGCTTGCGCGGCAGAGCGCCGACGGCCATGTAGCGCATCAGAGATTCCCGCGCATTTCCTGCTCGCGCTCAATCGCCTCGAACAGGGCCTTGAAGTTCCCTTCGCCGAACCCTCGTGCGCCGTGGCGCTCGATGATCTCGAAGAAGATCGTGGGACGGTCTCCGAGCGGGGCGGTGAAGATCTGGAGTAGATAGCCCTCGTCGTCCCGATCGACGAGTATCCCCAGTCGCCGCAGGTCTTCGAGGGACTCCTCGATTTCACCGACCCGCCCGGGCACCTCCTCGTAGTAAGCCTCGGGTGTCTGCAAGAACCGGATCCCGCGGTGACGCAGCTCCGTGACGGCGCGCACGATATCGCCCGTGGTCAGCGCGATGTGCTGGGCGCCGGGGCCTTCGTAGAACTCCAGGTACTCGTCGATCTGCGATTTGCGCTTGCCCTCAGCGGGCTCGTTGATCGGGAATTTGACCCGCCCGTTGCCGCCGGTGACGACCTTTGACATCAACGCCGAATATTCGGTCGAGATCGCTTCGTCGGTGAAGTGGATCATCTCGGTCATCCCGAAGACGTCCTCGTAGTAGGACACCCACTGGTTCATCGCTCCCAGCTCGACGTTGCCGACGATGTGGTCGATGCCGTCGAGCAGCGCCCCATCTGCCCGCGCCGAGGCGCTCGCGGCGCGATCCCCCGGTGCCGGCGCGAACCCGGGCAGGAACGCCCCGGAATACGCCGAGCGATCGACGAATCGATGAAGCGTCTCCCCATAGGTGGCGACATCGGCGACCTGCACGACGCCGAGCTCGTCGGCGATTTCGTGGGGCGCGGCCAAACCCCGAGCGCCGCGGGCGGTCGCTTCGCGGTAAGCGTGCTCGACGTCGGGCACCGAGATGGCGATCACCTTGACGCCATCGCCATGGTGCGCGTGGTGGCGTGCCACTTCCGTCTCCGAGCGCAGTGTGCCGGTCAGGACCAGCCTGATCTCACCTTGCTCGAGCACGCGTGAGACCAGCTCGCGGTCTCCTGTCTCAAGCCCACGGTAGGCGATTTCCCGAAAGCCGAAGGCCTGGCACAAGAAGTAACTTGCCTGGGCGGCGTTCCCCACCCACAGCTCCACGTGGTCGATGCCGTGCAGGGGCATGAAGTCTCGGTCTCGATGCTGCGCGAGCAGCTCCTCAGATGTGGTTGCCATCGGCTCCTCCTAAACGCTCGCTTGCCAGCTCCTTGGCTGCAGTCAGGGTGTTGGTTCCCGCTCTCGACGCCTCCGCATAGATTTCGGAGAGCGTGTCGGCGATTCCCTCGATCGCCCGATTCACGCGGCCGCGATCGAAGCCGTTCAGCTCGTCGGCAACCGCGATCAGACCGCCGGCATTGATCACGAAGTCCGGCGCCCACACGACCCCCCGGTCGCGCAGCAGGTCGGCGACGTGATCGCACGCCAGCTGGTTGTTGGCGGCGCCGGCGATCACCGGCACTTCCAGCGCATCCACCACCTCGGCGTCGATCATCGCTCCGAGCGCGCAGGGTGCCAGCACATCGGCCGGCGTCGCGAGCGCTTCTTCGGGGCGCACCCAAGTTGCTCCCAGAGCCTCAGCGGCCGGGCGCCGGCGATGGTCGAGATCGGTCGCGGTGACCCGCGCCTCCGCATCCCGCAGGCGCCGCGCCAGTTCGGTGCCGACATGACCGAGGCCCACAATCACGATGTGGCGTCGGGCGAGCGGACCGCGCATCGACGCCCGAATGCCGACCTCGACTCCGTGCGCGGTGTACGGGCTCGGATCGCCGGAACCGCCCTCGGGCACCGGATGTCCGGCGACGTGCCGGGTGAACTTGGAGAGGAAGGTCATGTCCTGTAGAGAGGCGCCGACGTCCTGCGCGGTGATGTAGCGGCCCTCGAACGACTCGACGAGCTCGGCGAAGTCGCGCAGCGCCTGGTCTCGTAGCTCGCCTTCGAGTGGTTTACCGGGGCGAGTTGCGATCACGGCCTTCGCGCCTCCCAGTGGCAGGCCGGCGACAGCCGCCTTGAAGGTCATCGAGCGCGCCAGCCGCTGGGCCTCGCGGACGACCTCCTCGGCGGTGCGGTAGCTCCAGATCCGGCAGCCGCCAAGCGATCTTCCTTCAACGGTGCGATGGACCGCGACTGCCATCGGTAGCCCGGAGCGCTTGCCGCGCAGGGCACGCACTTCCTCAAACCCCGGGTGAGCGGATGCCCAGCGCGACGCCAGAGCGCTCATCGAAGCACCGCCCGCGAGTTCGCGCGCATCGCTGCGATCGACTCGTCGTCGCAAGTCTCGAAAAAACCTCCGATCACATCGCGCACCTCGGATATGGACCGTGCGCGGTAGAGCACCGGCTGATAGGCGGTGATGTCGTAATCGGCTGTGCCCATCTCGACGAGATCGAGTGGGCGGTGCTCCATCGCTCTGAACCCTTCGATCTCGCCATAGCTCGAGAGGATCCCGGCGCCGTACGCGCGCAGCTCGCCGTCCTCGATCACGGTCCCGAACTCGAGCGAGAACCAGAACACACGGGATAGGAACCGCAGGTTCTCCTCGTCATCGAGCCGCCGCGCGGCCTCGCCCGCCAAGCGGTGCAGCTCGCCGAAGGTTGGCGTCGCGAGCAGGTGCCCATGGCCGATGACCTCGTGGATGATGTCCGGCTCCGGCGTGTAGAGGGGCACTTTCGGGTGGCGCACGTACTGCGTCGAGTGAAACGAGCGATCGGCGAGCGACCCGTAGAAACTCTCGAGCGGAACGAGCCCCGCCGCCGGCAAGTACTTCCACCCGCCGAGCGGCGCGACCAGGGCGGAGATCTCATCGAGGCCGGGCACGTAGTCGGTCGGCATCGCGACGCGGCGCTTTGCCTCGCGATACTCGCGTACCGCGTAGCGCTCATGTTTGGCGGCGAGCTCGCGCGAGACCGTGCGCCAGACCTCGTGCTCTTCCTCGCTGTACTCGATCAGTGGTGCCGGTTGTCCGGGCCTCCAAGCCAGCGCGGCGGCGGCGATGTCGTTGCGGCGGCGGCGGTAAGCGGGTTCGTTCGCGCCAGGATGGTCGTGGGCGAGGTGCACCGTGACTCCCCCGGCCTGGTCGGTCGTCACGGGGGAATA
Source organism: uncultured Solirubrobacterales bacterium (assembly GCA_963830465.1). Taxonomy (GTDB): domain Bacteria; phylum Actinomycetota; class Thermoleophilia; order Solirubrobacterales; family Solirubrobacteraceae; genus Palsa-465. Next base: position 294,711 of record CAWHME010000006.1, read on the forward strand.
GAGCTGTGCCTCTTCGTACATCTCCTCTGCATCAATGAGTAGCAGATGGGCAAGACGCCTACAACTCTGCACAGAGCAACAGGGCAAAATGACAATAATCGCCGCACCAGACGCTAGGATGGTGGACAGATTGACCAGTATTGATCGTCTCGACGCCTGTCTGCTCGCCACTTTGCGCGAGCACCCGCGGGTCGGCCTGCTTGAGGTGGCCCGCCAGCTAGGCGTCGCTCGCGGCACGGTGCAGGCTCGGCTGGCGAAGCTGGAGGCCAGCGGCGTGATCACCGGCCATGGACCCGAGGTCGACCCGTCGGCACTGGGCTACTCGATCAGCGCGTTCGTGTTCATCGAGCTTGCGCAGGGCCAGCTGGCCGCGGCGGTGGCGGCGATGGAGGCGCTGCCGGAGGTGCTCGAGGCCGACGCGATCAGCGGCCCGCAAGACCTGATCTGTCGCGTCGTGGCGCGCGATACGGAGCATCTCCAGGTGCTGGTCAACGAGCTTCTGCGGACGCCGGCAATCCGCCGTTGCACGAGCTATATCGTCCTCTCGCGGCAGGTACCGTCCCGCACTGGCCCGCTCGTGGCGGCGGCGGGCGAGGCACTCCGGTGACCCGCGTGACGGCTCCTACGATCCACTTGCATGCGTAACCCAGGCTCGTGGTCAGCGTCGATTCAGCTCACCGGCGCGGGTGGCGAGCCAGTCGAGTTTGCGCGCACGGTGCTCTCGCACGGAGTCGCCGATCTGCTGCCGAACGTGATCGCCGCTGACGGCTCCCGTCTGCAGACGGTGCTGCCGGCGAATGGAGCGGCCTGGTTACTCGAACTCGTGCCTGGAGCGCCGGGCGAGGCGCTTCTGCGGGCGGCCGCCGAGGCGCAGCCTCCGGCCGAGGCTCGCGCCTCGCTCGTCGATCAGGTCCGCCACATGATCCGACTCGACGAGGATCTGAGCGCGTTCTACCTGGCGGCCGCTGCCGAGCCGGCGCTCGCATGGGTGATCTCGGGCGCGGGACGCATGTTGCGCAGCCCAACGGTGTTCGAGGACCTGATCAAGACGATCTGCACGACCAATTGCGCCTGGTCGGGAACGGTGCGAATGGTGAGCGCGCTGGTGCGCGACCTCGGGATGCCCGCCGAAGGGGAGCGGGATCGCCACGCGTTTCCGCTTCCGGAAGCGGTCGCCGACGCTTCGGAGGACTTCTTTCGCGACGTTGCACGGGCGGGCTACCGGGGCCCGTACCTGAGAGCGCTCGCCGACGACGTCGTCAGCGGCCGGCTCGATCTCGAGGCGCTGAACGATCGCGCGCTTCCCGACCAGGAGGTGGCGGACAAGCTGTTGGCGATCGCCGGCGTCGGGCCGTACGCGATGGCTCACATGATGATGCTGCTCGGGCGCTACCGGCGGCTCGTGCTCGACTCGTGGACGCGGCCGAAATACCGGCGGCTGGCCGGCCGACCGCGCGTCACCGATAAGGGAATCACGCGCGCGTTTGCACGGTACGGCGAGTTTGCGGGCCTGGCGTTCTGGCTGACGCTGACCGAGGATTGGCTGACGCAGGAAGACGCGCTTGCCGGCGAGATCGTGCCCTGACGCCGGACCCGGCCGGCGCTGTGAGCGCCCGCGTCGAGAAGAAAGTCAGGAGATGTGCAACCGGTGGGCCACCGCGGCAGCCTGCGTCCGACTCCGCACCCCGAGCTTGCTGAGAATCCTCGAGACGTGGACGCTGGCCGTCTTCTCGGCCATGAACAGCGCCGCGCCGATCTGACGGTTGGTGGCTCCCTCCGCCAGCAACGCCAGTACCTGGCGTTCACGTGCGGTCAACCCGAAGGGAGCCTCGTGGCCGTTCTCCGAACCTGCCCCGGGAGCGCCTGAAGCGGTCTCCGAACCTGACCCAGGAGCGCCCGCATCGGCGGCGCCGCCCAGCTCGAGGCGCCCCCGCTCGGCGAGGGTGATCACCTCGTCGGTCAGCCACCTCGAGCCAAGGTCGCGCGCGGTCTGCAGCGCCTCCCCGGCCGTCGCGGCGGCCGCTACGCGATCACCCCGCTCGACGTGGGCTTCTGCCGCCTGCCAGCGGGCGATCGCGCCCTGAAACGGCCGGCTCAGCGCGTCCCATCGCTCGGCCGCCGTCAGCCACAGCTTCGGGTCGCTGCGACCACGGGCGCGGGCGAGCTCGGCGTTGCCGGTCGCGAGCCATGCCTTCTCCATCGCGCCGCCTTCCGCCGCCGCCGCCCGCAAGCGCCCCAGATGGAGCCTGGCGCGGGCGATCGCGTCGCGAGCCTGTTGCTTCTCGCGAAAGTCGCGTGCGCGCTGCGCGATGTCCGCCTCCACTCGCGCCCCCACGGCGCTGACCCGGGCAATTCGCATCACGTCGTCGGTACACAGCTCGATCCGGTCGAGCGCGTCCGCGACCGCCGCTCGGGCGCCGAGGAGGTCGCGCTCGCGGCGGCGGAGCTCGCCGAGCATCTCTCCCAGCGCACCGATCCACTGCGGCTGCGAGGATGCGGCCACCAGTGGCTGCGCCTCCTCCAGCCGGCGGCCCGCCAGCTCCTGATCTCCTTCACCGAGGGCCAGCTCTGCCTCCCGCAGCAGCCGGAACATCAGATGCACGCCGACGAACTGCGAGGGAGCAGGCCCGAGCATGCTGTGGGCCAGCTTCCAGTCCCCGGTCTCGAACGCAAGCTTGGAGACGGTCAGGACGATCCAGTCGTGGCTGCCGGTGAGCCGCTTCGGGGTCGCGGCCAGTCCCTCGCTGGCGACCTCGAGCGCTTGCACCGCGCGACCGCCGATATCGAGCATGTCGGCGAGGTTGGAGTAGGCGTACGAAGCCCCCTCGAGGTCGTCCTCCTCCAGCGCAAGGGCGATCGCGCGCCGCAGCAAGCCGGCGCCTTGATCGACCGAGCCCAGCGCGATCTGCGTCATTCCGAGCGTGTTGAGGACCTCCGCCTCGGAGCAGCGATCGGCGACGGCGACGGCCGCCTGCAGCGCCTGCTCGCCGTCCTCGAGCGCGTTTCGAAACTTGCCGCGGAGAAACCGTGTGCGCGCGAGCCAGGAGAGAAGCGCCGCCCGCTCGCGACTGTCCTCGCCGTCCGGGAGAATCGCCAGTGCCCGCTGAGCGGTCCCAACGCCTAGCAGGCCGCGGTTGAGCTGCCACTGCGCCCTGGCCAGGCGGCTGAGCAGCGCCGAGTAGCGCGTTGGATCCGCGCGCTCGTCCACTTCTGCGAGCGCCGCTTCGAGCAGCACCTCCGCGCGGTCCTGGTCGCCCACGATCGCGTGCCCCCCCGCGGCCAGCCTTAGCAGATCGACGTGGTCGAGCGGCAATAGCTGCTCGGCGTCGGGAACCCGCGGCCACAGCTCGAGTGCCCGCTCGGCGAGATTGGCGGCCTCACCGTAGGCATGGACGTCCCGTGCCGCGAGCGCCGCCTGCACCGAGGCCCGGAGTGCCGCCGGCTGGGCGCCGGCCATCGTGTAGTGATGAGCGATCAGCGCCGCCCGCTCGGTCTGACGGTCGGGGGTGTCCATCGCCCGCTCCTCGAAGGCGGCCGCCAGCGCGAGATGCAGCTCACTGCGCTCGCCGGGGAGCAGATCGTCGTACACCGCCTCGCGAAGCAACGCGTGCCTGAACATCAGCGCTCCCTCCTCGCCGGCCAGAAGGAGTTGCTCGGAGACGGCCTCGCGGAGCGCCACGTGCAGCCGATCGCGCTCGATTCCGGTGACCTTCGCGATCATCTCCTCGTCGAGCCGCCGACCTGCGGCGATCGCCCGCGCGGCGCGCTGTCCGTCTTCGGGCAAGCGTTCAATGCGCAACATGAACGCGTCGCGCAAGCTCTGTGGCGCCGCCCCGCGTCCGTCGAGGCCCGCCGCGAGCAGCTCCTCGGTGTACAGCGGGTTGCCCTCGCTGCGGATGAACAGCCTCTCGACCAGCTCCTCGCGGGGCTGCTCGCCGAGGATGTCGGCGAGCGCCTCGGTCAGCTCGGCGCGATCGAACGCAACCACGTCTAGCCGGCGCGCTCGCTCGAGCCGCTCGAGCTCAGCGAGCAACGGGCGCAGCGGATGGCGGCGGTAGAGCTCATCGGTCCGGTAGCTCAGCAGCAACAGGATTCGCTCCTGGCGCAGGCTGCGAGCGAGGAACTCCACGAACGTGCGCGTCGAGCGGTCGGCCCAGTGCATGTCCTCCAGGATCAGGGCCACCACCCCGTCGTCGCTCAGTAGATCTAACAGCTCTAGCAGCGCCTCGAACAGCCGCAGCTGACCGGAGCCGTCACGGCGGAACTCGGGCGGCGCCGTTTCCCCTCCATCGAGACCCGGTAGCAAGGTCTCAAGCTGGACTCGGCTTCCGTGACTGAGCTGTTCCAGAGCCGGGTGGCGTTCGCGTATCAGTGGACGCAGCGCGCCTAGCAGCGGCGCGTAGGGAAGCTCTCCCTCTCCCTGCTCGACGGCCTCGCCGCGGAGGATCAGCGCAGCATCGCCGGCCAGCTGCTCGAATTCACTGATCAGCCGGCTCTTGCCGACGCCCGACTCACCGCCGAGCAATACCAGCGTTGGACGGCGATTGTCCGCGTCGGCGAGCGCCAGCTCCAGCTCGGCCAACTCTCCCGGCCGGCCTACGAAGTGATTGCTCGTTACTCGCGTCCGCATGGACAAAGTATCGCCAGAACGCCAGTCGCCGCGCCTTAGGCCGGTGGTTCTCGTGAGCCTCTGCGGCAAGCCTTCGCCGCTCCGCGCGGCGCTCGAGCTCTTGCCGTGTGGCTGCAGTGACTGCGAGGCTGAGTGATTCATGCATTGCTCGCTCCTGGAGTTCGGGTTCACCTGACTCCAGGATGAGCTCAGACCCTGGTCCGCACATCGGCAAAACGGATCGACCTCTACCGCGCGACCCCTTACTTGCGGCGCCAGGACCCCTTACTCCGGCAACAGGTCTGATCAGCGCCGGGACGAGACCGCGCGATCAAGTTCGTGACTCGGGTGCCAGATCGCCGGCGCTGCGGGGACTCGCGTCGGATCGGGAGGCCGCCGCGAGCTCGTCCTCGCTGACGTTCTGCGGGTGGTGGCAGGCGGCGACATGGCCATTCGCGTATTCGGTCAGTTGCGGCTCGACCTCCCGGCAAACCTCAGTCGCCCGCGGGCAGCGAGTGTGAAACCGGCAACCTGAAGGGGGCCGGATCGGATTCGGCGGCTCGCCTGAGACCAACGGCCGGTCGCGCTTACGATTCTCCTCGGGATCGGGGATCGGGATCGCGTCGAGCAGTGCCGAGGTGTAGGGATGAATCGGCTTGGAGTAGAGCTCCTGCGCCGGCGAGATCTCCATCAGCTTGCCCAGGTACATGACGATGATCCGGTCGGAGACATGGCGCACGACGCCGAGGTCGTGGGCCACGAACACATAGCTGAGGTGAAGCTCGTCCTGGAGCTGGTCTAGGAGGTTGATCACCTGGGCCTGGATCGAGACGTCGAGCGCCGACACGGGCTCATCGAGCAAGACCAGCTGCGGGTTCACCGCGAGCGCACGAGCGATTCCGATCCGCTGGCGCTGGCCGCCCGAGAACTCGTGCGGGTAGCGGCCGAGATGCTCGGCGTGGAGCCCCACCCGGGTCAGCAGCTCGCGACTTTCTGCCTCCAGCCGGTCTTTCGGCACCCCCCGGATCAGCAGCGGCGTGCTCAGGATCTGCGCGACGCGCTTGCGGGGGTTGAGCGACGCTTGGGGATCCTGGAAGACCATCTGCATCTGTCGCCTGATCGGCTGCATCTGTTTGCGTGGCGCGTTGGTGATCGTATCGCCGCGGAACTTGATCGCGCCTCCGGTAGGTTCGACCAGCCGCACCAAAGCGCGAATCAGCGTGGTCTTGCCGCAACCGGACTCACCGACGATCCCGAGCGTCTCGCCTTCTCTCAGCTCGAACGTGACGTCGTCGACGGCATGAACCTGGCCGACCTGGCGATCGATCAGCAAGCCCGATTTGATCGGGAACAGCACCTCCAGATGCGAGACCTCGAGCAGTCCTTTGCCGTCGGTCCGCTCGAGCCTCTCGGCGGGGACCACGCCGTCGGCGCTGAGCCCGTTGGTATCCATGCCATCAGCGCTCATGGTCTCGATCCTCGAGGTCGATTCGTGCCGCTCACGGGATCATCGCTTCGCTCGCGGCAAGCCCGATCCTGTCGCCGATCTGGCGCACGGTGCGCTTGCGGTCGGGCTCGAGCCAGCAGCGATCGAAATGCCCGGGCGCCTCGGCCAGCCGCGAGATCAGGTCGGGCACCTCGGTGCAGCGATCGAAAGCGTGTGGGCAGCGCGGGCGGAAGTGACACCCCTCGGGCGGCTTGACCAGCGACGGCGGCAACCCCGGTATCGCCGGCAGCTTCTGCGAGGTGTCGCTGTCGATCCGCGCGATCGAGCCGAGCAGCCCCCAGGTGTAGGGATGCTGGGGGTCGTAGAAGATCTGGTCGAGCGTCCCCTGCTCGACCACCCGACCGGCGTACATGACGACGATCCGGTCGGCGATGTCGGCGACCACGCCGAGGTCGTGGGTGACCAGGATGATCCCGGCGCTCGACTGCTCGCGAAGCTGCCTCAGCTCGTCGAGAATCTGTGCCTGGATCGTGACGTCCAGCGCGGTCGTCGGCTCGTCGGCGATCAGCAGCTGGGGCGAGCAGGAGAGGGCCATCGCGATCATCACCCGCTGGCGCATCCCGCCGGAGAACTCATGCGGGTACGAGCGCAGCCGGTCGCGCGCCCGGGGGATTCCGACCCGCTCCAGCAGCTCGGCCGCACGATCGAACGCCTGCGCCTTGCTGATCTTGTGGTCATGGGCGCGGATCTGTTCGACGATCTGCGTGCCGATCCGGTAGACCGGGTCGAGCGAGCTCATCGGATCCTGGAACACCATCGCGATCGAGCCACCGCGGATCTTCCGAAGCTCGGACTCCGGGGCGCGCAGCAGCTCCTGCTCGCCGAGCACCGCCCGTCCCTCGATCCGCGCGTTGGGACCGCGCGTCAGCCCCATCAGAGTCATCGCGGTCACCGACTTGCCGGAGCCCGATTCGCCGACGATCGCTACCAGCTCGCCGCGGTGAACCGAGAACGAGACACCATCGACGGCGCGGACAACCCCGTCCTCGGTGGCAAACGAGACCTGAAGATCGGAGACCTCGAGCAGCGGCTTCTCTCGCTCGGAGACGCTCATGCCAGACGTATCCGCGGGTCCAGAACCGCGTAGAGGATGTCGATCAGCGCGCTCAGCAGCACCACCGCGAACGCGGTCAGCATCACGATCTCCATCAGCGTGACGATGTCGAGCCTGCCGATCGCCTGGTAGGCGAGGTAGCCGACCCCGTGCAAGCTGTAGACCGACTCGGTGAGGATCGCGCCGCCGCCGATCACCTGCGCCAGGTCTAGCCCCCAGAGCGAGATGATCGGGATCAGGCTGTTACGGAGGATGTGGCGGATCATCACCTGGCGCTCGGACAGCCCTTTCGCGCGGGCAGTGCGAACGTAGTCCTCATTGATCGTGTCGAGAATCGTCGAGCGCAGCACCCGCGAATAAAAGCCGATGAACAGCACCGAGAGCGTGAACCAGGGCGCGAGCAGGTGCCACAGCCACGAGGCGGGGTTGCTGGTGAACGCCACGTAGCCGCTGATCGGGATGATGCCGAGCTGGTAGCCGAGGAAGTAGATGAGGATCGCCCCGAGAAAGAACGGCGGGAACGAGACCCCCAGCATCGCCAGCACGGTCAGCACGCGATCGGTGTATCTGCCGGCCCGGATCGCCGACAGCGTGCCGACGACGATCGACGTGAGCAACCAGATGATGCCGGCGCCGAGCGCCAGCGAGAGCGTCGCCGGAAGCCCGGCCTTGATCTCGGAGAGCACATTGAAGCCCGACGAATACGAGTACGCCGAGCCGTTGAAGATGTTGCCCATCGTCTTCACGTACTGGACGTAGATCGGCTTGTCGAAGCCGTACTTGACCGAGATCAGGTGGACTTCCTCGGGCGTCGCAAGCCGCCCCGCCAGCCTGTTCGCCGGGTTGCCGTTGGGAATCGCCGCAAACAGCAGGAACGTCAGTAGCGAGATCGCGATCAGCACCGCCGCCATCGCCAGCAGTCTCCGGATGATGAAGCGAGTCATCCGAGCAAACGCGATCCGTGCGTCATCGACTGCATCGTCCTAGTGGGTCATCCGCACCTTCGACCGCGGGTCGAGCGCATCGCGCACCCCGTCGCCGAAGATGTTCACCGACAGTACGCACAGCACCAGCATGATGCCCGGCACCAGCACGTTGCTGAAGGCAGCGGGAATCGTGTTGATCCCGTCGGAGATCATCGTCCCCCACGAGGGATTCGGTGGCTGCACGCCGGCGCCGAGATACGAGAGCGCGGCCTCGAGCAGGATCGCGTTGGCAAGCATCAGCGGGATGAAGACGATGATCGTCGACGCAAGATTCGGCAGGATCTCGCTCCACATGATCCTCAGGTGACCGAGCCCCTGCTGGCGCGCCGCGTCGACGAACTCGCGCTCGCGGAGCGTCAGCAGCTGGCCCCGGATCGGCTTTGCCACATACGGGATGAAGACGATGCCGATGACCACTGCCGGAACCAGCAGCGTGGTGCCCTTGAGCGGACCGATCCCACCCACCGCCAGGATCGTGCCGAGCGTGATCCCCAGCAGCACCGCGGGGTAAGCCCAGATCACGTCTAGCACGCGGCTGATGATGCCGTCGGTAGGTCCGCGGAAGTAGCCCGCGATGGTTCCCAGCAAGGTCGCGAAGAACATCGTGATCAGGGTCGCGACGAACCCAATCTCGAGCGAGTTGCGGCCGCCGTACAGAAGCCTGACCGCGGTGTCACGGCCGTTGGCATCGGCGCCGAAGAAGTAGTGGCTGGTCCACGTCGGTCCGATCGGGATCCCCGTCAAGCTGACGATGTTCTCGGTCTTGCCCCCGACCTTGACCGTCCCGGTGACGTTCTCCGTCGCGGGCCCGATGTGCGCGACGTCGTGCGCGTAGACGGGAGCCAGCAGGCAAAGCAACACGATCAGGAGGAACACCCCGGCGAAGAACAGCGCCGTGCGGTTGCGCCGCAGCCGCCGCCAGGCGAGCTTGTACGGCCCTACGCCGGGCGGCAGCTCCTCGCCTTCGGCGAGGATCGCGGCGAACGAATCGCCGGAGAACTCGGTGCCGGAAGCGGTTGTTGCCATCGATCAGAAACGCTGGTGGGCCGGGACAGCCTACCTGTCCCGGCCCACTTTGCACAGCTATGTCAGCTGGAACGAGGTCCAGTCCCAGCCGTACTCGGGCTGCATGATCGCCGCCCCGTAGTTGATCTTGTTCGAGGCGAACTTCGGGAACGTCTGGTACCCGAACACCGCCACGTACGCCTTCTTGGCGACGTACTCGTCGAGCGCCTGCCACTGGCTGGCGATCGACTGGAGGTTGGCCGTCGGCGTAGTGCCGAGCTTCGTGACCTGGGAGTTCACGTATGGGTCGTTGGTCTCGCCGAAGTTCTCGTTGTCGGTCTTCAGGATCGAGTTGCCGTCGAGCAGCACACCGTAGAAGTCGACCGGGTTCGGGAAGTCCATGTTCCAGTCGGCAAAGCCGGTCTGGGGATGGAGGCTCAAGTCCCCGAGTGTCGTGAAGTACGTCGCGTCGGCGATCACCTTCTGGGTCGCCTTGAACCCGATCTGGTTGAGGAACGAGGTGTAGTAGGTCATCCACTGCTGACGCGGCGTGCGGGTCTCGCTCCAGACCGTCACCGGCGTCCCTGCCTCGCCCGACTGCTGGACCAGCGCCTTCGCCTTGGCGATGTTGCCGGTGCCGGGAGTGCCGTACGGGCAGGTGGCGCTCGTGGGGTGACCGGTGACGTACGGCGGCAGGAAGAAGCACGCCGGGATCAACGTGCCCGAGCCGAGCCGGATCATCGCGTCCTGATTCAGTCCGGTGACCACCGCTTCGCGGGCGAGCTGGTTGTTGAACGGCTTGCGCTGCGAATTGAGGAATATGTAGTACGTCGAGCCGCCGAGATCGACGAGGCTGAAACGACTAGAGGCCTGCGAGTGGACCTGCGGCAGCAGGCTGCCCGGGATCGTGTCCGCCCAGTCGAAGAAGTCGGCCGAGTTGTTGAGCACTGAGAGCGCGTTGGAGTCGACGTTGGAGTCGATCTTGACGTTCACGGACACGTGGCCCGGGGGGATGCCCGGAATGTTCATCTTCGACCAGTACGGGTTCTTGACCGCGGTGAACGAGGCGTTGGCGACGATGTTGGTGACCTTGTAGGGCCCGACGCCCGGCGGCGGGCTGGTCGGCTCGACCTTCATCGGCGTGCCGGCCGGGATGATCCCCATCGCCGGGAATGCGAGCACGTTCTCGAACGCGCCGTAGGGAGCGGTCAGGTGAATCGTGATCTTGCCGGTCGAGTTATTCGTGGTGATCCCCGAGATCGTCGACGCCTTGCCGTTGGCGTACGCCGCCGCGCCGACGATGTTTGGCGCGATGAACTCGCCCGAGCCGCCCCACGGGATCTTCAGCGCCCGCTCCACCGTGTAGGTGAAATCGCTTGCCTTCACCGGCTGGCCGTTTGAGAACACGAGACCCTTGCGGAGCGTGGCGGTGTATGTCTTACCGCCATCGCTGATCGTCGGCATCGCGGTGGCGAGCCCTGGGATCAGCGCCGTCCCGGCTTTGCCATTGGCGTGCGCATAGGTGGTCAGCCCCGTATACGCGATCCAATTGATCTCCGCTCCCTGGGTCGTGTAGTCGAGCCCCGGGTCGAGCGACTGCGGGGCGGTACCCATCAACAGCGTCACCGACCCGCCGGACTTCCCGCCCGACGACGAGGTCGCCGCGCCTGAGCCCGTAGACGAGCTTGACGAGCTTCCACAGGCGGCCAGCACCAGCGCTGCGAAGAGCGTGACTGGTAAGGCCGCCTTGTTCCTTATATTCACTACCTCCACCTCCTCCGAGAGGTCTGGTCAAATCTGCGCACAATCTATGGCAGATCGCCGCAGCGGTCTAGCGTCCTAATGAACCGACAACACTGCGTCGTTGCGGTCCCTAGGGTGGGCGCGCATAGGATAATGCGGTGATGATCCGAGAGGCTCCACTCGCGCCGCGTGGGCAAGGAATGTCCCCTGCAGGGGAAGGCTGGTTCGTCCTCAACGCTCGCCGCGCGAGGTGGCTGGAAGGAGCGTTCGGCGCGTATACGCGATTTGAGGGCGAGGTCCGCTTCCCGCAGGTCGGGATCAACATCGGCGTGCTCGCGCCGGGTCAGCCGTCAGCGATGTACCACGGAGAGGACGAGCAGGAGGACTTCCTCGTCCTCGCGGGGGAGTGTCTGCTGTTGATCGAGGGCCAGGAGCGAAGGCTGCAGGCGTGGGACTTCGTCCATTGCCCGTCCTGGACCGAGCATGTCTTCGTAGGGGCCGGCGAGGGGCCTTGCGCCCTCCTGGCGATCGGGACCAGGCTCAGCGAAGACGTCGTCTACCCGGCATCCGAGCTGGCCCAGCGCCACGGCGCGGGCGTCGAGCGCGCGACCAGGGATCCTCGCGAGGCGTACGCGGGCATCGAGGACGACCTCGAGGTCGGCTACCGCGACGGCTGGCTTGTGGGCTAGCTGCTTCCCGCGGCGCGGAGGTCCTCCTCGATCGCGCTCGCGGTCGCCAGCGCGGCCGGCAGAAATTCTCTGCGGATCACCGCCATCGAAGCGCGGCTCGCGTGCACGGAGACATTGAGCGCGGCGATCGCGGAGCCGGTTGAGCCTCGGATCGGCACGCCGAGCGACCGCAACCCCTCCTCGAGCTCCTGATCGACCATCGCGTAGCCCTGCTTGCGGACCGCCTCGAGCTCGGCGATCAGCGTGTCGCGATCGGTGATCGTGCGGGCGGTCAGGGGCTGCAGCTCGATCTGCTCGAGGCGCTCGTGGAGCAAACCGTCCGGGAGGTCGGCCAGCAGCACCCGGCCCATTGAGGTAGCGAACGCGGGCAGCCGCGTTCCGACCGACAGCGTGATGCTCATGATCCGCCGGGTCGGCACCCGTACGACGTACACGATGTCGGTGTCGTCGAGCACGGAGATCGAGGACGACTCGTTCACCTTCGCGACGAGCCTCTCCATGTGGGGCTGGGCCGCCTCCGGCAGACTGAGGCCCGAGAGGTAGGCGTACCCGAGCTCGAGCACTCGCGGGCGAAGCGAGAACCGGCCCTCGGACGCGCTCACGTAGCCGAGCTCGGCAAGCGTCAACAGAAACCGGCGAGCGGCGGCGCGCGTCAGTCCGGTGGCGCGCGCGACGTCGCTCAGGGCGAGCTCGCGGTGTTCGGCATCGAAAGCTCGAATCACAGCGAGTCCCCGCTCGAGGGACTGCACGAAGTCTGGGTTGCGGGGCCGAGTTTCAGGCATGCGTTCGCGATGCGAACACTACCCGACGGCTCGCCGGCCGCCACGCCGATCGCTCGCCGCTAGGCCGCTGCCGCCCCCGCGACGCCGCTGAAGTAGCCGTGGCGCCCTGCGTCGAGGTAGTCGGCCAGCCGACTGGCCAGCGCCATGATCGTCAACGACGGGTTGACCGACAGGGTTCGCGGAATCACCGAGCCGTCTCCGACGAACAGGCGCCTGACATCGTGCGACTCGCCGTGCTCGTTGACCACCGAGCGGCCGGGGTCGCTGCCCATCCGGCAGCCTCCCTGCAGGTGCGTGCTGAGCACCGGCGTCTGCAGGACGCGCCGGGCTCCGGCGGCTTCCAGGACCTGGCGCGCGAACTGCAGCGCGCGCTCGATCCGGTTGCGCTCGCGCTCGTTCCAGGACACCGAGTAGCGGTCGCGGCCAGTCTCATCGACCCACGCCGTGCCGTTGTTGTCATCGTTGACCATCGTCAGCAGGCCGGTGAAATACCGATACTTGCGCAGCATCTCGACGAGCGGCGCTCCCCACAGCGGCACCCCGTGCTCATCGCAGAGCGCGGTCGCGAACCCGATCGGGTCCTGCACCGTCGCTGCCTCGACGATGAAACCGCCATCCTCGTCGCGCTGGAATTTCATGCAGTGCGAGGTGATCGGGTACACCATGTGGGCGTCCTGGACCTCATCGAACAGGCCTTCGACCAGGCGCGCCGCATGAAAGCCGAGATGGCGACCGATCAGCTGACTGCTCGCGGAGCCGCCGGCGAGCTCGGGGACGCGCGAGCGGATCAGTAGCCCAGGAGTGCTGAGGGCGCCGGCGGCGAGTACCACAGCATCCGCATCGACCACCCGCGGCTCACCATCGGCCGTCAGATACTCGACGCCGGTCGCCTCGCAGGCCCCAGCGCGGCGACCGTCGATCACCACGCGAGTGACCGCGCAATCGGCTCGCAGCTCCAGCCTCCCCTCCGCCCACGGCGGATGGATGTACACGTTCAGCGTCGACTTGCCGGCGTTGGTCGGACATCCCTGCAGACAAGAGCCGCAGCGCATGCAGTTGGCGTCGGTGTACGACCTGACCGGCTCGAGCTTCGCACCCAGCGCGGCAAATCCGGGCACCACGGTCTCCACGCACTTCTGCCAGTCGGTGCGCTCGCGGACACCCAGGCGGCGCTCCACTCGCTCGAGATACCGCGCCATCTCCTCCTCGCCGAACGGCTCGCCCCGCTCCCCGAGCAGCCCGGTGGCGGCATGCCACTTCTCGTAGTCCTGCGGCCCTGGCCGGAGCGCCACCTTGGTGTTGATCGAAGTAGTGCCGCCGACGCAGCGACCGCGGAACAGCGGCACCGGCGGCTGGTCGGCCGCGCCCGGCTCCGCGAACCCCAGCGGCCACCACAGCTCGTGGTTGGCTCGCGCCTCCCAGCGGGTGAAATCGGCCGCCGTGCGGTGCGGCCCGGCCTCGAGCAGCAGCACGCTACGTCCACGGTCGGCCAGCTCGCCCGCGATCACGCCGCCGCCCGCGCCCGAGCCGACCACCACCACCTGGTAGCGCTCGCTCAACCCGATACCCCCAGGTACGACCAGTCCTTCTTCAGTCGCGCCGCGAGCGGCGGCTTGAAGTCGATCTCCTCCCAGGCACCGGGGCCGGGGGCCCCCGGCGCGACGAAGTCGCTGTAGAACGCCTCGCAGGCGAGCGCGCGCAGCAACGCGAAGTCCGCGGCGAACTGGTGCTCGATGAGCGCCTCAGCGCCGCCGGCGAGGCACGGCTCCAGCGTGTCCACCGCGTCGAGAACGGCTGCCCGCTGCCCCTCCGGCATCCGCGCGAGCAGCGCGTCGATGTAGACCTCGGGCGCGACGCGAGCCGATCCGGGCACGAGCAGATCGCACAGCGAGCGCAGCGCCCGCGCCCGGCGCCGGTCCAGCACATTCGCGTTCACGCGGGCACCTTCGCCGACTGCGACTTGCCGGCGGCGCGAATCAGGTCGGCGGCCCGCTCGGCGATCATGATCACCGGGGCGTTGGTGTTGCCGCGGGTGATCTGCGGCATCACCGAGGCGTCGACGACCCGCAGGCCGTCGAACCCCAGCACCCGCAGTTCCGAGTCGACCACCGCGCCCATCGCGCAGGTCGACGCCGGGTGATAGACGCTCTGTCCCGCTCGCCGTGCGAACGCCAGCAGATCCTCCTCGGAATCGGAGTCGGGAACGCTGAACGGGGCTCGCTCGACCGCCTTCAGTGGCGCTTGCGCGGCGATCTCGAGTGCGATCCGCATCCCGGTCAGCATGCTCTCGCGATCTTCCTCAGTGGTCAGGAAGTTGCACAGCACCCGCGGCTTTGAACCGGGCAGCGGCGTGCGCAGCATCACCCGGCCGCGGCTGCTGGGATTGATCACCACAGGGCCGAAGCAGTAGCCGTGATCGGCCGGCGCGGTCAAGCCCTCGTCGAAGAACAGTGACGGCGCGAAGTGGAACTCCAGATCAGGCGCGTCGACGCCCGGCCGCGCGCGGAAGAAGCCCGCCCCCTCCGGGATGTTCGATGTCAGCGCGCCGCGACCCTCGGACTGCAGCAGCGCGAAGTTCTCGGGCGTGGTGGCCGTGAACAACGACGACTCGTCGGTGAGGTAGTTGACCTGCGCCATGCAGTGATCCTGGAGGTTGTGCCCGACCGGGAGCGCTTCCCGGATTTCGATCCCGAAAGGCTCCAGCTGGTCCTCAGGACCGATTCCCGACAGCATCAGCAGCACCGGCGAGTGGTAGGCGCCTGCTGAGAGGATTACCTCGCGCTCAGCGCGCAGCTGTTCCACGCGCCCGTCGCGGACAACCTCCACGCCAACCGCGCGCGTGCCTTCGAAAAGCACCCGCGTCGCCGGTGCGCGCGCAATCACCTCCAGGTTCGGCCGCCCGGCCGCCGGACGCAGAAAGGCGTCCGCGGTGCTGCATCGCCATCCGTTGCGTTGTGTCAGCTGGAAACGGCCCACGCCCTCCTGGCGGGCGCCGTTGAAATCGGGGTTGTGTTCGTGGCCCGCCTGCCGCGCGGCCTCGAGCATCGCGTCGACGAGCGGATGCAGGGAGCGGCCGTCGGACACCTGCATCGGCCCGCCGACCCCGTGGTAGACGTCCTCGCCGCGCTCGTTGTCCTCTGACCGTTTGAAGTAGGGAAGCACCTCGTCGAAGCTCCACCCCTCGCAACCGGCGGCCGCCCAAGCGTCGAAGTCGGCGCGATTGCCGCGGATGTAGATCATCGCGTTGATCGAGCTGCACCCCCCGAGCATCCGCCCCCGCGGCAGGTATAAGCGCCGGTTGTCGAGCCCGGGCTCGGGTTCTCCCAGCAGATCCCAGTCGAGGTCGGATTTGAACAGCGCCGGGAATGCGGCGGGAATGCGGATCTCCGGCTGCGAGTCCTCGCCTCCAGCCTCGATCAGGCCCACCCGCAGGTCGGGATCCTCGCTCAGGCGGGCGGCGAGCACACACCCAGCCGAGCCCGCTCCCACGACGATGTAGTCATACACCGCCGATCACCACCTTCATCACCTCTTGTGGGTTGTCGATCGCGAACCGAAGCCCCTCCGGCGCCTGCGCCAACGTGAACTCGTGGCTGATCAGCCGCGCCAGCAGCGAGGCATTGCGCTCGACGATCCCGACCGCCTCGGCGAACTCGGAATGACTGCAGCAACTCACGCCGAGAACGTCGAGCTCCTTCTCGGTGAGGCTGCCGATGCGCAGCGGAACCTCGTGATTCGACATCCCGATCTGAACCGCGCGCCCCGCGGTGCAGACGATCTCGACCATCGCCCGTACCGGCTCGGGGGCGCCGGTGGCGTCGAGGGCGACCGGAGGGCCGGCTGGCCCAGCCCAACGGCGGGCTTTGCCGATGACGTCCGCGAGCGTCGTCCACACGAGCGTCGCGCAGGCGCCCAGCTCGTGGCTGAGAGCGAGGCGCTGCTGCTGGAGATCGATCATCAGCACCTCCGCCCCCCGCTCGCGCGCCGCGATGGACACGCACTGGCCGA
The DNA here is from genome assembly GCA_963830465.1 of uncultured Solirubrobacterales bacterium. Classification (GTDB taxonomy): domain Bacteria; phylum Actinomycetota; class Thermoleophilia; order Solirubrobacterales; family Solirubrobacteraceae; genus Palsa-465. Next base: position 311,094 of record CAWHME010000006.1, read on the forward strand.
TTGGCCCTGCACCGAGCACCACCACTCGCTCCCCAGGGGCGATCCGTCCCCGTGCCACGGCCCGCACCGCGATCGACATCGGCTCGGCGATCGCGGCGACCGCCGCCCTGCCGACCGCGATCGGAAACACCTGGTCCGCCGCGACGGTGAGGCGCTCCTGCATTCCTCCGTCGACGTGGATCCCGGTCAGCTCGAAATTCTCGCACGCGTTCGGACGCTCGACCGAGCACGGGTAGCAGCTCCCGCACGCGCGCAGCGGCCACAGCGCAACTCGCTGCCCCGGCACCAGGCGCGGTGCGCAATCCGGGCCGAGCGCGACGATCTTTGCCGCGACCTCGTGCCCGAGCACGCGCGGGAACCGCGACCCACCAGCAGCCTCGGAGAGTTCGCCGGTGAAGAAGTGATAGTCCGAGCCGCAGATCCCGACCGCCTCGGGAGCGAGCAGGACTTCACCGGGACCGGGGGCGGGCGGCGCGGGGCGATCGCGCACCGCGATCTGCCGGACGCCCTCGATCACGGCCGCCCGCAAGCTCTCAGCCCCAGACTTCTTGCGCGGTCTCCACAATCAATCGCAGCTTCGCCACCTGCTCCTCGTAGCTCAGCGCGTTGCCATCGACGGTCGATGAGAACCCGCACTGGGGCGAGAGACACAGCTGTTCGATCGGCACGAACTTCGAGGCGTCCTCGATCCGGCGCTTGAGCTGATCCTTGTCTTCGAGCTTTCCTTTCTTGGTGGTGACGAGCCCCAGCACCACCTGCTTGCCTTTGGGCACGAAACGCAGCGGCTCGAAGCCTCCCGAGCGCGCGTCGTCGTACTCGAGGAAGAAGCCGTCGACCGCGAGGTCCCCGAACAGCGCCTCGGCGACGTAGTCATATCCGCCCTCGGCCGCCCATGAGGAGCGAAAGTTTCCGCGGCAGAGATGGGTGGTGACCGTCAGCTGTGGCGGCTTCTCCGCGAGCGCCTCGTTGATGTGGCGGATGTAGGTCTCGTGCAGATGCTCGGCATCCTCGCCTCTGCTGGTCATCTGCTCGCGCTGCCGGGGATCGTTGAGGTACGCGAGGCTGGTGTCATCGAACTGGAGATAGGTAGCGCCCAGCTCGGCGATCGCTCTCACCTGATCGGCGTATGCGGATGTGAGGTCGCCCCAGAACTCCTCTATGTTCGAATACACGTTCGGGTCGATTGCGGCTTGCCCGCCGCGGTAGTGGACCATGCTGGGAGATGGAATCGTGAGCTTCGGCACGACCCCGTCCCCGGTGAGGCTCTGCAAGAACTGGAAGTCGCGAGCGAAGATCGGACTCGAGAGGTGCACCTTCTCGGCCACGTGGATCGCGGCCGGCCGCCACTCGATCTCGCCCTCCTCGTTACGGAACTTGACATTGATGTCCCCGGGCGCCTGCTCGACTCCGCCGAGCTGGTAGATGAAGTCCATGTGCCACGAGGACCGCCGAAACTCCCCGTCGGTCGCCGACCTGAGCCCGACCTCGCGCTGCATCCGCACTGCGTCCTGGATCGCCGCGTCCTCTCTCGCGCGCAGTTCGTCGGGTTCGATCCGTCCGGCCGCGAACTCCTCCCGCGCGCGTAGCAACTCGTGCGGGCGAAGCAGGCTGCCTACGTGATCGGCGCGAAACGGGGGAGTCTCCCGCCGCCCGGCGCTCGCCGTACTCAGTGTCTGCGGTTCGGGCATGGATTCCTCACTCGGATCGGGGCTGTGGTGCGGCCGGCATTGCAACTGCTGAATCTAGACGGGCTTCCGACGCTGCGCCTCCCGTGCACGTAGAGCGCTCAGGTCGGCTCGCCCTCCGAGGGTGCGCCGGAGCCGTTGGCTGGCTCAGCGCCTCTGAGCAGGTAGGCCGTGTGCAGCAGCTCGGGCTTCTCCTGCAGCTCCTGGGCGGTACCCGAGTACTGCAGGCGTCCACCCTCCATTACGTAAGCGCTGTTTGCGAGCCCGAGCGCGACAGTGGCGAACTGCTCGATCAGCAAGACGCCGATGCCGGAATCGGCGACCGCACGGATCGTCGGGATCAGGCGATTGACGATCACCGGAGCGAGGCCGAGCGAGAGCTCGTCGATCAACAGGAACCGTGGGTGAGAAACGAGCGCCTGGGCCAGCACAACCATCTGCTGCTCGCCGCCCGAGAGTGATTTCGCCGGGCTCGAGAGACGGCGCCCGAGCTCCGGAAACAGCTCGAGGGCATGCTCGCGCCCGGCCTGAGCCTCCTTGCGGGAGAGGGTGTAGACCGCGACGCGAAGGTTCTCCTCAACGGTGAGCTCAGAGAGCAGCCTTCGTCCCTCGGGCACCACCGCGATACCGGCTCGCCGGATCCGCTCCGGGCGCCGGCCAGCAAGGTTCCGACCCTCGAGCGCGACCGACCCAGCCTCGGGCTTGAGTACGCCGCCGACCGCCAGCACGAGGCTCGACTTCCCGGCGCCGTTCGGTCCGAGCAGCGCAGTGACCTGGCCCGGTGGGATCTCGATCGAGACCTCGCGGACGACCGGCCGGCCGCCTCGCGCGACGGTGAGCTCTTGTACCGAGAGCGCCGCGGCGGTGCCGGGTCCCGCTACGTCGCTCACCTTTGCTCCGTCGGTCACGTCACGTCTTCGGTGCCGAGGTAGGCGCGGATCACGCGCTCGTCACGGAGCACATCGGCGGTCGGGCCCGCGGCGATCAGCTTGCCGAAGTCCAGTACCGCGGTCGTCTGACAGCAGGCCGAGACCAAGCTCATGTCGTGATCGACGAGGATCACAAGCGCCCCGACGTGCTCGGGGATCGCCCGGATCACGTCGCGCAGCACCTCGGTCTCCTCGTCGGGCAGGCCGGCAGCCGGTTCGTCGAGCAGCACGAGCCGGGGCTTGCCGACCACCGCGCGGGCTACCTCGACGAGCCGCCGCTGTGCGGCACCGAGCGCAGCCACCTTCGCGTTAGGATCGACCTTGAGCTTGACGAACTCGATCGCCGCGAGCACGTCGTCCCGGCGGGAGCCGCCGCTCATCTTCGAGTTCTCGTGGATCATCGCCACGTTGTCGTACACCGACAGCTCCTCGATCGCCTGCTCGGTCTGGAACGTGCGCCGCACCCCCCAGCGGGCGCGGCGGTAATGGACCATCTTCAAGAGATCCTCGCCAAAGGCCGTAACGCTGCCGGCAGCGGGGCGCACGAACCCGCTCAGCACGTTGAAGAACGTGGTCTTGCCCGCGCCGTTGGGGCCGATCAAACCGCAGGTGCCGGCCTCGAATCTGACATCCATTCCGTCGAGCGGCGTGACGCCGCCAAAACGGACCGTGAGTCCGGAGGCCTCGATCATTCCGATGCTCCCCCGGCGGATGCGGTTCGCCCGAACAGCCCGCGCAACAATCGGCCCAGGCGACCGAGGTCCTTGGGCACCTGCTCGACGAGCCCTCTGGGAGCGGTCGTCAGCACCTGGAGGACCCCGACGCCGAAGAGGATCGTCAGCCAGTCGGGGGACACACCCCAGTCGTTGAGCAGCGCCGCGAGGAACTTCAGCAGGAAGGCGGCGATGATCGCGCCCCATATGCTGTAGGCGCCGCCCATCAGGACCACGGCCAGCAGCGTGATGGAGTCCGCGGTCGAGAACGTCAGCGAGTTCAGATAGCGGAAGCTGCCCGCCACCAGTCCTCCCGCGACCCCGGTGATGAACGATGCCAGCGCGAACGCCCAAAGCTTGTAGAGCGTGGTGTTGACGCCGCCGGCGAGGGCCGCGGACTCGCTCTGGCGGATCGCTGCCCAAGCCCGTCCCGGCCGCCCGCGAATGTGCACCAGCACCACCAGGAACATCAGAATCGCGACGATCACCGCGTAGCGGAAGAAGCCCTGGTCAGTCGTAGCGATGCTCGGCCGGCGGATCGGCGGAATATGGACGCTGCCGCCGTTGTACCCCGTGAAGCCGTGACCGCCGTTGGGGAAGTTGATCGTGGCCAGCGCCACGGTGATCGCGCCCGCGAGCATCAGCGTGATCAGCGCCAGGTACAGCCCGCTCAGGCGCAGCGCGGGCAAGCCGACCAGCGTGCCCAGCACCATCGTGATCAGCCCCGCCGCGAGCAGCACGATCGGGAACGGCAGTGACGTCGCGAACAGCAGGCGCGCCGCAACCCACGCGCCCATCGCGAGTACCGCCCCCTGTCCTAGCGAGACCATTCCGACCCGCCCGACCAGCACTCCCAGCCCGAGCGTGACGATCGAGTAGATCGCCACCTGGGTCAGCGCGTCGAGGTAGTAGAGGCTGACCATCGAGGGGAGCGCCAGCAGCACGAACAACAGCAGGACGGTGATCACCGCCGGGCGAAGTAGCGCCCGGGCGCCGGGCCGCCTTGCCTCTCCCCTACGAGCTTCCTCTGCCGTGGTTGCGCCGACCTCCCCCTCGCGACCCTGATCCGCGGTCTTGACGCCGGCGGACTCCACGCTAAACCCCCTGCCGCCCGACCGAGATCACGCGCCGTCGGTTGAGTATCAGCAGCGCGATCGCGGCCAGCACGAACGGTGTCGCGTCACGGTAGTTGCTCACCGATTGGATCGGGGTCAGCTCCGCGTCGACGAGACCGATGACCAGCGCCGCGAAGAAGGTGACGGTGATCGAGCGCAGGCTGGCGATCAGCGTGGCCGCGAGTGACGAGATCACCAGGAACGTCAGCGTCGTCGCGTCGAGCGCGACCAGGTCGGCCAGCAGCACCCCCGCGATGCCCGACAACAGCCCACAGCCAAACCAGGCCGCCGCGGTCACGCGCCGGACCGGGACGCCCAGCGTTGCCGTGATCTCGCGATCGTTCGCCATCGCCCGCATCGCGACCCCGAGCTTCGTGAACCGCAGGAAGGCGCCGGTGACGATCGTGATCGCGAGGCCAAGGGCCAGCGCGATCACGTTCGTGTAGGTCACCGAGATCTGCCCGATCTGGAACGTATTGTTGTCAGTCGGAATCGTCAGCGCGCGTGAGGCACCCCCGCTCGACGGCCACAGCAGGTCCATCACGCCGAGCAGGACGAGCGTCAAGCCGAGCGTCGCCGTTGCTTTCACCAGCGGGTCGCGGAACGCGAGCGCCGGGCCGAACACCATTCCGTAGGCGAGCGTAACCACGCCGCCGACCAGCACGGCGATCAAGGAGGAGGGCCAGAAGCCAAGGCCGGCGTGGTTGATCAGCTGCCATGCGATCAGGGCTCCCATCGCGCCGACCGCGCCGAACGCGAGGTTCAGCACTCCGGTTGCTCGGTAGAGCACCACCATGCCGACCCCCGACAGCGCATACACCCCGCCGAGCGACAGACCTGTGACGAGGAACTGCTCGACGTCAGTTAGGCTGGGCATTGGTCCTCACTGCCTGATCGCCGGTGCGTTCGCCGGTCCCCCTACGACGTTGGGGGGTTGGTCATCGGTGCCGTGCCCGCGACCTTGCGGTACTGGGCGATCTGCGGATCCGCCGAAGAGACGAGGAAGCAAGACTGGGCGGTGACCATCTTCCCATTGTCCGGGGTCGTGGTGAAGTCGGCGTTGTTGGGAATGTGCAATGAGTAGGGACCGTACACCCACGGCTGACATTGCATCTCGTTTTTCTGGTCCTTGATGTTCTTGAGCGCTGTGTTGACGCTCTTGATCGTGTAGGAACCGTGCACGGTGTCAAGGGCACCGACGGCGAATTTCGCCAGCAGGAAGCCCATTTGGCTGAATGAGCCGATGCCGCCGGCGACGGCCGAGCCGTACTTCGCGAGGATCGCCTTGTAGAGCTGCAGCTCCGGCCCGTTGTGGTCATCGGGAGAGGTCAGCTCAGCGTTGACGAACAGCTTGCGGTTCCACTTCGGTCCGAGCGCTTTCGCCAGGAAATCCGTATTGCACGGCGTCGAGCAGCCCCAGCCCTTGACGCGATCTTCGAGCCCCAGCTTCTGGGCGGCTTGCAGAATCACCAGCGCCTCTGGGGGAGTGAAGTTGAGCACCACCCACCCGTTCGGCCCGGCGCCGTCGACGAGGCTCAAGGCGACGGAATTGGCGTCGCTGATCGGGACGTTCTCGGTCAGCTCGGTGATCGGCACCCCGGCTGCCTTCGCCAGCGCTGCCGGCCCGGCGGCGATGTAGCCGGTACCGGGGACGTTCGACTGAACGAAGACGATCTTCGAAGGCTTCTGACTGAGTCCGTACTGCACCGCTCCGTCCGAGCTGTAGCGTGGACCCATGTTGACCGCCGCGCTGTTCGGAGTCGACCAGCACTCGGGCGCGATACCCGCGTCCATTTCGTAGATACCGAGCGACTTCCAGTAGCTTTGATCGATCGTGCATTCGAGCAGGTCGAAAACTCCGACGATGCCGACGACGTGGTCGGTCTGAATCAACTGCTTGGCCGCCGCGGCGATCTGCGCCGGCTGTGTCTGGTCGTATTGGACGAACAGCTTCAGCGGATGACCGTTGACGCCCCCGTTCGCGTTTACGCAATCGAAGTACGCCGTGATCATGTTCGGGCCGTCGCTGAAGTCCGTCCCCGGCTGCTTGGTATCGATCGTGCCGATGTTGATCGGCGTGCCGGTGGCCGTCACGCCAGCCTTTGGCCCGCACGAGGACGTGTTCGCGCTTGCCGCGGCGGTCGTGTTCGCGGCGGTGCTCGGGCTGGCGGCGGCAGCGCTGCTGCTGCTGCTCGATTTGCTGCTGCCGCATCCCGCCAACGCGATCAAGACGAGCACGCCGACCAGTGCGGAGCTCAGGCGCATGCGTTGCGCAGTGTGTTGGGTCCTCACCGTCTCCTCCTCCTCGAGTGAAGTGAACCCGCCCCATGATGGAGCGGTGGCTGATACTAATTCGAACCCGTGTTGCATGCAACCGCTAGCTAACAGAGCCCCAACGAACGCCACCCGAGGCTCTGATGGTTGGGTCTTGCATGCAGCGCAGCGGGGTGAATAGACTCCTGGTCCGCGGAGGCTTTGCGGGATGCCGCCACCTGACGACAGGCGCCGGGCCGACGCGAACGCGATGGCGCAGCGAACTAATCGAACCCAAATGATGCGGGCCTTGCTGACGCTGCGCGAGTTGATCCTCGGCGGTGAATTCATGCCCGGTGAGCGCATGTCCGAGCTCCCGCTGGTTGAGCGGCTTGGCGTGTCACGCACGCCGCTGCGGCTGGCCTTGGCCACGCTCGAGCACGAGGGCTTGCTCCGCGGCTTGAAGGGCGGTGGCTACGTGGTGCGAGAGTTCACCCAGGCCGACATCAATGACGCGATCGAGTTGCGTGGTGTGCTCGAGGGCACTGCCGCTCGGTTTGCCGCCGAGCGAGGACCCTCGCGACGGGACCTGCGGGCGCTGCAAACGATCAACGACTCGATCCACGAGGTCGTGCACCGTACCGACTACGAATCGTTCGAGCGCTATGTGGAGCTCAACGAGCGCTTTCACGAGCGCTTCGTACGGATGGCCGGAAGCCCGCTCGTTCAGCGCGCGCTTGACGGGATCACCTCGCTGCCGTTCGCCGGTGCCAGCGCGGCGCTGATCCTGGCCGAGGCTGAGCTCCCCGAATCCCGGGACATCCTCGTGATCGCGCATCGCCATCACGTGTCGCTGATCGAGGCGATGGAACGCCGCGAGGGCGCGCGGGCCGAGAGCGTCGCCCGCGAGCACGCCAGGCTCTCGATCACGAACCTCGAGGTTGTGATGCAGCAGACCGAGGTGCTCGCGCGGCTTCCCGGGGCGTCGCTGCTTACGCTTCCGCGGGCGCTCGAAACCAATCCCGCGGTCACCTTGCCGTCGGAGCTTCAGCGTCGATCTTCGCGCTCGCCGGCTGATCCCACTCGAGCGCGATCCGGGCGGCCGCATAGATCTCTTCGTCCGCCGGACGGTAGGAGTCCTCGAGCGGCGGGCTGACCGGCACTGGCATGAACGGCGCCCCCACTCGCTGGATTGGCGCCTCCAGGCAATCGAACGCTGCCTCCTGCACCTCGGCGACGAGCTCGGCGCCGAAGCCGCCGCTCGTGACCGCCTCGTGCGCGATCACCGCACGCCCGGTGCGCCGCACCGACTCCGCGATCGTGTCCAGATCGAGCGGGACGAGCGTCCGCGGGTCGATCACCTCAGCCTCCACCGCGTCCGCGGCTAACCGCTCGCCGGCCTTGATCGAGTCGCCGACCATGCGGGAGGTCGCGATGATCGTGACATCGCCGCCGGGGCGCACGACGCTCGCGCGCCCGAGCGGGACGGCCTCAGGCCTCTCGGGCACGCGCTCGCGGCGAAAGTACAGCGACTTGTGCTCGACCACGATCACCGGGTTCGGGTCCGCGATCGCGCTCGCCAGCAGCCCCGCGGCATCGGCGGCGCAGCTCGGCATCACGACCTTCAGCCCGGGGACGTGGGCCAGCCACGCCTCGAGGCTTTGCGAGTGCTGCGCGCCGCTGCGCTGCCCCGCGCCGCCCTGTGTACGCACCACCAGGGGGACGGATTGCTGGCCCCCCGACATGAAGTGAGCCTTCGCCGCCTGGTTGACGAGCTGGTCGAGTGCGAGGGTGATGAAGTCGATGTACATGATCTCGAGGACCGGCCGCAGACCTGCCTGGGCAGCGCCGATCGCGATCCCGCACACCGCCGCTTCGCTGATCGGCGTGTTGAGCACGCGCGTACGTCCGAACTCCTCGGCCAGCCCGGCGGTCGCCTGGTAAGGGCCGCCTTCGGCGACGTCTTCGCCGAGCACGAGCACCCGATCGTCGTCGCGCATCGCGCGCGCGAGCGCGGCCGCGATCGCCTCCACGAACGTGACCCCCTCGCTCACGGCGCGTACACCAACTCCCTCGCCAGCGCCGGCTCCGGGAAGGGGCTGGCGCGCGCGAACTGCAGCGCATCCTCGACCGCGGCCCGTGCCTGCCTCGCCAGCTCCGCCGCCGCGCCGTCGTCGAGCCACCCTTGGGCGATCGCGTGTCGCTTGAGACGGGCGATCGGGTCCTTCGCGTCCCACTCCTCCTCCGCCACGGGGTCTCGGTACTGCTGCGCGTCGCCCTCGTAGTGACCCCGGTGGCGGTAGGTGAGGCACTCGAGCAAGAACGGCCCCGCCCCACTCCGCGCCGCGCGCAGGAAACGACCGAACGACTCCCATACCTCTCCCGCATCGCTGCCGTCGACGGTCTCGGTGTCGAATCCATAGGGCGCCACGAGCTCGCTGACCCGCTCCACTGGCGTATGCTCGGTGCGGGCCGTGAACTCGGCAAAGCCATTGTTCTCGCAGACGAAGATCACCGGCAACTCCCACAGCGCCGCGAGGTTGATCGACTCGCTGAAGTAACCGGTCTGAACCGCGCCGTCGCCGAAGAACACCACCGTCACCTGGTCGCTGCCGCGGACCCGAGCGGCGAGCGCGTCGCCGACCGCAAGCGGGAGGTTGCCGCCGACGACGCCGGTGGCGCCCATCAGGCCGTGCTCGATGTCGACCAGATGCATCGAACCGCCAAGCCCGCGGCACAGCCCGTCGCGGCGTCCCATCAGCTCGGCCATCAGCGCCCCCAGCGAAGCGCCCTTGGCGATCGCGTGTCCGTGTGCGCGGTGCCCGCTGTAAATCGAATCTCGCTCGCGCAGCTGGCCGCAGACCGCAGCGGCAACGGCTTCGCCGCCGATGCTGAGATGGATCAACCCGTGGACCAGCAGCGAGCGCTTGAGCGAGGCGACCCGTTCCTCGAAGCACCGGATCCTCCACATCGTTGCGAGCAGCGCGACCGCCGCTTCCGCGTCGATCGCGTGGGGCTGGTCCCCCATCGTCGTGTCTATGCGGCGACCGGCGCTGAGCCGAGGACCTGACGCACAGCGCCGGCGATCTTTGCCTCGTCGGGCAACACGTAGGCCTCCATCGGTTCGCTGTACGGGATCGTCGCGTCAAGCGCCGTGACCTGTTTGATCGGCGCTTTCAGCGACGCAAAGCCGTGGTCCGCGAGCTCTGCCGCGATCACCGCCGAGAACGACGCATGCCGGGTGGCCTGATCGACGAGCACGGCACGCCCGGTCTTCCCCACCGAGGCCAAGATCGTGTTCAGGTCCAGCGGCACCAGCGTCCGAGGGTCGATCACCTCGGCCTCGATCCCCTCGCTCGCCAGCGACTCGGCGGCGGCCAGCGCCTTGCCGACGGTCCACCCCGTGGCGACGATCGTCACATCACCCCCGCTGCGCCTCACCGCCGCCTCTCCGAACGGAACCAGGTACTCGCCCTCGGGCACCTCGCCTGGCTCGAGAGTGAGTAGATAGTGGTGGAAGTAGCAGACCGGGTTCTCATCGCGGATCGCGCTCGCCATCAGCCCCTTGGCGTCGGCGGCGGTAGCCGGCAGGGCGACCTTCAGCCCCGGGACACCGACGAACATCCCGTAAATCGAGCCGGTGTGCTGTCCAGCCCAGCCGGCGGTGAAGCCATAGCCGGCTTTCAACACCAGCGGCACCTTTACCTTGCCGCCGCTCATGTACCGGAAGCGGGGGGCCTCGTTGACCACCTGGTCCATCGCCACCAGCATGAACTCGGCCATGTAGAGCTCGACCACCGGCCGCATCCCGCTGATCGCGGCGCCGACCGCGATCCCGATCTCGGCGGTCTCGGAGATCGGCGTGACGCGCACGCGGTCGTGGCCGAATGCTTTGACGAACTCGTCGTTCTCGGTGGTGGCGAGGTTCTGCCCGAAGTAGAGGACACGGTCGTCGCGGGCCATCTCCAGATGGATCGCCTCGTTGATTGCCGCGATGTAGGGGATCTCCCTTGGCATCAGTGCCTCCTAGGCGTAGACATGGTTGACGGCCGCTTCGGGCGCCGGATATGGGCTTTGTAGGGCGAACTCGACTGCCGCCTGCATCTCCTCGCGGACCTCGGCCGCGAGGAGATCGGCTTCATCCGCGCTGAGCGTGCCGTCGGTTACGAGACGGGCACGGAAGCGAGGAACGGGGTCTCCGCGCTTGGCCGCCTCGTACTCATCGGGCGCGCCGAACACCTCGATCGCCTCGTGCTCGGGGTAGTGGAGGGGCACCCCGGGCGGGGCGATGATGTTGCCGTGGGCGCTCAGCCGATAGAGCTTCGACTCGACGAGCGTAGGTCCCTGGCCGGCCCGGGCGCGGGCGACCGCCTTGCCTACCTGCTCATGGACCTCGACCGGATCGCCTCCGTCGGCGGTCACGCCCGGCATCGAGAACGCCTTTGCCTTGACCGCCAGCGCCTCTCCCGCGGCGGCGTTCGCGTCCTCCTGCTCGACCCGCGTGACCACGTTGTAGGCGTTGTTCTCCATCACGTAGACGATCGGGAGCTTCCACAGCGATGCGACGTTCAGCGACTCCGCGAACGCGCCCTGCTTTGAGGCGCCGTCGCCGAAGAAGCACAGAACCACCTGTCCTTGCTTGCGGATCTGGGCCGCATACGCCGCGCCCGTTGCCTGCGGGATGCCCTGTCCGACGATCCCGGAGGTGCCGAGGAAGCCCCGCTCGGTGTCGAGCAGGTGCATCGAACCGCCGTAGCCTCCGCACAGCCCACCTTCGCGACCGTAGATCTCGGCCATCATCGCCTTCGGGTCGGTACCGAGGGCGAGCGGATAGCCGTGACAGCGGTAGGTGCTCATCAGCTGATCGCCTGGCTCCAGCGTCGCCAGCGAGCCGACGATCGAGGCCTCGGCCCCGTCGGCGAGGTGAGTGTGACCGCGGATCACCCCGGGGTGCTCTTCGAAGGTCCGCTTGACCCGCTCTTCGAACTCACGGATCCGGAGCATCTGGGTGTAGATCCAGACAAGCCTGGTGGCATCCAGCTCGGCCATCTCTTGTTCCTTCCTGTTCACGCGACCTCGGCGCTCACGAGCGCCGCGGTCGTCTCGTACGCGCGCACGAACTGTTCTTCGATCGGCAGGCTGCGGAGCTTCTCGGAGAGGACCTCAACTCCCCAAGGGCCAGCGTAACCGAGGCGGCAGCAGGCCTCGACATAGCCCGCGATGTCGAATTCTCCCTCGCCCGGGAGGCAGCGATGATTGACGGTCTCGTCGACCGGATCGGGCAGGTTCTCGACTTGGCCGTCGGACAGCTCGACCCAGCCCAGATGCTCTGGCCTGATCCGCTGCAGGTCCCCGGCGGGCACGGCCAGCTTTCCGAGGTGCCAGGTGTCGAGCGCGAGGCCCCCATTGGGCTGCGCGGCCGCCTCGACCAGCGACACCGCCGCCTCGAGCGAGTCAACGTTGACATCGAACGGCATCAACTCGTACACGACCTTGGCCGAGGTGTGCTTGGCGGCGTCTTCACAAAGCTCCGCGAATGCCTCGGTCAGCTCGTCAAATCCACACGGCGTCCCGGGAATGTTGCCCACCTTGATGTGGTGTGCGTCGAACGCGGCGGCCGTCTCGAACAGCAGCTGCCGCCGCCGGTCAGACTCGGTTCGCTCGGGAGCCCCGCGAGGGGCGAAGAAATCGGCCAGGAACTCGACCTCCAGGTAATTCAATCCGGCATCGTCGAAGATCCTCCTCATCTCGGCCAGCGTGCGTGTCTCGAGCTGGTGCTCGATGTCCGCGTGCCACAGGCCGAGCCCGCGGAAACCGGCACTCGCCGCCTCGGCACAGCGCTCACGCCAGTCGAACAGGCTCCACTCGCGCCCGGCGTGAACCTCGACTGGCCCGGAGACCGTCCAGTACAGCGCCAGCAGCTCGATTTCGCCCATCGCCTCTCCCTCTGTTCTCAGGCGAGAGCTTATCCTGAGCACAGGATCATGGGGACGATCGACCAGAGCAGGCTGGTCCGCGCCGGGCTCCCTGCCGCACAGCTCGATGCGTGGTTAGCCGCGCGTCGTGCGCCAAGCGAATCGTTCGCGCAGGCGGCGCGCGAGGTAAGCGAATTTCTCAGCCGCGGGGTGGAGATCCTCGAGCTCCTGCCACGGCCGCCCGATCGTTCTCAGCTCGAGCGCGAGGCCGCCGGCGCTGCCCACGAAGCGCTGGACCGGGCGCGAGAGGATTTCCTCGGGCTCTACGCGGCCGAGCTGTACGAGGCCCTGACCGACGGTTACCGCAAGTCGTTGCGGCTGGTGGAGCTGGTGGAGGCGGCCGCGGCGCGCGTTCGTGGACTGGTGCCGAGCCGGGCGCAGCTCGAGGCCGAGCGGGAGTTGAAACTCGCCGACAAGGAGGGGATCGAGCTCGCGCAGGGGCTGTTGATCTCGAGCGTGCTCGCTTGCCCCGAGGCCGGGCGCCACCTGGTGCACGCGATGCTCGAGCCCACGCCGGAGGCGCTAGCTCTGCTCGAGCAGTTCCACGCGACCGGCGTTGTCGACCTCGGCCCCGCCCGGGTCACGCGAGTCGGCCAAGCCGGAGTGGTCGAGTTGCACAACCCGCGCTTTCTGAACGCCGAAGACGGAGTCACGCTCGGACCGACCGAGGTGGCGGTCGACCTGGTCCTGCTCGACCCCGGGATCGAAGTCGGAGTGTTCAGAGGCGCGGTCGTGGATCACCCCCGCTACGCCGGCACGCGCGTGTTCGGCTCGGGCATCAACCTCACCCTTCTCTACCGGGGCAAGATCGACTTCCTGTTCTTCCTCGATCGCGATCTCGGATACGTGAGCAAGCTCTACCGCGGGGTCAGAGACCGTGGCACCGAGACCGAGAAGCTGTGGATCGCCGCCGTGGAGCGGTTTGCGATCGGGGGAGCCTGTCAGCTGCTGCACGTGATGGATCACGTGATCGCCACGCGTGGGTCGCGTCTGTACCTGCCCGCGCGCAAGGAGGGGATCATCCCGGGAGCATCCAACCTCCGCCTGGCCCGATCGGTGGGCGACCGAGCCGCTCGCCAGGCGATTCTCTCCGGACGTGAGTGGATCGCCGGCGAGCCAGACGCGGATCTGCTCTGCGACGAGGTGGTCGCGCCCGATGAGCTCGAGCGCGCACTGGCCGCGCGCGTGCGGGCGCTCACCAGCTCGGGGCTGATCAACGCCAGCGCCAACCGTCGCGTGATGCGCATCGCCGCCGAGCCGCTCGACCTGTTTCGCGAGTACATGGCCGCGTACGCGCGCGAGCAGGCCTACTGCCACCTCAGTCCGGCGCTGGTGGCGAACCTCGAGCAGCACTGGAATGCGCACGAGCGTGCCATCTGAGGGTTCGATCCGGGACGAGGCCGAGAAGCTGCCTCGGGAATCGCTGCGAGCGCTGCAGCTGAGGCGGTTGCGTGAGACCGTGAAGCGAGTCCTCGACGGGCAACCGCTGGGCGCTCGGCGGCTTGCCCGCGCCGGGATCGAGAGCCCCGAGGATCTGCGCACGCTCGAGGATCTCGCTGGGATCCCGTTCGCGACCAAAGCCGACCTGCGCGACAACTACCCCTTTGGCCTGATCGCGGTGCCGCGCGAGGAGCTGGTCCGGGTTCACGCCTCGAGCGGTACCCACGGCAAGCCGACCGTCGTCGGCTACACCCGCGCCGACCTCGAGAACTGGACGGAGGTGATGGCTCGCTGCATGACGATGGCCGGGGTGCGGCCGGGAATGCTCATCCACAACGCCAACGGCTACGGCCTCTTCACCGGCGGGCTCGGGTTTCATCACGGAGCTGAGCGGATCGGCGTCACCGTCGTCCCCGCGTCGGGTGGTTTCACTGCTCGCCAGGCGATGCTGCTGCGCGACCTCGGCGCACAGGTGTTAGTGGCGACGCCCTCCTACGCGCTGGTGATCGCGCAAGCGATCGCGGATTCCGGGGTTGACCCTCGGGAACTGCCGCTGGAGCTTGGCCTCCTCGGCGGAGAGCCCTGGGGCGAGGAGATGCGCAAGGAGATCGAGCGCGCACTTGGCATCACCGCGATCAGCTTCTACGGCCTTTCGGAGATGTGCGGTCCGGGGGTGGCCGCCGAATGCCTGCTCGCGCAGGACGGCTTGCACGTGCAGGAGGACCACTTCCTGGTCGAGGTGATCGACCCCGACAGCGAGCGCCCGGTCGCGAGCGGCGCCGAGGGGGAGCTGGTGTTCACCACGCTGACCAAGGAGGCACTGCCGCTGATCCGCTACCGCACCGCCGACATCGGCGCAATCATCGAGCAGCCGTGCAGGTGCGGCCGGACGACCGTTCGCCTGCGCGGACTTCGAGGGCGGCGCGACGACATGCTGATCGTACGTGGCGTCAACGTCCATCCCTCGAATGTCGAACAGGTGCTGATGAGCGTGCCCGGCACCTCCCCCCACTACCGACTGATCGCCGAGCGAACGGGCCACCTCGACGAGCTGACGGTCGAATGCGAGCCCGCGGGGGCCGAGGTCGACCGCGGACGATTGTGCGCGGAGCTCGAACACAGGTTGCGCGACCACAACGGTCTCCGGATCGCGGTCGCGGTGCGGGACCCGGGGACGATTCCTCGCAGCGACGGAAAGGCGGTGAGGGTGGTGGACCGCCGGGCGGATGGGTGAGTCGTGGGTGGGCGGCGCGGGGCGGATGGGTGAGTCGTGGGTGGGCGGCGCCGGGCGGATGGGTGAGTGGACGAACCCGAACCGCGGCCCCTCCCGGCGGCAGCGACGCGGGCCAACGTTACATTCGCCCTCGCGACGCAAGCCGATGTAACGATAGCCCGCCTGACGCGGGCTATCGTGACACTCGACTCCGCGGCTGAATTGAATGTTACGGCAGCCCGTCTGACGCGGGCCAACGTGACACTCGACCCACGGCCGGGGTCGAATGTAACGGTAGCCCGCCAAACTCGCCGGCAGCGCCCCCTTCCACCCGCCGGGCGCTACCCCACCCCCCGCTCGGGCAGGCTCTCCAGCGCCTGCGTGAGTCGCTCGATCGGCTCGACGAGATCCTCGCGATCGGCCTTGCGCTCGAGCGTCATCCGGATCGCGGCGATCTCCCGCGCGAGGAATTCCGACTCCGCCATCAGCCGGGCGTAGGCCTCTCGATCACGTTCGATCTCGGCCCGATCGCGGTCATCTTGGCGGTTCTGGGCCAGCAGGATCAGCGGCGCCGCATACGCCGCCTGGGTGGAGAAGGCGAGGTTGAGCAGGATGAACGGGTAGGGGTCCCAGCGCAGCGACGCCGCCGCCAGGTTGATCACGATCCATACGAACACCGCCGCGGTCTGGCCGACCAGGTAGCGACCGGTCCCCAGGAACCTCGCCAGTCGCTCCGCGAACCGCCCAAAGGCGTCAGGATCGTAGACCGGGCCGCCGGGGGTTCCGCGTGGTGTCTCGAGATTGTCTCGCCGCGGCATTACAGATCAGCTACCCGTAAAGGTAATTCGCCAGTTTCCGGGGAGCACGCGATCGAGGACGTCGTCGATCGTCACCGCGCCGAGCAACCTCCCCACCTGATCGGTGACCGCGAGCGCCGTGGTGTCGTAGGCCGCGAGTCTTCCGGCGACCTCGCGATCGCTCAAGCCGGCGTCCACCGGCTCCGCTTCCTCGTCCAGGCATCGGCTCAACGGCTTGCTCGGAGCTTCCCGCAACAGGCGCTGAAAGCCGACCATTCCCAGGTAGCGGCCGGTGGGGGTCTCGAGCGGCGGCTGGCAGACGAACACCTGGGCGGCGAGCGGGACCGGCAGGTCGGGGTCGCGCACCCGCGCGAGCGCTTCGGCAACCGTCGCCTGCGGCGCCAGGATCACCGGCTCGGGAGTCATCAGGCCACCGGCGGTGTCTGGCTCGTAGGTGAGAAGTCGCCGCACCGGCTCGGCCTCGTCGGGGTCCATCGCGCCGAGCAGTTCCGCCTGCAGCGCGGCTGGAAACTCCCCGAGCAGGTCGGCGGCATCATCGGCCTCCATCTCATCGAGGACGCTCGCGAGCCGCTCGCGATCGAGGCCCTCGACCAGCTGCACCTGCTCCTCCTCGGAGAGCTCCTCGAGCAGATCGGCAAGCCGTTCGTCCTCGAGCGCAGCGGCCAACACTCTCCGGCGGCTGAGCGGCATCCGGCTGAGGGCTCCCGCCATCTCGGCCGGATGCAATCCGCCGAGCGTTGCGACCTCGCGATCGACCGGTCGCTCATAGGTGAACAGATCGCCGGCCTCGCTCCAGTCGACCAACTCGGGAGCGCGGCGCAGCCCCGGGACGCGCCGCCCCCCGAGCGCAACCGTGGCGACCTCCCACGCGAACGGCTCCGGCGCAGGGGTGAGGCCGATGTCCACGACCCGCTGATCGCGGACGCGACGGCCGATCAACTCGCCGGCGAGTAGCCGTTCCCCGGGGCGAAGCTCGAATTGCTTCAGGTTGACCGACGCACGGCGCAGCCTGACGCCATCATTGCCGATCTCGGCGACCCGTCCGACGCCGACGAACACGCGGCGTCGCTGCACGGCGACGACGAACCCGTTCACCCGCGGTGGCCGTCCACCGAGCCCGATCACGACGTCGACGACGCGGCCGACATCGGAGCCGTCGGAGCTGACCAGTGACAGCCGGGTCAGCCGGGAGACATACACGATGCGCCGTGACACGCGTTCATCGTAAGCGCTTGGCGCCCCGGACAGGTTCCCTCTCGCGACCGGCCAGTAAGCTACCTGCCATGGCAGGTGACGACGACCTCTTCGGTCCAGAGCACACGCGCACATACCAGGAGACCGGTGGCGAGCACGGGTACGAGTGGCGCGGCACGACGATCCTGCTGTTGACGACCAAAGGCCGGACCTCCGGCGAGGAGCGCATCGCGCCTCTGATCCACTGCGTCGACGGCGATCGCTGGGTGGTCGTCGCCTCCAAGGGCGGCGCTCCAAAGCACCCCTCCTGGTACTCGAACCTCGAGGCCGACCCCGACGCCACGATCCAGGTCAAGTCCGAGCAGATCCCCGTCCACGCCTATACCGCTCACGGCGAGGAGCGCTCCCGGCTGTGGAAGCTGATGACCGAGGCGTGGCCGCCCTATAACGAGTATCAGCGCAAGACCAGCCGCGAGATCCCGATCGTCGTCCTAGAGCGCCGGTAGGCGCGCTACCGGCGCTCACACCTCGTCCGCCCGCAGCCGCTCTACCGCCCCTCCACGTCGTCCGCCCGCAGCCGATCCAGGCGACGCTCACCCGTGCTGCCTGCGCGCGGCGATCTCCGCGAACGCCTCGAGCGCGTCCGCCTCGGCCAGCGCATCGCGGCTGGCGACTTCCTCCTGGCGGGCGCCCTGCAGCATCCGCTTGACCGGCAGCTCGAGCTTCTTCTGCGTGAGCGTGCGCGGAATCGCGGGCACGGCCTCGATCGTGTCGGGCACGTGACGCGGCGAGAGCGCACCCCGCAACTCGCCGGCGATCCGCGGCGAGAGATCCTCGAGATCCGCGCCCGGCGCGAGCACCACGAAGAGGATCAGCTCACCGGGCCCCCCGGCGGCGTCCTCGAGGTGCACGACGAGGCTATCGAGCACCTCGGGTAGCTCCTCGACGACCGCATACAGCTCGCCGGTGCCGAGCCTCACGCCACCTCGATTGAGCGTCGCATCCGATCGCCCGGTGATCACGCAGCTGCCCCGCTCGGTGAAAAGGATCCAGTCGCCGTGGCGCCAGACGCCCGGGTAGTGCTCGAAATAGGCGGCGCGGTAGCGCACGTCGCCGGGGTCGTCCCAGAATCCGATCGGCATCGAGGGCATCGGCGAGCGGAGCACGAGCTCGCCGAGCTCCCCGGTCACCGGGCGGCCCTGTTGGTCGTAGGCCGCGGCGTCGACCGCCAGGCAGCACCCGGAAATCTCCCCGCTATACACCGGCTGGAGCGGGCTTCCCTGCACCATCCCCGTGCACACGTCGGTTCCGCCGCTGCCGACGTTTAGCAGGAGCTCATCCCCGAACTGTTCGTACACCCAGTCAAAGCCTTCCGGGGGGAGCGGCGAGCCGGCCACGCCGAGCTCGCGCAAGCTCGTGAGGTCGAAGCTCTCGCTGAGCCGCAGACCGGCCTTCCGGCAAGCCATCAGGAATGCGGGACTCGCGCCCATCACCGTCGCCCGCGTCTGCGCAGCGAGTCGCCACTGGAGCCCGAGGTCCGGATGGGTCGGGTTGCCGTCGATCATCACGATCGAGGAGCGCAGCAGCAGCGCCGAGATCAACGCGTTCCACATCATCCATGCCGTGGTGCTGAACCACATCAAGCGATCGCCGGCGCTCAGGTCCCAGCTGAGCCCGTGGTTCTTGAAGTGCTCGATCAGGATCCCGCCGTGGCGATGCACGATCGCTTTCGGCAACCCGGTCGTGCCGGATGAAAACAGCACGTACAGCGGATGGTCGAACGGCAGCGGGTCAAACGCCAGCGGGCCGGGCTCGGCGAGCAGCTCTTCCCAGGTGCTCGCCTGCGGGATCGCGTCGGCCTCGCCGCCGGCGTAGGGCACGTGGACGACTTGCTCCAGCGTCGGCAGCGAGGCGCGGACAGTGGCCACGTCACCGCGCCGGTCGATCTGGCGCTCGCCGTACCGGTAACCGGCGATGGTCAGCAGCAGCTTCGGTTCCACCGCGCCGAATCGTGCGATCACGCTGCGCGGGCCGAACTCGGGCGCGCAGGTCGCCCAGATCGCCCCGAGGCTGGCCGTCGCGAGGAACGCGACCAGCGTCTCCGGGATGTTCGGCAGGTACGCGACCACCCGGTCGCCCGAGCCCACGCCGAGACGCTCGAGCCCCCTGCGCGCTCGCGCTACCTGCTCGCGCAGCTCGCCGAAGCTGAGCTCCAGCGGCGCCCGCGTCTGCGAGTGCCCGATCACCGCCGTCTGCTGCGCATCCTCCTCGAGTCCGACCGCGTGCTCGGCGTAGTTCAGGCGGGCCCCGGAGAACCATTGCGCCCCGGGCATCTCGCGCGAGCCCAGCACCTGTTCGTAGAGGGCGCTCGCACGAATCCCGAAGAAGTCCCAGATCGACGCCCAAAAGCCCTCGAGGTCCGCGACCGACCAACGCCACAACTCGTCATAGCTCTCCAGACGGACACCGCGGGTGTCGGCCAGCCAGTTGCGGTAGCGCCCGAGCTGCGAGTTGCCGGCCACCTCGGCAGTCGGCTCCCACAGCACCTTCGCCGGATCGCTCATGGTTGCCTCAGCCGTCAGCGGCGGCTGCCGCTTGCAGCGCCCGCCACACGTTCTGGCCGTTGGCCGGCATCTCGACGTGTCGTACCCCGAGCTCTGAGAGCGCGTCGATCACCGCGTTGTGCACCGCCGGGGTCGCACCGATCGTGCCCGATTCGCCGATCCCCTTGGCGCCCAGCGCGTTGACCGGAGTAGGGGTCTCCATGCTCACGCGCTCGAACGCCGGCAACTCGGTCGCGGCCGGGAAGCAGTAGGTGACCAGGTTTGCGTTCTGCGGGTTGCCATCCTCGTCGTAGCTGAGCTCCTCCCACAGGGCCTGGGCGATGCCGGCCGCAAGACCCCCGTGGACCTGACCGTCTGCCACCAGCGGGTTGATGATCACTCCCGCGTCATCGACCGCGACCATTCGCAACAGGCTGGTGGCCCCGGTCTCGATATCGACCTCCACGACCGCGACGTGGGCGCCGAACGGAAACGTGGGCTGGGAGGCCTGAAAGTCGACCTCGGCGCTGAGCTCGCTGAGCCGGCCGCCCGCCTCGAGCCGCGAGGCCAGCTCGACCCAGCTGATCGCGGGCTGAGGCGCCCCTGTCACGTGAAAGTAACCTCGCTCCCGGTCCAGCACCATGTCCTCTGCGCTCGCTTCCAGCTCCTCGGCGGCCAGCCGCCTGGCGCGCTGCACCACTTCTTCGGACGCCTCGCTGGCGGCCACCCCCCCAATTTGGGTCGACTTCGAGCCGTACGTTCCGGTGCCCCGCGGCACCACATCGGTGTCCCCCTTGACCACCGTCACCTGTTCGAGCGGGATACCGAGCCGCTCGGAGACGATCTGCGCGAAGGTTGTCTCGTGGCCCTGACCGTGCGAAAACGAGCCGGTCCTGACGATCGCCTCGCCCGCAGCGGTGAGCTCGACCGCGCCGAACTCCGATTCGTTGACGCCGTTGGTTATCTCCACATAGGCGCTGAGACCGATTCCCAGCTGACGCGGTGATCGTTCCCGGCGCCGGCGCGCCTGCTCCTCGCGCAGCTGGTGGTACCCCGCTTTATCGAGCGCGAGCTCGAGCGCCTTGCGGTAGTCGCCGCTGTCGTAGGTCGTCCCCACGGCGGTCGTGAACGGGAACGCCTCGGCGGGAATGAAGTTGCGGCGTCTGACCTCCGCAGGATCGAGCGAACAGGCGCCGCCGAACAGCTCGATCGCGCGCTCGATCATCTGCGCCGCCTCGGGGCGGCCCGCACCCCTCACCGGACCGATGGGAGTGGTGTTGGTAACCACGACGCGGGTATCGAGCTCGAGCTTCGGGATCCGGTATACGCCGCTGGCCATGATCTCGGTCAGGTGCGGGAGGAACGCTCCGATGCCCGGATACGCGCCGGCGTCGGCGAGCACCTCGCACCGCAGCGCCTTCACCTCCCCCGCTCTGGTGCCGCCGATCGTGAACTCCAGGCGCTGTGCACGGCCGTGATGCATCGCGACCATGTGCTCGCTGCGCGTCTCCGTCCACCGCACCGGGCGACCGGTTTCGCGTGCCAGCCAGGCGACGAGCACGTCTTCCACCTCGAGAGCCTTGCCGCCAAAGCCGCCGCCGACGTCGGGGGCCACGATCCGCAGCTGGTCGGGCTCGAGACCGAGCAGCGAGCCGAGTCCCGCCTTGTCCTGGTGCGGGTTCTGGGTGGAGAGCCAGACCGTGAGCCGGCCGTCGTCGTCGAACTGGGCAATCGTCGCGCGCGGCTCGAGCGGGCAAGCGGCGAGCCGCGGGCTGACGATCTCGCCGGAAGTCACTACCTCGCAGTCCGCGAACAAAGTGTCGCTGCCCTCGGCGGGGTTTGCCAGGCAGACGTTCGTCCCCACATCCTCGAACAGCAGCACTTCGTCCCGCACGGCGCGCGTCGTGTCGGTCACGGCCGCAAGCGGTTCATAGTCGACCGCCACCAGCTCGGCCGCATCGACAGCGGCTGCGTCGCTCGAGCTGACCACGGCCGCGACGATGTCGCCCACGAAGCGCACTTTCTCGCCGGCGAGCAGCGGCCGGTGCATGCGCTCGTCGATCCCGATGAACGGGGGCGCCGGATAGCTCGGCAGATCAATCTCCCGGGCGGTGAAAACCTGCGTACCCGCCAGCTCCCGCGCCGCCGAAGCGTCGACCCCGAGCACCCGGGCGTGCGCCCACGGGGAGCGGATGAAGGTCACGTGCAGCGCGCCGGGGATGCGGAGATCATCGACGTAGCGTCCCTCGCCAAGCAGAAAGCGAGGATCCTCGCGGCGGCGCACTCGCTGTCCAATTACCGTGGTCAAAGCGCGCGGAAGCTTTGCATACGAACTGGAGAGGGCACAAGCGGGCGCATTCAGAACGGGGTCTCCAGCGCGTGCTCCTGGAGGTCCAGGGCCGCCTGCGCGACCGCCGCCTCGCCGCCGAGAGGTGCGATCAGAGACAGCCCGACATCCCAGCTGACGGGAAGCGCCGCAACCGGCATCCCGGTCATGTCCCAGAGCGCAGTCAACGCGATCAGCGGATCTCCCGGGCCGCCCGCATGTCCGCGCTCGTAGCCGGGCCCGCGCTCGAGGGGGACGATCGGGAGCGTCGGCTCGAGCACGAGATCGACCTGGTGGGCGCGAAACCACTGCTCCCAGGCCTGGGTACCGCGCCGTCTGGCTTCCTGCGCAGCCAGGTAGGCCTGGGCATCGTTGAAGTGCCTGGCCGCTTCCAGCAGCTCGGCGATCGCCGGGCGATAGCGCTCGTGGCGGTCCGCGTAGCGAACGTGGTAGGCCCACATCTCGGTGAGTAACACCACGCTGAGCTCGTCCCAGTCGAGCGTCCAGGGAGCAGCGAGCTCGCGCACCTGCGCTCCCAGGCGCTCACACTCCCGCCGGCCCGTATCGACTGCGGCCGCCACCGCGCCGTCGAGTTGCACGCGGTCGGTGCGGTCGGTCAAGGCGATCGTCAGACCCTCCAGTGGACGGGCTCCCGGCCGCTTGCCGGCCGGCAACTCACCGATCTCGCCGGGCGGAGGCGCCAGCGGGGTGACCGCCGGCCCCTCGCCCGCCATCGCCCACAGCAGCGCCGCGCAATCGGCGATTGAGCGCCCCATCGGCCCAGGGTGATCGAGCGACGGCGCGAACGGGATCAGGCCTTCGCTGGGAAGCCGGCCGTGGCCCGGCTTGATCGTGCTGGTGCCGCAGCACGCGGACGGGATGCGAAGCGAGCCGCAGGTGTCGCTGCCCAGCGCGGCCGGGACCATCCTGGCCGCGAGCGCGGCGGCGCTGCCTCCGCTGGAACCACCGGTGATCCGCTCAAGCGCCCACGGGTTGCCGACCTGGTCGGTTGTCCCGCCGGCGGCCATCTCGTGCGTGTGGGTATGGCCGACCAGCACCGCGCCCTGGTCGCGCAGCCGCTTCCAGACGATCGCATCGCGGGTCGCGACGTTGCCTTCGAGCGCGCGGCTCGAGGCGGTGAGCTCGAGCCCCTCAACGCCGAAGAGATCCTTCAGCGCCACCGGAATCCCGCATACGAGCGGCGCATCCCCGGCTTCGCGCCGGAGCCGCTCGTCGGCGGCGCGGGCCTGTTCGAGAGCGAGCTCGGGATACAGCCGGACCCAGGCATTGATCGCCTCCGGCGCGCCGTCGAAGCTGGGCGGCCCGCCATTGCTGTCCTCGATCCTCTGCAGGCACGACTCCGCCAGCTCGAGCGCTGACAGCTCCCGACCTCGCAGCAGCGCTGCCGCCTGGAGCAGGCTCAGCTCGTAGGGCTCAGGCAACGGTCAGGACCAGCTTGCCCTGAGTTCGACCCTCCTCCGCGAGGCGATGAGCATCCGCCGCCCGCTCGAGTGGGAAGGTGCGCTGCACGTGGGGGCGCACAGCGCCGGCGGCAACCAGCTCAGCGAGCGCCTCGATCCCCGTCCGGTCGGGCTCGACGAGGATCCCGGTCACCCGGACACGGTCCCCGGCAGCCTCCTGCAGCGCCGCCAGCCCGCCCGAGGAGGGAACGGTGATCATCAAACCCCCTTCCCTGAGCGCCGGCAACGCTCCCTTCCCGGTCTCCCCCCCGATCAGATCGAGCACGACGTCGACGCCGGCGGCGCGCTCGGCGACGTCCTCCCGGGAGTAGTCGATCGCTTCATCGGCCCGCAGCTCGAACAGGAAGGGATGCTTCTCCGAGCGCGCCGTGCCGATCACGTGGGCGCCGCGAGCCTTCGCGATCTGCACCGCCAGATGGCCCACGCCGCCCGCGGCCGCCAGAATCAGCACCCGGTCGCCAGGGCCGAGGTCCGCCGTCTCCACCAGCGCCTGCCAAGCGGTCAGTCCGGCGAGCGGCAGTGCCCCCGCCTCGATGTCGCCCAGGCCGTCCGGGACTCGCGCGAGCTGGCGCGAGGGCGAAGTCACGTATTCCGCGTACGCGGCGGCTTGTGCAGGAAAGCGAGGCATCCCGAAGACGCGGTCGCCAACCGCAAAGCGGGTAACTCCAGGCCCGAGCTGCTCGACCGTCCCGGCGACGTCCCATCCAACCGTGAACGGCGGCTGTGAGAGAAAGCCGCCGCGGGCGCGGACCTTGAAGTCGACTGGGTTGACGCCGGCCGCAGCGATCCGAACGAGCACCTCGGTAGGTCCCGGCTCGGGACGCGCGACCTCCACCAGCTCGAGCACCTCGGGATCACCCAGGCGCTGCTGGCGGATCGCGCGCATCAGCGGCTGGGCGGTGCGCTCCTGCGCGGATGAACTGTTCATGGAAACTCTGGCGGTGGCATCAGGGGTGTTGTATACAAGAGCGTCCCAAGAGGAGGGGTGATGGCAATTTCGACGGAGCAAAGCTCGGGGTTTCCGAGCCCATACGAGATCGAGACTCCCCCGGGATGCGACGGCTGGGAGGAAATGTATCCCTACTACGCGCTGTTCGACGAGCGCCGGCGGGAGAGCGACGAGCCTCGATTCTGGTTCTGGAACTCGATGCATTTTCCGGTGCCGATGCCCGCGTTCGACGTGATCTGTATCGACTCGCCCTACCAGGCGGTCGGATCCTGGCAGAACCGGGTGTTCGCCGTCCCGCCGGCAATGGGCATCGACTATCGGTGTGTCAACGGCTACATCTACATCTCAGGCAATCCCGTCACCGATCCCGCCAAGATCGCCCAGCGCGCAGGCTTCTTCCAGCGCCGTGCCGGCTACTACTACGAGCACTGGCCCGAGCTCTACGAGAAGTGGCGGGCGAAGATGGAGGCGCTGATCAGCGAGCTGTCCGAGCTCCGCGTCCCCGAGCTGCCCGAGTACGAGGACGACGAGGTCGCCTTCGGTGATGATCGCAACACCTCGTTCTACGAGGTTCTCGAGGCCTACGGCCGCACGCTGCGGCTGGGAGACCTGATGTGGCAGCACCACTTCGAGTTCCTGCTGCTCGGTTACGGGGCCTACGCGACGTTCGTGGAGTTCTGCAAGGGCAACCTCCCCGACATCCCCGACCAGCACATCGCCCAGATGGTTGCCGGAATCGACGTGCTCCTGTTCAAGCCGGACGCCGAGCTCCGCCGCCTGGCGCGGCTGGCGATCGAGCTGGAAGTCGATAGCGCTTTCGCCCAGGGCCGCTCACCGCAGGAGATCGACGCCCAGCTGCTGGCGAGCGACTCCGGGCGCGCGTGGCTGGCGGAGCTCGAAAAGGTCAAGGACCCCTGGTTCAACATGGCCACCGGCGACGGCCTCACGCACCACTACCGCAGCTGGCTGGATGACCCCAGCATCCCGTACGCGTCGTTGATCGGACACGTCGCGGCGATTCGCGGCGGCGAGTCGGTCGAGCGACCGACGGAGGAGATCAGGCGTGAGCGGGAGCGCCTTGCGCAGGAGTACGGGGCATTGCTCGACGGAGGGTCGAGAACGACGTTCAATGAGCTGCTCGCGCTGTCACGAACCGTGTTCCCATACGTCGAGGAGCACAAGTTCTTCTGCGACTACTGGTTCCTGACCCGGTGGTGGAACAAGGTCCGCGAGTTCGGCGCGCTGCTGGCGAGGCACCGCTTCCTCGAGGACGGCGAGGACGTGTTTCAGCTCTCTCGCCACGAGCTGGCCTCGGCGCTCGACGAGCTTGTCCTCACCTGGGCCACGGGCGGCCAGCCGCTCGGTCCGCGGCACTGGCCACCGATCGTCGCTCGGCGCAAACAGCTGCTGTCGAAGCTGGCCGAGTGGACTCCTCCGCCCGCGATCGGTGCAACGCCCGAAGCGATCACCGACCCGATGACGATCATGCTGTGGGGGGTGACCACCGACCGCGTCAAGGAGTGGGCCCGGTCGGGAGGCGGCGGCGCGCGCCAGTTGACCGGGGCGGCAGCGTCCCCTGGCAGCGTAGATGGCCTCGCGCGCGTGGTGCGAAGCCTCGAGGAGATCGGGGACATCCGGGACGGCGAGATCCTCGTCTGTGGCTCCACCTCTCCCGCCTGGGCGCCGATCTTCCCGAAGATCAAGGCAACCGTCACCGACGTGGGCGGCGTGATGTCCCACGCCGCGATCGTCTGCCGGGAGTACGGGCTGCCGGCGGTCGTGGGCACCGGTCGCGCCAGCTCGGCGATCAAGACCGGCCAGGCGATCCGGGTCGACGGCTCCGCGGGCACGGTGACGATCATCGATGGCTGACAGCTCGGGCTACACACGGTCCCTGGGGGAGCTGCGAGCGACCGATGCGGGCCAGTTCGGCGGCAAGAGCGCCGGCCTCGGGGAGCTGCTGGCGGCGGGTATCGCGGTGCCTGCCGGATTCGCGCTCGGAGCGAGCGCTTTCCAGGAGTTCGCCGCCGCACCGCGCGCCGACTCCCCTGCCGCGATCGAAGAGGCGATTCGCACTGCCCCGTTACCCGACTCGCTTCGCCAGGAGCTCGCGCAGCGTCACGACCAGCTGGCCGAGAAGATCGGCGATCCCGAGCCCCCGGTCGCGGTCCGCTCGAGCGCGCTCGGCGAGGACAGCGAGCACGCGACCTACGCCGGCCAGCAGGAGACGTTCCTCTGGCGGCGAGGGGTCGAGGAGATTTGCGACGCGGTCCGCGGCTGCTGGGCGAGCCTCTACAGCCCTCGCGCGATCAGCTATCGAGCCGCTTCGCAGCTGCCGGGCGACGCGCCGCCGGCGATGGGGGTGACAATCCAGCTGATGGTCGATGCCGAAATCTCGGGCGTGATGTTCACCTGCAACCCGGTCACCGGCGACCCCAGCATGGTCGCGGTGAACGCCAGCTGGGGACTGGGTCAGGCGGTCGTCGGCGGCGAGGTGACGCCCGATGACTTCCTGCTCAGCAAGGTGACCGGCGAGGTGGTCCGGCAAACGGTGAACACCAAGGCGGTCGAGTACGTGCCGGACCGAAGCGGGCGGGGAATGGTTCGCGCCGAAGTCGACCGCGAACGCCGCACGCGTCCATCCCTCGTTCCCGACCAGCTCGCGGCGCTGCTCAAGCTCGGCAAGCGAATCGAGCGCCACTTCGGCTGCCATCAGGACATCGAATGGGCGATCGACCGGGGGCTAGGCTTGATCGTGCTTCAGTCACGACCCGTGACCGGGTTGCCAGAGCGTCCCCGCCAGCCTGCGGCCTCGGCTATGTCGCTGGTGATGAGCACCTTCGGTGCCTCGGCCGGCGCGAGCGAGCAGAACGATCCCCAGCGCGGATGCCGCTGAGCGACGAGGACATTCGCGAGATTCTGCGGCTCGTCGACGAGTCACAGCTCGACGAGCTGCGGATCGAGACCGGGGAACTGTCTCTGTACGTGCGCCGCGCAGGAGCTGGAGATCCCCCGCCGGCGAGCGTTGCGGCGCCCGAACGGGCAGCTGAGACGGCCCCGCAGGAGCCCGAGGAGGAGCCCACGGATGGCGCCGTCACGATCACCGCGCCGATGCTCGGAACGTTCTATCGGGCGCAGTCGCCCGGAGCTCCGCCGTTCGTCGATCTCGGGACGCGCGTCGAGCCGGACGCGGTCGTTTGCCTGATCGAGGTGATGAAGATGATGAATTCGATTCCGGCCGGCGTGTCCGGGACGGTGGTCGAGGTTTGTGTCGAGAACGCAGAGCTGGTCGAAGATGGAGCCCCTTTGTTCCGGGTGGCACCTGATTGATGCCGGTGTCGCTCGCAAACGGGGACGAGATCGTCGTTTCGAGGATGCGCGACGGTAACCCGGTCGAGATCGTCGATACGACGATGCGCGACGGCAACCAGAGCCTGTGGGGCGCGACCGGCATGACCACCTCGGACCTGCTGGCGATCGCTCCGACGATCGATCGCATCGGCTATCACGCCGCCGACTTCACCTCGAGCACGCACATGGCGGTCTCGGTTCGCTTCCATCGCGAGGACCCGTGGGAGCGGATCAGGCTGCTGCGCGCAGCGATGCCGGCGACGCCGCTCAGCTTCATCACCCCGGGGATGCGCTTCATCTCCTGGGTGCCAGCGGACGAGGAGGTGATCCGGCTGGCGTTCCGGTGCGTCGTCCGCAACGGCATCCGCCGCTTCCAGATCGCCGATCCGTCCAACGATCCTGAGCGCATCAAGCGGCTGGCGGCAATCTGCCGCCAGGAGGGCGTCGAGGAGATCGTGATCGGCTTGACTTACTCGGTCAGCGAGGTCCACACCCACGCCTATTACGCCGAGCGCGCCGCGGCGCTGTCGGACTGCGCGGAGCTTGATCGTCTGTATCTGAAGGATCCGGGCGGGCTCCTGACCCCCGACGCGGTTCGCGAGCTGGCGCCGGCCCTGCTCCGCGCGGCCGGCCCGCGAACGGTGGAGCTGCACAGCCACTGCACGATCGGCCTCGCGCCGCTCGTCTACATGGAGGGGCTGCGCGCGGGCTTTCAGGTTCTCCACACCGCGGTGGCGCCGCTCGCGCGAGGGACCTCGAACCCGGCCGCGGAGACCACGCTCCGCGACCTCGCAACACGGGGATTCGAACATCCTCTCGACCTTCGGGCGCTGCAGACCGTGTCGGACTACTTCGCGGAGCTTGCTCGCGACAAGGGGCTGCCCGCCGGCCAACCGCAGGAGTTCGACGCCACCTACTACCGCCATCAGCTCGCCGGCGGGATGGTCTCGACGACGCGCCGGATGCTCGCTGAGCTGCGCCGGCCGGAGCTGTTCGAGGCAGCGCTGGCCGAGGTCGGCCGGGTGCGCGCGGAGATGGGCTACCCGATCATCGTCACGCCGGTCTCGCAACTGGTGGCCACGCAAGCGGCCAGGAACGTGATCGACGGCGAGCGCTGGCTCAATGTCTCCGACGAGACGATCCGCTATTTCCTCGGTCATTACGGCGAGCCGCCGGCACCGGTCGATCAGGAGATCGCCGATCGTGTGCTGGAACGGCCGCGCACCGACGAGCTGCGGACGCTCGAGCCGCTGCACCTCGAGGGAGCCCGGAGACGCTTCGGCGCCAGGATCTCCGACGAGGAGCTGCTGCTGCGGCTGACGATGCCCGAGGAGCAGGTCGACGCGATGCTCGCCGCGCCCCCGGCCACATCGAGGCCGCGCGTGGCCGCAAGACCCGAGCGCGATCCGGTCGTGACTCTGCTGACCGAGGTCGCCAAGCGCAAGTCGATCACGCACCTGCGGGTCCAGAAGGGAGACGACCTGGTGGAGTGGCGCCGTGCGACTTGATGACGTCAGCGGATTCGTGTTCGACATCGACGGCACGCTGGTCCACCGCGCGGGTGACCGAATGCGCGTGCAGCCGGGCGCGCGGGAAGTGCTCGAGCGGATTCGGGGCTCCGGTCGCCCGCTGGTGCTGTTCACCAACGGCAGCCACGCTGCGCCGGAGACGTTCGCGGCCGGACTGCGCGCCGCCGGTCTCGAGATCGCCGACGACGAGGTGCTGACGCCGCTGTGCAGCCTGCCCGTGTATCTGAGGGCACGGCGCCACCGACGCTCGGTGCTGATGTTCGGGACAGGCCCTGCACGCGAGTACGTCCTGCGCTCCGGCGTCAGGTTGCTCGAGCGCCGCAACGGCGGGCAACCCGACGTGGTGTTCGTCGCGCACCCCGAGGCCACCGACTTCGACGAGCTGGAGCACGCGGCGCGCGCGGTGCTCGCCGGCGCGCGACTCCTCACCGGCAGCTATGCCAGCGTTTACGCCGGCGCGGACGGTCCGATTCTCAGCCGCGGGGCGATGCTGACCGCGGCGCTTGCGAAGGCAAGCGGAGCCAAGCCGGTGGTGGTCGGTAAGCCCTCGCGCGCAGCGGTCCGCACGGTGATCGATCGGCTCGCGCTCGCCTCGGAGCAACTGGCCGTGATCGGCGATGATCTCGGCATGGACATCGCGCTCGGCCGGCTGGGGGGCTCCCGCACGGTGCTGGTACGCAGCGGCATCACGGGGACGAGCGGCCTCGAACGCGTGCCGGTCACGCGTCGCCCCGACGCGGCTGTCGACGGAGTGGGCGAGCTCTTGAAGTGGTTGTGAGCGAAGTGAGGGAACCATCCGCCAAGGCCCGCGAGCTGTTGCGTGGTACGTTCGACACGCACATCCATGTCGCGCCCGACGTGGTCGAGCGGGTGGTGGACGATATCTCGCTGGCGCGCCGCTTCGCGGACCTCGGGCTGGCGGGCTTCGTGCTGAAGTCCCACTACGGCTCGACTGCCGAGCGCGCCACTGTGGTGCGCGCGGCCGTCCCGGAGGTGCAGGCGCTCGGGGCAATCTCGTTGAACCGGGCGGTGGGCGGCATCAACCCCCTGGCAGTCGAGATCGCGGCCCGCGAGGGGGCACGAACGGTTTGGCTGCCAACGGTCGACTCGGTCAATGAATCGCACGAGCGCGAGGCGCCTCCCGGAGCCAAGGTGCCGGTGTGGGTCAAGCTGCAGCTCGAGTTGCGCGAGGAGGGCATCGAGATCGAACCCGTGCCGGTCCTCGACAGCGAGGGAGCCGTTGTGCCGGAGTTGCGGACCGTGATGGCGATGATCGCGCGCCACGGGATGCTGCTGGCGACCGGTCATCTGGGCCGCGACGAGATCTTCGCGGTACTGGACGCGGCGATCGAGGAGGGAGTGCGCGACGTCGTGATCACGCACCCGGAATTTCCCTCGCAAGACCTCTCAGTCGAAGACCAGCTCGCGCTCGCCGAGCGAGGGGCACTGCTGGAGCGGTGTTTCACCACTCCCCATACCGGCAAGATCGAGTGGGAGCGCTGGATCGAGAACATCCGCGCCACCGGCGCTGAACACTCGGTGCTCTCGACCGACCTCGGACAGGTGTTCAATCCCCCGGTCGAGGACGGCATCGCCCTGATGGTCGATCGCTTACTCGAGGCTGGTTTCGATGAGCAGGAGGTTCACACGATGGCAGTCGTCAATACCAGGCGCGTGGCAGGAGCGGAACCGCTGTGAGCGCCGCCGCCGGCCCAGCGAGCCGCCGCCGGATGCTGGTGATCGGCGCCCACTCGGCGGACTTCGTGTGGCGATCCGGCGGAGCGATTGCGGTCACCACCGCGACCGGAGGCGCCGCCGGCGTGATCGCCCTCTCCTACGGCGAGCGCGGCGAGTCCGGCGAACTGTGGAAGGAGGAGGGGCAGACGATCGAGCGCGTCAAGCAGATTCGACACGGCGAGGCCGAGCGCGCGGCGGCCGCCGTGGGGGCCGAGTTCGACTGCCTCGATCTTGGGGATTATCCACTGGAAACCGACGGTGACGCGCTGCGGCTGATCTCCGATCGGATTCGCGAGTTTGCGCCGGACGTGCTGATCACACACACCGATACGGACCCCTTCAACCCCGACCACCCGGTCGCTTTCGCGGCGGTGTCGCGAGCCCGGGGGCTCGCCGCCGGGGCGGGCGTGCGGAGCTCGTTCGCGACCGTCAAGCCACCGGAGTTCTTCCTCTTCGAGCCCCACCAGCCGGAGCTGTGCAACTTCACCCCGACGACGTTCGTCGACATCACCGCGGTGATCGACCGCAAACTGGCGGCGATGGCGGAGATGAAGGCTCAGAAGTACCTCCAGACCTATTACGCGGAGCGCGCCGATCATCGCGGAAATCACGCGCGTCGCTCCAGCGGCAACGCCGAGATCAAACAAGCCGAGGCATTCCAGCGGGTCATCCCACAGGTGGTGAGCTCGTTATGAACCCCCCTCACGAACAGCTCGCGCGCCTCGGCTCGGCGACCGTCTACGAGGCCGGCGGACGGCGCGGCTACATCGATCTCGACCTGATACAGGTGGTTCCCGGCTCGCGCGCCTGCGGCCCAGCGCGCACCGTCACCTGCGGCCAGGACGACAACCTGATGGTGCATGCGGTGATGGCCGAGGTGCAGCCCGGCGAGGTGATCGTCCTGACGATGCCCGAGCCACGACCGGTCGCGCTGATCGGCGAGCTGCTCGCGACTCAGGCTCGAGCTCGCGGCGCCGCCGCGATCCTGGTCGACGCCTCGGTGCGCGACGTCGAGGAGCTCGTGGAGCTGGGCCTCCCGATCTGGGCGCGGTGGGTTCGGATCCGCGGCGCGGGCAAGGAGATTCCGGGATCGATCGGCGGGCCGGTGAGCGTCGGGGGCGCGACGATCCGACCCGGCGATGTGGTCGTCCTCGACGCCGACGGCGCCGCGGTGGTGGAGCATGAGCGGGTGAAGGAGGTCCTGCAGGCATCGCTCGAGCGGGCCGAGCGCGAGCGGGTCAAGCGGGCGAAGCTCGAGCATGGCTCGCTCTCATATGACCTCGATGGGCTCCGGGAGCGAATCGAGCGCAGCGCTGAGGGGGCGCGGGAATGAGCGAGCCGGTGCATGACCTCGCGCACATCGGCCACGCCGAGCTGTTGACCCCGTTTGCGCAACAGAGCCTCGAGTTCTTCGTGGAGCTGTTCGGTATGGAGGTCGAGGCCCGAGCGGGCCAGTCGGTATTCCTCCGCGGTTGGGGTGACTATCAGCGCTACAGCCTGAAGCTGACCGAGTCCCAGCTGCCCGGCCTCGGTCACATGGCGATCCGGGCTCGCAGCGCCGAGGCGCTGCAACGTCGTGTCGAGGCGATCGAGCGAAGCGGTCTCGGTCTCGGCTGGATCGAGGGCGACCTCGGGCACGGTTCCGCATACCGCTTCACCGATCCGGACGGTCACCTCATGGAGCTGTACTGGGAGGCCGATCGCTATCAGCCACCGGATCGGCTCCGGCCCGCCCTGAAGAACGTGCCGCAGCGCTACGTCGGCCGGGGCGCCGCGGTCAAGCGCCTCGATCATGTGAACCTGCTGGCGCGCGATGTCGCGGCCAACCGGCAGTTTGCCCAGCGGGAGCTCGGCTATCGCCTGTACGAACAGATCGTGCTCCAGGACGGCTCCGAGGCCGGCGCCTGGATGAGCCTCACGATCGCCGCCCACGAGCTGATCTACGTCGCCGATCACGCCGGTGCCAGCGGCCGCCTCCATCACCTCGCGTTCTTCGTCGACACGCGTGAGGAGCTGCTGCGCGCGGCCGACCTGTTCCTCGACGCGGAGGTCCCGATCGAGGCCGCTCCCTCCAAGCACGCGGTCGCCCAGGGGATGTTCCTGTACGTCTACGAACCGGGCGGAAACCGCGTCGAGGTGACCACCGGCACCCACTTCATCTTCGACCCGGATTACGAGCCGATCGTGTGGTCGCAAGCGGAGCGTGCGCGTGGCCAGGCCTGGGGGGTCAAGACGATCGACACCTTCCATACCTACGGCACCCCGGACCTCTCCGGCAAGGCGACCGGGCCGCCGATCCCACCCACAAGTCGCGTCCCCCAGCTAACCGACGTGGGCCTCCATGCGTGACGATCGTCAGCTGATCCGCGACCTGGTCGAGAACTGGGTGCTGTGGCGCGATGCCGGTGACTGGGAACGGTTCGCGACCGTCTGGCACGACGATGGCTTCATGATGGCGACCTGGTTTCAAGGATCCGCCACCGACTTCATCCGCGTCAGCCTCGAAGGTTTCGAGCGCGGCGTCAACATCCTGCACTTCCTCGGCGGCACCTCGATCGATATCTCCGGCCCGAGGGCGATCGCGCAGACGAAGATGACGATCTCCCAGCGCGCCGAGGTGCACGGCGTGGAATGCGACGTCGTCTGCACCGGGCGCTTCTACGACTTCATCGAGCGCCGCGGAGATCGCTGGGGCATCGTCCTACGCCAGCCGATTTACGAGAAGGATCGGATTGACCCCGTCGATCCGGCGTCGCGGCTCGAATTAGACGCCGATCAGCTCGCTCGATTTCCCGTCGGCTACCGGCACCTCGCTTATATCCAGACCGCGATCGGCTATCACGTGAAACTGGATATGCCGGGGCTCACGGGGCCCGGCGTACAGGCGCTCTACCGCCGGGGCGCGAACTGGCTGACAGGCGGGGAGCTGGAAGATCCGCTTCACACGGCTTAAACCTTGACATGCGCGCGGCGATCGGCAAGACTGTACGCATTCCGCATTTGCGTTCGCATATCGAACGCATAGGTACAGGTACACTCCTGAAGGCTCGGTGGCCGGGTGCCGGTCAGGCGCACATCCTGATCTGCACCCGGTCCGCTCTCAGGCGCCGGTAGCGCTTCCCGCCAGGACCGCCTCCAACCAGCGTACCCGTGAGGTACGCTACGCGTACTTGTCATCCCTGGTCGCCAGCCATCCTGCCGTGCAGCCGTTGCTGAGCGAGCGACCCCAGCGCGCCAAGCTGCTGGAGGCAATGGTCCGCGTGGTCGCCGAGAAGGGCTTCGAGGCGGCCACCGTCGCCGACGCGGTGCGCCTCGCTCGCGTTTCCCGCGGAACCTTCTATGAGCTGTTCGAGTCAAAGGAAGCCTGCCTCGCGGCCGCGTACCGGGCAGGCGCCGAGGTCTTGGAGCGCCGGGTTGCCGACGCGACGCGCGGCGCGGCCGACTGGCGTGAGGAGATCCGACTGGGGATCAGGACGTATCTGCAGACACTCGACGCGGAGCCGGTGTTCGGCCGCGTGTATCTGCTGGAGTGGCCATCCGCGGCGGCGGAACGAGAGGCCACGATGCGCCGCTTCGCCCGGCGGTACGGCAAGAGCTTCGCGCGCTCGGGGATGCCGGTGCCGCCGGACGACGCCCTGTACGTGCTCGCCTCGGGCGTGCACGAGCTCGCTTGCGTGAGGGTCAGGGCGGGAAAGGACACGATCGACCTCGAGGAAGTCCTGGTGGGCTGCGCGGTACGGCTCATCGGGCAGGAGGAACCATGGACCTGACATTCGACGAGCGCGAGCTGGCGTTTCGCGACGAGCTGCGCTCTTGGTTTGCGGACAATCCGGCCGGCGAGCCGCCGGAGGGTGAGGACGAGCACTTTGCCTGGCGGCGCGAATTCCAGCGTCGGCTTGCCGCCGGTGGATGGGCGGCGGTCCATTGGCCCCGCGAGTACGGGGGCCGCGGCGCGACGTTGACCGAGTCGGCGATCTTCTTCGAGGAGCTGGGACGGGCGCGAGCGCCGCTGCCGGCGAACGTACTCGGCCTGCTGCTCGCGGGCCCAACGATCATGAGCTGGGGCACCGAGGAGCAGAAGGAGCGCTATCTAGCGCCGATCGTGACCGCTGATGAAATCTGGTGCCAGGGCTTCTCCGAGCCGGACGCCGGGTCAGATCTGGCGGCGCTGAAGACGAGGGCCGTGAAGCGAGGCGATGAGTGGATCATCACCGGCCAGAAGGTTTGGACCAGCGCTGCCCAGTACTCGAAGTGGTGCATGCTGGTCGCGCGCACCGACACCGAGGCACCGAAGCACAAGGGGCTGACCTACTTCCTCCTCGACGTCGAACAGGACGCCGTGCAGGTGCGCCCGCTGCGCCAGATCACCGGCGAGGCCGAGTTCAACGAGCTGTTCTTCGAAGAGGCGCGGATCCCGGACACGGGCGTGGTGGGCGGCGTCGGCAACGGCTGGAAGGTCGCCTTGACCACGCTGATGAATGAGCGTGCCGGGCTGGCGTTCTTCCTTCAGGTGCGGCTCCGGCAACTGCTCGACGAAGTGCTGGCCGAGGCCAGTGCTCGCGGCTTGCTCGACGATCCGATCGTCGCGGACCGGCTCGGTGAGCTTCACATCAAGGCAGAAGTGCTGCGGCTGACCGCCTACCGGGGGCTGACAGCGATCGAGAAATACGGCCAGCCCGGTCCCGAGGGTTCGCTGACCAAGTGGATGTGGTCCGACACCAACCAGCAGTTGAGCGCGTTTGCGGCTGAGCTGATCGGACCGGAAGCGCTGCAGGCCGGCACCCGATGGTCCTACGAGCTGCTGCGCGCCCGCGGCAACTCGATCGAAGGTGGAACCACCGAGGTGCTGAAGAACATCGTCGCCGAGCGGGTGCTCGGTCTGCCCAAATCGCGTTAGGAGGACCCGTGGACTTCGATCTGACAGAGGATCAGCGTGAGATCAAGCGAGTCGCTCGCGAGCTGCTGAGCTCGCGCTCGCCGTTCACCCAGGTCCGGGCGGCGGCTGAGTCAGGCGAATACGACCAGGCCCTGTGGCAGGAGCTGGTCGAGCTCGGTTGGACCGGCATCGCGGTCGCGGAAGCACACGGTGGATTGGAACTCGGGGCGGTCGAGCTGGCGGTTCTCGCCGAGGAGCTCGGCTTCGCGTGTGCCTCGACGCCCTTGATCACGACGGCGACGGTCGCGGCGGTGATCCAGGCGGCCGGGGCACCCGAGCAGCAGGCACGCTGGCTGCCCGCGCTGGTGTCGGGTTCCGCGAGCGGCGGGCTCGGGACTCGCGAGCTCGCCGCCGACGCGGCCGGAGCCGACGTCGTCGTGGTGATCGATGGCGATGAGGCACAACTCGTGGAGAACCCGCGGACGACCGCGTTTCAGGCGATCGACCCAACCCGGCGCTACGCGAGCGTCGAGGGTCGCGGCGAGCCGCTCGCTGCGGGCGGCGCCGAACGAGTGCGGGCGGCGCTCGCCGCCGAGGTGCTCGGCATCTGTCAGCGAGCGCTCGAGATGACGCTCGAATACGTGCGCGACCGCAAGCAGTTCGGCGTTCCGGTCGGCTCGTTCCAAGCCGTCGCGCACCGCTGCGCGCAGATGCTGCTCGATACCGAAAGTGTCCGGTCTGCCGCCTACTACGCGGCGTGGGCGGCGGATGCCGGGCAGGACCGCCTTGCGGAAGCTGCGGCCATGGCCTCGGCGAAGGCGGCCGACGCCGCGCGCGAGGTGACCGCCAGCGCGATTCAGGCGCACGGCGGGATCGGCTTCACCTGGGAAGCCGACGTGCACTGGCTGTTCAAGCGCGCGCAGCTCGACGCCGCGCTGCTCGGCAGCGCTCACCGTCACCGGACGGCGCTGGCGAGGATGGCCGCGGCCCGCGTTGCGGTCCCGGCCATGTGAGCGTTCCACCGCTTTCGCGTCCGGAGCAAAGGACGCCGGCGGTCTCACTCCCCGCGGCGTGAGCAATATCAGACAATCCAGGCGAGATGGGTCAAGCCGAGATCCTGATCGCCGGGCTGCTCGTTGCGGTGGCGGGCTTCAGCGCGCTTGCGCGGCGCATGTCGCTGCCGTATCCGATCGTGCTGGTCGTGGGGGGAGCGCTGTTCGGTTTCGTCCCGGGCATGCCCACGGTGACGCTGAACCCGAACGTGGTGCTGGTGGTTTTTTTGCCGCCGCTCGTCTACGGCGCCGCTTTCTTCGCCAACCTCGGGGACATCCGCGCGAACATGCGCGGGATCACGCTGTCCTCTGTCGGACTCGTGCTGGTGACGATGGTCGCGGTCGCCGTCGTCGCGCACCAGGTGGTCGACGGGCTTCCTTGGGGCGCCGCTTTCGCGCTCGGCGCGATCGTCTCGCCGACCGATCCCCTCGCCGGCGCCGCGATCATGCGTCGCCTCGAGGTGCCGCGGCGTTTGATCAGCGCGGTCGAGGGAGAGGGTCTATTCAACGATGCCACCTCGCTGGTCGCCTACCGCGTGGCCGTGGCGGCAGTCGTGGGCAGCGGCTTCTCGCTGCTCGACGCGACCGGGAAGTTCCTGCTCGATGCGGCCGGCGGGGTCGCCATCGGGCTCGCCGTGGGCTGGCTGGTGGCGGCGATCCGGGCCCGTATCGACGACCCTCAGACCAGCATCACGATCTCACTGCTGAGCGGGTACGCGGCGTATATACCGGCGGCGGCTCTGGGACTGTCGGGCGTGCTCGCGGCGGTGACGACCGGTATCTACATGGGCATCCGCGGGCCGCGCATCATCTCCCCGCGGACCCGCTTACAGGGCTTCTACGTCTGGGACGTGCTCGACTTCATCATCAACGCCAGCTTATTCGTGTTGGTCGGATTGCAGCTCCGAAGCGTGGTCAACAGCTTGAACGGCGAGTCGGCCGCGACGATCGCCGGCTATGCGGTCGCGGTCAGCGCCGTCGTGATCATCAGCCGGTTGATCTGGTTCTTCACGATTCCCTATCTGATCCGGTTGCTCGATCGCCGTCCCAGCCAGCGTGCCAGGAGAATCGGCGTCGGGTCGCGGCTGGTGATCGCGTGGAGCGGCATGCGCGGCGCAGTGTCGCTGGCCGCCGCGCTCGCGTTGCCGCTGACCACCAACTCGGGAGGGCCGTTTCCGCAACGGAACCTGATCATCTTCTTGACCTTCGCGGTGATCTTCGCGACGCTCGTGATCCAAGGCCTGTCGATGCCCGCGATGATCCGCCGGTTGCACGTGACGCGTGATGGCAGCGAAGATCACGAGGAGCTCCGAGCCCGCTTGGTCGCGGCCAAGTCGGCACTCGAAGAGCTCGACTCGCTGGCGGCGGAGGACTGGACGAGAGACGACTCGATCGAGCGGTTGCGGAGGATGTACCAGTACCGCAAGCGCCGCTTCGCGGCCCGTGCCGGAAAGATCGAGGATGACGGCTACGAGGATCGCTCGCTGGCCTATCAGCAGACGGTTCAGGCGGTGCTCGCCGCCCAGCGCGAGGCGCTGGTCCGTCTCCGCGACTCCGGCGAGATCTCGAACGAGGTGATGAATCGAGTGATAAACGAGCTCGACCT
Organism: uncultured Solirubrobacterales bacterium; assembly: GCA_963830465.1. GTDB lineage: Bacteria > Actinomycetota > Thermoleophilia > Solirubrobacterales > Solirubrobacteraceae > Palsa-465. The sequence continues at coordinate 349,879 of CAWHME010000006.1, forward strand.
GGAGGAATCTCGGCTCGAGATTTGACCGTTAGGGCGACTCGATACCTTCCGCCCATGGCTTTCCCGCCGCCGGCGCGACACCTGTTGCGAGCCAAGGACCTCGCGGACGAGAGGTACTTCGAGCCGCTCGACGTGGATGATCTCGCCCGCGCAGCGGGTCTCTCGCGAGCGCACTTCAGCCGCGAGTTTCGCCGCGCCTTCGGCGAGCCGCCACACGTGTATTTGCTAACCCGGCGGCTCGAACGCGCCGCGGCGCTGCTGCGCACCACTGATCGCTCGGTCGCCGACATCTGCATGTCCGTCGGCTTACGCAGCGTCGGTTCGTTCACGACCAGCTTCACGCGCAGCTACGGCATGTCGCCGACCGCCTACCGAACTGCATTCCCGCCGGCGGCGGCGCGGGCGCTGATCCCGGCGTGCGTGCTGCGCGTGTACGGGCGCCCGCAACACCGCACGTTTCGAGAAGACAGCACCCCGACTCGAAACTAGTGTGCGCGTCTGCTGAGGCGACCAAAGGAGGACACCAAATGATCAAGATCGGCAACGCCCAACTGTGGGTCCACGACCAGGAGGAGGCGCTTGCGTTCTACACCAAGAAGGTTGGGATGGAGGTCCGCGCGGATGTGACCCTCCCGGAGATGGGGAACTTCCGCTGGCTGACCGTCGGGCCCGCTGGGCAGCCCGACATCTCGATCGTCCTGATGCCGATTCCAGGTCCGCCGATAATCGACTCAGAGACAGGTGATCAGATTCGCAGCCTGATGTCGAAAGGCTTTGCCGGAACCATCTTCCTGCTAACCGATGACTGCCAAGCCTCCTACGAGGAGCTGCGCGCTCGCGGCGTCGAGTTCGTCGAGCAGCCAGAGGAGCGGCCCTATGGGATCGACTCGGGGTTCCGCGATCCGTCTGGTAACCACCTCCGTCTGACCCAGGTCCGAGACCTGGCATAGAACTGAGCTCGCCGGCGTGAGCCGGCGGCCGCTGACACCTGGACGATCTAAGTGCCCTGATAGGTAACTAGGATCGTCCAGGTGCGGTCCGGCGATACACAGCGCGGCCCGCCCGCGGTGCTGGAGGCAGAGCCCCCTGGCCCTGAGCCGTCCGGACACCTTCCCGCTGCCGGATACCCAGCCCCTCGCGCTGCTACTTCGGCTCGCTGGTGTGCCGCTCCGAGCGCCCGCTGGGATGGCCGGTGAACCACACCGGCTCGGCCCCGTTCCGGCCTTTGATCGTCTTCGCGGTCGCGGGCTTGCCCCACAGCATCGCGACCTGGGTGAGTGTTCCGCGGGCATACTCCTCATCGAGCCCGACACCCTCGTGGCGGTGCTCGAGCCGCAGCTCTCCGCGGCCCCGATAGTCGGCATCGACGATCTCGATGTGCGGGATCCCCAGCGTTGAGTGCTGGAAGATGAGCACCTCGCGGATCGCGTCGGCCTCGCGTGAGGAGATCCTGATCCGCCGCGGATCCTGCTCCAGATGCTCGAACGCATACAGGCGGGCGAGCTCGCACACCTTCGGCGTCAGGAACTCCCGAAGGAGCGATTCGTCGTCGTAGTTGCGCAGGATCAGACGGACCTGATCGAGCGGGTCTACGTTGCCGGCCCAGCTCCAGCGCTCGCGCTCGTCATCGTCGGGCTCGGTTGCGATCCGCATCACCTCGCGGAGGAGGTGGATGCCGAGGTTGTAGGGATTGACGCGGCCGGGATGGGGTTGGGTCACGACCGCGTTGAGCTGTTCGAACTCCCAGTAACGATCGCTGCGCAGGAACAGACGCTGGCAGATCTCTTGATGGGTCAGCACAGCCGCCCCCTCGTTCAGAACCTTGGTGCGCAGCTGCGGCAGGAAATAGCTCTGCTCCGAGCGCACGACCGAGATCACGTCCCGCTGCCAGTCTTCGAGCCCGCGGGCATGGCGCTCGATGAAACCGAGCAGGTCCTCCTCGGGCTCGCGTGGAAACCGCAGCCGCATCGCCGAGCGCTCCGCGTTGGCCCGCTTGCGCGACGCGGCGACCTCCTCCGGAAACAGCACGTCGAATGGCCGCTCGCGATGCTCGGGCTCGGTTTGCGGCGCCTTGCGGATCAGCTGCGCCTGGGGCTGATGAACGGCGATCGCGTGGCAAGCGTCGAGGAAGTCCTCGACGCGATCGCGACCGTAGGCCCCCATGTAGTCGCCGATCCGCTCGGCCGCGGAGACCACCCGTGACATGATCTCGCGGTCGACCGCCCCGAGCCATGCGTTGTTGTCGAACACATATCCATGTCCGAGGCAGTGTGCGACCACGAGTGTCTGGGCGATGAAGCTGTTCCCGTCCATCAGGTAGGCGTGAACGGGACGGGTGTTGAAGATCAGCTCGTAGACTCGCTCCTGACCGCGCTGATAGCGGCCGTAAGCGTCGTCGTATTGAGCGCCCCAGCGAGCGCTCGAGTACCGCGCGGGCAAACCGTTGGCGGCGGCGAAGTACACCTCCTCCGGGCGGACGAGGTGGTAGATCACCTCGGGGATCTCGAATCCGAGCTCCTCGATCGCGATCTCCCGGCAGCGCTCGTCGACCTCCTGCAGGTCAGAAACCGTGTACGCGCTCACCGCACCGCCGCCTCCACATCGTCCTTGGCGAAGAACTTCTTCAGCGCCGGCCACAGCTCGCGGTCGTCGACCGCTCCTGAGAACACAAAGCCATCGATCTCGGCGCCCTGGTGCTCGTAGAACGCCGACAGCTTGTGCGATCTGGAGCCGCCGCTGGGATCGACTTCCAGGTAGCCGACCAGCGCGGCGACCTGGGTCAGGCGGATGATCAGCTCGAGAGTGCGCTGGTTGTCGGCGCCGAAGTTGTCGCCGTCTGACACATGCAGCACATAAACGTTCCAGTCGTCGGCCGGATACCGGTCGTGCTGGATCTGCGAGACCGTCTCGAACGCTGATGAGACCTTCGTGCCGCCCGACTCGACGCGCCCGAAGAACTCCTCCTCGGTGACCTCGCGTGCTTCGGTCGTGTGGGCGACGAACACGATCTCGGTCTGGTCATAGCGGCTGCGCAGAAACTGCACGCACCAATAGAAGAACAGCCGCGCCATCCGCTTGCGGTCCACCGTCATCGAGCCCGACACGTCCATCGCGAGGAACACCACCGCCTTGTTGCGCGGCTTTGGGATCTCTCGATAAGACAGATACCGCAGGTCAGGTTTGTCGATCCCGCCCAGCGCCGCCCGCCCACGCTTCGCGTTGCGGATCAGGTTCTCACGCAAGGTCGCCTTCTTGTCGAGCTGGGGCCCGGTGCGCGCGATGTCGTTGTAGACCGTGTGCGCGGCCTCGAGGTCGGCCTGCGCCTTCGGCTTCAGGCGCGGAAGCTGAAGCTCGGAGAACAGCATCTCTTCCACGTCGTCCATCCCCAGCCACACCTCGTAGAGCTCCTCGCCGGGCTCGGTCCCCGCCTCGCCTCTGCGGCCATGGCCGCTGTCTGCGGGACCGAGCACGTCCCCGGGCTGGCCGTCCCCCTGGCCCACGCCCTTCGCCTGGCCCCGGTCGAGGATGAACTGCCAGCGCTTGGTCCCCTTGATCGGAACCCGGATCTTCTTCTCCGGCCCGGCGGCGATGATGTCCTCCTCGCCGATCCGCTCCTTCAACTGATCGGTGATCTTCTTGCGCAGGCGCTCCCGGTGATGAAGAGCGTCGCGCCGACCCGCCTCATGCGGTAGGCCCGACTCGCCAACGACCGTCATGAGACACCATCACCGGTTGAGCAGGTGCCCGATGTACTCGAGCAGGTCGCGGGCGGAATGCTCGTTGTAGCCGCGGTCGTCGATCAGCGTCCGCAACACTTCGTTGAGTCGTTTCGCCTGCTCCTTATCGGGATTGGTCTTGGAGAGCGTCACCTGCACTATGTCCTTGAGCTGGTCGAACAAATACTCCTCGATACCGGTGGCCAGGACCGTGTCGGTCTCGTGGGTCAGCGGTCGCTCGCCCTTGCGCAGCGCGATCCCGATCCGGACCAGAACTCCTTGCCGGAAGGTGTCTTTGGCCGACTCGGGCACCGCCGGCTTGACGTTCTCCTCGATCGCCCGCATCAGCTTCTCATCGGGGTCGCGGTCTTCCTTGGTGATGGGATCCTGCGTCTTGGTGCCCTGGCAGTAGGCCTCGATGTTCGTGAGGTAGTTCTCGAGCAGTCGCTGGGCGTGCTCGGAGAAGGCCGGCACGAATGCTCTGCGCACCTCGTCCTTGAGCCGGCGATCGATCTCCTTGCGGGCATCGATCACGAACGCACGCAGCTGCTCCCGGGTCTCCCGCGGCACCTCGAGCCGCTCGATGTACTCGTTCAGCGAGATCAGCGCCATGATCGGCGTCAGGTATTTCTCGGTGTGCTGCTCCTCGCCGGCCTTTCTGGCGGCCCCCGAGAGCACGTCCACGATTGCCCGAGGCCCGAGCCCGGTCATGCCCTCGTGCTCGGCGGCCCGTTTGATCTCCGGTATCTGGGCGAGCTTCCAATCGCCGACTTCCTCGCCGTCGTAGAGCTTCATCTTCTCGACGAGGCCTAGATTCTCGTGCGGCTTCAGCCGCGAGAGCACCGCCACCATCGCGGCGGCCCGCAGGGCATGCGGAGCGATGTGGAGCCCTTCGCGGGCGCCCGAGCTGGTCAACAGCTTGCGGTAGATCTTCTCCTCATCGGAGACGCGGACGTTGTATGGCACCGCGATCGTCACCAGCCGATCCTTCAGCGCCTCGTTCTTCTGATCGGCCATGAAGCCGCGGAACTCGGCCTCGTTGGTGTGCGCCAGGATCACGGTGTCCGAGTCGATATAGCCGAACTTGGCCACCTTGAACTGCTTCTCCTGCGCCATCGTGAGAAACAGGTTCCGGAACTCGGCCGGGTTCTTGAAGAACTCGACCGCCTCGAACAGCCCGCGATTGGACTTCGAGAATTCCCCGGCCCAGTCGAGCGCCAGCGGATGGGAATCTGAACCGTGTGTCTCGATCGCCCGGAAGTCGAGGCCGCCGGTGAGCTGCTCCATGCTCATCGACTTTGGATCGCCTGGCTCGAAAGTGCCGATCCCGATTCGAGTCGCCTCCGAGAAGAAGATCCGCGCGATCGGGAAGTTCAGAAAATCGCCGCCCAGCTCGTGCTCGAGGCGCCAGCGGCAGACCGGGCACAGCCGACCCTCGACCGGTACCTGGGTGTGCTGGCTCGCCTGCGCGCGCAGCGCATCAGGGACCAGATGCAGCGGTTCCTCGTGCATCGGGCAGCCGCTCAACGCGTAGACCGCGCCGTCGTCGGTCCGGCTCCAGGTTTCCAGCCCGCGTTTGAGCAGCGCCGCAATCGAGCTCTTGGCGCCTCCCGGCGGCCCCCACAGCAACAAGATCCGCCGGCGGGTCTCGTGTCCCTGAGCGGCGGTCTCGAAGTAACGCACGATGCGATCGAGCGGCCGGTCCAGCCCGAATAGCTCAGCGGAGAAGAAATTGTGCGAGACCTCGCCCACGTGGGCCCCGGCGGTGAACCCCGCAGCGTTGATCATGTCGTAGATCCGCTGGTGAGCGCTAGCGGCGATAGTCGGGCGCTCAGCGACGCGGTCGACGTACTCGTTGAGGGTGATTACCTCCGCCTGCTCCGCCTGTCCCTGCTTGGCGGCGTCCGCTAGTGCCTGCTTGAAATCCATACTGCCCTGCTTTCCCCACGGCCCCGCCCGGTTTGTCGGGTGGTGGCCATCGAATACCCGCTCACGTTTATTTAAACGCCGCAGAGATTGGTTTCTGTATAGGGTTGTGGGTTCTCTTTCAGAGTACATTGGCCCGCTGTCGTAACTCAAGCGCAAACCGCTGGGCATGGGGATAGGTCGAATTGGTCCCTGCGGCAAATTGGAAGCACGAGGTTTTGGGCCTGGCGACCTCCTCTGCCTGGTCCGGCGGTCATGTCCCGTTCCGCGGTCCGCGTCGATTGCCCGGATCGACAGGGACTACGATCAACGTGGATGGTTGACCCGAGCGATCGCGAGAGCGCCGCCAGCGGCCGAGTTGCGGGCGATCGCCCGGGGCAGAGCTGGCTTGGCGGATTGCTCGCGGGGGACGAAAACGGCGGGGCGCGAGACGGAGAGGGCGTGGCGCGAGACGGAGAGGGCCTGGCGCGAGCGTTGGTCGAGTTTCCTTGGTCGCAAACGCCCCTGGGGACGCCGGAGGGTTGGCCGGTCGAGCTGAGGACGACGGTCCGCACGTTGCTGGGGTCCCGATTCTCGATGTGGATGGGATGGGGCCCGGAGCTCACGTTCTTTTACAACGATGCCTACGCGCGGGCGACGCTGGGAAGCAAGCATCCGTGGGCCCTTGGCCGCCCCGCTCGGGAGGTGTGGGCGGAGATCTGGCCCGACATCGGACCGCGCATCCAGACGGTGCTGGAGGGCCGCGGCGCAACTTGGGACGAACGGCTGCTGCTGTTCCTCGAGCGCAGCGGCTATCGCGAAGAGACCTACCACACGTTCTCCTACAGCCCGCTGCTGGGACCCGGTGGCGACGTCGCCGGGATGTTGTGCGTGGTCAGCGAGGAAACCGAGCGCGTAATCGGGGAACGCAGGATGGCCACGCTGCGCACGGTGGCCACCGGACTGGCGAGTGGCCGCTCGGAGGCCGAAGTGTTGAGCTTCGTGCAGGAGTGTCTGACCGAGAGCCGCTTCGATCTCCCGTTCTCGGTGGTGTATCTGTTCGAGGCCTCGGGTCGCGCTCGCTTGGCCTGCGCGGCGGGCATCGAGCGCGGCCATCCGGCTGCGCCTGATTCGATCGCGGTTGACGACAGCGAGCCGGCATGGCCCGTGATCGGGGACGGAGATCCGATCGTGGTCGAGTCGCTCGCGCAGCGGTTTCCCGCGCTGCCGAGCGGTGAATGGGTCGACGCCCCAAACAGCGCGCTGCTGGTGCCGCTCGGCTCCCAGGGAGACGAGCGACCCACGGGCATGCTGATTGCGGGCTTGAATCCCTACCGTCCGCTCGACACCGGCTACACCGGGTTCATCGGCGTGCTGGCGGGACAGGTTGCGGCGGCGATCGCGAGCGCGAGGGCATACGAGCGGGAGCAGGAGCGCGCGCGAGCGCTAGCCGAGCTGGACCGGGCCAAGACCCAGTTCTTCTCGAACGTCAGCCACGAATTGCGGACGCCGTTGACGCTGATCATGGCGCCGGCCGAGGACAGCTTGGCCGATCGGGAGCATCCGTTACCGGACACCCAGCGCGAACGGGTCGAGCTGATCCGCCGAAACGCTGGGCGCCTGCGGCGTATGGTCAACGACATCCTCGACTTCTCCCGCATCGAGGGGGGGCGGATGGGAGCGAACCTCGTGGCGATCGATCTCGGCGAGTTCACGCGCGGGATCGTCGCCTCGTTCGCGCCTGCGATCGAACGGGCGGGGCTCGAGCTGCGCGAGCATTTTGCGGCGCTCGAGCGACCCGTCCTCGTCGACCTCGAGATGTGGGAGAAGGTGGTCCTCAATCTGCTCTCGAATGCGCTCAAGTTCACGTTGAGCGGACACATCTCGGTGGCCTTGCGCGAGGCCGAGGGGATGGTCGAGCTCGAGGTCAGCGACAGCGGCATCGGAATCCCGCACGAGGAGATCCCGCTTCTGTTCGAGCGCTTTCACCGCGTCAACGAGGCGCGCGGCCGCTCCCACGAAGGCTCGGGAATCGGGCTGGCGCTCGTGCACGAGCTGGTGACGCTGCACGGGGGCGCGATCTCGGCGCGCAGCGAACCCGGGCTGGGGAGCAGCTTCCGGGTACGAATTCCGTTCGGCGCCGGCGCCGGCTCGGACGCGGTCGCGCAGGCGCGCCCGACCGCAGCGGCGGGGTCCTATCTGGATGAGGCGCTGAGCTGGCAGGATGCCTCGCTGCAGGAGGCGGTGCTATCGGTCCCTCCCGAGGAGGGTCCCCGAGGCGGCGCCACCGCGGGCACCGTGCTGGTCGTCGATGACAACGCCGACCTGCGGGCGATGCTTGCGCGGCTGCTGTCCCCGTACTACTCGGTGTGGACTGCCGCCGACGGGCAGCAGGCGCTGGAGCTGATCCGCGAACGACCGCCCGATCTGGTGCTCGCCGACGTGATGATGCCTCGGCTCGATGGCGTCGGCTTGCTGCATGCGCTGCGAGAAGATCCGCTGACCGCATCGCTGCCGGTGATCCTGCTATCGGCGCGCGCCGGCGATGAGGCGGCGATCGGCGGACTGGAGGCCGGAGCGGACGAGTATCTGGTCAAGCCGTTCTCCGCCCGTGAGCTCGTCGCCCGCATCCGCTCCAGCCTCGAGCTCTCGGCCGTGCGCCGCGAGGGGGCGACCGCGCTGAGCGCCGAGCGCCACCGGCTCGAGCAGACGCTCGACCAGCTGCCGGTCGGCGTCCTCCTGGCGGAGGCTCCATCGGGCCGGATCGTGCTGGCCAACAAACTGGCGATCGAGATGCTCGGGCCCCAGACCGATCCCGCCGGCCGTCCCTTCGGCCGCCACGAGCGCTTGACGCTCGATGGGGAGCCGCTCCCGACCGAGCGCTGGCCGCTGGCACGGGCGATCCGCAGTGGTGAGACGACGAGCAATCTTGAGCTGATGTATCGCGGTGGGCGGGGGAGGGAAGCGATCGTCCGCGTGAATGCGTCCCCGATCCGAGACGAACGAGGCGATACGTTCGCCGGCGTGGTCGTCTTTCAAGACGTGACCGATGAGGTGCGCAGCGAGCGGCTGTTGAGCACTCACCGGGACATTCTTGGCGGAATCGCGGAGGGCGAGCCGCTCGAGCAGACGCTCGAGCAGATCGTGCGCAGCATCGAGGAGCTGATCGAGGGAGCTGCGAGAGCCTCGATTTTGTTGCGCGGCGCGGACCGCGGCCGGCTCAACCTTGGTGCCGCGCCGAGCCTGCCCTCGGCCTACAACGAAGCGATCGATGGGCTGGAGATCGCCGAAGGCGCCGGGTCTTGCGGCACCTCCGCTCATCGTCGCACTCAGGTAATCGTCACCGACACGATGAACGACCCGCTGTGGACCGACTTCCGCGATCTCGCCGCCCGCTACGGGCTGCGGGCGTGCTGGTCGACGCCGATCGACGCAGCCGACGGGGAGATCGTCGGCACGTTCGCGATCTACTACGACCAGCCGAGAGGCCCCACCCAAGAGGAACAGCAGCTGGTGGCACTGATGACCGAGACCGCCGCGGTCGCGATCGAGCGTGCACGCGCCGCCCGCGCCCGCGAGCAACAGTTCAACGACATGCAGCGCAGCCTGCTCCCCCGCGCGCTTGCCCAGGTACCCGGAATCGAAGTGGCCGCCAGCTTCCACCCCGGCACGCGAGGACTCGAAGTCGGAGGTGACTTCTATGACATCTTCCCGCTCCAGGAGAACAGTTGGGGGGTGGTGATCGGCGATGTTTGCGGTCACGGCGCCGAGGCCGCCGCGGCCACCGCGATCGCGCGCCACACCACCCGGGCGGTGGCGCTGCGAGAGGTGAGCGCCGGGCGCGTGCTCGCGGCCGTTCACGACGCCCTGTATCGCTCAGAGCTCGATCGCTTCTGCACCGCGATCTACGGCCGGCTCGAGCTGACCGAGGCCGGGGCCCGCCTGCGGTTTGCAAACGGCGGCCACCCAGCCCCGCTGATCCTGCGCGCCGACGGATCGCTCGAGCGTCGCACCGCCCACGGTCCCCTCCTCGGCGTGCTGCCCACGATGCCCGCTTATCCGATCCTCGAGATCGAGCTCGAGGTCGGCGACGCCGTCGTGATGTACACCGACGGCCTCACCGAGCGCAACCCGCTGCTACCGAGCGAGGAGCGGCTCAGGGCGGTGCTGACCGACCTCGTGGGCCTGCCGGCTGAGGAGGCGATCAAGCGGCTCGAGAAGAGCTCGATCGCCAGCGAGCGCTCACCGGCCAGCGACGACATCGCGCTGTTGATCCTGCGGGTCGAGCCGCAGCTCGCGCGGCCCGACGAGAACTCACTCGCGCCCGAAACGCTCGCAGCTCGCTGAGTTGCGATCTCGGGGCGTAGCGCGAGGCCAGCCTCGGCCGCCGCGGTGGCCCGCCCGCCCGTGACCTGCCTGCGCGGGCGCTGCAGGAACTGGCCCGCGTGAGCGGCGTTCGGTCGTCGTGAGCGGTTCAGCCTCGCCTGCGTCCCTCCCATGTTCGCGGTGGGTAGTTGGCGGATAGACCGGGTCGCGATCAGAATCCACAAGTGACCGCTGGCAACCTGGTTATCGGCGACTCACCCCCGACGCCGCCCAGCCGAAGCCCGCGGGCGAGCCAGGTCGATCTCCCCCGGGCTGACCTCGTGCCCGGCGGCACACCGGAGCTCCACGCCGACGCGCTCGCCACAATCGTGATGCAGCAACCGCACGGGGCCTCCGCGATCGTCGAGCCAGCGATCACCCCATTGCATCAGCGCGGCGAGCGCGGGGAAGAGATCGGCGCCCTTGGCGGTGAGACGGTAGGCCTGGCGGGTGCGTTGGCCGGGGTCGCGGTAGTCCTCGCGCTCGAGCAGCCCGTGATCGACTAGCTCGCGCAGGCGCGTGGCCGCGACCGGTTCGCTGATCCCGGCGCGCGCGGCGAAGTCGTCGAAGCGCGTTGTCCCGTAGAAGGCCTCGCGCAGAATCAGGAACGCCGAGCGGGTGCTGACTACGTCGACCGCCCTGGCCAGTGTGCAGCGATCGGCTGTCCAGCCTTCGCGTGGATCGAGCGCTTCGGTCAAGTTGAGGGCGCGTTGCATGGACTCATCGTAGCTGACTTTTCATTGAATAAGCCAGCATGGTACGATCCTGGCTATGCTCCTCCTAAGTCAGCTGCTGCCCTCCCGGCGCCGCGATGCCTCGCCGCGGCTGGTGCTCGTGATCGTCTGCGCCGGCGTGGTGCTGGCAAGCCTCGATCTGTTCATCGTCAACGTCGCGCTGCCACAGATCGCGAAAGACTTTCACGCCCACGGGCTCGGCGACCTCTCTTGGGTTCTGAACGCGTACGCGATCGTGTACGCCGCGCTCTTGGTGCTGTTCGGGAGGCTCGCGGACCGGTATCCGCGGGAGAGCGGGTTCCTGCTGGGCGTGGCGGTGTTCGTTGCTGCCTCCGCCGCCTGCGGCGCCGCCAACAGCGTCCCGATGCTGATCGCGTTCCGCGTCGTGCAGGCGGCCGGCGCGGCGCTGCTGACGCCCACCTCGCTGGGCCTGATCCTCGCGACCACCGAGCCTGAGCGACGCCATGGAGCGGTCCGCGCGTGGGCCGCGGTCGGGGGGATCGCCGCCGCGCTCGGTCCGGTTGTCGGCGGCCTGCTCGTCGCTGGCAGCTGGCGTTGGGTGTTTCTGGTCAACGTGCCGATCGGGCTGCTGGCCCTCGTGGTGGGCTGGCGGCGGCTGCCTCGGGTGCCCGGGCATCCGGTGCCGGCTCCCGACGCGCTGGGGGCCCTGATGATCACGGGAGGGATTGGCGCGCTGACACTCGGCCTTGTCAACGGCGGCAGTTGGGGCTGGTCGACCCCGAAGACGATCGGGGTCCTCGCGCTGGCGCTGTTGGCCCTCGCACTGTTCGCCTTTCACTGCGCCTGGAACGCCAACCCGCTGATCGAGCGCGAGCTGTTCTCGGTGCGCCCGTTCACCGGCGCCTCGATCGTGGCGCTGGTGTTCTCAGCCTCGTTCGGAGCGATGCTTCTGTCGCGAGTGCTCTGGGCCCAGGACGTGTGGCACTGGTCGGCGTTGCTCACCGGCCTATCGATCGCGCCTGGCCCGATCATGGTGCCCCTGTTCTCGTTCCTGGTGGCGGGCCGGCTGATCGCCAGATTCGGGCCAGGACCGGTGATCGCGGCGGGATCCACGATCTTCGCGATTGGCGCTGCATGGTGGGCACTCGAGGTCGGCATCGAGCCCGACTATGTCGGGGAGGTGCTCGGAGGAATGCTGCTCACGGGAATCGGCGTGGGCCTGACCCTGCCGACGCTGATCGCGACCGGATCCTCATCGCTTCCACCGCGCGCGTTCGCCTCCGGCTCGGCGGTCGTGAACATGCTGCGCCAGATCGGCCTCGCGGTCGGTGTCGCGGTGCTGATCGCGGTCCTCGGTTCCCCCCATTCGGAGGCCGACACGCTGGCCGCTTACCAACGGGCCTGGTATATCGTCGCCGGATTGTCGATGATCAGCGGGGTGGTCGGGCTCGCGCTCCTGAGCTCGCGCAAGCGGGCGACGGCCGAGGCCACGCAACCACCGGTCTCAGCAGTCGCGCCCGCACCGACCGTCAGCGACCTCAGCTAAGCGAGGCTCCCCGCACTCGCGAGTGCCGGCGCTTCCCCAAGGCTTCTGCGGCGATACAAAGCGCGATTCGAGTTTCATCAGATCGACGCGGCTCGCGAGGCGGGCCGCGAGGCCGCCCGAAAGGCACTCGAGGCCGCACCACCCGAGCTGTTTCCCTGAGGCCGGCGCGCCGAGCGGCCAGGGTAATGTTCAGTCACGACCGATGAGCACCACGCCCACCGCCCACACGCAACTAAACGAACGCGAGGCCGAGCAGGTCGAGCGAGCGAACGCCTCGGGTCGCGAACCGATTGTGTTCGTCCACGGCCTGTGGCTGCTTCCGAGCAGCTGGGACCGGTGGGTCGAGGTGTTCGAGGAAGCTGGGTACGCGACGCTGACTCCCGGCTGGCCCGACGACCCGGATACGGTCGCCGACGCGAGGGCCCATCCAGAGGTCTTCGCGCGCAAGAGCATTGGCCAGATTGCGGCACACATCGAGGCGGTGATCGAACGGCTGACCAAGAAGCCCGCGGTGATCGGTCACTCGTTCGGGGGACTGCTCACTCAGATCATCGCGGGCCACGGGTACGCGGCGGCCTCGGTCGCGATCAGCCCGGCGCCGTTTCGTGGGGTGCTGGCGTTGCCGATCTCGTCGCTGCGCGCGGCGCAGCCGGTGCTCGGTAACCCCGGCAACCGCAATCGCGCGGTTGCGCTCACCTACGAGCAGTTCCGCTACGCGTTCGCCAACGCGGTCGATCCGGATGAGGCAAAGCAGCTGTATGAGTCCTACTCGGTGGCGGGCTCGGGCATGCCGTTGTTTCAAGCGGCCATGGCCAACCTCAACCCCTGGACCGAGGCGAAGGTCGACACGAAGAACGCCTCTCGGGGGCCGCTGTTGATCATCTCCGCTGACCAGGACAACACCGTCCCGTGGGCGATCGCGAACGCCTCCTACAAGCGCCAGAAGCGCAATCAGGCCGTGACCGAGATCATCAAACTGCCAAACCGGGGCCACGCTCTCACGATTGATAACAGCTGGCGCGAGGTCGCCGACACCGCGCTCGAGTTTGTCCGCCGTTTCGCCTAGTCCGGGAACACCACCGCAGTCCAACAGGAGACCGATATGGCATCTACGACACAAGAGGCCCACCTCCCAGCGCTTGGAGCCCATGAGCGGGAGGACGTTGTCGACGCCGCCTCTCAGGACGTGGTGATCGAAGTGTTGCGCGCGCTCGAGGAGCAGCTGTGGATGATCCGCGCCCAGGCCCCGGAGGCGGGCCACCACTGATGTCACCGGTCTCTCGCGGGTTTCACGGCCGCCGCCGCGCGGCCGTGGATCCGGCGCGGGTGCCGCCCGGGCAGTACGTCACACAAGACTTCCCGGTGCTGTCGGCCGGTCCAACGCCTCACTCGCCCCTGGACGAGTGGAGCTTTACGATCCACGGCGCCGTGCAGGCGCCGGTGTCCTGGCCGTGGCAGGAGTTCCTGGCGCTGCCCTCGGAGACGGTCACGGTCGATATCCACTGCGTGACGAAGTGGTCAAAACTCGACACCAGCTGGCGAGGGGTATCGGTCGACACGCTGCTGGCGAGCGTTGTGAGCGGCGCCGAGTACGTCACCGCGTTCAGCGATGGCGGTTACACCACCAACTTGCCGCTGGCGGACCTGACCGGCGGCAAGGCATGGGTAGCGTATCAGTACAACGGCGAGCCGCTCGAGGCCGAGCACGGAGGACCCGCTAGGCTGCTGGTTCCGCATCTGTACTTCTGGAAAAGCGCAAAGTGGGTACGCGGACTGACGCTCACGCCCGGTGACGAACCGGGGTTCTGGGAGACGTACGGCTACCACAATCACGGCGACCCATGGCTCGAGCAGCGATACCAGGGAGACTGAGCTGGCAGCCGGCGAGAGTCATCGAGCTCATCGACGAGACTGCGCAGACGCGGAGCATCGTGCTCGAGCCACCGCACTGGCCAGGTCACCGCGCCGGGCAACACGTCGATATTCGCCTCACCGCCGAGGACGGCTATCAAGCACAGCGAAGCTACTCGATTGCCTCCGCACCGGAGGACCGCTACCTGGTCCTAACCGTTGAACGGCTCGAGGATGGTGAGGTGTCGCCCTACCTCGTCGAAGAGCTGCGCCCGGGAGACGAGCTAGAGCTGCGCGGGCCGATCGGCGGGTATTTCGTGTGGGAGGACTCCGGCAGCAGCCCGGTCTTGCTGGTGGCGGGCGGTTCCGGGATCGTGCCGTTTCGCTCGATGCTGCGCCATCGTGCGGCCACCCACAACCTCGCCGGGGTCAGGGTCCTGTACTCATCGCGCTCGCTCGCCGAGGTGATCTACCGCGGGGAGCTGTTGCGGTTCGCCGCGGGAGACGAGGTCGACGTTACGTTCACGCTCACCCGCGAGTGGCCCGAGGAATGGACGGGGCACCGCGGGCGGGTCGACGGAGCGCTACTCGAGCAGGTGGCGTGGCCCGCAGACGAGCAGCCGCTGACCTACATCTGTGGTCCGACCGGCTTCGTCGAGACCGCCGCCGGCGCGCTGGTGGCGAGCGGGCACAAGCCGAGCCTGATCAGAACCGAGCGATTCGGACCGACCGGCGGCTGAGAAGGGAGCGAGACAATCGACGCGCTAGACGGAAACGCAATCGGAGGAGCGCTATACGAGGCCTTCGGCAGGGAGATGACGGCTGTCAGCGGTGTCTGCGCGCACTGCGGCACAACCGCGAAGGTCGCCGAGTTGTCGGTGTACACGAGGGCGCCCGGGACGGTCGTGCGCTGTCGTAACTGCGCCGGCGTGGTGATGGTGCTGGTCGAGATCCGCGGCACCGTCGAGGTCTACTGCGAGCGCTTCGAACTGCTCGGGGGGTGATCGGCGTCCGCGCTGAGCGCGCGGCGCGACGGCTTTATCGCCGGGCGGCGGTCCGTCGCGGCGGACGTCCCGCCTCGCGCGACGCGGTGTGCATCGCGAGCCCGAGTAACAGCATGCTGGCGCCGTTGACGATGAAGGCGAAGCCGACCAGCAACGCAAGGGTCGCGAAGCCGATCCCCGGACTGGCCACGATCACGATGCCGGCAATGATCTCGACCACCGCGACCACCATGTGCCAGCCGCGGCGGCCGTCCTCGATCTCGAACGCGAGCACCAGCCGCAAAGTTCCGGCCACCACCAGCCAGATGCCGATGAACAGCGCAATGACCGTCACGGCGGAGGTGGGATGGCGAATCAAGAGGATGCCGACGATCAGGTTCAAGATCCCCAGCAGCGCCGTCAGCCCCCGATTCTCGGTGTACCGGCTGAGCGATGAGACCAGCTCGACGATGCCGTCCAACAAGACGAACAGCCCCACGATCACCGCAAGCGTGGCGAGGCTGTTGCTCGGCTTGATCAGCACGATCACACCCGCCAAGAAGCTCAGCGCGCCGAGCAAGACGGGCACCCACCAAAAGCGCCCCAGCTCGCGAACGCGCTCCCGAGAGATAGAGCTTTCAGACACCCCTGCGACCTCCTCAGTTCGACCCGGCCGGTTGCGGCGACCCAGCCCCCGGCGCGGCGGGGTCGCATTCGAGAGTCTATGCCCCCGACCGGCGCTGCGCTCGGCCTGGGTCCCCCGCTCTGCAGCCGCGGCGTAGACTCGCTCGGTCGGTTCCCCAGCGAGCAACAAGGAGCTCAGATGCAGCCTGAGACACAGCCGCAGCGCACGACCAGCGAGCCGTCCGCCGCCGTGGAGGTCACGCCACTTTCATCGCAGCCGGCGGTTGCGCTCGAATCGGAGAACGAGCTCGTGGTTGACGATCTGCTCGTGGAGGACGTGTCAATCGACGGTATGTGCGGCGTCTACTAGGCCCCAATCCAAGACATGACCTCGACCGCCACCATCGACCTCGATCGGGCGTGGGCGCTCGCGCCCCAGGTCGCGCTGCGGCCGGAGCCCTTCGGTGCGCTGGCCTACAACTTCGGCACTCGTCGCCTGACGTTCCTCAAGAGCCGGAAGCTGCTCGAAGTGGTGGAGTCGCTCGAGCGACACTCGAGCGCCCGCGACGCATGCCGGGCGGCGGGCGTCGACCCGGAAGAACTGGGCAGCTATCGACAGGCGCTGGCAGCGCTCGCGCAAGCGGGAATGATCGGCCCGAGGGCTGGTTCATGACCGCCGTGGCCGCGCCCGGCACGCGCTTGGTCGATCAGTTCGAGGCGGGCTTGGACGCGCCGATCTGCTTGACCTGGGAGCTGACCTACGCCTGCAATCTCGCTTGCGTGCATTGCCTCTCTAGCTCCGGGCGCCGCGATCCGCGAGAGCTCTCGAGCGCGCAGTGCAAAGCCGTGATCGACGAGCTCGCACGGTTACAAGTGTTCTATGTGAATATCGGTGGCGGTGAGCCGACCGTACGCGCCGATTTCTGGGAGCTCGTTGAATATGCCACCGCCCATCGCGTTGGAGTGAAGTTCTCGACCAACGGCAGCCGCATCACCACTCGCGTCGCGCAATCGCTCGCCGCCAGCGAGTATGTCGACGTGCAGATCTCGATCGACGGCGCCAGCGCCGAGGTCAACGATGCGGTGCGTGGTGAGGGCTCGTATGCGACCGCGCTGACGGCGATGCAGCGACTCGCGGCCGCGGGGTTCCGTGGCTTCAAGCTGTCGGTAGTGATCACTCGCGACAACGTCCATCAGCTGGATCGGTTCAAGGCGCTGGCGGATCAGTACGGGGCACAGTTGCGCCTGACCCGTCTACGTCCCTCGGGACGCGGTGCGGTCGTGTGGCACGATCTGCACCCGACCGCGGAACAGCAGCGTAAGGTCTATGACTGGCTGCTCGAACACGGCGAGCAGGTGCTCACCGGTGACTCCTTCTTTCACCTCTCCGCGCTTGGCCGGCCGTTGCCGGGACTCAATCTCTGCGGCGCCGGGCGGATAGTGTGCCTGATCGATCCAGTCGGTGACGTGTACGCGTGCCCGTTCGCGATTCACCAGGAATTCTTAGCGGGGAACGTACGTGACAGTGGTGGCTTCACTCGAGTTTGGCGGGAGTCGGACTTGTTCCTCGAGCTGCGCAAACCAACCTCCGCGGGGGCCTGCGCGAGCTGCGGACTGTTCGACAGATGCCGCGGTGGCTGCATGGCAGCCAAGTTCTTCACCGGCCTGCCGATCGACGGCCCCGATCCGGAGTGCGTGCTTGGGCATGGCGAGCGGCTGCTGGCGATGCGCGGCGACGCGCCGCCACCGCGACCTTCGGTCGACATGTCACGGCGCCGGCCGCCCCGCGCCAAGCGAGCGCTCGAGGTCCTCGACGCGGGGCCTGCTCGGGCCTGCGACGAGAGCCCGCTCGCGGGCGTGCGTGTCGCCGAGGGCGAGTGATGTCAAACGGCTGGTTCGAGAGCGTCGCGCAAGCGCAGCGGCGCGCCAAGCGGCAGCTCCCGAAGTCCGTGTACATGGCGCTGGTTGCCGGCTCCGAATCCGGTTTTACGCTGAGAGACAACGTCGAGGCGTTCTCGGAGCTCGGCTTTGCGCCCCACCTCGCCGGACTCTCGGGCCAGCGCGTGCTCGCGACCAAGGTGATGGGCCAGGAGATCGCGCTGCCGGTGGTGATCTCGCCCACCGGGGTGCAGGCAGTGCATCCCGATGGCGAGCTCGCGGTGGCGCGCGCGGCCGCGGCCCGCGGCACGGCAATGGGCCTCAGTTCGTTCGCGAGCCAAGCGATCGAGGACGTGGTCGCGGCCAACCCGCAGACCTTCTTTCAGCTCTACTGGCTCGGCTCTCGCGAGCGGCTCGCTGACGTGATCGCCCGCGCCAAGGCCGCGGGAGCGGTTGGTTTGATCCTCACTCTCGACTGGTCGTTCTCCCACAGCCGAGATTGGGGCAGTCCCGCGATCCCCGAGCAGATGGACCTGGGGACGGCGCTGCGACTGCTGCCGGAAGCGATCACCCGTCCTCGCTGGCTGCTCAGCTGGGCCAGAACAGGGGGCCCTCCGGACCTCACGGTTCCCAATCTCGCCGCCCGCGGCGAGCTTGGACCGCCGTTCTTTGCCGCCTACGGCGAGTGGATGCAGACCAGCCCGCCTACCTGGGAAGACCTGCGCTGGCTGCGCGAGCAATGGGACGGGCCCTTGATGCTGAAGGGCGTGATGCGGGTCGATGACGCGCGCAGAGCGGTCGACGCCGGCTTCTCGGCGATCTCGGTCTCCAACCATGGGGGCAACAACCTCGACGGCACACCGGCCTCGATCCGCGCGTTGCCCGCGGTGGTCGAAGCGGTCGGGGATCAGCTTGAAGTGCTGCTCGACGGAGGAGTCCGCCGCGGCAGCGATGTGGTCAAGGCGCTGGCGCTCGGGGCGCGCGCGGTGATGATCGGGCGCGCCTACCTCTGGGGACTGGCCGCCAACGGGCAAGCGGGCGTCGAGAACGTGCTCGATGTCCTGCGCAACGGCATCGACTCGGCTCTGCTCGGTCTCGGGCGCTCGACGGTGGCCGAGTTGGAGCGCGCCGACCTGCTGATCCCCGATGGATTCGTCCGCGCGCTCGGGGCCCCCGAGGGATTCGCCCCCGCGTCCGGCCGATGAGCCGCATCGCGGTGGTCACGGGCGCCGCACGCGGGATCGGCGCCGCGACCGTCCGGGGCCTCGCCGCCGACGGCTGGTTCGTGGCCGCGGTCGACCGCGCCTCGGATGACCCGCGCCTGCCCTATGCGATGGGGTCGAAGGCCGATCTGCAAGCGGTGGCAGCGGAAGCGGGGACAGAGCTGGTCACCCCAGCGGTCGCCGATGCGGCCGATGCCCGAGCGCTCGGCCCGATCATCGAAGAGACCGAGCGCGTGCATGGAGGAGTCGACGCGTTCATCGCCGCAGCCGGGGTGATCGCGGGGGGCTCGGCGAGCTGGGAGATGTCGGTCGAGCGCCAGCAAGCGGTGCTCGAGGTCAACCTCTGGGGTGCGCTGGCAGGCGCCCGCGTCGCGATCCCAGCGCTGCTTCGGCGGCCCGAGCCCCGGGACGGCCGCTTCATCGTGGTCGCCTCCGCCGCGGCCACGCGCGGTCTGCCGTTGCTGGCGGCGTACTGCGCGGCCAAGGCGGGAACGGTGGGGTTCGTGCGCGCGCTCGCGGCGGAGCTCCGCGGGACGGGGGTCACCGCAAACACGGTCAGCCCCGGCTCGACGCGAACGCCGAGCCTGGATGAGAGCGCACGCCTGTACGAGCTGACCTCGGCCGAGGAGTTCGCCTCGCAGCAGGCACTGGGACGGCTGCTGGATCCCGCGGAGGTCGCGGCGCTGATCGTCTGGCTGGCGAGCGGCGCGAGCGCGGGCGTGACCGGCGCTGACCTGCTCGTCGACGGCGGGCTTTCGCTATGAGCGCCCCCGCCGGGTTCCGGCTGGCGCTCGATCGGGGCGTGCGTCGTCGAGGCGACATGGTTGCGGGGGGCGTGCCGATCCGCGTCCTGCGGCTGACGCCCGCCGGCTGGCGCGTGCTCGCAGAGCTGCAACGAGGCACCGAGACCTCGGCAGCCGGCCGGCAGCTGGCGCGGCGGTTGCTAGACGCGGGGATCGCGCATCCCCGGCCGGGTCCACCCCGGCAGCTGAGCGACGTGACGATCGTGGTTCCGGTCAAGGACCGGCCGCGGGAGCTCGACCGCTGCCTGAACGCGCTCGGCTCCGAGCAAAGCGTGATCGTCGTCGACGATGGGTCGCTCGCGCCGGAGGCGATCGCCGCAATCGCCGCGCGGCACCGGGCGCGCCTGATCCGTCGTCCCACCCCCGGCGGGCCCGCCGCCGCGCGCAACGCCGCGCTCGCCGAGGCGAGGACCGAACTGATCGCGTTCCTCGACAGCGACACGGTGGCGGCGCCGGGGTGGATGTCGGCGCTGGCCGGTTATTTCGACGACCCGCTGGTGGGAGCGATCGCGCCGCGGATGCGGCCGCTGTCCGGTGGCCGTGACGGTGTGCTCGACCGTTATCTGCGAGCCCGCTCGCCAATTGACATGGGCGCCAGCGAGTCCGCCGTCGACCCCGGCGGGCGGGTCTCCTACGCGCCGGCCGCGGCGTTGCTGATTCGCCGGCGCGCTTGCGCGAGCGGCTTCGACGAGAGGCTGCGCTACGGCGAGGACGTGGATCTGATCTGGCGCCTGCGCGACGCCGGTTGGTCGGTGCGCTACGACCCGCGCGTGACGGTCGCCCACGCGGAGCCGGCCACGATCGCTCGCGCGCTGGCGCGCCGCTTTCGCTATGGAAGCTCCGCCGGGCCTCTGGCACGAAGGCATCCCGGCCGGCTGGCTCCGGTCGTGCTGCCGCTCGGGCCGACGCTGGTCGCGCTGCTTGCCCTCGCCCGTCGCCCGGGGCTCGCCGGCCTGCTCGCCGGCCAGCAGAGCACCGCGCTCGCGCGGCGCGCGGTGCGGCTCGGCCTGCCGCGCGTGTGGGCGATCCACTGGATGGGCGAGGCCACGCGGCAAGCGTTGCTCTCGCTCGGCCACTACCTGGCCACCTTCGCGCTCCCGTTTGTGCTCGCCTTTGGGTCTCGAACCAGTCGGCGGACGGCGTTGGCGCTGCTCGCTCTCCCCGCTGTGGACGAGTGGCGCCGCCTCGCCCCCGAGCTCGATCCGATCCGCTGGACCGCGCTTTCGCTGCTCGACGATGCCGCTTACGGCGCCGGCGTCTACTGGGGATGCGTCCGTGCGCGAGTGCTCGCCCCGGTCATCCCCGCCGTTTCGAGGGCGCCTGCGATTCGGACCCACCCGAGCGCACCGCGCTCAGCGCAGTGACCGCCTGATCGGTCGTGTGAAAGACTCGCTCTTCCCCGAGCTCCTCCAGCAGGCCGGTACGGCGAGCGGCCGCGACGAAGTCACGATGTACCTCCGCGAGCGCGAAGCCGATGCCCGCGCTCTGCAGCGCGGCGATCAGCTCGATCAGCATCTCAGAACTCGTGATGTCGATCCGGGAGCTGGAGCCGACTTCGAGCACCAGCGCTTTCGGCGGTGGCTGAGAGATGCCGACGAGCTGCTTGATCCGGTCGCGTACCGGGGTCGCGTTCGCGTAGAAGAGCGGCGCGCCGAGACGCAGCACCAGCAGGCCCGGAACCGTCTCGTAGTCGGGATGCCGCTCGACGTCGCCGTAGGCGCCCGGGATTCCGGGGATCCGCCCGAGCACCGCCACATGCGGCCTGCTCGCGTGGTAGATGACGAGCAGCAGCATCGAGGCGACGCCGATCACCAGCCCGGGAAGAACGTCCAGGGTGATCACCCCGATCAGCGTCGCCAGACCGAGCCAGAACTCGGCCTTTTGCTCGGCGAAGTAGCGGCGAAATTGGGCGACCTTCCAGAGATGCGAAACGGCGTGGATGATCAGGGCCGCCAGCACGGCCTCGGGCAGATTCTTGAACAGCGGCGTCAGCACCAGCACGGTGATCAGGATCAGCGCCGCGGCGATCAGCGGCGAGATCTCCGACCGTGCGCCGGCGCCGTCGTTGACGGCGGACTGGGACAGGCTCCCGCCTCCAGCCAATCCCCCGAGCAGCCCCGACCCGGCGTTGGCGACTCCGAGCGCGATCAGTTCCTGATTCGGATTGATCTCGTACCGGTACTTGGTAGCGAACGTCTCGGCCGCGCCGAGCGACTCGCTGAAGAGCACCAGCAGCAGACCAGCGGCCGCGGCCACGAGCGCCTCGACGTCGTGCGCCTTGATCGAGGGAAGCGCCGGCGAGGGCAGGCCGCTGGGCACGTGCCCGACGATTTCCACGCCGTGACGAGAGAGATGGAGCGCGCCGCTGACCACGATCCCGAGCACAAGCGCCAGCAGCCCGCCCGGTACCCGCGGCACGAACCGCTCAACCGCGAACAGCATCGCGAGCGATCCTGCGCCGATCGCCAACGTCGTCGCGTTGGTATCGCCGAGGTGCGCGAGCACATGAACGAATTGAGCGATCGTGTCCCCTGAGCCCTTGTGGATCCCGAACAGCTTCGGCAGCTGGCTGACCGAGACGAAGATCGCCAGCCCGAACACGAACCCGTCGATCACCGGTCGCGAAAGGAACTGCGCGACGAAGCCAAGTCGAAACACCCCCGCGAGCAACAACAAGCCACCACAGAACAGCACCAGGGCGGCCCCATCAGCGGCGTACTGCGCCGCTCCGGCGGGGGTTAGGCCGGCGACCGTGGACGCCAACAGAACCGCGCCGGCCGAGGTCGCGCCCGCGACCACCTGACGGCTGGTGCCGAACACCGCATACGCGGCCAGCGTCGCCAGCAAGGTGTAGAGCCCGGCCTGCGGCGCGAGCCCGGCCAGTCCCGCGTAAGCGATCGATTCGGGGACGAGCAGGCCCCAGATCGTGGCCCCCGCGATCGCATCGAACCGCAGCCAGCCGAGCTCGTAGCCCGGGAGCCAAGCGACGATCGGCAGCCAGCGGCGCACGCCGGATGGGGGCGGCGTTCCCCACTGCCGAACATCCGTGGAAGCGGCGTCTTCACTGATCGTCGGAGCGGCCTTTTCACCCATCACTGAGACGCCCTCGGCCGTCCCTCGCGCCCGGGTCGGTCTGCGTCAACTAAAAGCTCGCCGCCGCATCCGGCGGGCGATCATACAGGCCTCTCGAGCGGCCCGATCGCGGCCGCCGGTGCTTAGCCCGTCGGCTGCTGCTCGGCGGTTATCTCCGTGAGCCGTTCGATCACGCGGCGCTGCAGCCGTGAGACGTGCATCTGTGAGACGCCGAGGGCCGTCGCGATCTCCGCTTGTGTCTGATACCCGAGGTGGTAGAGCCCCAGGACCTGTTGCTCGGGCTCGGAGAGATCTCTGGCGGCCTGGGCGATCGTGACTCTCGCGTCGACGCGGTCATAGCCCTGATCCTCGCTTCCCAGCATCTCGACGAAGGTCGGACTCTCACCATCGGCGTCGCTCGCGGGGAGATCAAGGGACACCGCGTGCTGCGCGCCCTGCGCTTCAAGCGCATCGACGACATCCTCGATGCTCGCCTCGAGATACACGGCAAGCTCCTGCACGCTGACCGAGTGACCGGCACGCGCGCTCAGCCGCCGCTGCGCGTCACCGACCTTGAGTGCCATCTCCTGCACCCCGCGGGGCACGTGCACGGCCCATCCCTTGTCACGGAAATAACGCTTGAGCTCGCCGATGATCGTCGGCACCGCGAATGACGAGAACGCCCAGCCTCGCTCCGGATCGAACCGATCGACCGCCTTGACCAGCGCCAGGCTCGCGACCTGGACCAGGTCCTCGAGCGGCTCACGGGCGCTCGCGTACCGGCGCGCGAGTTGACGGGCCAGCGGCAACGAGCGCGAGATCAGCTCCTCGCGGGCGCGCCGGTCGCCCTGCTGGCGCCAGCGGGAGAACAGCTCCGCCTGAGACTCGGCGGCCAGCAACGATGATCCAGCAAGCATCCGCTTCACGGCCGGCGCTCAACAGTTGCAACCGTCTCGACGTGCGAGCTTGAAACCATCAATCCAATCACCAGACCATTTTGGCCGGCGACCAGCCCCCGGTTCACGGTCCGCCGACCTCCTGCAGGGAGAATGTGAAACGGGTCTACTCCCGGCGAATTCGCGTGTCAACGGTTGCGGTTACTTAGCAACGCGACGTCGGTGCGCGTCGGAGGCAACTCCGCCGCGCAAGGTCGCGCTCGCAGGATTGCGCAATCGGTCGCCGAAACGTTCGGAACTCCTGAACTTCGGGTAAAGACGGCAATCATGAGGAGCGAGGGCCGATGCTGAGACTGCATCTCGGCGCGATCGATTACCTGATCCTCGCGATTTACTTCGCCGTAGTGCTGGGGATCGGCTTCGTCGCCCGCCTTTTCATCAAGAGCGACCTCGATTTCTTCCTCTCCGGTCGCTCGTTGCCGGCCTGGATCACCGGACTGGCGTTCATCGCCGCGAACCTCGGGGCGCTCGAGATCCTCGGCCAGGCCGCCAACGGAGCGCAGTACGGCATCCCCGCCGTGCACTACTACTGGGTCGGCGCGGTCCCGGCGATGGTGTTCCTGGGACTGGTGATGATGCCGTTCTATTACGGCGCCAAGGTTCGCTCCGTCCCCGAATACCTGAGACTCCGCTTCAACGAAGCCGCGCACGCCTTCAACGCCGGCACGTTCGCAGTCGCGACGGTGCTGATCTCCGGGGTGAACCTGTTCGCGCTGGCGTTGATCATTCATCTGCTGCTCGGCTGGTCGGTAACCACCGCGATCCTCGTCGCGGCCGCGCTGGTGCTCGTATACATCACGCTGGGCGGGTTGACCTCAGCGATCTACAACGAGGTGCTGCAGTTCTTCGTGATCGTGGCGGCGCTGCTGCCGCTGACGCTGGTGGCGCTGCACGCGATCGGCGGTATCCACGGAATCGAGACCAAGGTCAAGGCGTTCAAGCCACTCGGCGAACCCGGTCTCCATGCGTGGCAGGGCCTGGGCATTCATCACGTGACCAACCCGTTGAAGTCCGATTGGGTAGGGGTCGTCTTCGGGCTCGGCTTCGTGCTCAGCTTTGGCTACTGGACAACCAACTTCGCCGAGGTGCAACGTGCCCTCTCGGCACGCAACATGTCCGCCGCGCGGCGCACCCCACTGATCGGCGCGTACCCGAAGATCTTCCTGCCGGCGATCATCATTCTTCCCGGGCTGATGGCAGTGCTGACGGTGAAGGGCCTCGGGGGTAAGAGCGTCAACCTCCAGTACAACACCGCGATCCCGCACCTGATCGGCAACTACCTCCCCGAGGGAATGCTCGGGCTTGCCGTGACCGGCCTGATTGCGGCGTTCATGGCAGGAGTAGCGGCGAACGTGACCTCGTTCAACACCGTCGTCACGTATGACTTGATCCAGGCCTACTTCGCAAAGGATCGTGATTCGGCCTATTACCTGAGGGCGGGGCGTCTGGTGACGGTCGCGGGAATTCTGATTTCGGTGTTCACGGCGTTGATCGCCAAGGGCTACTCGAACATCATGAATTACATCCAGACGCTGTTCTCGATTTTCAACGCGCCGCTGTTCGCGACTTTCATCATCGCGATGTTCTGGCGCCGAGCGACCGCCTGGGGTGGGTTCTGCAGCCTCGTCGCCGGCACGGTCGCGGCGTACGCGACCAACCGGCTCGCCGCCTATCACCTGATCTTCCACTTCGGTTCCGCGCTCAGCGCCAGCTTCTGGCAGGCGATCATCGCCTTCATCGCCGGCGGAGTCGTGCTCGTGGTGGTCTCGCTGTTCACGCCCCGAAAATCCGACGAGCAACTACGCGGCCTGGTATGGGGGCTGACCCGCAAGGAGGAGCGCGAGGTCAATGCCGATCCACGCGACCAGCTGTGGTGGCGCTCTCCGGCGCTACTCGGCGGTGTGGCGATCGGCCTGCTGGTCGTCCTGAACATCATCTTCGCCTAGGAGAGTCGGATGTCTACCGAGCCAGAACGTCCCTTCGGAGTCCCCGGCACCGGCGAGACATCGGCCTCGTCCGACGGGATGTCAGACGAGGAGGAGCTCGTAGCCGCCCGCAACGCCAATCGCTTCGATATCCGTCGCCTGATCGGCGCCCTGTTCATCTTGTACGGGGTGATCCTGACGATCCTCGGAATCGTCGGCTCAGAGCACATCAAGACCAAGGCGGCCGGGATCAACATCGATCTCTGGACCGGGCTCGGGATGCTGGTCTTCGGCGGGCTGATGATCTTCTGGGCGCTGGCGCGGCCGGTGATGCCCGAACCGCCGGAGACGCGCGGTCAGGGATCGGGACGGATCCGCCGCGCTCCCGCAACCTAGCCTGGATCAGGTGGGCTCTGCCCAGCGGGCAGGGGGCGGGTCGCGCTGTGTATCGCCGGAGGCGGGCCGCGGACCCGCAAGCAACCTGCCCGAGGTAGCGTACGGGCCGATGCCCGATGCCTATGACTTGCAGCGCTTCGTCGCTGCCCAGGACGCCGGCGGAACGTATCAGGCGGCTCTCGAGGAGCTGCGCGCCGGCCACAAGCGAAGTCACTGGATGTGGTTCGTGTTCCCGCAGATCGCGGGCTTGGGACAGAGCCAGACCTCGCGGCGGTATGCGATCTCATCGCTCGACGAGGCCAAGGCCTATCTCGCGCATCCGGTCCTCGGCCCGCGACTGGCCGAGTGCACTCGAATTCTGAGCGAGCAGCCCGAGCGCAGCGCGCGGGAGATGTTCGGCGGGATCGACGCGATGAAGCTGCACTCGTCGATGACCCTGTTTGCGAACGCCGAGCCCGCCAACGCGATCTTCCGCCGCGTGCTCGATGACTATTTTGGCGGCGTCCCCGATCGGGCCACGGAGCGACTGCTCGGCGTCGGCTCCTGAACGCGAGCGGGCCGGGCGGCGAGTCAGCGCGCCCGGCCCGATTTGGCTAGCTCACGCGGCCACGCCTGCGGCGAAGATCAGGATGATCCGCGCGCCGTGCGGATCACCCTGACGGCGATCCGCTTGAAGTTCGTGTCGCTCAGCCTGATCGTCACCACACGATGTGGCCCCACCGGCGATGCTGACGTCAGCTGCCGCCCACGAATCGGCGCTGCCGCATGTCGCGCCCGGCGGTGTAAGCCGCGGGCTCGGCGCCGGTCGCGCAGAGGTTTGCCCGCGGTGGCGGAGGGGTATCAGGCCCCGGGTCAAGTCAAGGGCCGCTGCGACGGCAGCGGTGCGCGGGAGGAGGAGTTCGATGTTGAAGTTCGCTCGCAGCGCGTTGGCCGCGCTGGTCCTCGCAACGCTCGCGTTCGCGCTCTGCGGCGCACCCGCCGCGAGCGCCGAGAACAACGGCGTCGGACTGAGGCCGGCGATGGGTTGGAGCAGTTGGAGTTTTCTGCGCAAGGACCCCACCACCGCCAATATCGAAGCGCAAGCCTCCGCGATGGTGAGTAGCGGGCTAGCTCGCGTCGGCTACCAGTACGTCAACCTCGACGACTTCTGGTACCAGTGTCCCGGCCCGCAAGGTCCGAACGTCGACAGGTATGGGCGCTGGGTGATCGATCCGACCCATTTCCCCAGCCAGGGGCCCCGCAACGGGATCGAAGCGGTGGCCGACTATGTGCATCACTTGGGCCTGAAGTTCGGGATCTACGTCACTCCTGGCATCTCCCAACAGGCCGTCGCACAAAACACCGCGATCAAAGGCACGCCGTATCACGCCGACGACATCGCGACCTCCACCACCGAGAACAATTACAACTGCCACGGCATGGTCGGAATCGACTACAGCAAGCCCGGCGCCCAGGCATTCATCAACTCCTGGGCCGACGAGTTCGCCTCCTGGGGCGTCGACTATCTGAAGCTCGACGGGGTCGGCAGCTTCGACATTCCCGACGTCGAGGCGTGGTCCCGCGCGCTGGTCCAGACCGGACGGCCGATCCACCTGGAGCTGTCCAACAGCCTCAACATCGCCGACGCCGCAATCTGGGCCAAGTACTCCAACGGCTGGCGCACCGGCGCCGATATCGAGTGCTACTGCTCCTCGACCAGCTATCCGCTGACCAGTTGGGTCAAGGTTTCAACCCGCTTTGACCAGGTGGCTGCCTGGGCTCCCTACGGCGGTCCCGGTGCATACAACGACTACGACTCGATCGAGGTCGGCAACGGCAGCAACGACGGCCTCACTCCAGCCGAGCGTCAGACTCAGATGAGCCTGTGGGCGTTGGGCGCCTCGACCTGGATTCTCGGCACCGACCTGACAAATCTCGACCCCACCGACCTTTCATACCTGAAGAATCGCGCCGTGATCTCGGTGGATCAGGATGGCATCGACGCGCGGCGGATCCTCGACACCAGCAGTGAGCAGGTGTTCGCCAAGACCGAGCGGCGCGGTGATGTGGTGGTCGGGCTGTTCAACACCAGCAACGACCCCGAGACGATCTCGACATCAGCCGGCGCGGTCGGATTGCCCTCGGCAGGCCACTACCAGATGAGGGATCTGTGGACTCACCAGCGAAGTGAGAGCAGCGCTACGATCAGCGCTGATGTTCCTGCACACGGGGTCGCGCTCTTCCGGGTGACCGGAGGTCGCTACCGGTAGCAGTGATCCGCATTCGCCGGCGGTAGGGTCAACCGAGGCCGCGCCGCAGCCGCGCTCCCACGGCGGGCTGGTGCTCGCGCTGCAGCCGCGCTACGGCGGGCCGGTGCTCGCGCTGCAGCCGCGCTACCACGGCAGGCTGGTGCTGGTCCAGTGGGTGAGCCCCTTCAAATCAGCGGCTTCGTGCACGTGCCGAGGGGGAGTTTGGAAGGTGGCGTAGGGCGAGAGCCTGAGGACGACACGATGCTCGCGTTGGATCATCTCCTCGACGTCGGCGCGCGCGGATTCCGGCATCTCGTGGCCGGCCATGACCGCTGAGATCCGCATCATCAGGTCGGTGGCCCGCGCGAAATCGGAATCGAGCTCGGCGCTGCAGTACACCTGGAGATAGGCCAGAGGCCACTGCTCGTCCAGCACGCACAGCGAAACGTGCCGATTGCGATTGACCGCACGCGCCTTTGCCCGGTCTCGCATCGTCGAGACCAGGATTTCGCGATCGCCATCCATCACGTAGTAGACGACCGACATAGAGGGGCCCTCGTGCTTGCGCGGATAGCCGAAGATTGCCGTTCGGTGCTCGCGCACGAACGTCCGGCGCCGCTCGCGCTCTTCCTCATCCGCCATGATCGCTCTCCTCCGCAACCGTGAGGCCCCCCGCGGCGACGGCGATCAGCTCGACGCAGGCGTCGATCGGGATTGCGGTGGAATCGATCACGAGGTGATAGAGCCGGTGGTCGCTGACGTCGAGATTGTAGAAGTGGCGCACGTAAGCGAGGTGGGCGCGGTCGGCCTTCGACAGTGCGCGCGCCGCGGTCGCTTCGTCGACGCCGCCGAGGCGGACCGCCTGGCCGACGCGTCGCTCGCGGGGGCCGTCGAGGCGCACCCGCAGCACACGGGGATGATCACGCAGCAGCACGGCACCTGCTCGCCCCAGGATCACGCCACTTCCGGTCGCGGCCTGCGACCTGATCGCCTCTTCGGTGGCGCGCCGGAATGCGTCGGTCGAGAAGTCATCAGCGATGAGCGGCGCCGGCGTCGTCGTGTCAGCCACGGCGAATCCGCGCAGCAGCCGCTCGAGCCAATTGGAGACGATTTTCTGATCGTGCGCGACGGCATCATCGAACGGGACATCGAGGCTTTCGGCCACGGTGAGCGGGATCAGCCGATCGACGAACGGAGCCTCCAGTCGCTCGGCCAGCGCCGGCCCGATAAGGCTCCCGCCGGAACCGTAGGACGCAGAGAGCGTCACCAACGAACTCATTGTCGGTAATCGTATGCGCTGCGCTCGCTTGCGGTCGTCCTACGATTCGATTCGGTCGTGATCCGCGATGTGGTTCTCGTCGAGCGCAAGCCAGGGTGCGACCTTGAGGAGCTCGCGGCGATTCAAGACGGCTTCCGCGCGCTCTCCTGTCCCGGGCGCTTCAAATCGCGGGCGTTCAGTTCGAGGTGCCGTCCGGATAGCGCGAGCGCGGGCTACCGGTCACCCCGGCCGCTCCGGTCACCCCGGCCGCCGAGCTCCGAGGCGCCGGCGGGGACCGGGCGTTTGTTAGACCCGGAGTTGAGGCTGCTGGACGACGTCGCGGATCTGATCCAGCACGCTGGCGTCTTCGATCGTGGAAGGCACCGGTTCATCGCGCCCCTCGACGATGCCGCGCATCGTCTTGCGCAGGATCTTCCCGGAGCGAGTCTTGGGAAGGGCTTCGACAACCCGGACGTCCCGGAACGCCGCCACGGCCCCGATGTCCTCGCGGACGGCGGCGACCAACTCCCGTTGCAGCTCCTGTTCGTCGACCTCGGTGCCCGATTTCAGCACCACGAAGCCGCAAGGAATCTGCCCTTTGAGATCGTCGCTGACCCCTATCACCGCACATTCGGCGACTGCGGGATGGCCGGCGAGCACGGCCTCCATTGAGCCGGTGGAGAGCCGGTGGCCGGCAACGTTGATCACGTCGTCGGTGCGCCCCATGACGAACAGATATCCGTCTTCGTCTAGGTAGCCGCCGTCACCGGTGAGGTAATAACCGGGGTGCTGGGACATGTACGACTCGATGAATCGCTCATCGTCCTCCCACAGCGACAGCATCGAACCCGGCGCCATCGGGAGCTTGATACAGATGCTTCCTTCGTTGCCGGCGGGCAGCGGGGTGCCGTCACTGTCGAGCACCTTCACGTCCCAGCCGGGCATCGCCACGGTCGGTGACCCCGCTTTGATCGGCAGCGTCTCGATCCCGCGGGGGTTGCCCGCGATCGCCCATCCGGTCTCGGTCTGCCACCAGTGGTCGATCACTGGGACCCCGAGCACCTCGGAAGCCCAGTGATAGGTCTCGGGATCGAGCCGCTCCCCCGCGAGGTACAACGACCGGTACTCGCTCATGTCGTACTTACTCAGCTCGTCCGCTTGCGGATCGGCCTTCTTGATCGCCCGAAACGCGGTCGGGGCACAGAACAGCGACTTGACGCGATGCTCTGAGATGACCCGCCAGAACGCCCCGGCGTCGGGCGTTCCCACCGGCTTGCCCTCGTACATGACCGTGGTCGCGCCAGCCAGCAGCGGGGCGTAGACGATGTAGGAGTGGCCGACCACCCAGCCGACGTCGGAGGCGCTCCACCACACGTCCCCCGCCTCGATGTCATACAGCCCCCGCATCGACCAGGTGAGCGCGACCGCGTGGCCGCCGTTGTCGCGAAGGACTCCCTTGGGCTTCCCGGTGGTCCCCGAGGTGTAGAGGATGTACAGGGGGTCGGTCGCGGCTACATCGACCGGCTCGACCGGCGTGGCCGATGCGGTCGCCTCCGCAAAATCAAACTCGCCGTCGCGAAGCTGCGCCCGGCCCTGATCCCGTTGGAACACCACCACCGCAGCGGGCGTGTGTCCGCTCGTCGCGATCGCCCGGTCCACGATCGGCTTGTACTCCACCAATCTCCCCGGTTCGATGCCACACGATCCACACACCACCGCCGTGGGGCGCGCGTCCGCGATTCGAGCAGCCAGTTCAGGCGCCGCGAATCCGCCGAAGACAACCGAGTGCACAGCGCCGATCCGGGCACACGCGAGCATCGTGATCAGAGTCTCGGGGACCATCGGCATGTAGACGATCACCCGGTCGCCCCGGTCGACCCCGAGTGCGCGGAGCATGCCCGCACATCGGGCGACCTCTTGGGTCAGCTCGGCGAACGAGTATCTCGCCCGCGATTCGGTTACCGGCGAGTCCCACAGCAGCGCCGGGCGGTCGCCAAATCCCGCCTCCACGTGACGATCCAGCGCGTTGTAGCAGGTGTTGAGACGCCCGTCGGGAAACCAGCGGGAGAACGGGTCGCGGGACCCGTCAAGCGCCCGCGAGGGCTGCTCTACCCAATCGATCGCGGTAGCCGCCTCGAGCCAGAATCCTTCCGGATCGGCCAGGCTCCGGCGATACACCTCCGCATAACCCCCGCCGGCCGCGCTGTTGCCGTCTCGGCTCATGTAACCCATAAATGTACGTTGCTCGTCAATCCTCATCAAGCCGCCCGGGCGGTGCGCACGGCCCACTTCGCCCGTCGTTGCTCGCGGCGGGCGGCGGGCGGCGGGCGGCAGGCGGCGGCGTAGTCGGCTTACCGGGCCGCCGATCGTGCGGCACTCGCCGCCCTTGACAGCTGTCCAGCGCAGGCATTGGTTTGCAAGTCAGTTAGGGACACCAGCGAGAGGGAGCGCTGCGGAGCGGGCCGGGACCGGAGCTCGACGGAGAGGTTGGAGCAGCGCTCGCAACCGCCGGGCGGTTAGGGCCGTGGCACGGCTACACCCGCGCGCACGTGGCTGGAAGTGATGCTGCGCACTCGTTGATGGATCGCTCGGGGCGGCGTTCCAGAGCCGCCGCCGGTCGCCACGCGCCGTTCATATCAGGGAGAGAGTCATGCCCGAAGCCGGGAAATTGACCGACAAAGACCGCCTCGATGCCGCGATGAAGCTGATCCACGGCGTTCATGAAGAGCCAGATCGCAGTCGGGACGACGCACTCGGCCAGTTCTGGTACCAGAACATGAACTTCGGGCTGTGCCGGATCCTGATCTCGACGATCACGGCAAGATCCCGCCGAGCGGGATATTCCGGGGCCCGTGGGGCTGTCCACGTTCAACGACGCCCGGTGGGACCTGATCACGCTCTCGGCCTACCAGGCCTACGTCCACGCGAACGTGTTCGAGCCCTCCGGGGTGACCCGCCCCAGTCCCTGTTCTGGCTCGTCGCCGACGCGCACGCGAGCAACGTCGTGCTCGTGCGCCCCGTCCATCGGTAGTGCAACCGAGGCTGCGCCGGTGCCTCGGTGCGCCGCAGCGGCCTCGCCTGCCGCGGTGCCTCGGTGCGCCGCAGCGGCCTCGCCTGCCGCGGTGCCTCGGTGCGCCGCAGCGGCCTCGGCGGCCGCGGTGCCTCGGTGCGCCGCAGCGGGCGAACGACTGCTCGGAGGCCTTCGAGGAACGCGAGCAGGGTGGCAAGGTTCGGTAGCGGCCGGGCCTGCCACCGGGCCATCTCGCGGATCTGCGGAGCGAGCCGACTCCCCCTGTTCGGCCTGCCCGGCGGGCCAACGTGACACTCGATCCGCGACACGCCTTGCATGTGACGTTCGCCCGCGCACCGCGGGCCAGCGTTACATCGGAATTCCTGAGGTTTGTGCGCGTCACGTTTGCCCGCGCAGCGCGGGCCAGCGTTACATCCGAGCCTCGCTACAGGTCGAGCGTCACGTTAACCCGCCAGCTCACCACGGGAGACGCGCGCGTCTCCCGGGATTAGGCTGCCGGAGAGGCAGTGGCGAGACCCGGACTCGAACCGGGGACACCACGATTTTCAGCAGTGTTAATTTTGGCGCCGAAAATGCTCCGTTTGCAGGTAAAATGAGCGCCCCTGTCGCTGCCTCATTTGCCCAAGTGAGTCCAGTAGTTATCGGCTTTTCTGAGGTATTTGGTCCGGCGATTCGGCTTACCGGACCAAAAGAATTCGACGTCGCGCGGCTGGCTCGCAGCGGCACCCTTGGTAGCACGAGGGTGGCTTCGAACGCGGAATCCGGCGCGGACATCATGAGCGAGATTACGCTGGTCACAGGACGTCCCGGCGGTCGTGGATTGAACTGGACGAGCGTTTCTTACGAGGAGCATTGGTCTGGCTTGGTTCGCCGAGGAACCCCTCGAGCAACTGGCGGATCTTGGGGTCTATGCTGCGTCCGCTCTGCTGGGTGTAGATGTCGAGGGTGGTCTTCCAATTGGCGTGCCCGGCCTGGCTCTGCACGAACACCAGGTCCTTGCCTGCCTGGAAGGACAGGGTGATGAACGTGCGGCGGAGGGTGTGGGGGGTGATGCGGGCGGGCATCGGCGCCAGTCCTTGTTCATGGCGGATCTTCGCTGCCACTTCTGCGATGTGCTTCAGGCGCCGGCCTAGGTTGAATCGGTCGCCGGTGCCGCCTCCGCGAACGGCGAATACTGGCTCCGTCGGCTCCGGCTCGCGTGGGAGTGATGCTTTGTAGAGCGCAAGCTCTTCGCGCACGAACGGAGACAGGTGGATCTCTCGCACGCCGGCCTCTGTTTTCGCGTCGTCGAGGACGACCCGGCCGTGGGTCTGGTCCACGCGGGCCCACGTGAGGTTGATGTGCTCAGACGCACGGGCGCCGGTCAGGGCAAGCATGATGATCATTGCGCGTCGGCGACGAGGCGCGTTGCGTCTCGGCTTGACCCGCGACAGGTAGATGGCGGTGCTGGCGGCGCAGCCGAGTTCGATAGCGACTTGGTCCCAGGACGAGCCGTTGGCGTGGAGTTCGCGCGCCATTCTCGCTCGAGAGAGGCTCTCGGGTGTGACGCCCTGGTCGATCAGATCTGCAGCCTCTATCAAGCTCAGCACCTCGTCGGCTTCGAGATGCTCACGCGGTGGTCTGCCGGAGGTTTTCAGGCGCAGCCCTGACCGGCCCGTGATCGGGTTCCGATCGAGGACGTAATGGTCGCTTTCTACCGCGCGGCTGAGGATCTGTCCGAGGAGCCGAAGTGACTCATTGATTGTTTGTGGCCCGAAGGGACGCTTGGGCTTGGCGTGTTTGTCAAGCAGTGTGATGCCGTTCTCCTTCGCGAGCTTGAGCTGCTCGGCTTCCTTGCGCAGGCGGTCGCGCCAGCGAACAACCGCCTCATACGTGATCTCGGTCAGTCGGTGGCCCTTGAACTCGGGAAGGATGTAGCGGCTCAGAACGTGGCCGTAGGACGTCACGGTGCTTTCGTCCAAATCGACGGTGTGTCGATCGAACCAGACGCTCGCGAACTCGTGGAAGAACGGATCATGGTCATGGTCAGGAATGTCTGGGACGGGTGGACGCCATACGTGGGCCTCGATCGCTTGGATCGTCTCCTCAAGCTTGAGGTCGGCCAGTGGGCGATTCCACCCCTCAAGCTCGTTGCCCAGCCGAACGTTAATTCGCTCGCCGCCCCAGCGGACGCGGATCGAATAGGTGATGAGCCCGTTTCTGGTCGAGTGCTCTCGCACCTCGCCGGTGAGCTTGCGCCCCGGATTTGACGTCCTGCCCCTCCCTTTTTTCCCGGGTCCAGGGTTGGGACTTGGTTCGCTAGCCATCGTAGACTGGGTGCAGTCGTGTACGCGCCTTCCGGCTGGGCTGAGAAGCGCGCTGCTCCGGGGGCGCTTCGCGCTCAGCTCCCACTGGGCTGAGAGCGGCGGCGACGCGGCTGGCGTCAAACCGCAGTGGGGCCCGCTGTCCCGGCCCAAGCTTCACGCCTCCAAGCCGTCGCGCATTCTCGTAGACCCACGCACGACTGACCTGAAATGTCGCGCAGACGTCGTCCACGGTCAGCATCGGCTGCGCTGCCGGGCGAGTCGCTGCGAGCTTCATCGCGAGAAGATCAGCCAGGCGATCGAGCTGCTCCTCCGTGAGGATCAGTGAGCCTTCTCCGCTCACGTCGCCTCCAAGTCGTGCACCCCCGCCGTTCGACAAGAGCCCAGCAAACCGGCCTTGGTACATGCGACTTGCGAAGTGAGATCCGTCCGCTCGCTCATAGCTCGCTCAGGCGTCGACAGGAGTTTCGGCCGGCGATCACGATTGCCTCTGCGGTCGTGGCCGGGTCCGAGCTCAGGCATTGAGCGTCTGAATCGCATCCTGGCCTCACGTGCCGAGTCCAGTTCGACGCCGTCGATCCTGAGGCGGCACTGGTCCTTGATGGAGGTGCTGGCGTTGGTGGCAGGGCCAGCACAGCACGGTGATGTCGGTGTGTCGTTCGTGTCCGAGGCGGGCGTAGGTGCGGTGGTGGATGGTTAGCCAGCGGCGGCTGCCGCAGGCTTGGCAGCGTCCGCCGGCGCGGATGATCCAGATCCGCCGGCGGATTCGCCAGAGGGGTGAGTGGAGGTATAGGCGGTAGCGCAGCGAGTGCCGGCGGGCGCGCGAGCGGCGCCGGTGCGTGCCGGCGAGCGCCAGGGCGATCGCGACGAGAACGCCGATTGCGGAGGCTTCTGCGTGGATTGCGGCGGTGCTCACCATAGCCCGACGATTTGTTGGGCGAGGCGGGCGGCGGCGTGGGCGAGCCGACGGGCGTCGTCGTCGGCGCCGACGGCGCGGTGTCGCGCGGCCGCCTGAGCGAGCTGCGCGATCGCGAGGCAGTGCTGCTGTTCGATTTCGTCGGCGTGTCCGTTGGCGTTGGCGTGCAGCTGGCGGTAGTGAAGGCGGGTGTCGTCGTTGAGGTTGCGCCAGTAGGGATAAGTCTGCGAGGGGGGCTCCGCTTGCGTCCAGCTCCCGTCGATGTGCAGCTCGATGGTCATGAGTGCGCCATCACAATCAGTCTCTGCAGGGCGATTGCCCCGTCACGGTGGTGGCAGTGGTGGGTGAGCCAGTCGGTCAGGTCATAGCCGTCGCTGCGCTGCGGGGCGAGGTCGACCGACACCCCGCGCGCGCCAGCGGCGTGCAGGTCGGCGAGGATCCGGGCGCTGGCGGTCCGCCCGGTGCGATCGCAGTCCATCACGACCAGGACGCGCCGGCCGGCCAGCAGCTCGGCCCAGCCGGCGCGCCAGGCGTCGGGGGCGGAGACCGCGAAAGCGGGGATGCCGAGGCTGCGAGCGCTGATCAGGTCGGGGGCACCCTCGACGAGCACGATCTCCTCTGCGCCGTTGCTGGTGGGGTGGGGGATGAGTCCGTGGCGGCTGCCGGGCACCGCCACCGCTTTGAGCTGGCCGCTGCGGCGCGTGGGCGCGTAGCGCAGTGCCCCCTGGAGTTGCCCAGCGGCGTTGCGGATGGGGATCGCGAGGCGATGGCCGTCAAGGCCAACGCCGAGCGCCGTCAAGACTTCTCGCTGCCACAGTGCCCGCTGCTGGGCGCGCAGTTCGGAGAGCGGCCAGCGAGCGGCGTTCAGTCGTCGCTGCCAGGCTGCCAGCTGGGGTTCGTCGAGCTGCAGGCCCCGCGGCGGGGGTGGGGACGGCGCGGGTCGGATGGGGCGGGGGCGCACGGGCCGGCGCGAGCCGGTGTGAGCGTGTCCTCGGCGTTGTGCCAGTCCGAAAGCGATCAACAGGTCCATCGCCTCGCGCGGAGCGCGGCCGCGCCTGGCGGCGGCGTCGTATGGTCCGCCTGAGTCGAGGCACCCGTGGCAGTTCCAGGTGCCGTTGTCGAGGTTGACCGAGCACGAGGGGTTGCGGTCGCCGTGCTGGTGCTCGTCGGGGTTGGCAAAGCAGCTGACCGAGGCCTCGGCGCGGTCGGTTGCGGGCAACGCCAGCCCGAGCGCCGCGTAGAAGCCGCGGATATCAGCGCCGGGTAGCGTGGAGGTCATGCGGTGTTCTCCCGGGGTCGGGGTGGCGGACCAGCCCGGGAGCTGGTCCGCCACCTGGTGGGCTAGAAGGCGATGTCCTCATCGCGCTGGGGCGCCGAGTCGGCGCCGTCCTCGGTGACGTCATCGCTGTCGTTCTCGCGGCGTTGGCTGCCGAGGAACTCGACGCTGCGGGCGACGACCTCGAGCTTCTGGCGCCGGCCGTTCTCCGAATCCCATTCGGAGTGGTGCAGGTGCCCCTCGATCGCGACCTGCCGGCCCTTGGTGAGGTACCGTCCGCAGGTTTCGGCGAGCGGTCCGAAGACGGTGACGTCGACGTAGTCAGCGCCGGCGTCTTGGCCGTTTTTGCGTGGCCGTTGGATCGCGACGCGGAGGCTGCCGACGGTGTTGCCGTTGCCCGCTTCGCGGAGTTCCGGGTCGCGGGTCAGCCGGGCTGTGAGGTTGATGCTGTTCATGCGGTGATCCCTCCTTGGGGGGGTCGGTGGGTTGATGGCGCCCGGTCAGCGCCGGCCAGAAGCGGCCGAACGGAACCAAGCGCAGCGAGGGGAAGGGAGCGTGCGACCTTGCAGTGAGTGGCCGCGGCCGGCGCATACTCCGGTGCGATCGCAACCGCCGCCCCGCCGAAGGAGACGGGATCGCGAACGACGTCAGCCCCGGCTCGGGTGATCTGGGGCTGTGGATTGCGGTGTGGGGTGGCCCACGTCTCAACAGCCGCAGCGGCGGCGAGCAGCGCGAGGATGGTGAGAGCAGGCAGGGTGAGCTGACGCAGGGTGGGGTGGGCGCGGCGGATCGTGACCCAGAGGGCGAGCGCGACGGTCAGGGCGGCCCATTCGAGGGGCAGCTGGGGCAGATACGGGATCAGCCGGCCGCGCCAGCGCCCGAGCGCGACGCCGACCGGTAGCGTGCTGGCAGCGGCCAGCGCGGTCATCAGCACGTCGCCGACGCCGCGTCCGAGGCGGCTGGTGTCGGGACGCAAGAGCCACAACAGGAAGGGCGCGGCGAGCACCCGGAGGTTGTTTTGCAGGATCGCTAGGGCGTCGCTGAGATCGCCGGTCAGCGCGCCGTGGGGGGCGGTGTGGCCGGTCAGGCCGGGAGCGGTCAGTCCGGCGAGGGCACCGGCGAGGGTGAGCGCGATGATGGCGCTGGCGCCGGTCGCGAGCGAGTGGCGGTCTAGGTTTGTGGCGCCCATTGGCTGACCACCCAGCCGGTCGTGGTGTGGGTGAGCTGCGCGTAGGTGACGTGCAGGGTGGCGGGGAGGCCTTGGTAGTCGCCTTGGCCGGTGGTGCTCTCGCGGGTGACCAGCACCCACACCCCGGCGGCCGCGGCGCTGCCTGGGGTGAGCGCGACCAGCTGCCCGTGGTTGGCGACGTGGCTGCGCGTAAGCGCGGTGTTGGTGGTGGAGCTCGCGGCGGCTTGCAGCGCTTGGGCGCGCGCCTGGCCGAGCGAGATCGCCGCCAGCTGGCGTTGGTGGGTGGCGAGGTCTGACGCCTGCCAGTTGATGTACAGGTGGGCGTAGCGCTCGAGCGCCGCTTGTGGCGTGGGGCTGGCGGCCCCTGTCGCGAGTCGCTGCTGGGCGGCCTTCTCGGCGGTGGGGATGGTGCCGTTGCGCTCGCCTGGTGGATCGCCGAGGTCACGGGGAGCGCCGGCCCCGGTCGAACTCGTGGTGGTCGACGTCGGCGCCGACGACCTCGCCGTGCTCGTGGTGGTGGTGTGCGAGGGCTGGTAGGGGTTGGTGATCCCGCACCCGGCCACGAGCGCAGCGCTCAGCCCGGCCACGGCGCAAGTGAGGGCGGTGGGTCTCATAGGCCGGGGGGGTGGCGGACCACGTAGGAGAGCCCGTCTTGGAGGTTGCCGAGCGGGTCATAGCGCCAGCGCGGCCCGGATCCGGCGGGGATGTCGGGGCCGCCGAAGTCGGCGGTGTCGAACACGCGGCCGGCGATGACGATGAACGCGTGGGTGCTGTTGCCATACACGCTGATCCACTTGCCGGGGCCGGGATCCCCGTAGCCCTCGAGTGTGATCCCGTTGCCCGCGTCGGTGCTGCCATCGACGGTCACGCCGGTGCCGTTCAGACCGCCGTGGTAGAGCACGTAGGCGGTGCTGGCCGAGCAGTCATACCAGGGGTAGGTCCGGTCCAGGTATTCGGGACGCTCGGCTTGGTAGTAGGTGGTGTGGATGCGGTTGGCGGCGGCGATCGCCAGCTTGACCGCGGGCGGCGCGTCCGCCGGCGCGGTGGCGTCTCCGTTGGGAAGGATTTGGGCCACCTGGCCGGAGGTCAGCTGTAGCCCCGCGGTGCTGCCGACGATTTCCCCGGCGGTTGAGCAGTTCTCGCCACCGGGGGTGTCGATGGTCCCGGGGAGCTGCCCCAGCGCGGCGGCGGCCCCCGATGAGGGGGCTAGTTCGATGTCGACCGGGTTTTTCGAGATGCCGAGCTGTTCGGCGGCGGGCATGTACACGTCGACGCGGTAGGGCAGCGCCTGGCCGGGTCCTTGGCCGTAGCCGACATCACGCTTGACGATCACCTGCTGGCGACCGTCGTTGGCGACCCGGATCGCGGTGCCGTAGGGCAGGTTGTCAAGCGCGTTGGCGTCGGCGAAGGTGAAGTTCGGGTACGGGTTTGAGTCCAGTAGTGAGAGCTCGGCAAACGAGTCTGGATATGACGGCAGGTACGCCCCCGAGCCGCCGAAGCTGCCGCTGAATTCGGTGGCGCCGACCCGATACCAGCGTCCCGGCGTCATCTTCAGCGGCGCGGCGAACATGCCCGCCGGGACCGGGGCGCCGATGGGGTTGCTGGCAGCGGTCGGGGCCGCCGCGGAGTCGGATTCGGTGCTCGCGCAAGGGGGGTTGCCGGCGCCGGCGAGCAGCACTACCGGCGCGAGCACGACGATGAACCCCAGTCCGGCGGCGATCAAGATCAGCCGGCCGCGGCCGCGTCGCCGCGGCCCACGGGGTACGGGACCCCGCTCCCGGTAGACGCCGGGCGCGGGCCGGGGTAGCGTGGTGGTGCTCATTGCGACACCAGTCCGGCCCGCCGCCGCGCCGCGGGGCGTGGGCCGGCGCTCCCGGTAGAGGCGGGGGGCGGGCAGGGGTAGCGTCGTGCTGCTCATCGCGATACCGGTCCGGTGTCGCGGTGCTGGTCGAGCCAGTCGGGATCGCAGAGCTTCGCTAGCGCGGCCCATGGGTCTCCGCCTGTGTCGTGCAGCGCGGTGTAGCGGAGTGGCTGGTCGAGTTCGGGGTTGCTGGAGGCGATCCAGTATTCGGGGCGTCCGGGGGCGATCCGGACGGCGCCGCGGCCGCGTTTTGAGACCATGTACAGCGTCGAGTAGGCGCCCTTGTGCACGGCCAGGGTGAGGATCTCGGCGATGTCGGTGTCGGTCAGCCCGACCGGCCCGGCGGCGTACTCCAGGTCGCGGCGCTCGTTGGGCAGGCACAGCGCGACGGCGTGGTTGGAGAGCATCGAGCGGCCCTGCTCTGAGTCGAAGTCGCGAAAGAACTGGGTGATGAACACCAGCCACAGCGCGTAGTGGCGCGCACGGCGGGCGTACTCGTTTAGCCACGCCCCCGCAGCTGGGGAGCTGAGCGGTTTCCAGCCTTCCTCGATGATCAGCTCCGCGCGTCCCGCCCACGGCCCGCGCCCGTCGAGCTCGCCGGCGACGCGGCGGCGGCGCAGCCGATGCACTTGCCATTCGACGTAGTCGGCGACCGCCAAAGTGAGCGCCGGCGCGAGGCGGTCAGACAGGCCGGTGAAATCGAACAGCACCACGGGCGCGTCTGCGGCGACGCTGGTCTCGCGGTCGGCGACGTGCGCGAGCGCCCCGTCCTCTCCGAACGGCCCGAGGCGCAGCAGCAATGATTGGAGCTTGTCGGCGTTGGCGCCGGTCAGCTCCCCCTCGGCCTGGCGGTGGTGTAGCGCGTCGATCAGCAGCTGCTCGCGGGGACGCTCGCCGGTGTCCGCGCACACCTCATAGACGCGGTTGATCGCGTCTCTGAGCATCGTTTCCTCGTCGGCGTCGAGCGTGCGGATTAGACCCTCTGCGTCGTGCGCGTCGCCGATTAGCAGCGTGTGCAACGCGAGCAGAAACTCGATCTTCTGATCGGGAACGTGGGTCACCTCAGGCACGTCCCAGGGGCAGATCACCGCGCCATGCGCGGTCCCGAGCTGCACGCGTCGGGCGCCGGGGATCAGCGACAGCAGCGTGTCGTAGTGCCCGGAGCCGGCGGTGTTGCCGGTGTCATCGGGGGTGCTGCTGCGGTCGGTGATGTAAATCCGCCCGCCCTGCGCCAAAAACCGGCAGGCCAGCAGAATGCTGGTGACCGTCTTCCCCCCGCCGCCCTTGCCGACGATCAACGTCAGCGTGGTCGCGAACTGCGGGTCGTACGGGTCAAGACGCTCCAGCGTCCCGCCGGGATCAGCGGTACCGAGGATCAACCCTTCCGGGCAACCACACCGACTCGAGGTGAGCGGCACCAGGTGCGCGATGTTGCGCTGCGCATACCGCCGCCGAGCGCGGAGCCGGTCGACGGCGAGCGGCAGTGTCGAGGTGAACCCGGCGAGCGCCAGGTGGCGGCCGCGGACCACCCGCGCGTTGGTCAGCGAGTGAAAGTCCGCGCAGGTCTGCCGGACGGTCCGCGCGAACGTCTCCGCGTTGCCGTCGGGGTCGCGGATTGAGCAGTACACCCCGACGTCATACACGGTGGCGCCGATCTGGCTGGCGAGCTCGGCGTCGACGATCGCTGCCTCCTCGAGCGCCTCTTCCTCGTCTGAGCCGACCAGGCGGTCGCGGCGGTCCTTGTAGCGCACGGTTGCGCGGATCCGCTGCCAGCGTCGCCGCTGGCGTGATCTCTCGCGGGCGCGGACCCCGACCTTGATGTGCACCACCAGCGTCGCCGGCAGCGGACACGCCAGCAGGTGCGCCAGCCACGACGGTTCGGTCGCGGCCGGCGGGGTGGCGAGATGGATCGTCTCCTCCAGGGTTCCGTCGGCGTGGCGAATCCACGCCGGGTGCTCGCCGACATTCAGCTCGACCGTCGGGCCGCTGGTGAGCGCCTGGAGGATTTGGTGGCGGTGCTGGGCGGCCTCGCGGGGGGTGGTGGCGGTGGCGATCTGGCACGCCGCGGCCAGCTGCTGGTAGTCGGGCTCCTGATCGGCGGCGGGGTGCAGTCGCTCCCACAGCAAAGCGAGGGTTTGGGTGCCGTCGAGTTGCCAGGTTTCGATTCCGGCGCGGCGCACCGCGGCGTCGACCTGCGCGGTCAGCCGCAGGCTCTCGCCCGCCGCCTCGTAGTGCGTCTGCCACAGCGTCCGCCGGCGCGCGCCCGCGAGCAGCGCGCGTAGCTGCTCGCGGCTCTCCTCGATTACCGGCCGGTAGGGGACCGCCACCCACCAGCGTGCGAATACCGCCGGCTGCTCGGCCCCGGCGGCGGCGATCACCGTCTGCTCGGTCGCTGCCATCAGCCGCGACCGCGCTTTCGCGAGCTCGGGGTGACCGTCGCGGCGGTCCTGGCTGGCGGCGGTCTGGGTGGCTTGCTCGTCGCCGGCGAGCGCGTCCTTGATCGGCACCGGATCGGTCTGCGCGAGGATCATCAGCCCCTGGCGGTCGGGAATGATCCGGCACAGATGCGCGAACGTCTCCTCCACCCGCCCGAGCTCCGCCGGGTCGGCGGTGATCGTGTTCGGCACCCGCCCGCACTCGATCAGCCGCACATACCGCCCATCAGTGGTGACGATCAACCCATCGGGCTCGACCAAGGCGATCGGCAACACATCACCCAGCGACCCCGACCGCGCCCGCCCGCCGATCACGACGGCTCCTCGTCAAACAGCTCGGCTGCCATCTCCTGGCCGGCCGCGCTCAGCGCCTCCTCGGCGATCGGCGGACTGCTCTCGAGCTCCGGGACGCGGGCCAGCACCAGCCCGCCGCGGTCGGGCTTGTCCGTCAGCGTCCAGCGTTTGGGGGCGCGGCGGTAGGCGACGATCGCCGCGAGATGCCGCGCAGGGGAGAGCGCCTGGCCTGAGACCGCGAGGATCAGCATCCCGCCGAGCGTCAACAGCACCAGCGCGATCGTCACGGTCGGCTTGAAGGCGAACGGCGACAGCCGCACCGCGCCATACAACACCCCGCCCCCAGCAACCACCGCGACCCACCCCGGCCAGGTCAAACCCCAGTAGCGCTCGCGGTCATTAAGCCGCCGCAAGGTCGGGGTCATCGCTCACCTCGCTGCGGCGGCTCAGGCCTCTTGGCCCGAGGCGCCGCGGGCCGCTTAGCCGGCCGCGGGGGCTGCGAGCGGTTCGGAGCCGGCGGGCGCTGCCCACGGTTCGGAGCCGGCGGGCGCGGCGGGGGCTTGGGCGCCGTCGGTCGTGCCGGGCGCTGCGGGCCCACCGCCGGGGTCGGCGCCGGACGTGGCGCCCGCTTGCGCGTGGGATCAGCGTCTGACGTGGTCTTGGCGCCAGGCGTGGTCGCGGAGCTTCGCGAGGCTGATCCCTTCGGCACGCTCGAAGCGGCAGACGAGCCCGCGCCGCGACGGTCAGGGGCGGTGGCGGGCTGCGGTCCCGCCACCGGCCCGATGACCGGCCGTGAGCGCTGGTCGCGAACCGGAACGGCGACCGGCGAGGCGCTAGGACGGGGCTGACCGCCGCTGTCACTCTCGGCCTGCTTCGAAGAGCGGTCGGTACGGGATCGCGCGGTGTCAGCTCCAGGCGCGCCTTCCCTGGATGAGCGGGGAGGCCGGCTCGTTCCGGCCGTGGGGTGATGACCGTTGCGAGCGGTCTCGGACGTGCCGACTTGCCGTTGGGTTGGCGTCCCGGGGCGCGATGGCGGTGGCGGCGAAGCGGCGGGATTAGTGATTGGCGCTGCCCAGCTGGCGGTGCCGGCGCGGGCCATGCGCGCGGCGACCGCCCCCGCTCGCGAGCGGGTCAGCACCGTGGTGGCGGGACCGGCAGCGCGTTGGCCGGCGGCGCGGACGCCGCCGACGGCGGTCCCGACCAGCCCGCGGCGTCCCAGGTACGTCGCTGAGCGCGCAGCGGTGGCGGCCGCGGCCCCGCCGGCACCGGCGAACGCGAGCTCGCCGCCGGCCGCCCGCGCCGAGCGGCTCAATCGCGATCCGTACTCACGCAACGACGCGCCCGAGGCACGGGCGCTGGTGGTGCGGCTGCTCGAGCTCGAGCTGCTGTGGCGCCCGGCGAGGATCAGCATCCCGGACAGCTGCATCCGCAGGATCGAGCTGGCCTCTCTGGCTGCCTTCAGACACAGCCACAGGCTCGCCAGCCCGGCGACTGCCAACAAGAGACCGCCGGCGAGTGATCCGAACGTGCTGTTGCCGGCGATCAGCGGGCCAGCGGTGCCGGCATCGCCGATCAGCAGCGCGCCGACGGCGAACACCAGCGTCCATACCATCCCGAGAGCGAACACGAACGCGACCGCGCTGCC
This sequence comes from uncultured Solirubrobacterales bacterium, assembly GCA_963830465.1. Classification (GTDB taxonomy): domain Bacteria; phylum Actinomycetota; class Thermoleophilia; order Solirubrobacterales; family Solirubrobacteraceae; genus Palsa-465. The sequence continues at coordinate 394,253 of CAWHME010000006.1, forward strand.
CCACGCCCGCGCGAGCGTGCTGCCGACGCGAGTGGGGACCAGCCCGATCATCACCGGCCCGGTGGCGTACAGCAGCGCGCCGACCAGGATGATTGCGACTTTGAGGAAGATCAGCGACAGCAGCGCGAGGCCGATCGCGCCCATCAGCGCCAGGTCGATCAGCTGCCAGCCCCCCAACGCCACCCCGCCGACGGCGTAGCTCATCAGCTTGTACAGGCCCTGGGAGACCTCGGGGAGAGTGAGGATCGAGTTGGTGATCTGATCTGCCAGCGCGCTGGCTTGCGACCACCAGTAGGGGTAGGAGATGATCACCACCGCGACCGCGAGCATCCGTAGCACCGGGATCGCGACCGGGTCTGCGTCGTCGACCATCGCCCGCGCGGTCGCATACACCAGGCTCAGCGGCGCGATCGCGACCCCGAGCCACATCATCACCTCGCGCAGGTCGTTGATCCCGGCGAACCCGTAGGCGCGCCCGCCGCCGGGACTGGCGATCTTGCCCGCATAGTCGGGGACCGCGACCAGCCACTGCATGATCTGAAGCCCCTTGTGCACCCAGGACTGGGGGATCAGCATCCGCACCAGCGCCCCCAGCGTGGTCAGGATGAACTTCCCGGCGAGATCGACCGTCCACGTGAACGCGCCCAGCAGCGCGTGGCCGATGCTCCCAAAGATGCTGGCGATGATCCCCGCGTAAGGGACCGCCGCCGCCGCGTGGGCGCCGGTGCCAGCCAGCGCCGGTGCTGGCGCGAGCGCTACCACGGCGAGCGCAAGCACGACCGCCCGGCGACACACCACCATCCGACGAGACACCATCGCCTCCGGCTTGGCCTCAGCAGCGTCGTGGGGGGCTAGGCGAGCGCCGCCGGTGCGACGACCAGGATCAGCATGATCGCGATCGCCACCTTCGCCAGCTGCTCCATCCCGCGCTGGGACCCGAAGAACAGCATGAACGCGATGATCGCGATCACCAACCCAAACCCCGTCGCGATTAGCCAGATCACGTTGCCCTGCAACGTGCGAATCAACCCCGAGATCACCCCCGAGTTCGCCGGGGCGGTCCCCACCAGCCCAGCGGCATGCAACGCCGCCAGCGAGACCCCGGCCTGGCCAATGGCCAGCCCCGCCACCCCTGCGACCGCCACGGCGCCAGCGATTAGGACGGCGCCGGCGAGCGGCAGCCGTGAACGATGAGACAGCGACATGAGAGCTCCTTTGAGGAGATGGACATCACCACGGTCATAATAACTAAATGAGCTTAGATTTGGTACTTGATTCTTTACTTGGTTATTAAGCACATGCTGACGCAACCAAGGTTGTTCATTCCTTGATTGCTTATACGCGCCTGAGAGCGTGGGTCGCAGTGCTCCCGGGCGTGGCCGCGGTCGCCGCGGTGGCCTAGGCGGAGCGGGCGTTGAGCAGCTCGACCGCCTGCCAGCCGCCGTTATGGCGGTCAAGCACGACCGTCGTCCACGCTCGCGGCGCCGTTTGCTCGCGCACCTCGACGACCGCGGTGTTGCGCAGTTGCACGACCCGTTCGATCTGGATCGCGGAGGCGCTGGCCGCGGCGAAGTAGCGCAGACAACTCCCTGCACGGGTGTGGGTGTAGCTACGGGCCAGGTACGGGCTCAGCAGGGTGTCGCACGCCCGGGGGGCGTCATCGATCGCGCTGGCCAAGAACGCGTCCACCCACCCTCGGGGAGTCGCGGGATACACCGAGCTCGAATCGGCGGTGGGCACGCGTGACCCGGCCGCGAACCCGCCGGCCATCCGCGACGACGATGATCACGGCGATCCACCATCCCCTCCACCGCCGCCTCGGCGCCTCGGTGATCAGATCGACGGGCTCCTCAGCGGCGGGATCAGCGAGCTGGTCGTGGCGATGCGGTCGCCAGGGCCGCGCGAACGGGCTCTCGTGCTCGCCCCGCGCCCGACTGATCATCACCGCCGCCGACGCGGGGCTGGCTTCTTGGCGGCGGGCTGCCGATGCTTCGCGTGATGCGGTCGGCTGGGTGGGGTGGCCACGCCGAAGGTGACCAGCACCTGGCGGCTTGACCCGGCGGCGAACGGATAGTCCGATTCGGTCGCGGTGGTCGCGATCGACATCGGGTAGGTCGCGACCCCCTGTCCGCCGTTATAGGACCAGGTGAACGCGAACTGCCCTTGGCGGTTGGTCCGCAACGCCAGCAACGACGAGGGGCGCACCGTGTGCGGGTAGCGCACCAAGAACCGCAACGCGACCCCGTCCGGGGGGACGTACCCGCCGTCGAGATGCCCGACGACCTTGATGAAGTTAGCCCACGGCACCCGCCGCGGGGTGATCGTCACCCCGATCCTCGCCGGGACGGTCATCGTCGCCTGGCCGGTGGCCGGCAACACGCCGGGCGCGCCGCCATACACCGCTCGGATGATCCGCGATGGTCCCGCCGGCAGCGTCGCTGACCACGTCCCGTCGCTCGCCGTGGTCACTTCTGTCACCGGCGTGAACTGCCGCAGCTCGTTCTCCGGCGCCGTCTCGATCTGGACGGGCGCGCCGGCCAGCGGTGCGCCCTGCGCGGTGATCAACAGCCCATGCACGGTCACCTGCTTGCCGTAGCCGACCCGTTCGCTTGCGAGCAGCTTGATGTTCAGTCGGCGGCAGGCCCGCAGCTCTTGCCAGCGCTGAGCGCCGGTCCTCACGCGCTTGGTCGCGCACGCCGTGTTTCGCTTGATCACCACCGCGATCATCCGGTAATGGCCGCCCACCCGCATCCGGTAGATCTTGCCGTGGCGGCGCTCGCGCTGGTAATGCCAGGCCACCAGCACCCGTTCGCGCACGATCTTCGCCGGCGACTCGATCTTCTCAAAGCTCACATCAGAGCGGACGGCGAGGCGTACCGGCAACGCCAGCGACTCGTCCGTCGCCGCGCAGTTACCCACGTTGTCGCAGCTGGTGGCCCGAAACACATACGTCCCGTGTAAGCCCGCGTCGTTGACGCGGGCGACCAGATGCTGCCCGTCAAAGCTCGTCGGCAGCGCCGTCCAATGATTGGTTCCCGCGGGCGCCATGGCGATCGATCCCCCCCGCCACCCCCGACTCGCTGTCGCTGGTATCGACCACCAGCTCGGTCGGATCGCCGGGGTTCTGCGGCTCAAACGTGACCGCCGGCGGTGCCTGGTCGATCTTGACCGTCTCAGAGCTGCTGCCCGAGTTCGGCTGGCCTTGCGGGTCCACCGCCCCATTGCCAGCGGTGCAAACCACCGTATGGGTTCCATCCCCGTCGACGGTCACCCCGCCCGCCGGGTACGCAGCCGGATCGCTCCCGTCGACGCTGCAATTCATTCCGGCGACTCCGCTCGGTCCCGCTGTGGCGTTGGCGTCCACCGTCACTGCATGGTTGACCGACACGCTCGGGTTGGGATGATCCGGCGTGCTCAGCGCCACATTGACCGGATCGTTGTCGACTTGCACCTTCTCTGAATAAGCCGTCTCGACCCCCGCGGCATTGAACACCTGCAGAGTCACCGGCATTGAGCCGGCCCCGGGGATGTAGGTTCGCGTGTCGACCTGCGCGCCTTGATCGGGCTCCAACCATTCGGGTTGGGCACTGCTGCCACGCATACTGATTCCTCGCTGCTTCCGGGCTGCCGATCTCGTGGCCGTCGACCACGAGTGCGAGCTGGCAGGCGCCGGACGGGTCGCTCGCGGACAGCGTCAGTGGCCACGGGTCGCCCGCCGGGTTCCACACGTAGTGCGAGTCGCTGCTGCTCGGGTCTTGAGTCCCTTGGTACCAGAGGTTTCCGCTGCCGACGGCGGTGATCCCGGGACCTGGTTCTCGATCGCGGTCAATGTGACCGCCGTGGCGTACATATCGCCTTCCCCCAGTCGGTAGCGACGCACCACATCTGCATCCCCCAATATGAGCTGCCACCCGGGAACTGATCAACACCGTCATATCCGGGCGCCCACGTGTTCGACCCGCCGCTCCACACAGACCCCGTCCACCAATGGCTACCGGTGGGGCCGCCATCAGCACTGGCTCCCGACACCGCGGCCGATGTGATCGCGATCCCCGCCGGCGCGTAGGTGATCAGCTGCCCGAAGTAGTTCTCCGGGTACAGCGTCTCGTTGACGTTGCTGATCTCCAGCAGATTGCACCCGGTGGTCCAGTTCGACAGAGCAAGGTCATACGTGTTCGTGTACGCACTCAGCAGGCCACAGTTCGAGCTGTTCGCGTACGCGGTGATCGTCCCCGCGCGCGCCACCCTGACGCCGAGGCCGGCGACGGCCAGAACCGCCCCGATGAAGCCGAGCATGAGGGCGCGTCGCATCACCAGCCTCCCGCGTCAGCACACGTCGCTCACGTTGAAGGTGTGATCAGTCGCCGTGAAGGCTCCCCCAAAGACGATCCGGTGATCACCGTGAACTGGCGGTTATCGCCCGTGTTCTCGACCCACGCCACCGGAAACGCCCCGGCGCCGTAACCTGCGGGCGGGTTCGCATCGGAAATGGTCACCGTCGGCACATTGAAGCCCTGCGCGCAGGTGGCGGCGGTGATCGTGATCTGATAGCTCCCCGTCGCGAGGTGCGTTGCCGGAGACCCTGGGCGCCAAACGCCAGGTTTCCATTGTCGCCGACGACTCCCCAGGCGCTGGCGGTGGTGCCGGTCGCTCCGGTGGCGCCCTGGGGTCCTTGGGGTCCCGTCGCTCCTGTCGCTCCGCGCGCGCCGGTGTAGCCCCGCGGCCCGATCTGATTCCAGCTGAGCTTGGTCTGCCTGCTCGAGCACTTGCCTCTACTACTCGCGTCGTTGTAGACGCCTTGGTCTTCTTGTTGGCGCAGACGGTGATCGTCTTCGGCTGGCTCGTCGCCGCCAGCGCATAGCCACCGCCCCCCACCACCGCAATCGCGACCGCGATATACGCCGACCACGTCCTTCCTCAAGCGGGTGATGATTCGTGTGAGCATCAGCTTGCCTTCCTCCCTATGAACACTTCGGGTTACAACCGCTAGATCCCGTCGAGCCAAACGCACTCGGCCCCGCCGGCACCGATGAAGACGAACCCGACGAACCCGAAGCGGCGCCAGTCGAGCTACCCGACGACGAGCCGCCAGTCGAGTCCTGGGTATCCCCCGAACCCGAGCCTGACGAGCCGCTCGTCGGCACGTTCGCGCTGCTCGTTGACGGGCTCGACGTCGCCGCCTGGGCCGGGTGTGAAACGTCCACGTTCACCGAGTCCGACGACGGTGTCGCTGACACGACGGCCGGCGTCTGGAGCGCAGAGTGCTGCGGCGGCGGGGTCGCGGCGGGTGCCTGGCGTGCCGCCTGCGCCTGGATCGTCGCGTTTGCGT